>CP054595.1:0-1259752 GCA_013347225.1 Candidatus Accumulibacter similis | reverse complement strand
CTGGCAATCTGGAAGTTGGGGGCCTGCGCGGTACCGATCGACTCGCGCCTGACGGCATTCGAGATCCGGACCCTGGTTTCGGCGGCACTTCCCAGATTGGCTGTCGTCGATCACCTGACCGAAGCGGCTGTCGCCGAGGCGCTGGCTGACGCGGGCGTGCCTGTTGTGGAGACGACACAGGCAGGTGACGAGGAGGCGACCGCCGGCTTCAGCCAGCTCGACGACGACGCGCTGATTCTGTTCACCTCCGGCTCGACGGGAGCACCGAAGGGGGTCGTCCACACCCATCGCTCGTTGCGCGCGCGCTGGATGGGGCTGCGCGACCACCTCGGCGTTGCCCCTTTCGCCCGCACGCTCTGCCTGCTGCCGACGCACTTTGGCCACGGCCTGATCTGCAATTGCCTGTTCCCGTGGCTTTCCGGCATGGATCTGTTCGTCACCCCGCCCTTCCGCCCGGAGATCATCATCCGGCTCGGTCAGATGATCGATGACCACCGGATCACCTTTCTGTCGTCGGTGCCTGCCGTCTGGAAGCTGGCGACCAGACTGTCCAAGCCGCCGCAGGCAGGCACCCTGCAACGTGTCCATTGTGGCTCGGCGCCGCTGTCGGCACACGCATGGGAGGAAATCCGTGCCTGGACGGGTACGCGCCAGGTCTGCAATTCCTACGGGATCACCGAGACCGGCAGTTGGGTCGCGGGCCTTGGCAATGCCGATTGCGCTGCCGAAGACGGTCTGATCGGCGCAGGTTGGGGCGCGATCATCAAGGTGCTGCACACCGCCGACACGACGCGGCCGCTCGTTCCGGAAGACGAATGCCTGCCCGGGGAATCGGGTTTTGTCTGGCTCAATACTCCGGCACTGATGAAAGGCTACTTCCAGCGTGACGACCTGACAGCCCTGGCCGTTCGCGACGGCTGGTTCCTGACTGGCGACATCGGCTTTCTCGATGAACACGGCAGGCTGGTGTTGCGAGGCCGTGAGCGGGACGAGATCAACAGGGGCGGAATGAAGATCTACCCCTCTGACGTGGATACGGTCGTCGAACGTTTCGAAGGGGCCAGCGATGTCTGCACCTTCGCACTGGATGACGAGGTCTACGGGCAGGCAGTCGGGATGGCGGTCGTCCTGACCAATTCGGAAAGCGCGACGATCCGGGCCCTGCACAGCTGGATGCGGTCGCAACTCGCCGAGCACAAGATGCCGATGCGCTGGTGGCTTGTGGACGAAATCCCCCGCACCTCCCGCGGCAAGATCAATCGCGATGCCGTCAAGGCGGCCTGCGCCGGGCTGACGCCGCTCGATCTGGCGCATGTCCTTGCCGGGGAGATGAGCGGATGAGCGGCGATAGCGAGCAGCGTCTGCAGGATCTCATCGTTTACCTGCGCACGATCCAGAAGCCCAACAAACCGATCGAGAGCGTCGGCGTCCATGACAACCTGTTCGCCTCCGGCCTGCTCGATTCGCTGGCAATCGTGCAGATCGTCCTCTATCTCGAGAAGACATACGGAATCGACATTTCCGCCGGCGGTTTCGACCCTGAACGGCTCTCGACGATGGCCAGCATCGTTGACCTGATCGACAAGGCCAACCCGTGAATACAGAAGCATTGCGCACGACCTCTTCGCCGGGACTTCGTCTGCGGGAGTCGATCGCGAACAGCCACATCCTACCCTTCATCGGGGTTTACGATGTCTTCTCCGCCGCCCTGGCCGGCCGCCACTTCGACAGCCTGTTCGTCAGCGGATTTGGCTTTGCGGCCAGCAACTACGGACTGCCCGACATCGGCTTCATCACTTGGACCGACATCGTCGCCTACGTGCAGCGCTTGCGTACCGTGCTGCCGACGCACAACCTGCTGGTCGACATCGATGACGGCTACTGCGACCCCGAGGTGGCCTGCCACGTCGTGTCGGTACTCGAAGCTGTTGGCGCCTCGGGGGTCGTGCTCGAAGACCAGAAGAGGCCTCGCCGCTGTGGGCATTTCGAGGGCAAGCAGATCATGCCTCTCGATGAATACCTGGCCAAGCTGCGCGCCGTCCTGGCGACACGACGCGACATCCTGGTCATCGCGCGTACGGATGTGGGAGAGCTGGATGAGATTCGGCAGCGCGTCGAAGCCTTTGCCGCGGCCGGCGCGGATGCCGTGCTGGTTGATGGTCTGACCAGCCTCGAGGTTGTTCGCGAACTATCACGAGTGGTCGACCGGCCTTTCTGCTTCAACCAGATCGCTGGTGGGAAGTCGCCGCCCTGCACCCAGGACGAACTTCGCGATGCCGGGGTTTCGCTGGTGATTTACAGCACACCCTGCCTGTTCGCGGCCCAGGCAGCCATCGAAGATGCCATGCTCGATCTCAAGGCGCGTGACGGCACCCTCGCCGGCAGCCGGATCGGGGTCAAGGACTGCACGCAGATCCTGACGGAGAATCTGGCGCGACGGGATGCACGTCCGTAGGATTGGCTCCTGCGCGGGCAGCGGCCGCTGGCGTGCTCGGCAATCGCCGCATCTTGCCGGCGTGCGCTTCCCTCGGCAGGCTCGCTCTGACAGCCACGCGACCGCCGACGGTTCAGCCGCGGTTTCTTCCCGTGCCGTGCCCTGCATTCTGCCGCCCGCCCAAGAGGCTCCGACCGCTGACTGCCGCTGGCGGGGACGTCGCCCGAGCGAACCGATCACCCGGATGAGCACTTGCCCACCGTCCGTCTTCTTCTGAGCATCCCCGGGCCGCCGATCGTGCGGACGGCGTTCCACAAATGTAAATGCGTGTGATCCTGTTTCTTGCGAGTTCCCGATGCAGTTCAGCCGGCTGAGGCAGTTCCACGAGGACGAGAAGGTCCTGGCCTGGTGGGGGGAGCACATGGGCGGCTTGCTGCGCTGGCTGACGCCTGGCAGACGTCGGACGATTCTGTCCCTCGGTGCACTCTGGGTGTTCTTCAGGAAGCCTCTGCAGCAGTTCAGGCTGCAGGAGTTCCCTGTTGCGAGCGATGGAATCGCCCTGGCGACCGCGCTCGTCGCGCTGCTGGCGGTCGTCTGGCTTTGTCATCGCGCCGCCACCGCGTTCTCATCCCTGCCGCTGCTCGTGAGACGGCATCCACAGATCACCCTGCATTCGTCCTATTGGATTGGTCTGCTGATCTTGTGGACCACCACGCCGACGAGTGGCCTGTGGCGCGAGGTACTCGCTGCGGTACTCCTGATGTTCCCCTTCCTGATCTGGCGTTTGGGCTACCTGCTGTTTGCCGGGCAGTACGGCCGGATGAGCGGCACGCGCTTCGCCGATCACTTTCTGACCATCTGGCCCATCTACGGTGGCTCCAACACGCCCTACGGCAAGGGTTTTGCCTATCTGTCGCGGTGCGAGGCCATGAACGAGAAGGAACTCGCCCGTTCGCAGCTCGCCGGCATCAAACTCCTCGTTCTCGCCGTTCTCTGGACCATCACGCTCGCTGCTCTCGAGGGTCTGCTCTACGGGCCGGGAAATGCCCTGACGGCAAGGCTCGGAGGCCAGATCGCGGAGATTCCCCGTTTGTCGCAGTTGATCGAGCAGGAGTCGACGGGCGGCGCTGTCTGGATATCCTGGCTCAGCGTCTACCTCGAACTGATCTACCAGGTGCTGCGGCATGCCATCAGTGGCCTCAAGGTGATCGCCATCCTCCGGCTGTTCGGCTTCAACGTTTTCCGCAATACCTACAAGCCGCTGCTGGCCGAATCGGTGGTCGAGTTCTGGAATCGCTACTACTACTATTTCAAGGAAGTAATGGCCAATTTCTTCTTCCTTCCCACCTTCGCCCAACTCGGAAGCCGCTTGCGCAACTGGCCCACTCTGCGTCTGTTGGCTGCCGTCTTCGCAGCGGCGTTCGTTGGCAACATGTACTATCACATCATCAAGCTGAACGAAATGATGGTCCAGGGCCAGATCGTCGCCGTAGTTCATGGACATCGCTCCCGGTTCTTCTACTGCTTCCTTCTGGCACTGGGCATCTTTGTCTCGATGTGGCGCGAGCAGCGCCGGGGCGGGCGACCGCCAGCAGCCGGCAGACTGAGACGCGTGCTGAGGATTGCCGGCGTGTGGACGTTCTTCGGCCTGATCTACATCTGGAACGTGCAGAGCACGGCAGGATTCGGCGCCCGGGCGAACTTCTTCCTGGCTCTCTTTGGCCTTGCCTGATCTGCAGCCGCGGCAATCGAGGGATGCGTCGCGCTGCGGCCTCCGTGAACGTGTTTCCATGTCCGAAGACGGCCGATGCACAGCGGGCCATCGGCTTCGCGTGATTGCACACCAGCAGCAATCGGCCGGAGACTGTGAACCCGGCGCGGAGGAATGCCGCTCCCTGGCCAAGCCTCCCTGCTGCTGATCCGCGACATCCCGCCCCGCTAGCGATTTTCAGGCCAGCCAGCGAGAAACTGCGGCGAAAGCGGGTCACTTCTCCTGCATGACGCGGGAACTGCGCCTGGCGGATTGACAGACGCCCATCGCCGCGGCTTTTGCCCGGAATGACGGCGTTCACGATCGCTGCCTCCTCCGCCAGGCGTCGGCCCTCAATTCGTTTCGCCGGCACCGGCACGACAAGAGGCGACCCGCCGCCGCCCGGGCTGCGTTAGACTCTGCCGCATCCGCGAAAGGAGTGGAGCATGCGCCAGGACGAAGTCGAGATCATCGAACGCGAAGTCTGCCACCAGGGTTTCTACCGCCTCGAGCGGCTGCGGCTGCGCCACCGGCTGTTCGCCGGCGGCATGAGCCCGCCGATCGTCCGCGAGGTGATCGAGAAGGGCGACGTCGCCGCCGTGCTGCTCTACGATCCGCTGCGCGACGAGGTGGTGATGATCGAACAGTTCCGCATCGGCGCCCGTGACGACGAGCGCGGACCGTGGCTGCTCGAGATCGTCGCCGGCCTGATCGAAGCCGGCGAAACGCCGGCGCAGGTGGCACGGCGCGAGGCGCTCGAGGAAGCCGGCTGTACGGTCCTCGATCTGCTGCCGATCAGCAGCTTCTACACCAGCCCGGCGAAGACCTCGCAGCGCACACACCTTTTCCTCGGCCGCATCGACAGCTCCAACGCCGGCGGCATCCACGGCCTGGCGGACGAGGGCGAGGACATCCGCGTCGTCCGCCTGCCGGCGACCGAGGCGTTGCTGCTGGCGGAACAGGGGAAAACCGACTCGGCCTGGCCGCTGCTCGCGCTCTTCTGGTTTGCCGGCCGGCGTGCGGCAGTGCGCGCGCGCTGGTCGAGCGCCGGCGACCCGCCCGCGGCACCCGCCTGACCTCCCGCAGACGCCCGCAGACGCGTTCTCAGCGACCGCCGCGACGACCGGCGAGATCGGCGAGCAGGCCGCGTGCCGCCAGTTCGCAGAGGTCGATCACGCGCTCGAAACCCGATTCGGCACCGTAGTACGGATCGGGGACTTCCGAAATGCCCAGACCGGCGGCGTAGTCGAGAAAGAGGCCGAGCTTGCTCCGGCTCTCCTCCGGGCACTGCCGTCGCAACGAAGCCAGGTTCGCCTCATCCATCGCCAGGATGCGGTCGGAACGGTCGAAATCGGCGTCGATGATCGCCCGCGCACGCAGGCGGGAGAGGTCGTAGCCGCGCCGTGCCGCCACCCGCCGCGCCCGTGGATCGGGCGCCTCGCCGGCATGGTAGTGCCCGTGCGTGCCAGCCGAATCGAAGTCGAGGTCACGACCCAGACCCTGCCGCTGTGCCAGCGTACGGGCGACCGCTTCGGCAATCGGCGAACGGCAGATGTTGCCCATGCAGACAAAGAGGACCCGGTAAGGCTTGGCCAAGCGATTTCTCCCGAGCGACTACTCGACAACCATGGGTGCGCGCGGTGGCAGCGGCCGCGCCGGCCGCAGTTCGGGCGGCAGCGGTGTCACCCGCAGCCGGCAGTCGCCAAGTTCGCTGCGCTCGCCGGCGAAACGCCCCTGGCCACGCCGGCACTGCTCGGCACTCATTTCGACCACCTTGCCGCGCAGGCAGCACCAGCCATCGTCTGGCTGGCAACGCCGCTGCGCCTCACCCCGCTCGTCGGCAAAGAAACCGCGGCACTGGCTGGCGGTCGTCTCGCTCAGACGGCCGTCGCTGCAACACCACCCCGTACGTGGAGGCGCCGGGCAGCGCTGGCGCGCCTGTGCCTCATCGGGCGAGAAAAAGCCGCGGCACTGCGCGGCCGGCATCTGCGCCAGCCTGCCGCCGCCAAGACAGCACCAGCCGGTCGGCGCCGACTGCCGGCAGCGCGCCTCGGCCTGACGGCGGTCAAACGAGAAGTGCTGCCGGTCGCACTGCTCCGGCAGGCGCTGCTCGAGCCGGTCGCCGACGCAGCACCAGCCGGTCGGCGCCGGCTGCCGGCAACTCGCCTCGGCCTGACGGCGGTCGAACGAGAAGTGCTGCCGGTCGCACTGCTCCGGCAGACGCTGCTCGAGCCGGTCGCCGACGCAGCACCAGCCGGGATGGCGCTCACGCCAGCCGACAGTGGCCGCCAGATCCGCCGCATCGAGCAGGCGCAGCGAACCGATCTGCCGCCCATGCCGCCAGACGGCCTCACCCGCTGCCGGTACGCTCTGCTCGCGTTCGCCGAACAGCAGGGCACGTCCGGCGAGGACGGTGACGATCGTCTCCTTGCCGCTGACACGGATGTTGACCCGGCTGCCGAGATTGCCGGTGACGTCGGGGGTCGAGAAGCACTGGACATCCTTGTCGATGAACACCTGGCCGATGTCGATCTGGATGTGGATGCAGCGCTGCCTGCCACGGGTCTCGACGCGAAACGAGAAGCGGGGATCGGTGTTCTCGTCGAGTTGGACGAAGCCGCCTTCGCTGAAGGCGATGAAGGCGCTCGAAGCGGCGCCGGTGGTGACGGTGTCGCCCTCGCGCACGCTGGCGCCATCGCGCGCCCGCGCGCCGTTGAGGAAGACGTTGGGCCCATCGATCCGCAGCGTGCCGATCACCACCCCGCCCGCCTCACCACCGGGCAGCGGCGCGCAGGCAGTACCGAAAAGGACGAACACCCAGGCCAGCGCCAGCAGCGCCACGCGGTAAAGTCGTTGCAGCGTCATCGCATCACTCCTTGAACAGCAGGCGGCTGGCGCGCGCGCTGAGCCCGGAAACCTGCGCCGCCGGCACCCAGAGCACACGGCGCGCCGCCTTGTCCCAGAAGACGAACTCGTCGCCGGTCTTGCGCAACAGGAACAGTTCGCCGCGCACGCCTGTCAGCAGCGGGCTGTCGCTGCTGACGGTTACCTGCGGATACTCGTTCGGACGCACGAGGACGCCGTAGGCCATCGGCAGCAACAAAGTATAGACCACCAGCACCAGCATGAAGGGCAGTGCCAACCACAGCCGCCAGGGCGACGCGGCGCCGAGGTACCACACCGCGACCACCACCAGAGCCACCTCGGCAGCGCCGCGCAGCAGTTCACCGAAGCGGCCCTTGAGCAGCACGAGATCGGCGCGGTCGGAAGAGGTCAGCCACTGGCGGACCTCGGCCGACCCGCGGCTTTCGCCGCTCAGCGGCGCCGCGTAAAGGATGTCGGCCACCGCCAGCACGTCGACGAACGGGTTGAGGTGGGTCGTCAGGCGCAACAGGAGTACCAGCACGAGGATGGCAAAGGCCAGCTTGCGCCATGACCACGGCAACCGTTCCGCCACGTGCGCGCCGCGCATCAGGAAGCGATCGCGGACCTCCAACAGCGCCTGCCGCCGGCTCGCTGCGAGCCAGCCGAGAAGTGCCAGCAGCGGCAGAGCGGCGAGCAGCAGCCAGCCGGCGAAGTAGAGCCAGGGAAAGAGCGGGCTCAGGTAGTCCGCCGCCCCGACGACGAAGAACTTCGCCCCTTCCTGCAGGAAGTAGTCCGCATCCTGGGCCACCAGCCCCTGCAGCCCGAGCAGGTTGAGCTGCGCCCGCGCCACCAGGTAGCCAAAGGAATAGAGAATGGCAGCGATGCCGGCGAGCGAACCGGACAACCAGCCAAGAAAAAGCGCGATGCCCTTGATCAGGTCCATACGCTGGCCCGACCGCCGCC
The DNA here is from genome assembly GCA_013347225.1 of Candidatus Accumulibacter similis. Taxonomy (NCBI): domain Bacteria; kingdom Pseudomonadati; phylum Pseudomonadota; class Betaproteobacteria; genus Candidatus Accumulibacter; species Candidatus Accumulibacter similis. The sequence goes on along the minus strand of CP054595.1, from coordinate 1,251,740 downwards.
CAGCGGCGGCATACCAAACCCGTACTCGCGAACGGTGCTGCGACCGGTCACCACTGCCTGCTCCCGACCTCAGTCAGCAGCCGCCGCATCGAGCACATCGACGAAGCCAAAGCGGCTGAGGTCGCGCATGCGCATCGGGTAGAGGATGCCGTCGAGATGGTCGCACTCGTGCTGCACGACGCGGGCGTGGAAACCGCTGACGCTGCGTTCGATCGGCCGCCCGCGGGCATCGAAGCCGCTGTAGTGCAGCCGGCTCCAGCGCGGCACCCAGCCGCGCAGGCCGGGAACCGACAGACAGCCCTCCCAGCCGTCCTCGGTTTCGGGCGACAGCGGCGTCAGCATGGGGTTGATCAGCACCGTTCGCGGCACCGGTTCGGCGTCGGGGTAGCGCGCGTTGCTCTCGACGCCGAAGATCACCAGCCGCAGGTCGATGCCGATCTGCGGTGCCGCCAGCCCGGCGCCGTCGAGGTGGTGCATCGTCTCCTCCATGTCGGCGATCAGGGCGTGCAACCCGGGGTCGTCGAAGCGCTCGACCGGCCGCGCCTGCCGCAGCAGCCGCGGGTCGCCCATGCGCAGCAGTGGCCTAATCATGATCGTCGGCCGCCAGCATCGCTTCGATCAGCCGCCGCACGGGCTGCATCGCCTGTTCGAGCACCTGGTGGATCGCTTCGAGGCTGATCCTCTGGCCAGGGTCGCCGCGACCGGCAGCGCAATTGGCGACGACGTTGATCGCCGCGTAGGGAACGCCGAGTTCGCGCGCCAGGGCCGCTTCCGGCATGCCGGTCATGCCGACGACGTCGGCACCATCACGTTCGAGGCGGTCTATCTCGGCGGCCGTCTCGAGCCGCGGTCCCTGTGTCGCGGCGTACACCCCGCCATCGCTGACCGCCACCGCCGCCGCCGCGGCGGCGGCACACAGGCGTCGCCGCAGGTGTTGGTCGTAGGGCTCGGTGAAATCGACATGGTGCACAGCGCTGCCCGGGCCCTCGTGATAGGTCGCGGCACGGCCCCAGGTGTAGTCGATGATCTGGTGCGGAATGAGCAGGTCGCCGGGCCGCAGGTCACCACGGATGCTGCCGACGGCCGCCACCGCGACGATGCCGAACGGCTCGCAGTCGCGCAACGCCCAGACGTTCGCCCGGTAGTTGATCTCATGCGGCACCAGATGGTGTTCATCGCCGTGGCGCGCCAGGAAAACCACCGGCCGACCGGCGATGTGGCCGAAGGTGAGCGCTGCCGAGGCGTCACCGTACGGCGTCGGCGCCAGCCGGCGATGCGAGACTTCGAGGCCGGCGAACTCCGCCAGCCCGCTGCCACCGATGATTGCCAGCATCTCAGTCCTCCCGCATGGCGTAGATTGCCGGCAGGTTGCGCCAGGCACCGCGGACGTCCATGCCGTAACCGAAGACGAAACGATCGGGAACGGTCAGGGCAACGAAGTCGGCCGCGATCGGTTTCTTCCGCGCGTGCAGTTTATCAGCGACGACGGCCGTCAAGCAGGCGTCGGCGCCACCCTGCAGCAGGCGCTCGCGAATCGCTGCCAGCGTCAGGCCCTCGTCGAGGATGTCGTCAACCAGCAGCACCGTTCGCCCGCGCACCGGCATGCCCGCCAGGCGGTGCCAAGTGAGGGCACCGCCGCTCGTCTCCTGCCCGTAGCGGCTGACATGGACGTAATCGAAGTCGAGCGGAAAGGCCAGTTGCGTCATCAGATGGCCGGCGAAGGGTACGCCGCCGTTCATCACGCAGAGCAGCAGCGGATTGCGGTCGCGCAATTGCTCGCTGATGGCGTCGGCGACCCGGCTGACCGCCGCGGCAACGCTCTCGGCCGTGTGGATCAGCTCGGCCGCAGCGAGGATCGCCAACGCCTGCCGCGGGTCGCTCATGGCGCTGCCACCCGGCGCGAGCACGCCCGGCCGCCGCTGCTGCACGGCTGCAGGAGGCGTCTCACGGCTCGCCCTGCCGTCCGTCGATCAGGGCGAGCATCTGCGCTTCGTCGATGATCTGCACCCCGAGTTCCTGCGCCCGCTGCAGCTTGCTGCCGGCGTCGGCGCCGGCGACCACGAAGTCGGTCTTCTTCGATACGGTCGCGCTGACCCTGGCGCCGGCCGCTTCGAGCATCTGCCGCGCGACATCGCGGCTGAGCGCGGGCAGGGTCCCGGTGAGAACGAAGGTTCTGCCGGCGACGGCACCGATCAAGGCTGCCGGAGCCATCGCCTCGCCCTCGTTCCAGGCGACGCCGGCGGCCCGCAACTGCTCGATGACTTCACGGTTGTGCGGCTCGTCGAGGAACTGGCGGATCGACTGGGCGACGATCGGGCCAACATCGGGCACCTGCAGCAGTTGCGCTTCATCGGCAGCCAGCAGGCGATCGAGGCTGCCGAAATGCCGCGCCAGATCGCGGGCGGTGGCTTCACCGACGTTGCGGATGCCGAGCGCGTAAATGAAGCGCGCCAGCGTCGTCTGCCTGCTCCTCTCGATCGCCAGGAGCAGGTTGCCCGCCGACTTCTCGGCCATCCGTTCGAGCTGCACCAGCGCCAACAGGCCGAGTCGATAGAGGTCGGCCGGCGTGCGCACGACGTCGTGCTCGACCAGTTGCTCGACCAGCCGCTCGCCGAGGCCTTCGATGTCCATCGCCCGTCGCGAGGCGAAGTGCAGCAGCGCCTGCCGGCGCTGCGCCGGACAGTAGAGGCCGCCGCTGCAACGGGCGACCGCCTCGTCCTGCTGGCGCACCACCCGTGAGCCGCAAACCGGGCAGTTCGCCGCCATGACGAAGGCGCGGGCCGCCGCCGGCCGCTTCTCGGGCAGGACGCGGACGACTTCCGGTATCACGTCGCCGGCACGGCGAACAACGACGGTGTCGCCGACGCGCACATCCTTGCGACGGATCTCGTCCTCGTTGTGCAGCGTCGCATTGGTCACCGTCACGCCGCCGACGAATACCGGCGCCAGCCGCGCCACCGGCGTCAGCGCGCCGGTTCGGCCAACCTGCAGCGAAATGTCCAGCACCTCGGTGAGCGCTTCCGCGGCCGGGAACTTGTGCGCCAGGGCAAAGCGCGGTGCCCGCGAGACGAAGCCGAGACGTTCCTGAGCCGCCAGGTCATCGACCTTGTAAACGATGCCGTCGATGTCGTAGGGCAGTGCCGCGCGGCGGCTGCCGATCTCGCGCTGGCAGGCGAGCAGCGCGGCGAGCCCGCTGACCCGGCGGCGCTCGGCGGCGACCGCAAAGCCCCAGGCGGCGAGCCGGTCGAGCAGTTCGAAGTGCGTCGCCGGCAGCGCGCCGGCGGCGACCGCAGCAACGCCGTAGGCAACGAAACGCAGCGGTCGCGTGGCGGTGATGCGCGGATCGAGCTGGCGCAGGCTGCCGGCGGCGGCATTGCGCGGATTGACGAACTCCTTCTCGCCCTTCTGTCGCTGCTGCTCGTTCATCCGTTCGAAATCGCGGCGCCACATCAGCACCTCGCCGCGCACCTCGAGCAGCGGCGGCCAGCCGCTGCCGTGCAGGTGCAGCGGGATGCTGCGCAGGGTGCGCAGGTTGGCCGTCACATCCTCGCCGGTGCTGCCGTCGCCCCGTGTCGCGCCGCGCAGCAGGACACCCTGCTCGTAGGTCAGGCTGACCGCCAGGCCGTCAAACTTCGGTTCGGCGACGTAGATCACGTCGCTCTCGGCAGCGAGCCCTTCGCGCACGCGGCGATCGAAGGCCGCCACCTCGTCGTCGCTGAAGGCGTTGCTCAGCGACAGCATCGGAGTCGCGTGCGCAACCGCAGCAAAGCCGGCCAACGGCGCCGCGCCGACCCGCTGCGTCGGCGAGTCGCTGCGCAGCAGCTCGGGATGTTCGGCTTCGAGCGCCTGCAGCTCGCGAAACAGCAGGTCGTACTCGGCGTCGCTGATCAGCGGTGCGTCGAGTGCGTAATAGCGGTAGTCGTGCTCGCCGATCTCGGCGCGCAGGCGACTCGCCCGCTCGCTCGCGCTCATTCGCCACACCGGTGCAGTTGCGGGGGCACTCAGGAAAACAGCCGTTGCGCCAGCGGTCCGCCAGCCGGCAACTGACGATGCGCCATCGCCAGCTGGTATTGCACCACCTGGCGGCGGATCGGCTCGATCGACGACTCCGATACCGGTCGCCGGTTGTCGTCGACCAACTGCCCGTGCAGCGATTCGGCGAAGCGGCGCGCCTGTTCGACCATCTGGCCCAGGACGCGGTCGCCATTGGCGACCCGCGGCACGTCGAGCAGGAAGGTGATCGCGTGCGTCGTCAGGGTGCGGATCGATTCGGCGGTGAAGCCCGGAGCCTCCTGGTTGAGCAGCGCGTAGAGCAGCCGGCCCTCCTCGTCACAGCGGACGAAGCGCCCCTCGGCGTCGAGCACCAGTCCCGCCGATTCCGCCAGGCTGCGAAGCTTGGTGCCGGCGAACACCTGCCCCTGGCTGACGACGTTGAGGCCGATCTGGATATCGACGCCGGCGCAGAACTCGTCGAGCTGCGCCGCCACCTGCAACGCCGGCTCGCGCAACGGCAGCTCGACGGCACCCATCAACTCGGTAGCCAGATCCTGGATCGCGACATGGAACACCGACAGGTCGGCGTCGCGCAGCGGCCCCTTGCGGTCGACGAGTTGCAACCCGACGCGGATGTGCTGGTAGGCCCCGTCGCCGTCTTCGGCAAGCGGCTCCCAGGTGTGGGATGCGTCATTGAAGCCGATCCAGTGCAGCGGTTTGCCCAGCCGCGCCAGCACGACACGCTGTGCGTCACGGATCTGGTAGGCGGCAATCGGTTCGGAGAGTTCGATCGCTGCGATGTAATCGATTGCCGGCGAAAGCAGGCAGAGCGGCGCCGCGGCGATGCGCGCGCGCCGTTCGCCACCCGGCAGCGAGCCATCGGCACTGCCTTCAGGCAAAGCGTCGTCGCTGTCCGCAGCCATCCCCGGCGCGTCGCCCGCGTGGCGCAGCAGCGGCTCGACGCGCTCCGGCACCGCGCGCGCCGTCCGGCCGGAAGCTGCCGCTGGCGAGTCGCCACCGTCGCCGGTGGACGACCCCGTGCGTGACTCGGCCGCACCGCTCGCGCTGCCCTTCTCGTCGAGCAGGACATCGGCCTGGCGCACGTCGAGCAACTGCTCCGCCAGTTTGCGATGCTTGTGTTCCTGCCACTTGTTGTAGGCGAGGACACCCGCCACGGCGATGCCGCCGAGGCCGATCAAACCCATCTGCAAGTCCGTCATGTCGATTCCTAAACGAGTTGCTCGCGCATGCGCAGCGCTTCTTCCATGTCGACTTCAACGATACGCGAGACGCCGGACTCCTGCATGGTGACACCGACGAGCTGTTGCGCCATCTCCATCGTGATCTTGTTGTGACTGATGAACAGAAACTGCGTGTTGGCCGACATCCGCCGCACCATGTCGCAGAAACGTTCGGTGTTGGTATCGTCAAGCGGCGCATCGACCTCGTCGAGCAGGCAAAAGGGCGCCGGGTTGAGCTGAAACATGGAGAATACCAGCGCAATCGCCGTCAGGGCCTTCTCGCCGCCGGAAAGCAGGTGAATCGTCGAGTTCTTCTTGCCTGGCGGCTGCGCCATCACCTGCAGGCCGGCGTCGAGGATCTCGTCGCCGGTCATGATCAAACGCGCCTCGCCACCGCCGAAGAGCGTCGGAAAGAGTTCGCCGAAACTGCGGTTGACAGCATCGTAGGTGGTCTGCAACAGTTCCCGCGTCTCGCGGTCGATGCGGCGGATCGCGCCCTCGAGCGTCTCCATCGCCTGCGTCAGATCCGCCGACTGGGCGTCGAGATAGCCCTTGCGCTCGCGCGCCGCCTGCAGTTCGTCGAGCGCCGCCAGGTTGACCGCGCCGAGCGCCTCGATCGAGCGCTGCAAGGCGGCGATCGCGGTCTGCAGGCTGCCGGCGCGCGCCCCGGCCAGCTCGCCACGCAGCGACTGCTCGTCCGCCTGTGCCTCGCTGAGCTGCGTCGCGAACTGCTCGCAGGCAAGACTGGCGGCCTGCTCCTTGAGCTTCAGTTCGCCGATCCGGTCGCGCAGCGGGTCGAGGCTCTGCTCGATCCTGAGGCGCTGCTCGTCCAGCGCGCGCAGGCCGCCGGCGGCCGTTTCGAGCGCGTCGCGCGCGGCCGCCAGGGCATGCTCGCGCGTCACCCGATGGTCGAGGGCCGCCTGCAATCGTGGTTCGAGGTCCTCCGCCTGCAGCGCGCTCGCGGTCTGCTCGCAACGCGTCAGCTCGTCGCCGATGCGCTCGAGCTGCTGCCGCGCGAGTTCGCGGCTGGCGGCGATTTCCTGCAGCTTGGCCTGACACTCGCGCTGCGAGAACTCGGCCTCGCGCAGCTCGCGTTCGGCGCCATTGACCAGCTCACGCTCCTCGCGCAGGGAGCGTTCGGCGTGTTCGAGCTGATGCCGGGCAACCGCCATCGCTTGCCGCCGTTCCTCGACCAGCTCGCGCTGCGCGTCGATCGCGTCCTCAGCGAGCAGCAGCCGCTCGCGCTCGCCCTCCTCGTCGACGGTCATCTCGGCGAGGCTGTCGTCGATCTGCGCCTGCCGCTCGCGGAAACGCTCCTGTGCCTGCGCCAGCTTCAGTGCCTCGACCTGGATCGCGTGTGCCCGGTCCTGCAGCACTCCGAGTTCCTGGCGTGCCTGCTGCAGTTCGTGCTGCGCCTCCACCAGCGCCTGCTCGACGGCCGCCAGAGCGGCCTGCGCGCGCCCGACGTGCAGCTCGTGCTCGGCGATCACGGCCGCCAGCTGGTCGATTTCACGCTGCCGCTCGAGCAGACCGTGCGCCGCACTGTCGGCAGCGAACAGGGTCACGCTCTGCCGGCTGACAATGTCGCCGCCGGGCGTCACGCAGCAGCCGTTCGCCGGCAGCCGGCCGCGAGCGACGAGGGCGCTCGCCAGATCGGCCGCCGTCAGCACGTCGCCGAGCCAGTCGCCGAGAATCGATGCCAGCGCTGTGTCGGGGCAGTGGATGCGTGCCAGCAGCTGGCCAGCAGCCACCTCTGCCGGCACTGCCGCCGCTGGCAAGGGCAGCAGGAAGGTCTGCCTGCCGCCCGGCCGATCCCTGCTCCACGCCGGATCGGCGCGCTCGGCGGGCAGCGCCGACAGTCGCTCGCGCAAGACCGCCTCCACGGCGTCCTCCCAGCCGGCCTCGACCTGCAGCGACCGCCACAGCGGCTGACCGTGCTGCAACCCGTGCCGGCGGAGCCAATCGTCCAGTTTGCCGTCCGTCTGCAGTCGCTGCTGCAGTTGCTGCAGGGCGGTGCGGCGGGCGTTCGCCTCGGCGCGCTCCTTCTGCGCCTGCTGCACATCGCCGAGGACCTGGCGGCGCTGCTGCTCGAGGCGCGGCTGCTCCTGCTGCCACTGCTGCACGGCAGCCTGCGCCTCACCGATGCGCAGACGCAGCCCGGCCAGTTCCTCCTGCTTGCCGGCAACCGCCGCAGCGTCCGGCGGCGGCATCGCCTGCCGCTCCAGCGCCAGGCGTTCGCGCCGGCCGGCGATGATCTGCAGCGAGCGCTGCGCATGCCCGCGGTTGGCCTCCTCGACGTGCAGGCGCTGTTCCACCTGCGCCATTTCGGAGCGCTGGCGATTGAGTTCGTCGAGCGCGGCCGCGTGCCGCTCCTCGGCGAGCGGCAGTCCTTCGTGCCGCGCGTCGAGGCGCAACCGCCCCTCCTCGACCCGCTCGTCGGCGACTGCGAGAAGTTGCTGCCAGCGCTCGGCTTCGCTCGCCAGTTTCGCCGCCTGCCCCTGCCAGTGCGTCCGGTCATCGGCGAGCTGCGCCAGACGCGTCTCGTACTCGCGCCGCGATTCGCGCCGGTGGCGAATCTCGGTTTCCAGACGCGCCACCTCGGCGTTGGCGGCAAACAGCTCGCCCTGCGTCGCGTGGACGGCATCGCTGGCGCCGAAATGCGCCTCGCGAGCCTCTTCGAGGCGCGCCTCGAGTTCGCGCAGCGAGCTGTTCCGTGCCTCGAGATCGAGCGCCGCCCGTGCCACCTCGCTCGCCAGCCGGCCACACTCGAGCTGCGCCTCGTTGCGCCGCAGCAGCCACAGCAGGTGTTGCTTGCGCGTCAGTTCGTCGCTGTACTCGCGATACTGGCGGGCGACGCCGGCCTGACCTTCGAGTCGCTCCATCTGGTTGCCCAGTTCGAGGCGGATATCCTCGACGCGAGCAAGGTTGTCGCGCGTGTCGGCGAGCCGGTGCTCGGTCTCCTTGCGCCGTTCCTTGTAGCGCGTGACTCCCGCCGCCTCTTCGAGGAACACCCGCAACTCGTCGGGCTTCGCCTCGATGATGCGCGAGATGGTGCCCTGGCCGATGATCGCGTAGGCGCGCGGTCCGAGGCCGGTGCCGAGGAAAAGATCGGTGACGTCCTTGCGACGAACGTGCAGGTTGTTGATGTAGTACTCGGACTGACCGCTGCGCGTCAGCAGGCGCTTGACCGAGAGTTCCGCGTACTGCGACCACTGGCCGGCGAGACGGCCGAGCGAGTTGTCGAAGACCAGTTCGACGGCCGCGCGCGACACCGGCTTGCGCGTACCGGAGCCGTTGAAGATCACGTCCTGCATCGATTCGCCACGCAGTTCGGAAGCCTTCGATTCGCCAAGCACCCAGCGCACCGAATCCATCACGTTCGACTTGCCGCAACCGTTCGGCCCGACGACGCCAACCAACTGTCCGGGCAGCGCCAGCGTGGTCGGATCAACAAAGGACTTGAAGCCGGCAAGTTTCAGTTTGGTCAGGCGCATGAACTGGCACGCGGCGACGACGGGCACGCGGAAAGAGATGGTCAGGGGCGAGGTGTCGCGCGGGCATCCACCGGCACGCCGCATGCGACCCCGGCGCAACCAATCGGTCGATCCCGATGATGGGTGTCTATGATAGCATCCCGGCCGCCCGATTCACTTCCTCCCTCACCGCGAGCAGCCACACCACCCATGAACGAACAGCCGGCGAGCCCGCTTGCCACCTTCCCCAACCCGGCGCCACATCGGGATTACCACATCCACATGGAAATCCCCGAATTCACCTGCCTGTGCCCGAAAACCGGACAGCCCGACTTCGCGACCCTGCTCCTCGATTACATCCCGGACCGCAGCTGTCTCGAGCTGAAAAGCCTCAAGCTCTTCATCTGGTCGTTTCGCAATACGGGCTGCTTCCATGAGGATGTCACCAACCGCATTCTGGACCACCTGGCGGACGCCACCGAGCCGCGCTACATGCGGCTGATCGCACGCTTCTACGTCCGCGGCGGCATTTTCACGACGGTCGTTGCCGAACGACGGATGGCGGGCTGGACACCGGCACCGGCGGTGCACCTCGCCGACTTCCCCTGCCAGTCCAGCACACGGAACTGAAACCATGAGCACCCAGGCGCAACTCCCCGACCACCAGTTGCTGCGACTCGAGGAACTGCTCGACGATCCGGCGCTGCCCGAGGCAATGCGCCTCGATATGTGCCAGGGCTACCTGTGCGCGGCACTCTCGGGCCCGCAGCCGATCCCCGAGTCGCAGTGGCTCGAAGAACTTCTCGGCTGCCCGGAAGAGACCGCCGGCGAGGTCGGGCGCGAAGCTGCCACGCTGCTGCGCCTGCTGGCGCGTGGCCTGGAAAGCGAACTGGCGAGCGGCAAACCGCTCCTGTTGCTGCTCTACCCGGTGAGCGACGACGACGACGCGGCGAGCGATTACGTCCCCTGGTGCGAGGGCTACCTGCAGGCAGTCGATACGGCGACCGAGGACTGGTTCGGCTTCCTGGGCGCGAGTGACGAGCTGGAGGACAGCGACGAGATCGCCTACCTCGACGACCAACTCTTCCCATTCTACCTGCTCACCGGTGACGCCGAAGCCGCGGCCAGAGCAGCCGGCGAAGACTGGCCGGCCGGCGAGGAACTCGAGGAACTGCGCAACGAGTGTGAGGAAAAGCTGCCGCAGGCGGTGAGCAACATCTACCGTTTCTGGCTGGCACAGCGTGGCACCGGTACGATCCGCCGGCAAACGCCGAAGGTCGGCCGCAACGACCCCTGCCCGTGCGGCAGTGGCCGCAAGTACAAGCGCTGCTGCGGCGCCGCGACGAGTTGATGCGCTGCCGCGCGCCGCGGCCTGCCCCGTTCGAGGCTCCGCGGCGGCCTCGGCGGCCTCCCGTTCAGGCCGGCAAGGCCGCAGCGCGACGCGCCGTGGACAGGCTGGCGGCGACGATGATGGCACCGCCGACCCACTCGCGCGGCGCCAGTGCCTCGTCCGCCAGCAGCCAGGCGGCGAGCGCGGCGACCGCGAGTTCGCTCAGCATGATGACGATGGCGCGGTTGGCAGCCACCCTCGCCAGGCCGAACTGGACGATGACGTTCGTCAGCAGCAGAACCCCGCCGAGCAGGGCGAGCAGCAACCACAGCGTCGTATCGGTCGGCAGCCGCCAACTGCCGGCACCGGCCAGCAGGAGCAGCAGACCCATCGCCACCACGCCGGCGAAGGCGGCCAGCACCTTGCTCTCGCTGCTGAGCTGGCGCGCCCGGCGGGAAAGCACGTTGAACAGGGCAAAGGCGAGACCGGCGAGCAAGCCGAGCCAGTCGGCAGCGTCCTGCGGCGCCGGCAACCCAAGCCGGGGTTGCCAGAGCATGATCGCGGCACCGGCGAGCGACAGGCCGATGACCAGCGCCCCACCCGCATCGAGGCGCTCGTCGAGCAGCAGGCGTGCCAGCAGCACGGTCCACAGGGGCGCCAGGTAGAAGAGCAGCAGGACACGCATCACTTCGCCGGTCAGGGTTGCCAGGACGTAACCCAGATTGCAGGTGCCGGCAGCCAGGGCGATCCAGAGCAGCGTCCAAGATGGAGTGACGCGGCACCGCCGCGGCCGCCAGCAGATCCAGCCGAGCGCGAAGGCGAGCGCATAGCTCGCGGTCGCTGCGGCCACGCCATCGACCCCGCCGTCGCGCAGAATGCGGTAGGGGTACCAGATCAGTCCCCAGATCAGCGCGCCGCCGAGCAGCGCGGCGACCGCCGTCCGGCTTTCCGCCGCGGCCGCGCCCGCTGCCGCCTGCTCGCCGCTTTCTTTCACGGTTGCTCGATGCCCCTTATAATCCGGCGTACCGCCACGACCTCCGCAGGCCAGTGAATCCCCACCTCAGCAGACTGCAGCCCTATCCGTTCGAGAAGCTGCGCCAGCTTCTCGCCGGCGTCACACCGCCGACGCGGCAACGCGAGATCAGGCTGTCGATCGGCGAGCCGCAACACCCGACCCCGGCGTTCATCCGCGAGGCTTTGACCGGCGCTCTCGGCGGACTGGCAAATTATCCCACCACGCTTGGCAACAGCGATCTGCGCCGCAGCATCGTCGCCTGGCTGGAGCGGCGTTACGGGCTCGGCGGCATCGATCCGGACAGCGGCGTGATCCCGGTGAACGGCTCGCGCGAAGCCCTGTTCGCCTTCGCCCAGGCCGTCGTCGATCCGTCGCGCGGCCACACGCCGCTGGTGGTCAGCCCGAATCCCTTCTACCAGATCTACGAAGGCGCCGCGATCCTCGCCGGTGCCGAGCCGCGCTTCCTCAACACCCTGCCCGGGAACGATTTCGCTTTCGACTTCGCCGCGCTGAGCGACGCCGACTGGCAGCGTGTGCAGCTCTTCTTCGTCTGCTCGCCCGGCAACCCCACCGGCAGGGTGCTGACGCTCGACGACTGGCGCCGCCTGTTTGCGCTCGCCGACCGGCACGGCTTCGTCATCGCCTCCGACGAGTGCTACTCGGAGATCTTCCCGGAGGAGGAGGCGCCACCGCTCGGCTGCCTGCAGGCGGCGACGATGCTCGGTCGCGGCCACGAGCGGCTGGTGATGTTTTCCAGTCTGTCGAAGCGGTCCAACGTCCCCGGCATGCGCTCGGGCTTCGTCGCCGGCGACCCGGCGATCCTCCGCTCCTTCCTCCTCTACCGCACCTATCACGGCAGCGCGATGAATCCGGCGATCCAGGCGGCGAGCGTCGCCGCCTGGAACGATGAGGAGCACGTGCGCGAGAACCGCCGCCAGTACCGCGCCAAGTTCGCCGCGGTGACGCCGCTGCTGGCAGAGGTCCTGCCGGGCACCGCGCAGCCCGACGCCGGCTTCTACCTCTGGCTGCGGACACCCGGCAACGATACCGACTTCGCCCGCCAGCTCTTCGCCGACTATAATGTGCTGCTGCTGCCGGGCAGCTACCTTGGACGCACCGCCCAGGGCGTCAACCCGGGCGCCGGCTTCGTCCGCATCGCGCTGGTTGCACCGCTCGCCGACTGTGTCGAGGCAGCCGGACGCATCCGCCAATTCATCTCAGGATCATAGGAAAGTCAGGAAGGCAGACATGCAGGACATCCAGCAGATCATCGACGAGGCATGGGAAGACCGCAACTCGCTGCAGCCCGATACGGCCCCGGCCACGGTCACGGGAGCCGTTGCCGAGGCCATCAACCAGCTCGATGCGGGCAACCTGCGCGTCGCCGAGAAGATCGACGGCCAGTGGGTCACCCATCAGTGGCTGAAGAAGGCGGTGCTGCTGTCGTTCCGCCTGCAGGAGAACCGCCTGCTCGACGGCGGCGCGATGCGCTATTACGACAAGGTGGCGAACAAGTTCGCCGACTACGACGCCGACCGCTTCGCGCGCGGCGGCTTCCGCGTCGTGCCGCCGGCCGCCGCCCGGCGCGGCTCGTTCATCGCCCGCAACGTCGTGCTGATGCCGTCGTACGTCAATATCGGCGCCTACGTCGACGAAGGCACGATGGTCGACACCTGGGCGACGGTCGGCTCGTGCGCACAGATCGGTCGCAACGTCCATCTTTCGGGCGGCGTCGGCATCGGCGGCGTGCTCGAGCCCCTGCAGGCCAACCCGACGATCATCGAGGACAACTGCTTCATCGGTGCGCGTTCGGAAGTCGTCGAGGGGGTCATCATCGGCGAGGGTTCGGTGATTTCGATGGGTGTCTACATCGGCCAGTCGACGCGGATCTTCGACCGCGAAACCGGCACGGTCAGCTACGGCGCGGTGCCCCCGGGGTCGGTCGTCGTCTCCGGCAACCTGCCGGCGCCAGACGGCAGCTACAGCCTCTACTGCGCCGTGATCGTCAAGAAGGTGGACGCCAGGACGCGCGCCAAGACGAGCATCAACGACCTGCTGCGCGGCGACTGACTCGATCCCGCCACTCCCAGGCAGCGGCCGACAGATGATCCTCGACAAGCTCTTCAACGCAATGGCCGAACGCCAGGCGTCGGACATCTTCATCTGCGCCGGCGCGCCGATCCACATCAAGATCCAGGGCTCGACCGTCCCGATCAACCAGCAGATCATGGAACCGGCGATGATCGACAAGATCGCCGCCGAACTCCTCAATCCGCAGCAGGTCGAGGCCTTCGAGAAGACCAAGGAGATGAACCTCTCCTTCGGCGTCGCCAAGCTCGGCAACTTCCGCATCAATCTGTTCCGCCAGCGCAGTTCGATCTCGATCGTCATCCGTTACGTCATGGGCAACATCCCGACGCTGGAGTCGCTGATGCTGCCGCCGGTACTCGCCGACCTGGTGATGGAGCGACGCGGGCTGATCCTCATCGTCGGCTCGACCGGCTCCGGCAAGTCCACCACCCTGGCGTCGATGCTCGACTACCGGAACAGCAACTGCACCGGGCACATCCTGACCATCGAGGATCCGATCGAGTACCTCTTCCGGCACAAGAAGTCGATCGTCAACCAGCGCGAGATCGGCATGGATACGCTGGGGTGGGAGAACGCGCTGAAGAACGCCATGCGGCAGGCGCCCGACTGCATCCTGATCGGCGAGATCCGTGACCGGGAGACGATGCAGGCGGCGATCGCCTACGCCCAGACGGGTCACCTCTGCCTCGGCACGCTGCACGCCAACAACAGCTACCATGCGCTCAACCGGGTGATCAACTTCTTCCCGATCGACACCCGCTCGACCCTGTACATGGATTTGTCGGTCACCCTGAAGGCGATCGTTTCGCAGCGGCTGGTGAAGAAGAAGGACGGCATGCTGATACCTGCCGTCGAAGTCCTGCTCAACAGCTACCATGTCCAGGAGCTGATCGAGGCCGGCGACATCACGGCGCTCAAGGATGCGATGGAACAGAGCCTCGCACCGGGATCGCGGACCTTCGAGCAGGACCTGTTCCGGCTCTATCGCTCGGAGGTGATCACGCTGCAGGAAGCACTGCAGAACGCCGACTCGCCGACCAACCTGTCGTGGCTGATCAACAACCACGAGTCGGCCGGCAACATCGCGATGGACGAGACACCGCGCGAGCCCAGATTCGATCCTTCGGCGACCAATCCCGGCAGCCCGTCGTACAAGGAATTCACCCTGAGCCTCGACGATGCCGTCAGTGGCTGAGCGGTGGTGAAGGAACCGTCACCGGCAGGCCACGATCCGGTGCGCGCGCCAGCGGGCGACGACGCGACCGTGGCACTCGCCGCGCAGTTGATCCGCCACCGCTCGATCACTCCCGATGACGCCGGCTGCCTCGACCTGATCGCCGCCCGCCTCCGCCCGGCGGGCTTTCGCTGCGAGTTCATCCGTCGCGGCGCGGTGAGCAACCTCTGGGCCCGCCGCGGCGAGCAGCGACCGCTGTTGTGCTTCGCCGGGCACACCGACGTCGTCCCCAGCGGACCGCTGGCGGAGTGGCACAGCGACCCTTTCCAGCCGACGCAGCGCGACGGTCTGCTCTATGGCCGTGGTGCCGCCGACATGAAGGGTTCGCTCGCCGCCTTCGTCACCGCGGCGGAGGACTTCGTCGCCGCCCGGCCGGCGCAGCGCGGCTCGCTCGCCTTCCTGCTCACCTCGGACGAGGAAGGCGATGCGGTCGACGGCACGGTCGCCGTCACCGATGCCCTCGCCCGCCGCGGCGAAACGATCGACTACTGCATCGTCGGCGAACCGACGGCCAGCGCCCGACTCGGCGACACGATCAAGAACGGCCGCCGCGGCTCGCTCTCGGGGCGGCTCACGGTCAAGGGAATCCAGGGGCACATTGCCTACCCGCACCTGGCGAAGAACCCCATCCACCTGTTGGCGCCGGCGCTCGCCACCCTTGCCGCGATGGTCTGGGACGAAGGCAACGAGTTCTTCCCGCCGACCACCTGGCAAGTCTCCAACATCCATGGCGGCACCGGCGCCGGCAACGTCATCCCGGGCAGCGTCGTCGTCGACTTCAATTTCCGCTTTGCCACCGCCAGCACGCCGGAGCAGCTGCAGAAAGCCCTCTGCACCGTCCTCGACGACGCCGGCCTCAGCTACGACGTCGCCTGGACGCTCGGCGCCAGACCCTTCCTGACCGGCCGCGGTGCGCTGATCGAAGCGGCGCTGCAGGCCATCCGCGACGAAACGGGAATCGACGCCGATCTGTCGACCAGCGGCGGCACCTCCGACGGTCGCTTCATCGCCGCCATCTGTCCGCAGGTGGTCGAGATCGGCCCGGTCAATGCGAGCATCCACCAGGTCGATGAATGCGTCGAGGTGGCCGCCCTGCCCCGGCTGGCAGCGATCTACCGCCGCATCCTCGAGCAGTTGCTGCCCGTCCATGGCTGAGCAGGCCGGCAACGAGCTGTTCACGCTGCGCGACCTGCTGCGCTTCGCCGTCAGTCGCTTCAACGAAGCGAAGCTGTTCTTCGGCCACGGGTCGGACAACGCCTGGGACGAAGCTGCCTACCTGCTGCTGCACCACCTGCACCTGCCACTCGACCGGCTGGAGCCCTTCCTCGACGCGCGCCTGACCAGCGACGAACGCGTCGGCGCCCTGCGCCTGATCGACCGCCGCGTCAGCGAACGGCTGCCGGCCGCGTACCTGAGCAACGAAGCCTGGCTCGGCGAACATCGCTTCTACGTCGACGAGCGGGTGATCGTCCCACGCTCGTTCATTGCCGAACTGCTGCACGAGCAACTGGCGCCATGGATCGATGAGCCCGACGCGATCGGCAGCGTCCTCGACCTGTGCACCGGCTCCGGCTGCCTGGCGATCCTTGCCGCACATGCTTTCGCTGCCGCCAGCGTGGACGCCGTCGACCTCTCCGACGACGCGCTCGCCGTCGCCCGGCGCAACGTCGCCGAACACGAACTTGGCGACCGCGTCCGCCTGTTGCAGGGCGACCTCTTCGCCAGCCTCGGCGGTCGCCGCTACGACCTGATCATCGCCAATCCGCCCTACGTCTCGGCCGCATCGATGGCCAGCCTGCCGGCCGAGTACCGGCACGAACCGGAGCTGGCGCTCGCCAGCGGCGACGATGGACTCGACCTGACGCGCGCCATCCTCGGCGGCGCACGGCGGCACCTCGAACCTCATGGTCTGCTGGTGGTGGAGATCGGCCACAACCGCGAAACCCTCGAGGCCGCTTTCCCCGACACGCCCTTCACCTGGCTCGACACCAGCGCCGGCGACCAGTACGTCTTCCTGCTGCACCGTGACGAGCTGCCGTGAACGCCCGCAAGAGAGAACAGCCCGCCGTCGCCATCTTCCGCCTGCTCCTGCTGCTGGCCGTCGCCTGTCTCGCCGGCTGCGACAAGTCGCCGCGACTCGCGGCACTGCCAGCCGGCAGTCCGGTCCTCGCCTTCGGTGACAGCATCACCCACGGCACCGGCGCCGGTCCCGGCGAGGACTACCCCAGCCAGCTGGCGGCGAGCAGCGGCTGGCGCGTGCACAATGCGGGCGTGCCGGGCGATACCGCGGCGACCGCTCGCGAGCGGATCGGCGACACCCTGCAGGCGACACGACCGCGGCTGGTGATCGTCGAACTCGGCGGCAACGACTTTCTCCGCCGACGGTCGGAAGCGGAGGTCAAGGAGGATCTGCGGGCGATCGTTCGCGCCAGCCGGCAGGCGGGTGCCGAGGTCGTTCTGGTCGCCGTGCCGCGGCTGTCGCTGCTCGGCGCCATCAGCGGCCAGTTGCCGGACGCGAAACTCTATGCCGAGCTGGCGAGCGAGGAAAAGCTGCCGCTGTTGGCGGGCATCGTTGCCGGCATCCTTGCCGACCCGAAGCTGAAAGCCGACCCGATCCACCCGAACGCCGCTGGCTACCGCCAGATGGCGAGCGAGATCGCCACCCGGTTGCGCGACACCGGCGCCTTGGGCAAGCCCTGACCCGGCGCCGCCGCCACCGATCGCCAACGGAGCACGCAGCCGACCGCGACAGCGAAGGCGGCAGCGCCACCCACAGGACATGCAACAGCCATGAACACAGCAGAACCGCAGAGAATCCGTCGCCAGGATTACGCCCCGCCGCCCTTTCTCGTCGACCTCGTCGAGCTGCAGATCGACTTTCGCAGCGGCGAGGTGCTCGTCGACAGCCGGCTGCACCTGCGGCGCAACCCGGCGGTCAGCGCCGCGCAGCCATTGCGGCTCGACGGCCACGGCCTGCAGACCATCTCGCTGGCCATCGACGGCAGACCGCTCGCCGCCGCCGAATACCACTGCAGCGAGACAGCGCTGACGATCGCCGATCCGCCGGACACCCTGCTCCTGTGCACACGCGTTCGCATCGACGCCGACCACAACGGCAGCCTGTCCGGACTCTACCGGTCGAAGGACGGCTACTTCACGCAGTGCGAAGCACAGGGATTCCGCCGCATCACCTGGTTTCCCGACCGGCCGGACATCATGTCGACCTACGTCGTCACCCTGCACGCCGACCGCTCCAGCCTGCCGATCCTGCTGGCCAACGGCAACCCGGTCGCCAGCGGCGACGCGGGGCCGGATCGCCACTGGGCGCGCTGGCACGATCCCTTCCCCAAGCCATGCTATCTCTTCGCGCTCGTCGCCGCCCGCCTCGACGTCCTGCGTGACCGCTTCACCACCGCCAGCGGCCGCCAGGTCGAACTGGCCGTCTACGTCGAGCCGGGCAAGCTCGACCAGTGCGGGCACGCGATGGACGCCCTGAAGCGTTCGATGCGCTGGGACGAGGAAGTCTTCGGCCTCGAATGCGACCTCGACCATTACATGATCGTCGCCGTCGGCGACTTCAACATGGGCGCCATGGAGAACAAGGGGCTGAACATCTTCAATACCAAGTACGTCCTTGCCCGGACCGACACCGCCACCGACAGCGATTACCAGAACATCGACCGCGTCGTCGCGCATGAGTACTTCCACAACTGGACCGGCAACCGGGTCACCTGCCGCGACTGGTTCCAGCTGTCGCTCAAGGAAGGGCTGACCGTCTTCCGCGACCAGGAATTCGGCGCCGACATGCACGGTCGGGCGGTGACGCGGATTCGCGACGTGCGCGCGCTGCGCGCGACCCAGTTCCCCGAGGACGCCGGCCCGATGGCGCACCCTGTCCGTCCCGATTCCTACATCGAGATCAACAACTTCTACACCAGCACCGTGTACGAGAAGGGCGCCGAGGTGGTGCGCATGCTGCAGACGCTGATCGGCCGGCAGGCGTTCCGCCGTGGCATGGATCTCTACTTTCACCGCCATGACGGCCAGGCGGTCACCTGCGACGATTTCGTCGCCGCCATGGCCGACGCCGCGGGCGTCGACCTGCGGCAGTTCATGCTCTGGTACGACCATGCCGGCACGCCGCACCTGCGCGCCGACGGCCGCCATGACCCGGCCGGACAGCGCTACGTCCTGACGTTGTCGCAAACGCGGCCCGCCGCCAGCGCGGCTGCGCCGCCCTTCCACATCCCGGTGACGATCGGCCTGGTCGGTGCAGAGGGCAACGACCTGCCGCTGTACCTCGCCGGCGAGGGCGACACGGCGGATCGCGGCCAGACGACACGCATCCTGGCGCTGACCGCCGACGAGCAGCAGTTCGTCTTCGAAGGAGTGCCGACGGCACCCGTGCCATCGCTGTTGCGCGACTTCTCGGCGCCTGTGATCCTCGATCGCGAATGGCACGACGACGAGTTGAACTGCCTTCTCGCGCACGACAGCGACCCCTTCAATCGCTGGGAAGCAGGACAGCGCCTGGCCAGCCGGCTGATCCTTGCCGCCGCCGCCGACTTCGCTGCCGGCCGCGCCAGCCACTGGCCGGCAGGCTTCGCCGACGCCCTGCGGCAGAGCCTGCTGCACGCCGACAGCGACCCCGCCTTTGCCGCCGAGGTCCTGACGCTGCCCGGTGAGGCAACGCTGGCCGAAGACATGGCCGTCGTCGACCCGGACGCGCTGCACGCCGCGCGCAACGGGCTGCGCCGGTTCGTCGCCGAGCGGCTGCAGGACAGCTTCCTGCAACGCTACGAGTCGCTGGCGACCGCCGGCCCCTACGAGGCGACGCCGGCAGCGGCCGGCCGGCGCGCATTGCGCAACGTCTGCCTGGGATACCTCGGCGAACTGGCAACGGTCGCCATGCACCAACTGGCGATGCGTCAGTTTGCCTCGGCGGACAACATGAGCGACCAGTTCGCAGCCCTCGCTGTCCTCGCGCAGCACGACTGCGAACAGCGCCGCCAGGCGCTGGCTGCTTTCCACGAACGCTGGCAGGGCGAGGCGCTGGTGATCGACAAGTGGCTCTCGGTGCAGGCTTCGAGCCGGCTGCCGGATACCCTGGCGATCGTCGAGGCGCTGCTCGCGCATCGCTCGTTCGACCTGCACAACCCGAACAAGGTCTATGCGCTGCTCAACAGCTTCGGCAACAACCACGTCCGCTTCCATGCCGCCAACGGCTGCGGCTACCGTTTCCTCGCCAGGCAGATCGCCGCCATCGACCGTTTCAATCCGCAGGTGGCGGCCCGCCTGACACGCCGCTTCGACCGCTGGCGTCGCTTCGACGCGCGGCGGCAGTCGCACGCCGCATCGGCACTGGGCGAACTCCACGCGAGCACCGGCCTGTCGCCGGACGTACGCGAAGTCGTCGGCCGGGCACTGGCATAGCCGCCACGGACCACCCGCTCGCGGCGGCAAGCGCCGACGATTCCCCGCAGGATTGCGGCAGCCTTGCCGTTGCGGCCGGCAGCGGATAGAATCCGCGGTTCGCTTCGCCAAGCGATTCAACACATTCATCAACCGGGCGTTGGCTCTATCAAACCGGGGCGGCGCCGATCCCAAGGAAAGAGAGTTTGAGATGGCGATAAGTGTTGCGCAAAAAGCGCAGATCATGACCGATTACCAGCGTGCGGCTGGCGACACGGGTTCATCGGAAGTCCAGGTCGCTCTGCTGACCGCCCGCATCAATGACCTCACCGGCCACTTCAAGGAACACAAGAAGGACAATCACTCGCGTCGCGGTCTGCTGCGCATGGTCAGCCGCCGCCGCAAGTTGCTGGACTACCTCAAGCGCACCAACGTTGACTCGTACCGCAGCCTGATTCAGCGTCTCGGCCTGCGCAAGTAGGCCTGCTCACCGAACCGCACCGCGGTCGGCATGTGCAGGCAACTCGAAAGCCGTCAGCGGCCAGCCCCGAGTGGGCTGGCCGCTGTTCGTGCTGCAGCAGCCTGGTTGGCAAACGGGCGCGTCGGTTGACTTGCCTGCCGGAGTCGTGGGCAGGCACGCGCCAGACTATCGAGAAAGGGAAAAATGTTTAATATCGTCAAGAAGAGCTTCGCCTACGGCGCGCAACAGGTCACGCTGGAAACCGGGGAGATCGCGCGCCAGGCAGGCGGCGCCGTAATGGTCTCGATGGGCGAGACGGTGGTGCTGGTCACCGTCGTCGGCAACCGCACGGCCAAGCCGGGGCAGGATTTCTTCCCGCTGACAGTCGATTACATCGAAAAGACGTACGCGGCAGGACGAATCCCCGGCGGCTTCTTCAAGCGCGAAGGCCGCCCCTCCGAAAAGGAGACGCTGACTTCGCGTCTGATCGATCGCCCGCTGCGCCCGCTGTTCCCGGACGGCTTCTACCACGAGGTGCAGGTCGTCGCGATGGTGATGTCGCTCGACCCGGAGATCGACCCCGACGTGCCGGCGCTGATCGGCGCCTCGGCGGCACTGGCGATCTCGGGCATCCCGTTCGATGGCCCGATCGGCGCCGCCCGTGTCGGCCACATCGACGGTCAGTATGTTCTCAATCCGACCAGCAGCCAGCTGCAGTCGAGCCGGCTCGATCTGGTTGTGGCGGGAACGCAGGCAGCCGTGCTGATGGTCGAATCGGAGGCCAGGGAACTGCCCGAAGATGTCATGCTGGGCGCCGTCGTCTTCGGACACCAGCAGATGCAGGCGGCGATCGAGGCGATCAACCAACTGGCCGACGAGGCCGGCAAACCGGAGTGGGAATGGGCCCCTGCCGCCAGGAACGAGGCCGTGCACAGCAAGCTCGACCGGCTCGTGCAAGCCGAACTCGAGGAGGCCTACCGCATCACCAGCAAGCAACTGCGCACGCAGCGAATCAAGGAGATCACGGCCTACGCCGTCGAGACCCTGACCGCCGACGACGACGCACCGGACGCCAACGCCATCCGGCACATGGTCGACGCGGCCGAGGCGCGAATCGTTCGTGGCCGCATCCTCGCCGGCGAGCCGCGCATCGATGGCCGCGACACACGGACCGTCAGGCCGATCGCCATCCGTTCGGGCATCCTGCCGCGCGCGCATGGCTCCGCCCTCTTCACGCGCGGGGAAACGCAGGCCATTGTCGCCGCGACGCTGGGTACCGGACGCGACGAGCAGATCATCGACGCGCTTTCCGGTGAGTATCGTGAGCGCTTCATGCTGCACTACAACTTCCCGCCCTACGCCACCGGTGAATGCGGCCGCGTCGGCTCGCCGAAGCGACGCGAGATCGGCCACGGCCGGCTGGCCAAGCGCGCCCTGCTGGCCGTCCTGCCGTCGCCGGAGGAGTTCTCCTACACCATCCGGGTGGTCTCCGAGATCACCGAGTCGAATGGTTCGAGTTCGATGGCCAGCGTCTGCGGCGCCTCGCTCGCGCTGATGGATGCCGGCGTACCGCTGAAGGCGCATGTTGCCGGAATCGCCATGGGCCTGATCAAGGAAGGCAACCGCGTTGCCGTCCTGACCGATATCCTCGGTGACGAGGACCACCTCGGCGACATGGACTTCAAGGTTGCCGGCACCGAGGCCGGCGTGACGGCGCTGCAGATGGACATCAAGATCCAGGGAATCACCAAGGAGATCATGCAGGTTGCCCTCGCGCAGGCCGGCGAAGCACGCCTGCACATCCTGAAGCAGATGCGGGGTTCGATGGCCGGACACCGCGAGGAGGTTTCGACCTACGCGCCGCGCCTCTACACGATGAAGATCAACCCCGAGAAGATTCGCGACGTCATCGGCAAGGGCGGCGCGGTGATCCGCGCCATCACCGAAGAAACCGGCACGACGATCGACATCAAGGATGACGGCACGATCACCATCGCCTCGGTCAGCGGCGAGGCCGCCAACGCAGCCCGCGCACGCATCGAGTCGATCACCGCCGACGTCGAAGTCGGCAAGACCTACGACGGCACGGTGCTCAAACTGCTCGACTTCGGCGCCATCGTCAGCATCCTGCCGGGGCGCGACGGTCTCCTGCACATCTCGCAGATCGCCAACGAGCGGGTCAACGCCGTCGCCGATTACCTCAAGGACGGCCAGAAGGTCCGCGTCAAGGTGCTCGAAGCCGATGAGAAGGGCCGCGTCCGCCTGTCGATGAAGGCGGTCACCGCCGAAGAGGGTGGCGCCACGCCCGGACCGGCATCTGCCCCTGCCTGAACTGCCGCAGCAAGACCGGCGGGTGGCGGCTTCAGCTCCGCCGCCCGTCATTCCGCCGGTGACCCCTGCCGTGACGGCAGCGCCGCGGCCAGGCGAAGCGCACAGCGACCTCCGTTGACGGGCGTGGACTGGCTACCAAGGCGAGCCCCACGTGCAGCGAGAGCGCCCAGACGCAGCCGTGCATCCGGAACCAATTGCCCGTGCCGCAGCGTGGCGCGGATCAGCGGCACCAGGGTCTGCCATCGCGCTGACAACCAGGCGCCTGAGTTCATCCCGGAACGAAAAAACCCGGCCTTGTGAGCCGGGCTTCCCGTCTTGCATTCCTTGGTGGGTCGGGAGGGACTCGAACCCTCGACCAATGGATTAAAAGTCCACTGCTCTACCGACTGAGCTACCAACCCTCAAGAGCCGCGCAGTATAGGGAAGGGTTGCTGCACTGTCAAGGAAAGCGCGCCCGTTGGTCCAAGACGTGGTGCGGCGCCGTGGCGCGGCAGACCCCCAGCGCCGAGTTGCACATACTGCCAGCGAATTTCGGTAAAGCTGCTCTGCCAGACTGCCCGACTGCCGAAGCAGCCGCGTAGACTTCATCCGCCGTCTCTGCAGGCATTCTCGAGCGCGGTCGTGTTCATGAGCCACTGCGCATTTCGACCGGAATGGTGCCAAGCCATTCGGGTGCCCCCGTCCCGTTGAGCTTGAAGATGCTGCCGCCACCTGGCGGCGGCGATGCCCCGGTGAAAGCGTCCACCACGACTTGATGGGTAACCAGGATCACCGGCGGACCGTCAGCGGGCAAGCGGGCGAGAAACGCCCGCAGACGATCCAGAATCCTTTGCCGATCGTTCTGTCGTCCGAAGAACGAATTCAGTTCCGGCAAGGGCTCCACCGCCCCGAGGTCCAGCAAGCGGGCCGTTTCGAGCGCGCGGCACCACTGGCTTGCAAGGACTCTCGCCTTGGTCAGGCCAGCCGCGCGCAAACGAGCCCCCAGGTCTCGTGCCTGAACCCGGCCCTTGGCGTCGAGGTTGCGCTGGGTGGAACAGTCGCCGATGACCAGATTCACCGGATCGCCGACTCCCGGTGCATGCGCATGGCGGAGCATCAGTACCCGGCCCGGCTTCGCCAGTTCGCCAAGCGGCAGGGGCGCGTCGTCGGCCCGGGCCGGCCACGACGATGCCAGGGCCACGAGCGAAAGAATGAGCAGTTTGCGCATCGTCTTCCTGCATTCAGTCGACAAGGTCTATTGCGCGCAGATCAAGCTTGAACCGACCCTCCTGACGTTCGGCGATCAGAAGACCGATCTGTCGGGCGCACGCCAGGTCCGGTGGCGGGAGGTCGTCAATGACGCGCCCCCGCCAGGTCGGCATGAAGTCCGCTGCGGCCAACGGCGAGGCACGATGATCGAACGCCCGGCCTGTGCGTCTGCCGCCTCGCCACTGGCTCATGGCGGCGCCTGCGGCGAGGCGTAAGGCCGGAACAGGGCGCCCACATCGACCCGCGCTTTCAGACTTGCCGCCAGCAGATAGAGACCGCCGGCCTTGCGGTGCAGGAACAGTGCATCCGCCGGCGGCGTATGCCAGGAATCCCTGTCCGTACCCAGGGCCAGACCGGCGTCGCGCATGCGGGCTGGCAGATTCGAACTCCCGAAATCGTAGGCACCTGCGTGACGCAGCGGTTCGCAGGCCTGCTGGAAGACATCCAGGACAAGCTGCCGCTGCCGCTCCGGGATGTCTGCCCGAAAATAGCCGATGGCGCTGGCGGCTGCGCCCATAGCCTGCCGGTCATCGACGATGGCACCCGCCAGCAGCCGACGATAGGCGTCAACGATGACTGGGGGATAGGCGCGCGTGGCGCCGAAGTCGAGCAGAATCACTCGGCGGCTGACGCAATCGTAACGATAGTTGGCGAAATTGGCGTCGGTCTGGATCAGTTGGAATTCGAAGATCTCCCGGAACAAGAGCCGGAAGAGCAGTCCTGCGACACGATCGCGCTCCGCCTGCGGGGCGTGCAGCAGCGATTCGACCGGCGCGCCGCCCATGCAGGACATGGCCAGGACGCTCCCGGTCGTCAGCTCGGCGTGCACCTCGGGCAGCATGAACTCGGGAGCGTCGGCAAGCAGGCCCGCATAGCGGCCGAGCCAAACGCCCTCGCCGAGGTAATCGGCTTCGGCGTGCAACTGACGTTTCGCCTCCCGCAGCAGCGGCGCGACATCGAGGCCACTCGGCAACAGGCCGGAAACTCGCAGCAGGCTGGCAACGTTGTCGATGTCGCTGTCGATGCTCCGGCGAATGCCCGGGTACTGGACCTTGATCGCCAGGCGGCGCCCGTCCCTGGTTTCCGCGAGATGTACCTGTCCGATCGACGCCGCCGCCACCGGGGTGAAGCTGAACCGCCGAAAGTGACGGTCCCAACCCTTTCCCCAGTTGGCATCTAGGACAGAGACCAGTTGGCTCATCGGCATGGCTTGCGCGTCGGCGCGCAGGCGGGCCAGGATCTTGCCAAGATGCGGTGGCAGCAGGTCGCCTGCATCCATGGACAGCAACTGCCCAACCTTCATCGCCGCTCCACGCATTTGCGCAAGCTGGTCTGCAACACGGCGGGCGTTCGCCGGCGTCAGCAACAGGTCAGCGATTCGCGGACGCTTCCCCTGCGCCAACTGGCGGGCGCCTTCGGCCAACATGCTGCCGGCAACGCCGCCGGCGAGGGTGCCGATGCGGACAAGCCTGGACGCACGTCCGCCGGGAACGGCAGCGGTGTCCGCAGAGTGCCCACTGCGCTCAGTGTCGCCCATGTTGCCTCGGCTTCCGGAGACTGTCACGTCTGCCATGTGGCGAACCCGCCTTTGGTGAGAGGACGTCTAACGCGAATCCGACGGATCCGGGGTTTCCGAATCCTCGACGGCATACGCGTCGGCGACATAAGCGGGACCCTTCATCACCATGACGATGAAGGCGGCGATCGCCACCGTCAGCACGACCGTCCAGTGCAGGACCACGAGACTGATCGCCACGATGTCGACCATCTGCAGCGGAGTCGCGCCTGCCACCGCGCCCCACGCGCCGAGAGGCATCCTGACGACAAGCGACGGCAATGCCAGTAGCAACGTGCCGAGAACGAGCACACGGGGCAGCAGGCGCAGTACGTCGCGCTCCCGCCCGGCGGGCGTCTGCACGGATCCGGGAAGCCTGTTGAAGGCGTTCATGCTGACTCCCTTGCGGGCCTGTTCCTTCGCGCTTGCCCGGATGCAGCGGCAGCAGCGGCGCTCGGGAGGACGAATGGCAGCAGTTCGCCGCACCCGCGCCGTGCAGCGCTGGGCGGAATGCGATCCGGCGCCGACCGCTCCATGCCCCCTCACCTGACCAGTGGCCGAATGGTGGAAAAGCCGGCGTCCATCGACCACACTTGGCCGGTCACGCGGACAGCCTTGTCCGAGAGCAGCCAGACCATCAGTTCGGCCAGTTCGTCCGGGGAACCGATGCCGGGCAAGGGATACTGCCGGGCAGCCGCCTCGCGGCCCATCGCGGTGCCGAGGATGGCGGTCGCGGCGGGCGTGTCCATGATGCCGGGAGCGATGGCGTTGATGCGGACGCCATGGCTCGCGTAGGTTGCCGCGGCGCTGCGCACCAGCCCCTCGACCCCGGCTTTTGCCGCCGCTACCGCCTCGTGATTGGGCGTGCCGATGCGCGCCGCGGCCGAGGAGACCAGCACCGCCGCCCCGGGACACCTGGCGTCGCGCAAGGCACCGACGAAAGCCGCCAGCGTATGGAAGGCGCTGACCAGATTGGCGTTGAGGCAGGCCATGAAGTCGGCGTCCGCCATCCGGTGCAGCGCGCCCAGGCGGATGTTGCCGACGCAGTGCGCCAATGCCGTCGGCAGCATCTGGTGCACTCTGGCCACCTCGAAAATGTGCTGCGATCCAGCCACGCTGGAGCAGTCGGCGACCACCTGCAGGTGGCTGTCGCCGTATCTGCGGCGCAGGCGCTCGCCGTCCCGGCCGGTCACGACCAGCGTCCAGCCTGCCTCTGCCAGCCTCGCCGCCACCGACTGGCCCAAGCCGCCTGCCGCTCCAGTGACCACCGCTATTCTTTCCACGACGTGTCTTCTCCAGATTGACCTGCTGTCCCGCACCGGACTGGACGCCCGCCACGGCCAGCAGCCGCTTGGGCGATCGGAACACCAGTCCGCCCTGGACAATGATCCAGCTACTCATCGATCAACGAACGTTCATCGTTATGATAGGTACAACACTTCACTTTGTCCAGGACAATTGTGAACGAACTCGAAGAATCCTTCACGCCAACCGGCATCGGCAGCAAGGCCGTCGGGACGCAGGCCGCTCCGCATCTGGCGCTGATCGGTGCCGGTATCGCTGGCCTGTCCTGCGCCACGCTGCTGCAAGAGGCTGGCCTCGAAGTCAGTCTGTTCGACAAGGCTCGCGGCGTCGGCGGGCGCATGAGCAGCCGTCGCGGCGATGGCTGGCAATGCGATCACGGGGCCCAGTATTTCACCGCCCGGCAGCCAGAATTCCGCGCCGAAGTGGCGCGCTGGCAACGGGCCGGGGTCGCCGGCCAGTGGCAGCCGAGGCTATGGCTGTTCGATGGCGATGCGAAGGCAGGACGCGAAGCGACGGTCGAGCGCTTCGTCGGCACACCCGCGATGACGGCACCCGCCCGCCATCTGGCCCGCACGCTGCGCGTACAGGCACCGGCGACCATCCGGCAGATCAGGCAGCAGGCGCCCGGCTGGCAGCTTCTCTCGACGGAACACGGCTGGCTCGAGCCCCACTTTGCGGCCGTCCTGCTGGCCGTCCCGGCACCGCAGGCACTGACCCTGTTGCCGCAGCGTGATGCTGACGACCGGGCTGGTCCGTCGCGGCATGGGCCATGAGCGGCATCCCATGCTGAGACCTCATGACCGGCGGCACGACTTGGGAAGCGCGCACGCCCCGGCGGCGACCGGTTCGCTGCGTCCGACGCGTCTTGCGGCGCGCCCGGGCGACGGAGCGCGCCTGCTGCTGCGCGGCTTGCCCTGTGCGGAGCGGCAGCACGGTTTGCCGCAACGCCCCCGCAGCGGGCCGCTTCCGGAAATCGCATGAGTCCCGGCACGACCCTGCGGCTGATACTCGGCGACCAGCTCAATCCACGGCACAGCTGGTTCGCGCAGCGGCGCGACGACGTGCTGTACGCCTTCATCGAAATGCGCCGGGAAACCGGCTACGTCCTGCACCACGCGCAGAAGATCATCGCCATCTTTGCCGCGATGCGCGATCTGGCCCGCCAGTTGCGTGCGACCGGGCACCGCGTGCGCTACCTGACGATCGACGATCCCGACAACCGGCAAACGCTGCCGGACAACCTCGATGCGCTGATACGTCGCGACAACGTTCGCGCCTTCGAATACCAGGAGCCCGACGAATGGCGACTCGACGCGCAACTGGCCGAGCATGCCCGGCGTCAATCGATCCCATGCCGAATGGTGGACAGCGAGCACTTCTACACCCGGCGCGACGAGGCGGCACGATTGTTTTCGCAACGCAGGCAATGGCTGCTCGAGCACTTCTACCGCCACATGCGGGTGCAGCATCGAGTGCTGCTCGATGGCGCTGGCCGACCCGTCGGCGGCCAATGGAACTTCGACCAGGACAACCGCAAGCCCTGGCCTGGGGTGCCGTCCGAACCGGCGGACTGCCGCGCGTCGCACGACCATTCCGCGCTCTGGCAGGCGATCGTCGCTGCCGGCGTCAACAGCTTCGGCGAGGCGAATGCGGCACGACTGGCCTGGCCGCTCGATCGCGCCGAAGCGTTGCGGCAGCTCGACGCCTTCATCGAGAACGCCCTGCCCCACTTCGGCGACTTTCAGGACGCGATGAGCCATCGCTCCTGGCGCATGTTCCACTCGCTGCTGTCGTTTGCACTCAACACCAAGATGCTCGACCCGCGCGAGGTCGTCGCCAGGGCCGCTGCTGCCTGGCGCGCCGGATCGGTCTCGCTGGCAACTGCCGAGGGTTTCATCCGGCAGATCATCGGCTGGCGCGAATACATTCGCGGCTTCTACTGGGCGCACATGCCCCGCTATGTCGAGCAGAACTTCTTCGGCCACACGCGGGCGCTGCCGGGATGGTTCTGGAACGGCCAGACCAGGATGCGCTGCCTCGCCCACGCCATCGGCCAGTCCCTCGGGCAGGCCTATGCCCACCACATCCAGGGACTGATGGTGATCGGCAACTTTGCGCTGCTGGCCGGACTGGACCCCGCGGAGGTGCATCGCTGGTATCTCGGCGTCCATGTCGACGCCTTTGAATGGGTCGAACTCCCCAATACCCTCGGCATGAGCCAGTTTGCCGACGGCGGAATGCTCGCCACCAAGCCGTACGTATCGAGCGCCGCCTACATCGATCGCATGAGTGACTACTGCAGGGGCTGCCACTACGACCGGAGACTGCGCACCGGCGAGCGAGCCTGCCCCTACAATTCGCTCTACTGGGACTTCCTTGCGCGCAACGCCGGCAAGCTCTCGACCAATCGGCGCCTCGGCATGGTCTATCGGCAGCTGGCGAAAATGGATGAGGCGACGCGGCGTTCGCTGCAGGCGCAGGCCGACGAACTGCGCAACTCGCTCGATCGCCTGTGATCCGCGTGTCCCGGTAGTCGGTCATCGCGATGGGCGGATCGCTCAGCGGTTCGCCCCGCCGGACGCCGCAACGCATGAGCCCGCACCTGTTCCACCCTCCGGGCACGGCTACAAGTACCGATTGGTACATGCTTTCGCCGGGCAGCGCGCGGTCGGTCTTGATAACGGGAGGGGCAAGGACGATCACCATAATCCAGGGTCCGCCGAGTTGCCTTGCGTCCTTTCGGGAGTCGATCGGTTGATCGACGACTCTATCGAGGAGGTCGAGTGATGGAAGCGAGAACACTGACCATCACCCTGCAGCCTTACGGGAAGGCAGCGCTGCGCGCATCGGCACGCAAGACGTTCGAGGCGGATTCTGCGCCGGGCGATCGGCTTAATTCAGAGTCGGCAGCCGCATCTTTCGGCAAGCTGACCGAACGCCGGTGGGCGATGATTCATGCGCTGCAGGGCGCTGGCGAAGTACCGGTGCGTTTACTCGCGCGTCGTCTCGGCCGGGACTTGAAGCGAGTGCACGCAGATGCAAGCGTTCTGGTTACCCTCGGCTTGATCGAGCGCAAGGAATGTGGCGGCCTGCTCTGCACCTATGACGACATTCATGTCGATATGCATCTGCGGCTTGCGGCGTGGCGGGAGCCCAGGTTGATCGTTCATCCGACACCGGAGTGCCCGAAAAGCGGACCAGGAAGCAACAGTGACACAGGAACCGTGTCAGGAATGCGAGGCGCTGAAGACACGATTGACTCTGAACTCATCCTGTCCGCGTCTGGATGGAAATGCGCCAGGAAACCGATTGCGACCTGCACCACACGCAGAGATCATCGCCATCCTTGCCGCGATGCCTGACTTCACTGACCTGCTGGTGCGTGGCATCCTGCGGCAAGCGAATGCGGGTGGACGCAGTACCCGGTACGAGTTGAACGACCCATCAACGTAGACCAAAGGAGGGCTTTGCCATGGACGCCGGTCTGATCACCCCCGCCGTGCTCGAAAGTCTCGCCGGCAGCAGCGCCTTTCGGCGTGGCGAAGCGTATTTTTCCGTCGGCGCGGTCGGGCGATTGCGGCGGGCTGACGACCGGATCGCCGCACTGGTCGAGGGCAACGAGACCTACCAGGTCGAACTGCGGGACAACCGCGGCGAACTGGCTGGCGACTGCAGCTGCCCGCGTGCCGCGGCCGGCCATTTCTGCAAGCATTGCGTCGCTGTCGGCCTGGCATGGTTGGCAGAGCAGGCCGCGCCGGACAAACCCGAGGCAACACCGGCAAGAGCCAGGCGGCGGAATCCGTGGCGTGAGATCGAGGCGTACCTGGCGACGCAGCCACCGGCAGCCTTGATCGAGCTGTTGCTGGGCGTCGCCCGGCGCGATGACCAGCTTTATCAGTCGCTGCGGCTGCACGCCGAGCGCACGGCCGCCGGCGGCGACGTGGCCACCGCCTTCCGGCGGGCAATCGACGACGCGACACGCCGCCACGGCTTTGTCGATTGGCGGCAGGCGGCGACTTTCGCCCGTGGCATCGACCAGGTAGCGGATTCGCTGACCGATCTGCTCAAGCCGGACACCGCCGCCATGCTGGTCGAACTGCTCGAGTACGCCATCGAGTGTGTCGAGACCGCACTGGAGGAGGTCGATGACTCGAGTGGCCAGGTCGGCGGCATCGTCCATCGCCTGGGTGATCTGCACCACAAAGCGTCCAGGATGGCGCGGCCGGAACCGACCGAACTGGCCGAGCGCCTGTTCCACCTGGAGATGACGCTGCCGTTCGGCCTGTGGAGTTTCGACGCCAATGCCTACCGTGACGTTCTCGGCAAGGCCGGCCTGCGCCGCTACCGGGAACTGGCGGAAGCGGAATGGGGCAAGGTCAAGCCAGGCGACCGTAAGGACCGCTACGATGTCAGCCGCGCCCGCATCACGCGCGTCATGGAGCAACTGGCGACGGCGAGCGGCGACGTCGAGGAACTGGTGGCGATCAAGGCGCGGGATCTTGCATCCGGCTATGCCTATCTCGCGATCGCCGAAATCTGGGTCAAGGCCGGGCAGCCGGACAAGGCCCTGGCATGGGCGGAACGTGGCCTGAAAGCGTTTCCCGAGCGTCCCGACAACCGCTTGCGCGACTTTCTCGTGGGCGCCTACCTGGAGCGTCAGCGCAACGACGAGGCCCTGGATCTGACCTGGGTTCAGTTCGACGAGAACCCCAGTCTGCAAGCATTCAGCAAGCTGCACGAGGTCGCCGGCAAGCTCGGCATCTGGCCGGTACAGCGGGAACGGGCACTGACCAGACTCGACGACAGTATCGCCGGCGAGGCGGCGATGACGAACCGCTGGAAGCCGAAGCCGTCGGTCCCCAACCAGTCGCAGCGGGTCGAGATCGCCCTTTGGGAAGAAGACCTCGACGCGGCTTGGGCGGCGGCCCACCAGGGCATCTGCGATCGCCACCTGCTGATCGCCCTGGCCGGCAAGCTGGAAGCCGGGCGCCCGGAGGATGCCGTCAGCCTTTACCGCCGCGTCGTGCCACTGATCGTGGAAGACACCAGGAACGCGGCCTACGAGGAAGCGACGCGGTTGATCCGCAAGGTGGGCAGACTGATGAAGGCGCGGGATCAGTCGCGGGACTTCGGCAACTACCTGGCCGAACTGCGCCTGCAATTCAAGCTGAAACGAAACTTCATCAAGCTGCTCGATGGTGTCGCACGTTCGACCGCATCGACCCCATGAGTCGCGCACAGGCACTTGGCAAACGCCTGGATCCGGTGCTGCGCGTCGTGCCGATCGGCAGGGCTGGCGGGGCGGCTGGCGGCACCGCACGGCCCTGACCATCAGCGATCTGTCGGTGGCGCAGGCCAACCCGGCAGGGCGGCTCCGCCCGCATGCTATAGTTCTTCGCGAGGGATGCGTTCGTCGGCTTGGTCACGTAGACACCGGCGTTGCCAGCGCCGGGATGGCGATGACGCAATGGCCGGAAGGTCTGTTGGACGGGTCCGTGGCGCAGCCAATTGTCTTGTTCGGAGTGTTCTGGCCATGTGTGCATGCGGGCAGGGTCACCATGCGAAGTCTTGCGTGCGACGGCCCGCCGTTTTGGGACGGGACTACAATGCGCGGTCGGAGTGACCTGAACGATGCCTGACCACAACTACTTCTCGAACCTGATCTGGCAGATCGCCGACCTGCTGCGCGGTCCCTACCGCCCGCCGCAGTACGAACGCGTCATGCTCCCCATGACCGTCCTTCGCCGCTTCGACTGCGTGCTGGCGCCGACGAAAGCCAAGGTCCTGGCCGAGTTCGAGAGGCGCAAGGGCGGCAGGCTCGAAGGCGACGCCCTCGACACCCATCTCAACAATGCCGCCGGCCAGCGCTTCCACAATCACTCCCCGCTCGACTTCGAGAGGCTGAAGGGTGACCCCGACTACATCGAGAAGCACCTCGTCAGCTACATCAAGGGTTTCTCGAAGAACGTCCGCGACATCTTCGAGTTCTTCGAGTTCGAAGCCGAGATCGAGCGAATGCGCGAGGCGAACATCCTCTACCTCGTCGTCTCCAAGTTCTGCGACGTGGACCTGCACCCGAACGCGGTGCCCAACGAGCAGATGGGGCTCATCTTCGAGAACCTCATCCGCCGCTTCAACGAACTCGCCAACGAGACCGCCGGCGACCACTTCACGCCGCGCGAGGTCATCCGGCTGATGGTGAGCATCCTGTTCATCGACGACGACAAGTTGCGTGCCACGCCCGGTACGGTGCGCAAGCTGCTCGACCCGGCCTGCGGTACTGGCGGCATGCTGGCCGAGGCGCAGAACTACCTGCGCGAGCACCACGGCGCAGCCAGGCTCTACGTCTACGGGCAGGACTACAACAAGCGCGCCTTCGCCACCGCGGCATCCGACATGCTGATGAAGCAGGTGGACCACAACGGCGCCGGCAACAACGTGCGCTACGGCGACAGCTTCACCGAGGACCAGTTCGCGGGCGAGACCTTCGACTACTTCCTCACCAATCCGCCCTTCGGCGTGGACTGGAAGAAGCAGCAGAAGGAGATCCAGCAGGAGCGCGACAAGCGCGGCTTCGACGGCCGCTTCGGCGCCGGGTTGCCGCGCGTGAACGACGGCTCGCTGCTCTTCCTGCAGCATATGGTCGCCAAGTTCGAGCCCGTTCGCCCGGCGCAGCACAAGCACGGCTCGCGGCTGGCCATCGTCTTCAGCGGCTCGCCGCTGTTCACCGGCGGCGCAGGCTCGGGCGAGAGCGACATCCGCAAGTGGATCATCGAGAATGACTGGCTCGAAGCCATCATCGCCCTGCCCGAGCAGATGTTCTACAACACCGGTATCGGCACCTACGTCTGGATCGTCACCAACCGCAAGACCCAGCGGCGCAAGGGCAAGATCCAGCTCCTCGATGCGCGCAGCGTGTGGACCGCGGGCGGCAGCGAGGACAACAAGCGCAGCCTCGGCGACAAGCGCCGCCACATCACCACCAGCCAGATCGACGAGATCGTCAAGCTTTACGACCGGCCAACCGACGGCGACCCCTCCAGTACCTTCGACAACGCCGACTTCGGCTACACCCGCGTCACCGTCGAGCGGCCGCTGCGCCTGCGCTACCAGATGACGCTGGACGACAAGGCGCGCTTCCTCGACGCCTGTCCCCACCTGCTCGATGACGTGCAGGCCATCGACAAGACGCTGGGCCGCGAGCCGCAGCGCGACTGGAATGAGGTGTGGAGCCGCATCGAGGACCTGCTGCACGCGCGCAAGTCGCGCTGGAAGGCGACGGAGCAGAAACTCTTCCGCAGCGTCTTCACGCTAAAGGACCCCGCGGCCGATCCGGTCGCCAAGGGCGTGCGCGACGATGGCTACGAGCCCGATGCCGAGCTGCGCGATTTCGAGAACGTGCCGCTCAAGGACGACATCGACGCCTACTTCGAGCGCGAGGTGTGCCCGCATGTGCCCGACGCCTGGATGGACCGAAGCAAGGACAAGGTCGGCTATGAGATCAATTTCAATCGCCACTTCTACAAGTACACGCCGCCGCGGCCGCTGGAGGTGATCGACGCCGAGCTGAAGCAGGCGGAGGAAGAGATCATGCGGCTGCTTCGGGAGGTGACGGAGTGAGCAGCCTCGCGCCGCGCCCCGCCGTAGCGAAGCGATTGAAGTACGTCGTAGCGCTTCGGCGCTCGCGCGGTGAAGGGGCCGGAGACGAACGGCCTTACATCGGACTGGAGAGCATCGAGTCGTCGACTGGGCGACTGATTGGCGATCCCGCGGCGACAGACGAGTCCGCGCTGTCGGCGTCTGGACAATCGGATTCACTGAGCAATACGTTCGAGCCTGGCGATGTCCTCTTTGGAAAGCTCCGTCCGTATCTTGCGAAGGCCTGGGTAGCTACGTTCCAGGGACGATGCACCACCGAACTGCTCGTCATGCAGCCTGTGGAGACCGAGTCCGCCTTTCTTCGATACGTCTGCTTATCTCGTGGCTTCATCGACGCGGTAGACGCTTCGACATTCGGCTCGAAGATGCCACGGGCCGACTGGGACTTCATCGGCAACATGCCGATTCCGGTGCCGCCTCTCCCGAAGCAACGTGCCACCGCCGACTTCCTCGACCGCGAGACGGCGCGACTGGATGCGATGGTGGCAGCGAAGGAGCGGGTGCTTAGGCTGTTGGCCGAGAAGCGTCGGGCGCTCATCACCCGCGCCGTTACCCGCGGCCTCGACCCCCGCGCCCCCCTCCGCGACTCCGGCATCCCCTGGCTCGGCGAGATTCCGGCGCATTGGGAGACTTCGAAATTCACGTGGAGTGTCTTCATCATCGAAGGCCAGGTTGACCCAGAGGTAGAACCCTACGTCACCATGCCACTGATCGCGCCAAACCACGTGGAGTCCGGAACCGGACGTCTGCTCAGTACCGAGACGGCGGCCGACCAAGGTGCGATATCTGGCAAGTATCTGTGCCGACGCGGCGACGTC
Organism: Candidatus Accumulibacter similis; assembly: GCA_013347225.1. NCBI lineage: Bacteria > Pseudomonadati > Pseudomonadota > Betaproteobacteria > Candidatus Accumulibacter > Candidatus Accumulibacter similis. Next base: position 1,216,575 of record CP054595.1, on the reverse strand, counting down.
ATCTATTCAAAGATTCGACCGTCCCTTCGGAAGGCAACGATAGCAGTCGAGGACTGCCTGTGCAGCGCTGACATGTATCCACTGCGCTCACGCGAAGGCATGGAGCCGGAGTTCCTGCTGCTTTTCCTTCTGTCCGAGCCATTCAGTACATGGGCCGTTCTGGAATCCAACCGGGTCGCCATGCCAAAGATCAATCGCGAGGCACTCAGCGACATCCGCATTCCAGTACCTCCGCCACAAGAGCAGCGCGCACTCGTTAGATTCATTACGCAAGAGACCGCGGGACTCGACAAAGTGCGTACCGCGACTGAACGCACGATCGCTCTTCTCATGGAACGCCGCGCAGCACTCATCGCCGCCGCAGTCACCGGCCAGCTGGAAGTAGTCTGACGCAATGAGAATCCGCGAACTCACCCTCCACAACTACCGCGTGCATGCCTCGCCACCGGCCTTCCGCTTCTCGAATCGGTTCACCGTCGTCGCCGGCATCAACGGACGGGGAAAGACGGCACTGCTCGACGGGCTGGCTTTCTTGTGTTCCCGGTTTCTGCCACTCGTGTCACCCGCCCGAAGCGGTTATCGCACGATCACTCCCTCGGAAGTGAACCTGGAAGCTGGGTCCGCGGAGCTAGCCATGAAGGTCGTCTGCGCTGGAATTCCGCTTGAGTACAAGCTCACCTACGACAAGGAGCGACGCCGGATCACGCCGACCAAGTTGCCGGCAGCCGTCAAGCGCGGGGTACGGAATGCCTACGGTGACCCGACGCGCGCCGACGACGCCGCGCCGCTGGCGGTCTACTACACGACCGACAGAGCGGGCTATCGGCTCCCGAAGAAGTTGCCGTCCGAAGTGCCACGCGGCCAGGCAGCAGCGTACTCGGGCGCACTCTTCAACCGCACCGTGAACTTCCGTGATTTCATGGCGCGATACCGGAGCGCCGTCACCGTCGAACGGACAGAGCGGGCCGACAACCCCCACTATCTTGGGAACCGCGCCGTCGAAGCGATTTCGCGCGCACTCACGACCTTCCTGGGCGGCTTCGAGAACCTGCGAGTTCAGGAGAAGCCGCTCCGCCTATTGGTCGACAAGGGTGGTGTGTCCCTGGACCTGTCGCAGCTGTCGGACGGGGAGCGCTCGTTCTTGGCGCTGATCTGCGACCTTGGCCGGCGACTGGCGTTGGCGAATCCAATGCTCGACCAGCCGCTTCACGGCGCAGGCGTAGTCCTCATCGACGAGCTGGAGCTGCACCTGCACCCAATTTGGCAGCGCGAGGTCAGCGAGAAGCTGCGCGGGACGTTCCCGAACATCCAGTTCATCGTGACTACGCATTCGCCCTTCGTCATTCAGGCGATGCGACCGGGGGAGCTAATCAATCTCGATCCGGATGCGTTTGCGGAGTACGCGGACAAGAGCATCGAGGACATCGCCGAGAACGTGCAGGGTGTGGAGGTGCCGCAGAAGAGCGAGCGGTATCGTCAAATGATGGAGGCGGCTGACGCTTACTTTCGCTTGGTCAGGGAGTCCGGCCCGAGCGCGGCCGGTGTGGAGGCCGCCGAACAACGGCTCAACGAACTCGCCGCACCATTCAGCGACGATCCGGCGTTTCAGGCATTGCTCAAGCTTGAACGCGAGGCGCAGCGTGGGGGTGGCGGCGATGCGACCCGTTGACAAGGGAGCGGCGCCTGCGGTCTACGACAAGTACCAGAATGCTCTGTCGGATCTACGCGCGCGCCTTGGGGACTACTGCAGCTACTGCGAACGGCAAATCGAAACGAATCTGGCGGTGGAACACATCCAGCCAAAGTCGCGCGCTGCTGCTCTGTGCACCGACTGGGCGAACTTCCTTCTGGGTTGCGTGAACTGCAACTCCAGCAAGGGCAGTACACCAATCAACTTGGTTGATTACCTATGGCCGGATGCCGACAACACGTTACGCGCATTCGAGTACGTTCGCGGTGGGATGATTCAACCTGATGCGGCGCTAGCGCCGAACTTGGCGGCGAAGGCTCAAGCAACGATCAGTTTGACTGGCCTCGATCGATATCCAGGCGGACCAGGCCAAGCGCCCACCACGGCGGATCAGCGTTGGCTACGCCGGCAACAAGCGTGGGAGAAAGCCGAATGGGCTCGGGATATACTCGCTGGGCAAGACACAAACGAAGTGCGCGAACTGATCGTCAGTTTCGCCACGGCCCGCGGTGAGTTCTCGATCTGGTGGACAGTGTTCGCTGCCGACATAGACATGCGTCGAAGACTGCGCGAGGCGTTCATCGGCACACACGCGGCCTCTTTCGACGTCAACGAAAACCCGATCCCTCGTACTGGAGGACAGCTATAGCCATAAGCACCGCCAAGTACAGCGAAACCGCCTTTGAGGCCGTCATCGAAGCGCACCTCCTCCAGAACCGGTACGTATCCGTCGACCGCGAGCACGCTATTTTCTCCGAGTTGGTGCTCGCCGCCATTCGCCAGACGCCGTTTGGCGAATCTCGCTTGCGGAAGCTGGGGGCTCTGCTCGGGGACAAGACGGGCGAGCAGATCCACGGCGATCTTTGCAAATGGATGGACCAGAACGGTTCGCTCGCGATCCTGCGCCATGGCTTCTACTGCTACGCGGGCCCACTTCGCGCGGCGTTCGGGGGGACCTGCGCGAACAGCTTCGATGCCCGAGGGAACCTCCACGCTGGTCCGGGAGGGCAACTGTGACCGACCAGCCCCCGCAAGAGGGCGAGCTGATTCTCTACCGCACGGCAAACGATGCCGTGCGGGTCGAGGTGCTCTACCAATCGGAGACCTTCTGGCTCGATCAGAAGCGCATCGCCGAGCTGTTCGGTGTCGAGATTCCGACCATCAGCTACCACCTGAAGGAGATTTACGCGTCGGGTGAACTGGCCCGGGATCCAACTCTTCGAAAACTTCTAAGAGTTCAACGCGAGGGAAATCGCGAGGTCAGGCGCGAGATCGAGTTCTACAACCTCGACGCGATCATCTCGGTCGGCTACCGGGTCAACAGCGCGCAGGCCACGCAGTTCCGCATCTGGGCAACGCAGACCCTGCGCGAGTTCATCGTCAAGGGGTTCGTCCTCGACGACGAGCGGCTGAAGCTGAACAAGCGCTTCGGCAAGGACTACTTCGACGAGCTGCTCGAGCGAATCCGCGAGATCCGCGCCAGCGAGCGGCGCTTCTACCTGAAGATCACCGACATCTACGAGCAGTGCAGCATCGACTACGACAAGCACGCCGAGACGACGCAGACGTTCTTCAAGACCGTACAGAACAAGCTGCACTGGGCAGTCACGGGCAAGACCGCCGCCGAGCTGATTGCCGAGCGATCCGACGCCGAGAAGCCCTGGATGGGGCTCACCACGTGGAAGAACGCCCCCAGGGGCAAGATCCTGAAGGGCGATGTCAGCGTCGCGAAGAACTACCTGATCGAGCACGAGATCAAGGAGCTTGAGCGCATCGTGTCGATGTACCTCGACTACGCGGAGAATCAGGCCGCGCGGCAGATTCCGATGAAGATGGCCGATTGGGTCGCGAGACTCGACGCCTTCCTGCAGTTCAACGAGTACGAGGTCCTCGCGAACGCCGGCAAGGTCTCCGCCGAGGTGGCCAGGCGCCTCGCCGAGGAGCAGTACGACAGGTTCCGCGTGCGCCAGGACCGCGAGTTCGAGAGCGACTTCGAGGCCGAGGTGAAGCGCATCGAGTCGAAGCACATCCGCAAGAGGAAGGAGGAGTCGTGACGAGCACGCCGCGCCACTCCGAGACGGCCTTCGAGTCCGTCATCGAAGCGCACCTCCTCCAAGACGGCTACGTCCCAGTTGCCCGCGAGGGCTTCGACCGCGAGCGCGCCATTTTCCCGGAGACGGTGCTGGCCTTCATCCGCGAGACACAGCCCAAGGAGTGGGCGAAGCTGGAAGCGCTGCACGGCGACAAGACCGGCGAGCAGATCCTTGGCGATCTGTGTAAATGGATGGACCAGAACGGCGCGCTTGCGACGCTGCGCCACGGCTTCAAGTGCTACGGCCGGACGCTGCATGCGGCGTACTTCAAGGCCGCGCACGAGCTGAATCCGGAGCTGGAGGCGCGCTACGCCGCGAACCGCCTGGGCTTGACCCGGCAGCTTCACTTTTCGCCGCGCTCGGAGAAATCACTCGATGTGACCTTGAGCCTGAACGGCATTCCCGTTGCCACGGTTGAGCTGAAGAATCCGCTCACCGGCCAGCGTGTCGAGGATGCGCGCCGGCAGTACAGGCAGGACCGCGACCCGCGCGAGCCGATTTTTGAGTTCAAGCGTCGCACGCTGGTGCATTTCGCGGTGGATACGGAGTCGGTGCTGATGACTACCCGGCTGGCGGGTACGGCGACGCACTTCCTCCCCTTCAACAGGGGCTGCGACGGCGGCGCCGGCAACCCGCCCGATCCGGCCGGGAGGAGCTATCGCACGGCCTACCTGTGGGAAGAGGTGCTGCAGCGGGACAGCCTGCTCGACCTGCTCGCGCGCTTCATCCACCTGCAGATCGACGAGAAGCGCGACGACCAGGGGCGCAAGGTCAAGACCGAGTCGATGATCTTCCCCCGCTACCACCAGCTTCAGGCGGTGCGCCAGTTGGTGGACGCCGCGCGCAGCGAGGGCGTTGGGTACAACTACCTCGTCGAGCACTCGGCCGGCAGTGGCAAGAGCAACACCATCGGCTGGCTGACGCATCGGCTCGCGTCGCTGCACGACGCGGCCAACCAGCGCGTGTTCGATAGCGTCATCGTGGTGACCGACCGCGTGGTGCTCGACCAGCAGCTTCAGGACACGATCTACCAGTTCGAACACAAGCGCGGTGTGGTGCAACGCATCGACGAGAGCTCGCGGCAGCTCGCCGAGGCGCTCGAAAATGCCGTACCGGTGATCATTACGACGCTGCAGAAGTTTCCGTTCGTCTCGCGGCAGTTGCTCAAGCTGGCCGAGGAGCGTGGTGAGAGTGGCACGGGTACGCTCGCCACCCGACGTTGTGCCGTGATCATCGACGAGGCCCACAGCTCGCAGGGCGGCGAGACGGCCACCGACCTCAAGGAGGTGCTCGGCGGCGAGGGGCTACGGGAAGAAGCGAAAAGGCGCGCGACCGAGGAAGGGCGCGACGGCATGGAGGATCTGTTTCGCAGCATGGCCAAGCGCGGCCGGCAGTCGAACCTGAGCTTCTTCGCCTTCACCGCCACTCCCAAGCACAAGACGCTCGCCGTTTTTGGCCGCGATGGGCAGGCCGCGCACCGCTACACGATGCGGCAGGCGATCGAAGAGGAGTTCATCCTCGACGTGCTGAAGCAATACACGAGCTACGCGACCTATTTCAAGCTGCTCAAGGCCTGCGAGGACGATCCCAACGTCGAGCGCAAGAAGGCGGCGCAGGCGTTGGCGCGTTTCATGAAGCTGCACCCGCACAACATCGCGCAGAAGACCGCGGTGATGGTCGAGCACTTCCAGGCCGTCACCCGCCATAAGATCGGTGGTCGGGCCAAGGCGATGGTGGTCACGGGCTCACGCCTTGAAGCCGTACGCTACAAGCAGAGCTTCGATCGCTACATCCGGGAGAAGGGCTACGCCATCAAGTCGCTGGTGGCGTTCTCGGGCACGGTGCAGGACGACAAGCTCGCCGACGTCAACTACACCGAGGTAGGCATGAACCACGGCATCTCCGAGAAAGAGCTGCCCGAAAAGTTCGCGTCGCAGGAGTACCTCGTCCTGCTCGTCGCGGAGAAGTACCAGACCGGATTCGACCAGCCGCTCTTGCACACCATGTTCGTAGACAAACGGCTTGCGGGCATCCAGGCCGTGCAGACGCTGTCGCGCTTGAACCGGATGCATCCGCTCAAGGAGGATACCTTCGTCCTCGACTTTGTGAATGACCGCGAGGAAATCCGCGAGGCGTTCAAGGTCTATTACGAAGGTGCGGAGATGGGCGAGCAGGTCGACCCCGCGCGCATGTATGCGATCAAGGGCGAGCTCGACGCCTCCGGGATCTACCTGGACGAGGAGATCGAGCGGTTCTGCGCCGTGTACTTCAAGCCCAAGCAGCGCCAGAGCGCGATGGACCACCAGACGATGAACGCGGCGCTCGACCCGGCGGTCTCGCGCTTCAAGGTGCGCCAGAAGGACAACGAGGAAGAGGCGGAACTCTGGCGGGGCAAAATGCAGGCGTTTCTGAACCTTTATGGCTTCCTGAGCCAGATCATCCCGTATCAGGACTCCGACCTCGAACGCTTGTACGTGTTTCTCCGCCACCTTGCGGCAAAGCTGCCCCGGCGCAGGAGCGGCCCGGCCTATCAATTCGACGACGACGTTCGGCTCGACTACTACCGCCTGCAGAAGATCAGCGAGGGATCGATTTCGCTGAAGGACGGTGAAGCCCGGCGCCTCGACGGACCGACGGAGGTTGGCAGTGGTCTGGTGCGGCCTCAACCGGTGCCGCTGTCGCAGCTCATTGATATCGTGAACGAGCGCTTCGGGACGGACTTCAACCAGGCGGATCAGCTTTTCTTTGACCAGATCGTCGAGGCAGCGATGGCCGACGACGGCTTGCGGCAGGCTGCCGCTGTCAATCCGGGAGACAAGTTCGAACTGGTGTTCAAGAATCTGTTGGAGACCCTGTTCGTCGAGCGTATGGAGCAGAACGAAGAGATCTTCGTGCGCTACATGAACGATGTGCCATTCCAGAAAATCGTCACTGCGTGGATGGCTTCCGAGGCGTACCGGCGCCTGCGGAGCGATACGGTAGCAGCCGGCCGAGAGATGGTGTCTCGGCTGCCGCCGCGGCTTCGGGTCATCGAGCCGACAGCGGAGCAACGCTACGTGACCTGCGTGCCGCTGGTTCCGCTCAAGGCCGCCGCTGGTGCTCTTGGCGATCCGCAAGGTGTCCGTGATGAGGAGTTCGAGTGGGTGGCTTTCGCGACCCGGCATCGCCTGCGCCCCGGCATGTTCGTTGCTCAGGTCGTTGGCAAGTCCATGGAGCCAGCAATCCCTGACGGTGCGTACTGCCTGTTCCGCTCGCCGGTCGAGGGTACGCGGCAGGGAAAGACCGTTCTCGTCCAACTCCGGGACATCACCGATCCCGAGACGAGTCAGCGCTACACCGTCAAGCGCTACGAAAGCGAGAAGGCGACCGACGGAGATTCGTGGCGCCATACGAGGATCACTCTGCAACCTGTGAACCCGGCCTTCGAGCCGATTGTCCTGAGCGGCGCGGACGACCAGCAGGTTCAGGTGATCGCGGAGTTCATCGAAGCTCTCGACGCGGTGAACTGATGTCACTTCAATTGACACCCTTTTCTGCGGCCAGATGGTTCTTGCCGCAACCACCGTCAAGGAGTCGGTCCTCACTTGGTGCGAAAGCGCCGGCTGGTTGGTGAGAAGCGGTACCGAGATCGGTCACGGTGAGCGTGCCGCCAAGCGCGACCACTTCCAGCGGTTGAGCATCGCGCAACGCGCGCGATGCTCCAGCGGGACTCAACCCTGTGCTACCCGCCAAGGCGCCGGGCTACACGCTTCGCAAGCTGTTGGCGGCGGTGCGAAACCGCGGAAATTTGGCGGCGGAAAGCGCGGGTCGGCATGGCTGCAAGCGCGAAGACGCTCAAGCGCAGCACGACCGGCCCTCAGCCGCCCGGCTGCCGCCAGCGCTCGGCAGCGCGGTCGTCCTCGTCGCGCGCCTCGACCCAGCGCGCCCCTTCCGGAGTCAGCTCGCGCTTCCAGAACGGCGCCCGCGTCTTGAGATAGTCCATGATGAACTCGCAGCCCGCGAAGGCTTCCGCGCGGTGCGCCGCGGCAACGGCGACGAGGACGATCTGCTCGGTGGGCAGCAGACGGCCGACGCGATGGATCACCAGGACGTCGATCAGCGACCAGCGCTGCAGCGCTTCGCCGACGATCGCCGCCAGCGCCTTCTCGGTCATCCCGGGATAGTGTTCGAGGCTCATCTCGCTGACGCCAGCGCCGCCGCTGACATCGCGCACGAGGCCGACGAATGATGCCAGCGCGCCGATCCGCGGGTCCGCGCGGCGCAGGGCGGCGAGTTCGCTGCCGACGTCGAAATCGGCTTCCTGGATCCGCACGTGCATCCGCTCAGCCCCCGGTCACCGGCGGGAAGAAAGCCACCTCGTCGCCATCGGCGAGCGGCGAATCGAGCCGCACCATCTGCTGATTGACCGCGCAGCGCAGGTTCGCGATCCGCGCCAGCCCCTCCCAGGCGTCACCGCGCTGGCCGAGATGGCGGAGCAGCCCGGCGACATCGGCGACGCCGGCGGGCAGGACCAGTTCCTCGGCGGCCCGGCCGACGCGTTCGCGCACCGAAGCAAAGTACAGAATGGTCAGCATCAGCGCCTCCGCGATTCAGTCCAGCAAGGCCGAAAACGGCATGAAGGAGACCGCATCGCCGCGTCGGATCACCTGCTGTGGCTCGTTGTCGACCAGGCCATCGGCCCACACGGTCGAGGTCAGGACGCCCGAACCCTGGTTGTCGAACAGCTCGACGCCACCGCCGCCGTTGCTGCGCACGCGCAGGAACTCGCGCCGGGCGTCCGGGAATGGCCAGTCGAAATCGGCGTGCAGCCGGTAGCTGGCCGGCGCCACCTGCCGCACCCCCTGCATGCGCAGGAGCAGCGGCCGCACCAGCATGACGAAGGTGACCAGGCACGATACCGGGTTGCCCGGCAGTCCGACGAAGGGGATCTCGCGCCCGTCCGTGGCGAGATGGCCGAAAGCCAGAGGCTTGCCCGGCTTGATCGCGATCTTCCACATTTCGAGCCTGCCGGCCAGTTCGACCGCCGCGCGGACGTGATCCTCCTCGCCGACCGAGACGCCGCCGGAAGAGATCACGAGGTCATTGCCGCTGGCCGCTGCCCGCAGCGCCGCCTGCGTCGCCGGCAGGGAGTCGGCGACCGCGCCGGCATCCTGCACGACGCAGCCGAGTCGTTCGAGCAGCGCCGCCAGCAGGAAGCGGTTGGTGTTGTAGATCGCCCCCGGCGGCAGCGTTTCGCCGGGCATCCGCAGTTCGTTGCCGGTGCACAGCACCGCCACCCGCAAGCGGCGGAACACCGGCAGCGAGGCGATGCCGACCGACGCCGCCAGCGCCGTGTCCTGCGGCCGCAGCCGCTGGCCGCAGGCGAGGATCTCGCTGCCGGCGGCGATGTCGCTGCCGGCGCGGCGAATGTGTTCGCCGCTGCGCGGCAGGTGGTTGATGCGCACGGCGCCAGCATCGTGTTCGCAGAGTTCCTGCATCACGACCGCATCGGCCCCCGCCGGGAGCGGCGCGCCGGTGAAGATGCGTGCGGCGCTGCCCGGCTGCAGCCGGCTGCCGACACTACCGGCGGGAATGCGCTGCGTCACCGGCAGGCAGGCCCCCAACCGGGGCACGTCGGCCACCGCGACGGCATAGCCATCCATCGCCGAATTGTCGAGCGGCGGCGCATCGACCGTTGCCGTCTGCACCTGCGCGAGGACACGCCGGTCGGCGTGCAGCGTCGCCAGCGATTCGACTTCGGCGACCGCCGGTGCTGCGGCAAGGAGGCGGGCAAGAGCTTCTTCAAAGGACAGCATCGGCTTCACCGGTTAGTTGAAGATGATCGAGGATGAAAGTGACGATCGTCGGCACGTCGTTCAGGTCGAGCCAGAACAGCCCGGCCGGCAGCTCCGCCGGCGCGGCCTGGTCGGAGGCGACGGCGACGATCTGTGGCTGCTGTGGCCAGAGCGCCGGCCTGCCGGTGGCCGGCCGATGGACCTCGAGCCGGGGAATCGCCTCGTGCTTGAAACCCTCGACCAGAAGCAGATCACAGGGCGAGAAACGGGCCGCATATTCGGCGAGCGTCGGCTCAGGCGCACCGCGCAGTTCGTGCATCAGCACCCAGCGCGAAGCGTTGGCGAGCAGCACTTCGCCGGCCCCTGCCTGGCGGTGGCGAAACGAGTCCTTGCCCGGGCGATCGATGTCGAAATCATGATGCGCGTGCTTCAGGACCGAGGTCCGCAGGCCGCGCCCGATCATCTGCGGCAGCATGCGCTCGACCAGCGTCGTCTTGCCGGCACCCGAGTAGCCGGTGATGCCGAAGATCTTCATCGGCGAACGGCGCCGCCGCGTTGCCCGGGAACCGCAAGGACCGCGGCAAAGCCGCCGCCCGGCGTGCGGAAGTTGGTCGTCTGACCACGGTAGAGGCGCGCCGAGACGAGTTGCACGACGCCCCGGTAGACGTAGTTGCGCAGGTCGAGCTTGAAATCCTGCTCGACACCGTCAATCAGCAGCCGGCGCTCGGAGGGGCTGACGACGGCCTGCGCGACGTAGCCGCCACGCGCGACTTCGGCGAACACCCGCCGCGTCAGCTTGTCGCCGCGATACGCTGCCTTGCTGCCGAAACCGGCGACCGGCTTGAAGAACCACTGCCGGCGGCTGGGCCAGAAAGCCTCGGCGTTGCGCGGCGTGACTTCCTCGGTACGTGGAACGCTGCTCGCCAGCAGTTCGCGATCGCTGTCGCCGACGCCGATCGCCTGCAGCCATTCCTGGTCACCCAGCGCCAACAGATTGCGCTTGTCGGCATACAGGGCATGCGTCCGCGGATGCGGCGTCAGGACGACGGCGTCGGCGAGGTAGGCCTGCAGCAGACTGTTGTTGCGTGGCTCGGCGAGCGCGAAGTCGGTCAGCCGATTGTAGACCAGGTCGACGACCTCGCCACGGCAGCGCAGCCGCTCGCCGTCGTACGACAGTTCGCCGGCATCGGCGACCAGCGCCTCGATGCCATTGCCGGCGAAGAGCTGGCGAAAGAGCTCGAACTCGGGCGCCAGGTATTGCTCGGCGGGCGCCTCGTCGACGATCGCCACGCGCGCCAGCGGCCGGGCCGCAGCCCCGGCTGGCCGCGCCAGCCGCCACTCGTCGTGGAACATGTCGAGAAAACAGCGTTCGACCGGAACGGACGGCGGCATCATCTGCGCCACCGGCGCACAACAAGCCCGTTGTGCGCGCAGCAGACGGGAATTCAGCATCCCGCCACCGGCATTCGAGTTGATCTCGATGAGCTGCGGACCCTGCGGACCGAGGTGGAAATCGTAGCCCAGGAAGACGCCGGCGGCGGCGGGCGAATGCTGCGCCACCGCCGGTGCGTGGGCGAGCACCCGCTGCTGGTACGCGGGCAGCGCGACCACCCGTTCGACGGCGGCGATCGTCCTCGCCATCCGCTCGAGATGCAGTTGGCTGACGAAGACCATGCTGTCGGCAAACAGGTGCGGGCGACTCGCCAGCCACTCGCCCACTGCCGAGCCGCGATCACTGGCTGCGAGTTCGCGCCGCAGCGACTCGTGGTCGACCGAGATGCACGCGCAACCGCGATTCAGCAGCTCCGCGGTGGCACGGCAGTCAGCCGGCAGGAGGTCGATCAGAGCTGGCGGCAGTTGCGCGTTCATCGGCCGGCGGCGCCCGTCGCGGCGCTGAAGAAGGCCACCGCTTCGGCCAGCTCGCGCGTTCGCTGCATCGGCGGCAGGCTGCGCCAGATGCGCTTGCCGTAGGTCTTGGTGATCAGGCGCGGATCGCAGATCATCAGCACGCCGCGATCGCTCTCGTCGCGAATCAGCCGGCCGGCCCCCTGCTTGACGTTGATCACGACCCGTGGCAACTGGTACTCGAGGAAGGCGTTGCGGCCTTCGCTGCGCAGCCTCTCGATGCGCGCCGACAGCACCGGGTCGTCCGGTGGCGCGAACGGCAGCTTGTCGATGACCACCAGCGACAGCGCATCGCCGCGCACGTCCACCCCTTCCCAGAAACTCTGGCTGCCAATGAGGATCGCGTTGCCGAGACGGCGAAAGCGCTCGAGCAACTCGTTCTTGCCCTGCTCGCCCTGCAGCAGCAGCGGCAGCTCGAGCCCGTCGCGGGCCAGCCGGTCGGCGAGCAGTTCGTGTACCCGGCGCATCGCCCGCAGCGAGGTACACAGGAAGAAGGCGCGTCCGCCGCTCGCGCGCAGTACCGGCCACGCGGCACCGACGACCGCCTCGGCATGGTCGGCACCGTTCGGGTCGGGCAGATTGCGCGGCGCGTAGAGCAGCGCCTGGCGCGGGTAATCGAACGGACTCTCCCAGCGCGCCGACGCGGCATCGACCAGTCCCATCTCCGAGCAGTAGTGGCCGAAGTCGTTCTGCACGGCGAGCGTCGCGGAAGTGAAGATCCAGGCCCGCGGATGCCCGCTCATCTGTTTCTGCATGATGCCGGCGATCGCCAGCGGCGTTGCGTTGAGCTGCAGCGCGTGGGTGTAGGTTTCCGCCCAGCGGACGAAGTCGTCGTTGCTGCCACTCTGCCACGCTTGCAGGCGCTGCAGCAGATCGCTCGCGCGGCGCCAGCAGTTGTCGAGTACCTCGCCGCGCTGCGCCTGCGTCTCGAGCAGACCGGCCAGTGCCTCGACGGCAGCGATCACGGTCGCCAGCGCGTCGGCGAATCCGGCCCGTGCGGTGAGCTGCGGCAGTGCATGACGCGCCGGTTCGAGCGGCAGCGTCAGTCGCAGGTCGCGCACATCCTTCTCCAGGCGGCTGCACAGGCGCGGCAGGTCGAGACAGTCGCGGGCCGCCGCCAACCCTTCGCTCTGCGCGTCACGAGCGAGTTCGAGGAGTTGCGCGGTCGATACGCTGTCACCGAAGAACAGGCTGGCGACCTCGGGCAACTGGTGGGCCTCATCGAAGATCACCGTGTTGCACGCCGGCAGGAGTTCTGCCGTACCTTCGTCGCGCAGCATCACGTCGGCGAAGAAGAGGTGATGGTTGACCACCACCACGTCTGCCGCCAGCGCCTCACGGCGGGCGGCGAGGACGAAGCACTCCTTGTGGTGCGGACATTCCTGGCCCAGGCAGTTGTCGCGCGTCGAGGTGACCAGCGGCCACACCGTCGCATTCTCGGGAACGTCGACACATTCGGCCTTGTCGCCGCTGCGCGTCGTGCGGGCAAAACGGGCGATGCGCTGCGCCCAGGCGGCGTCTTCGCGCGTGAGAAAACGGCCATCGGCGAGCGAGCGCGCGAGATGATGGTGGCAGAGGTAGTTGGCGCGCCCCTTGAGCAGGGCAACCTTGACCGGCAGACCGAGCGCCTTGCGGATCGTCGGAATGTCGCGCGCAAAGAGCTGGTCCTGCAGGTTTCTCGTCCCCGTGGACACGATCACCTTGCCACCCGAAAGCAGCGCGGGAACGAGGTAGGCATAGGTCTTGCCGGTACCGGTACCGGCTTCGGCGACGAGCACGCGGTTGCCCGCCATGGCGGCGGCGATGCTTTCGGCGAGTTCGAGCTGCTGCGGCCGCGGGCGATAACCGGGAACCGCCGCGGCAAGCGGCCCGGAGGCGGAAAAGACTTCGGCAAGCAAGGCGGTCATTGACGGTCCGTCGGAGCAGCGAGCATGCTACCAGAAGCCGGCGCCGGCATCCGCAAAATGAGCCGCCGCCTGGCGAAGCGCATCCGCCAGACAGAAGCAAGCGGATCCTACGGGCCGCCCTTCTGCAGCAGGTCCCGCAGGAAGCGCACGGGAATGGCGAAGCTGATCCCGGACGGCTTGCTGAGGACCGATTCCTTGTTCTCCTTGACGAAGACCATGTTGATGATGCCGAGCACCTCGCCGCGACTGGCATCGAAGAGCGGACCACCGCTGTTGCCCGGGTACGCCGTCGCGTCGAGCTGATAGATGTCGAAACTGCCGGCCCTGATCTGCTGCACGACGCGGGCGTTCAGTTCGCGGGCATTGGCCCCCGGCAGGACGATCGGCGTGATCGCCGAAATGATGCCGCGATGCGTGACCGGCGACAGCCCGAGGGCGCCGCCGATGGGAAAGCCGGTGAAGGCGACCGCCTGCCCTTCGCGTACCGGCTCCGCTTCGTGCAGCGTCAGGGCCGGCAGCAGCGGGCCGTCGATGCGCAGCAGCGCGAGGTCGTGGCCCTTGTCCACGGCAACGACCCTGGCCGGCCGCTGCTGCGCCTTGGCATCGGCGAGCCGGACGAGGATCACCAGCTTCTCGCCGGCTGCCTCGTCGATGGCTGCCGGGAGCACGTGCGCGTTGGTTGCCACCGTACGCCCGTCGCCGACGACGAATCCCGTGCCGCGCATGACGAACTGCGGGCTGCGCGTCAGCTGCTGCGTGCCGACGACGACCACCGACGGCTTGACCCGCTCGATGACATCGGGCAGCTCGGCTGCCGCCCTGCCGGCGAGGACCAGCAGGCCGACGACGACTGCGGCTGCGGCAAGCAGGTGGCGCAGCGCCGGACGCACGGCCGGCACCCTAGACTCCCCTCGTCGAGCGGATGCGCGGCAATTCCGGTGATGGCGTGGTCACCTTCGCGTCGTAGGGATGATCATCGCGCTTGAAGATGCCGATGATCCGTTTGACATAGCCCTGCGTCTCGGCATAGGGCGGCACGCCGCGGTAGCGATTGACCGCGCCCTCGCCCGCGTTGTAGGCCGCGGCAACGAGGCTGACGTCGCCCTCGAAATAGGCGAGCAACCAGCGCAGATACGCCAGTCCGCCGCGCAGGTTCTGCTCGGGGTCGAACGGCTGCCTGACGTTGAAGCGCGCCGCCGTATCGGGGATGAGCTGCATCAGCCCCTGCGCGTTCTTGTTCGACAGCGCCGAGGGATTGAAATTGGATTCGGTGCGGATCACCGCCAGCGCCAGGCGTGGGCTGACGCCGTACTCCGGTGCCAGCTGCTGCACGAGACCGACGACCTTCTTCTGCATTTCGGTGATCGGCACGAGAACGTCCTTGCCATCGTCGAAAAGGGCGATGCCGCGCATGCAATCGGGGACGGTCGCCACGGGTTCGCCGACGAAACGCTGCATCCTCTGCGACTGCTCGTGCCCCTGCCGGGCAGCCAGGGCAAAGAAGTAGGCAGCGCGCGAATCGTCACGCTCGATGCCGCGGCCGTTGGCGTACATCCAGCCGAGGTTGAACTGTGCCTCGGGGTCACCCAGCCGTGCGCCCTCGCAATAGAGCTTGACGGCGCGTGCGTAATCGCGCGGCACGCCCTCGCCATGCTCGTGTGCCAGCGCCTCCTTGCGCAGCGCCAGCCGGCGCTCGGCCTCGGACTCCTTCGCCGCCAGTCCGGCAGCGGCAGCAAACGACGGCGCGGCAAGACTCAGCAAACCGCAGAAGAGGATCGCACCCTGGCGCATCAGGGCGGCACAACCAAGACAGGAAGCTTTCATCAACGAACTCCAGCGGCCACGCCCAGGCGTGACACGTACCACGGCATCGCCGCCCGAACCCCCTCCTCGATCCGGTGGCTTGGAAAATAGCCAAGCAGACGCCTGGCCTTCGAAATGTCGGCGCGCGAGTGGCGAACGTCGCCTGGCCGGAAATCGCCATGCACCGGCCGCAACTGGCGCACGTCGGGGCAGAAGTCGAGCAGGGCCTCACGCAGGATGTCGAACAGCCGATTCAATGATGTACGGTCGTCGACGGCGACGTTGTACACCTGGTTCACTGCCGCCGGATCGTCACACATCGCAGCCAGCAGGTTCGCCTGGACGGCGTTGTCGACGAAACAGAAGTCGCGGCTGGTCTCGCCGTCACCATTGATCGTCACGACGTCGCCGAGCAGCATCGCGCGCGTCCAGCGGGGGATGACCGCGGCGTAGGCCCCCTCCGGATCCTGGCGTGCGCCGAAGATGTTGAAATAGCGCAGACCGATCGACGGCAGGCCGTAACAGCGTGCGAAGACGTCCGCGTACAGCTCGTTGACCAGTTTGCTGACCGCGTACGGCGACAGCGGCCGGCCGATCCGCTCCTCGACCTTGGGCAACGCCTGATGATCGCCGTAGGTCGAACTCGACGCCGCATAGACGAAACGCCGCACGCCGGCATCGCGGGCGGCAACGAGCATGTTGAGAAAACCGTCGACGTTGGTGGCGTTGGTCGCCAACGGATTGGCCAGCGAGCGCGGCACCGAACCGAGGGCCGCCTGATGCAGGACGATCTCCACCCCGTCGCAGGCTTCGCGGCAGGCGTCGGGATCGCGGATATCGGCCTCGATGAAGCGGTGCCGGCGCCATGCCTCGACGCCAACCAGCTCCTGCACCTCGTCCAGGTTCCGCCGGTGACCGGTCGCGAAGTTGTCCAGCCCGACCACCGTCTGGCCCAACCGCAGCAGCGTCTCGACGAGGTGCGAGCCGATGAAGCCGGCACTCCCCGTCACCAGCCAGCCGCGCGGGCGCTGCCGCAGGCGCTCGCTGAGCGGCGCCAGGGCCGGTGCCGCAAGGAAACTCAGAGACGCCACACGCTCACCCCGTGCGCCATCAGCTGTGCCTCGCTGAACATGCTCTTGACGTCCGTCAGCACGCCGCCCGGTTGCAGCTTGGCGACGAAATCGGTCAGCGGGCGCTCCCGGAACTGGCGGTGGGCGACCGCGGCGACGATCGCCGCCGCCGCCGGCAGCTCATCCCACGACGCCAGTTCGACGCCGTACTCGTGTCGTGCCTCGTCGGCATCAGCCACCGGCTCGTGCACCACGACACGGGCGCCGTAGGACTCAAGTTCGCGGATGACGTCGATGACGCGCGAGTTGCGCAGGTCGGGGCAGTCCTCCTTGAACGTCAGGCCGAGGACGATGACCGGCGCCCCCTTGACCTGCCAGCCATTGCGGATCAACTGCTTGACCGTCTGCTCGGCGATGAACTTGCCCATACCGTCGTTGATCCGTCGTCCGGCGTTGATCACCTGCGGGTGGTAACCGAGCATCTCCGCCTTGTGGGTCAGGTAATAGGGGTCGACGCCGATGCAGTGACCACCGACGAGTCCCGGCCGGAAGGGCAGGAAGTTCCACTTGCTGCCGGCCGCCTCGAGCACCTCGACGGTATCGATGCCAATGCGGTCGAAAATGATCGCCAGCTCGTTCATCAGGGCGATGTTGAGATCGCGCTGGGTATTCTCGATGACCTTCGCCGCCTCGGCGACCTTGATGCTCGACGCCGGGAAGACGCCGGCAGTGATGACCCTGGCGTACATCTCGCGAACGCGCTCGAGGGTTTCGGGAGTGTCGCCCGAGACGACCTTGACGATCTTCGTCAGCGTCCGCTCCTTGTCGCCCGGATTGATGCGCTCGGGCGAGTAACCGACGAAGAAATCCTCCTTCCACTTCATCCCGGAGCACTTCTCGATGATCGGAATGCAGACCTCCTCGGTCGCCCCCGGGTAGACCGTCGACTCGAAGACCACGGTCGCGCCGCGCTTGAGGTTTCTCCCGACCGCCTCCGACGAGCCGATCAGCGGACCGAAGTCCGGTTGATGCGCCTGGTCGACCGGCGTCGGCACGGCAACGATGACGAAATCCGCCGCCACCAGAGCCGTCGGATCATTGCCGACTTCGAGGTGGATCGCCGCCTCGAGGTCGGCAGTGCTCACCTCACCCGTCGGATCGATGTGCCGGCGATATTGCGCCACCTTGCTTGCCGACAGATCGTAACCGATGGTCCGCATCTTCTTGCCAAACTCGACGGCGAGTGGCAAACCGACGTAACCCAGACCCACCACAGCAACAATAGTCATGAACACTCCATTCAGTTGGTTTTCCGCTCCAGCATCCAGCAACCGCCAGCGCCCCTACAGCCCTTTCTGCAACTCCGCCACCTCTGCCTGCGCCGGGAACTTGTCGCCCAGTTTCGCGACTTCATCGAGCTGCTTCTTCGCTTCGCTCTTCTGACCCGCCTTGATCAGGGCTCGCGCATAGTTGACGCGGATCACCGCCGCCTGCGGCGCCAGCTCGAGCGCCTGGCGGAACAGCTCGAGCGCCCGCTGCGTATCACCCTTGTCCATCAGCAGCACCGCCAGGGTATCCATCTGTGCCGGCTGGTTCGGCGCCAGCCTGTTCGCCTTCTCGGCGTACTCCATGGCCTTCGGATCCTTGATCTGGGCGCCAACCCACGCCAGATTGTTGAGCACGATCGCGTTGTCCGGCTGCGCCTCGAGCATGACGCGGTAGTGGCGTGCAGCGGCCGCATAATCCTTGCGGGCAGTCGCGTGCCCCGCCAGATAGAAGCGGAACCGCGTGTCCTTGGCATGCTCCTTCAACCAGCCGGCAGCGAAGCTGTCTGCCTCGGCCATGTTGCCGCTGTTCGACAGGGCGAGGTGCAGCTTGGCCGCCAGATCGGGGCCTCCAGCCTCCTTCAGGCCAGTCCGGTAGGCGGCAATGGCTGCCGGCCAGTTCTTCAGCGACGCCTGCGCGTCGCCCTCGAAAAGGTAGCCGACCGCCTCTTTCGGACGCTGCTTCTGGACTTCCCTGGCAATCGCCACGGCTTCGGCCGGCCGGCCGGCATCGAGCTCGAGCATCATGATCCCACGCTGCGCCTCGAGCGAATTCGGTTGCACCTTGAGCGCCTTCCTGAGGTTCTCCAGGGCAGCCGGCTTGTTCTTGGCCACCACCTCGATCTCTGCCATCCGCAGATAGGGCAACGGCAGATCGGGTTTCAGTGCGGCAAGCTTGCCATAGGTCGCCAGCGCCTGATTGTAGTCCTGCGCCGCCTGCTGGGCGCGGCCGGCAGCATCGAGGATCTCCGGTCGGTCGGGCAGGGCGGCAGCCGCATCCTGGGCGGCGGCGAGCGCGCTCTTGACCTCGTTCTTGCCCAGGTACAGGCCGATCAGCGCCAGCCGTGGTGCCGTCTCCTGCGGGTTGGCCGCAATCGCCCGGTTGATCAGGGTGGCGACTTCCTCGGTCGTGCCGCCGGTTCGGGAGCGCAGTTCGGCCAGGGCGAGGAATCCCTGCGTGCTCTTCGGATCCTTGGCGACAACCGCCTCGAAGCGCTTCTTCGCGTCCTCTGGCTTCTTGTCCGCCATGTCAAGACTGGCCAGGTTGGCTGCTGCCGGGAAGTACGCGGCATTCAGCGCGAGGGCCTGCTCGAAGCTCTTGCGGGCGCCTGCAATGTCGCGCTTGCCGAGCAGGGCCGTGCCGCGCAGGTTGTACACCAGCGGATTGTCGGGTTGTTTCTTCTCCAGGGCGGCGATCGCCTTCAGCGCCGGGTCGAACGCGCGCCGTTGCAGATGCGCCGTGATCAGTGCCAGATCGGCGCGATTGCCGGGGTCGGCTGCCGCCACCTGCTCGAGGTCGCGGAAGGCCGTGTCGGTATCGCCGCGAGCCATATTGACCATTGCCAGCGAGGTGCGCTTGCCGGCATTCTGGGGATCGAGCGCCGCCGCCTTGGCAAAGTAGGCGCCGGCCTTGTCGACCTGGCCGTTCTGCAGAAAAACCTGTCCGGCCAGCGCCAGCATGTTCGAATCCTGGTCGATCTTGCCGAGCACCGGTTCGATCAGCGGCAGGGCTTTCGCCGGCTGGCCGTTGCGCAGGTAACTGGCGATCAGTACGCGGCGGGCGATGCCGAGTTCGGGCGTCTTCGGCAGTGCCTTCAGGAGGTAGTCCTCTGCCTGCGGATAGGCCTTGAGTTCGTACTCGATCAGGCCGGCGAGCTGCAGGCCGAGCGGGTTCTCCGGAACGACGCGCAGCATCAGCAGGACGGCGTCGCGGGCAGCCGGATAGTCCTTCTTCTGGTAGGCCAGCATCGCCGTCAGGTAGTGCGTCTGCGGATGATTGGCGGCGAACTGCTTGATCGTCGCCAATTGCTGGGCGGCGGCATCGAGCTGGTTCTCCGCCAGTTGCAACCGCATGATCGCCGCGTGCGCCGCGAGGTAGTCGGGCTTCACCTCGACCGCCTTGCGGTAGGCCGCCATCGCCGCGGCGCCGTCGCCCTGGGCCAGCAGCAGGTCCCCCTTGAGCTGCCAGGCTTCGTACAGCCTGGGTGAATCCTGCAGCCCGCGGTCGAGGATCGCCAGCGCCCCGGGCAGATCGCCGCCGGTGGCTTTCAACCTCGCCTCGCCGATCAGTGCCGGCGCGAAGCCCGGCTGCGCAGCCAGCGCCGCTGCATAGGCTGCTTCCGCCTGCCGCGGCTTGTCCTGCAGCAGGTACGCCTGGCCGATCGAGGTCTGCAGGTCGGCCCTCGCTTCGGCCGTGGTGAGCGGGGCGCTCGCCAGGTCGTTGATCACCTTGTCCGCCTTGCCCATCATCAGCAGCGTGCGGGCAAGCATGGGGGTAATGTATTCGGCCGAATAGTTGAGCTCCCGCGCCTTCTGCAACTCGACCTCGGCACCCGCCGGATCGCCGCCCGCGAGCAGCGCCTTGGCCAGCAGGAAACGGGCTTCGGCAAGCTGCTGATCCTGCTGCAGGGCATTCTTGAGGTGGATCACCGCCGTCTTGTGGTCATTCTTCTGCAGCGCTTCCTTCGCCTGGTTCACGAGATCCGCCGGCTTCTCGCCACCGCCGCAGCCGACCAGGAGCAGGGCAGCCAGCAGGGCCGAGGCGGTCGCCTTGCGCAGTGCATCCACGGAGTTACGAGTAATCATCAAAGTCCCCCTGAGTCGAAAAGCTTGCCAGTAAGAAAAAAGGTCGTGTTGGCGACGCTACTTGAGTCCGAACCGGTGCATCATATCGTACAGCGTCGGACGGCTGACACCGAGGAGTTCGGCGGCCTTGACGACATTGCCGTCGGCACGCGCGAGAGCGGCGATGGTCACGCGTTTCTCCGCCTCATCGCGCGCGTTGCGCAGGTCGAGCACCATCTCCTCGGCCTGCACCCCGCTCAGGACGCCGATGTCGGCGGCAGTGATCTGATGGCCGTCTGCCATGATCACCGCTCGCTTGATGCAGTTCTCGAGTTCGCGCACGTTCCCCGGCCAGGCGTGTGCCTCGATCGCACGCAGGGCATCCTCACGCAGGCTCATGGCGCCGCGACCGTTCTCGGCAGCGAAGCGCCGCACGAAGGCATGCGCCAGCAGCGAGGCATCGCCGGTGCGGGCACGCAGCGGCGGTATGTTCACGACGATTTCCGCCAGCCGATAATAGAGATCCTCGCGGAAACGACCCTCGCTGATGAGCTGCGGCAGATTCTGATGCGTGGCGCAGACGATCCGTACATTGACCGGGATCTCGTTGCGTCCGCCGATCCGTTCGATCACCCGCTCCTGCAGGAATCGCAGCAGCTTCGCCTGCAGGTTGTGCGGCAGATCGCCGATCTCGTCGAGCATCAGCGTGCCGTTGTTGGCGGTCTCGATCTTGCCCGGCGTCGTCTTCCCGGCACCGGTGAAGGCGCCCTTCTCGTAGCCGAAGAGTTCGCTCTCCAGCAGGTTGTCGGGGATCGCCGCACAGTTGATGGCAACGAATCGCTCGCGACGCCTGGGCGATGATTCGTGCAGCCCGCGCGCGAGCAGCTCCTTGCCGGTACCGCTTTCACCGAGCAGCAGGACGGTCGCGTCGGTGACGCCAACGCGCTCGATCGTCCGGCAGACGCGCAGCAGATCCGGGTCGCGGGTGATCATGCCCGCCATCGCGTCCGGCTGCTGCATCGCCTGCAGCCGCTCGTTCTCCTTCTGCAGTTCGTGCAGCCGGTAGGCCCGCTGGATCGTCAGGCCAAGCAAGTCGACCTCGAACGGCTTGGCGAAGAAATCATAGGCACCGAGGGCGATCGCGCGCAGGGCGTTCGCGCGGTCGTTCTGGCCGGTCAGCACGATGACCTTGGTGTCGGGCGCCAGGCTGAGGATCTCCTCAAGCAGCTTGAAGCCCTCCGACACCGAGTCCGGGTCGGGCGGCAGGCCGAGATCCATGGTGACCACTGCCGGCTGGTAACGGCGCATCAGTTGCATCGCCGTCTCGCGGTCGTCGGCGGCCAGCGTCTCGTACTGATCGAAGGCCCAGCGAATCTGCTTCTGCAGAGCGCGGTCATCCTCGACGATCAGCAGGTGTGGCATTTTTGCAGCGCTCATTCCTGTTTCCCCGATAATTCTTCCGACTGCAGCGCCTTGCCCCCTTCGAACAGCGGCAGCAGGAGGTCGACCTGCGTGCCGACGTCGACCGCGCTGTCGACCGAGACCCTGCCACCCAGTTCATGGACATACTGGAAGCTCTCGTAAGCACCGATTCCCATTCCCGTCGGCTTCGTCGTCTGGAAGGGCTTGAACAACCGCTCACGGACGAACTCGGGACTCATCCCGTGTCCGGTATCGCCGACCTCGACGAGGGCCTGGGTGCCCTGGCGGGCGAGCCGCACCCAGACGCGACCGCCCTTTTCGGTGGCGTCGAGCGCGTTCTGCACGAGATGGCCGATGACACGCTCGATTCTGTCCTCGTGACCGCGTGCCAGCAACTTTTCCTCGATCGTCAGCTCGACCTCGCGCCCCTGCCCCGACTTGGCCGTCTGGATGCGCCGCAGCACATCCGCCAGATCGATGCCGCGCGGCCCGTCGAGCGGCGTCGTCTCCTGCCGCAACTGCATCATCAGCTGCCGCATGCGCTCGACGGAGTGCTCGACGGTCATCAGCATGTCCTTCTGGAACTCCGGGTTGTCACGGTGGCGCTCGGCATTCTTCAGCATCAGCGAGAGTTGGGCGATGATGTTCTTCAGATCATGGACGACGAAAGCCGACATCCGGTTGAAGGAATCGAACTTGCGCACTTCGAGCAGCGCCTCGCTGGCCTGCATCTGACCGAGGAAGGCTCCAGCCTGCCGGGCCGCCGTCTTGAGCAGGTCGTTGACCTCCCAATTGACGTCGATCCGCGTGCGCGCCGTCGCCAGCACGACGAAGGCGATCAACTCGCTGCCGGTGGTCAGCGGCACCACCAGCCAGGCGTTCGGCACCTCGACCAGCCACAACGGCACCACCAGCCCGTCATAGCGGCGGGGCAGCGAGCGGTACTCTTCGAGGTTGATCACCCAGCCACTGTCGAGCAGGAAGCGGCAGAGCGGGCTGTCGGCGTCCTCGGTGGCCGGCGACGCAGGCATGTTCCAGAATGCCGCCTGGGCAAAGAAGCGGCCGGAAGGATCCTTCAGCCAGAGAGCGCCGCTCGGACTCTCGACCATGTCGGCCAGGCCGCGCACCACGTGTCGGCCAAGACCCGTGAAGCCGCCCTGCGCGGACAGGGTGGCGGTGAAGCGCAACCACTCCTCGCGGTAATCGTAGCGATAGCTGAAGAAATGCTTGCCCACCTGAACCCGCAGACGCGCCCGCATCGATCCGGAGAAGGTCAGCACCGCGAGCACCAGCAGGGCGGCGAACAGCAGCGCCAGTTGCAGGGCACGCCCCCACTCGCCACCGAAAAAGCGCACGTAATAGCCGGCGGCCGCCATGAAGAGCAGGTAGGTGCCGACGATCAGCAGGGTCGCCGACTGCAGCACCGCACGCTGTGACATCACCAGTCGCCGCTTCCAGTCGTGGCTGCGGATTGCCGACAGGGCCACCAGCGGCAGCGCGAGCGCATGCGCGAAACCGCGAATGCTGAAGGCGTCGGCGTCGATTCGGTTGAACAGCAAGGCGTCGGAGTAGACGTAGAGGTCAAACAGGAAGATGCCCCCCAAGCCAAGACACAGCGGCTTGATGCTCCAGCGGAAATCCGGCGATACGTTGCGAAAGAGACGCTCGACGAGAACCAGCCCGAAGACGGTCATCGCCAGCGAGGCAAACAGCGCCAGCCGTGCCGACGAGCCAAAGAGGTCGACGCCGAAGACGGCCATCGCCTGGGCGACGAAGCCGCACACCACCAGCAGCACGGCAATCGCACTCAGCCAGCCGATGCCAGCCGTTGCCGGCGCACCTTCGGCAGGAGACTCCGGGCGCATCAGGATGATCAGGAAGAGATACCAGCCGCCGAAACGCAGCGCGTCGGCCAGCAGGCTGCCGGCGAGAAAGATGCCCTGACCGGTGAGCGCAAAGGCCAGGCCAAACATCCCCCACACCGTGCACAGAGCCACCGCCAGGAACATCGAGCCACTGCGACTGCTGCTTCGCCGGCCGGACGCCAGGTAAAGCGTCAGCAGCGCCGCCAGAACGCCCGCCAGGCCATAGCTCCACGCCGAAATCATCGCCATCTTGCTGTCCATCAGCGCCCGCAGTCCTCGTCAGTCGAAAGCAGCAACCTGAGCCGCAGTTGCCCGGTCACCGGGCACCCTTGCCGGTCAGGACAACTCCGACGGTATGGAAAAGGATCACTATATCAAGGAAGAGGGTGTGATTCTTGACGTAGTAGAGATCGTACTGCAGCTTCTGGACCGAATCCTCGATCGTCGACCCGTACTGGTAGCTGACCTGTGCCCAGCCGGTGAGACCGGGCTTGACACTGTGGCGCACGGCGTAGAACGGGATGTCACGCGTCAGTTGGTCGACAAAGAAGGGGCGTTCGGGACGCGGTCCGACCATGCTCATGTCACCGGCGAGCACATTGTAGAGTTGTGGCAACTCGTCGATGCGCAGCTTGCGGATGATGCGGCCAACCCGCGTCACCCGGTCGTCGTCGGTGGCGGCCCAGCGCGGCTTGCCGTCGCTCTCGGCGTCGCTGCGCATGCTGCGGAACTTGATCACGTCGAACAGGCGGCCATCGAGGCCAACCCGCTCCTGGCGATAGAACACCGGCAGCCCGTCCTCGAAGGCGATCAGAATCGCCGTCAGCAGCATCACCGGCAGCGCCAGCAGCAGCAGCAGCAGTGCGACCACGATGTCGAAGGCGCGCTTGAAGAACGTCCGCCGCCAGGTCTGCCGGAAACCCTCACCGAAGATCATCCAGCCGACGCGCAGCGAATCCAGGCGCAGCTGCCCCAGCGCACGCTCGAAGTAGCTGGCCAGATCAAGCACCTTGACGCCGGACAGCTTGCAGTCGAGCAGTTCGCGCAGGGGCAGCGCACCACCCCGGCGCTCGCGAACGGCGACGATGATCTCATCAACCTTCAGCGAATGCGCCGTATCCGAAAGCGACATCGCCTGCGACAGCACGACCTGTGACGGCACGACCACCTCGGAATCGCTCGAGCACGGATAGAAGCCGACGATCTGGATGTCGGGATCGGACTTCGAGAGCACACGACCGACGTTCTCGGCTTCCTCGCCGGCACCGAAGACCAGCACACGGTGACGCAGCAACGACCCCGGCATGCTGTGCGCACCATGGACGCGCCGCACCAGGGTCGCAAACAGTGCCGCCAGCCCGGACAGGAGCATGAAGCCGCGGTCCACCTCGGAGATCGCCAGCAACGAGAAGACGACATAGGCCAGCGGAATCGCCAGGTACAGCGAGAGTACGGCGCGGGCGCGGGTTTCCGCCAACGTCCGGGTGTGAACGCGCTGATACATGCCCAGCCAGGAATTCAGGACGATCATCGTCAGGGCGAAGATGATCGCGTAGAAGGCGATCCTGTCGAGTTCCAGATGCGCCCCACCGCCAAGCCAGACGGCAGCGAGAATCACGCACACGACCGGGAACATCAGGTCGACGGCAACCTGGGCGACAGTCTTCCGATGAAACCAATGATTGAACACCTTGATCACGATAGACCCCCTGCAAGCATGAACAACGCCCCGCGCGTGTCGTTGAGAAACGAATTCTGCTGAGCCGTCCCGCTGCTTCATCGGGAGGGCTCGGCGAAACGCATGACACGAAGGCTATCAGCGCGGCGGATGGGTGACCGTGACCTAATGCACAGGCACAGGAGAATCGCGCAGCAAACGGCCGCCACCAGGCTGGGCGACCATCGAGAAACCACCTTGAACGATCAACATAATCATATGATAAAATTGCAAGTTATTGATATTGCTCAGTTGCTTGACAAGCTGATTATACACTGCGGGGCGAATCCGGCACTTCGCCGGAACTTGCCGCCGACGGCACGACCCCGCCCGGGCAGTGGTCGATGAACAGCGAGCAACAGAGCAACAGGTAAAAGAGGAAGGCAACGCGCGGCATGTCGAGCACGCTGACGAACAGGCCGGCGGTCATGCAGGCGAGCAGGCCAGCCAGCAGATAGGGCGCCAGTTCGTGCTCGCGCTGCGGAACCCGCGACAGATTGATGATCGCCAGCGCCAGCAGCGCCAGCAGCAGGCCAAGTCCGAGCGCGCCCTGGTCGAGGAGCATCTCCAGGTAGAGGCTGTCGACATGCCAGGGCAGGAAGTAGTGACGAGCGGCGAAGAACCAGCGCGCCAGGCCCTGCGAGAAATCACCGTTGGCCAGCAACTGGCGGCCACCATCATCGATCAGTCTGAGTTCGTCGAGCTCGACGAACTCGGACTGGCCAAGCAGGCGCAGCGAGAAGAAGCCTGCGGCCGGCAAGAGCCTGGACGCCGGCACTCTGGCGCCGGGGTGCAGCCTAAGCTCGATGCGTCGCCAGTCCCCAGCGCCACCGGGAATCAAGACCGCGGACTCGACACAGGCGGCCGGGTAGAGCAGGTGCTGCCGGCAGACGCTGGCGACCAGTACCGCCGGCTGCGCGGAGCGCGCAGCCAGGCTGAGCGCGTACGGCGCGGCGAGCGGTGCCGGCACGCGTTGCAGCAGTTCCCAGCGACCTCGCTGCGGCGCCCGCCATCTGGTCCCGGAAAGGCTCAGGTGGCGACCTGTCGCATCGTCGATCAGCCGCAGTCGGCCGGGCATCTCGCGCCCGGCGACCTGCGCCGAGTAGTCGGCGGGATACCTTCCGAGGCCCCTGCCGAAGACCATGTCACTGCCCCCCTGCAGGAGACCCAGGCTCTCCTGCCAGTGCGTCAGCCGCCCGACGAGGTCGCGCTCGCCGCCGGCCAGCCGGCTGCCCATGAACTCGCCGAAGGCGGCGACCAGCAGCACCTCGCCAGCCAGGATCGCCACCAGCACGCGGTTGGCCCGTGTTCGCCAGAGCGGCTGCGGCCGGCACTGCTGCGCTGCCTGCCGTGGCAGACGGCAGGCGAGGACGACCACGGCCACCGCCGTGCCGAGATAGAGGGCCCGCGAAAAGGTGGTCAGGCACGCGTAGCACGCGAGCACCGCCAGCAGCGCAGCGGCCAGCCAGTTGCCGGGCGCCGCGGCGCGCAGCACCGGGCGGACGGCGAACGGCAGGGTCAGCGCCAGGAACGCGTCGAGCGCCGCGCCACCGACGTGCATCTCCCAGAACAGGGCGGTCGTGCGGTAGGCGGTGGTGAAATCGAGCAGGCCGGGATGCGCGAGACGCTCCGCGAGCGCCGCCAGAACCACAACCGCCAGCCCGGCGACGATGCCGCCGGCGAGGCAGCCCGCGCTGCGCCGCGGCTCGCCGTGCAACAGGCAGCGCAACGACGGCAGCAAGAGCAACGAGAGCAGGAAGCTCTTCGCCACCCGCAGGCTGTTCAGAGGCTCTTCATAACCGTCGAACCAGTCCAGTGGCGGACCGCCGGCCGCGAGCAGGCCGCGCCAGGCGGCGAAGAGGCAGGATGCCATGAGCAGGGCGAGGCCGATCAGCGCCAGCCGCTGTCGCCGGCAGCTGTCGCGGCTCCCCGGCAGTCGCCGCCGCGGATCGGTCGCGACCCGTGCCGCACCCGTTGCCGGCCGATCGTCGCCACGTCCGTCCGCGCCAGTGCCGGCAGCCGGCAGCCAACGGGCCGGCAACATCCGCTGCAGAACGAGTCGGCTCAGCGAACCGGCGGCAGCCCCGAGGCAGAGCAGGTCGAACTCTTCGACGCCGATCCAGCCGGTCCACGGCGAGAACCCCGCCAGCGGCAGGCAGGCAGGCAGAACGGCCAGCCAAAGAAGCGGGCGCAGGCAGACGGCAACACTCCAGACGACCAGCGCAACTGCCAGCAACGCCGGCCACAGCGGGTGATTGAGCGCGATGAAGGTGGCCATGGCGGCACTGAGGATCGCCAGGGCACCATACAGCGGGATCATCGACGCTCGCCCACGGGCAGCCGCTGCCGATGACCAGGCGGCCGCTTCGGTCGTTCGCGGTCGCTGCGGTCGGTCCGCACCCGCGTACCGGCGGCTTGCCCCGCCCTGCGCCGCGGACTGCCCGTGTCGCCCGCACGCAGCAGCTTGCCAGCCGGCGCGCGCTGGGTTCTAATCGGCTCTCGGAACGATGCTTCGCCCCCCCGCCGCTGCCGCAGCCATCTCGCCGGCCCCGGCGAAGCGCTGCCGTGGACAACGCCGGGGCGGCCCGTCGGGCGGCGTGCACTGGCCGTGCGCGCGCCCTGCCCG
Source organism: Candidatus Accumulibacter similis (assembly GCA_013347225.1). Lineage (NCBI taxonomy): Bacteria > Pseudomonadati > Pseudomonadota > Betaproteobacteria > Candidatus Accumulibacter > Candidatus Accumulibacter similis. The sequence continues at coordinate 1,188,594 of CP054595.1, read as the reverse complement.
GAACGGCGACCGCCGCGCCGCAGGCAGCGCCAATGGAGGGAATGAATGAGCACCTTGTGGATCGTCCTCGGCATCTGCGTCGTTTTCGTCCTGGCGGCCGCAATGCCGCTGCTGCGCGGCAGGGACCCCGGCAGGGAGCCGCCGCTGCCGCGCAAGGAAACGCTGCACGACTGGCGCAACGATCGCTGACGGGGCCGTCGGGCCAGCCACTCAGCCGGCTGCGGCAGCGTCCGCTGGCGGCAGTGCCGCCTGCAGTTCCTGCCGCAGCAGCGCCGGCAGCTCCGCCCGATCGGCATGCTGCGCGTCGGCGAGCAGCGGCGGCGCCGGCCAGCCGCGGTCGAACCAATCCAGACCGGCGAAGCGGCGTCCGCCGTCGTAACGCGGAATGACGTGAAAGTGCACGTGATGGTCGACCATCATCAGCATCAGGTAGTTGATCGCCCGATAGTCGAACGCACCGTGCAGGGCGTGCTCCAGCGAGCCGACGATCTCGGTTAGGGCGGCCATTTCAGCCGCCGTCACCGCCGAGAAACGCGCTGCGTGGCGGTTCAGTGACACGATTCCGGCGCCGAGGGTCACCTGCCCCGGCCGCACCGACCACGACCACGCCTCGTTGCGCGCCACCAGCAGTTCATCGACACGGAATTTCGCGCGAAAACCCGCAAGCACCTGCAGTCCGTCCATCAGTCACCTCCTCCGGGAACAGTTCGTGGGCCGCCAGAAATTGGCTCAGCCGGACGACCCGGCAGCGCGCCACGTCGACCCGCAGCGCAGCCGGCAGATGGCTCAGAATTGTGCCACACTGCGCCAGTGGCTGCCCGCGGCAGCCGGTCTTTCGTGGCGGGAGAGGAGAACTCGATGACCAGATACGGCTTCGTCGCCTCGGGCGGCGGCTATCGGAGCTTCTACAGCGAGGGCGTGCTGGTCTGGATGAGGAAACACGGCGTACCCGTGGTGCACATTGCCTCGACCAGCTCGGGCAACAACATCGTCGTCGACTACCTGCTCTGGGACTGGGACAACGAAGAACTGCCGCCGGTACTGACGCGCACCCTCAGGCTCGGCATCGGCGACATCTTTCACATCCTCGGCAACTTCCTCGGCCTGCGGCCGCAGTGGCTGCCGACCGGCACGCACCTGTTCAGCGTCAACAAGGCAAGCTGCCGCAAGTCGCTGCTGCTCGACGACCCGCAACGCCGCGAGTTGCTGGCAAGGCATCTCGACACGCTGCGCTGGGACATTCGGGCAACCAACCTGAGCCGCCGGCAGGGACACGTCTTCAGGATCAACGAGATCCTCGCCAGCGTGGACGACGCCAGCATCGACCGCTTCATGGACGCCTTCCTCGCCGGCATCACGACGATCCCCTACTTCCAGGCCATCAGCATCGATGGCGATTACTACATCGAAGGCGGCTATCTCGACAATACCCCCTTGCGCACCCTCTTCGAGGACGACGAGGTCGACGAGATCATTGCCATCGACTTCACCGACTACGACTATCACCGGGAGCTCGACAAGCTCTACCGGTCGAGTTCCTTCAACCTGCCGTTCAACAGCATCGACACCCACCTGCTGGTCAGCGACATGCAGCTGACTCTGCCCAACACCCGCGTCTTCGCGCACGCGCAGCTGATCAACCGCATGCTCGAGGCCATGGGCAGGCAGAGTGCCGAGATCGACGGCCGGCGTTACCATGCCAAGCCGCTGCACCTGCTGCGGCCAAAGGATCTCGAGAGCATGACGATCTCGCTCAAGGACAGCAGCGCGCAGAAACGCTACTTCGAACTCGGCCAGCAGGCAGCAGCGGCGCTGTTCACCGGCATCTGAACGGCAGCCCGCGGCCGCCGGCGGCGACCGCGAAGACGGCATGCACCCCCGCCGGCGATCAGCTCGCGGCGCGCTGCGGACTCGCGCAGCCGTGCAGCAGATCCCAGTCCGCCTCGTAGAGTGCCGTCCGCACGTCGAGCAAGGCAAGCAGCGTGTGGAACAGATGGTCGTGGCTCGCCGGTGCGGCAGCCCGCCGCTGCAGGCAGGTGGAATCGATCGCGGCGCTGCGGCGGAATCCGTCGGAGATCCACATCAGCATCGGCACTTCCTTCTGCACGGCGGGAGCGATGGCGTAGGGAACGCCGTGCAGATAGAGCCCGCTCTCGCCGAGCGATTCGCCATGGTCGGAAACGTAGATCAGCGCCGAATCGACGTCGCCGGCGCGTGCCTGCAAGGTGGCGATGAGGCTCGCGAGAACGTGGTCGGTGTACAGCAGCGCGTTGTCGTAGGCGTTGACGATCTCCGCGGGTGAACACTGACTCAGGTCGTCATTCGTGCATTCCGGCTGGAAGCGGGCAAAGGCCGGCGGGTGGCGGCGAAAGTATGACGGTCCGTGATTGCCGAGTTGGTGCAGGACGATCAGGTTGCTCCCGTGCGCACGCCGCAGTCGCTCGTCGAGACCATGCAGCAGGCCGCCATCGAGGCAGCGCCCACCATCGCAGAAGCCGGGCGGGTTGATGGTCGCGACGGTTTCGCTCGGCAGGCCGTCACAGACGCCCTTGCAGCCGGACTGGTTGTCGCGCCACTGCACGCTGACGCCGGCCCGCGCCAGGACGTGCAGCAACGACTCGCTGCCATTGATCCGCTCGGCGTCGTAGTTGCGCCGGCCGACCGGCGCGAACATGCACGGCAGCGATACCTCGGTGTTGGTGCCGCAGCTCGCCACCCGGCTGAAGTTGATCACGTCGAGCCGGGCGAGTTCGGGCGTCGTCTGCCGCGTGTAGCCGTTGAGACCCCAGTTGGCCGCACGCGCGGTTTCGCCGACGACAACGACGACGAAGCGCGGCCGGTCGCCTTTTCCCCGACCCGATCCGGCGGCGGCGTCCAGTCCGATCGCTTGGCGCGGCCGCGCAGCACCGCGGGCATCGGTCGCCGCGACACTGGCAAGCGACCAGACATAGTTCGCCGGCGTGATCAGGTAGCGCACCTCCTTGTGGTTGCGCAGCAGCGACGAGAACGGCTTGTAGACCACTGCCAGCGATCCGGCCATGGCCACTGTCGCCAGCAGCAACGCCAGCAGGCGAACGCCGCAGGCGCGCAGCGGTGGGCGCACGACGATGCGGGCGCGCCAGAGCAGCAGCAGCGGCAGCAGCGCGTAGAGCGACAACTGCACGGCCACCGCCGGCGACAGCAGTTCGCGCGCTTCCAGCACGTCCGTCCGCAGAACGTTGCGCAGCATCGACGGATCGAGGAAGACGCCGTAGGCCGACATGAAGTGCGAGGCGATGACGGTGGTGACGATCAGCAGCGCCAGCAGCGGCTTGACCGTCAGCCGCGTCGCCAAGAGCGCCAGCACGGCAAAGTGCATCGCGACCAGCAGAACACCGGTGGCCAGCAGCAGACCCCAGGTGCCGACCTCCGTCAGCGAGTGCCCGCCGAGGACGGCGGCGAAAAAGGGCCGGTTCGCCGTCAGCACCCAGAAGACGCTCGCGACGAGCAGCAACTGTTCGACCGTCGCTGGAATCACGAAAGGATCGCCGCCGGCGGGCGCCTGGCCGCGCCGCGACGGCACGAGAGGGGTACGAGGACTGGACATGGCGGCGATGCTGCGCGCCACTCCTGAAGAGGTGCTTAAGCGCGCGCCGCTGTCACTCCGGCCCAGCGGCCGTGACTCCGCCGCCTCCGGTACAATCGCCTTACTGGCGGCATTGGCCAGACTCCGGAGAAAGTCGATGCGACTGCTGCTGATCGAAGACGACGACATCCTCGGCGACGGCCTGCGGGACTTCCTGACAGCCGATGGACACCGTGTCGACTGGTGCCGGACGCTGCGGCAGGTCGCCGTCCACGAGGGCGAACCCTACGATGCCCTGCTGGTGGACTGGCAGCTGCCCGACGGTTCCGGTCTCGACTGGCTGCGCGGCCGCCGACGCCGCGGCGACGCCACCCCGGCACTGATGCTGACGGCGCGCGACCTCCTCGGCGACCGCATCCGTGGCCTCGACAGCGGCGCCGACGACTATCTGGTCAAGCCCTTCGCACCCGAGGAGCTGGTAGCCCGCCTGCGCGCGGTGAGCCGGCGAATCGCCGGCAGCGCCGATGCGCGGCGGCTGATCGGCGAGGTCGAGGTCGATCTCGCCGCGCGTACGGTCTGGCTGACCGGGCAGCGCGTCGAGCTCACCAGCCGCGAGTGGGCCATTCTCGAAGCGCTGCTTCTGCGCCCCGGCCGCATCGTCGCCAAGGCGGACCTCGAGAGACTGGTGCTCGGCTTCGACGCCGAATGGGCGAGCAACGCCGTCGAGGTTCATGTCGCCGCCCTGCGGCGCAAGCTGGGCCGAGCGGTGGTCGAAACCGTTCGTGGCATCGGTTATCGCCTCGGCGGCGGCCAATGAAGCCCCTGACGCCACCCTCGATCCGCACCCGGTTGACTGGCGTACTGCTCGTCTCGTCGCTGCTGTGGATCATCGCCGTCGCCGCTGCCGTCTGGTTGACCGTACACGACGAGGTGGACGAACTGCTCGACGACACGCTGCAGGCGGCAGCCGAGGGTTTGCGCGGCCCTCTGTCGCTGCCGCTCGCGGTCGCGCCGGCAGCCGCCAGCGCGACGCCGGCCCCGAACGGCAGCGGGCGCTTTGCCTGGCAGGTGGTCGACCACCTGGCGGCGGGCGAAGCAAGAATGGTCGCCGCCTCGGCACTCGCACCCGCTGCACCGCTGCGCCGTGTTCCGTCCGGCGGTTTCAGCGACAGCGAGGAATGGCGCGTCTTCGGCATTCCCCTCGCCGACGGCGGGCGCTGGCTCTATGTCGCGCAGACGCACGCCGAGCGCCAGGAGGCTCTGGCCGAAACGGCCCTGAGCGCAGCGCTGGCAACGCTGGCGATCGCCCTCCTGGCGCAGGTCTGGCTGCAGGCGCAGATTCGCCACGAACTGCTGCCGCTGCAGCGCCTGGCGCGACACCTGAGCGGACGCAATCCGGAGGACACCGGAGCCGTGCTCGGCGCTGCCGAGCGCAGCGAACTGCAACCGGTGCATGCCGCCATCGACGAGCTGACGCAGCGGCTGGCAGTCCGTCTGGCGCGTGAGCGCGCCTTCACCGGCCATGCCGCACACTCGCTGCGCACCCCGCTGGCCGGCATCGACGCACAGCTCGCCGTCGCCCTGCGCGAATCCCCAGCGCACCTGCAGCCGCGCCTGCAGCGCGTGCGCGCTGCTGCACGCCGGCTGCACCGTGTCGTCAGCGCCCTGTTGACACTGTTCCGCAGTTCGGCCGCGGTTCACCCGCAGGAGCTTGACGTCGCCGAGATGATCCCGCGCCTGGCGGTCGAGGGTCTGACAGTCGAGCTTCCGGAGCGGCTGCGGCTGACCGCCGATGCCGATCTGCTCGCCGCCGCGTTGCTGAACCTGTTCGACAATTCACTGCGCCACGGCGCCACGCGCGTCCGCCTGTCGCTGCCGGACAGCAACGTCCTGCGCGTGCACGACAACGGCACCGGCGTCAGCCCGGAACAGCGGGAAGGCCTGCAGACCGCCCTCATCGGACGGGTCGACGCGAGCGGCGGCGGTCTCGGCCTGCTGCTGGTCGAGCTGGTTGCGCGGGCGCACGGTGGCAGCCTGCAACTGCCGGCGGTCGAACACGGTTTCGCCGCCGACCTTCATCTCAGCCCGCCGCGGCCGGCAGCATGAACGCCGCCAATCGCGTCCGCGATGACCGGAGCCTCGCCGGCAAGGGTCCGGCGAAACACGTGCATCGGCCATGACTTCCCCCTTCGCCGTCACCACCGTCAGCCTGAATCCGGCCATCGATCACGGCATCGGCATCGCCGATTTCGCCGCCGGACGGCTCAACCGCGTGAACCGGGAGGAGATGCACGCTGGCGGCAAGGCGGTCAATGTCGCCGCCTGCCTGGCCGATCTCGGTGTCGCCGTCACCGTCACCGGCCTGCTCGGCAGCGACAATGCCGGCGTCTTTGAACGCCTGTTCGCCAGCAAGGGAATCCGTGACGCCTGTGTGCGCTTCCCGGGTCGCACCCGGAGCAACATCAAGATCGTCAGCGGCGACATGCCGCAGCTGACCGAGATCAATTTTCCCGGCAGCTTCCCAGGCAACGAATACCTGGCCCATGTCGAACGGGCGGTCGATGCGCTGCTGGCCGAGTGCAGCTGCTTCGTCCTCGCCGGCAGTCTGCCGGCCGGCATCCCCACCACCTACTACGCTGACCTCATCGGTCGGCTGCAGGCAGCCGGCAAACGGGTCGCTCTCGACAGCAGCGGTGGTGCCCTGCGCCATGGGGTCAACGCCAGGCCCTGGCTGATCAAGCCGAATCTCGCCGAACTCGAGGAACTGGTCGGCGAACCGCTATCCGACGCCGCGGCGGCAACCGCCGCCAGACGACTCGTCGCCGCTGGCATCGAGCGCGTCGTGGTTTCGCTGGGCGAACGAGGCGCACTGTTCGTCACCGCCGATCGCTGCCTGCGGGCGATCCCGCCACCGACGATCGTCCGCAGCACGGTCGGCGCCGGCGACGCACTGCTGGCCGGCCACATCGCCGGCTGCATGCGCGGCTGGCCACTGCCGAACAGCGCCCGCCTCGCCATCGCCGCCGCCAGCGCCAGGGTGGGCATGATCGGCAGCGGCCTGCCGCCGCAACCACAGGTCGAGGCGCTGCTGGCGACCGTCGAGTTGCGCGAACTCGATCCCGACTAGCCCGGGAGGCTGCCGGGGCGCCCACCGACCGCCAGGCTGAGCCCGGCAGCGCCGATGATCAGCATGCCGGTCGTCGTCATCGCATCCGGCAACTGCGCGAAAACCAGCCAGCCAAGCAGGGTGGCCCAGACCAGTTGCACGTAGAGCAGCGGCGAAAGCAGCGACGCCGGCGCCTGCTGGAAGGCGCGAATCAGCAGGAAATGCCCGACCCCGCCGTAGACACCGAGCGAGACGATCAGCAGCCCTTGGCCGATGGTCGGCAACCGCCCGTCCCAATGGAAGGGCAACATCGGCAGCAGCGCCAGCGTGCCAAACAGCGCCGTGTGGAAGAGCAGGCGCAGCGGCGGTTCGCTGGCAACCAGCTTGCGCGTCAGGATCTGGTAGGCGGCATAGAAGAGCGCCGCGCCCAGCGCACAGGCGACCCCGCCCGCGCTCAGGCTGCCATCCGGCCGCGCGATCAGCAGCACGCCGCAAAAACCGGCGACGGTTGCCAGCCAGGTACGCAGCCGGACCCGTTCGTGCAGCAGCGGACCGGCGAGCAGGGCCACCAGCAGCGGCGCAACGAAGACCAGCGCCGTCGTCTCGGCAAGCGGCAGCGTCGTCAACGCCATCTGGCCAAGCAGCGTCACACCCGCCAGGGTGACGCCGCGCAGCGCCATCAACCCCGGCCGACGGGTGAGCACGATGCTGCGCCCGAGACGCGGCGCGACGCCCAGCAGCATGAGCAGCAACTGCACCAGATAGCGCGCCCAGACCAGCAGCGGCACGGCGAGGAAGGCGCTCAGGTACTTCGCCGTCGCGTCGAGGGCGGAAAACAGGAACAGCGCCAGCAGGCAGAAGAGAACGCCGGCAACCGTCAATCGCTCGCTGCCGCGGTCATCGACCACGCGTGACCCAGCGGTTGAAAGTGGCGCGTGCGCTGTCGATGAGCTCGCCGGCGCTCAGGCCGACCGGCCCACAGCCTGCGGCAACTCGCTCGTCGGCCGCGATGCCGTGCAGGTGCACCGCCGCCAGCATGGCCTCGAGCGCCGGCCACCCCTGTGCCAGCAGTGCGACGATGAAGCCGCTGAGCACATCGCCGGTGCCGGCAGTCGCCAGACCGGGGTTGCCGCTGGTATTGACGAACCACTCGCCGCCCGGCTCGGCGACGATGCTGCCACAGCCCTTCAGGACCGTCACGGCGCGGTAGCGCGCGGCGAGTTCGAGGGCGGCACGCGGCCGATCGGCCTGCACGGTGGCGGTATCGCGGTCGAGCAGGCGAGCCGCCTCGGTCGGATGTGGGCTGAGCAGCGTTGGCGCGGCACGCGCCAGTACCTCCTCCCGCAGGCTCGGCTCGGCGGCGAGCAGGTTCAGCGCGTCGGCATCGAGCAACAGCGGCAGCGGCAACGAACAGGCGCGCCGCAACCACTCGTGGGCCTCGTCGCCACTGCCCATCCCCGGCCCGCAGGCGAGCGCCGTCAGCGGTGCCGCCAGCAGTGCATCCGCCTGCCGCAGCATCAGTTCGGGCTGCAGCGGGTCGATCGCCGGCGCCTGACCGTCGAGCAGGCCAAGGTAGACACGGCCGCTGCCCAGCCGCAGCGCGGCTCGCCCGGCGAGAAAGGCGGCACCGACCATGCTCGCGGCGCCGCCGAGAATGCCGGCGCTGCCGTTGCTGCCCTTGTGCGTGTTGCGCGCGCGCGGCCGCAGTCGATCGACCAGCAGGTCAACCCCCAGCGTGCGCGCCGTCGGCTTCACCAGACGTTCGGCATCGAGATCCAGCGTCGCCACCGAGACCGTTCCGCAATGATCCGGACCGTCGCCGGTGTGCAGCCCCGGCTTGCTGGCAATGAAGCTGATCGTGTGGCTGGCTCGGATCGCCATGCCGCAGAGCCTGCCGGTGTCCGCATCGAGGCCGCTCGGACAGTCGAGCGCGAGCAGCGGACAGCGGTCGCGGGCGGCCAGCGTGTTGGCCGCCAGGACGAGTTCGCCATGGCGACCGGCGATCGGCCGCTGCAGTCCGATGCCGAAGAGACCGTCGATGATCATCGCCCAGCGCTTGCCGACCGGAATGCTGTCGAGCAGCTCGCCGCCGTCATCGACGAATCGTCGGCAGGCCGCCGCAGCGTCCGGCGGCAGGCGGCCGACCTCGCCGGCAAAGACGAGACTGACGGCAAAGTGGCGTTCGCGCAGGTGACGGGCGGCGACGAAGGCATCGCCGCCGTTGTTGCCGGGCCCGGCGAGGATCAGCAGCGCCGCCCCCTGCAGGCGGCAGAGCGAGGTCGCCAGCTCGGCAGCGGCGAGTCCGGCGCGCTGCATCAGCGGCTGCTCGGCAGCCAGCGTCTCGACTCGGCGCAACGCCTCGGAACGATACAGAGGTTGCGAGGGGGTCCCTGTTTTCATCACGGTCTCCGGAGCTGGGAGATGAGCACGAGAAGACGGCGGCCGCGTGCGGCTGTACGCTCGACGCCTGGCTGCTGTCCGCCGGATTCTAATGCAGCCGGCGCGCCAGCGGGCAATGGCGGCAGCGGGGCGCCGCCTGGCCACCGCTGCACGGTCGCCGGCGGCAGATCATGCTGCGCCGCAGCAAGCATGGCGGGTCAGCTATAATCGCGGCTTCCCGCAACGCAGCCTGCCTGCCCCCTGAGCACAGCCCGCCATGGCCAAACTCCTGTATCTCCGCGGCGCCGCCGCCTTCTCGTCATTCCGCCTGCAGGGCCTGCAGCAACGACTCGCGCTGGCAGTCGCGGGAGTGCGGATCGTCAGTGCCGAGCACTGGCATTTCGTTGCCAGCCACGAACCACCCGCGGCAAACGATCGCCGGCAGCTCGCGGCACTGCTCGAGGAGCGTCCGGCCGACGACGAGCCGCAGGGCGAGCTCATGCTGGTCACGCCGCGCATCGGCACCATCTCGCCCTGGTCGTCGAAAGCGACGGATATCGCGCACAACAGCGGCCTGCTGTGGATCGAGCGCATCGAGCGCGGCATCGCCTTCCGCCTGGCGGGCCGGCGGCAGGTCCTGGACTCCGCCGAGCGGTCGGTCATCGCCGGCCTGCTCCATGACCGGATGCTGGAGACCGTGCTCGACGACTTCGCGCAGGCTGGCGAACTGTTCCGCCACTTCGCGCCGCAACCGTTGCGCAGCGTCGACCTGCTCGCCGGTGGGCGTGCCGCCCTGATCGAGGCGAACGGCCTGCTCGGGCTGGCGCTGTCCGAGGACGAGGTCGATTACCTCGTCGATCTCTTTCGCCGCGCGCAGCGCAATCCGACCGACGTCGAGCTGATGATGTTCGCGCAGGCGAACTCGGAGCATTGCCGGCACAAGATCTTCAATGCCTCGTGGACCGTCGACGGCGAGCCGCGCGCGGAGACGCTGTTCGGCATGATCCGGGAAACGCACCGCAGGCACCCGCAAGGCACCGTCGTCGCCTATGCCGACAACTCATCGGTCATCGAGGGAGCGACGGTACGCCGCTTCCAGCCGGACGCCGACGGCCGCTACGGCTACCGCGAGCAGCTCATGCACATTCTCGCCAAGGTCGAGACGCACAACCACCCGACCGCGATCTCGCCGTTTCCGGGCGCGGCGACCGGCGCCGGCGGCGAGATTCGCGACGAAGGTGCGACCGGACGCGGCTCGAAGCCGAAGGCCGGGCTGTGCGGCTTCGCGGTTTCCAACCTCGGCATCCCCGATCTGCCGCAGCCCTGGGAAACCCCGACCGCTGCCTACGGCCGCCCGGCACGCATCGCATCGCCTCTGGCGATCATGCTCGAAGGCCCGATCGGTGCCGCAGCGTTCAACAACGAATTCGGCCGTCCGAACCTGGCCGGATTCTTCCGCACTTACGAGCAGTTCGCCGGCAGTGCTGACGGACCGCTGCTGCGCGGCTACCACAAGCCGATCATGATCGCCGGCGGCATCGGCAACATCGCCGCCGAGCAGTCGTTCAAGGCGGGCACGCTGCCGCCGGGCACGCTCCTCGTCCAGCTTGGTGGCCCGGGAATGCTGATCGGTCTCGGGGGTGGTGCCGCGAGCTCGATGAGCACCGGCAGCAACGCCGAGGATCTCGACTTCGCTTCGGTGCAGCGCGGCAACCCGGAAATGCAGCGGCGGGCGCAGGAGGTCATCGATCGCTGCTGGCAACGGGGAGCGCCGGCGGGCGATGGTTCGGCGGTCGGCGACGGCAACCCGATCCTGTCGCTGCACGATGTCGGCGCCGGCGGCATCTCGAACGCGCTGCCCGAACTGGCACACGGTGCCGGCAGCGGGGCGCACTTCGAGCTGCGCGCGGTGCCGATCGAGGAACCGGGAATGTCGCCGGCGGAGATATGGTGCAACGAGGCGCAGGAGCGCTACGTGCTGGCGATCCCGCCCGGCCGGCTCGACGAGTTCTCGGCCATCTGCGCTCGCGAGCGCTGCCCCTTCGCCGTCGTCGGCGCAACCACTGCCGGCAACCGGCTGCTGCTCAGCGACAGCCACTTCGCCAACGATCCGGTGGACATGGACATGGCCGCGCTGCTTGGCAAGCCGCCGCGAATGGCGCGCAGCGCCGCCCGCCTGCCGCCATTGCCGCTGCCCCTGCAGGTCGGCGAACTCGATCTCCGCGAGGCGGCATACCGCGTGTTGCGGCTGCCGGCGGTGGCCGACAAGAGCTTCCTGATCAGCATCGGCGACCGCAGCGTCGGCGGCCTCAGTGCGCGCGACCAGATGGTCGGGCCGTGGCAGGTCGCCTGTGCCGACGTCGCGGTGACCCTGATGTCCTTTGACGGCTACCTCGGCGAAGCCTTCGCCATCGGCGAGCGGACGCCGGTGGCGACGATCGACGCCGTCGCCTCGGGCCGCATGGCAGTCGGCGAGGCGCTGACCAACATCGCCGCCGCCGACATCGACAGCCTCGGCGATGTCAAGCTGTCGGCCAACTGGATGGCTGCCGCCGGCTTTCCGGGCGAGGACGCCCGCCTGTTCGACACCGTGCGCGCGGTCTCCGACCTTTGCCAGAGCATCGGCATCGCCATCCCGGTCGGCAAGGATTCGCTGTCGATGCGCACCTCCTGGCGCGACCCCGACGACGGCAGCGAGCGGCAGGTCGTCTCGCCGCTGTCGCTGATCGTCACCGCTTTCGCGCCGGTCGCCGATTCCCGGCGGACGCTGACGCCGCAGCTCGTCCTCGACGCCGGCGAGACCGACCTGCTGCTGATCGACCTCGGTCGCGGCCGCAACCGCGTCGGCTGTTCGGCTCTGGCGCAGGTCCATTCGGCGACCGGCACCGAGACTCCCGACGTCGACGATGCCGCCCTGCTGCCGGCCTTCTTTGCCGCCGTGCGTCGTCTCGCCGGCGAGCGCCTCCTGCTCGCCTACCACGACCGCTCCGACGGCGGCCTCTTCGCCACCGTCTGCGAGATGGCGTTTGCTGCCCGCTGCGGCGTCTCGCTCGACACCGACGGACTCTGCTACGACCCGCTGAGCAACGACGTGGACGGCAACGAGAAGCGCCCCGATCTGCTCCGTGGCCGCTCCTTCGAGCTGCTGCTGCGGGCGCTGTTCTGCGAGGAACTCGGCGCCGTCGTGCAGATTCGCCGCAGCGAGCGCGGCCGCGTCATGGGCATCCTGCGCGCCGCCGGGCTCGGCGCCTGCAGCCAGTTCATCGGTGCCCCGAACGCCTGGGACCGCATCCGCATCATCCGCAACGCACGCGCGGTACTCGACGAGAAGCGCGTCGACCTGCAGCGCGCCTGGTCGGAGACCAGCTACCACATGCAGCGCCTGCGCGACAACCCCGAATGCGCGCAGGAGGAGTACGACCGTCTGCTCGACGGCGACGACCCGGGACTCTCGTTCAGCCTGAGCTTCGATCCGGCCGACGATGTCGCGGCGCCGTTCATCAACGGCGGCGCCCGCCCGCGCGTCGCCATCCTGCGCGAGCAGGGCGTCAATGGACACGTCGAGATGGCGGCCGCCTTCGACCGTGCCGGCTTCGCCGCCGTCGATGTGCACATGAGCGACCTTCTCGCCGGCCGCGCGCACCTCGCCGACTGCAGTGGCGTCGTCGCCTGTGGCGGCTTCTCCTACGGCGACGTGCTCGGCGCCGGCCAGGGCTGGGCAAGGACGATCCTCTTCAACGCGCGCGCAAGCGACAACTTCGCCGCCTTCTTCGCGCGTCCGGCAACCTTCGCCCTCGGCGTCTGCAACGGCTGCCAGATGATGAGCGCGCTGCGGGGAATGATTCCCGGCGCGGAGGCCTGGCCGCGCTTCGAGCGCAACCGCGTCGAGCAGTTCGAGGCACGCTTTTCGCTCGTCGAGCTGCCGGACTCGCCATCGCTCTTCTTCGCCGGCATGGCCGGGAGCCGGCTGCCGGTGGTGGTTTCGCACGGCGAAGGGCGCGCCGTTTTCAGCTCGCACGAACACGAGGCGCGGGCGCTGGTGGCGATGCGCTACGTCGATCACCACGGCCGGCCGAGCGAAGTCCATCCGTACAACCCGAACGGATCGCCGGGCGGCGCGACCGGCTTCACCACCGCCGATGGCCGCTTCACGATCATGATGCCGCACCCCGAGCGCGTCTTCCGCACCGTGCAGATGTCATGGCATCCGGCGGACTGGGAGGCGCGCGGCTGGCACGACTCGCCGTGGTTGCGGATGTTCCGCAATGCCCGGCGCTGGCTGGGCTAGAAGGCGGCAGCGCACGAAAAAGGCGCCTCGACCACCGGCGCCTGTGCCTGCCCGTCTGGCCGGCGGTTACTGGATCTTGGCCTTGCCACGCAGTTCGACGATCAGCTTCTGCAACTGATCCTGCTGCAGTCGCTGTGCCAGTTGCGGCTTGATCTGGTCGAAGGTGGGCGGCGTCAGCGGACGACTGTCCTCGACCAGGATGACGTGGTAACCAAAATCGGTCTTCACCGGCACCTCGGTGTACTTGCCCTTGGCGAGGCCGACGACGGCATCGGCAAAGGGCTTCACGTAGCTCGCCGTGCTGCTCCATCCGAGGTCGCCACCCTTGTCACGTGACCCCGGATCCTTCGACTGCTTGGCCAGCTCGTCGAACTTGGCGCCCTTCTTCAGGTTGCCGATGATCAGCTTGGCATCGTCTTCCTTCTCCACCAGGATGTGGCGCACCTTGTACTCGGTATTGCCCATCTGGCCCTTGACCCGGTCGTAGGCGGCCTTGAGCTGCTCGTCGCTGATCGGATGCTTCTTGACATAGTCCTGGACGAAGGCGCGAATGAAGATCGCCTGCCGTGCGAGATCGGCCTGTGCGGCGACATCTGGCTTCTTGTCGAGGCCCAGCTTCTTCGCTTCCTGGACCAGCAGTTCGCGACGGATCAGTTCTTCGCGGACGGCGTTCTTGAGTTCCGGCGTATCCGGTGCCCCCTGTGCTTCCTGCTCGGCGACGAAGGCATTGGCAATGCTCTGTGGAATGGCAACGCCATTGACCGTTGCCACCGCCCCACCGGCGGGAGCTTTCTGGGCAACGGCCGGCAGCGAGACGAGAGCGCCGAGCAGCAACGCGCCGGCCAGTTTTGAAAGCTTGTGCATTTGTGGGTTTCCTTGTTTTCCGAGGGTTGGGGTAAAGGGTGAATCTATTCAGACGGTCGGTTCGGCCGCCGACGAAGCCTCTTGTGGACTCAACGCCTGCACGCTCAGGGCGTGAATCCTGTCGTGCATCAGCTCACCAAGTGCCGCATGCACGAGGCGGTGTCGACGCAACCGCGTTTGCCCGGCAAAGGCTGCGGCGACGATCAGCAGACGGTAGTGCCCGCCGCCGCTCCTGGCGCCGGCGTGACCGGCATGCCGGGCGGAATCGTCGATCAGCTCTAGGCGGGTCGGCGCCAGTGCCGCAAGGCGTTGGCGGATGAGCCCGACGACGTCGGCAGAATCGCCGACGACCCTGGCCGCGTCGCTCACGTCGGCAGAACCTTCCTGAATGGCTTGACGGTGACATCAGCGTACACGCCGGCGGAGACATAGGGATCGGTGTCGGCCCACGCGCGAGCCGCCTCCAGCGAGGCGAACTCGGCAACGATCAGGCTGCCGGTAAAGCCGGCCGGCCCCGGGTCCGGCGAGTCGATCGCCGGGCAGGGGCCGGCCAGCAGCAGGCGACCTTCGGCCTGCAGCGCCTGCAGCCGTTCGACATGCGCCGGCCGCGCCGCCAGCCGTTCGGCCAGCGAGCCGGGACGGTCCTCACCAACGATCATGTAGAACATCGTCACTTCTCCTCGATGTACTTCGACAACAGCAGCCCCTGCGCGAGCACGAAGAGCAGCATCAGCCCGATGCCGCCGAAGAGCTTGAAGTTGACCCAGTCATCAGTCGAAAAATTGAACGCAACGAGCAGGTTGGCCACTCCCATGAAAGCGAAGAAGGCAATCCAAGACCAGTTGAGCTTCTCCCAGGCGACCTCCGGCAGTTGCATCTGCTCGGCCAGCAGCAGGCGAATGAGGTTCTTTTTCATCAACAGCGAGCCGCCGAGCAGAGTCGCGGCAAATGCCCAGTAGAGCACCGTCGGCTTCCACTTGATGAAATCCTCGTCGTGCAGCACGAGGGTCATGCCACCGAAAACACTGATGATCACCAGGCTCACCCAGAGCATGGTGTCGATCTTGCGACCCCTGAACCACAGCCAGCCGATCTGCGCGAACGTGGCGGCGATGGCGACCGCGGTCGCGACGTAGATGTCGTAGGCCTTGTAGGCGATGAAGAACAGGATGACGGGAAAGAGGTCGAAGAGGAACTTCATGGCGAGCGGCGTCGAAAGTTCGGCGGATTATGGCCGATTTGGCCGGCCGCTGTCCACGTTCGCCTGACGCCGCCGTGTACTGATTGTGTAGCCGTGGGCGTCGAGCAGGACGCATGCGAACTCGACGACGCCCGGCCCGCCATCCGCTCCCGCCTATCGGCCGCACTGCCCGCGCGCAGTGCGCGCTACTCGACCTTCACCTTCGTCCAGCCTGCGTCGGGATTGAACCGCTGCATCTTCGTCGCCACCACCTCGCTGTTGCGGCCAAGATTCTTCTGGTAGACGATGCCTTCGTGATTGACGATGAAGCTCATCACGCCGGAGACGCCGTAGCTCGCCGGGTAGGCGACGACGGCAAAACCACCGATCATGCGCCCATCCACGAGATAGCTGTAGGCGCCGCCCGACGCCGCCGGGCCCTGGCCGATCAGGATCCGGTAACGATAGCCGTGATAGGCGCGCGGGCGACCGCCGGCTGCACTCGCACGATAGCCTTCGCGTGTCGCCTCGGCAACCAGCGGCCCCAGCGGGCTTGCCGGCTGATCGGCAGCAACCGGCCAGAAGAGGCCGTCACGCGTCCCGTCGCTGGAGACGACACGAAGGGCATAGTCATGCGAGCCGTTGCCGTCGAGATCGCCGGCGGCATATTCGCGTTGTGCATCGACGATCGCCAGCAGCGTCTGGATGGTGTCGAGTTCGTTGCGGCCGATGCGACGGCTGAGGATCTCCTCCCGACCGGCATCGGCATCGAAGAACCAGCGCTCACCCTGGCGCACCAGCGGTGCCGGGAAGGGCCAGTCGTCCTCGCCCACCAGCAGCAGCGCGCGGCCATCACTCAGCGGGCTGATGCCATGCTTGCGATCGTAGGCGGCGAGGAATCTTTGCCACTCGGCGCGATCGGCCACCGTATCGCCGCTCGCCAGCCAGCTCTTCGCTGCCGGACCAACCGCCCCCAGCAACGCCTTCTGGTCCTCCGCCCGCACGGCGTCGGCCAGTGCGCGGGCAGCGTCCTCGGGAGTGGCATAGCCCTGCTGCTGCACGACGCCCGGCTTCACCGCCGCCGGCGTGGCTGCCAGCTCCGGCGCCGTCGCGATCAGCGCGGCAATGGCAAGTGACCGCATCATCTGCTTGAACTTCATCGTTTTCCTCTCCGCTTGAAATGGGGACCGGCGTTGCCTAGCGACCACGACCGCCACCACCGCGGCCACCACCACCGCCGAAGCCACCGCCACCGCCACCGCCGAAGCCGCCGCCGCCCCGGCCACCGCCATCGCCGAAGCTGGCGCCGCCACCGCTGCGACCGCCGCCGCCACCAAAGCTGGCGCCACCGCGGCTGCCGCCCATGTCCGCCCGGCTGGCGTTGCCGCGCTGGCTCGCCGCACGCGTCGAAGCACCGTTGCCGACCCCGGAAAAACCGCCGCCACGGTCGCCGAAGCCCGAGCCGTGCTGTCGGTCGCCGCCGCCGAAACGATCACCGGCATCGGCGCGCGCAGCACCGCCGTCGGCACGGTCACGCCCGCCTGCGGCAGCGCCACGATCGCCGCCCTGCAGGCGATCGCTGGCAGAAGCGCGATCACCACCGCGACCACCGTCACCACGGCCCACCTCGCCACGACCCCCGAGGTTCTCCCGCGAGCGATCGTCAGCCGACCGCACGCGATCGTTCAGTTCGGCGCGGTCCATTCCCTTCAGTTCGGACCGTCCGCTCTCGGCGCGGCCGCGAAACTGCTCGCGCGCCTGGGCAGCCTGCGTGTTGCCGCCGCGGTTGTACTGCCGGGCGACGTTCGGGTCGCGATAGGCGACGCCGCCGCGGTGGGCCACGTTGTGGTTCCAGTTGCTGTTGCTGATGTTGGTGCGGTTGAACGAGTTGTAGCGATTGACGTTCACATCGACACTGCCGCGCCCCCAACCCCAGTTGCAGGCGCCCCAGATCGCCGCGCCGACGACGACGCCGGTGGCGAAGGCGAGTCCCGGCGGGTAGACGTAGGCCGGTGGGTACACATAATACGGCGGCGTCGGATACCACCAGCTCCCGTACACCACGGTCGGGTTGTAGGTCGGCACGTAGACGACCTCCGGCTTCGGCGACTCGACGACGTAGATCTTCTGGCTGCCCTGCACCTCCGTCCGTACCACCTGCTGCGCGCTGGTCTTCAGGTTGCCGGTGGCATCGGCCCGCGCACGCAGGCCCTGCACGGTGTCCATCACGTCCTGCTGTTGGGCGAGGAAGGCATCGCCCAGTTTCTGCATCCAGTCGAGATTCTCGTTCATCTGCTGCAGGACCTGCGGGACCGCGGTCAGCGACCGGACGGCGGGATCCCAGGTTTGCTTCGCCATCGCATCCTCAAGCGCCTTGCCGGTCACCTTGGGATTGGCCTTCGCCCAGCGCGCTGCCTCGACGACCTCCAGCGGATAGGTGGACGCCATCAGGATCTGCGCCAGCAACGCATCGGGGTAGAGGGCGATCGGCGCCAGCAGCCGATCCAGGTCCTGCTGCGAAAAGGTCTTCGCGACGGGCGTGGCGGCGGCAGCGGGCGATGCCGCCGGCGGCTGCTGCGCCAGCGCCGGCGAAAAGGCGAAAACGAGCGCCGTCAGCAGCGCGCCGGGTCGTGAACAGGTCGATTTCATCATGCATCCTCGGGCACGAAATGGGACTAACGAGCAAACCCGCCAGCAACGAAGGAAGCGCTGCTCACGGCGGCCGGGCGATCAGACCGGCACCAGTCATAGAGCATAGACCTTGGCTCGACCATCTGGCAAGCGCATTCCAGACAGCCGGGGACAGGATCGCTACCGGGCTGGAGACGACCGCCGGCCGGATGCCAACACCTCGAACCGGCCGCGCCGCGATTGACGCGTGCTCCTAAGACGGGCCGGCTCGCGACCCGCGCTCCTGCCGCTTCTCCTTCCACGCGCCAAGGAGGGCAGCGCCCAGGCCGAGCAGGATCTCGTCGGCAAAGGGAATGACGTCGGGAACGAACAGGTCGACGACGAACAGCACGGCGGCTATGCCGAACAGGAACGGAAAGCGCAGGCCCGTCAGGTAGGCGATCAGCGGACCAATGATCAGTTTGCGCATGACAGGGGGCTCCACAGACTCCGGCTGCGTTCGCATCGGGCGACCTCGGTACGATCCCCACCGGATGGCGCTGCCGGATATTGGTACAGGGAACGGCAAAAGAACGGCGGCGCTGTCCTCGACGCCACCCCTGCCGGCATTCTAACCGTCGATCCACCGCTTGCGCGTGTCGGCGCAGCAGGCGAAAGTCAAGGCAGCGGCCATCGGCAGGGCCTGCCCGGCGCACGGCCCGGACCGGCGCGACAGCGCGCTCGTGAGCAGTCGGGAGCGGCACGAGCAACTGGCACGGCAGCAGCGACTGACCGGCACCCGCAAGGAGGACCCGCGGCTGGCGCGGCTGCGTTACCATACGGTCGCCATCGGTTGGCCCACCGCGTTGCAGGAGGTAGTGCATGCAGATCATTGACGAACTGACGGTGCTGCCCCACCGGGGTGACGGGCAGGAAGCCAGCATCCAGCTCCTTGCCGGCGACCTGGCGGCGATTCCGCCGACGCACGCGGTCGACGCGCTGGTCGTCTCGGCCTTTCCCGACAGCTATACGCCGAACCCCGGAACGCTGTTCAGCAGCCTCTTCGAGCGTGGTCTCGACATGCGCGCAATCGCCCGCCGGAAAGAGGAGGATGAGCGCGTCCGCCTCGGCTGCTGGCTGTCGCAGACGCTGTCGCCGGAGCTTGCCAGCCGATTCAACTTTCGCCGCATCATCTGCTTCGAGCCGCTGTATCCGGCATTCGTCGCCGACGCCGGCAACGAGCGGGCGAACATCGAGGACCGCGTCGGCTTCGTCTTCCGTTGCCTGAACAACTTCATCATCCCCGACCGCGACGGCCAGCGCCGCTTCGACATCGACCGCGTCGCCATGCCGCTGCTGGCGACCGGCAACCAGCAGGTCGCACTCGAGGACCTGCTGCCGCGGCTGCTCGACGCCGCGATCTTCTGGCTCGAACAGGGGCTGCCGATCCGGCAGTTGAAGATCGTCGCCTTCTCGGGGGAGAAAGCGACTGCCGCCGCCGCCCTGTTTGCCGCATCGCGGCAGCGTCACCAGCAGCGGCTCGCCGGCGGCCGTGCAGCGGCCGGGCGGGCGCCGACGGGCGACCGCGTGCCGCTGCAGCGGCTCGCCGAGCAGATGGTCGCCACCTGCGAACAACACCTGCGCCAGGATCTCCTGGGCGCCGCCGCGGACGACGAGAAGGAACTGCTGCAGCGCCTCTTCGCGCGCATCGATCGCCGCCCACCGGTGGCCGCAGGCCCGGGCGAAACCGCAGCGGCGGCTGTCGCCGATGACGACGCTGGCGCTTACGATTTTTTCATCAGCTATGCGCACCGCCAGGAGCGCGAAGTCGCGGAATTCGTTCGCGCCCTGCAGCAGTGCGCGCCGTCGGCACGCGTCTTCCACGATCGCAAATCGATCCCGGTCGGCGGGCAGTGGCTCAGGATCATCTCCGACGCGGTCAACAGGACGCGCCACTTCATCGCCATCCTCTCGCCCGACTACACCGCTTCGCCAGTCTGCTGGGACGAGTTCCAGTGCGCCAAGCTCAAGGAGTACAGCACGCGGCAATCGATGATCCGGACGCTGCGCCTGTACTCCGAGCGCGAGTTGCCACCGATCATCGGCATCTACAGCTACATCGACTGCGCCGAAGGCGACCTCGACAGACTGCGCCAGTCGGCAACGCACGTCGGCAGTCTGGCGCGGGACGACGAAAGCGCAGCGCCATAGAGGTCCCGCCAATGGCGTGGACACGGCCGCCGCTCGCCGACGGCGTACCTGCCTGTCGGCTCGACTAGCAAACGCCGTCGGCAACGAGCGCCAGCGTATCGAGCTGGATCGCAAACTCGCAGCGCCAGTGCCGCCCGCTGGCCATCTCGCTGCAGCGCAGCGGGCCCTGAATCTTGCTGCGCGAACCATCATCGAGACAGGGGTCGCGCACGCTGCGCACCCGCATGCGGCGATAGAGGTCGCGCGCCACCGCACCTTCGAGCACCAGCCCGAGATGCGTATCGTGTGGCTCGCCCGGAGGCGGGTCGACGCGCGTCCGGCCATGGAACTCGTATTCGCCCTGCAGCGCGCCAGCCCTCCCGGCAGCACCTGCGACGTCAACGGACACGAGGCAAAGCGCCAGGAGACCGGCCAGCAGTCGGGGGGCAACGTTGCTCATCATGGACGAATCCCTTCCGCAATGCCCTCTCTTGGGCGTAGTTGGTTCGACCTCCGCACACGGTCCCGCGCCGCGCGCCACTCCTTGCCGTGCCGGGAAAGGCTGGCGCCGTTTCCCCCCGGGCCGCGTGCCGGGATCAGGATCCCTGGTGCAGCTCGCGCAGCCGCCACGCGCCGGCAGCCGTACGCGCGAAGACCAGCGTCACGCCGTGGCAGACGATGCGCCGTGATCCGTCGGAGACGTCGTCTGCCACGGCCGTTTGCAGGCAGGTGTGCAGCGCGGGCATCGATAGCGCTGCCCACAAGCTTTCCGCCTGCTCGGGACCGAGCAGGTGTCCGCCGAGGCTCACCGGAAAGTGCATCAGCTCCGACAGCCTCGCGCCGTTTCCTGACTCGAGCGCAGCGACGAATCCGGCAATCACCGCCGCGAATTCAGCATCGGCAGAAGTTGCCCGTTCACCCGGCAGACCCATGCGCAGACGGACGATGCGGCGCTCGTCCTGACTGGCGGGATCGACGAACCAGCTGACTTCGACCGCGGTGCCTTGTGGAAAAGAGAGCGGCGGCTCGCCCGCATTCGAAAAGGTTGCGGGCGAGAAACTGTCGCCAACGTTCCAGCGGAACCGCACGCCGCCGGCGTCGAAGCCCTCGCTGACCGTGGTCGTGTAGCTCAGCGTGCTGCGCGTCCAGTCACGCTCACGCGAGACGATGTGCCAGCTCTGCGTGACCGTGCCGCGCGTGACCTGGAGGGTGCCTTCCTCGTCCATCCGCCGCACCCGCAACTGGTCCCAGAGCACGATCCCGTTGAGCAGCAGAAGGCTCCCCACAGCGGCCAGCAGCCAGACGAGCGAACTGCCCCGCTTGCTGACGAAGCGCCGATAGGCCCAGACACCCAGCGGCAGCAGGGCGATGAGGCTGTGCGGTACCAGCCCGATGGGCTGGCCGGGACCATCAAAGACGAGATTCACGGCGCGCGCTGGAAGCTCCCAGGTGGCGGTGGCAATGGTGCAGGGCGGGACGGCGTGCCTGCATGGCCGTCCAGGCGCAAAGATAACACGCGGAGGCAGACGCGACGAGACTGCCACTGGCGCCTCGCCGTCCGCTGCTACTCGCGCGGCCGCCGGTCGATGACCCGCCGCGCCTTGCCGAGCGAGCGCTCGATGCCACCGATGTCGGCGATGCGCACTTCGGTCGAAATGCCGATGAACGATTTGATGTGCCGCTGCAGCGAGTGCGCGACGTGCTCCTTGTCGACCGCCGGCAGGTAGCGGTACTCCCGCTTGAGTTCGACATCGACGGCCACCGAATCGAGATGGCCGTCGCGCCAGACCTCGATCAGGTAGTGCGGCGACAGCTTCGGCTGCTTGAGGATCAATTCCTCGATCTGCGACGGAAAGACATTGACGCCGCGGACGATCAGCATGTCGTCCGAACGGCCGGTGATCTTGTCGATCCGCCGCATCGAGCGCGCCGTTGGCGGCAGCAGGCAGGTCAGGTCGCGCGTGCGGTAGCGGATCATCGGCAGCGCCTCTTTCGACAGCGAGGTGAAGACCAGCTCGCCGTGTCGGCCTTCCGGGAGCACCTCGCCGGTCAGCGGATCGATCACCTCGGGGTAGAAGTGATCCTCCCAGATCACCGGCCCGTCCTTGCTCTCGATGCACTCGCTGGCGACACCCGGACCGATCACTTCGGAGAGCCCATAGAGGTCGATGGCATCGATGGCGAAGGTGCTCTCGATCTCGACACGCATCTGGTTGGTCCACGGTTCCGCGCCGAAGAGACCGACGCGCAGCCCGCTCGCCGTCGGATCGATTCGCTGCCGCTTGAACTCGTCCGCCAGGTTGAGCAGGTACGAAGGTGTCACCATGATGATGTCGGGTTTGAAATCATTGATCAACTGCACCTGCTTTTCGGTCTGCCCGCCGGACATCGGGATGACCGTGCAGCCGAGACGCTCGGCACCATAGTGCGCACCGAGACCGCCGGTGAACAGGCCGTAGCCATAGCCGATGTGCACCATGTCGCCGCGGCGGCCGCCAGCGGCGTGGATCGAACGCGCCATCAGCGTCGCCCACATGTCGATATCGTTCTGCGTGTAACCGACGACGGTCGGTTGCCCGGTCGTTCCCGACGAGGCGTGCACCCGCACGACGCGGTCGCGCGGCACGGCGAACATCCCGAACGGGTAGTTCTGCCGCAGGTCGTCCTTGCTCGTGAAGGGGAAGCGCGCGAGATCGTCGAGCGTCTTCAGATCGTCCGGGTGAACGCCCTGCGCATCGAACTTGCGCCGGTAATGCTCGATATGGTCGTAGGCGTGGCGCAGCGACCAGCGCAGGCGCTCGAGCTGCAGCGCACTTATCTCGTCTCGACTGGCAGTCTCGATCGGTTCGTAGGCGGTGACACGACTGGCAGCGACCATCTTCCTGATCTCCCGGAACGGCGAAAGCCGAAACCCTAGCCGATACACGGGTACCTTTCAACCAGCAGGATCGCGATCGGGCGCTTTTTTCTCCGGCAGCGCCCCCGGGGCCGCCGCCGGATGCCGCCGCACAGCCGCAGCGGCGGCGAAATCGGGTACGCTGAACGACCTTCCAACCCGCAGCCGGCCCGATGCTCATCGACCACTCCCGCCGCCTCCTCGCGCACGCGCTGCCGATGCTGCTCGCCCAGTTGAGTTCGATGGGGATGATGGTCATCGACACCGCGCTGCTCGGCCACCACGGTACCGACGACCTGGCTGCGGTGGCCGTCGGCGGCGGCATCTACGTCTCGGTCGTCTTCGCGCTCGTCGGCGTGCTGCAGGCCCTGGCGCCGACGGTCGCCCATCTGCACGGTGCCGGTCGTGACGGCGACATCGCCGCTGCCCTGCAGCAGGCGTTGTGGCTGGCGCTGCTGCTGGCGATCCCGGGTGTCTTCGTGCTGCTCCATCCGGCACCGCTGCTGACGCTGTCACGGATCGACCCGGCGGTCGAGGAGAAGGCCCGTGACTACCTCGCGCTGCTCGCGCTCGGCATGCCGGCGATCCTGCTCTACCGCACCTTTCATGCCTTCTGCAACGCCCTCGGGCGACCGCGACCGCTGTTGCTGATCAGTCTCGGCAGCACGCTGCTGCACGCGGTTCTGGCCTCGCTGCTGGTGACCGGCGCCTGGGGTGGCGAAGCGCTCGGAGTCGTCGGTTGCGGTCTGTCGAACGTCGCCGTCGCCATCTTCTCCCTTTGCAGTGCCGCCGCCTACCTGCGCTGCGGCAAGCCACTGCGGCCGTACCGCCCGTTCGCCGGCTGGCAGTTGCCACAGCGCGAACCGCTGGCGCGCCTGCTGCGGCTCGGGCTGCCGATGGGATTCTCGCATTTCGTCGAGATCTCGTCGTTCACGCTGATGGCGCTCTTCGTCGCCCAGCTCGGCGCGACCGTCGTTGCCGGCCATCGCATCGTCGCCAACCTGGCGGCGATCTGCTACATGCTGCCGCTGGCGTTGGGCATCGCAACGCTGGCGCAGGTCGGCCAAGCGGCCGGCGCACGCGACTGGCAACGTGCCGGCCAATCGATAGGCGCCGGGCTGCTGCTCGCCGGCAGCCTGTCGACGCTGCTCGGCATCATCCTCTGGCTGTTGGCGACGCCGCTGGCCGCGGTCTGGACCGATGATCCTGCGGTGCAGGCAGTCGCTCTCGGGCTGTTCGGCTATGTCGCCTGCTACCAGATCTTCGACGCCGTGCAGACGATCGCCGCGCATGCCCTGCGCGGCTACCGCATCACCTTCGCACCGATGTTCGTGCATGTCCTCTGCTTCTGGGGCGTGGGACTGTTCGGCGGCTGGTGGCTCGCCTTCCATTCGCCGCAGCCGATGGGCGTCGGCGGCTTCTGGCTGGCCTCGGTCGGCAGCCTGCTGCTGGCATCCGCACTGCTCGGCGCGCTGCTCTGGCGAGCGATGCGGGTGATCCGCGATTAGCCTTCGCCGCAAGCAGGCACAGGCGACGGCAGCAAGGCGCGGTTGCCACAGTGGCTTGGCGCCAACCTGCGACGAGGTTAAGGTTTTGCTTGTGGCGAGCCGGGCAGGACCGGTAGACTGCAAGCGACCGATGACAGCCGGGCAGAGCCAGGAAAGAATGAACAGCATCGAACAGCTTCGACTCAGCGGCCGGCTGCCCAGCCCGAAAGGCGTCGCGCTGGCTGTCCTCGAGATCTGCCGGCGCGAGGACGCGACGCTCGACGAGGTGGCCAAGGTCGTGCAGAGTGACCCGGCCCTGTCGAGTCGTCTGTTGCGTCTGTGCAATTCGGCACGTTCCGGTGGCCGTCCCGTCGCATCGATCCGGGAAGCCGTGCTGCGCCTCGGCATGAGCACGGTGCGGCAGGTGGCCATGGGCTTCTCGCTCGTCGACCAGTATCTCGAGGGCAACGGCAGCGCCTTCGACCACGCCGCCTTCTGGTCGCATTCGCTGCTGATGGCGGTCGCCTGTCACGAACTGGGCGGCTTGACCCGGATTGCTTCGGCGGACGAACTGTTTGCCTGTGGTCTCTTGGCGCAGATCGGCTCGCTGGTACTGGCGACTGCCTACCCCGCCGACTACGCGACCGTGCTGGCCGAGCAACTCGGCGGCGAGGCGCTGCGGGCCCGCGAGCGCGAACGTCTGGGCGCCGATCACAACGAGGTGACGGCTGCCGTCCTCGCCGACTGCGGCATTCCCCGTGCCCTCGCCGAGCCCGTCTGCCACCATGAGCGGCCCGAAGCAGCCGGCTTCAGCCAGGGCTCGCGACCCCATCAGCTTGTGCAACTCTTCTTCCAGGCACGGCGCATGGCCGATCTCGGACGTTCGCCGGTGGCTGAACGCAATGGCCACATCGCCGAGCTCATGCTCCTGGGCGGCAAGATCGGCCTCGATGCGAGGGCCCTTGGCGAGGTCTTCGATCAGGTGGTGAGCCAATGGCAGGAATGGGCCGAGTTACTCAAACTCCCCGCGACGCCGCTGCCATCCTTCGACGCCATGGCGAACACCCCGCTCGCGCGCCGGGAGCAGGAAACGGCCACCGGCGCAGCCGGCAAGCGGGTGTTGCTGGTCGAGGACGAACCGACCAGCCGCATGCTGACCGAGGACCTGCTCTCGCACCTCCTCGACTGCACCGTCTTCACCGCCGAAAATGGTCGTGACGCTCTCGCGGTCGCCGTCGAGGTGCTGCCGCAGATCGTCATCACCGACTCGCTGATGCCGGTGATGGACGGCCTCGACTTCTGCCGCGCGTTGCGCGCCACCGACTGGGGCCAGTCGATGTACGTCATCATGCTGACCAGCGAGGAGACGGACGAGAAGCTGATCCAGGCCTTCGAAGCCGGGGTCGACGATTACGTCACCAAACCGGTCAATATGCGAGCACTGAGTGCGCGCATGCGCGCCGCACAGCACTACACCAAGTTGCTCGAGGCCTGGGAGCACGACCGCGCGCAGCTCAAGCAGTTCGCCGCCGAACTGGCGGTCAGCAATCGCCGCCTGGAGCATGCGGCAATGACCGACCTGTTGACCGGGCTGCCCAACCGGCGCGCCGGAATGGACGCACTGCAGCGCTTCTGGAGCGCCTCGCAGCGCACCGGCCAGCCCGTGGCGGCGCTGATGATCGATGTCGATCATTTCAAAGCCATCAACGACCAGCACGGACATGCCATCGGCGACCAGGTCCTGCAGGCGGTCGCGCGAGCGATCCAGGCGGCGGCCCGCAAGGACGACAGCGTCAGCCGCATCGGCGGTGAGGAGTTCCTGCTGGTGTGCCACGACGCCGACCCCCGCGCCGCCCTGCTGGCCGCCGAACGCCTGCGCCGGATGGTCCGTGAACTGCGGATCACGGTCGCCAACGTTCAGATTCCGAGTTCGGTCAGCATCGGCGTCGCCAACCGTGAGGACGGCATGGAGGAGCCCGACGACATGCTGCGCGCCGCCGACAAGGCCCTCTACGCAGCCAAGAAGGCCGGCCGCAACCGCGTCTGCCTGTTCGCCGGCGGCAGGACGCACTGCGCCACCAGCAGCGCCGCCTGAAAGCGGACCGCGGCGCCGGCCGGCGGGCAAACGGACGCTCCTGCCGACCGCCACGGAAGCGGCGTGAGTAGCGGTAACCAAGACTCCAGATCAGATGCTGCCGCTCGCCCTGGAGAAGGCGGATCTGCAAATCGAGGTCGCCGGTCGTGCGCCGTTCGCTGCTTGCTCCCGGGATTTCCAGTCGCCCGCGGCGACGCAGTCTGCAGTGCGGCCGCCGACCCGCCGGACGTGGCCCATTCGTCGCGCGCCACGAGAAGACCGCCTTGGGTCCTCCGGCGAACGTCGGCAGGGGTCACGCCCCACCGCGAGCCGATCCAGGGGACGAGCCAGCCAGCATCCGTGGCCCCAGGATGCGCCTGCCCACTGGTCGGCAGCCGGTCACAGCCGCCGCGACGTCGGACGGCCACTGCGGCTTGCGCGCCGCACTCGTGATCTAGACGGCGAGCAGGTCTTCGCGACTCAGATCGATAGCGGCAGATGCGTCGGGCATCGCCGCTTCCTCGGCCAGCAGGGGTGGCGCCAGGCACGAGACCCTGGGCAGCACTCCCGGACGGAGCATCGGCCGGCGTGTCGCTGGCAGCATTCTTCATTCTCCAACCAGAAGAAGGATCGAGCGAGCCTGGCGATCGACGCTCCACGGGCCGGCATCGCCTGCCCCGGCGCAGCGCGCGACCCACTGTCCGCCCAACGCGGCAGCCGGCCTTGCGACTCGCGACCGATCATGCAACGGCCGTTGCCGGGCAGGAGCTTGGAGACGGAGACACCCGCAAGTTGCTCACCACCCTGCCGTTGGCCCAGTGGATGCGTCGCCGCCGACGAGCAGCGACGACAGCAGGTCAGCGGCCTCAAGGAGGCATCGATGACGAATCCCCCGGCAGTCGACGAGCCACAGCGCGGCGCTGCTGGCTCGCGACGAAGCTGCAACGGAGCAACCTGCTCACCGCCGGCAGCGCGTTCCGGATCGGCATCGTGGTGCTGACCGGCTATGACTATCTCCACCTGAACGACCGGCTGCTGACGTCGAGGTGATCGACCCGCGCGCGCCCGACGCGATTGGCCGGCGCCCGGACCCTGACGGCGAACTCCTGGTGCAGAAGGTGGTCGCCACATATGTCGGCGACGCGCGGGCACACCTCGCGCAACTGCCAGCTGCCGGTGCCGCTGGCAACCCCGACGCCCTGCTGCGCGCAGCACATGCGCTGAAACCGGGCAGCGCCAATGCCGTTGCCGAACAGTTGCCGACTCTCTGCCGAGAGATCGAAAGACTTGGCAGCGGCAGCGACGTCGAAGCAGCGAAAACCCTGCTGGCTGACGTAGAATCGCACCTGCCGCGTGTGCTCGCGGCACTGGCAGCCCTGAGGAGCCCGGACCACTGACATGCCGACACCGCAGTCAACGCGGCAGGCGACCGCACTGATCGTCGACAACGATGAAGTGATGCGACTGCTCGAGTACGAGACGCTCTCCCACGAGACGCTCTCCCAGTTCGACTTCGTCGTCGACGAAGCGAGCAACGCGCGCGCGGCGCTGGGACTGCTGTCGACGCTCGCTCCCGACCTGCTGCTGCTCGACGTCGACATGCCGGGGATGGACGGCTTCGAGCTTTGCCGGCGGGTCCGCCAACGCTTGGACATGACCCGCCTGCCGATCATCATGGTCACCGGCACGGCGATCATCGCGATGGCCCGCAGCTTCGACCTCGAAGTCATCCGCGAAGGGGGTCGAAGATGCGCGCCGGGCGCAATGTGACAAACTCCACGGGCACCTGTTCAGCCGCCCGCTGCCGGCTGCGGAAGTCGAGCAACTGCTGCTGCAGGGCCGCATCTGAAGCGACGCTCTGGCTCGCCGAACAACAACGAAGCGAAGGGGAAGACATGCCAGGATCCACGGTCGAACCGGTCTGGAAGTGGAGGACGGGGTGAAGTACCGACACAGCGCCGCCCAGAGTACGGACTACCTGCGGCTGGCACTCAAGCACATGACGCAGCACGATGCCGGCATGCACCCGACGAGCTACACGGTGTGGTACGAGTACGTGTCCGGCGCCAATCCGGCCCTTCGCAGAGAGCTCGACTCGCTGCTGCAGGGCGGGGGGCGGCTCAACGACCAGAAGATCGACGATCTCCATGCCCGGCACATCAGCGAGCTCGACGCCAGGACGGCGCTGCGCATCGGTGACAGCGTCAGTCAGCTCGTTGGCCATGTTTCGGAGTCGACGGCAGCAGCCGGCGACGAGGCGGCGCGTTTCGGCAATACGCTGGCGCGCTGGAACGAGGAACTGATCGCTCCGGCGACCGGCAGCGGCGCGCTCGCCAGCGGCGTCGAGGACATCCTGCGCGGCACGCGGCAGATGCAGGAAGCGATCAGCACCCTGAGGACCCGTCTTGCAGAAAGCTTGAGCGAAACCGAACGCTTGCGGCAAGAGGTGGCACGCGCGCGCGAAGAGGCGCTGATCGACACCCTCACCGGCCTCACCAACCGCAAGGGATTCGACCTCGCGCTCGCGGCCTGCCTGGCCGAGGAGTCAGCGCAATCCATTGGCCCCTGCCTGCTGATGATCGATCTCGACCACTTCAAGAAGATCAACGACAGCCTGGGACATGTCTTCGGTGACCGCGTCCTGACCACCGTCGGGCAGATCCTGCGCGCCAACGTCAAGGGCAAGGACACCGCCGCGCGTTACGGTGGCGAAGAGTTCGCCGTCGTCCTGCCGAACACGCCACGTGGTGGTGCCGTCGGCCTCGCCGAGGCGCTGCGCGCGCTGGTCGCCGCCAGCCGCGTCCGGCGCAGCGGCGACCGCGAGCTTGTGGTCGGCAACATCTCGGTCTCGATCGGCGTCGCCGATCGTATCGCCGGGGAGTCGGCGACCGATCTGGTCAACCGGGCCGATCGCGCGCTGTACGCAGCCAAGATGCAGGGACGCAACCGCGTCGTCCTGGCTCCGCGTCCTGAGGCGAAGGCCGGTCAGTGAACACGGCGCTCGTCGGTTGGGGACGGTGGAACGTGAATGGCGCCGGACCCGCGCCGCGCCAGCCCGGGGGCGGGCCGACGGCCGGCTCCGTCCTGCGGCCCTGCGGCCGCGCGGAGGAGACGGGCGCGTGAGCGGCGGCACGCTGCTGGTCGACGAAGTCGTCGGCGAGGCACTGGTGCCGATGGCGGGGCTGCTGCGGCTGCTGATGCCGACCAGCGCCGTCGGCTTCGCGCTCAAGGGGCTCGACGGGCGCTATCGCCTGGCCAACCCGGCGATCGAAGAACTGCTCTGTCGACCGGGCGAACGCCTGACCGGCAGGTCGGAAGAGGAGCTCATGCCAGCGGCGGCATGCAGCCTGCTCGCCGAATGTGACCGCCAAATCCTCGCCGGCGAGGCGTCCGCCTGGGCCGACGTCGAGCTCGCGTGCAGCGGTCAGAACCGGCACTATTCGTGGCTGAAGATGGCGATCCTGGCCCCGGACCGGACGCTGCAGGCAATCGCATCGCTGGTCGAACCGGCGCGGCAGCAGGCGTCGCTGGCGATCCCGGAGACGCTGCGGCGCCTGCAGGAGGCGAATCGCGACCTGCAGCAGATGGTCATCGAACTCGAGCTGGTGGCCAGCACCGACCGCCTGACCGGAGCGTGGAACCGGCGCCGTCTGGAGGAGAGCGTCCACAGCGAGATGGAGCGGATGGCGCGCTACGGCCATTCGCTCTGCCTGCTGCTGATCGACGTCGACCGCTTCAAGCCGATCAACGATCAATACGGCCATGCCGTCGGCGACGCCGTCCTGCAGCGCCTGACGGCGCTGCTGCAGGCGGCGCTGCGCAAGGTCGACTCGCTGAGTCGCTGGGGCGGCGAGGAGTTCGTCGTCCTCTGTCCGAATACCGCGCGGGCAACCGCTGCAGCGGTTGCCGAAAGGCTGCGGCGGGAAGTCGCAACCGCCCACTTCGCCACCGTCGACAACGTCACGGTGAGCATCGGTGTCGCCGAATGCGCAACCGGCGAGAGCTGGGAAGAGTGGTTTGCACGCGCCGACGCGGCGCTCTACCGCGCCAAGAGCGAGGGCCGCAACCAGGTCCGGGTCGCGCCTGAACTGGCGGGCCAATCGGGCAGCGGCGGCTACGTGGTCGCCAACTTCGTGCAGCTCGTCTGGCGCGCCGCATACGAATGCGGCAACGAGATCATCGATCGCGGCCACCGTCAGCTCTTTGCCGACGCCAACCGCCTGCTGGCGGCGATGCTCTCCGACCAGCCGGCGGAACAGCTCGGCCCAATCGTCGACCAGTTGCTGACCGATGTCGTCGAGCACTTCCGCGACGAGGAGGCGGTCATCGGCGCCGCCGGCTTCCCGGCTACCGCCGAACACCTGCTGCTGCACCAGGCGCTGACAGCCGAGGCGCATCGCCTGCTCGACCACTACCGCAGCGGCACGCGCGGGGTCGGCGACGTATTCCAGTTCCTCGCTTATGAGGTGGTGACGAAGCACATGCTCGGCGCCGACCGGTTGTTCTTCGACTACCTGCGGCCAGAAGCGGCGGGGCGCCCGGGCACGGCAACCCTGCCGGGCGGTCGACGATGAGGCGGTCTCCAGCGGGCACCGCCGTACGGCTCGCGCCGGCAAGCAGCGGCGGGCGAGCCCGGACCGCCGCCGACAGGGGACGAAACGAGCCTTACTTTCCGACTGCCGCCTTCGCCCTGTCGGCAGCTTCCTTGGTCGCATCCGCAGCGTCCTTGGTCGCATCGGCGGCCTTGACGACCATTTCCTTTCCGGCCTCCTTGGTTGCCGCCACGGCCTCCTTGCCAGCCTCCTTGGTCGCCTCGGCGGCGGCCCCGACGGCTTCGCCGGCCTTCTTCGCGGCTTCGTCGGCCTTCTGCTTGGCTTCGGCTGCGAGTCTTGCGGCCTCGGCCCTGGCGGCCTCGGCTTTCTTGGCATCTTCACCACAACCGGCAACGCCGATCGCGAACAGGGCGGAAACGAGAAGCAGGCGAATCTTCATGGCTTTGACTCCTGGATTGAAAGACGTCGGCAGCACACCGGAAGGTGATCGCCCGGGCCATGCTTCGCCGACGGGCAGCGCACGAGCAGCCCCCCGGTCGACCGTCGGTGCCGCTGCATGCCGGCGCGGGGTTCCTATCAGACCATACTCGCCGGCGTCCGTAAACCCGGTCCGTGCTACCGGCTGCCGACCAGCGCGCCGGGTGTGCCAACCGCCGACGCGGCGCGAGTCGCCCGCCGCATGCGCACGGCCACTCCACCCAACCTTGTCGCGAGCGGAATGATCTCCAGCCATCAACTGCTCGACGCCGATCTCGACACCGCCTTGCGCACGCTGACCGGCGCCGATGGCGACAGCGCTGCCGCGCTCGACTCGGTCAGCGAAGTCGGCGGCGGATCGATTTCGCGCACCCTGGTGGTGCGCAGAGGCCAGCGCCGCTGGTTCGTCAAGCTCAACGACGCCCGCCTGGCGGCGATGTTCGCCGCCGAGGCCGACGGCCTGGCAGCGCTGGCGGCCTGTCCGGCGGTGCGTGTCCCACGCGTCTGGGGGCACGGAATCAGTGGCCGGCAGGCCTGGCTGGTACTCGAGCATCTGGCGCTCGCCCCCCTGCGCGGCCATGCAGCGGGCGCTGCCGCCGGCCAGGCGCTGGCGGCGGTGCACCGCATCACGGGCAGCCACTTCGGCTGGCCACGCGACAACTTCATCGGCAGCAGCCCGCAGTTGAACGCCGCGCAGCCGACTTGGCCGCTCTTCTTCGCCCGCCAGCGGCTGCTGCCGCAACTGGAACTGGCCAAGCGGAATCGCCAGCATGCCAGGCTGATCGCCAGTGGCGAACGTCTGGCCGACGCGCTGCCGGCGCTGTTCGTCGATCATCGGCCACGACCGAGTCTGCTGCACGGCGATCTCTGGTCCGGTAACGCCGCGCTCGACGACGGCGACCGGCTCGCGCTCTTCGATCCGGCCGTCTACTGGGGCGATCGCGAAACGGACCTGGCGATGAGCGAGCTGTTCGGCGGTTTCCCGGACAGCTTCCACGCCGCCTACCGGGAAGCCTGGCCACTGGCCTCCGGTTGCGCCCAGCGCAAACTGCTCTACCAGCTCTACCACGTGCTCAACCATCTCAATCTGTTCGGCGGTGGCTACCTGCAGCAGGCCGAACGGATGATCAGCCGGCTGCTGGCTGAGATCGGCGGCTGAAGGCCGGTCGAGAGACCGGCTTTCGGCTACCGGCCCCGGAGGAAGCGATGGACAACGCCAACCAACAACAGGAACGATCGGTCCGGCACTTCCGGCAAATCCTGCTCTGGCCGCTGCAGTTGATGCCGCTGCCTGCCGGCAGCCCGTTGCGGCAGCACCACCAGTTGCTGACGCAGGCCGGTGTCAGCCAGCCGTGGCGCGAGCTGGCCGATGAGTTCTCCGGCGATCCCGAGCAGTTCCAGGAACGTCACTACAGCGAATTCGTGACCTTCCTGCCTTACGTGCAGCGCTTCCTCTACGGTGAAGGAGGCGGCGACGACGGCAGTCCGCAGCACGGGGGATCGCCGATCCGTGTCTTTCGCCGCGACGACGTGGCGCAGGTGCGGATGAGTTTCAAGGACAGAGAAACACCGCTCTGCTTCGACATCGTCCACCTCGACCTGTACTTCTTCCACGACATCGACGTCGTCATCCTCGTCGTCGAGATCGCCGCCGACGATCTCGACCTGCGGCAGGTACAGGACACGCTCTACCGTTTCGGCCGCGCCTATCCGCCGTACTGGGACGACGATGGCAGCGGTGGCCACTGCCTGCGGCGCAGCGAGTGGCTCGCCGCCGACGGCCAGGTGCTGGCCACCTCGGATTACGAGAAGCGCAGCAAGTACCTGGCTTTCGTCAGCCGCTTCCGTGCCCCCTGCATCTCGTCGCACTGGGAGTTCCTCCTGCGGCCGCTGGTTCTTCACCACTCGGACGAGGAGGGGCCGGTGCGCTACCGGCAGATCGAGTATCACCGCATGCCGCTGCTCGCCTATCTGGCGATGGACGAGCCGCGCAGCCTCGATCGCGGCGACTTCGCCCGCCTGGTGCTGGTCAGCGGTCCCGGCAGGAGCGGCTCGCTGCCCTGCTCCGACCAGCACCTCGAGGATTTCGAGGCGCGCTTCTGCTACGACCGCTACTGGCATCCGCAGGCGGAGCAGAGCGGCACCCGGTTGCTCTCCTGCGGTCACGCGTTCATCATGGTCGGCAGCGCCCGCGACGCGTACTTCACCGGCGCCGAGAACGGGCTGCTCGGGCAGTTCCGTCACCAGTTCTTTCTCCTGGCACTGATTCCCCACTTCCACAAAGCGGCACTGCTGATGCTTGCCGATCGCCTGGTGACGGCGCTCAACCGGCTGCAGATCGGCAACGCGGAGTCGGTCAAGACCTTCAAGCGCGACATCCGCGAAGTGCTCGAGGTCTTCCTGCGCTTCACCCACCGTTACTGGTTCACCGAGATCTCCGACCAGGCACAGGCGCGGGCGCTGTTCGCGATGACCCGCGGACACCTCGGCACCGAGCGCCTGTACGCCGAACTGCGCGAGGAAATCCAGGACATGAGCCAATACCTCGACAGCGACAGTCTGCGCCGGCAGGCGAACACGGTCGTACGGCTGACCGTGGTCACCACCGCCGGTCTGATCGCGACGATCAGCACCGGCTTCCTCGGCATGAACCTGATCGACGCGGCCCAGGAACCGCTGCCGGAGCGCCTCGCCTTCTTCGCCCTGGTCTTCATCCTCTCGGCCCTGCTCACGGGCTTCGCGATAGTCCGCTCGAAACGGCTGTCGGACTTTCTCGAAGCACTGTCCGACGAGCGCCTGGCGCCGGGCGACAAGCTGGCGACGCTGGCCGCCGTCTGGCGCAACAGGCGACGGCCGGGCAACGGCTGACCGGCAGCGCCAGACCCTGCCCAGCGGGCCTTGCCGGAGCCGGAAGCGGGGAACGGTTGTCGCGCGGTGGTGCTTTCCTGCCGCCCAGGGTGTAGATTGTAGGACTGATCGCAACGAGAGTTCGCGCGCGTGCGGGTTCATTCGCTGACTGTGGAGCAGGCTCTGGCCAGCCTGAACAGTTCGTCCACCGGACTGGCTGCCGGCGAGGCGGCGCGCCGGCTCCGCGAGTTCGGCCCGAACCTCCTCGAGGAGGTCGAGCAAAGGCACCTCCTGCTGCGATTCGCGCAGGAGTTCACCCATTTCTTCGCCATTGTCCTGTGGATCGCTGCCGGCCTGTCGTTCGCTGCCGAGCATTTCGACCCGGGACAGGGAATGGCCAGGCTCGGCCTGGCCATCGTCGGTGTCATCGTCATCAACGGTGCCTTCTCGTTCTGGCAGGAGTACAAGGCGGAGCGGGCGGTCGCTGCCCTGCGCCGCCTGCTGCCGCAGCGGGTGAAGACGCTGCGCGCCGGTGAGATCAGCGGCATTCTCGCCAGCGAGCTGGTACCGGGGGACATCGTCCTTCTCGAAGAGGGCGACTTCGTCCCGGCCGACTGCCGCCTGATCGAGCTTTCCGGCCTGCGGGTCAACCTGTCAACGGTGACCGGCGAGTCGCTCGCCAAGGCGCGCACGCTCGAACCCTCCGGCGAGGAATCGCCACTGCAGGCGAAAAACATCGTTCTCGCCGGCACCTCGGTCGTTTCCGGGCAGGCACGCGGCGTCGTTTACGCCACCGGCATGCGCACCGAGTTCGGCCGCATCGCCCACCTGACGCAAACCGCCGGCGAAGCCAGCTCGCCGCTGCAACGCGAGATCGCCCGCCTGTCGCGCATCGTCGCCGGTCTGGCCACCGGCATGGGTGTCCTCCTGTTCCTCGTCGGCCAGGCAATCGGGCTGCCGACCTGGGAGAACCTGCTCTTCGCCATCGGCCTCATCGTCGCCAACGTGCCCGAAGGACTGCTGCCGACCGTCACTCTGTCGCTGGCCATGGCAACACAGCGAATGGCCAGGCGCAACGCGCTGGTGCGCCATCTGCCGGCGGTCGAGGCGCTCGGCTCGACGACCGTGATCTGCAGCGACAAGACCGGCACCCTGACGCAGAACCGGATGTCGGCGGAGGAACTTTGGATCGGCGGCGGCATGCTGCCCTGCGCCGAGCTGGCACAGCGCGGACCGGCGCTGCTCGACCACCGCGCGCTGTTCGTCAACGCAGCGCTCTGCCACAATCTGAAGGAGGTCGATGAGGAGGGTCGGCAGACCCTGCGTGGCGATCCGATGGAGATCGCGCTGGCCGCGGTCGGCCGCCAGGTTGCTGGTGACCTGGCCGGCTTCAGTCGCATCGCCGAGATCGCCTTCGATACCGATCGCAAGCGCATGTCGGTAATCTGCGACACGCCGCAGGGCCGCATGCTCTACTGCAAGGGAGCGCTCGAGACGGTGCTCGCCGGCTGCAGTTGCGTGCGACTCGATGCCGGCATCGTGCCACTCGATCCCACCGCGCGCACCCGCCTGCTGGCGGCGCAGGACGAGATGGCGAGCCAGGGGCTGCGCGTGCTCGCCTTTGCCCATCGTGCCGTAGACCAGCCGGGTCTGCCCGAAGAAGAGCAGGGGATGGTTCTCGCCGGCCTGATCGGCCTCGAGGATCCACCGCGGCGCGAGGTGCCGGAAGCGATCGCCCGCTGCAAGGAAGCCGGCATCCGGACGATCATGGTGACCGGCGACCACCCGCGTACCGGGCTGGCGATTGCCCGCCAGATCGGCCTCATCAGCGGCGAAGCACCGCTGGTGATCAGCGGCGAGCAACTGCGGCTGATGTCGCCGACGCAACTGCAACTGGCGCTGGATGCGCCGGAGGTCCTGTTCGCCCGCGTCGCCGCCGAGCAGAAGATGCGCATCGTCGAAGCGCTGAAGAACAAGGGCGAGATAGTCGCCGTCACCGGCGATGGCGTCAACGACGCGCCGGCGCTGAAGTCGGCAGACATCGGCATCGCCATGGGCATCAGCGGCACCGACGTCGCCAAGGAGGCTGCCGACCTGATCCTGCTCGATGACAACTTCGCCAGCATCGTCGCGGCGATCGAGGAAGGGCGCGCGGTGTTCGAGAACATCCGCAAGTTCCTGACCTACATCCTCAGCTCGAACATCCCCGAGCTGGTACCCTACCTGGCCTTCGTCCTCTTCCGCATTCCGCTGCCATTGACCATCATCCAGATCCTGGCCGTCGACCTCGGTACCGACATGCTGCCGGCGCTGGCGCTCGGCGCCGAAAAGCCCGACCCCGCGGTGATGCAACGCCCCCCGCGCCAGCACGGCGAACGGCTGTTGTCGTGGAGCCTGCTCGCCCGTGCCTACCTCTTTCTCGGTGTCCTCGAGGCGACGGCTGCGATGCTGACCTTCTTCTTCGTCCTCGATGCCGCCGGTTGGCAGCACGGACAGACGCTCGACCGCCTCGACCCGCTCTACCTGCAGGCAACCTCCGCCTGCCTGGCGACGATCGTCGTCATGCAGATGATGAACCTGTACCTCTGCCGCCACCCGCGGCAGTCGATCCTGAGCTACGGCCTGGGCGGCAATCGCTACCTGCTGCTGGGCATCGCCGCCGAGCTGGCGGTGATCCTGTTCATCCTCTACACGCCGGCTGGCAACTGGCTCTTCGGTACGGCGGCGATCGGCAGGGACAGCTGGCTCCTCGCTGCCGGCTGTGCCATCCTGATGGGCGCGCTCGAGGAGCTGCGCAAGGCCTGGCTGCGCCGCGGCCGGCGGAGCTGAGGCATGTCGTCGTCGCCACTGCCGCCGCTGATCAAGGCTCTGCTCGACCCGGCGCGCTATCCACACCCGGCGGCGAATGTCGAGCTGATCGAAACGCATGCGTCGTGGCTGCTTCTGGCAGGCGACTTCGCCTACAAGATCAAGAAGCCGGTCGTCCTGCCCTTCCTCGACTACGGTACGCTCGAGCGGCGCCGTGCGTGCTGCGAGGCCGAACTGCGACTGAACCGCCGCTTTGCGCCGCAGCTCTACCTGGCGGTCCTGCCGATCGTTGGCGAGCCGGCCGATCCGCGGATCGGCGGTGCCGGCGAGGCCATCGAGTACGCGGTGAGGATGCGCCGCTTCGCCGAGGACGGCCGCCTCGACCGACTGTGCGCCCGCGGTCAGCTCGGACGACAGCGGGTCACCGATCTCGCAGAAACGCTCGCCGCCTTCCACGCCAGCGCGGCAACCGCCCCGCCCGACACGCCTTTCGGCGAACCCGAACAAGTACTTGCGCCGGCATTGGCCAACTTCGACGAACTGCGGGAGCTTCTGCCCGGCAACGCGGCAGGGGCGCGCCTGGCGCGTCTGCGTGACTGGACGCAAGCCGGGTTCGCCCGCCTGCAGGCACACTTCGCTGCGCGCAAGGCAGACGGCCGGATTCGTGAGTGCCACGGAGACCTGCACCTCGGCAATCTGGTCGTCATCGATGATCGGGTGACCCTCTTCGACTGCATCGAGTTCAGCGAGGAACTGCGCTGCATCGACGTGGCCAGTGAGCTCGCCTTCACCTACGTCGACCTCCTCGATCACGGCCAGCCCGGTCTCGCCTGCTGGTTGCTCAACGAGTGGCTGACATGCAACGGCGACTACGACGCGGCTCAGGTGCTGCGTTTCTACGCCGTCTATCGCGCGCTCGTGCGGGCCAAGGTCGCCGCCATCCGCAGCCGCCAGGATGGCGGCGATGACGGTCAGACAGCCGGCTACCTTGAGCTCGCGGAGCGCCTCATGGAACCGCCACCGCTCCGCCTGACCATCACCCATGGCGTCGCTGGCTGCGGCAAGACGAGCGCCTCGCGCGACCTGCTGCTGGCAGATGGCGCGGCGGCCACCCTGCGCTTGCGCTCGGACGTCGAGCGCAAGCGGCTGTTCGGGCTCGCCGCCAGTGCCAGCAGCGGCTCGCCGGTGGACGGCGGCATCTATTCCAGCGACGCCAGCGAGCGCACCTATGAGCGGCTGCGCGAGCTGGCGTCGGGTCTGCTCGCCGCCGGCTGGTCGGTCATCGTAGACGCCGCCTTCCTCGAACGTCGCCGGCGCGACAGCTTCCACCGCCTGGCAAACGAGGCCGGCGCCGCCTTCTTCATCGTCGCGCCATCGGCAACGCCAGGCCAGCTTGCCACACGCATCCGCGGCCGCCTCGCCAAGGGGCAAGAAGCCTCCGAAGCAGCCTCCGAAGCCGACCTGAGCGTCCTCGCACGCCAGCTTGGCCGGATCGAAGCACTCGGCGACGACGAATGCGCGCACCTGCTGCCCGGTCGGCGCCCACGTCCGAGCCGGCCGCATGGCCGTCGGCGTGGTTGACAGGGGCCGCCGCGCGGATGGCAGTCAGACGGCTGGCAGAACCGAGGGCCATGCGCCGCCTGTCGATAAACTTTACACCCGATTCCTGTCAGTTGCCATCCACTGCGGCCAGGTCGCTGCTTTAATGGGCCATTCGGCATCAGCATCACGGCTAGCACAGTTCTTGCTGTCTGTTGGTACAGTACGGCGCGCGGCAGCGAGCCCTGCTCGCTGCCATTGCTCTTGGCGCCGCACTGGGGTCCGCGGAGCGCGGCCCGGGCAGGTGGCACGCGTGCGGAAGCTCCGCTTGGCGCTCGCTGACGGCCTGCGCAAGCCGGCTGCAACCACTCCACATATCAAAAATTTGCAGTGTCCTGCGAGAAGATGATGGCCGTTTTTTCATATGCCCGTCGGCGCCGAGAATGCACCTCTGGGGTTCCGGACCGCGAAACGGTCCACGGAAACCAGAGATGGCGTACAATCGCACCTGCCTTCGGCTCTTCTCGTCTCGCCTGGATTGGGGCAACGCCATGAATATCCTGAACAATTGGAAGATGCTCGATCTCGTCACCCGCGGTGGCGAAGAACTGGTGTGCATCGAGGGACGCGTCTACGGGAGCAACCCGCGCTTTCCATCGTCCTCACACATCCGGACCTCGCCGATCACCGCTTACAGCCTCGACAGCAATTCGATGGTCGTGACCACCCGGCGCGGGTCCGAGTATGTGCTCGGCAAGCCGGACCCGACCGAAACCTTTGCCCAGCAGCGCCTGCTGCGACGGTTGTCGCGCCTGAAACCGGCCACCGCCAGCAGTTTCGACGGAATCGAGTCGCAGCTCACTGGCTTCGACGACAACGCTCAGCCGCGTCGGCAACAGGCGGCCACCGCCAAAGAGGCTTGAACGGCCAGCTGACCAGCACCATCCGGCCGGAGGCGAGCGCGGGCGCCGCTTCGCCGACGCGGCAACGGCCGCGTGCACGCGGGCGCTGCCGCAGCGGCTCCGCCAGGACACCGTAGCCACACCGCCACACTCGGCCAGCCACGCGCTGCGCCTTCCCGACTGCCTGCCTGCGGCAATTCCGGCCCTGCCGTCGTCTGCCGGTGCCTCGTCTGCCGGTGCCTCCAACCGTCCCGACCAATGACGGCGGGGGCCGAAGCCCCCGCCGATAGCCATTCTGTTTATTGGACGGCTACGCCCTCAGCAGGCCTCAAGCGGCCAGTGCGAAACGCTCATCGTTGGCGTTTATGGATTTGCTCGGATTACGTCCGTCGCCTTTCGGGTCGCCTGCTCGCCATCACTCGCCCTGTCGAAACCAGTACACCCCCGCAGTGGTGGAGGTGGCGGGAATCGAACCCGCGTCCAGAACGCATCCGGTTTGCCGGAATTACGACCATGCGGGACATTATGGGTGCCAGCATGCGAAAACTCAAGCCCTCTGGCATCGAGGAGCGCACGTGCGCCGCCTGGGTATCCGCCGCCCGGCCCAGCACGTGCGCTTGTGCCCACGCGCATCGGCTAGCGACTTCGGTCCGCGGGCTCGCCGCCCGGTCCCGTCGGCTGCTGCCGACGATCCCTTGCCCGGCTCTCAGACCTGCATGTTCATCACATCCTGATACGCAGAGACGAGTTTGTTGCGCACCTGGACCATTTCCTGAAACGATATGCTGGCTTTCTGCAGTTCGATCATCACGTCGTGCAGATCGGCGCCCCCATTGCCAGCGGCAAAACTTGCCGCCATCGCGTCGGCGCGCTGCTGCGTCTGGCTTACCTGCGCCA
The DNA here is from genome assembly GCA_013347225.1 of Candidatus Accumulibacter similis. Lineage (NCBI taxonomy): Bacteria > Pseudomonadati > Pseudomonadota > Betaproteobacteria > Candidatus Accumulibacter > Candidatus Accumulibacter similis. The sequence goes on along the minus strand of CP054595.1, from coordinate 1,147,932 downwards.
GCGATGCCTGCAGAACCTGCGCAAAGTCCGTCGGCGCCCCGGCGGCAGCCGTGGCGGGCGCCGGGGCGCCGCGCCCGGAAGCCGCAACCGAGCCTGCTCGCAACGCGCTCAGTACCTGATCGATACCCTTGTGATCCATTGTTTCCTCCAACGACTGCCTGATCCATAAAAGCAAGAACTGCGCCACTGGTGACGCCACTTGTCGCCCAAGGGGCGGTGAAGGATCCTCAGGGCTTGAGGAAGCCTTCGTCGCGGTACTGCTTCAGCTTGTGGCGCAGCGTCCTTTCGGGCATCCCGAGGCGCTGCCCGGCCAGCTTTCTCGACCCACCGGCAGCCGCCAGGGTATCGAGGATGTGCTGCCGCTCGACGTCGCGCAGCTCGGCGGTCTGCCGGCTGGCGGCCGCCGGCGCCGGCATCACCGCTGCCGCTGCCGGGTCGGCTGGGCGCGGCGTGCCCAGCAGCAACGCATCGACCTCGACGACTTCTGCCGCGGCCAGAATCACCGCGCGCTGCATGACATTCTCCAGCTCGCGCACGTTCCCAGGCCAGGAGTGGTGCAGCAGGACTCTCTCGGCCGCCGCCGCGAGACGCAGCCCGGACCGACCGGCGCGGCTGCCGTGCGCCGCCAGGAAGTGCCGCGCCAGCGGCACGATGTCGCCGGCGCGCTGACGCAGTGCGGGAATGAGCAGCGGAAAGACGTTCAGCCGGTAGAACAGATCCTCGCGAAAGAGGCCACCGGCTACGGCAGCGGCAATGTCGCGATTGGAGGTGGCGATGATGCGGATGTCGAGGGCGATCGCCTTCTTGCCGCCGACCCGCTCGACCTCGCGCTCCTGCAGAACCCGCAGCAGCTTGGCCTGCAGCCCCAGCGGCATCTCCGTGATCTCGTCGAGCAGGAGCGTACCATTCTGCGCCTGCTCGAACTTCCCGGCCTGGGCACTCTGTGCGCCGCTGAAGGCGCCCTTTTCATGTCCGAAGAGCGTCGCTTCGAGCAGGCTGTCGGGAATCGCCGCACAGTTGATGGCGACGAAAGGACCCGCACAGCGTGCCGAGCACTGATGGATATGGCGCGCCACCACTTCCTTGCCAACGCCACTCTCGCCGCTCAGCAGCACCGTCGTGTCGGTCTGCGCCACACGCCTGGCGAGCGCGAAAAGGTTCTTCGTCACCGCGTCGACAGCAATCACCCCCTGCTCATCGAGCCTCTCCGGCAGACGGTAACGCAGTACGTGGGCGAGCAGTGCCTGCGGTTCGAAGGGCTTGAGGAGGAAATCACAGGCGCCGGCCCGCATCGCTTCGACCGCCCGGTCGACGTCGGCGAACGCCGTCATCAGGACGACCGGCAACGGTGGCAAGCGACTGCGGATCTCCTTCAGCAGGGTGATGCCATCCATCGGCAGCATGCGCACGTCGCTGACGACGAGAGACACCTCGCTGCCGACGAGGATCTGCAGCGCCTCCTCGCCGCCGCCGGCGGCGAGCACGGGCTGCCCGGCGAGTTCGAGGGTGTCGCACACCGCCTCGCGCAGCGCCGCGTCATCCTCGACGACGAGGATCGGCAACCCCCTGCGCATCACGTCCATCCGCCTCAACCCTCCTGCCGCATTGTCGTTTCGATCGGCAGCACGAGCACGAACTCCGACCCCTGATCAAGGGCCGAGCTGAGCCTGATGCTGCCGCCGTGGGCGCGCGCAACGCCGAGCGCGATCGCCAGTCCGAGCCCGGTTCCCTGCGCGCGAGTGGTGAAGAAGGGTTCGAACACCCGTGCCTGTACCTCGGGAGCGATCCCCTGCCCGGTATCGCGCACACCGATGCGCAACTGCCCATCGGCAGCGCACGCCGTGAGCGTCACCTCGCCACCCGCAGAGCAGGCCTGCAGGGCATTTTCCAGCAGATTCACCAGCGCCCCCGCGAGCGCCTTGCGGCTGCCGCAGAGCTGCTCCTGCGCGGCTTGGCAGTCTACCCGATAGGCGACGTTCTTCTCGCGGAACAGTGGCTGCACCGTTTGCGCGACGTCCGCCAGCAGTTGACCGACCAGCAGCCGGTCACTGCCCGCTCGCTCGCCACGGGCGAAGAGCAGGACCTCCCGGATCAGACGCTCGAGACGCCTGAGCTGCGCGGTCGTCTTCTCCGCGAAACGGATGCGGGCCGCATCCGCCAGTTCGGGCTGACACAGGTTCGCACTGTACAGCAGCGCAGTCGCCAGCGGCGTGCGCAGCTGATGCGCCAGCGACGCAGCCATCTCGCCCATCGCCACCAGGCGCTGGTTACGTTCCAGTTCGGCCTTCAGGCTGTGCGCGGCGGTGACATCGTGCACCAGGATGATCCGTCCGCCCATCGAATCGATCGGGCTCTCGACGATCGCCACCCGGCAGCCGCCGGACTGCCACTCCGCCGGGGTTTCGGTCGGCACCAGCAAACCGCCCAGCAGCGTCGGCCAGAGTTCGCCGACGAGATCGTCCCCGAGGATGCGGCGCGCCGCCGGATTGGCTTCAGTGACGCGCGCGTCGCCGTCGAGAACAATGACTCCGGCCGGCAAGGCGTTGAGCAGCAACCGCAGACGTTCTGCCAGAGCCTCCTTGGCGTCGTGCTGCCGGCGCAGCTCGCCATTGGCCGTCGCGAGTTCGATCGTCAACGACTCGACGCGGCCCTGCAGTCCCTGATAGGCCATCGTCAGCGCCTGCGACACCTGGTTGAAGGCGTCGAATGCGCGCTGCAGTTCCTGCGCTCTGCCCTCCTGAGCTGACGGTTGCCCGGCTTCGATCATCGAATTGAAGGTCCAAATCCAGAAACGGCTACAATAGCAGAGTAATTATCAGCCCTTTTTCGCTTTTTGCCTGCCTTCGGGCAGGTTCTTGACTCGAACGCTGGCATGGCGGCAGCCGGAACCGAAACCACCGAAGCAACAGTCGCGAGCGCTCCGCTGGAACGTGCACGCGCCGCCTTGGCACGCCTGGACAACCGGCAGAAGGTCGTGCTGATGGTTGCCATCGCCGCGCTCATCGCCCTGCTCGTGGCGGCGGCGACGCTGTTCCGGCAAAGCGAGTTCCGCATCCTCTTCTCCAACGTCGGCGAACGCGACGGCGGCGCGATCATTGCCGCGCTCGAGCAGATGAACGTGCCGTTCCGCTTCAACGACGCGGGCAGCGCGATCCTTGTCCCCGCCGCCCGCGTCCACGACGTCCGCCTGCGACTCGCGTCGCAGGGACTGCCGCGCGGCGGAGCAGTCGGCTTCGAGCTGATGGAAAGCCAGAAGTTCGGCATCAGCCAGTTTGCCGAACAGCTCAACTATCAGCGCGGACTCGAGGGCGAACTGTCGCGCACCGTGCAATCGATTGCCGCGGTCGAAGCGGCGCGCGTGCATCTGGCCATCCCGAAGCCGAGCGTATTCATGCGCGAGGAACTCAAGCCGTCGGCCTCGGTGATGCTCAGGCTCTACCCCGGCCGCTCGCTCGACGCAGCGCAGATCGCCGGCATCCAGAACCTGGTTGCGGCCAGCGTGCCGCAACTGTCACCCGCGAGCGTGACGCTGCTCGACCAGAGCGGCACGCTGCTGTCACAGATGAAGAGCAAGCTGCTCGAAGCCGGTCTCGACCCAACGCAGGTGAAGTATGTCAACGAGATCGAAGCCAGCATCATCAGGCGCGTCGAGGACATCCTGACGCCGATCGTCGGCGCTGGAAACGCACGCGTGCAGGTCGCCGCCGACATCGACTTCTCGCAGAGCGAGCACACAGCCGAGACGCATCGCCCGAACACGACGCCGCCGGAGATCAGCATCCGCAGCCAACAGACGAACGAAAGCGCCAGCACCAGCCCGACGGCGCAGGGAGTTCCCGGCGCGCTCAGCAACCAGCCGCCGGTACCGGCAACCGCACCATTGACGCAACCGGCGGTACCGCCAGCCGCCGGGGCCGCACCGACGCCGCTGCCGGGACAGATCAATGCCGCCGGCGTGCAGGCGCCGATCGCCAGCGTCGGCCAGCCGCTGACCACGAGCAAGAGTTCGACGACCAACTACGAGGTCGACAAGACGATCCGCCACGTCAGACAGTCGATCGGCAGCATCAAGCGCCTGTCGGCAGCGGTGGTGGTCAATCAGCGCAAGGAAACCGCCAAGGACGGCAAGTCCGTCAGCAAACCGCTGCCCGACGCCGAGCTAAAGCAGATCAGCGATCTCGTCAAGGAGGCGATGGGTTTCAACAAGGACCGGGGCGACACGATCTCGGTGGCCAATGCGCCGTTCACCGCCATCGAGAAGGACGATGGCGTTCCGCTCTGGCGCGACCCGGAAACCCTGTCGCTGGCAAAGGAACTCGTCAAGTACGGGGTCATCGCCGCCATCATCGCCTACCTCCTGCTGGGTGTCGTGCGACCGCTGATGCGGACGATGGTCGGACCGCCAGCCACGGAGAAGACCATCGGCAGCCAGATCGACATCCGTGCCGAAGAAGAAGGCGAAGAGGAAGGCAGCGGCGAACATGTCCCGACGGCAAGCGAGTTGCTCGAAAGACAACTCGCTGCGGTGCGCGCGATCGCGCAGCAGGACCCGCAGGCGGTAGCCAACATCATCAAGCAATGGACGGGCGCCAATGCCGGCTGAAGACGGCGTCGAGAAGAGCGCCATCCTGCTGATCGCCCTTGGCGAGGACTACGCCGCCGAAGTGCTCAGGCACCTGGGTCCGAAGGAGGTGCACAAACTTGGCCAAGCCATGTCGACGCTGAAGTCGGTTCCGCGCGCGCGCGTCGAAGAGGTACTGAGCGAGTTCCAGAAATCGGCCGAGGAATCGGCTGCGGTAAACGTAGACACTGACGCCTACGTGCGCTCGGTGCTGACCAAGGCGCTCGGTGACGACAAGGCGTCGAACCTGATCGCGCGCATCCTGCAACCCGGCGACACCAATGGCATCGAAGGACTGAAATGGATGGATGCGCCGACCGTCGCCGACCTGATCCGCAACGAGCACCCGCAGATCATCGCGACGATTCTGGTGCATCTCGCGCATGACCACGCCAGCGACATCCTCAACCAGTTCTCCGAACGCCTGCGCAACGACGTGGTGCTACGTGTCGCGACACTCGAGGGAATCCAGCCGGAGGCCCTGCGGGAACTCAACGACGTCATGCTGCGCCTGCTCTCCGGTTCCGCCAGCATGACGAAGGCCGCCAAGGGCGGCGTGCGGACGGTTGCCGAGATGCTCAATTTCATGGGCACCGCCAACGAAACTGCCGTGCTCGACTCGATCCGCGAGTACGATCCGGACCTGGCGCAGCAAATCCTCGACGAAATGTTCGTTTTCGAGAACCTGCTGGATCTGGATGATCGGGCCATCCAACTGCTGCTGCGCGAGATTCAGTCCGAGTCGCTGATCTTGGCGATGAAAGGTGCGAACGAAGCGCTGCGCGAGAAGATCTTCCGCAACATGTCGCAGCGCGCCTCGGAAATGTTGCGCGAAGATCTGGAGTCGCGCGGCCCAGTGCGGCTTTCCGAGGTCGAAGCCGAACAGAAGGAGATTCTCAAGGTCGTCCGCCGGCTGGCCGACGAAGGCCAGATCGTCCTCGGCGCCTCGGGCGGCGGCGAAATGATCTGAGAATGGGCTGCCAGTGAGCGACGTGATGCCAGACGGGAAGGTCTCCGCCTATCGGCGCTGGCAGGTCACGGCCTTCGATCGCCCGGCCACCGCCGAATCCGCTGCCGGGCCAGCGGTCGAAGCGGCAGCGCACGCTGGCGAACAGCCAGCGACCGACAGGACGACAACGGCCGCCGAGGTACCGCCGGCCGCCCTGCCTGCCGAGCCTGCAGCAGTCCAGCCGACGGCCGAGGAAATCGAGCGCGTCCTCGCCGCGGCACAGGCGGCCGGCTACGCCGCCGGCCATGCCGAAGGGCACGGCGTGGCGCAGGCAACCGCGGCGAGGCTGGCAACCGTGCTGGACAATCTGACACAGGCCATCGCCGGCATCGAGCAGCATATCGCCGACCAGTTGCTGACACTGGCGATCGAGATTGCCAATCAGGTGATGCGGCAGAGCCTGCGCCTGCAACCGCAGCTCATCCTGCCGCTGGTCCGGGAGGCCGTGACGGCGTTGCATCCGCATCATGGTCAGCCGCAACTCTTCCTGCACCCCGACGATGCCGTGCTGGTACGCGAACGGCTGGGCGAACAACTCGCGCACGGCAACTGGCGGATCATCGACGACGCGACGCTGACTGCCGGCGGCTGTCGCGTCGAACTCGGTGCCAGCGAAGTCGATGCGACCGTCGAGACGCGCTGGCGACGAATCATCGAAGCCATCGGCGTCAGCCCCGAGTGGCTCAAGGCGCAACCGTGACGCCGACCGCAGGCGATGACTGAAGCCACCGGCAATCCGCACCTCGACGCCTGGCGGGCCTTCATCGCCGGCTGCCGCCAGGCAGCGACGCAGGTCAGCCCGCTGCTGCCCAGCGGCCACCTGACACGCATCAACGGCCTCGTCATGGAGGCCTCGGGACTGAAGCTGCCGCTGGGAAGCTCATGCCGGGTCATGCCGTCCGGCGGCTCGCCGATCGAAGCGGAAGTGGTCGGCTTTCATGGTGAGCGCCTGTTCCTGATGCCGACCGAAGACGTCTACGGGCTTTCGCCGGGCGCCCGGGTGGTGGCTCTCGAAACCCCCAACGGACCACCACGAGTCGGCCAGCCACCGCCGGCACGACGACGTTCGATCGACCGTGCGAAGCTCGTCCCGGTCGGCGAATCGCTGCTCGGGCGCGTCCTGGACGGGGCTGGGCGCCCGCTCGACCAACTCGGGCCGCTCAATGCCCGATCGTTGCGCCCGCTGCAGAGCCGGCCGGTAAACCCGATGTCGCGGGCACCGATCGAACAGGCACTCGACGTCGGCGTCCGCGCCATCAACGCGCTCCTCAGCGTCGGTCGCGGCCAGCGCATGGGGCTCTTCGCCGGCTCCGGCGTCGGCAAGAGCGTCCTCCTCGGGATGATGGCCCGCTATACGGCCGCCGAAGTGATCGTCGTCGGCCTCATCGGCGAGCGGGGCCGCGAAGTCAAGGAGTTCATCGAACAGATTCTCGGCGAAGAAGGGCTGCAGCGCGCCGTCGTCGTCGCCGCCCCAGCCGACGTCAGCCCGCTGATGCGCCTGCAGGGAGCCGCCTACGCCACCAGCATCGCCGAGTATTTCCGCGACCGCGGCCGACACGTGCTGCTGATCATGGACTCCCTCACCCGCTACGCGATGGCACAGCGCGAGATTGCGCTTGCCATCGGCGAGCCGCCGGTGACCCGCGGCTACCCGCCGTCGGTCTTTGCCCGCCTGCCGCAACTGGTCGAACGAGCGGGCAACGGCCGCGATGGTGGTGGCTCGATCACCGGTTTCTACACCGTACTGGCCGAGGGCGACGACCAGCAGGATCCGATCGCCGATGCCGCCCGCGCCATCCTCGATGGCCACATCGTCCTCTCGCGCACGCTCGCCGACGCCGGACATTATCCGGCGATCGACATCGAGCAGTCGATCTCGCGCGCCATGACCAACCTCGTCAGCCCCTCGCACCTCGACCAGATCAGGCGCTTCAAGAGCCTTTTCTCGCGCTATCAGCGCTCGCGCGACCTGCTCAGTGTCGGCGCCTATGCCGCCGGCTCGGACCCGCAGCTCGACCAGGCGATCGCCATCTACCCGCGCTTCGAAGGGCTCCTGCAGCAGAGCCTGGGGCAGCGTGCCGACCTGGCCAGCAGTATCGCCCAGTTGCACGACCTGTTCGGCCCGGCACAGGCCGCGCCAACGGGCTAGAATGCCCTTGCCTCCTCTTTGGTTGTGAGGACCGGTCAACGGAGCCAGCGTGTCCAGACCCTTTCCCCTGCAATCCGTCCTCGACCTCATGCGCAACCGCAACGATGCGGCGACGCAGCGCCTGGCCGCGCTGATCGCTGCCGAAAGGGACGCCCGCAAGACACTGGCGATGTTGCTTCAGTATCGCGACGAATACACCGCTCGCTTCCGCCAGGCGGTACAGGACGGCCTGGGCCAGCCGGAATGGCGCAACTACCAGGAATTCCTTGACCGCCTCGACGAGGCTGTGCGACAGCAGGAGCAGGCAGCAGCCCTGAAGGCGGCGCATACCGCCGCCGGGCAGGCCGAGTGGCAGAACCAGCGAAGCCGCCTCAACGCCTTCGACACGCTCTCCGACCGTCACCGTGCCGGCGAGGCCCGGCGGGAACTGCGAAACGAGCAGAAGCTGCAGGACGAGTTTGCCGCGCGCGGCAGCGACGGCCGGCACGAGCAGTAACCAGAGCTTGGCACGGCACTTGCTTCAAGTACGGCGAAAGCTCGCGAAAGGGAAACGTCATGGCCATCAGCATCGTCAGCGCGGCACTCGTCGCACAGCCGGGCCGCCCCGCTGCCGCCGACGAGGCCGAAGTGCGCAGCACGCGCGCCGATGAAGCGGCTCTCGGCAACGACTTCTTCAGCATACTCCTCGCCGTGCCGGCGATGACCGCCAGCGCAGCAGCGCCGGCAACAGACATCGCCGACGCTCCGCAGCCTGCAGCCGAAACCGTCGCGCCGACCGCTGCCGTCGACATCCTCGTGTTGAGCCAGCAGCTGCCACAGACGTCATACCGCCCGCCCGCCGCCGGCAACGGCGGCGGCGATGGCCAAAGGATCGCCGGCCAGGGTGCCGCCGCTGGCGAAACCCTGGCCGCCTTGCTGCCTGCCCAGAGCGGAACAGGCGCAACGGAACCGCTGCGGCCGACCGCCGACAGCAGGCAGCTACCGGCAGCGGCAACCGACGCCCGCCTCAAGGCGGCAACTTTTGCCGTCCCCGACCTCGCCGCCATGCCGCGCGCGCCGGCTGCGGCAGCAGAGAGCGAGCCGCTGGAGCCAGCGCTGCCCGTACAGTCCACAGCACCGCCGACCACCGCCGGCAATGCGGCGGCCGGCGCTGCCGCCACACCCGCAGCCGCACACAGCCTGCAGACGCCGCTGCGTGACCCGTCCTGGGCAAGCGAGTTCGGTCAGAAACTGCTCTGGTTTGCCAACAACGCGCAACAGGGCGCACAGATCACTGTCCACCCAGCGCAACTGGGCGTCATCGAGATCAGCCTGCACCTCGACCGCGACGGCGCCACGGCGCACTTCGTGTCGCCGAATGCCGAGGTGCGCAACGCCATCGAGGCGGCCATGCCGCGCCTGCGCGAGATGTTCGCCAGCGCCGGCATCGACATCGGACAGCTCAGCGTCGGCAGCCAGTCCCTCGGGCAGCAGTCGCAGGGACAGGGGGATTCGTCGCCCGCCACCCACCGGCTGCCCGATGCGGCTATACTTGGCGCCGGTCCGCCTGCCGGCGTGCCCGTGGCGCCGGTTGCCACAAGCCGCGGCCGGGCGATGATCGACGTCTTCGCCTGAGCCTGCAGCACGATGGCGGGGCGTCTGCCCAAGGATGGCTGAAGTAATCAGGGAGAGAAACGCCGCATGGCCAAGGACGCCAAACCTGCGACTGAAATCGGTGATGCTGCGCCGGCGAAGAGCAGCAAGAAGCTTCTGATCATCATTCTGCTCGTGGTTCTGGTCGTCGGCCTCGGCGGGCTGAGCGCCTTCCTCCTTTTGCGGGGCAGCGCCGCGCACGAGGACGATGGCGAAGAGGCGGTGGTCGAGAAGGCCAAACCGGCGAAGAAGAAGAAGGTGGACCTGAACGCGCCACCGGTCTACGTCGCCCTCGACGCATTCACCGTCAACCTCGTTCCGGAGAACGGTGACCAGTTCCTGCAGCTGATCGTCTCGGTCGAGGTCGACGACTCGCAGGTCGGCGATCACATCAAGCTCTACACACCGAAGCTGCGCAACGACATCACCCTGCTCCTGTCGAGCAAGAAGGCCTCGCAATTGATCACCAAGGAAGGCAAGGAGACCCTGGCGCAGGAAATCAGGGAACAGATGAACGGCGTCCTCGACCCGGCCGGCAAGGGCAAGAAACGGGACTGGCCGATCAAGGAAGTACTCTTCACCTCGTTCATCATCCAGTAGGCCCGCATGAGCGCCGACTTCCTCTCCCAGGATGAGGTTGACGCCCTGCTGAAAGGCGTCACCGGCGAAGCCGACACCAACGAGGAGGTTGACGAGGGAACTGCGGGGCCTCGCCCCTACAATCTGGGAACCCAGGAGCGCATCGTCCGCGGACGCATGCCGACGCTCGAGTTGGTCAACGAGCGCTTTGCCCGTTACCTGCGAATCGGCCTCTTCAACTACCTTCATCGCAGTGCGGAAATTTCGGTCGGTTCGATCCGCGTCCAGAAGTACAGCGAGTTCACCCGCAACCTGGTGGTGCCGACCAACCTCAATCTCGTCACCGCAAGACCGCTGCGCGGCACGGCGTTGTTCGTCCTCGATCCCAGCCTGGTCTTCCTCGTCGTGGACAACATGTTCGGCGGCGACGGCCGTTTCCACACTCGTGTCGAAGGCCGCGACTTCACCGCCACCGAACAACGCATCATCCAGGGGCTGCTGCGCGTCATCTTCACCGAGTACACGCGCTCGTGGAAACCGGTCTACGACCTCGGCTTCGAATACATCCGTTCCGAGATGAACTCGCAGTTCGCCAACATTGCGACACCCTCCGAGATTGTCGTGTCCACGACCTTTTCGCTGGAGTTCGGTGGTTCAAGCGCCGACATGCACATCTGCTTCCCGTACTCGATGCTCGAACCGATCAGGGACCTGCTCTACAGCGCCATGCAGAGCGATCAACTGACAACCGACCGGCGCTGGATCAATACCTTGCGCAAGCAGTTGAAGAATGCCGAGGTCGAGCTGACGGTGACGCTGGCAACCGCGAGCGTCAGTCTACGCCGGATCCTGGAGATGAAGGCCGGCGACATCATCCCGCTGGAGATTCCGGAGACCGTCGTCGCCCTGGTCGACGGGGTACCCCTGATGGAATGCCGCTATGGGCAGCAGGGCGGACAGTACGCGCTCAAGGTCGAGCGCTTCCTGGCGGCAGAACGCGCGGAAAGCTCCGCGGGAGAAAACAATGGCTAGCGAAATGGACGAACCCGGAACGCCCGCAACCGACGACGCCGGGCTTGACGACGACTGGGCAGCGGCAATGGCCGAGCAGGCGATGGCCGCAGCCGCGCCGGCGGGCAAGGCGCAGACTGCCAGCATCTTCCCCAGTTTTGACGAAGCGGGAAGCAAGGGATCGTTGATGAACGAGCTCGACATGATCCTGGACATCCCGGTCCAGATCGCCGTCGAGCTCGGCCGCACCAAGATGACGATCCGCAACCTGCTGCTGCTGGCTCATGGCTCGGTCGTCGAGCTCGATGCGATGGCGGGCGAACCGCTGAATGTCTTCGTCAACGGCACGCTGATCGCCCAGGGCGAAGTCGTCGTCGTCAATGACAAGTTCGGCATTCGCCTGACCGATATCGTCACCCCGTCGGAACGCGCACGCCGACTCGGCCACTGAGGGGTCTGCAGCAGCCGTCCCGTCGGGCGCGGGATGCGAGGCGCGCGATGCAGCGAACGAACCGCTGCCGATCGCAGTCGTGCAGAATGTTCACCCGGACTGCACTTGCATTATGATGTGTACCAGCATCCTCACCGGGCCAACCCTCTTGCCTCGACGCTCGTCCGTCTACCCTGGTCGCCGTGGCCGTGCCGCGACCCTGCTGACAATGCTGCCGCCGACCGTGCTGGCGCAGCCAGCCGGCAGCGAAGTGCCGACATTCGGCACCGGCATGCTGCTGCAGGGTACGCTCGCCCTGGCGCTGGTGGTGGCGCTCCTGTTCCTTGGCGCCTGGCTGTTGCGCCGGCTGAATGGTGGCCGCGGATTCGGCGGCAGCGGACCGCTGCGCCTCGTCGGCGGGCTGATGATCGGCCCGCGCGAGCGCATCGTCCTGGTCGAGGTCGATGAAACCTGGATCGTCGTCGGCATCGTACCGGGACAGATTCGCGCCCTGCATACCCTGCCAAAGGGTGACCCGCACGCCGGGGGCGAAGGTGAGAGGCACTTTGCCCAGTGGCTGAAACGCATCTCCGAGCGCAAGAATGAAGACGGCTGACCTTAGCCGCCGCCTCGGCTTCCTCCTGCTCCTCGTTGCGCCGCTTGCCACCTGGGCACAGGCCGGCGGGCTGCCGATGGTCACCAGCACGCCCGGTGCCGACGGCAGCCAGACTTACACGCTGTCGGTACAGACGCTGCTGACGTTGACCGCGCTCACCTTCATTCCGGCAGCGCTGCTGATGATGACCAGCTTCACGCGCATCATCATCGTCCTCTCGCTGCTGCGGCACGCGCTCGGCACCCAGACCTCGCCGCCGAACCAGGTGCTGATCGGCCTGGCGCTGTTCCTGAGCTTCTTCATCATGTCGCCGGTTCTCGACCGCATCCACAGCGAGGCCTACGTGCCACTGTCGGAGGACAGGATCAGCTTCAGTGCGGCCGTCGAGCGCAGTGCCGTGCCGCTGCGGGAGTTCATGCTCAAGCAGACACGCGAATCCGATATCGCGCTCTTCGTCCGCATGAGCCGAAGCCCGGGCTTCGCGTCCACTGCCGAGATCCCGATGCGCCTGCTGATTCCAGCTTTTGTCACCAGTGAACTGAAAACCGCGTTCCAGATCGGCTTCGTCATCTTCATTCCCTTCCTGATCGTCGACATGGTGGTCGCCAGCGTGCTGATGTCGATGGGCATGATGATGATGTCGCCGGTGATGGTGGCGCTGCCGTTCAAGCTGATGCTGTTCGTGCTGGTCGATGGCTGGCATCTTCTCCTCGGGTCGCTGGTCGCCAGCTTCGCCGCATGACCCCCTCGACGGTGATGGAAATCGGACGGCAGGCGGTCGAGATGACCTTGCTCCTGTCCGCGCCACTGCTTCTCGCAGCCCTGCTCATCGGCCTCGTCGTCAGCATCTTTCAGGCGGCGACGCAGATCAACGAGCAGACCCTGTCGTTCATCCCGAAGCTCGTTGGCGTCTTCCTGGTTCTTCTCGCCGCCGGACCCTGGATGCTGCAGCTCATGGTCGACTACGTGCGACGACTGTTCGAGAGCATTCCCCAAATGATCGGCTGAACCCCGGATGATCAGCCTCAGCAGCGCCGAGATCAACGCCTGGGTGGTCGCCTTCTTCTTCCCGCTGGCACGCGTCCTGGCGCTGATGGCGACGGCACCACCGTTCAACAATCCGGCCCTGCCGGTACGCGTGCGGCTGGCCGCCGGCCTCGCCGTGACCCTGGGCGTCGCGCCGCTGCTGCCGCCGATGCCGGTACTCGACCCGGGGTCGGGAATCGGACTGCTGCTGCTCGCGCAGCAGTTGCTGATCGGCTTCGCGATGGGCTTTGCGATGCGCCTGGTCTTCAGCGCCGTCGACATGGCCGGCAGCCTGATCAGCCTGCAGATGGGGATCGGCTTTGCCAGCTCCTATGACCCGCAGACGGCCGGTCAGACCGTGGTCGTCTCCGAGTTTCTCGGTCTCCTCGCCTTGCTGGTGTTCATGGCGATCAACGGCCACCTGATGGTCATCGCCACCCTGACGCACAGCTTCAGCGTCATGCCGATCGGCGCCACCCGCCTCTGGCCGGACACCTGGTGGCAGCTCGCCGCCAGCGGCGGCATCATGTTTTCATACGGACTGTTGCTGGCGCTGCCGATCGTCGTCGCGCTGCTGATCACCAACCTGGCGCTGGCCATTCTCGGCCGCGCCGCGCCGCAACTCAACCTGATGGCGATCGGCTTTCCGCTGACCATCGCCCTCGGCTTCGCCGCCCTGATGTTCGGCCTGGCGCATCTGGCACAGCCGCTGCAGGAACTGTTCGAGCATGGCCTGCAGTCGATGCTCGGCCCCTTTGCCCTGCAGCGCCCGTAGCCGATGGCGTGACGATCCCGGCACCGGGCCTCAGGCTGCGGCCACCTGCCCCTGCGCATCCGCCAGGCCGGCAAGAGCCGGCGAACAGACCATTTGCAGGTCGCCCGAGCGCAACCACTCGGGCAGCGGCCGGCGGGACCAGTGTCTGAACTGGTCGATGTCGAACACGATCATGCCGGCCAAGAGGCTGGTATCGGCTCGTCGATCCGGCCGCTGCAGCAACCGGCGACAGGCACCTGCTGGCCATCAACCGACCCTGTCGCGCTGCCGTTGGCCCGGCAGGTTGACCAGCACGATGCCCGTGCTGACGCAGACCGCGGCGGCGACGAAGCCGGGCGTCAGGCTGTCTCCCAGCAGGAGAACGCCGAAAGCGACACCGAACAGCGGTGTCAGGAAGGAGAACACCGACAGACGCGCGGTCAGGTAACGGGTGAGCAACCAGAACCACGCCAAGTAGCTGGCAAAAGCGACGATCACGCCCTGATAGGCCAGCGCCAGCAGCACCGGGACGCTCAGGTTGCCGAATCCGCTCTCGCCGAGCAGTGGCGAGAGCGGCAGCATGAGCAGTGCGGATACCGCAAGCTGGTAGAAGAGGACCTTGGTCGCGCTGATCGTCGCCAGTTGCGTCGCACGGATCAGGACGGTCGTCGCCGCCCAGCCGAGCGCCGCCAGCAGTCCCAGGAGGTCGCCGATCCAGGCATCCGGCCGACTGCCGCTCCTGCCGGCGAAGGCGAGGACGATGCCGGCGAACGCCAGCGCGACGCCAAGGAAATGTCGCCAGCGCATCCGTTCGCCGGCGACGAAGAGGTGCAGCCCGAGAACCGTGAAGCACGGCGCGGTGTAGAGAACGACGATCATCCGCGACGCCGTCGTGTACGACAGGCCGAGATAGATGAAGACGAACTCGAGTGCGAACAACAGTCCGGCCAGCAGGCCGCAGCGCAGCGTGCCGTCCGCTTCGTGCAGCGGCAGGCGACGCCAGAGTGCCCAGCCGAGCAGCAGCACGAGGGCGATCGCCGAGCGCAGCCCCGCCTGCAGGACCGGGCTGATGCCCTCGCTGGCGATCTTGATCGTGACCTGCTGGAAGCCCCAGGTCGCGCAGAGCAGCACCATCAACGCGAAAGCGGCGACGCCCGGGGCGGTCCGCTGCGCCATCGCCACCGCCAGCCGCCGCGACTCGCTGCCGCCGGAGCCTACCGGCCCTCCCAGACGGGCTGCGCGAAGCGGCGCCGGAGTTCATCGGGGATCGGCGCGATCTGCAGGCGACTGTACTCGTCGACGATCCGCTGGTAGCTGCCATCGGCTTTCATCGTCGCCAGGGCCCTCTCCCATTTCAGCGCCTCGGCGTCCGGCAAATCCCTTGATGCCGCGAGATAGATCTCGCTCGGGCGAACGATCTCGCCGAAGTTGAGCGCCGCCAGGTTGCCGCCGACCTCGCGCATGGCATGGATGACCATCAGCCGTGGTGCCAGCCAGGCATCGATCCGCCGCTGCTGCATCAGGCGTGCGTTCATCCACTCCTCCGGCTGCGCCTTGATGCGGTGGAAGCCGCGCTCCCTGAGCAGCGCCTCGGCGCCCGAACGGCTGAGAACGCCGACCGGGCGTTCGCGCACCCTGTCGAGACTGGAAACGTCGATTCCCTGGCCACCGACCAGGATGAGGTCATCGGTCAAGATGCGTGCCAGCCAGCGGTAGCGTTCCTCGCGTTCGGGAGTTCGCGTCAGCGCCAGGATGCCGATGTTCGGCTGCGTCTGCGCCAGACGCTGCGCTTCGCCCCAGGGCATGAACTCGATCAGGCCACTGTGGCCGGCGCGCCTCGCCATCTCGCTGACGACCTCGAGGACCAGACCATGAGCGGCACCGGGTGTCTCGCTGACACTGGCTGGCGGAATCTGGAAAGTGTAGGGCGGCAGTTCGGCTGCCAGCAGGCGCAGTTCCTTCGCCCGCGCCTGCCCCTGTGCGAGAGCATGCGGCGCACAGACGACGAGCGCGGCCAGGACGAGCGTGAGAAGGCGCACGGTTCCCTCCCTCAGAAGGTGCCGAAGAGGCCGTTGAGAATGATCACCAGAACCATCGCCAGCAGCGGAAAGGCGACGGCCACCATGAAGATGTCGAAGTACGACTGCCTGTGATTCAGCCCACAAATGGCCAGCAGGGTGATCACGGCGCCGTTGTGCGGCAACGCATCGAGACCCCCCGACGCCAGCGCCGCAACCCGGTGCAGGATTTGCGGACTGAGGCCAGCAGCCTGCGCCAGATCAAGGTACTGCTGCCCGACCGCCTGCAGGGCAATGCTCATGCCACCCGACGCCGATCCGGTGATGCCGGCGAGGACGTTGACGATGATCGCCAGCCCGACGACCGGATTGTCCGTGAGGCCCATCAGCCAGTCCTTGATTATCGCAAAGGCGGCGAGACTGGCGATGACGCCACCGTAGGCGACCTCAGAACCGACATTGAGGATCGGCAGCATCGAACCCAGAGTACCATCGGTCAGCGACTGGCGGACGCTCTGGAACCGTTTCCACGTGAGGGCTATCAGCACGACGCAGGCGGTCAGCATGGCGACGATGATTGCCCAGGTGCCGCCGACGGCGGCAACGGTCGTCTTGCCGTACTTCGGCGTCGCCAGATACGCGGTGTCGAGCTCGGGGATGACATACTTGCTGAAGACGAAGTTGATCGCCAGCACGAGGATCACCGGTGTGATGGCCACGGCAAAGGACGGCATCTCGCCCAGCGGCGTCGCCGCGGGCGCGCCAGCGGCAGCCGGCGACGCGTCGTCGCCGAAGCCTTCGCCCGCAGCGCGGGCGCGGCGGGCCCGCAGCATCAACCAGAGGCTGCCGCAGACGAACATGACGATGCCGGCGACGAGGCCGAGGCCCGGAGCGGCGAAGGCGTCGGTATGGAAGTAGGGCATCGGGATGGCGTTCTGGATCGCCGGCGAGCCCGGCAGCGCCGACATCGTGAAGGTGAAGGAGCCGAGGGCGATGGTGGCGGGAATCAGCCGCTTCGGCAGGCCGCCCTCGCGAAACATCTGGATGGCGACCGGGAAAACGGCAAAGGCGACGACGAACAGCGACACGCCGCCATAGGTGAGCACGCCGCAGGCCAGGATGATGGCGATGATCGCTCGCTCCTTGCCCGTCCATTCGACGATCTGGTGGGCGATCGTCCGCGCGCAGCCGGAATCGTCCATCAGTTTGCCGAACACCGCGCCGAGCAGGAACAGCGGGAAGAACTTGATCAGGTAATTGCCCAGCGCGGGCATGAACACCTGCGTGTAGGTGGCGAGAATCGGCGCATCGAAATCGCCCAGCAGCAGACCGACGAGCGCACAGATCGGCGCAACGAGGATGACGTTCCAGCCGCGATAGGCGAGAACGATCAACAGCAGAAGCGACACCAGGATCCCGAGAATGCCAAGCATGGCTACCTCCTCCCATGAAGCGTGCAGAACACGAGCTACCTCAACCCCCCGCCGAGTATGGGACCTGCGTGCACCGGCCGTCAACCCGCCATCCGTCGCCCGTCGGCAACCATCACGGCATGCCGGTACGCCCGTTTCCCCTCAACGATCCCGATCCGCTGCTCTGCCGGCAATGGTCGTCGGCAGCTCGCCGGCCCGCAACCGCTGGCGATACGCCACACTGCCGGGGCGTGGCGGATTCCCGAGCAGAAAGCGGACGGGCAGCGAGACGGTGGCGAAGCCGGTGGCGTTGCCGACCACTTTCTGCACCACGAAGTGCAGGTGCGGACCGCCACTGTAGCCGGTCGCCCCGACGCCGCCGATGACCGTCCCGGCCTTCACCTTCTGGCCGACGGCAACTGGCGCAACGGCGTGTGCCAGGTGGGCGTAGCTGGCGATGCTGCCGTCGGCATGCAGGATGCGAACGACGTTGGCCCTGGCGAGCAGCCGGCGATCCCTGCCGCCGACGCGATTGGCAAACACGGCCTCGATGACGACACCGTCGCGCGCAGCGACGACCGGGGTTCCCGCCGCCGTGGCAAAATCGATCGCGTACTCGCTGTCGGCCGCGTCGTGCGTCAGCCGCGGGCCATCGTGGCTCTGGCTGACGACGGCGCTCTGGCCTCGGGCGAAGGGCAGTCGATAGGCGAAGTTCTCGTCGGGCTGCGCCCGGTAGCTGCCGATGACATGGACCGCCTCACTGCTGAAGCGAAGCGGGCGTCCGGCCACGGCGGCACGCACCTGCAACAGGACCGCCAGGCTGCCAGGCGCGACTACCGCATACACCGGCAGCAACGCGTCAGCGCGGACATTGTCGACGTCGGCCAGCAACAAACGCACCGATACCGGCGCCGCCCCACGATTGAGCCCGACCAGACGGTGACCGCCGCCCGCCGCCTCGACCACGACGCTGAAGGGATAGGCCGCCGGGCCCGCGACAACCGGGCGCGCCAAGGCGCCCGTCAACACCAGGCAGCAGAGCAGCCGGAAAACGACTGAAGCCATCGCGCCGTCCTCAGCGGACGGGCGACCGCTGCGCTGCCCGCTGCAACGGAATCAGCTCAGCCAGCAGCCGCCACCGGCGGTGACTCGGCTCAGTAGCCCCAGTAGCGGGCCGGCGGCGGGGGATAGGGCAATGGCGCAGGGACGACGTAGACCGGGCGCGGCGGCGGTACGTAAACCGGCGGTGGTGTGACAATGACCGGCGGTGGCGCATAGTAGGTCGAGGCAGCCACGCCGACCGCGACACCGGCAATCGCCAGCGCCGCTGCCGGCCCAACCCAGGACTGCCTGTACGGCCGGTCATGGCGGTACGCGGGATAAGTCCGCGGGCCGTAGTGGCCACCCCGGTAATCAGCCCGGTAGTCACCGCGGTAGTCACCGCGGTAGTCACCGCGATGGTGGCGATGATCGGCGAAGGCAGTGGAAGAGAAGCCGAGCGTCAGGCCCAGCGCCAGTGAGATGCAGGTAATGGTCGTTTTCATGAAGCGAATAACGCTGCACTGCGGACACGGATGACCGGTGACGGGGAGTCATTCGTGCACCCTTTTGTAACCGCCCGCAAGCGCAGCGCGCGCCGAACCGCTGCTGGGCACCGACCGACGACGGCCGCTAGAGGCGCAGCGGCGACAGGTCGAGCCGGCCGGCGCGCATTGCCGGACACCAGAAATAGGCCCCGGACTGCGGTCGGGTGAAGCGGAACAGGGCGTCGGCGATCTCCTCGTTGTCGCGCCGGCGGCGGCCGATGCACAGGTCGCGATCGTCGGGCGGCATCTGCTCGAAAAGGGCGAGATCGTGCAGCCAGCGCTGCAAGGCAACGAAGCTCGACCCCGTCAGCAGTGGCCGATCGGCGCCGATGATCGCGGCGGTCGTCGCCGCATCGCCGGCCGGGTTTTCGGTGCCATCCTCGTAGCCGCTCAGATCCCGGCCACCGTCGTGCACGAAGGCATCGAGCGTTTCCGCAAGACGGAACGTCGGTGCAAGGAACTGTTCGATGCGCCGCGCACGCTGCAGGAGTTCGCCTCGGTCGTCACCGCGCAGCCAGATCCAGATTGCCGCGGGCGTCACCGGCCGTTTTCATCGCGGCAGCAGTTCCATTTGGCAAGCGCTCCCAGCAGAGCAGTGCGGACGTCTCCCGGGTGGTTTCGCCGAGTTCGTGCGCTTGCTCGTCACGCCGGCTCAGCGGGTGGCAATCTGCGCGAAACCCGTCCGCGTGCCGATCTCTGCAGCATTGCCCTCGCTGCAGACGACGCTGTCGACGCGCGCCATCGACGGCCCGCGGTGCGCCCACAGCAGCAGCGCTTCGACCGCTTCGACCGGACCGCTGACGAGTGCTTCGACGCTGCCGTCGCGGCGATTGCGAACCCACCCGGAAAGACCGAGGCGATCCGCTTCGGCACAAAGCGACCAGCGGTAGCCGACGCCCTGGACACGGCCCCGGATGGACAACTGGCGGCAGATCGTTCGACTCATCTGAAACCCTCGGTGACACGGCGGGTCCCTGACGGCAGCCCGTGCCGGCACAATCGTCGTCGAAGGAAGCGAGAAAATCAAGCGCCAGGCGGTGCAGCAGCCACACGGGCGCCTGCGCTGGGGCCACGGGATGCGGCCACAGGCTGCAGCGGCGACCAATGCTGGCATAATCACCGCATGCGGAGAAGACTATCGAGGGGGGCGGACGCGCTGCGTCCAGCCGTGGCCCGGCCATGCTGAAGGCACTGTTGCTGCTGCCGCTGCTCGGTGCCGCCCTGGTGGCCCTGCTGCCGAATCGCAGCTTCGACCTGATGCGACACCTGGCGAGCGCCGTCGCAGCTGCGACGATGCTGTGCGCCGGTCTGCTGCTGGCGAGCTTCGACGCGACGACGGCCGACATCCAGTTCTTCGAGACGCGGCCATGGAATCCGCGCGTCGGCTCGCATCTGGCGCTCGGGGTCGACGGCATCTCGCTGCCGATGATCCTGCTGGCGACGCTGCTCTGCTTCGTCGCCATCTTTTCCTCGACCAGCATCCGCAGTGGCGCCAAGCTGTATTTCTCGCTCCTCCTGATCCTCGAGACGGCGCTGCTGATCGTCTTCAGCGCCCGTGACTGGTCACTGTTCTACGTCTGCTGGGAACTGACGCTGATCCCCCTCTTCTTCCTCATCGACCGCCTCGGTGGCGCGAATCGTCATCGAGCAGCGCTCAACTTCGTCCTCTACACGCTGGGCGGATCGGTGTTCATGCTGATCGCCCTGCTCCTGCTCTATGACGTCGCACCCGGCCACAGCTTCGCCATGGCCGACATGGCGGCCGGCGGCGCACAGTTGCCGGTGCGCACGCAGGTGCTGGTGTTTCTCGGCCTGCTTCTCGGCTTCGGCGTCAAGATGCCGATCGTTCCACTGCACGGCTGGCTGCCGCTGGCGCACGTCGAGGCGCCCAGTCCGATTTCCATCCTGCTCTCGGGAATCCTGCTCAAGATGGGCGCCTATGGACTGATCCGCGCCGTCGCCACGCTGCCGGCGGCGGCGCTCGCGCTGCAGGACTGGCTGGCTTTCCTGGCACTCCTGAGCCTGGTCTATGGCGCCGTCCTCGCCTGGCGGCAGACCGACCTGAAGGCGATGATCGCCTACTCGTCGATCTCGCACATGGGCGTCGTGCTGCTCGGCATTGCTGCCCTCAACCCGGCCGGCCTCAGCGGCGCGCTGACGCAGATGGTCGCCCATGGCCTGACCGCCGGCCTGCTGTTCCTGCTCATCGGTCTGCTCTACGAGCGGACGCACAGCCGTGACCTGGCGACCTACGGCTCGCTGAACCGGATCGCGCCCCGCTTCGCCACCTTCATCGTCTTCGCCCTGCTGGCTGCGGTCGGCTTGCCGGGGAGCGCGGGCTTCGTCGCCGAGTTGCAGGTCCTGATCGGCGCCTACGGCCGCTGGGGCGGCTGGCTGCTGCTGCTTTCGGCAGCGATGGTGGTCGCCGCCGCCTGTGCGCTGCGGGCGGTCCGCTGCCTGTCCACCGGCCCCGAGCGGGCGATGGCCGCCACACTAGCCGGCGTGGCCTGGTTCGCCGACCTCGGTCGGGTCGAGTGCGCGGCTGCGTGGCTGCTGACGGCGGGCGTCGTCGGCATCGGTGTCCATCCGCAACCGCTGCTGCAGCTGATGGCGTCTTCGCTCGCCAGGCTGGCAGCGGGCTTTGGCGCCTGAGTGACAATGAGCGAAGCGGCTCATGACGCCATCGCCGAAGCCGCGTCGACCGACCCGGCGCAGCGGGTCCTGGCATGCCTGCAGCACATTGCCCACCGCTTGCCGGCGCAGGCGCCGTTGCGTGATTTCGTCCATCACAACACCCTGCACGCCTTCCAGCACCTGCCGTTCATCGACGCGCTGGCGGCGGCGGCGCGCCTCACCGGCGCCCGCCCGTGGCTCCCCGAGGAGCGTTGTCGCGAACTCTTCCGGCAGGGGCGGATCGACGCCGGCGATCTGGCCGCCGCGCTGCGGCAACTGCCGACGGCGCGCGCCGACGAGACGCTGTTCGTTGCCGGCGGCCGTGCGTGGCGGCGCGGCGAGGTGCTGCAGGTGGCGTTGCGCCACCCGGCAACGACGCTCCCGCCTGCCGCGCTGCGCTGGCAGTTCGACGAGCGATCGGCCGGCGAACGGCTGCAGCCGGACCTCGAGCCGCAGGCGCGGCAGCACCTCCTCGCCGCCGCGGCTGACGGTGGCGAAGGGGCGCTGGTCGCCGATCTCTGGGCCGCCGCCTGCGCACTGAGCAGCGACGCGCCGGCCACGGCGCCAGCAAAGCCGGCGCCGGTCCTCTGGCACGAGTTGCAGGACCGGCTCGGCAATGGCTGGACGCTGGGCAACCTCCTGGCCCACCTCAGCGGCGAGGATGGCGCCGAGATCCTGCAGCCGACGCTGATCCGCCATCTCGCCGCGCACCTCGACCACGGTCTCGCCGCCTGGAAGAATCCGCTGCACATGCGCGGCTTCTACGCTGCGTGGCGAGCCAGCGCCGGCAGCGACTGGGCCTGGGAACTGGAAGAGTTCGCCGGCGCCCGGCTGCAGATCCTGCAGTTGCCCGCCGACCCGCTGCAGGCGATCATCGACGAACTGCAGAGCCTTGGCGTCGCGACCGGGCGCTGGTGCGGCTATCTGCAGCGACTGGCCATGGAATTGCCAGGCTGGGCGGGCATGTTCCACTGGCGCGAAAGCCGGCCGCAAGCGGGCGAGCCACCGGTCAGCCTGATCGACCTGCTGGCCGTGCGGCTCGTCCTCGATCGCCTCTACGGCGCGCAGCTGCTGCGCCGGGTCTGGGGATTGCCGATGCAGATCGAGGCCCTCGGCAAGCATCTTCTCGCGCACCCGCAGGAACTGCAGCTGCGGCACGCCTACGGCAGCCGCAGCCTGCCCGAAGAGGTGCTGGCAAGCATCCGACCGCTCCTGCTGGCGCCGATGGCGAGCAGCAACCGCGGCTGGATGCAGCTCGCCGCCGCCATGCCCGCGTCGACCGCCGCCGTCGCCGCGGGTGAACAGGCCGCCAGCGCGGCCTGGCCGCTGTTCGTCCTCGCGCAGCGGCTCGGCATCAGCGGCCGCGAACTGCGCGAACTGACGGCTGACGGCGCGCACGCCCTGCTCGCCTGTGCCACCTCGCTGAGCGACGCAGAACGCGGCCAGGTCTGGCTGCTGGCCTACGAACGCCACTATCGGGAACAGATCCTCGCTGCCCTGGCGGCCAACCGCGGTCGCTCGCCGGCACGGCTGCCGCAGGCGGCAGCGCAGTTCGTCTTCTGCATGGACGATCGCGAGGAGGGCACCCGCCGCCACCTCGAAGAGGTCAATCCGGCATACGAAACCTTCGGCGCGGCCGGCTTCTTCGGCGTGCCGATGCTCTGGCAGGGACTCGACGACGAGAAGCCGACCGCTCTCTGCCCGGTCGTCGTCCGGCCGAACAACGCCGTGCGCGAGACGGTGCCGGCAGGAGCCGAAGTCGCGCACCGGCAACACCTGCGGCGCCGCCGGCTGCGCCTGCGCTGGCAGGAGCGACTGCACCAGAAGAGCCGTCGCGGCAGCGTCCTGGCGGCACTGCTGACTGCCGTCGCAGCGCCGGCGGCACTGCTGGCACTGCTCGCGCGCAGCCTTGCTCCCGGCCGTCTCGGCGAGCTTCTCGCGCGGTGTCGCGAGGCCTTCGACAAGCCCCTGCCGGGGAACCTGCAACTGACCGCCGACGGCGACGAAGCCCGCCGCGCCGCCAGCGCCGAAAGCCCGCGGCAGGGTTTCAGCGAGGACGAACAGGTAATGCGTGTCGCCGGCTTCCTGCGCAGCATCGGCCTCACCGAGGGCTTTGCGCCGCTGCTGGTGATCGTCGGCCACGGCTCTGACAGCCGCAACAACCCGCATCTCGCCGCCTACGACTGTGGCGCCTGCTCCGGCCGGCACGGCGGCCCGAATGCGCGCGTTCTCGCCGCCCTCGCCAACCGGCCGCAGGTGCGGCGCCGGCTGGCGGAGCAGGGAATCGTCATTGCCGACAGCTGCCGGTTCATCGCCGCCGAACACAACACCTGCGACGAGAGTTTCCTGTGGTACGAAGACGAGCCGCTCCCGGCCGGGCAGCAGGTCGCCTTCGCCCACCTGCGCCGCGACTGCGAGGAAGCCGCCCGGCTGCACGCGGTCGAACGCTGCCGCCGCTTCGCCTCGTCCCCGGACAACCCGACGCCGCGGCAAGCGAGACAACATCTGGCGGACCGCCGCCAGGATCTGGCGCAGGCCCGCCCGGAGCTGGGTCACGCGACGGTCGCGACGGCCTTCGTCGGCCGCCGCAGCATGAGCCGCGGAGCGTTCTTCGATCGCCGCGTCTTCCTGATTTCCTATGATCCACTGGCCGACGGCGATGGCCGCATACTCGAGGCGACCCTGCTCGCCGCCGCGCCGGTCGGCGCCGGCATCAACCTCGAGTACTACTTCTCGACGGTCAACAACGAGGGCTACGGCTGCGGCAGCAAGGTGATGCACAATCTCGCCGGGCTGTTCGGTGTCATGCAGGGCAGCAGTTCGGATCTGCGTACCGGCCTGCCGCTGCAGATGGTCGAGATCCACGAAGCGATGCGCCTGCTGGTGATCGTCGAGCAGAAGCGCGAAATCGTCGGCGCCATCTATCAGCGGCAACCGCCGCTGCAGGAACTGATCGGCAACGGCTGGGTCATCCTCGCCGCGCTCGACCCGCTGAGCGGTGCCATCGACCTCTTCGACCCGGCGACTGGCTGGCAGCCGTGGAGCACCGACGACGCCCGTCTGCAGCCGCTGCCCGAACGCGAGCGCTCGGGCGACTGGTTTGGCGGCCACCGCGAGCCGCTGCCGCCGGCACTCCTGCGACGCCCGCTGACCCGGCAATGAGTCCATTCGACACCCTTTTCGCGCCCCTCGCCGCGGTCAGTACCGTCCTCTGGCTGGTGCCGCTGCTGCCCCTGCTGGCGGCGCTGCTGCTCAGCCTGCGGCTGTTGCTGCGCCGCGGCGGTGGCGATGCCGGCGAGCCGTTCACCGCCGGCATCGCCGGCGGCGCCACACTGGCCGCGCTGCTGCTGCTCGTGCTGCTCGATCTCGCCGCCCTTGGCGGCGAGTTGCCGACGCATCTCGCCTTCGGCGACTGGCTGCGCATCGGCGCGGTGCCGGTTCGCCTGTCCTTCGTCCTCGACGCCTACAGCCTGCCGGCGGCGACGCTGGTGACGCTGATCAGCTGGATCACGATCCGCTTCTCGGCCACCTACCTGCACCGGGAAAGCGGCTTCCAGCGCTTCTTCCTCGGCCTCTGCCTGTTCCTCGCCGGCATGCTGCTGATCGTCCTCGCCGGCAATGCGGTCCTCTGCTTCGTCGGCTGGGAACTCGCCGGTTTCAGCTCGTGGCTGCTCATCGGCTACGCCTGGGAACGCCCGCCGGCGACCCGCAACGCCCTCTATGCCTTCATCACCAACCGCATCGGCGACGCCGGGTTCATGCTCGGCATCGGTCTCGCGGTGTGGTCGGTGGGCACCCTCGAGTGGACCTGGCTGGCCGGTGACGGCAGCATGGGAAAGGTGACGATACGCCTGTTGGCAGCCGGTTTCGTCGTCGCGGCGCTGGTCAAGTCGGCGCAGTTGCCGTTCACGCCGTGGATCGGCCGCGCCCTCGAAGGCCCGACACCGTCATCGGCGCTGTTCTACGGCTCGCTGCTGGTACATGCCGGGGTCTACCTCCTGTGCCGACTGCAGGGCCTGTTGCTGCAGGTGCCCGACCTGATGGCGCTGCTGGCTGTGATCGGACTGCTGACCGCAGCCTACGGCAGCCTCTGCGGGCTGGTGCAGAGCGACGTCAAGTCGGCGCTGGTATTCGCAACCGTGACCCAGGTCGGTCTGATGGTCCTCTGCTGTGGTCTCGGACTGTTCTCGCTCGCAGCCTGCCACGCCGGGCTGCATGCCAGCTGGCGCGCCTACCAGTTCCTGCTCGCTCCGGCCTACATGCACCTCGTGCGGCAACCGGCACGACCGCTGCCGCGCTGGCTGGCGAACTGGCGCTGGGCTTACACGGCGGCCCTGCAGCGCTTCTGGATCGAGCCGCTGGCCAACAGCCTGCTGACGCGCCCGACCCTCGCGCTCGGCAGGGACGTGCGCGCACTCGACGAGCGGTTCATCGATCCACTGCTCGGCGCGCCGCGCGACGACGAGCGTGCGGGAAGTGGCATCGCCGGCGACGACCTGATTCGCGGCCACGGTCTGGCCGGCCGTGCACTGTTCGCATTCGCCAATCGCCTGCAGGCGCTCGAGGACCGTCTGCTGCTCGGTGACGGCGGCACGCTGGGCAGGCATCTGCGGCAGATCGGGCATTACGCCGATGCCATCGAAGCACTGCTCGAACAGCCGCGCTACCTGATGCTGATGGTCATGGCGACCTTCGTGGTGATCCTGTGAGCGAGATCTTCTGGGCAACGCAGGCCGGCTACCCGCCGCTGGCGACGCTGCAATGGCTGCCACTGGCCAGCGGCCTGCTGCTGCTGGTGATGCGCGAGCAGGATCTGGCGCTGATCCTCGGTCGCCTGTTCGCAATCGGCGAACTGGTCGTCGCCATCGACCTGCATGCCCGCATCGATGTTTCAAGCAACGCCATGCAGTTCGCCGAACGCTTCGACCTGCTGGCCTATCACGCCGCCGCCGACGGCATCAGCGTGCTGTTCATCCTGCTCACCGCCCTGCTCGGCGTCCTGCTCTCGTTCTACGGCATGGCGCGGCAGCAGATCTCGCCGGTGCACCTGCTCAGCGTACTGCTGCTCATCGAAAGCGCGCAGATGACGATGCTGACGACGATGAACCTGTTGTGGTTTGCCGCCGCCTCGGCGGTCCAACTGGCGCTGGTCGCCTACCTGCTCTGGCGCTGGGCCTCGGCCAGCGAGGAGAACCTCGCCCTGTCGCGCTTCCTGCAGTATCAGTTCTTCGGCTGCGGCCTGTTCGTCGCCGGTGCGGTCGTTCTCGTCTGGAGCCACGTCGACGTGCTTGGCGGACACTGGAGTTTCGACCTCTTCGACCTGCTGCAGACACCGCAGATCGGCAAGTACCAGTCGGTGGCCTTCTACCTGCTGTTCTACGGCCTCGCCATCCGCACGCCACTGTTCCCGCTGCACGGCTGGCTCCCCAACTCGGCGGGCTACGGCCTGATCGCCGTCGGCCCGGTGCTGCTCCTCGGCGTCAAGGTCGGCATTTACGGCATGGCCCGCTTCCTGCTGCCGCTGACCGCCGAGGCGGTGATGATCTGGCAGACCTACGTCGTCGCCTTCGCCATGGTCGGCGTCTTCTTCGCCGCCATCCTCGCCTTTCGCCAGATCAATCTGCGCCGGCTGATGGCCTTTGCCGTCGTCAGCCACACCAGCCTGATCATCATCGGCCTGTTCACGCTGCACCCCGCGGGATTGCAGGGCGCACTGCTGCTGGCGGTCAACTTCGGCCTGGCGGTGACGCTGATGCTGCTGATGATCGGCTACGTGTACCGCCGCACCGGCACGACCGAGTTGGCCCGGCTCGGCGGCCTCTTCGACCGCATCCCCTTCATCACCATCGCTTTCCTGATCGGTGGCCTGGCGATCCTCGGCATGCCGGGAACACCGGGCTTCGATGCCGTGCATCTGGTACTCGAGGCTTCGATCGAGACCTTCGGCGCCCTGCCGACGATCGCCACAGCGCTCGGCAACGTCGCCGCCGCCGGCTTCCTGCTCTGGGCTTTCCAGCGCGCCTTCCTCGCGCCGCGGCCGCGCGACCTGCCGGCGTCGCGCATCGCCCGCACCAGCCGCATGGAGTACTTCGTTGGCGGCGCCACGCTGCTCGTGCTGCTCGCCGCCGGCTTCTACCCGCAACCCTGGCTCGAACTGACCGACAGTGCGACCGCGGCACTGGCAGAGTACTTCGTCCGGCATGAATGAGATCGTCCACTGGCCGCTGTTGAGCGCCCTGCTGGCGCTGCCGCTGCTCGGCGCGCTGGGCTGCGCGCTGCTGCGGCGGGCGCCGCTGGCGCAGCACATCGCTCTCGGCAGCGGCCTGCTGACGCTGTTCTGCTCGCTGCTGATCGTCGGCGTCTTCGATGGCGCCGATCCCGGCTTCCAGTTGTGCGAATCTGTCGACTGGATCGTCGACCTCGGCATCGCCTACCGGGTCGGCGTCGACGGGCTGTCGCTGCTCTTCCTGCCGGCAACGGCGTTGCTCTTCTGTGGCGCCATCGTCGCCGGGTGGCGCGTGACGGCCGCCGCGTCACCTCTCTCGCCGGGCTTCCACTTCGCCCTGCTGCTGCTCCTCGAAGCGGCAACACTTGGCGTCTTCTGTGCCCTCGACACGATCCTGTTCTTCTTCTGCTGGGAATTCACCCTGCCGCCGCTCTACTTCCTCGTCAGCCAGTGGGGCATCGGGACGGGCCGTCAGGGCGCTGCCGTCCGCTATTTCCTCGTCATGCTGGCGGGTGGGGTGCCGCTGCTCTTCGGCTTCCTGGCACTCGCCTTGCCGCCCGCCGGCGGCGCTGCCCCGGTGTTCGACCTGCCGACGCTGCTCGCCAGGCCACTGCCGGAGCAACGACAGTACCTCGTCTTCCTGCTCCTGCTGCTCGGCCTTGGCGCCAAGGTGCCACTGGTGCCGCTGCACACCTGGCTGCCGCCGCTGGCGATCAGCGCGCCGGTGGCGGTGACCGGCGTCCTCGTCGGACTGAAACTCGGCGCCTACGGCCTGATCCGCCTGGCGATCCCGCTGGCGCCGATCGCCGCCCGCGAGCTGCACTGGCTGCTCGCCGGATTCGGCACCGTGGCGATCCTCTATGGCGGTGTCGCCGCGCTGGTGCACAGCAATCTGCGCGGCATGCTCGCCTACTCGAGTCTGGCGCACGTCGGTCTGGTGCTGCTCGGCCTGGCGTCGTTCTCGGTGTACGGACTGCAGGGAGTCCTCCTGCAGTTGCTCAACTTCAGCCTCGCCGGTGGCGGCGCCTTCCTGGTCCTGTCGTTCCTGCAGCGGCGCACCGGATCGACCGACGTCGCGCAACTCGGCGGCGCCCTGCGCAGCATGCCCCGACTCGGCGCCTTCTTCCTGCTCTTCGGCCTCGCCGGCATCGGCCTGCCTGGCACCAGCGGCTTTCCGGGCGAGCTGCTGATCATCGTCGCTGCGCTGCATGACCATACCGGCGCCGGCCTCGCAGCGCTGTTCGGCATGGTGCTCGCCGCCGCCGCTTTCCTGTCGCCGTTCCGGCAGGCTTTCTTCGGGCCAGCGAAAGGAGCGGAAGTGGCTGCCGCCGACGATCTGCTGCCGCGAGAAATGGCGCTGCTGCTCGTGCCGGCGGCGCTGGTGCTCGGCATCGGTGTGTACCCGATGCCGCTCCTCGAGCTGTTGCGACCAGCCGCGGAGGCCTGGGTGACGGCACTTGCCGGTCTCTGAGCCGCAGTTTCCCGACGCGCGACAGCCACCCCACCGATCTTTGCGAGGAACCTGATGAAAGACACCGACGACATCCTGGCCGTACCCTTGTGGATCAACGGCCATGCCTTCCTGACCATGGCGCCCGCGTTCTTCGACGTCCGCGACCCGCGCAGCGGCCTGATCCGGCGGCGGACGCCGCTGTGCGGCGCCGGCCAGGCGGCGACGGCCGTCGACGCCGCCACCGCGGCGCTGCCGGCATGGCGGTCGCTGGCCGTCGGTGAGCGCGCGCGCCTGCTGGCGACACTCGCCGATGCGCTGGCCGGATACGGCAGCCATTTTGCCGGCCTGATCGCCGAAGAAAGCGGCCAGGAAGAAGCTGCCGCTGCGGCCGAGGTGGAGGCGGCGCTGCGCCTGCTGCGCGCCGCCGACGCAGCGACGCTGGCCAGCGACGGGGGTGTCGTCGCCATCGTCTGCGACGACCGGGCGCCGCTGGCGGGCCTGCTGCAGCGCGCCGTCCCGACACTGCTGGCCGGCTCGACCGTGGTCGCCAAACCAAGTCCGAAAGCCCCGTCGGCCGCCGTCGCGCTGGCCGAACTGATGGCGCAGAGCGGCTTTCCGGCTGGCGCCTTCAACGTCCTGCATGGCGACCTGGAGGCGATCGAAGGTCTTTGTGCGGCGCCTGCGCTCGGCCGGCTGCTGTTTGCCGGCGAACCGGAGCTGGCAAAGCGAGTCGCCGAGATCGCCGGCCGCCACGGCCGGCAGCTCGCGGACTGAGCCATGCACCGCATCGTCTATCTCGAGCGCGAGTCGATCGTCGCCGATGTCCGCCGGCCGGCGTTCCCGCATCACTGGCTGGAGCATCCCTGCACGCGGCAGGCGGAGGTCGCCGAACGACTGGCGGACGCCACCATCGCCATCATCAACAAGCTGCAGCTCGACGCCGGACTGATCGCCACGCTGCCGGCGCTGCAGATGGTCGCCGTCGCCGCCACCGGCACCAACAACGTGGACCTCGACGCCTGCCGGGCGCGCGGCATCGTCGTCACGAACATCCGCGGCTATGCCGTGCATACGGTTCCCGAGCACGTCTTCGCACTGCTGCTGGCGCTGTCGCGCAACCTCGTCGCGTACCGGCAGTCCGTCGCCGCCGGCAGATGGCAGCAGGCCGAGCAGTTCTGCTTCTTCGACCATCCGATTCGCGACCTCTTCGGCGCGACGCTGGCGATCATCGGCAGCGGCAGCCTGGGCAGCGGCGTTGCCCGCCTCGCCGAGGCTTTCGGCATGCGCGTACTGCGCAGCGAGCGCAAGGGCGCGGCGACGCTGCGGCCGGGCTACACGCCGTTCGCGCAGATCCTGCGCGAGGCGGACGTGATCTCGCTGCACTGCCCGCTGACCACCGCGACGCGCAACCTGATCGGCGCCGACGAACTGCAGGCGATGAAGCACTCGGCGCTGCTGCTCAACACTGCCCGCGGCGGCCTCGTCGACGAGGCCGCGCTGCTCGCCGCCCTGCGGCAGGGCCGCATCGCCGGCGCCGGCTTCGATGTTCTCAGCGTCGAGCCGCCCACCGCCGGCAACCCCCTGCTGACGACGGAACTGCTGGCGCTGCCGAACTTCCTGCTGACGCCGCATGTCGCCTGGGCCAGCCAGCCGGCGATGCAGGCGCTCGCCGACCAGCTTACCGCCAACCTCGAGGCGTTCGCCCGCGGCGAGCCGCAGAACCGGGTGGCCTGAAGCCGATGATGGTTGGCAATTGGCAGCGCCTGCTGCTGCTCTGTCTGCTGCTGCTTTCCGGCAGCGCGACGGCGGCCAGCGTCGCCGCCGCCGCCGACCTCAAGTTCGCCCTGAGCGAGATTGCCGGCAACTTCGAGCGCGAGCGCGGCGGCCGCGTCGTCCTCGCCTTCGGTTCGTCGGGCCACTTCGCGCGGCAGATTCCGCAGGGCGCGCCCTATGAACTCTTCCTCTCGGCCGACGAGGAATACATCCTGCAGCTCGCCCGGCAGGGGCTGCTGCGCGACGAGGGCAGGCTGTACGCGATCGGCCGCCTGGCGCTGCTGGTACCGCTGGGATCGCCGGTGGTGGCCGATGGCGAGCTGCGCGGGCTTGCCAGCGCGCTCGCAGCCGGCAAACTGCAGCGGCTGGCGATCGCCAACCCGGAACATGCCCCCTACGGCCGCGCCGCCCGCGCCGCGCTCGAACGGGCGGCTCTCTGGGAACGGTTGCAGGGCAGGTTGGTGTTCGGCGAGAACGTCGCCCAGGCGGCGCAGTTCGCACTCAGCGGCTCGGCACAGGGCGGCATCGTCGCCTGGTCGCTGGCGCGGTCGCCCGAGCTGGCCCGGCGCAGCGTGGCGGCACTCATCCCGGCCGCCTGGCATCCGCCGCTGCGGCAGCGGATGGCGCTGACGGCGCGCGCCGGTGCCGAGGCGCAGCGTTTCTACGACTACCTGCAGCAACCGCCGGCGCGCGCCGTCTTCGAGCGCCACGGTTTCGCGCTGCCAGACGACTGACCGGCAGTGGACTGGCTGGCGCTCTCGCTGTCCTTGCAGCTCGCCGCGTCCACCGCGCTGCTGCTGCTGCCGCCGGCCGTCTGGCTGGCGCGCCTGCTGGCGTGGTCGGCCTGGCGCGGCCGCGCGGTGCTCGAAGCGGCGATCCTCCTGCCGCTGGTGCTGCCACCGACGGTCCTCGGCTACTACCTGCTGCTCGGCCTCGGCGGCGCCTCGCCGCTCGGCCAGGCCTACCACGCGCTGACTGGCCGCATGCTGGTCTTCAGCTTCGACGGCCTGCTCATCGCCTCGTTGATCGTCAACCTGCCGTTCGCGGTGCAGCCGATGCAGCGCAGCTTCGCCGCGATTCCGCGCGACCTGCGCGAGGCGGCGTGGGTTTCCGGCCTGTCGCGCTGGCAGACCTTCCTGCGCATCGAACTGCCGCTCGCCTGGCCAGGAATGGCCGCCGCGCTGGCGCTGAGCTTCGCGCACACCCTCGGCGAGTTCGGCGTCGTGCTGATGGTCGGCGGCAGCCTGCCGGGCGAAACGAGGACGATCGCCATCGCCATCTACGATCAGGCGCAGGCGTTCAACGATGCGGCGGCGGCGGGCATGTCGGCACTGCTGCTGGCACTTTCCTTCGTCGCCGTGATCGTCGTCAGCCGGCTGGGCCGCCCGGTGCTGCGGCGATGACGCTCAGCGCCCGCCTCGAGCAGACGGCGCCGATCCCGCTCGCCGCCGACATCAGCTGCGCGAGCAGTGAACTGCTGGCGCTCGTCGGTCCCTCCGGCAGCGGCAAATCGACGATCCTGCGCTGCCTCGCCGGCCTGCACAGGCCGACAGCCGGCCATGTCCGCTGCGGCGACGAGAGCTGGTTCGACGCCGCCCGCTGCATCGACGTCCCACCACAGCAGCGCCGCGTCGGTTTCGTCTTCCAGCATTACGCTCTCTTCCCGCACCTGAGCGCGCTCGCCAATGTCGTGCAGGCGCTCGGCCATCTGCCGGCGGCAGAGCGTCCGGCACGCGCACGCTACTGGCTGGCGCGCTGCAATCTCGACGGCTTCGACGACCGCCGCCCGGCCGAACTCTCCGGCGGCCAGCAGCAGCGCGTCGCCCTCGCCCGGGCGCTGGCGCGCGAGCCGCAGGTGTTGCTGCTCGACGAACCCTTCTCGGCGGTCGACCAGGTGACGCGGCGCAAGCTGCTGCGCCAGCTCATCGACCTGCGACGCTCGCTGGCGATCCCGATCGTCCTCGTGAC
Organism: Candidatus Accumulibacter similis; assembly: GCA_013347225.1. Classification (NCBI taxonomy): domain Bacteria; kingdom Pseudomonadati; phylum Pseudomonadota; class Betaproteobacteria; genus Candidatus Accumulibacter; species Candidatus Accumulibacter similis. The sequence continues at coordinate 1,114,996 of CP054595.1, read as the reverse complement.
GCACGACCTCGAGGAGGCCAGCCTGCTCGCCGATCGCATGACCGTCCTGCATCGTGGCCGCACGCTGCAGACCGCCACCCCGGAGGCGATGCTGGCGCAACCGGCAAGCGCCCTCGTCGCCCGCCTCACCGACCAGCCGAACCTGTTCGAGGGCAAGGTGCTGCAGCATCTTCCGGCGGCCGACACGACGCTCATCGAGTGGCTGGGGAGACCGCTGCTGGCCTCGCACCAGCCGGCTTTCGCAGTCGGCAAGACGGTCTGCTGGCTGGTCCCCGAGGCGGCAGTGGTCCTCGTCCGCGAGCACCAGAGCGAACGCGAGAACACCGTCACCGCGGTCGTCAGCGAACGCCTCGCCTGGCGCGGACACGCCACCGTCCGCGCCCGCGTCGACGGCCGCCGCGAAGCGACGCTGAACTTCGCCATCGGCGCCGCGGTCGCGGAACGACGGGGAATCATCCCCGGCGCCAGCGTGCCGCTGCAACTGCAGAAGTCGGCGATCCGGCTGCTGGCCGCCGATGCGGCGGTCGCCGGGCAGGAGGGGACATCCGCCACGGGACAATCCTCATGAGGGGTGCCATACGCGGGCAAAGCACTCCGTTGCCGCGTCGAGCTGTCCGGGATCCGTGACGGCGCGCCCGATGAGCAGTTGCTGACGTCCTCCGACGCAGTTGCGTGGCACGAGACGCCCGTGCCCCCGTGTATGCCCCGGTGACCTGCCAACCGGCGAGTTGCTGAGCATTCGGCGCACTGTATCAGGATGGCTCGTTGGTAACCAGGATCGCCCGGAAGTCGTTGACGTTGGTCAACGTCGGCCCGGTGATCACGGAATCGCCCAAGGCGTCAAAGAAGCCGTGGCCGTCGTTGTTGTCCAGGCTGGCGACCGGTCTCATACCCTTCGCCCAAGCGCGGGCCAGACTGTCTGGCGCGAGCGAGGCACCAGCTATCTCCTCAACTCCGTCCACTCCGTCGGTGTCGCCGGCGATCGCGTAGATGCCGCGGTGCCCATTCAAGGCCACGCCGAGGGCGAGCAGAAACTCGACGTTGCGCCCGCCGCGCCCGCTGCCCCGCACCGTCACCGTCGTCTCGCCGCCGGAGAGCAGGACGCAGGGCGCCGTGAAGGGCTGGCCACGGCCAGCAACCTGCAAGGCGATGCCGGCCATGACCTTGCCCACGTCGCGCGCCTCGCCTTCGATGGCGTCGCCCAGGATGTGCGCTGCCACTCCGGCCTGGCGCGCCAGCGCGGCGGCAGCGTCGAGCGCCATCTGTGGTGTCGCGATCAGGCGCGTCTCCACTCTCCCCAGGCGCGGGTCGCCCCGTTTGATCGACTCACCGCGGCCGCTCACGAGAACCTGGATCACGGCCGGCGCGACGTCGATACCGTAGCGGCGGATGATCGCCAGGGCGTCGGCGCAAGTGGTGGGGTCGGCAACTGTCGGACCGGAGGCAATGTCGATCGGGTTGTCGCCGGGTACGTCGGAAATCATGAGGTTCAGCACGCGCGCAGGATGGCACGCCGCGGCCAGGCGCCCGCCCTTGATCGCCGAGAGGTGGCGACGGACGCAGTTCATCTCCGAGATCGAGGCACCGGACTTGAGCAGGGCCTTGTTCAAGTCCTGCTTGTCGACCAGTCTCAGCCCTTCGAGCGGCAGAGTGAGAAGCGAGGAGCCGCCGCCCGATAGCAGACACAGCACGGTATCATCGGCACTGAGACCCTGCACCAGAGCGTGGATGCGCTCCGCGGCGGCAATTCCGGCGGCGTCCGGCACCGGGTGAGCCGCTTCGACGATCTCGATACGCTGGCAGGGGACGGCGTAGCCGTAGCGGGTCACTACCAGTCCGGAGAGGTCGCCCGACCAGCTCTCCTCCAGCGCTCTGGCCATCGCCGCCGACGCCTTGCCGGCACCAATCACGATCAGTCGGCCGCGAGGTGGCTCCGGCAGGTGCAGCGGGACGCAGTGTGCCGGCTGGGCGGCGGTGATTGCCGCCTCGAACATGCTGCGCAGCAGGCTGCGGGCGTCATTGGGCTTCATCGGTCTTCTCCTCTTCAGGCTGCCAGCTGTGGGCGCTGCGTGAGCAAATCGGTTTCTTCCAGGTTGCTGGCCGCGTCGGCACCCTCGTACAAGCCGTGCAGGTCGTCGGGATCGCTGTTGCCGTCGAGCACCATGTTGAGGCGCTCCCGGTCGACCGAGCCGACCCAGCGGGCGATCGCCACCGTGCCGACCGCGTTGCCGATGGTATCGGTGATCGCACGCGCTTCGGACATGAAGCGCTCGACGCCGGGCAGCAGCACGCCCAGCACCAGCAACTGGTCGGTCAGCGTCAGTGGCGTGTCGGTTGCCTGGGCGATGAAGATCGCCGCCATAGTGTAATGGATGCACTGTCCATCCGGGTTGAAGGTCAATCCCGAGGATACGACCAGGCGGACCACGGGCTTCGAGACGCCAGCAAATTCCAGCTTGCGCATGAGCTGCGGCACGACCGATTCGGACGAACTGGTGCCGAGGAAGCTGAAGATCTCGTCCTTGATGCACCTCAGAAACGTCCAGAGGCTGCAGCCGGAGATTCGGGAAATGCCTCCCAGCACGAGCACAACGAACAGAAGGCAGGTCAGATAGATCGTGGCCATGAGCTTGCCCAGAAAGACGATCGACCCGAGGCCGTACTTGCCCACGGTGAAGGCCATCGCCTCGAAAGCGGCGACCGGCGCGAGGCGCATGATCATTCCGACGACGGAGAAGACGGTTGACCATGCGCGCGGTGGCCGCATCGACGAGTTCTCGCGCACGATCACCCAGTCGAGATCCTCTGCCTTGCAGCGCTTGAGCGGGGTGTCGATGCCGGGCAGGATGCGGGTCGGGCGCACGTTGGCGTACTGGCCTAAGCCCTGGCAGATCTTCAGACACAGTCCCCAGAGCGTGATGTGATCAGAAATGTCGGGGTCGCCGGCCGAGCCGAAGAGAATGTCATCCTTGTTGCGCAGCGCGTCCAGCCCATTCTCCGGCATCATCACGCCATGCTCGCGAAAGTGGTCGCCGCCCCAGTCGAAGTTCTCGAACTCGAAGCGGAACGTGCAGTTCGCGGCGACCAGCGCTCCGAGAACCTGCTGAGCCGCGGGAACAACTTCCTTGCCGATGCCGTCGCCGGGAACTGTGGCAATACGATAGGTCTTCATCATTTGTCTCCTGTCCGTGAGGTGGTGGGGGGGTGACACGGTCCGTACCATAGGAAGTCCACGGGCTTCTCGAATGGGCGTAAGCTCAATCCATCATCAACTGCAACTCAACAATCATCGCGCCTTGACCGCCGGCATCCAGCGTGCAGAACTGGGCTTCTTCGTTGCTCTGGCTTCCTGTGGCGGTCCGAGCGCGGCGGCGCGCGACGTCGGTATCACCACGGCAGCCGTGAGCAAGCATCTGGCCCAGTTGGAGGCGCGTATCGGTCTGACACTGATCAACCGCACGACCCCGCCGAATGAGCCTGACGCCTGAAGGAGAGGTATTCCTGGAACATGCGAGGCGCATCCTGAGCGACATCGATGACCTCAACCAACTGCTGACGAAGTCCAACGGGACGCCCAAAGGTCTGCTGCGCGTGAACGCCACGCTGGGGTTCGGTCGCGCGCACGTCGCGCCGGTGATTTCGCGCTATGTGTTGCAGTATCCGGAAGTCGAGGTGCAGTTGCAGTTGTCGGTCAATCCACCGGCGTGGAGCGACGACCTGTGCGACGTTTGCATCCGCTTTGGCGAACCTCCCGAGGCGCGCGTCATCGCGAGGCGACTGGCGCCGAATCGTCGCCTCCTGTGCGCTTCACCCAAGTACCTGGCGGCGCATGGTGAGCCCAGGGTGCCCAACGACCTGAAGCACCACAATTGCATCGGCATTCGGCAGGGCGACGAGGCGTACGGTGTCTGGCGGCTGTCGTCCGGCAAGGGCACCCTGTGCGAGACAGTCAAGACCCGAGGCAACCTGGCGACCAACGACGGTGAGATCGCCGTTGGCTGGGCTCTCGACGGCCACGGCATTCTGATCCGCGCAGAGTGGGACATCGAGTGCCACTTGGAGAGCGGCCGGCTGGTTCAGGTGCTGCCCCAATACCAGACGCCTGATGCGGACATCGACGCCGTCTAGTCACAGCGGCGCCAGTTGTCGACGCGTATCCGGAAGTTCGTCGACTTTCTGTCGGAAGCGTTTGCAAAGCTCAGGAATCGCTCGGAATGAAATCTGAAATGGCCCTGCAGGCGAATCGACCGGGATCGCTCAGGTTTCCCGATAAGGGCTGCATCGTTGCGCCCAATGCCAGCTGCTGTCGACAACCCAGCACTTGCCCTCCCTGGCCTGCAGCGCGACGGCCTGTCTCCTATGGCCATCCACCGGTGAAGTTGACTACTTGACTACTTGGCCGGTGGTGAACGCAGAGCGCCCGGACACCAGGAATTCGATCAGTTCGCCCACCTCCCGCGGCTCGCCGAGACGCCCCATCGGCACCTTGCTGGCGATTTCGCGGCGTCCTGCAGGGTCATCGATGAAGCGGGCACGGGGGTAATAGGCTTCGCTGTACAGGTAGTTCGGCGCCACGACATTCACCTGGATGCCGAAAGGCGCCGCCTCCTTCGCCAGCGCCAGGGCGAAGGCCTTCGTCCCGGCGCGCACCGCGGTGGCTACGGAAAACCCCGGTTCGGGCTGCATTTGGCGCGCCGAGGTGATGAAGACGAAAGTGCCGCGGCGCGCCAGTTTCATCGGTGGCAACAGCAATTGCGTCAAGCGGTATGGAAAGATCAGCAGGGCCTCGAGGCTGCGGCGCAGTGTTTCGAGCGCGACCTCCTCGATCGGCAACGGCGCATTGGGAAAGACATCGTTGGCAATCACGGCGCCGATCGCGATTCCGCGTTCCTGCAACTCGGCGGCAATGGCATCGGGCGTTTGGCCGCGCAGCGCCACGGCGCCGGCATGCGCGATCTCGAAATCCCGGGCGACAGCCGCGTCGACAAAGCCGGTATCGTGACAGACCAGCCGGTGCTTTTCCCGGAGCAACACCGGCACCGCCCCGGGGCCAACGTACTGGCATGCATGGGTCAGCAGCAAGGCATCCATTTTCGGCTTCCTTCCTTCTTCCGTGAAAGCATCGTCAAAGCAGCGATGCGAACGCCTGCCGGGCGATCACCGAAAAGGGCTGCGAGCGACGCGTCGTGTCGTTGACATGGACGATCACGGTGCTGGCCGTTGCCGCACGCTGGACGTTCTGGAACAACCCCTGTTCGAGGGTGATCGAAGTGCGACCGATCCGGGCGGCACGCGTGCCGATATCGACACGACCGGGCCAGGTGATTTCGGCGTGCAGATCAAGGGTCAGGCGGGCTATCACGAACGAGCACTGCTCATCGGCCAGTGGTCGGTCGGGATTGTAGAGCAGTTCCACGCGTCCGGTCTCGAGCATGCTGGCAAAGACGGCATTGTTGACATGGCCCTGACGGTCGGTGTCGGCGTAGCGCAGTTTCTCGTAGGTGCGCAGCGGGAAGTCATCGATGCGCGCCTCTGCGAGCGGTATCGTTTCAACATCCTGCATGATCGGCTTCCCCCGGATCGGTGGGCGGTTCAGTGCCGGGCACCGCCAGGCGCTCGACCGCCTGCCGGCAAACGGCGAGGATTCGTTCGGAAAGGTCCGGGTCGTCGACCGCACGGGCCGGCGCGATGCCGGCCGCCAGGAGTTTCGCGTGGAGTTCGGGCGAGGTCGCCAGGAAAGACAGAGATTCTCACACGTCATCGCCCGTGTCGTCCTCGGTTTTCTCACCGTCGATGACGGGCTTTCAGTGGAAGCCATGTACGGTCAAGCCGAGAGCCTCGGCCGCGACGGCCGGGACGTGGTCGGCGTTGGCCAGCGCGGTAGCGCCGCTTGCGCGTGCGGCGGCGAGGTACAGGGCATCGACCGCACGCAGGGAAAGTGCCGGAATGATGTCGATCAGGTGGCGCGCCGCGGCATGCTCCTTCAGGGCAACCGACTGAATCTGCCAGGCGCCACCGCGCACATGCCCGTCGAATTCGGCCAGTGCGCACCGTTCGAGCGCGGCGTCGATCGGTCCGGCACGCCAGCGCCGTGCCAGCAGGCGGCGGAACTCGACCAGCGTCAGGGCCGCCGTCGCCGGTGCCCGCTGACGATCGGCCCAGTCGAGAACGTGAAGCGACCAGTACGGCGCACATGGCATTTCGCCAGGGCACCGGTATCGATATGGGCGGTCAAGAGCGATCTTCTTGGTCTTCGGCGAGCAGAACTTCACTGGGTATCGTCTGCAACGGCTGCTTGGCCAGAAGGTCGCGCAGCGAACGCAGACCCGGTCTGGTCGGGTCTATTGGCAAAATGCGCGCCACCGGTTCACCGCGCCGCGTGACGATCACGTCGTCGCCGTCGGCGAACAGTTGCTCGAGGTGGGAAAGCCCTTCGCGAGCCTCACGGATGGTGACGGTGCGCATTGCGAACCTCCTTGTGGCACAAGAGCATTTCTGGTGTCACAACAGCTGCCATCCTGCCAGCCTGGAAGAAGGGTGCGCCGCCGCGATTCTTCCGGCTCCTGCTCCACCCGTCGAGGCCCGGGTGGTTCCCCATCGGCCTGTCCAACACCGTCGCGGAGGCCAACGGCTTCCCTCGCCTGGATGGCTCCAACGCGCTTCACTACCCCCTGATCGCAGCGCCTGCACCCATGCAGCCGGGCGTTCCAATGGTCAAACCGGGCCGTGCTATCCCGTTTCGCCCGCTGAGCCGTGGCTGGCAGACGACACGGTGACCGACAGGGACCCTTGCGAACGGCCCACATCATCAGTTTCGTCTGCAATCCGGCAGGCCTGACGGGCTGCCGGAGCCAGCACGATGGCACGACGAGGCTGGCGAGCAGGAGAGGGAGCGACTCGGGACAAGTCGCCGCGGCACCTTTCCGCCGGCCCCAGCCAAGCACTCGGCCCGGAGGACTGCGGTGGGTTCCCGAGGCCCGGTCCGCCATTGACGCCGCTGCTCGGGAGTTCATATACTCGAGAGCGATTTCGATGGTACCGCTGCATCTGATCCTTCCAGGTGGCGGCCGCGTGCTTCACGTTTCGGGGAGACATGGTGTTGACGATGCTGCCACGGATCCCGCCAACCGCTGCAGCCGAAGTTGGCCGGACTGCGCTGGCCAGGCCGTGCCGCCAATCCGCGCTGCGCGCGGGATGCCGCGCGCCGGAGCGCGGATCGCGCAGGGGAGCGGGCGGGCTTGTCTGCGACCCCTTCCACTGGCACACGCCAACGTGCGTTTGTCCGTCTCGGCTGGCAGTCCTCGGCCGGCGGCAAGCCGCACGGCAGCGATGGTCGAGGGAGTGCCGCTGCCGCATTGCAGCCGGCCGACCAAAGCGGCGGCGCGATCACGCGGCTGCTCGCAGCCGCCAGCCATGATCTGCGTCAGCCACTGCAGGCAATAGGCCTGTGGGTCGCACTCCTGCGCGAGCAGGCGCAAGACCCAAAGGTGCGTGACATTCTGGGCAAGGTTCAGACCACGGCGCAGGGCGCTGAACGCTGAACGCGTACTGGACACGCTGCTGGACGTCACCCGGCTCGAACTGGGAGTGGTGCGTGTGCATCTCGCCGATTTCGCCATCGCAAGTCTTCTGGAGCACGTGGCAAGTACTCTTGCTCCTCTGGCGCGTGACCGGCAGATCGAGTTGCCCGTACACCACTCCTCGGCTGTCGGGCGCTCTGACCCGGATCTCCTCGAGCGCATCCTGTTCAATTTTGTCGCCAATGCCATTCGATACTCGACGCGCGGCGCGGTGCTGGTCGGCTGCCGACGTCAGCGCGGTTTCCTTGCCATCGAAGTCTGGGGCACCGGACCCGGAATCCAGCAGGAGCGGCTGGAGGCCCTCTTCCAGGAATTCGTCCAACTGGGCACAGCGGCAAGCGACCACAATCACGGCAGCGTCGGCCTTGGCCTGTCGATCGCACAACGTACCGCCGCCCTGCTCGGGCATACGATCCAGGTAATGTCCTGCAGCGGAAAGGGCACTTGCTTTCGCGTCGAGATCCCGCTCGCAGAATCTCGGCCAGATCGATTGACAAGGTACGCGCCAACCACGACTGGCGCCGATGACTGCGCGACCGCTCTGTTCGTGTCCTTCGTCGTCGTCGAAGACGAAAGGGACCAGCGCGAGGCCATCGGGCTGCTGCTGCGCGACTGGGGTTGCCATGTCGTCTCTGCGGCATCGGCGGCAGAAGCCCTCGAGCTGCTCCAGGATCATCTGCGCCTGCCGAACCTGCTGCTTGCCGACTACCGGCTCACTGGTGACGAAAACGGTTTGGCGGCGATTCGAGCGATTCGCTCTGCATTGGGCGAGAACATACCAGCGGCGATCATTTCCGGCGACTGCCCGAGCGTCGTCGATGGCTCGAACGACACAGCGGACCTGGCTCTGTTGCGCAAACCCGTGTCACCAGAGAGGCTTCACCACTGTCTCGTCAGTTTGCTGTTCAGCGCGAGTTCGCATCCTGTTGGGTCGGCGCAGCGGCAGCAGGTGCATCGAAGAGGAGGCCCAACCGGTGCGCGGCCACAATGGCCTGCGTACGCGTCGTCACGTCGAGGGCGCGCAGCACGGCTGATACATGTCCCTTGATCGTTCCTTCGCCAGGATTCAACTCGCGGCAGATGAGCTTGATTGGCTTTCCTTGGAGAACCAGATACAGGACATCCGCCTGACGGGGGGTGAGCCCGAGTTCGACTGGCGTGATCGGGCCGACGCCAGTCTGCCCTGCGTTCGCTGTCACCGGCCGGTGCAGCGGCGTAAGCGGCCCCGGGGCGGCTGGTACCCCCCTTGACGAGTACCAGCCGCAGCGCATTGAGCATGATCTCCGATGAGGAATTCTTGGGAATGAAACCCATGGCGCCGGCGTCGATGGCCCGGCGAATGGTCGGTGCGTCATCGACGCCCGGCAACACCACGACGGGCATGCCCGAATGGCGCTCCCGCAGCAGCGCGAGACCATCAAGGCCGCGCATGCCGGCAAGGTTGAAATCCAGCAGGATCAGATGGATGTCCGGATTCGCTTCGCACCAGGCGAAGGCTTCGTCGCAAGTGGCCGCCTGCAGCAGTTCCAGTGTCCCGTTCAGCCGCTGCAGCAGCAACTCGACACCTTCGCGAAACAACTGGTGATCATCCACGAGAAGAATCTTCATGTCGCTGGCTCCGCCGAACGCGGTGCACTTGCTGCTTCATTTTCTGCTGTCGGTCCAGCCCACTGGCTGCGTCCGACCGTTGCGGACATTATCGCAGCCTCGCGACCGTGATGCCGCTCCTTCGGCTGCGGTCTGCGCGGGCATTTGCCGCCGTGGGACGTCGACAGTCTGCGCGAAGCAGCCGCGCCGGACATCCACCAAAGGGCCGTCCCCCATGGCTGCCCCGGATGGATCACGCGAACGGCCCGGCCGTCTGGTGGCAGACCGCCGGCCGCCAATCCGATACCTTCGTGCTTGGCGAAGCGTTCACGGGGCAGATCTGGCGACCGGCAGCCTGCGGTTGGAGGGCTCACCCGGCCAGCATGGCAATCTGCCGCCGCTTCGCCAGGAGGACAGCGCAGCCATCCGGCGGTCGTGTATCAGGACACGTCGAGGACAGTGTCGATCACGGCCGTCGCACGGCACGACCAGACGGCCATTCCTGATGCTGTTGATCGGCATGCACCTTTCCCGGAGTCCTCACATGACAACGAAACGAATGCTGTGACTCTCATCGGCGCCGCGGGCCTCTTGCTGCCGAATGTGAACGACCTCGATTTCCAGATGTTCAACGGTCTCGGACCCACTGGCTTGCGCGTCGTATTCACCGAGGTTACCGCGCAGCGCCTGGTCGCCGAGCCGTTGTCGCTGGCCTTGGTCGGCATGGCGCTCACCGGTCTCGGTACGTTCCGGCGTCGGCAGGTCTGAGACCGCGCAGCCACAGGACGGCGGCTTTGCCGTCGTCCGTGCGGCTCCCGGAGAGCCCGCCAAAGCCTTGCTGCCTGGCCCTGCGTCGACCGCCTGCGGGCACTCACTTGCGCGGCAGCTCGCCGAAGATACTGAACCGGCAGGGAAGAACGCTGTCCACTACGGCCGGAGCAGGAGACGAAGCGACATGACGCCGGTCGCCGCAACACCTTTCCGCTTGCCCCAGCCAAACACTTGAACCGGCACCGCCGGCTCCCGGAGGGTTTCATGAAAGGCGACGCAAAGATCATCAAGCTGCTGAACGACCTCCTCGCCGGCGAACTGTCCGCCGTCGACCAGTACCTCATCCACGGTGAAATGTATTCCGACATGGGCTTCCAGCGGTTGGCCGAAAGGGCGTTGCACGAGTCCGAGCACGAGCGCCAGCACGCACAGGCGATCATGCAGCGGATCCTGTTTCTCGAAGGAACTCCCGACATGAGCAGGCGCAGTGCGCTGACCATCGGCAAGACGGTCCCGGAAATGCTGCAGGCGGATCTGGACTACGAATTCCACGTCGTCGCCGAGTTGAAGAAAGCCATCGCCATCTGCGAGAAGGCGCAGGACTACGTAACGCGCGACATGCTCGCCGTGCAGCTCGACGACACCGAGATGGACCACGCCTACTACCTCGAAAAACAACTGCGGCTGATCGAACTGGTCAGCCTGCAGAACTATCAACAGAGCCAGATCGACTCTGGCAGGACGGCCTGACGAGGGGCTGCGATGAAAATGGACAGGAGAATCGTCGCTGCCCTGAACAAGGTGCTGAAGAACGAACTGACGGCGATCAACCAGTACTTCCTGCACGCCCGCGTTTTCCGCCACTGGGGCCTCGAGAAGCTCAACGACTACCGCTACCGGCAGTCGCTGCGCGTCATGAAGGAAGCGGACCGGGTGATCGACCGCATCCTGTTCCTCGAGGGGTTGCCCAACCTGCAGAACCTGGGCAAGCTGCTGATCGGTGAAAACGTCGTCGAGTGCCTGCAGGGCGACCTGCGGCACGAACGCGAAATCCACCGTCCGCTCCTGGTCGAGAGCATCGCCCTGTGCGAAGAACTGCAGGACTTCGTCAGCCGCGACCTGCTCGAAGAACTGCTGCAACATTGCGAGGAAGCCATCGACTGGCTCGAGACGCAGCACGCGCTGATTGACCGGGTCACCCTGCAGAACTACCTGCAGGTTTTCATGGACCCCGGCGACGACTGAGCGGTCGGCAGGCGAACGCAGCCGCGGCGGCCGGCCTTGCCGCCCGCTCGGTCATTCCTGGAGAGAGATCGTGTACGTCTGCGTCTGCATGGCGGTCACCGAGGAGCAGATTCACGAGGCCGCCCGGCGTGGAGCACGGACGTTGAACGACCTGCGACGTGATCTCGGAGTCGCCAGCGAATGTGGCAGCTGCGCAACGGTTGCGCGCCACTGCCTGAAGGATGCCCAGGAGATGCGCCAGAAAGCCGCCAAGGCGAAGCGACCAACGGCCTGAGTCGCCTCAGTGGCCCGAGCGGCACGGCGACCGGCAAGACCAGCATCGCCGGAACGATGCGCCATCTCGATCGCAACCTCCGCCAGGTCATCGACCATCTGCGCAGTGCAAGCACGCCGTGGGCCCTTGCCCAGGCTCGACTCACGGTGCGTGATGGGGTTTGCCCGGGCGCCGGCAGGGCGATTGCCTTGCGGCATGCTATTACCGGTGCTACGCTCGCCTTACCCCTTCTGGCGACAGCAAGATGTCGAACAATTCCGAAAGACCCGTTGCCATCCACCCATCCCAGGTCGTCGTCGGCTTGTATGTCTGGCTCGATCTGCCCTGGAGCGAACATCCATTTCTCTGCAACCGATTCAAGGTCAGCAACGTCCAGCAGATTGCCGCCATTCATGCCAGTCCCGTTCAAGGAAAGCTGTATTACCTCCCGGAGAAAAGCACCGCCGTTCCCTTGCCGCTGACGGCTTGCGATGTGCCGACCGGCATGTCAGGGGAACCGGACGTTGCAGCAGAAGGACTCCGTTCAGAAGCTGCTCCAGGCGCAGGCAAGGTGTCCGACGATCCGTCCGACGACCTTTCCGGCAAGGACTGGTGTGCGGAAATCGCCCGCGAGAAACAGCGGAAGGAGGATCGCAGGCGCACGCAGCAGGAGGTCGCCGCCCGTGCCGAGCGGGCCTGGGAAAGCGCAGCCCGTGTGACGCGTGAAGCGATGATTCAGATGACGCACTCCCCGAAGCAGGCCGGTGCGAAGCTGCTTGATCTGTCGGAAGACATCGCCAAACGGATTGCCCACGGTCAGGAAGTTGTGCTTCGTCTGATTGGTGACAAGGGAGACGAAGGACCACAGTTCCACGCGCTCAACGTCATGACCCTGTCGGTGTTGCTGGGAAGGGTTGCGGGGCTCGATGAGGGCCAACTCGCCGAATTGGCGCTGGGAACACTGGCCCACGACATTGGCAAGGCAAGAATCCCGACGCACATCCTCAGAGCCAAGAACCGCACCAAGTACGAGGAGGAGTTCTGTCGACGACATGGCGCCTATGGTGTCGAAGTCGCGGAAGTGTCCGGTGCGTTTGGCCAGTCTGCCCTGTCAATCATCGCCGACCATCATGAATACCTGGATGGCAGTGGCTGGCCGACGGGGAAGCGCAACCCCGGCTTGGCCGCACGCATCGGGGCACTCGTCAATCGCTATGACCGCCTGTGTGCGCCGGAGTCACCCGAACGGGATGCGTTGATGCCAACAGCGGCTTTGGCCCGCCTGTTCCGGGTCGAGTCGGCCAAGTTCGATCAACGCCTGCTGAGCATGCTCATCAAGTTGCTCGGTGTGTACCCCCCGGGCACCATTGTCCGTCTCAGCGACGAATCGCACGGGTTGGTCGTCGCCCCGGGGAAGGAAAGCCTGCGCCCAACCATCCTCATCTACAACCCGGAATTCGAGAAGCAGGACGCGCCAACTGTCAACCTCGCCGAAGTTCCCGAACTCAGGGTCGAAGCGGCGCTGCCACCGGCAAGCGTTCCGGCAGACATATTGCACTGGTTGAAACCCAGGGAGCGTCTCTCGTACTTCTTCTCCAGTGACACGAACTGAAGATGTGGCGTTGCGTGTCAGGGCCTACCGACAGGCCGTCAAGGAACCGTTGCTGACAGACAGCGCATCACGCTGATGGGGAATGCCGGCGGCCGGCTTGCTGTGGCCGGCAGACGGACTCGGTGCTGTAACCGCGACATCCGGCAACCGGTGCCTTCAACCCGGGCAGCGTCTGCCGACAATCCGGGAACTTCTCCATCAGGATCGCAATACCGACATCGTGAAACAGCCCGCAACGGTAGGCGTCGCCCCGTGGGTCCGTGGCGGATCGCCGAGGCGATGTGCCGGGACATGCGGGCCGCCTTTTCAACTGTCGCAGAAGCGCTCCAGCGAAGCCGCCCTGTCACCGAAAACGGCCTTCAGCGCCAGACTGGTAACGATCTGCACCGTGGCCGCCAGTCCCAGCTGGTTGACCGCCTGTGCGGTGGAGCCGATCCTTCCGCTCAGACCGAAGAAGGGCGAATTCACCTTCTTCAGGACCGTGGCACAGAGACCCAGGTCGCCAGCCATCAAGCGCGACCACCTGCGCATCAGGGTCGTTGTTCTTCAGTTCGCTGTGGATCTGTACCAGAACCGGCGGCCCGGTGGGGATCGTGATTCCCTTCAGCGTTCTCGCGACGACTTCCAGGGTGATCGACCTGCCCATTCGCCTTCTCCTGCTCACACCGCACTCCGCTCGACCTCTTGGTTCAAGAGGGTGGAGGGATTCTTCCGGGACCGGGTGCATCACGCCATTAGCCGCAACTGCCGACCGCGCCGCAGGCGGTGCAGAAGTCGCAGCCATCCTTGCGGATCATCGTCATGTTGCCGCACTCGCTGCAGAGCTTGCCGGCAGTGGGCTGTGCGTTGCTGCTGCCAGCCGGGTTCTGCAGGATGCCCATCTGCTGCAGCGGCAAACCGTTCTCGTCGAGGATGCCGAGCATCGCATAGCGGTGGATGATCAACTGCGCGAGGTAGGCCACCGTCGACGGGTAGTTCGTCTGGCGACGGGTCCCGGGGATGAAGGCCATGAAGTCGCCGAGCGGCTCGGGATAGTCGAGCAGCTTGCGCAGCTTCATGCCGATCCATGCCGGGTCGATGACGCGCATGTCGAAGGACAGGAGTTTCGTCAGCCCGTCGAGGGCGCGCGGATAGTTGCCCGACAGCCACACCGAGTAGGGCCGCGTGACGCCGTCCGGCAGGGTGATTTCCTTCAGGCCGAGGACGAAATCCTCGCCAGTCGCCGGGTTGAAGACATCGACGGTCCATGACAGCGTGCCGTCGGTGCCGGTCTTCGGTTCCTTGCGGCTGAACATGGCGTCGAGCACCGGCGTCGGCCCTTCGTGCCTGAACGAGTCGAGCCGGTCGACGCGGAACTGGATCAACTGGGCCATCGCGGCGACCACCGAGGGCATGCGCTTCCTTTCGCCATGCGGCGGAAACGGCATCTCGAAGCCCTCGTCGCCGGCGGTCCTGGCCAGCGATTCGAGCTTCAGCGCCAGCCAGCCATGATCATTGGCGCGCATGTCCATCGACAGGGTCTTGGCGACGGCGCCAAGACCGCGCGGCTGCTCGGGCCCGTTGACCCAGGCTTCGAATGGCCAATGGCGGCCATCCTGCTCGATCTGGCCGACAAAGAGGGCGAACTTGCCGTGCGTGTGCTCGATCATGTAGGTCCAGGCCATGTTGCCCTCCAGCATGTTCGGGCGGTTCGGCCAGCGCAGGCTGGCGAGCACCGGTGCCGGCAATGTCTTGATCGTCAGCCGGCGGTTGGCATCGCCAATCTCGAAGTCCTGCGGCTGCTTGCGGTCTTCGACCTGCTTCTGCGACTCGACCGAGAGCACCGAGCCAAGGACGGCGTTCGGGCGATAGGTGGCGAGCCCCTTGAGGCCCGATTTCCAGGCGGCGAAATAGAGATCCTGGAACTCTTCGTAGGGATAGTCGGCCGGCACGTTGACGGTCTTCGAGATCGAGGTGTCGATGTACGGTGCCACCGCCGCAACCATGTCCTTGTGTGCCTTGGCCGAGATTTCGAGCGCGGTGACGAAGTAATCGGGCAGCTTCTCGACATCGCCACCGAGATGCCTGTAGAGCCGCCAGGCGTAGTCCTCGACGGCGTATTCCTTGAGGGTGCCATCGGCCATACGCTTCTTGCGGCTGTAGGTCCAGGAGAACGGTGGTTCGATGCCGTTCGAGGCATTGTCGGCAAAAGCCAGCGAGATGGTGCCGGTCGGCGCGATCGACAGCAGGTGCGAGTTGCGCAGTCCGTGCCTGCGGATTTCGCTCTTGATGTCGGCCGGCAGGTGCGAGGCAAAGTTGCCACCAGAGAGGTAGAGTTCGGCATTGAAGAGCGGGAAGGCGCCGCGCTCCTTGGCCAGTTCGACCGAAGCCAGGTAGGCGGTATCGCGCATGAACTCCGAAATGCGGGCGCCCATGGCCATTGCTTCCGGACGATCGTAGCGCAGGCGCAGCATGCACAGCGTGTCGCCGAGGCCGGTGAAGCCGAGGCCGACGCGACGCTTGTTGGCCGCTTCCTCACGCTGCCGCTCGAGCGGCCAGGCGGTGACGTCGAGCACATTGTCGAGCATGCGCGTGGACAGCTTGACGACCTCGCCGAAGGCTTCGAAGTCGAACTCGGCGTCGATCGTGAAAGGCGACCTGACGAACAGCGTCAGGTTGATCGAGCCGAGGCAGCAGCAGCCGTAGGGCGGCAGCGGCTGCTCGGCGCAGGGGTTGGTGGCCTCGATGACTTCGCAGTAGTAGAGGTTGTTGTCCTTGTTCATGCGGTCGAGAAAGAGGATTCCCGGCTCGGCATGATCGTAGGTGGATTTCATCACCTGGTCCCACAGGTCGCGTGCGCGCACGCGCCGGTAAACCCAGATGCCGTCTTCGCGCTGGAAGGCGCCGGCGCGCTTCATGTCCGGACTCGGTTCGGCGCGATGCGTCAGCTCGACCTCCGTGTCGGCTTCGACGGCCTGCATGAAAGCGTCGGTGACGGCGATCGAGACGTTGAAGTTGCTCAGGTCACCATGATCCTTGGCGTGGATGAAGACCTCGATGTCCGGGTGGTCGCAGCGCAGCACGCCCATCTGCGCACCGCGCCGGGCGCCGGCCGATTCGACGGTCTCGCACGAGCGGTCGAAGACGCGCATGTACGACACCGGCCCCGAGGCGCGCGACTGCGTTCCCTTGACCAGGGCACCGATCGGCCGGATCGACGAGAAGTCGTAGCCGACACCGCCGCCGCGGCGCATGGTCTCGGCGGCTTCGGCAAGGGCGCTGTAGATGCCCGGCCTGCCGTCGACGATCTCGACCACCGAGTCACCGATCGGCTGCACGAAGCAGTTGATCAGCGTCGCCGCGAGCGTCGTGCCGGCGGCCGAGTTGATCCGCCCGGCGGGGACGAAACCGTTCTCCTGCGCCCACAGGAAGCGCGCCTCCCAGTGCGCGCGCTGTTTCTCCTCCTCGTTGGCTGCGAGCGCGCAGGCGACCCGCCGGCGCACGTCGTGCACGCTGGTCTCGCTGCCCTTGGCGTACTTTTCGACCAGCACCTCGCCCGAAATCTCCTGCTCGGCGAGCGGCACGATCGCCGGCGCCTCGGCGATCGCCGACAGGGGTAACTGGTAGGTAAGCTGGCTCATGGTTTCTGTCCCTTGGTTGTGTGGTTGGCGATGGATCCTGCAGATGCTGCTGTTCCCATTGACTCTTGCGATACGGTGTCGTTGCATCGAACGCCGCCCCCGGCTCATCATCAGGGGGCACGGCCGTGCTTCCCAGACCGCGGCGTCACGGATGCAAAGCTACTACATCTAGTGTCATTCAGCAAGAAAATTACTAAATGTAGTTATCCACAACCGCACAGGCCGCGCGCAGGAAAGTTCGTGGAATCACCGTCTTGGAACCACGGGCAGGCACCAGGAATCCTTTCTGCCGCCGGCCCCGCGCCGGATGGGGTGCGCGAAGCCGACGGCAGGCGTGCTCAGGCCGGCTTCTGGCGCTCGCGATTGGCATGCGCGATCAGCGAGGCAATGACGCAGGAGGCAATGCGGGTCTCGGCTGTATCGGCACGACTGGTGAGGACGATTGGCACGCGCGCACCGAGGACGATGCCGGAGCTGAGCGCGTTGGCCAGATACTCGAGCTGTTTGGCGATCATGTTGCCCGATTCGAGGTCGGGCACGACGAGGATGTCGGCGCGGCCGGCGACCGCCGAGGTGATTCCCTTGGTCTTGGCAGCGACCAGCGAGATGGCGTTGTCGAAGGCCAGTGGCCCATCCAGCACGCCGCCCCTGATCTGCCCGCGGTCGGCCATCTTGCACAGCGCGGCAGCATCGAGCGTCGACTGGATCTTCGGGCTGACGGTTTCCACTGCCGACAGGATCGCCACCTTGGGCTCGGGCGTGCCGATGATGTGCGCCAACTCGATCGCGTTCTGGATGATGTCGACCTTGTCCTGCAGCGTCGGCGCGATGTTGATTGCCGCATCGGTGATCATGATCGGCCGCGGATAGGTCGGCACGTCCATCAGGAAGACATGGCTGATGCGGCGCTCGGTGCGCAGGCCGGCGCTGCGCGAGATCACCTCGGCCATCAGCTCGTCGGTGTGCAGGCTGCCCTTCATCAGTGCCTCGGCGTCGCCGCTGCGGATCAGCGTCACCGCCATCGCCGCTGCTTCGTGGCTGTGCTTGACGTTGACGATCCGGTGCTGCGCCAGATCGAAGCCGTTCTCCTCGGCCACCGCCCGAATCTTCTGCTCCGGTCCGACCAGGATCGGCTCGATCAGTCGCGCCTCGGCGGCCAGCAGGGCGCCCTTGAGCGACTCGCGGTCGCAGGGATGCACCACCGCCATGTCGATCGCCGCCAGGCCCTCGGCACGCTGGACCAGTGCCTGCAGGCGTGCGTACTTGTCGGAGATGGTGATTTCCGGCATCGCCACGCGCTTCGTCCGGATCTTCTCGGCCGGCGCCAGCACCTCGGCGCTGCCCGAGACGACGAGCATGTTGTCCTGGTTGAAACAGGCGCAATCGAGAATGATGTGATGGTTGTGATCGAATTTCTGTCGCACCGTCACCGTCACCGTCAGCGTGTCGCCGATCGTCACCGGGCGGGCGAAACGCAGCGTCGATTCGATGAGGATCGTTCCGGGCCCCGGGAACTGCGTGCCGATCGTCGTCGACAGCAGCGAGGCGCTCCACATGCCGTGCGCGATGAAATCGCGGAACAGGCCGCTGTGACGGAACTCGGCCGTCGCCAGCGCCGGGTTCATGTCACCAGACATCAGGCTGAACAGCTTGACGTCCTCGGGGCGCAAGGTGCGGATCAGCGAGGAAGTGTCACCGATGTTGATCTCGTCGTAGGTTCGACTTTCGAGGTACTCCAGAGGTGTTTCGAAATGCATGATCGTCCTCCGCATGATGCGCGCAATGATGTTCGGCGGCGGTGCCGGACGATGCCGCGCAATCCGCACAGCCGCCCGCCAGGGACTCGCCCACAGGCCATATTATGCTGCAATGCAGCACGCAATGGTATGCCCGTCCTGCCCGCTGCCGGCATCCTCGGTCGGCCACTGAGCGGCGCACCGAACAACTGCACTGCAAGCGGCCGCTGCCTTGCGAACGGTGCCCACGCGGCCGGCAAACTGCTATCGTGTCGGCGTTGCCGTTCTCTCCTTTGCCGGAAACCTGACCATGGCCCAACCCGCTGCCGAAGACGCCGTCAGCCACACCATTCGTGGCGCCTGCCCGCATGATTGCCCGGACACCTGCGCACTCGAAGTCACCGTCGGCGAGGGCCGGGTGCTGAAGGTCGCCGGTGCGACCGATCACCCGCCGACCGCCGGCGTGCTGTGTACCAAGGTGGCGTACTACCCCGAGCGCATCCACCACCCGCAACGTCTGCTCTACCCGCTGCGCCGCGTGGGTGCGAAGGGGCCTGGGGCACGCTTCGAACGGATCGGTTGGGACGAGGCACTGAAGACCATCGCCGACCGTTTCCGCAGCATCGTTGCCAGCCATGGCCCGGAGGCGATCGTCCCCTACAGTTATGCCGGCAACTCGGGGCTGCTCGGCTATGGTTCGCTCGACCGCCGTTTCTTCCACCGTCTCGGCGCCGCACAGCTCGACCGGACGATCTGCGCCAGTGCCGGTGCCATGGGCTACCGCGCGACGATCGGTGCGAGCATCGGCTTCGACGCCGAGAACGTCGTCGATTCGCGGCTGATCCTTCTCTGGGGAAGCAACAGCGTCGTCTCCAACCTGCATTTCTGGCGCCTGGCACAGGAAGCCAGGCGGCGCGGTGCCTGCCTGATCGCCATCGACCCCTGCCGGACGATCACTGCCGACCGCTGCGACCAGCACATCGCGCTGCTGCCTGGCACCGACAGCGCGCTGGCGCTCGGCCTGATGCACGTGCTGATCCGCGACGATCTTCTCGACCACGAATACATCGCCCGCCACACGCTCGGTTTCGCGGCGCTCGCCGAGCGTGTGCGCGCCTATCCGCCGGCGCACGTGGCGGCGATCTGCGGCATCGACGAGCGCATCGTCGAGGAACTCGCGCACGCCTACGGCAGCACGCGGCCGACGGCAATCCGCACCAACTACGGCATCAACCGTACCGCCGGCGGCGGCATGGCGCTGCGCACGATCGCCTGCCTGCCGGCGCTCACCGGTGCCTGGCGCGACCCCGCCGGCGGTGTGCTGCTGTCCACCTCGGGCAATTACCCGGTGAACACGGCGGCGCTCGAACGACCCGACCTGATGCCACAACCGACACCACGCGTCATCAACATGAGCACCATCGGCCACGACCTGCTGCACGCACGGCCGCCAATCCAGGCGATCTTCGTCTACAACAGCAACCCGCTGGCAGTCGCCCCGCAGTCGGGCGAGGTGGTGCGCGGGTTTTCCCGCAGCGACCTGTTCACCGTCGTGCACGACCTCTTTCAGACCGACACCGCCGACTACGCCGACATCCTGCTGCCGGCCACCAGCCACATGGAACAGCTCGACATCCACAAGTCCTACGGCCACCTGTACATCCAGGTCAACCAACCGGCGATCGCCCCGCTCGGCGAGGCGCTGCCGAACACCGAACTCTTCCGTCGCCTGGCATCGCGGATGGGGTTCACCGAGCCGTGCTTCGCCGACAGCGACGAGGAACTCTGCCGCCAGGCTTTCGACTGGAACGATCCACGCCTCGCCGGCCTGTCGTGGGAGAAGCTCGCACACGACGGGCACGCTCGCCTCAACCTGCCGCAGCGCTACGCGCCGTTCGCCGACGGCGGTTTCCCGACGCCGTCGGGCAAGTGCGAGTTTTACAGCCAGATGCTCGCAGACCAGGGACTCGACCCCCTGCCCGCCTTCATCGCACCCCGCGAATGGCGGCACAGCCCTCTCGCAGAGGAATTCCCGCTGGCCCTGCTGACGCCGCCGGCACGCAACTTCCTCAACACCAGCTTTGCCAACTCGCAGCGCTTCCTCGAGCAGGAGAAGTCGCCGGCCATCCTCATCAATCCCGGCGACGCCGCGCAGAGGGCGATTGCCCACGGCGACCCGGTACGCATCTTCAACCATCGCGGCGAGTTCGCCGCCCGAGCCGTCGTCAGCGACCGCGCGCGAGCGGGCGTCGTCGTCGCCACCTCGATCTGGTGGCGGAAGCTGTCACCCGACGGGCGCAACTGCAACGAGGTGACCAGCCAGGCGCTGACCGACATGGGAGGAGGCGCGACCTTCTATGACTGCCTGGTGGAAGTGGCCGCCTCGTGCCAGCGCAAAGCTTCCTGATAGAGGGCTTTCCTGCCGGCGCCCGTGATCGCGTGCGCCAGCCGTGCCGCCTGGCTCGGCGGCAGCCCGTCGTCGAGCAGCAGTCGCAGCACCCGCCCGCCTTCGGCGCTCGCGACCACCGCCGGCGCACCCGAAACGATCAGCACGAACTCGCCGCGCTGGCGATTGGCGTCCGCCAGCAGCCACTCCTGCGCCTCGCCCAGACTGCAGGCATGGATGCTCTCGAACAGCTTCGTCAGCTCGCGCGCGAGCAACAGCGTGCGCTGCGGGCCGAAGGCCTCGAGCAGCGCGGCGACCGCTTCGACAATGCGGTGCGGCGCTTCGTAGAAGACCAGTGCGTACGGCAGCCCGGCGAGTTCGCGCAGCGCTTCGGCTCGCTGCCCGGATTTGCTCGGCAGGAAGCCGTAGAAGAGGAAATGCGCTTCGCTCAGACCAGCGGCCGAGAGCGCGACGATCGCGGCGCAGGGTCCCGGCAGCGGTACGATTCGCTGGCCGGCGGCGCGCACGCGCGCCACCAGCCGGGCTCCCGGGTCGGAGATGCCGGGTGTCCCGGCATCGACCACGAGCGCCACCGATTCGCCGGCAGCGAGCAGCGCGACGACCCGTTGTGCCGCAGCCTCCTCGTTGTGCTGATGCGCCGCGAGCAGGCGCGCGCTGCAGCCGTAGTGGCGCAGCAGTGGCGCCGTGTGCCGCGTGTCCTCGGCGGCCACCCACGGTACCTGGCGCAGGACGTCGAGCGCGCGCTGCGTCATGTCGCCGAGATGGCCCAGTGGCGTCGGTACCAAATATAATGCGGCTGATTCGTTCGTCATCGGGGTCGGCTGGCAGGTGAACGGCAAAGATAACACGCCCGGGCCCGCCGGGAACCCGGCCAAGGCCGGCCAAGTGGCCGAAGAACTGGCGGCACGCTTCCTCGCGGCACGCGGACTGAGCGTTCTGCAGCGCAACTTCCGCTGCCGTGGTGGCGAGGTCGACCTGATCTGCGGCGATGGGCAGGCACTGGTCTTCGTCGAAGTGCGGCTGCGCCGCAACGCCAGCTACGGCGGAGCCGGTGCCAGCATCACCCGCGCCAAGCAGCGGCGAATCGTCCTCGCTGCCGAGCAGTATCTGGCCACGCGCAGCGGCGGCGAATGCGACTGCCGCTTCGACTGCATCCTGCTCGACGGGCTGTCGACCACCGCCATCGAGTGGATCCGCGATGCCTTTTCGGCGCCTTGAGCGGGTCCTTCGGCTCACCCTCGCCCTGCTTCTGCTCGCACCGCCGGCGCACGGCCGTGAAGCAGTCCGCGTCCTGGTGCAGAGTTCGCCGCTGGCCGGCAGCCAGTACTACGCTGCCAGCGCGCTGTGGTCGCAGATCCGGATCGGTGACCGGCTGACGCTGGTGCGCGAAGCCGACAACCGGCACGACCGCAACGCGGTGCGCGTGGGCTGGAACGGTCACCAGCTCGGTTACGTTCCACGCGCCGAGAACCGCGCCGTCGCCCGCGCCCTCGACGCCGGCGAGCGGCTCGACGCGCGCGTGTCAAGATTGCGGCAGGACCCCAATCCCTGGCGCCGGGTCGAGTTCGAGGTCTTCCTGCTGCTCTGATGTTAGAATCGGCCCCTTTACGCGATGCGAAACGCCGCCGATGGATCTGAACCACCGTATCCGCCAGCAGTTCAGCGACAGCGCCCAGACCAAGCTCGACGCCAGCGAAGCGCTGGCGGAACCGGTCGCACGGGCGATCGAGACGATGGTCGGCTGCCTGCTGAACAACGGCAAGATCCTCGCCTGCGGCAACGGCGGCTCGGCTGCCGACGCTCAGCATCTGGCCGCCGAACTGGTGGGGCGCTTCGAAGTCGAGCGCCACGAACTGGCAGCGATCGCCCTGACGACCGACACCTCGATCCTCTCGGCGATCGCCAACGACTACGGTTTCCAGGCCGTCTTCGCGAAGCAGGTGCGCGCACTGGGCCAGCCCGGTGACGTTCTCGTCGCCATCTCGACCTCGGGCAACTCGGCCAACGTCATCGCGGCGATCGATGTCGCGCACGAGAACGAGTTGCGGGTCGTCGCGCTGACCGGCAAGGGCGGCGGTGCGATCGGCGAGATGCTGCACGAGGACGATGTGCACATCTGCGTTCCTGCCGAGCGCACGGCGCGGATCCAGGAAACGCACCTGCTGGTCATCCATTGTCTCTGCGACGGCATCGATTGCCTGCTGATGGGAGTTGAAGAATGAAACGACTGCTTGCCGCGGGGGCGCTCCTCGGCACTGCCCTGCTGCCCATCCTGCTGCAGGGGTGCGTGCCGATGGTCGCTGCCGGCGCCAGCGGTGGCGCGCTGGCAGCCTTTGATCGCCGCTCGCTCGGCACGCAGACCGACGACGAATCGATCGAGTGGAAGGCGAGTGCCCGCGTCGGCGAAAAGCCCTGGGAGAACGTCCACGCCAATTTCACCAGCTACAACCGGAAGGTGCTGATCACCGGCGAGGTTCCCTCGGAACAGGTGCGGATCGAGGTCGAGAGCATCGTCAGTGCCGTGCCGCAGGTGCAGGGGCTGTACAACGAGCTGACGGTCGGCCCGGTGACGTCGTTCTCCGCACGCAGCAACGACGCCTACATCACCACCCGCGTCAAGAGCCGCTTCGTCGACGCCGGCAAGTTCAACCCTGTCCATGTCAAGGTCGTCACCGAAGCCGCGGTGGTCTACCTGATGGGAATGGTGACACAGCGTGAAGCCGACGCCGCCATCCAGGTGGCGCGCACGACGAGCGAGGTGAAGAAGGTGGTGACGCTGTTCGAAATCATCTCCGACAGCAAGGCGAAGGAACTCGATCTGTCGCTGCCCAGGTCGAACCCGCCGGCGACCCCGCCGACCGGCGGCTGATTTCCGTCGCACGCGGCTGACGGCCGACGGCTGCCTGGCGTCGAGTCGGTCGCCGGCAGGCCGTGGGCAACACGCACACAAGGAGGACAGGCGATGAGCAAGCAGATAGTCGTTTGCCTGGACGGAAGCTGGAACGACCCCGTCGAGCGAACCAACGCATACCGGTTGTTCCAGATGCTGCCCGGCGAGGAGCGCCAGGTCGAGGAGAGTGGACCGATCCGGTCGCATCTCGTCAGGACCGGCGAGCAACTCGCCGCCTTCCATCTCGAGAGCGTCGGCAGCGGCGGGCGCTCCCAGGGCATCCTGCGTGGTACGCAGGGAATCGGCCTGCACGACAGCATGATCGACGCCTACCTGCTGATCTCGCAGGTGTATGAGCGCGGCGACAAGATCTGGCTCTTCGGCTTCTCGCGCGGTGCCTGGGCGGCCCGCAGTCTCGGCGAGTTCATCGCCTACACGGGTCTGCTCGCCGCCGGCGAGGCCGACGATGACGATGCCGCCGACGAGGCGGAGCGGATCTGGCTGATCTACAAGGACGACCGCGGCAAGAAGCGTGGCGCCCGCTTCTGGAAGCACAACGACGAAACACCGATCCGCATGATCGGCGTCTGGGACACCGTTGGCGAACTCGGCGTGCCGCTCTTCAACGGGCTGCGGCTGATTGACCGCGATGAGCTCCGCTTCCTGAAATTCCGCAACCGAGAGCTGAGTCCGCGCGTCGAATACGGTCGCCAGGCACTGGCCATCGATGAACAGCGCGCCGACTTCGTCCCGACGCTATGGGCCGAGCGCGAGGGGATCAGGCAGGTCTGGTTTGCCGGCTCGCATGCCGATGTCGGCGGTGGCTACGACAGCCATGGGCTGGCCGACATCGCCCTCGAATGGATGGTGCAGGAGGTCAACGAGCTCGACGCCGGCCTGCGGCTCCTGCCCGGCCAACTGCTGCCGGCGCTGGCGCCCGACTGCCTGCAGGATCGGCACGACGAGACCCGCGGCCCGGTCTGGCGGACACGGCCGACGAGGGAGCGCAGGATTCCGGACGACGCCGAGATCCATCCGAGCGTGCTGCAGCGGCTGCAGGGACGACTTGACTATCGACCGAAGGCCCTCGAGGACATCCCGATCTGC
The DNA here is from genome assembly GCA_013347225.1 of Candidatus Accumulibacter similis. Classification (NCBI taxonomy): domain Bacteria; kingdom Pseudomonadati; phylum Pseudomonadota; class Betaproteobacteria; genus Candidatus Accumulibacter; species Candidatus Accumulibacter similis. Next base: position 1,090,188 of record CP054595.1, on the reverse strand, counting down.
GCCCCCTTCTATCGTGGTGAAGAGCCTGTGCCGGAGGAGCAACTGCAGGCCGAACGTGAAGCCCCACCGTTCCGCAAGCTGCCGATAGATGGATCGACACGCTTCCCGGTCTATGCCCACAAATGGTGGAACGCTTCCGGCGTCGAGGTCGACGTCGGCGAGCGCTACCGCATCGAGGCCAGCGGCGCCTGGCTGGACAAGGATGTGTCGGCGGACGCCGACGGCTATGAGTCGAAAGCGTGGTTCCGGCAACTCGCTGAAGGCAGCCGCCGAATGGAACGGCGGCCGTGGTTCTCACTCGTTGCCGCCATCCATCCGCGGCCCGACCTCGAAGCCAGCAATGCCGATACGGAGAACATGCTGACCGGGTTGATCGAGAGCGCCGTCGGTGGCGTCGCCCGCGTCGACGACGAAAGCAGCCTGATCGCCACGCCGAATGGCTGCGAGATCGAGATCAGCGAGCCCGGTTTCCTCTACTTCTTCGCCAACGACTCGGCCTTTGCCTATGGCAACAACAGCGGCTTCCTCAGCGTCGAACTCAGCCGCCTTCCCGGCATCGAGGAGACGGAAGAATCGACGCCGCGCGTGCCGGGCAGCCTCGAGATGAAGCTCTACTTCGCTCCCGGCACCTCATCGCTGGCGCCGCACATCGCGCTGCGCGAGGCTGGACTCGATTTCGATCTCGTCCGCGTCGATCTCCGCCGGCACCAGCTTGCCGACGGCAGCGACTTCACGGCGATCAACGCCAAAGGCTGCGTTCCGGTGCTCGAACTCGACGATGGCGAGCGGCTGACCGAGACCGCCGCGATCCTGCAGTACATCGCCGACCGCGTCCCGGAGAGCGGCATCGCCCCACGCGCCCACACGCTCGCACACTACCGCCTGCAGGAATGGCTGGCGTTCATCGCATCCGAACTGCACAAGAGCTTTGTGCCGCTGTTCAGATCCGACACGCCCGAGGACTACCGGCGCCACCTGCAGGAAGGCATCGCCAGCCGGCTGGGCTACGTCGCCGCCCGCCTCGAAGGCAGGAAATACCTGCTCGGCGAGCACTTCACGGTCGCCGACACCTACCTGTTTGCCGTACTCGCCTGGAGCAGCGAGGTCGCCATCGACATCGGCCGCTGGCCGCCGCTGGCGGCCTTCCAGCAGCGCGTCGGTCGCCGGGCGAGCGTTCTCGAGGCGATCGCGGCGGAAGACTGACACGCGGCGGCTCACTGCCGGCGGTGGCTGGCTGGCCGATCGCCGCGCCAGCGCACCCACTGCGGCCTGCCACGGACTCGCTCCGTCGCGCTGGCGAGCGAAGCCCGGCAGCGACCCCGTTGGACGGCCTACCCCCCTCGGACGGCCTACCCCTTGTCCGCGTTGCCCCAGTTGGCGCGCGCCTGCCGGCTGACGATGAAGTCGCCGAAGAACTTCAGCCAGATCGTCGAGCCGGCGATCGCCGTCCACGTCTCATAGGGAATGCCGCTGATCACCACCAGCAGGATGACGCTCACCGCTACGCCGCCGGCGACGAGGTTGATCGCTGCGGTGTAGGGTGCGTAGCGCTCCGCGTTCGGTGGCGGTTCGCCACGCTTCAGCGCCACTTCCGAGTAGTCACGCCGAAAGAGGATTCGCCATGCCCGCCGCAGCCAGAAGAACGCCAGCGGAAAGAGGCCGAGAAACATGATCCAGGTCAGGGCGAGGCTGAGATCCATCGCTCACTCCGGTCGTTCGGCTGCTGCTGCCCAATCGACAATACCAAACAATGAAAAACCCCGCCGGTTGTGCCGGCGGGGACGGCCTGCCGCTGTCGCCGGCGTGCCGGCGGCAGCGGTGACGACGACTCAGCGAGGCTCAGTGCGCGCCATCGACTGCCTTGGCACCACGCGGCACACGGACACTCTCGACCAGATGCTGGATGTGCTCCGGCGGCTCCTTCGTCACCTTGTCGACCAGGAAGGCGACGATGAAGTTGACCAGCGCGCCGACCGCACCGAAGGCCTCCGGGGTGATGCCGAAGAAGCTGTTGGCCCCACCGATCAGGTCGAGGTACTCGGTCCCCTTGATGAAGAAGATTCCCTTGTGCGCGAAGACGTAGAACAAGGTGATGAACAGGCCCGCAAGCATGCCGCACATCGCGCCTTCCTTGTTCATCTTCTTCGAGAAGATGCCCATCATGATCGCCGGGAAGAGCGAACTCGCGGCGATACCGAAGGCCAGCGCCACCGTTCCGGCAGCAAAGCCGGGCGGATTGAGTCCAAGCCAGCCGGCGATGACGATCGCCACCGCCATCGAGATCTTGCCGGCGAGCAGTTCGCCTTTCTCGCTGATGTTCGGCGCGAAGACGCCTTTCACGAGATCATGCGAGATCGCCGCCGAAATCGCCATCAGCAGGCCGGCAGCCGTCGACAGCGCCGCGGCCAGACCGCCGGCCGCGACCAGCGCGATCACCCAGTTCGGCAGCAGCGCGATTTCCGGGTTGGCCAGGACGATGATGTCGGCGTTGACCGTCAGCTCGTTGCCCTTCCAGCCGGCAGCCTCGGCCTTGGCCTTGGCCTCTGGGTTCTTGGTCTTGTCGTCGTAATACTGGATGCGACCGTCGCCATTCTTGTCCTGCCACTTCAGCAGGCCAGTCTTCTCCCAGCGCTTCATCCAGTCCGGACGATCCTCGGCCTTGAGGTTCGATTCCGGCAGGTAGAGGTCGGCGTTGGTCTTGATCCCCGGCGTCACCGTCGCGTTGAGGTTGTAGCGTGCCATCGCCGCCACGGCAGGCGCCGTGGTGTACAGCAGCGCGATGAAGACCAGCGCCCAACCGGCGGAAAGGCGCGCAGCATGGACCGTCGGCACGGTGAAGAAGCGCATGATGACGTGCGGCAGGCCGGCGGTACCGATCATCAGCGACACCGTATACACGAACATGTTCAGCGTGCTGCCGGCGGTCGTCGTCGTGTACTTGCCGAAGCCGAGTTCGGTGACCACCTGGTCGAGACGCACGAGCAGCGAGACGTCGGTGCCGCTCATCGTCGAACCGAGACCGAGTTGTGGAATCGGCATGCCGGTGAGCTGCACCGAGATGAACACCGCCGGGATGATGTAGGCGAAGATCAGCACGATGTACTGCGCGACCTGCGTGTAGGTGATCCCCTTCATGCCACCGAATACGGCGTAGACGAAGACGATCGCCTGTCCGACGTAGATGCCGGTGTCGCTCGAGACGCCGAGGAAACGCGAAAAGGCGACGCCGACACCGGTCATCTGGCCGATGATGTAGGTCAGCGACGCGGTCAGCAGGCAGACAACCGCCACCGTCGCCGCCGATTTCGAATAGAAGCGGTCGCCGATGAACTGCGGCACGGTGAACTTGCCGAACTTGCGCAGGTAGGGCGCCAGCAGGACAGCCAGCAGGACGTAGCCACCGGTCCAGCCCATCAGGAAGAGGCCGCCGCCATAACCCATGTTCGAGATGAGGCCGGCCATCGAGATGAACGAAGCCGCCGACATCCAGTCGGCGGCCGTCGCCATGCCGTTCATCACCGGCGGCACGCCGCCGCCGGCGACGTAGAACTCACTGGTGCTGCCGGCGCGTGCCCACAGGGCGATGCCGATGTAGAGCGCGAAGGTCACGCCGACAACGAGCCAGATGGTGGTTTGCAGATCCATGACTCGCCTCCTATTGTTCGTGAACGTCGAAACGACGGTCGATGCTGTCCATCAGCTTCGCGTAGATGAAGATCAACGCGATGAAGATGTACATCGAACCCTGCTGGGCGAACCAGAAGCCCATCGGATAGCCGCCCAGCTTGATACTGTCCAGTTGCGGCGCGAGCAGGATTCCTGCGACGAACGATACCAGGAACCAGACGATAAGGATGCCCCAGATCAGCTTGAGCGTCGCCGACCAGTAGGCCTTGCCTCGGTCTTCCATGAGTTGTCTCCTCCAATATTGTGGGATTGCAAGAAGCACTGCCGTAAGCAGGGCCTTCCGGGGACATTTCTACGCGACAAGGCTTACGCCAAGCTGACAGACAGGAAAACAATCAATAATGTCGAGCGCATTGCTCAGGCAATGTACGAGCCAGCGGCAGACAGCAATGAAATAGGGCCGCCGGCCGGCCCGCAGCGGGCTCCAAGTCAGGCGGCAGCGCCGCGCTCGATGACCACGCCGACCCGCGCAACGCCGCGCATCATGCCCAGTTTGGCGATCGAGACGCGCACCCAGGTGGCGCCGAAGTCCTCGAGCAGCAGCGTCGCCACATACTCGGCGAGCCGCTCGAGCAGGTTGAAATGGCGGGCTGCGAGTTCGCCGCGCAGGCGGTCGACGACGCGCGCATAGTCGATCGTGTCGCCGATGTCGTCGCTGGCGCCGGCGCTGGCCGTGGAGGTGCCGATCTGCAGCGAGATCTCGACCGTCTGTGGCATGGCTCGCTCGCGCGGGTAGATGCCGATCAGCGTCGTCGCGCGCAGTTCGTTGATGAAGATGATGTCCATGCGGCCAAGGCTCGGGTGGGTGTGCCGGCGGCGTGGTGTATGATGACGCCGCGCTGCCGGAAAGGTGGCGACAGAGCGCGCATTCTATAGCCTTCCGCGCAGGCCGTACGCCGGAACCCCGGGATCACCCAGCCGATGTCATCGATACTGCTCACCCTGCTCGCCGTCCTCGCCGCCTATCTGCTCGGGTCGGTGCCTTTCGCGCTCATCGCCAGCCACGTCTTCGGCCTCGCCGACCCGCGCAGCTACGGATCGAAGAACCCCGGCGCGACCAACGTCCTGCGCAGTGGCCACAAGGGCGCCGCCCTGCTGACGCTGATCGGTGACGCGACGAAGGGCTGGCTGGCGGTCTTTCTCGCCGCCCACTACGCACCGCCGTACGGTCTGGGACCGCTGACGGTCGGCCTCGTTGCGCTGGCCGTCTTCTTCGGCCACCTCTACCCGGTCTTCCTCGCCTTCAAGGGCGGCAAGGGTGTCGCCACCGCCGCCGGCGTCCTGCTGGCGATCAACCCATGGCTCGGCCTGGCAACGCTCGCCACCTGGCTGTTCGTCGCCCTCACCATGCGCTATTCGTCGCTGGCGGCACTCGTCGCAGCCGCCGCGGCGCCGCTCTACGCCATCCTGCTCTGGGGTAACGACGGCATGGTGCTGGTGATCGGCATCATCGCCATGGCGTTGATCGGCAAGCACTGGCAGAACCTGCAACGACTGCTGGCCGGCAGCGAACCGCGGATTGGCAGCAAGCGCAAGTAGTCCGTTGCGTCGGGCCGGAGACGCACAATCGCCCCTTGCCGGGGGGAACCACGAGAGCGAATGGGGCCAGATCCTGGCTTTCGCCGAGTCGGCAGCCCTTCGATCCACGGCAGCGGTCCACAGCCGCACTAGCCCGCGCCGGTCAGCGGCCAGCGCGGGCGCACCGCGAACGCGCCGGGTGCCTTGCCGACAAGCCCCGCCTGCAGCCGCAGCGCGCCAGCCAGCGCAATCATCGCGCCGTTGTCGGTACAGAACTCAAACTCCGGATAGAAGACGTCGATGCGCGACCGCGCCGCGCGCACATCGAGCTGCCGGCGCAATTCGCGGTTGGCTCCGACACCGCCGGCAACGACCAGTTGCCGCAGGCCGCTTGCGCGGACTGCGCGCAGTGCCTTGCTCACCAGCACCTCGACGATCGCTTCCTGAAATCCGCAGGCGATGTCCGCCCGCTGCTCGTCGTCGAGCGGGCCCAACTCGCGCACGCGGGTCAAGACGGCGGTTTTCAGGCCGCTGAAGCTGAAATCGAGATCACCGGAGCGCAGCATCGGCCGCGGCAGCTTCACCCGTCCTGGCCGGCCGCTGTCGGCGAGTGCCGCCAGCGCCGGGCCGCCCGGGTAGTCAAGGCCCAGCAGTTTGGCTGTCTTGTCGAAGGCTTCGCCGGCCGCGTCATCGAGCGTCTCGCCCAGCAACTCGTACTCGCCGACGCCGCTGACGCGCATCAGCTGGCTGTGCCCGCCCGATACGAGGAGTGCGACGAAGGGAAAACGCGGCGGCCGCGCCGACAGAAGCGGCGACAGCAGGTGGCCCTCGAGGTGGTGTACCGGCAGCGTTGGCACGGCCAGGGCCGTCGCCAGGGCCTCGGCAAAGGCGGCGCCGACGAGCAGGGCACCGGCGAGGCCGGGCCCCTGCGTGTAGGCAATGGCATCGACCCGCGCCAACGAACAGCCGCTGGCGGCAAGAACCTGCCGCAGCAGCGGTACGAGGCGGCCGATGTGATCACGTGACGCGAGCTCGGGAACCACTCCACCGTATTCGGCATGCATGCGGACCTGGGAATGCAGGGCGTGCGCCAGCAAGCCGCCGTCGCCAACGCTGCCATACAGCGCCACGCCCGTTTCGTCGCAGGAGGATTCGATTCCGAGAACCAGCATCGACGGCATTCTAGCACCCTGCCCGACGCCCGCCGCCGGCCTCGCCAACCGCAGGCGGGGAAGGAAGGGCAACGCACTGGGAGTGGCGCGGCGGCGCTGGCTGGTCAACGGGGTCCCGAGACCGCCGCATGCCGGCCGCTAGTCGGGGTGGCGAATGCAGATCTTGCCGAACTGCGCGCCACTCCTGAGATAGGCCAATGCCTCCCCGAGCGCCGTGAACTCGAAGACCCGGTCCACCGTGATCGCCGGCCGGTGTTGCTCGAGCGCCCGCAGCATGGCCTCGAAGCCGTCGCGATGGCCGACCGTGATCCCCTGCAGCCGCACCTGCCGCGTGACGATCAGGCCCAGGGGTATCGCCGGCGACGAACCCGACAGGACGCCGATGATCGACAGCGTTCCCCCGGCACGAATGCAGCGCAACGACTGCGGCAGCGTCTTCTCGCCGCCCAACTCGACGATGTGATCGAAACCACGCCCGCCGGTGATCTCGCGTGCGGCCTTCGACCACTCGGGTGTCCGCGTGTAGTTGATCGTCGCGTCGGCGCCGAGCGCCCGCAGGCGCTCGATCCTTTCGTCACTCGAGGAAATGACGGTGACGTGGGCACCAGCGATCCTGGCAAAGGCAAGGGCAAACAGTGCCACGCCACCCGAGCCCTGGATCAGCACCCGCTCGCCGGGGCCGACCCGGCCATGCGTGACGAGCGCGCTCCAGGCAGTCAACGCCGCGCATGGCAGCGTCGCCGCCTCGAGGTCACCGAGACAGCCCGGGACCTTCACCACGCCCTGCTCGGAGAGGCACATGAACTCGGCCATCACGCCATCGAGCGGACCGCCGAGCGACCCCGTCATGCGACGCAGGTCCGGGTCACCGCTGATCCAGCCCTGGAAGAAGCACGGGCAGACCCGGTCACCCGGTGCAACACGGCTGACGCCGGGACCGACCTCGACCACCTCGCCGACGCCGTCCGACACGGGAATCAGCGGCAACGTCCCGGTGAAGCTGCCATAGCCGCGCTCCGGAACGACCAGGTCACGATGGTTGAGCGAAGCGGCGCGCATGCGCAGCAGCACCTGCCCCGGCCCGGGTTGCGGTCGCCCTCTCTCGGCCAGGCGCAGATTGCCCAGCCCCCAGTCGTCCTGAATCTGAAAGACTCGCATCGCTCACCCCCGCTGATCGGCGCCCTTGGCGCCCCCGTGACGCTTGTGCGCCACTGGCGGGCGCGACCAGGCAATGATCGCACAAGCGCGACCACGCGCGACGCCACAGTACGATCGATCGCGCCGGCGGACGATACGGACGGCCGCCGTCGGCGACCGACGGACCGCTCAGCCGGCGCGGAAGGCGCGCACGCCGAGAACGACGCCGGCCAGCAGCAGGCCGATGCCGAGCAGCGCCGAGCCGCCGGGCAGCGCGCCGCGCCAGATGAAGGCGTAGGCAAAGGCGGCGAGGGTCTCGAAGACGATCAACTGGCCGCTGAGAGCCGTCGGCAGCAACTGGCTGGCACGATTCCAGAGCAGGGTGCCGAGCCATGAGGCACAGAAACCGAGCGTCAGCATCAGCCCTACGTAGCGCACTGGCTGCGGTCCCAGCGGGTAGTCGAAGCTGCCGTCCGACCAGAACCCGGCAGCGGCCATGCCGATCGCTGCCAGTGGCAGCGTCGCCAGCCCCTGCGCCAGCGCCCAGGTTCCGGAACCGATCTGCGGCCGCTGCCGCAGCCAGCGTGAGTTGCGCACCGGATACCAGGTCCAGGTGGCGACCGCCGCCAGCGCCAGCAGCGCTCCGCGCAGGTAGTCGTCGGCGCTGCGCTGCCCGCCGAGCAAAGCCATCTCATGGCGGTTCACGAGGGCGATGCCGATCGCGATCACCGTCAGGGACGGCAGCAGACGACGCCATGGCAACGCTTCGCTGCCGAAATTGGCGACGATGGCGATGACGATCGGCAGGGTCCCGATGAGCATCGTCGGCAACGGCGCGTCGGCGAGCTGGATTGCCGCCGCCAGGAAAAGGTAGTAGAGGATGTTGCCGACCAGCGCCAGCTCGAAAGCCACGCGCCAATCCTGGCGCTGCAGCCGCAGCAGACGCCTGCGGCCGCTCCAGGCGAGCAGCAGCGCGATCAGCCCGAAACCGAGGTAGCGGCCGAAGGACAGTATCGCCGGCGGATACTCGGGCAGCAGCAGCGGAACGACGAAAACCAGTCCCCAAAGCATGCCGGCACCGAGAGCGCAGGCGACACCGGCGATCAGTGGCGCGCTAGCCGGTGACGCTGACGACATGCTTCGCCGCGACGCCGGCGCCAGTCGTCCGGGCGACCCGCGGGCTCAACGCTGGAAGAGCGACAGTCGCGGCAAGGGCGGCCACTCGATGGCGTCGAGCATGTTCTTGACCAGCAGCCCCAGCTCGGTGTCGCCGACGATCGACAGTTCGCGCTTGAAGAAGAGGGTATCCGGGTCTTCCTGCCGTGCCAGCAGCTGCAGGAAAGCCGACAGGTTGGCCTGGAAACACAGATCAGGCGCCTGCGGGGCGGTCAGCAGTGGGCGGAAGAGCCCGTCGCGATAGATGAACGAAGCGACGCCGCCGGTATCGAGCACGTCGACGACGAAACTGCGGTCCGCGAGCTGCGCCAGGCTGTCGGCCGGCAGCAGGCCGACCCTGGCGGCGACGTTGAGCGCCGTCGCCAAAGCCAGCGAGTGCGGCCACTGCGGCAGATGGGCACCGATCGTCGAGAGGACGCCCGGCAACTTGAAGCTCGGAATCGTGAAACCCTGACTCATGAATGAATTCCTTCCCGATTGACAGGCGCGGCAGCCTGGTGGCTGGCAATCCCGGCAGCGCCGAACCAGTAGCCGTCCACCAACCCGTCGCTGGCCCAGCCCGCGGTATCCGGAGCCAGCGCTTCGCCACGCCGAGCAGCGTCGAAGGCGGCGACGACCGCCGCCATCGCCTGCCGCTGCGGACTGATGCGGATCACCTCGACGCCCATCGCCAGCAGATCGGGAACCTGCGGCAGCAGGCTATAGGTCTGCGCCGACATCGTCTGGATGCCGTTGATGGTCAGGAACGGCTGCCCCTCGCGGGTGCGCAGGGTCATCCCCTGCGGGTGGTCGAGACAGCGGAACTGGCAGTCGTCCTTGCCGAGATTGTAATGGCGGGCGGTGAAGCAACGGGCGGAGAAGGCCAGTGGCAGCTTGCCGAAAACGAAGACCTCGGTCTCGACGCCGGCTGGACGCGCGCCGTGCAGCGTCCCGATCAGCCGCCGGTCGGCCTCGAGTGGCGGCAGCCAGCGCCGCATGCCGCGGCGGGCGAACGACGAGAGCGTGACCTCGTTGTAGATGTTGAGATGGGGCCCGGCAACGAACGGCCGACCGGCGGCAATGCCGACCGCGCCGAGATCGTTGGCCTCGAGCAGGCAGCCGGGGATCTCGCACAGCGCATCGGCCAGGCGTCGCAGCGCCTTCAGGTCACTCTCCGATTCGAGCAGCGCCTGCGCGGCAATGACGACCTCCTTGCCGGCCGCGGCGAGATCGCGCGCCAGGCCCAGCCAGTCGGCGGTGCGAATCTGCTGCCGGCGCGAGCAGACGACTTCGCCGAGGCAGACGATGTCGATCGCCGGGTTCTGCGCCATTTCGGCGTAGAACTCGTAGACCTCGTGCTTCGGCCAGAAGTAGAGCAACGGTCCAAGCGAGAGCTTCATCGTTCGTCGCCCAGCTAGCGCCACGGCCGGCTGTAGGCACCGAGCGTCACCTGGCTGCCTTCGGCCAGTCGGGCGAGTTCGGCCTGCCACGCCGGGCGGACGCTGAAGCCCTGCTCGGCGCTCGCGAGCCCGTCGAGCGCCGCACGCAGCGTGCGCGTCACCTGCGCGACGTAGGTCGGGCTGCGCTGGCGGCCTTCGACCTTGATCGCGGCGACACCGATGCGGGCGATCTCGGGCAGGATTTCGAGCACGTTGAGACTCGTCGGTTCTTCGAGCGCGTAATAGGTTTCCCCCTGCACTTCGAAACGCCCCTTGCACAGCGTCGGGTAGCCGGCCGGTTCGGCATCGGCGAAGCAGTCGATCAGAATGCCGTTCAGCCGCGTTGCCATGCCGTCCGGCGATCTCTGCCACTGCACGAACTTCGCCGGCGAGCAGGCGCCGACGGTGTTCGGCGACTCACCGGTGGCGTACGAGGAGAGCCAGCAACGCCCCTCGTTCATCACGCACAGACTGCCGAAGCCGAAGACCTCGATCTCGACCGTAGTGTTGCGGATCACCGTCTCGACCTGTGCCAGGGTCAGGACGCGCGGCAGGACGGCGCGCTTCACGCCGAACTCGCGCTGCGCGAAGTTGATCGCCTCGTAGTTCGTTGCCGAGCCCTGCACCGAAAGGTGGAGACGCAGCTCCGGATGGCGGCGACTGCTGTCGTCGAGGAGGCCGACATCGGCAAGGATGACGGCGTCGACGCCAAGATCTGCCGCCCCGTCGACCGCTCGCTGCCAGTCGGCGAAGCGCCCCGGCTGGGCAAAGGTGTTGATCGCCATCAGGACCTGACAGTGGCGTGCCTGGGCGTAGCGGATCCCTTCGACCATTGCCTTGTGGTCGAAATTGAGTCCGGCGAAATTGCGCGCGTTGGTATCGTTGCGATAACCGAGATAGACGGCGTCTGCCCCGTGGTCTACCGCGGCCTTGAGCGCCGGCAGGCTGCCCGCCGGGCAAATGAGCTGGGGTATCTTGCGAGCTGCCATGGCGAAAGACCCTGTTGCACGAAGCACGCCAGTATAGTGACCCCGCCTGACCGGAGCTTGATGCTCGTCAAGTTCCAGCCGATTGACAGAGGCGAAGCCGCAGCCGGCGCAGATAGGCGAGGCCCATGACCGCCCTGCTGCCGTACCAGGAGACCATCTCGCCGTCGATCAGCTGCCAGCAGCGGTTGGCCATCTCGCCTTGCAGTCGCCGCCGGTCACGCTCGCGAAACGGGTAGGGTTCGCTGGCGAGGAAGACGATCTCGGCGTCGCGGATCGCCTCCGCCAGCTCGATCTGCGGGTAGCGCTGCGCACTGACGGACGGCAGCGTGTCCCAACCGGCTGCCGCCAGCATGCGCGAGATGTAGGTGTCGCGGGCAACGCTGAACCACGGCTCGCGCCAGATCAGGTACAGCACCTGCTGCCGCGGCAGCGCGGCGGCGACTTCGGCAAGCGCCCCCCATTCGCGCTCGAAGGCGGCGGACAGCTCTGCTGCCTCCGCCTCGCGATTGAAGATGCCCCCGAGCAGGCGGTAGAGATCGAGGTTGTCGCGCGCCGCCAGCGGATGGGTGACGATCAGGTGCGGTACGAAGTCAGCCAGCGCAGCGACTTCGTCGCGCCGGTTCTCGTCGATATTGACCAGCACGTGTGTCGGCTGCAGCGCACGCAGTCGCTCGCGGTCGAAGCCCTTGGTCCCACCGAGCTTCGGAATGCGGCGAACGGCCTCGCGCGGGTGGACGCAGAAACCCGTGCGACCTACCAGGTGCTCGGCGAGCCCGAGGGCGATCAGCAGCTCGGTCAGACTCGGCACCAGCGAGACGATCCGAGGCAACCCCGGATGGCGAGCGTGGAGCTTGCCGAGCGCGTCAGACCACTGCATCATGCACCATCTTCGGACAGGAGGAGAGACACATGCTAGCTCACAAACTTGCCGTGGTGACCGGAGCGGCACGTGGCATCGGACTGGCGGTGGCGCGGGATCTGGCGACTGCCGGCTGCAAGGTCCTGATGGTCGGGCGCAACGCCGAGGCGATCGAGGCCGCCGCCGCGCGCCTGCAAGACGAGGGCCTCGACGTCCTGCCGCACCTCGCCGACGTCACCGACGGCAGCGCCATCGCCGCCCTCGCCGCCCGTCTGCGACGCGAGTTCGGCCGCGTCGACATCCTGGTCAACAACGCCGGCATCTTTCCGGAAGCACGCGACTTTGCCCGTCCCCCGCCGGCGGCGAGCGTCTTCGCCGTCGATCCGGAAACCGTCGCGGCGACGATCGACTGCAACGCGCTGGCGGCGTTGCGCCTGTTGCAGGCCTGCGTGCCGCTGATGCGCGAAAATGGCTACGGGCGCATTGTCAATGTCTCTTCGGGAATGGGGCAACTGAGCGAAATGGGCGGTTTCTGGCCGGGCTACCGGATGTCGAAGGCGGCGCTGAACGCGCTGACCCGTCTGGCGGCGAGCGAACTCGCAGGCAGCCCGATCAAGATCAACTCGGTCTGCCCCGGCTGGTGCCGCACCGGAATGGGCGGCGACAACGCAACCCGCAGTGCCGAAGAGGGCGCCAGCGGCATCGTCTGGGCCGCCCTGCTGCCGGACGATGGCCCCAGCGGGGGCTTCTTCCGCGACCGCAGGGCGATCGACTGGTGACGCGCCGACGCTCCCCCGGCACGACCACGACGCGCTAGCTCGGTGGTTGCCGGCGGGGCTTGCGGGGGGCGGCAGCGAACAGGCGGTCATAGACGGCGTTCGGCAGCAGCCGCAACAGCTTGCCGACGACCGCCATCTGCCACGGCACGACGCTGTAACTGCTGCCCCGTTCGATCACGCGGGCGAAGCGCGCCGCCGCCTCGTCGGCGGCAAGCAGAAAGGGCATCGGGAACCGATTCACCTCGGTCATCGGTGTCCTGACGTAGCCCGGGCAGATGGTGACCACGCGGATACCCGAATCGCGCAGTTCGAGGCGCAGGCTTTCGAGATAGCTGATCGCTGCCGCCTTCGACGCGCAATAGGCTGCCGCACCCGCGAGACCACGGACACCTGCGAGCGAGGCGATGCCGACCAGGCGGCCGCGAGCGGCCTGGCGCATGCCGGCAATGAAGGGTGAGAAGGTCGCCACCATGCCGAAATGGTTGACGTCGATCACCCGCCGGATCGCCTCGAGATCCTCGGCGTGCTCGGTCAGCGTGCCGACCGAGACACCGGCGTTGGCGATCACGACATCGGGGACGCCGACAGCGGCGATGAAGTCCGTGGCCGCCGCGCGCAGGGCGGCGGCGTCGGTGACGTCGAGCGGGTAGGCCCTGACCTGTCCTGGCCAGCGCGTCGACAGCTCATGCAGCAACTGGGGCCGCCGGGCGACAAGCCCGAGTTGCGCCCCGCGCGCGGCATAGTGCTCCGCCAGCGCGCGGCCGATGCCGGAGGAAGCGCCGGTGATGAAGACGCGATGCACGGCCGACGACTCAGCGGCGCGCCGGCGATGTCCGCTGCCCGGCGCGACGCACGTCAGTTGCCGAGGTCAGGTGCGCGCTGGTCCTACTTCTTGCCGCGCTCGCGCCGGACCTTGTCGATCACCTGGTCGGTCAGCGCCAGCAAGGCGTTGAAGTCCTTGAGGTCCTTGCCGGTGACCAGGTACTTGCCATCGACGGCGAGCGCCGGGACGCCTTGAATCGCGTACGCCTTTGCCATCTGGTCGGCCTGCTTGACCTTGCTGACGACACCGAAGGAATTGTAGGCATCGGTGAACTTCTGGCGGTCGATGCCGCGTGCCGTTGCCCACTCGATGACGCTCTTGTCGTCGAAGAGCTTGCCGCCCTGGCGGTGCAGGGTCTCGAAAACGGCGTTGTCGAGCCGCGCGAGGTCGCCCGTGGCCTCGAGCGCGTAGAACAGGCGGGCCAGCGGCGCCCACTGCTGGCGGCCGAAGGTGATCGGCACACGCTTCAGGACGACGTCGGCCGGCAGCGCCGACGACCACTTGCTCAGGGTCGGGTGCAGTTCGCTGCAATGCGGACAGGCGTACGAGAAGAACTCGACGACCTCGATCTTTGCCGGGTTGTCGGTCGTTTGCTGGGGAACGATTACGACGTAATCGCGTCCGGCAACGAGCTCGGCCCGGACCGGCAGCGCTGCCGCCAGCAGGGCGATGACGACGGCCAGCAGCCATCCGGGGGAACGTGAATGCCTCAATGTCTTCTCCTTCAAGGTTGCCAATGAATCTGCTGCGCGACCGATCGGCGCCGTTGCCTGCCCACTCCTCAGCGATCGGTCTGAGCTGCTTCCTTCCCGCGCGGTCGCCTCGCGACGATCACCGCACCGGCTTTCACTCCCGGCGAACGACGTTGGCGTCAATCCCCTGCTTGGCGAGGTCGGCGCGCATGTGGTTCACCTCGTCCATCTTGTGGTACGGCCCGAGGCGAACACGGTACCAGACCTTGTCCTGCAGCATCACCTGCTGGATGCGGGCCTCTGCTCCAAGCAACGCCAGTCGGGCCTTCTGGTTGTCGGCATCGCTGGCGCTCAGGAACGAACCCGCCTGCAGATAGATCGGCTCCTTGAGGGTGTTCTCACCCTTCGCCTCGGCCGGCTTGCCGGCGGGTGCCTTGCCCTCTGCAGTCTTGCCGTCTGCAGTCTTGCTCTCTGCCGGCTTCGCTTCCGTCGGCTTCGCTTCCACCACCCGGGTCTCGGCTGGCTTGGTCTCGATCGGCTTCGTTTCGGTGGGCTTGCCGATCGTCGGCACCGGCTGCGCCGGTCTGGCTTCATCGGGCTTGGGGTCGGGAACCGCTTCCGCATTGCCCGGCAGGATCTTGTAGAAATCGAAACGCGGCTTCTCGGGAATCGGGTCGCCTGGTTTGCCCGGCAGCGCCACCGGCGCCGCCGGCGCCGCCGCGACCGGCGGCACTTCGCTCGCCGGCTGGCCGGCCGGCTTGCTGCCAACCGGCGGCGGCGGCTTGGGCTGCTGGCCGGTAGTCGTAAAGGGCAGCGGCGCCTTGCTGACATACCAGACGACAGCGGCAACCGCGATGACACCAATGACGAGGCCGATGAACAGGCCGAACAGCGTGCCGCCAGCCGACTTCCTGCCGGGCGGCGCCTTGCGGGGTCTCATGTCACGACTCATGGAAATCCTCTGTACTCTGACTACATCGATTCCGGACAACTGACGCCGAGAATCGACATGCCGTTGCGGATCACCTGCCGCACGGCTGTGGCCAGCGCCACGCGCGCCTCGCGTACCGCCGGCGCAGCGACCAGGATGCGTTCGGCATTGTAGTAGCTGTGGAACTCGGCTGCCAGTTCCTTGAGGTAGAAGGCGACGAGATGCGGTGCGAGCTCGGCAGCGGCCTGCTCGACGACCTCGGGAAACTCGCCCAGCCTGGCGGCCAGGGCCAACTCGCGCGGACCATCGAGGCTGTCGAGGTCGGTCGCAGCGAGACACTCGACATCGCCGCCCCAGAGCCCGAGCAGCGAACAGACCCGCGCGTGCGCATACTGGATGTAGTAGACCGGATTGTCGTTCGACTGGCTCTTGGCGAGATCGAGGTCAAAATCGAGGTGCTGATCGGACTTGCGCAGCACGTAGAAGAAGCGACAGGCGTCGCGACCGACGTCTTCGCGCAGCGTCCGCAGGGTGACGAAATCGCCCGCGCGCGTCGACATCTGCGCCTTCCAGCCGGACCGATAGAGGACGGCAAACTGCACCAGCGCGACCTCGAGGATCGATGCGTCGATGCCGAGGGCGGCGAGCGCTCCGCGGACGCGCGGAATGTAACCGTGATGATCGGCACCCCAGACGTTGATCAGCCGCTCGAATCCCCTTTCGCACTTGTTCAGGTGGTAGGCGATGTCGGACGCGAAATAGGTGTAGAGGCCGTTCTCGCGCTGCAGGACACGGTCCTTCTCGTCGCCGAAGCTGGTTGAACGGAACCAGCGGGCACCGTCCTGCAGGTAGACATGGCCGGCCTTCTGCAGTCGCTCGACGCAGCGCGCGACGAGCCCGGTGGCAAACAGCGACTGTTCCGAAAACCAGACGTCGAAGTGCACCCCGGTTTCCTCGAGATCGCTGCGGCAGTCGGCGAGCTGCTCGGCCAGGACGAAGTCGTGCACGTACTTCCAGTCCTCGGCGAGCAGCCGGCGCGCGTTGGCGATCAGGGCATCGAGGTGGGTCTCCCGCTGCCGGGCAGCTTCGGCGTCGGTGCGCAGCGCGTCCGGCAAGCCAGGGGTGCCGGCGGCGAGCTGTTCCAGAGGTCGCTGATAGCGCTCGCCATGCGCTGCCCGCATCTGCCGCGCCATGTCGCGCACGTAGTCGCCCTGATAGGCATTCGGCGGGAAGGCCACGTGCTCTGCCGCCAGCCCGCCGAGTTCGAGATAGCGCAACCAGGTCGACAGCGCCAGGATGTCCATCTGCCGACCCGCGTCGTTGACGTAATACTCGCTGGTGACCCTCCAGCCGGCGAAGGCAAGCAGCTTGGCGAGACTGTCGCCGTAGGCGGCTCCGCGACCATGACCGACATGCAGCGGACCGGTCGGATTCGCGGAGACGAACTCGACGAGAACCGTCCTGCCACCGCCGATAGTCGCCCGGCCGAAGCTCGCTCCCTGCTGCAGGATGCCGCGCAGCACCTGGCGACGCGCAGCCGGCGCCAGATGGAAGTTGATGAAACCGGCGCCGGCGACTTCGGTCCTGTCGACCAACGCCGAGTACGGCAGCTCCGAAACCAGGAGCTGCGCCAGCTGGCGCGGGTTGCGCTTCAGGGAACGCGCCAGCTGCAGCGCCAGATTGCTGGAAAAATCGCCATGCGATGCCTGCTTCGGGCGCTCGATGTGGATCTCGCTGCCGCCCTCGCCGGGCGCCACACTCAGCAACGCGGAGCGCATCAGCTCGGCAAGCTGCAATTTCAGGTCGGAACTCATCGCGGTGTATCGTTTCGGGAATCGGATCAAGCGACTGATTATACGACGCCGACCTTGCCAGCGGGCCACCGCAGCACGGTGATGAGGCCTGACGCTGCCGCTTGCCGGTCAACAGCGGCGCGGATCCCCGTTCGCAGGTCCGACGCCAGCGACCGCCACCGGCCAGGAGCGCAGCGCGATGCGCCGCGTCCAGGGGGAAGTGTTGGCGAATCCACAGCCGCGACCGTTTGTGTGTAAACTCCCCGTTTGCCGACCGACCAGTTCCCGCCCGCCGTGCGACTCCTTCGCCTCGCCAAAATCCTCAGCATTGCGAGCCGCTACGGCCTCGACGAGATGATCCTCGAGCACGAGCCGAGCGGGCGGCTGGCCGCGCTGTCGCGGACCCTGCACTTCTGGCGCCGCTTCGATGCGCCGTCGGCTGTCCGCCTGCGGCTGGCACTCGAATCGCTCGGCCCGATCTTCGTCAAGTTCGGCCAGGTGCTGTCGACCCGGCGCGATCTGCTGCGGACGGACATCGCCGACGAACTGGCGAAGCTGCAGGACAGGGTGCCGCCGTTCTCTTCCGAGCTCGCCCTGGCCGAGATCGAGAAAGCCTATGGCCGACCAGCCAGCGAGGTCTTTGCCGAGTTCGACGCGACACCCGTCGCCAGTGCGTCGATCGCGCAGGTGCACTTCGCCCGCCTGCGACCGGAGGACGGTGGACACGAGGTCGCCGTCAAGGTGCTGCGACCGGGAATGCACGCGGTCATCGCCAATGATCTGGCGCTGCTCGAAACGCTCGCCGCCGCACTCGAGAAGGCATGGCCCGACGGCAAGCGGCTGAAGCCGCGCGAAGTGGTCGGCGAATTCGCCAAGTATCTGTACGACGAACTCGACCTGATGCGTGAGGCCGCCAACTGCTCGCAATTGCGGCGAAACTTCAGCGGCTCGCGGTTGCTGCAGGTGCCCGAGGTCTACTGGGACCAATGCACGACAACGGTGATGGTCATGGAGCGGATGCGCGGCATCCCGATCAGTCAGACCGAGGCACTGGTCGCCGCCGGCGTCGATCTCGCCGCGCTGTCACGCGCCGGCGTCGAGATCTTCTTCACGCAGGTTTTCCGCGACGGCTTCTTCCACGCCGACATGCACCCGGGCAACATCTTCATCGCCACCGACGCGGCCCATCACGGCAGCTACATCGCTCTCGACTTCGGCATCGTCGGCACCCTGACCGACAACGACAAGAACTATCTGGCGCAGAACTTCCTCGCCTTCTTCCAGCGCGACTACAAGCGCGTCGCGACGGCGCACATCGAGGCCGGCTGGGCACCGCCCGAGACACGGGCGGACGAGTTCGAGGCGGCGATCCGCGCCGTCTGCGAACCAATCTTCGACCGGCCGCTGCACGAGATCTCGTTCGGCCGCGTCCTCTTGCGCCTGTTCCAGACCTCGCGCCGCTTCAACGTCGAGATCCAGCCGCAACTGGTGATGCTGCAGAAGACCCTGCTCAACATCGAGGGTCTCGGCCGCCAGCTCGATCCCAACCTCGACCTGTGGAAGACTGCCAAACCCTTCCTCGAACGCTGGATGAGCGAGCAGCTCGGGCGACGCGCCTTTCACCGCGGCGTGCAGCAGGAGGCTCCGTACTGGGCGCGGACCCTGCCGCAACTGCCACGCCTGATCCATCAGGCACTGGCCGTGCGCCGCGAGCCCGACCTGACGCCGCTGCTGGCCGAACTAGCGCGGGCACAGCGCCAGCAGCGGCGCCTGCTGGCGCTGATCACCGTCCTCCTGACGGCGCTGCTGATCGGCCAGCACCTTTGAGTTCAACGCCTACCGTGACAACCGCGGGAGAATCTTCATGCAGCGCGTCGCCATCAGTGGCAGCGGCCTTCATACCGCACCACACACCATCAGCAACGAGGAACTGGTCAGCTCCTACAACGCCCATGCCAGGCGCTTCAACGAAACCAACGCGCAGCGCATAGCGGCCGGCGAGATCGCCGCGCGCGAGGAGTCGAGCGTCGACTTCATCGAGAAGGCGTCCGGCATCAGCCATCGCTATGTCATGGACAAGGAGGGGGTGCTCGATCCGCAGCGCCTGCGCCCACGCTTCGCTCCGCGGCGCAACGACGAGCTTTCGCTGCAAGCGGAGATTGCCGTCGGCGCCGGCCGGCAGGCCCTGGCGGCGGCCGGCCGCGATCCGACCGACATCGATGCCGTGATCTGCGCCGCCTCCAACATGCAGCGCCCATACCCGGCGATGGCGGTCGAGATCCAGCACGCGCTCGGCATCCGCCAGGGCTACGCGTTCGACATGAACGTCGCCTGCTCGTCGGCGACCTTCGCCCTCGACATCGCGCTCAACGCCGTGCGCGGCGGCAGCGCGCACCGCGTGCTGATCGTCGATCCGGAGATCTGCTCGGCGCATCTCGCCTGGCAGGATCGCGACTGCCACTTCATCTTCGGCGACGTCTGCACGGCGATCGTCGTCGAGGGGTTGCCGCCCGAGCCAGCGGCGAATGCGTGGGAAATCCTCGGCAGCAGGCTGGCGACCAGCTTTTCCAACAACATCCGCAACAACGCCGGCTTTATGTCGCGCTGCGAGGACCGGGACCCGGGCGACCGCGATCAACTCTTCGTCCAGGAAGGCCGCAAGGTGTTCAAGGAGGTCTGCCCGATGGCCGCCGAACACATCACGCGCCATCTCGCGACGCTCGACCTGAAGCCGGCGCAGGTGCGCCGCTTCTGGCTGCACCAGGCAAATCTGGCGATGAACCAGTTGATCGGCCGCCGCCTGCTCGGCCGTGAGGCGACTGCCGACGAAGCGCCGGTGATCCTCGACGAGTTCGCCAACACTGCCTCAGCCGGCTCGATCATCAGCTTTCACCGCCACAGCGCCGACCTTGCCCACGGTGATCTCGGCGTCATCTGCTCTTTTGGCGCCGGCTACTCGATCGGCAGCCTGATCGTCCGCAAGTGCTGACCGCGCAGCGAATTCGTCGCCAGCGACTCTATTGATCTGAGTCAACAAGGCCATCCTGCGGGCGAATATATTCGCGCCGAGCTGACTCGTGCCAGTCCTCCTCGCGATGACGCGGGACAGCGACGTCACCTTTCCGCCATCCTCACTCAAGCGGGAGCCCGCGTCATGAAAGTACGCGTAGTGGTCGCCTGTCGGGCGATGCTCGGCAGCACCGGCAGCTGGAGTGCAGCCAACGAACCGATCCAGCCGATCCCGCCGATCAAGGTCAGCAACCCCGCGCTCGTCGAGCTCGGCAAGAAGTTCAGCCCCGAGGAAAACGCCAAGATCGTCGCCTTCCTGAAGACGCTGACCGACAACCAGCCGAGCTTCAAGTTGCCACAGCTGCCGCCATCCGCCGACAACACGCCACGGCCGACGCCCTTCGAGAAGCAAAGTCGAGCCTCGCGCGCGCAGCACCCCGGCCTACGCCCGGGCGCTGCGCCCCCTTGATCTGATCTGTCTCTTCGCTCGCTCTCGCCTTGCGCCTCGGGCCGCTCGCGCCGCTTTCTCCACCGCCGCTCAGCCGACCCGCACCCGCGCGTAGCGGCGTTTGCCGACCTGCAGGACGAAGGTGCCGGCGACGGGGAAGACGAAATGCTTGTCGTCGACGCGGTTGCCGTCCATCCGTACCCCGCCCTGGTCGACCATCCGCATCGCTTCCGAGGTGCTGGCGGTGAGCCCTGCCTGCTTGAGAACCTGGACGATGGTCAGCGGCTCGGCGCCGTGCCGCAGACTCACTTCCGCAATGTCGTCGGGAATGGCGCCGTGCCGGAAACGAGCATCGAAGTCGGCCAGCGCGCGGGCAGCAGCGGCCGCGCCGTGGAAGCGCTCGACGATCTCGCCCGCCAGCAGGACCTTGGCATCACGCGGGTTGCGCCCGCCTGCGACTTCCTGCTGCAGGGCGGCGATGGCCTCGCTGCTGCGGAACGACAGCAGCTCGAAGTAGCGCCACATGAGCTCGTCCGAGATCGACATCAGTTTGCCGAACATCTCGCCGGGCGCCTCGTTGATGCCAACGTAGTTGCCCAGCGACTTCGACATCTTGTTGACGCCATCGAGTCCTTCCAACAGCGGCATGGTCAGGATGCACTGCGGGGCCTGCCCGTAGTGCTTCTGCAGTTCGCGCCCGACGAGGAGGTTGAACCTCTGGTCGGTACCACCGAGTTCGACATCGGCGTTCATCGCCACCGAGTCATAACCCTGGCAGAGCGGGTAGAGCAGTTCGTGAATCGCGATCGGCTGGCCGCTGCGATAACGCTTGGCGAAGTCGTCGCGCTCGAGCATGCGGGCGACGGTGTGCAGTGCCGCCAGGCGAATCATCCCCGATGCACCGAACGGTTCGAACCAGACCGAGTTGAAACAGATTTCGGTCTTCTGCGGGTCGAGGATCCGGAATACCTGTTCCTGGTAGGTCTTCGCGTTGTCCACGATCTGCTCTCGCGACAGTGGGGGCCGGGTAACGTTCTTGCCGGTCGGGTCGCCGATCATGCCGGTGAAGTCGCCGATCAGGAACATGACGTGATGGCCAAGATCCTGAAAATGCCGCAGTTTGTTGATCAGTACGGTGTGCCCGAGGTGCAGGTCGGGTGCCGTCGGGTCAAAGCCGGCCTTGATGCGCAACGGGCGTCCGCTAGTGAGCTTCGCCAGCAGTTCCGCTTCGATCAGCAGTTCTTCTGAGCCGCGCCTGATCTGCCTGAGTTGCTCTTGCACTGCGCGCATGCGGTCCTCGCGTGTCTGGATTGCTTCTGGTGAGAGGGAATTTCAGCTGGACCGCCCGGCCCCTCTTTCCGAGAGCCCGTGGATCAGGAGCAGCGGCGGATTCTAACGCATTCCCATCCAGCCATCGACCGACCGCGACGCCACCGGTTGACGGCGCGCGCCCTCGGGCCCGCCTGCTCAAGCGGCTCGGCGTCCGCTTCCCGCTGACCCCTGGAATACCGACCCCGCGTGGCCGGGCGATGGCCAGCGGCGGCAGCCTGGCAGCCAGCGTGACGATGCGGCAGAAGAGCCGGCAGGCGGGCCCGTTCAGCCTGGCGAAGAGCGAGTGGCGCGGCGCGGTTCGCGCAGCAAGAGGAAGCCGCCTCGCAGGGCGGCTTCCGTGCGCATCCTGGTGCAGTTCTTGCGGCGCTCAGCCGCGCGCCGGATTGCCGGTGAGCTTCTCGTACTTGACCCACAACTGCTCCTCGCTTTCCTGATGTGCCGGATCCTTCGGGATGCAATCGACCGGACAAACCTCGACACATTGCGGGGTATCGTAATGACCGACACACTCGGTGCACTTGTTGGGGTCGATCTCGTAGATTTCGGCACCCTGGTAGATCGCTTCGTTCGGGCACTCCGGCTCGCACACGTCGCAGTTGATGCATTCGTCGGTAATGATCAGGGCCATGCTTGCTGTTCCTTCAGGTCATTGAAATTTCTCGGACACGCTTGGCCAGTCGTTCACGGACCACCGGCTGGACAAACTTGCTGACATCGCCGCCGAGAACGGCGATCTCGCGCACCATCGTCGCCGAGATGAACAGGTACTGCTCGCTCGGCGTCAGGAATACGGTTTCGACTTCCGGATACAGGTTGCGGTTCATTCCCGCCAGTTGGAACTCGTAGTCGAAGTCGGATACCGCCCGCAGGCCGCGGATGATCACTTTGGCGCCCTTGGCGTGCAGAAAGTCCATCAGCAGCCCGTCGAAACCGCACACCTCCGCATTCGGATAGGGCGCCAGTACATCCAGCGCCATATCAACCCGCTCGGCGAGCGAGAAGAAGGGCCTCTTTGGCTGGTTCGCGGCGATGGCGACGATCACGCGATCGAAAAGGCAGGACGCCCGTCGCACCAGATCCTCATGACCGCGCGTCATTGGATCGAAGGTCCCGGCATAGATTGCCACGCGATTATTCAGCGCCATCTGTTTCGCCTCGCTGCATCAGGTGATAGAAGACCCGTCCTGCGCGCCCATGGCGCAACGTTCGCCATTCGCCGCAGCCGGCCAGGAACCGCTCCGCCTCGACATAGATTGCCGCATCATCGTTGAGGACGCGAGCGAGCATCGGCGCCAGCCGTTCGATCCACCCCTGGTGGAAGGGCGCGTCGAGGAACAGGAGGTCAAAGCGCCCGCCAGCGCCCGCGAGGAAGCGCTGCGCGTCGGCGCGAACGATCTGCAGGCGCTCGCCGATTCCCAGGAGCCGTGCATTGCTCTCGAGCGCCTGCAGGGCATGCAGCGACTGCTCGACCATCACCACCCGGCTGGCGCCACGCGAAGCAGCCTCGAAGCCGAGGGCGCCGCTGCCGGCGAAGAGGTCGAGGCACACCGCCCCAGAAAGATCCTGCCCGAGCCAGTTGAAGAGCGTTTCCCGGACACGATCCGGCGTCGGACGCAAACCCGCTGCCGCAGGAAAGCGCAGGATGCGCCGCCGCCACTCGCCGCCAATGATGCGTACCGAGTTCAGTGGGCTAGTCTCCGGCAACGACGACGGTAACCAGATGTGCCGCTTGCAGCCGGCGTGCAAAAGCAGCCTGGATCTCGGCTGCCGTCACGCGCTCGACGTTCTCCGGATAGCGGTCGAGGTAATCGAGCGGCAGGTCGTAGAAGGCGATCATCGCCACATTCTCCAGAATCTTGCGATTGCTGTCGAGGCGCAGGGGAAAGCTGCCGACGAGATTCTGCTTCGCCGCCAGCAGTTCGGCTTCGCTCGGCCCACGGTCAAGGAATTCGGCAAGGACGGCACGCGTCACTTGCAGGGCCTCGGCGACCTGTCCCTTGCGCGTCTGCAGACCGATCTGAAAGGGTCCGAGTTGCTGCAGCGGCAGAAAGTAGCTGTGCACGCTGTAGGCAAGCCCGCGCTTGTCACGTACTTCCTTCACCAGTCGCGAAACGAAACCGCCACCACCGAGCGAGTAGTTGCCGACCGCCAGCGGAAAGAAATCCGGATCGCCCCGTCGGAGTGCCGGCATGCCGATCAGCAGGTGCGACTGCGCCGCCGGATGGGCGATCCGCTCCTCGCCACCGGCCGGCAGTTGCGGCGGCGGCAACCCGGCGACGGCGGCGGCCGCCGGCAGACCGCTGCTCAAGCGTTCTGTGAGCGCCTCCGCCTCGGCACGCGAAAGGTCGCCGACGATGGCGATGGTGGCCGAGCGCGCGCCGTAGTGGGCGGCATGAAAGGCGAGAACGTCGTCGCGCAGCAGTGCCGTCAGCGATTCCGGCGTCGCCTGTCGCCCGTACGGATGCGCCGGGTACATCGCTGCCCAGAAAGCCTTGCTGGCGATCACGTCGGGACGCGTCAGCGCCTCCCTGAGGGCGGCGAGCGAGCGCGCCTTCTCGCGCTCGAAGGCGGCGGCGGGAAAGGTCGGCGCAGCGACGATGGCGCGCAACAGCTCGAAGGCGGGCGCCCGCTTGTCCGCCATCGAGAGGGTGCGCAGCGTCAGCGAGGTGCGGTCGAGATCGACGCCTCCGGACAGTCGCGCGCCGATGTCGGCCAGCCGGCTGGCGATCTCGGTCTCGTCCATGCCGTCGGCGCCGAGGTCGATCAACGCGCGCGTCAGTCCGGCCACGCCTTCCCTGCCCACCGGTTCGCGCGCCGTGCCGGCAGCGAAATCGAGCTGCAGGTCAATGATCGGCAAGCTGTGGTCCGCGACGAACAGGACCCGTGTTCCGGCGGTGGTCTGCCAGCGTTCGATCTTCGGTCCCGCGTACACGAACTGCACGCAGAGAAGCAGACAACAGGCGAGCAGCAACTGGCGTGGGGTCATGGACGGGCGCTCACTCAGTGGCGGGAAACGAACGGCGACCGCGGCCGCGGGTTCGCTGGCAATGGCTGCGGATCGAGTTCGGCGACCGTCAGTGCGTCGTCGCCGAAGTACTTCCTGGCAACCGCCTGCACCTGTTCGCGGCTGACTTCCTGCAGCTTGTCGATCAGTCGCCGATTCAGGGTATGCGGGATGCCCGCGGATTCCAGTTGCCCGATCTCCATCGCCTGCGCGAAGATCGAATCGAGCTTGTAGATCTGGCCGGCGATCAGTTGCGCCTTGGCTCGCGCCAGTTCCGCGGCGCTCACGCCCTCTTCCTGCACGCGTGCCAGTTCGGCGCGCAGGCCGGCTTCGAGTTCGCCGCGGCTGCGGCCAGCGCTCGGTGCACCGTGCAGATGAAAGATCCCCGGGCCGCGTGCGGTCGCATCGTAGCTGGCACCGGCACTCACCGCCAGCTGCTGCTCGCGCACCAGATGTCGATTCAGGCGGGCGGCATCGTGGCCGGCGAGCACCGCCGCCAGCATCTCGAGCGCATAGGGATCGACGTCCTGCTCGACATGACGTATCACCGGCACCTTGTACGCCATCATCAGCACCGGCAGGTCGGCGGGCGCCTTCACCGTCAGGCGACGGATGCCGACCTGCGGCGGTTCGTCCTGCGGTTTCCTGACCGGCAGCGCGCGCGCCGGCAGGACGCCGTAATGCTGTTCGGCGAGGCGGAAGACTTCCTGATGATCCACGTCGCCGACGACGACGATGTAGGCGTTGTTGGGCGCGTACCAGTCGTCGTACCAGGCGCGGGCATCGCTCACCGTCATGCTCTGCAGATCGGTCATCCAGCCGATGATCGGCACGCGATACGGATGCACCTGAAAGGCTACGGCATTGAGCTTCTCGTACAGCAGCGCCTGCGGCTGGTCCTCGGTTCGCAGCCGGCGCTCTTCCATGACGACCCTGATCTCCTGCGCGAACTCCTTCTCGTCGAGACTCAGGTGGCGCATGCGGTCCGCCTCGAGCTGCATCATTTCCGGCAGCTTCGGTTTCGGCACCTGCTGGAAGTATGCCGTGTAGTCGCGACTCGTGAACGCGTTGTCGCGCCCACCGGCGGCGGCGACGCGGCGATTGAACTCGCCCGGACCGGCAGTCGGCGTTCCCTTGAACATCATGTGTTCGAGGACATGCGCGACGCCGGTTCGGCCGCTGATCTCGTCCATGCTGCCGGCGCGATACCAGACCATGTGCGCCACCGTCGGCGCCCGGCGATCCTCCTTGACGATGACCCGCAGGCCATTGGCCAACTGCCGCTCGTGCGGGTTTGCCTGTGCCGCGACGGCCGTCGTCAGGGCAAGCAGCAGGGCAATCAGGGGTGTGCAGCGCATGGGCATGGTTCGCTTCTGTTAGAATTTCGGCGTGTCGGTGAATCGGCCGGCATCTTACCACCGCCTGTGCTTCCGGGCGCCCCTGAGACAGCCACGCTCCATGTTTGGTTTCCGCAAGAAATCCCCTGGTCAGGCCAGCGGCACGACGCCGGACGTCGCCGGCGAGAACACCGACGCTGCCAGCCCGGCACCGTGGCGAGTGCGGCTCAAGGCCGGACTGGCGCGGACGCGGGCGCAATTCGGCGGCAAGCTGAAGCAGCTCTTCGCGCGCGGCAGGGTCGACGACGAACTGCTCGAAGAGCTCGAGACCCTCCTCTTGGGCAGCGATGTCGGCCTCGATGCCACACAGCATCTGCTCTACCACCTGCGGCAGCGCGCGCGACGCGACCGCCTCGACAACCCGGAAGCGATCCAGCGCGCACTGTCGGAGATCCTCTGCGAGTTGCTGCAGCCGCTCGAGGAAGCGCTCGATGCGCGCCGTCAGCGGCCGTTCATCATCATGCTGGCGGGGGTCAACGGGGCCGGCAAGACGACCTCGATCGGCAAGCTGGCGAAGCATTTCCAGGCGCAGGGGCTGTCGGTCCTGCTTGCTGCCGGTGATACCTTTCGCGCCGCCGCCCGCGAGCAACTGCAGACGTGGGGCGAACGCAACAATGTGACGGTCATTGCACAGCACTCCGGCGATCCGGCGGCGGTCATCTTCGACGCCATCGCCGCCGCCAGGGCACGCGGCATCGACATCGTCCTCGCCGACACCGCGGGTCGCCTGCCGACACAACTGCACCTGATGGACGAGATCGCCAAGGTCCGGCGGGTCATCCAGAAGGCGGACCCGACCGGGCCGCACGAAACGCTGCTGGTGCTCGACGCCACGTTCGGCCAGAACGCCGTGCAACAGGTGATGGCTTTCGACAAGGCGATCCGGGTCACCGGACTGATCCTGACCAAACTCGACGGTTCGGCCAAGGGCGGCGTGGTCGCAGCAATCGCCCGCCAGTGTCCGAAGCCCGTCCGCTTCATCGGCGTTGGCGAGGGGATCGATGATCTGCGGCCCTTCGTGGCGCGCGAGTTCGTGGACGCGCTGTTCGAGTGATCACCGCCAGCGGTGTGACGAAACGCTACGCCGAAGGCCGTGAGGCGCTGCGCGACGTCAGCTTCGAGATCACTGCCGGCGAGATGGTCTTCCTGACGGGCCACTCCGGGGCCGGGAAATCGACGCTGTTCAAGCTGTTGGCAGCGATCGAACGACCGACCGCGGGCAGCATCGTCATCAACGGCCAGAACCTCGCGGTCCTGGGACGCAGCACCATTCCCTACCTGCGGCGCAAGCTCGGCCTGCTGTTTCAGGATCGCAAGCTGCTTTTCGATCGCACGGTCCTGGACAACGTCCTGCTGCCGCTGGCGATCGTCGGCCATCCGCCACGTGATGCGCGGCGGCGAGCGCAGGCAGCGTTGGCCAAGGTGGGCCTGCCGGATCGCGAGAACACGATGCCGATCGCCCTGTCCGGTGGCGAGCAGCAGCGCCTGGCGATTGCGCGCGCGGTGGTCAACCGGCCGGCGGTCATTCTCGCCGACGAGCCGACGGCCAACCTCGACGCCGCCGCCGCTCGCGAGATCCTGGAGATCTTCCGCGCTTTCCAGCAGGTTGGCGTGACGGTGCTGATCGCCACCCATGATCCGGCCAGTCTCCCTGCCGTGCGGCCGCGTGTCCTGCTCCTCGACCATGGCCGGATGTCCGAGCTGCCCGCCGTGCCCGACGCCGCGATCGCCGGCGCTGCGGCATGAGCATCTGGCTGGCGCAACACCTGGCGGCGCTTCGTGACGCCTGCCGTCGGCTGGCGGCGGCGCCACTCAATTCGCTCCTGTCGCTGCTCGTCATCGGCATTGCCCTGACCCTGCCGACAGCGGGCTGGCTGATGCTCGACAACCTGCGCGCGCTGAGCGGCGACCTGCCTGGAGTACAACAGATCAGCATCTTCCTAAGCCTCGATGCCGGCAAGCGGGAGATTGGCGAGATCGAGAGCCGACTGCAGGCAGGGCAGGTCGGCAGGTGGCGCTTCGTTGCGCGCGAGGAGGCGCTGAGGCGGCTGCAGGCCGCCGAGGGAATGGCCGACATCATCGCCAGCCTGCCGCGGAACCCGTTACCGGATGCCTTCGTCGTCACTCCGGCCGATTCGCGGCCAGCAGAACTCGAGCGGCTGGCGAAAGCGTTCTCTGGCTGGCCCAAAGTGGCGCACGTGCAGCTCGACTCGGCCTGGGTCAAGCGCTTCGATGCACTGCTTCGTCTCGGCCGCCTGATCGTCGTGCTGCTGGGCGTCCTGTTTGCCGGCGCGTTGGTCACCATCACCTTCAACACCATCCGTCTGCAAATCCTCGCCCAAGCGGCGGAAATCGAGGTGGCGCGGTTGATCGGCGCCACCGACAGCTACATCCAGCGGCCACTGCACTACTTCGGCATCCTGCAGGGCGCCCTCGGCGGGCTCTGCGCGGCCGTGCTGGTGGCAGTCGGTTTCCATCTGCTGACCCCCCTGGTCACCGAACTGGCGCAGCTCTACGGTGCCAACTTCGCGTTGCAGGGTCTCGGGGCACTGCACCTTGCCAGTCTCGCGGCGATCGGTGCCGTCCTCGGCTGGCTGGGCGCGAAGATCTCGGCGCTGATGCATTTGCGGCGCTTCGCATGAGCGCCGTTGCCGCGGGCGGACGGCGTGTCCGGGCGCAACCCGACCCCGCCCGTCCCCTTGCCGGGCGACATGATCGGTCTCGTGCCTGGCTTCCTCCCTCCTTCCTGGCCGGCTCGCGGGGGCTCGTTCCCCACCCCTCAGCTCAACAGGACGCTGACCCAGACAACGAGCACGTTGAGCAGGGCAATGAGAACCGCCGCGCTGCCGACGTCCTTGGCACGCCCAGCCAGGGGGTGGTGCTCGAGCGAGACGCGGTCGACGGCCGCTTCGATGGCGGAGTTGATCAGCTCGACGACCAATACCAGCAGCACGCTGCCGATGAGCAGCGCACGCTCGATCCCGCCCGTTGCCAGAACACAGGCGAGCGGGATCAGCACCAGCGCCAGCCAAACCTCCTGGCGAAACGCATCCTCTGCCTCGTAGGCGGCGCGCAGGCCGGCACGCGAGTAGCCAAGCGCGTTCCACAACCGCCGTAGCCCCGTCTGTCCCTTGAACGGACTCTCTTCAGCCATTTGCCTCCCCTTGCGGTAGCCGCCGCGGGCGAGTATACCGGGTTGCAGTGCGCCGTCGCAGACAGTCTGCAGCGGCGGCGGGCGATGACGGGAACCGGGGCCGGGCTGTCATCGCAGCGGCCCCGTCGCTACAATGGCGACCCCCACACTCTCAGCCGACAGGAGCCGGAAGCAGGCCATGACCCAGGACGAATTGAAGCAGGCGGTGGCGCGGGCCGCCCTCGCACACGTTGTCGAAGGAGAGATCGTCGGTGTCGGTACCGGTTCGACGGCCAACTTCTTCATCGCCGAACTGGCCGCGCTCGGACAGCGGATTCGCGGCGCCGTGGCGAGTTCCGAAGCGACGAGACAGCGCCTCGAAGAACACGGGATCAGCGTGGTCGATCTCAACCACGTCGACCGCCTGCCGGTCTATGTCGACGGCGCCGACGAGATCGATCACGCGCTGCAGATGATCAAGGGCGGTGGCGGCGCCCTCACCCGGGAAAAGATCGTCGCCGCGGTGGCCGCAAAGTTCGTCTGCATCGCCGACCAGTCGAAGCTGGTGCCGGTGCTCGGTCGCTTTCCGCTGCCGGTCGAAGTGATCCCGATGGCCTTGAACCATGTTAGCCGACAGCTGGCCAGACTCGGCGGCGAGCCGCGGCTGCGCGAGGGCTGCATCACCGACAACGGCAATCTGATCGTCGATCTCCACGGACTCGAGATTGCCGACGCCGTTGACCTCGAACGCCGGATCAACCAGATCGTCGGCGTCGTCACCAATGGCCTCTTTGCCTGCCGCCCGGCGGACATCTGTCTGCTGGCAACCCCCGGCGGCGTGAAGACACTGGTCGCGGCATGAAGCACGCCACGGCTGCCTCCGTCGACCAGCGCGCCGCTGGTCGACGGCCGCTCAGCGTGCCGGCGGGACGTAGCCCTGTACCCGGTCGGCCCCGCCGCCGAAGAAATGGCGCTCCATCTGCTCGGCGAGGTATTTCCGGTGGGCCGCATCGGCAAGATTGAGGCGATTTTCGTTGATGATCATCGTCTGCATGCGAATCCACTGCTGCCATGCCTCCTTCGACACGGCCTCATAGATCCGCTTTCCCAGCTCGCCGGGATAGGGTGGAAAATCGAGACCCTCGGCCTCGCGGCCGAGTTTGACACACTGGACCATTCTCGTCATCTGATCAGCTCCTTGCCTGTTCTCGTGGGCCCTGCGCTGGCGAGCGCTGGCGGGCTGCGATCGAGCCGCTGCGCGGCGTGCCGCTCACAGCTCCTTCATCAGCACGCTCGAACGACGCTGCAGGTTGTAAACCAGCCTCTTCTCGGCCGGCAAATCATCGATCTGGCGGGCCGTGAAGCCACGCTCCTTGAACCAATGGGCGGTGACCGTCGTCAGCACGAACAGACGAGCGACGCCGCTGGCCCGCGCCCGGGCTTCGATCCGCTTCATCAGCAGGGCGCCATATCCCCAGCGCCGATAGTGCGGATGCACTGCCAGGCAGGCCAGTTCCGCCTGCCCATCACCATAGGGATAGAGTGCCGCGCAGCCGACGATGACGCCGTCGTGCTCAACGATGGAGAAGCGAGTGATCTCGCGTTCGAGCATTTCACGCGCGCGCCGCACGAGCGTGCCATCCTCCTCGAGCGGTTCGATCAGCGCCACCAGGCCACCAATGTCGTCAGCGCGCGCATCGCGCAGCTGCTCGAGCGATTCGCGCGTGATCACCGTGCCGACGCCATCATGGGTAAACAGCTCGCGCAGGAGGGTGCCGTCCTCGTCGTAACCGATCAGATGCACGCGACCGACGCCAGCCCGACTGCTGCGCACCGCGCACGGCAAGTAACGCCGCATGTCGGCCGACAGCCAGTCACCGAGACTGATCAGTCGCTCGGCCGCTTCGACCGTCAGCTCGTCGAGCAGGGCGCCATCGATGTCGGTCGCGCCGGGGCTGTCGGTGAGAAAGATCAGCTTGTCTGCCAGCAGCGCTATGGCGACCGCCTCCGCCACTTCTTCCATGGCCAGGTTGAAGATTTCGCCGGTCGGACTGGATCCGATGCAGGACAGGAGGACGATGTTCCCCAGACCGAGTTGGGCGCGGATGCCCTCGGCGTCGATCTTGCGTACCTGCCCCGAGTACTGCAGGTCGACGCCGTCGACGACGCCGACCGGGCGGGCCGTGATGAAGTTGCCGCCAACGACGCGAATCGTGCTGTTCGCCATCGGCGTATCGGCAAGTCCCTGCGAGAGCAGCGCCTCGATCTCGACGTAGATGCGACCAACCGCATCGATGACGCAGCCGATCGCCTGCGCGTCAGTGACGCGATAGTTGCCGTGATAGACCGAAGGGAGCCCACGCTGACGCAGCAGCTTCTCGATCTGCGGCCGCGCCCCGTGGACCAGAACCAGCCGTACGCCGAGGGCAGCCAGCAGGTTCACATCGTAAGCCAGGGTCCGTGCGAGCTGCCCGGCGATCGCCTTGCCACCAAAGGCAACGAGAAAGGTCTTGCCGCGAAAAAGGTTGACGTAGGGCGCGACCGATCTGAACCAGGTAACGAAGGGCGCAGAACTCAAGTCGTCGGACATCTCACGCCGTGGGACTCGCCTTCGCACTGGCCGCTGCGGTCTTGCGCTCCTTCGCTTCTCTCGACTTCTCCGCGCGCACTTCCTTGGCATGCTGGGCTCTGGAGCGCTTCGCCGTATCGGCCTGGGGCTGCTTGGCTTCCTTGGCGGTCGCTTTCTGCGCCTCCTTGGCGGTCGACTGCTCAGCTTCCTTGGCGGTCGCTTTCTGCGCCTCCCTGACGGTCGACCGCTCCGCTTCCTTGGCAGTAGGCTGGGTGGCGGCCTCAGCCGTGGACTCTCGCGCGATCACCACCCTCGGCTGCTTCGCCAGATCGATCTTGAGTTCCTTCTCCAAGCGTTCGCAAATCGTTCGCAGGACCTTCACCCGGGCAAAATACTTGTCATTGGACTCGACGATCGTCCATGGTGCGGTGCCGGTACTGGTACGGTCAACCATGTCGCAGACGGCTTCATGATAAGCGGCGGCCTTTTCGCGGTTGCGCCAGTCTTCCTCGGTGATCTTGTAACGCTTGTGCTCGACTTGAGCCCGATTCTCGAAGCGCTTGAGTTGCTCCTCGTCGCTGATCTGCAGCCAGAACTTGACTACGATGCCGCCAGCCCGCCACAGGTCGTGCTCGAAGTCGTTGATCTCGGAGTATGCACGCAACCAGTCGGCTTGGCTGCAGAATCCCTCGATCCGCTCGACGAGCACGCGACCGTACCAAGTCCGGTCGAAAATGACTACTCGGCCAAGGCGCGGCATGTGCCGCCAGAATCGCCACAGATAGGGTCGCGCGCGCTCCTCCTCGTTCGGCGCGGCGACGGGAATGATCTGATATTGCCGCGCATCCATCGCCGTCATTACCCGTCGGATGGCGCCGCCCTTGCCTGCCGCGTCCGAACCTTCGAAAGCCAGGATCAACGCCCGCTTCTTGAAGTCGGGGTGGCGCATCAGTTCCGCTAGCCGTCCCTGCCACGTCGCCAGCTCGATCTCGTAGTCCTTCTTCGCCAGACTTTGCGTCATGTCCAGCGCACTCAGAACATCGAGACTGTCGAACCGCGGCGCGAAGGGCGGCGCTACCGGCGCACTCTGTTCTCGCTTGTCGGCCAACCGCTTCTGGAGTGACTCAAGAATCGTCTTGCCAACGGTCAGCGAACGGTAGCGGTCATCGGTTCCCTCGACGATGATCCACGGCGCCCACGGCGTATTGGTTGTGCGCAACAGGTGGCCCGCAACCTCCTGCAGCTTGTCGTAGGTCTTCAGTCGTTCCCAGCTGGCCTTGGTCACTCGCCAGCGAGTCAGGGGGTTGGCCTCGATCGACTTGAGGCGCTCGCGTTGCGCATCCTTGGAAAGGTGAATCCAGAACTTGAGTATCAGTGCGCCCTCGTTGACCAGCATCGCCTCGAACCGGTTGAGTTCGTCCATGCGCTGGTCGAAATCGGCCCGCGAAAGGTCACCGGCAATCCGCTCTGCGATCGGCCACGAATACCACGAACCGGCGGCAATCCCTATTCGCCCCTTTTTCGGAAGCGCCCGCCAGAAACGCCACATCGAGGGTCGCTCCCGCTCTTCCGGAGTCGGTGCCGAAAAGGTGCGCGTCGACATGTAGCGGGGGTCCATCCACTCGTAGAGGGTGTTGATGGTGTCACCCTTGCCCGAGCCGTCGACGCCGCTGATCAGAATGATCACCGGGAAGCTGCCATTCTCACGCAACTGGTCTTGGGCGTCGAGAAGTGCAGCCCGCAACTTCGGCTCCTCGACCTTGAAGGTTTCCTTGTCGATCTTGTGTCCCAGCTCTGCCGATTCAAACATCAGTCGTCTCCTCCTTGAAATCACCCCATAAGACCTGCATGGCCGCCAGGGCTGCGAGGCCAGCCGTCTCGGTACGCAAGACGCGCGGCCCAAGACGTACTGACAGAAAACCAGACAACGCCGCCAGCTGCACTTCCTCCGCAGCCAGCCCCCCTTCGGCACCGACCAGCAGCTCGACAGGCTGGCCCGCGAGCGGTGGCGGAACGCGCGCCAGCGAGCATGCGGCGCCTGCTGCCAGCATCAGACGCCGTGCCCCAGCCGGCTGCGGGCGCGCCAGCCAGCTCGCGAGTGGCTCGACGGGCAACAGCTCCGGCAACCGGTTACGGCCGCATTGCTCACAGGCCGCCGAAATCACCGCCCGCCAGTGCTCCAGCCGGCGCCCTGCCCGCTCGCCGGCCAGACGCGGAACGCTGCGCCGTGACAGTACGGGTACGATTCGCGCGACACCGAGTTCGACGGCCTTCTGCACCGTCAGGTCCATCTTCTCGCCAGCCTGCAGCGCCTGGACCAGCGTGACCGGCAGCAGCGACTCACGTTCCACCGCCGACCAGTGGGTCAACTCGACGCTCACGCGCCGGCGATCGCTGGCGACGATCTGTGCACGATACTCCCCGCCGGTGCCGTCGAACAGCGTCATTTCATCGGCAGGGCGCAGTCGCAACACCGTGCTCGCATGGTGCGCCACGCGGTCCGGCAGGTCTAAACGGGCACCTGCCACGAGCGGCGGCGGGCAATGAAAGCGGGGATGGTTCACCGTGCTATTATAAGTTTTTCCGCAATCGATGTTCGCTGTTTGGAGGCGCATGGCGCTCAATACCCCGGTGTGCGAGTTCGGCTGGCGAGCCGCAGACTTCGAGCTGACCGATACCAGCGGTTCGCGCCAGACCCTGTCCACCCTGCGCGGCGCGAACGGTCTGCTGTTGATGTTCATCTGCAACCATTGCCCCTATGTCAAGGCGATCATCGACCGCATCTGTCGCGACGCGCGCGAACTGCAGGCGCTGGGCATCGGCGTGGCGGCGATCATGAGCAACGATCCGGCCGAGTACCCGGAGGATTCGTTCGACAACATGGTGCGCGTGGCGAGAGAGCTCGCTTTCCCCTTTCCCTATCTGTACGACCCGACGCAGGAAGTGGCTCGTGGCTATGGCGCCGTCTGTACGCCGGACTTCTTCGGTTTCAATCGCGAGCTTGAACTGCAGTACCGCGGACGCCTCGATGCCAGTGGCCGCATGCCGGCGCCGCCGGATGCCCGCCGCGAACTGGTCGAGGCAATGCGGCTCGTCGCCGCGACCGGCCAGGGTCCGCTGCAGCAGACGCCCAGCATCGGTTGCTCGATCAAGTGGCGTCACTGAGCGGGCATGCAGGAAGAGAACAACGCGGTCGCGCCGCTCGCTGACGGCGAACTCAAGCGGATGCTCGATGCCAGCATTGCGCTGGTACGTGAAGTGGCACAACGGGAAATCATTCCCCGCTTCCTGCGCGTCAGTCACGGTCAGCGCAAGGATGACGGGTCGCTGTGCTCGGAAGCCGATGTCGCCGCGCAGCGTTTCCTTGTCGACCGCCTGAGCGCGATTCGCGGCTGCCCGATCATTGGCGAAGAGATGTCGCCGGCAGCGCAGCGCGCCATCTGGGAGGCCAGCGGTGACGACCCGCATGGCCTCTGGTCCATCGACCCGATCGACGGCACCACCAATTTCATCAACGGATTGCCCTGCTTCGCCGTTTCGATTGCCTGGCTGACTGCTCGCCGCACTCGCCTGGCGGTCACTTACAACCCGATCACCGACGAGATGTTCTACGCCCGGCAAGGCAATGGCGCCTACCTCAACGGCCGCCGCCTGCCACTGCGTCAGGTGACGGCCGACATCGCGCGCGCCGTCGGCGGCGTCGACTTCAAGAGGATCCCCAAGCCGCTGGCCGATCGCATCGCCGTCCGCCCGCCGTTCTACTCGCAGCGCAATTTCGGCAGTTCGACGCTCGACTGGTGCAACCTGGCTGCCGGCCGGCTCGATCTCTATCTGCACGGCGGCCAGATGCTTTGGGATTACGCGGCCGGCAGCCTGATCCTGCGCGAGGCTGGCGGCCGGATGTGTTCATTGGCGCATGACGATTATGACGCCGAAGACGTCTGGCGCCGACCGGTGATCGCCGCCCTGCATCCTGCAGTCTTCGCCGCCTGGCGGGACTGGGTTCGCCAGGACACGCCACCCATGGCCCGCGCAGACGCCGACAGCACCGGCTGAAGAGCGGGCTGTGCGGTGACTGCCCGCTACTCGGGCGCCAGCTCGCCGGCCCGCCGCCAAGCGGCTGACAGTTCGTCGGCAACCTGCCCGGTGTCGAGCGTGACGGCGAGAGCGGCACGCTCGCGTTGGCAACCAAGACCGGCTTGTTGCAACCAGCTCTCGCTGTAGTAGGTGTTCCGGTAGCGATCGCCCGAATCGCAGAGCAGGGTGACGACCGAACCCCGCACGCCGCGTTCCCGCATCCACGCCATGCACGCCAGCGTGGCGATCAGGTTGGTGCCGGTCGACGCGCCGACACTGCGTCCGAGGCGGGCCGTGAGTTCGTGCATGGCCGCCAGGGACCAGACGTCCGGGACCGCGACCATGGCATCGATGACCTGCGGCAAGAAGGAAGACTCGACGCGTGGGCGGCCAATGCCTTCGATGCGCGAGCCAACGTGCAGGCAGAGGTCGGGCTGGCGGGTGAGGTAGTGATCGAAGAATACCGAGTTTTCCGGATCCGCCGCACAGACGCGGGTCGTGCGCGCGCAGTAGCGGACGTAACGACCAATGGTGGCGACGGTGCCACCGGTACCTGCCCCGGAAACGATCCACTCCGGCACTGGGTAGCGCTCGAGACGCATCTGCTGAAAGATTGACTCGGCAATGTTGTTGTTC
Source organism: Candidatus Accumulibacter similis (assembly GCA_013347225.1). Taxonomy (NCBI): domain Bacteria; kingdom Pseudomonadati; phylum Pseudomonadota; class Betaproteobacteria; genus Candidatus Accumulibacter; species Candidatus Accumulibacter similis. Next base: position 1,053,609 of record CP054595.1, on the reverse strand, counting down.
GCCCGCCAGTCGGTAGCGCGCTCGGCATAGGTGAACTGGTCGAGGAAATGGCCACCGCGTTCGGCTGCCAGTCGCCTCGATTCGCTGCCGATGGTCGACGGATCGTCGACCAGATGGCAGCGCCCGCCCTGAAACTCGATCGCCGCGATCTTCTCGGTGGAGGTCACCGCCGGCATCACGGCGACAAACGGCAACGAGAGGAGGCGGGCAAAGTAGGCTTCGGAAATCGCCGTCGAACCGCTCGACGCTTCTACCACGGTCGTTCCCTGGCGCAGCCAGCCGTTGCAGAGCGCGTAGAGGAACAGCGAGCGTGCCAGACGATGCTTGAGGCTGCCCGTCGGATGGCTCGATTCGTCCTTGAGATACAGGTCCACCTCGGGAAAGCCGGGCAACGACAGCGGAATCAGGTGCGTGTCGCTGGAGCGCTGGAAATCGGCCTCGATGCGCCGCACGGCGGCGAGTTCCCAGGCCCTGTCGCTGCCTGCGGCAGCCGCATTGCTCGTCTCCATGGGCAAAGCTTAACAGCCCGTGCGAATGGCGGCAAAACCCCGTGCGCAGACAGCAGCGCGCGTCGTGCGCGAATCTGGGTTAAACTGTAGCAAATTGCTCAAGTATCAATCACGGGAACGCGAACAGATGTCCATCACGACGGAAGCGGTGCACGCAGCACTGAGGCAAATCATCGACCCCAATACGCGCAAGGATTACCTGTCCACGAGGTCGGCAAGAAACATCCGTATAGACGGCGCGGATGTCTCGCTCGACATCGAGCTCGGCTATCCCGCGAGAAGCCAGATCGACGAGATCCGGCGATCCGTGATCGACGGACTGCGGACGATCCCGGGCATCGGCAACGTCAGTGCCAACGTCAGCTCGGGCATCGTTGCGCATACGGTGCAGCGTGGACTGAAGCCGCTGCCCGGCGTGAAGAACATCATTGCCATCGCCTCCGGCAAGGGTGGCGTCGGCAAGAGCACGACCGCCGTCAATCTGGCGCTGGCGCTGGCGCAGGAAGGAGCGACCGTGGGTCTGCTCGATGCCGACATCTATGGCCCGTCACAGCCGCAGATGCTTGGCCTCGCGGGCAGGAGACCAGAGTCGAGCGACGGCGTCTCGATGGATCCCCTGCGCGCACACGGGCTGCAGGCGATGTCGATCGGTTTCATGATCGACATCGATTCGCCGATGGTCTGGCGTGGTCCGATGGTGACGCAGGCCCTCGAGCAGCTGCTGAAGCAGACCAACTGGCAGGATGTCGATTACCTGCTGGTCGACATGCCTCCGGGGACGGGTGACACGCAGCTCACCCTGTCGCAGAAGGTTCCGGTCACCGGCGCCGTGATCGTCACGACCCCGCAGGACATCGCCCTCATCGATGCGCGCAAGGGGTTGAAGATGTTCGAGAAGGTCGGCATCCCGATTCTCGGCCTGGTCGAGAACATGAGCATCCACATCTGTTCGCGGTGCGGGCACGAGGAGCACATCTTCGGTCACGGTGGCGGCGAGCAGATGTGCCGCGACTACGATACCGAGTATCTCGGCGCGCTGCCGCTCGAGCTGGCGATCCGTGAACTGACCGATGCCGGTACGCCGACGGTCGTCGGCGCAGCGGATTCGCGGGCAGCCGGCATCTACCGCGCGATCGCCCGCCGCCTGGCGGTGAAGGTCGCCGAGCGGGCACGCGACATCAGCTCGCGCTTTCCGAACATCGTCGTCCAGAACACCTGAAGTGCCGCTGGCGCCTTGGCGCGCGATCGCTCGCCAAGGCGGTTTCATCCGCTGCCCGGACACCGTAGAATGAGCAGAATTTCTCTCTCCGTGGTGTGCGGGTGACGGCCAATGTCAATCAAATCGGATAGGTGGATCCGCCGCATGGCGGAGCAGCACGGCATGATCGACCCCTTCGAACCGACGCAGGTACGCGAGGTCGACGGGCGCCGCATCGTCTCCTACGGCACATCCAGCTACGGCTACGACATCCGCTGTTCGGATGAGTTCAAGCTGTTCACCAATCTCAACTCGACGATCGTGGACCCGAAGAACTTCGACCCGAACTCCTTCGTCGAGGTGAAGAGCGACTTCTGCATCATCCCACCCAACTCGTTTGCCCTTGCCCGGACCGTCGAGTACTTCCGCATTCCGCGCAGTGTCCTCACCGTCTGCCTGGGCAAGAGTACCTACGCCCGCTGTGGCATCATCGTCAACGTGACGCCCTTCGAACCCGAATGGGAAGGACACGTCACCCTCGAGTTCTCCAACACGACACCACTGCCGGCGAAGATCTACGCCAACGAGGGGATCGCGCAGGTATTGTTCTTCGAATCCGACGAGGAATGCGAAATATCCTACAAGGATCGCGGTGGCAAGTATCAGGGTCAGGTGGGTGTGACCCTGCCCAAGATCTGAGCTGCCAGCGAGCCCACGAACACGGCGACGGGCAGCACGGTGTCTCTGCCGCCGTCGACTGACGCCGGTGCTGCCGAAACCTCACCCCGACCAGAGACTGGATTCCGCACATGCATTTCAATTTCCCGGTAATCGTCATCGACAAGGACTACCGCTCGGAAAACACCGGCGGAATCGGCATTCGCGCGCTCGCCAAGGCAATCGAGAAGAAGGGCTTCGAGGTCTTCGGCGTCACCAGCTACGGCGACCTGACCTCCTTTGCGCAGCAGCAGAGCCGTGCTTCGGCGTTCATCCTGTCGATCGACGACGAGGAGTTCAAGCATGGCCGATCGGACCAGACGATCGCCAGCCTGCGCGCCTTCGTCAAGGAAATCCGCTGCCGCAACGAGGACATCCCGATCTTCCTCTATGGCGAGACCCGCACTTCACGCCACATACCGAACGACGTCCTGCGCGAACTGCACGGATTCATCCACATGTTCGAGGACACCGCCGAGTTCATCAGCCGCTACGTCGTCCGCGAGGCCAGGGCCTACCTCGAGAGCCTGGCGCCGCCGTTCTTCCGTGCGCTGACGCACTACGCCGAGGACGGCTCCTACTCCTGGCACTGCCCCGGTCATTCGGGTGGTGTCGCCTTCCTGAAGAGCCCGGTCGGGCGCATGTTCCACCAGTTCTTCGGGGAGAACATGCTGCGTGCCGATGTCTGCAATGCGGTCGAGGAACTCGGCCAGTTGCTCGACCACACCGGCCCGGTGGCGGCCTCGGAGCGCAACGCGGCGCGCATCTTCAACGCCGATCACCTGTTCTTCGTCACCAACGGGACCTCGACCTCGAACAAGATCGTCTGGCATTCGACCGTCGCCCCGGGCGACATCGTCATCGTCGACCGCAACTGCCACAAGTCGATTCTTCACTCGATCATCATGACCGGCGCCATCCCGGTCTTCCTGATGCCGACCCGCAACCATTACGGAATCATCGGACCGATTCCGAAGGAGGAGTTTCTCTGGCAGAACATCCGCGCCAAGATCGAGGCACACCCCTTTGCGCGCGATGTCCGGAGCAAGCCGCGCGTGCTGACGATCACCCAGAGCACCTACGACGGCATCCTGTACAACGTCGAGGAGATCAAGCAGATGCTCGATGGCGTCATCGATACCCTGCATTTCGACGAGGCGTGGTTGCCGCACGCGGCCTTCCATGACTTCTACGGCGACTACCATGCCATCGGCGCCGACCGGCCGCGCTGCCAGGATTCGATGATCTTCTCGACACAGTCGACGCACAAGCTGCTCGCCGGCCTGTCGCAGGCATCGCAGATCCTGGTGCAGGAGTCGGCAGGTCGCAGGCTCGACCGTGATGTCTTCAACGAAGCCTATCTGATGCACACCTCGACCTCGCCGCAATACGCGATCATCGCCTCCTGCGACGTCGCCGCGGCGATGATGGAGGCGCCGGAGGGAACCGCACTGGTCGAGGAGTCGATTGCCGAGGCGCTGAATTTTCGCAGCACGATGCGCAAGGTGGAAAGCGAGTGGGGCGCGGACTGGTGGTTCAAGGTGTGGGGGCCGGAGGATCTGAGCGGCGAGGGCCTGGCCGAACGGGCGGCCTGGATCCTCAGGCCGGGCGAGCGCTGGCACGGTTTCGGCCAGCTCGCCGAGGGCTTCAACATGCTCGACCCGATCAAGGCCACGATCATCACGCCAGGGCTCGACGTGGACGGGGCATTCGCCGAGTGGGGCATCCCGGCGGCGATCGTCACCAAGTACCTTGCCGAACACGGAATCATCGTCGAGAAGTGCGGCCTCTACTCCTTCTTCATCATGTTCACCATCGGCATCACCAAGGGACGCTGGAACACGATGTTGACCGAGCTGCAGCAGTTCAAGGATGGCTACGACCAGAACCTGCCGCTATGGAAGGTCATGCCGGAGTTCCTGATAAAGAACGCCCGCTACGACAGCTACGGGCTGAAGGATCTCTGCCGGCAGATCCACGGCGTCTATGCGGCGAACGACGTCGCCCACCTGACCACCCGCATGTACCTCTCGGACATGGAGCCGGCGATGAAACCGACCGACGCCTTCGCCAAGATGGCGCATCGGGAAATTGACCGCGTGCCGATCGACGAACTCGAGGGGCGCATCACCAGCACCCTGCTGACGCCCTACCCGCCCGGAATTCCGTTGCTGATCCCCGGCGAACGTTTCAATGCGACGATCGTTCGCTACCTGCAGTTCGCACGCGATTTCAACGAACGCTTCCCGGGTTTCGAAACCGACGTGCATGGCCTGGTCAAGGCGCTGGTCGGTGGCAAGCCGGTGTATTCGGTGGACTGCGTCCGCTGAGCCTCTGGCTCGGCGACAGACCGGCCGAGGGCAAGTCATGACCTGCCCTCGGCCGCCTCCGGCCTCAGCGCTCGGCCGTTGGCGCGGACGGCGCGTCGGCCGCATCGCTGGCCGGCTCGCTCTGCGCATCGCTGGTGCGGACCGTTTCTTCCTCGTCTTCCGGGACCACCGGGTCGCCGGCTGAAGTATCCTCGACCAAGCGCTGCACGCCATCCTCGCCCACCGCCGTGTCCTCGAAGCGAAGCAGCGTGATGCGGTGGTTGTCCATCTCGAGCACGGTCAACCGGGCCCCCTCCAGCTGGACGGTATCGCCAACCATCGGTACGCTGCCGAGTCGTTTGTAGAACAGGCCGGCCAGTGTCACGTAGTCGTCGTCCCTCGGGAACGGGAAGTCGACCAGGCCCTCGAGGTCCGAGACGCGCATCGAGGCATCGATCTCGTACTGGCTGCCGACCAGCTTCTTCACCCGTCTCGCCTGGCGGGTGAACTCGTCCTCATACTCGCCGACGATTTCCTCGAGAATGTCCTCGAGCGTGATGATCCCCTCCGTACCACCATACTCGTCGATCACCACCGCCATTTGCTGCCGCGTCCGCTTGAAGTCCTTGAGCAGATCGCTCAGCAGCTTGCTGTTCGGCACGATGTACGGCGCCTGCGCGAACTCGCCGACCGGTCTCCGGCTGACGTCGTCGAGCTTGTCGCCACTGCTCTCGGCCATGACGCTGAGCAGTTCCTTGATCGCCACGACGCCGGTGATGCGGTCGAGGCTCTTGTCGTAAACCGGGAAACGCGCGTGCGGCATGTCGCGAAACAGCCGCAGCGCCTCGGCCAGGGTCTCTTCGCGGGCGAGCGCGCGAATCTGGGTACGCGGGATCATCGCCTCACGAACGGTGTGCTCGTCGAGCTTGAAGACGCCGCGGATCATCTCCGTCTCCTCGCGCGCGAGGGTCCCATCCTTCTCGCTCGCTGAGAGGATCATGCGGATCTCCTCGACCGACATCGTGAAGTGGCTTTCGCCGTGGCCTTCGAGGTTGCGCTGGCCGAACACCCGCAGCAGCGCATTCGAAGACATCTTCATGACGTAGATCAGCGGCCTGAAGGTGAGATACATCAGGTTGATCGCCCCGCCAACGGCCATGCTGAGCTGCTCCGCCTTGTGGAAGGCGAGCACCTTCGGAGCCAGTTCGCCGGCAACCACGTGCAGGAACGAGATGACGATGAACGCAAAGACGTAGGAGACGGTGTGCGCGGCCTTTACCAGCGCCTCGCTGTCACCGAAGAGTGTCAGGGCGGCAACGAACCAAGGATCGGTGAGGATGCTGATCGTCTCCATGCCGACGGCGCCGAGACCGAGCGAGACGAGGGTGATGCCGACCTGGGTCACCGAGTAGAACCGTTCCGGTTCGTTGTGCAGCATCTCGACGCGCGCGGCGCGCTTGTCGCCGTCCTCCGCCAGTTGCCGGATGCGGCTGCGCCGTGCCGAAGAGATGGCGATCTCCGAGCCGACGAAGAACGCGTTGCCGGCCACGAACACCAGGATCAACAGCAGATTCATGTAAAGCGTCATCTGTTCCATACAGCACCCCTCCTTTGTTGTCTCTGCCGCCGTCAGAACACCGGCAGCGGCACGGCGGGCGCCTGCCCACCATTCATGATTGTTCGGCTAACGGGGGATTTCTCAGGTATCCGCCTCGCGCAGGCCGAATAATACTCCATTGATGCCCCAATCCTGCCCGTTCGCCGCCCGCCACTGCCGCCACCGCCGGTCACCGTGAGGCAGGGCGATCGCATGAATGCCATTGTCGTGAACCCTCGAAAATAATCGTTTACGCGCAATGACTTACGAAGGGGCTGTTCACAGCTCTTGGATTTGTGTAGTTTTCTGTCTTTTTGGAGTTTTCCATGGAGGCCGGAAGCAGGGTTCGGTTGATGGACGTGTGGGTTGGTGTGCGTGATCCCCGGCAAGCGAAGAAGGTCGATGCATGCGCCGGAACGATGGCAACTTCCGACAGCTTCCGGGCTCAACTCCTGGGTCTTGTATAAGATTCATGCGATCGCCCTGCACCGTGAGGTGCGCCAGCGGGCGGCAGCGCGGCAATGCGCTAGAATGCGCCATTTCTCCCGCGCAAGGAAAGCAGTGGACGGCATCACCATCGCCCTCTCGAAGGGCCGCATCTTTGACGAGACGCTGCCGCTCCTGGCCGCAGCCGGAATTGAACCGCTCGACAACCCGGAAACCTCCCGCCGCCTGATTCTTCCGACCAACCGGGACAATGTCCGCGTGCTGATCGTTCGCGCCACCGACACGCCGACCTACGTCCAGTACGGCGCGGCCGATCTCGGCGTGGCAGGCAAGGATGTCCTGCTGGAACACGGCAGCGACGGTCTGTATCAGCCGATCGACCTTGGCATTGCCCGCTGCCGGATGATGGTCGCGGTGCCAGCCGGTTTCGACTACCAGCGAGCGGTACGCCAGGGTGCCCGCCTGAAGGTGGCGAGCAAGTACCTCAACATCGCCCGCGAACATTTTGCCGCCAAGGGCGTGCACGTCGACCTGATCAAGCTCTACGGATCAATGGAGCTTGCCCCACTGGCCGGCCTTGCCGACGCCATCGTCGACCTGGTCTCGACCGGCAGCACGCTGCAAGCGAACAATCTCGTCGCCTGTGAGCACATCATGGACATCTCGTCGCGACTGATCGTCAACCAGGCGGCGCTGAAGCTCAAACGGGCAGCCCTGGCGCCGATTCTCGATGCGATCAGCCGGGTGGTGCAGCGATGATCGCCATCAAGCGCCTGACCAGCAGCGACAGCGATTTCCGCGCGCGTCTCGACGCCCTGCTCGCCTTCGAGGCGGCGCAGGACCAGTCGATCGACCAGCGCGTCGCGGCCATTCTTGCCGACGTCCGGGCGCGCGGTGACGCGGCAGTGGTCGAGTACACGCGTCGCTTCGATGGCCTGAGCGTCAACTCGATGAGCGAACTCGAGTTGTCGCAGGACGAGCTGCGACGGGCGCTGGCCGGTTTGCCGGCCGAACAGCGCGGCGCGCTGGCGGCGGCGGCCGAGCGCGTGCGCCGCTATCACGAGCGGCAGCCACTGCAGGGCTGGCAATACGACGACCCGGAAGAAACAATGCGCGGCACCATGCTCGGGCAGAAAGTGACGCCAATCGATCGCGTCGGACTGTACGTTCCCGGCGGCAAGGCGTCGTACCCTTCGTCAGTCCTGATGAACGCGATCCCAGCCCACGTTGCCGGCGTCGGCGAACTGATCATGGTCGTGCCGACGCCGGCGGGCGAGCACAACCCGCTCGTCCTTGCCGCGGCTGCACTCGCCGGCGTGGACCGTGTCTTCACCATTGGCGGTGCACAGGCGGTGGCGGCTCTCGCGTACGGTACGGAAACGGTGCCGCCGGTCGACAAGATCGTCGGCCCGGGCAATGCCTACGTCGCGGCGGCGAAGCGGCGGGTGTTTGGTGTCGTCGGCATCGACATGGTGGCGGGGCCATCCGAAATCCTCGTCATCTGCGATGGTCACACCGACCCCGACTGGGTGGCGATGGACCTTTTCTCGCAGGCCGAGCACGATGAGCTGGCGCAGTCGATCCTCGTCTGCCCAGACGCCGCGTTCATCGACCGGGTTGCCGCGGCCATCGAGCGGCTGTTGCCGACGATGCCGCGCCAGCGGGTGATCCGCGCCGCGCTCGAGAATCGGGGCGCCCTGATCCTCGTGCGCGATCTCGACGAGGCCTGTGAAATAGCCAACCGCATCGCGCCGGAGCACCTCGAACTGTCGCTGGCCGATGCCGACGCGTGGGTGGACCGGATCCGCCACGCCGGCGCGATCTTCATCGGCCGCCACGCCTCGGAGTCGCTCGGCGACTACTGCGCCGGCCCGAACCATGTCCTGCCGACTTCCGGCAGTGCCCGCTTCTCTTCGCCACTCGGCGTCTATGATTTCCAGAAACGCAGCAGCCTGATCCGGATTTCTCCTGCTGGGGCCAGGGCGCTGGGGCGAATCGCCGCAACGCTGGCTTACGGCGAAGGCCTGCCGGCACACGCGCGCTCCGCCGAATATCGCCTCGAGGAGAGCTGAAGGGGAGCGAACGAAGTGGCGGGCGTGCTGGCGACGTCCGCTGGCCGGCCTCGCTGACCCGCGGCGGCAGCGCCCCTCCTCGCTGCAGCGGTGCTCACACGCCGGCCTTGACGCGGGCAAGCTGCTGCACGTGTTCGATCAACAGGGCCTCCGGGTAAGGCTTGCCGAGAACCACATTGACACCGGCGGCCGCCGCTTCGTCCTGCAGTTGATCGCTGTCCGAGGTGACGATGATGATCGGCAAGGCGGCCGTGCGTGGATCGCCCCGCACCTGCCGGGCCAGTTGCAGACCGGTCATCCCGGGCATGTCGACATCGGTGACCAGCACATCGGGCAGCGCGGTCTTGATCTGCCGTGCTGCGTCCTCGCCGTCCTCGGCCAGAACCACCTGGAAGCGGTGTGCGGCAAGCAGCCGGCCGGTCTTGATCCGCACCACCTTCGAATCGTCAGCGACCATGACGACCGTCTGCTCGGCCGTCCTCGGCGCAGGCGCCGGCGGCGGAACGGCAGCCAGCTCACGGCGCCTCGCCTCCTCGACCGCTTGCCGCGCTGCCTCTCGTTCGATGGCGGCTTCGACCGCCAGGCGCTCCTCCTCCTCCAGTCGAAGCGCTTCCTCCACTGCCAGGCGATCTGCCTCGAGGCGAGCGGCTTCCTCGGCAGCCAGGCGCTCGGCTTCACGGCGCGCGGCTTCCTCGGCAGCCAGGCGCTCGGCTTCACGACGTGCGGCTTCCTCGGCAGCCAGGCGCTCGGCTTCACGACGTGCGGCTTCCTCGGCAGCCAGGCGCTCGGCTTCACGACGCGCGGCTTCCTCGGCAACCAGGCGCTCGGCTTCACGACGCGCGGCTTCCTCGGCAGCCAGGCGCTCGGCTTCACGGCGCGCGGCTTCCTCGGCAGCCAGGCGCTCGGCTTCACGACGCGCGGCTTCCTCGGCAACCAGGCGCTCGGCTTCACGACGCGCGGCTTCCTCGGCAGCCAGGCGCTCGGCTTCACGACGTGCGGCTTCCTCGGCAGCCAGGCGCTCGGTTTCACGGCGCGCGGCTTCCTCGGCAGCCAGGCGCTCGGCTTCACGACGCGCGGCTTCCTCGGCAGCCAGGCGCTCGGCTTCACGACGCGCGGCTTCCTCGGCAGCCAGGCGCTCGGCTTCACGACGCGCGGCTTCCTCGGCAGCCAGGCGCTCGGCTTCACGGCGCGCGGCTTCCTCGGCAGCAAGGCGCTCGGCTTCACGGCGGGCGGCTTCCTTGGCGGCAACGCGCTCGGCCGCATGGCGCGCGACCTCCCCGGCAGTGTCCTCGGCATCGGCCCCTGCAGCAGACGACTTCGTCCCGGCGCGTCCGGCAACCACCATTCGCCAGGCGACGAACGCAACGACCACTCCGCCCAGGATCAACAGCCACAGCTCATTCATTGACATTGCATGCCCTCCGCATCGACCATCAGCGTCAGATACCGGAACCCTTCGGCGCTCGCCCGTGCCGGCGCTGGCAGATCGGCCCCCCCACAGTATCCGCATGATAAAACGAATGACCGCCGCCTTGCGCAGTGCGCGCGAAGAAGGTCATCCGCTGCCGCCGGCACACCAGGACGGTCGGCCGGCTGACGGCAGCATGGCGGTAGCCTGCGGAAACTGAGAGAATCGCGTCCTCGAAGGTGATCGGCAAGGCGTCATGCGCGGCGCGTGCAGGGTCCCGTCCCGAGAAGCCTGCTGCTGGAGCGTCGTCATGGCGCAGGTGTTGCCGATTCGACGTCAAGGAGTTACTGATGGCACCACAAAGCCCTTCGGCAGATGTATCGCCGATCGAGGAGGTTATCGTCGAGATGCGCAGCGGGCGCATGGTTGTTCTGGTCGACGAGGAGGATCGCGAGAACGAGGGAGATCTGATTCTGGCTGCCGAACACGTCACGCCGGAGGCGATCAACTTCATGGCGCGCTTTGGCCGCGGACTGATCTGCCTGACGCTCACCGAGGCACGCTGCCGCCAACTCGGGCTGACGCAGATGACGCGCGAAAACAAGAGCCCGTACAGTACGGCGTTCACGGTGTCGATCGAAGCGGCGGCCGGAGTGACCACCGGCATCTCGGCGCAGGACCGCGCGCTGACCATCAAGGCGGCGGTGGCGAGAAACGCTTGTCCGGACGACATCGTCCAGCCCGGCCATGTCTTCCCCATCATGGCCAGGACTGGTGGCGTGCTGGTGCGAGCCGGCCATACCGAGGCCGGATGCGACCTCGCCCTGCTGGCGGGCCTCGAGCCGGCAGCAGTGATCTGCGAGATCCTCAAGGAAGACGGCAGCATGGCGAGGTTCGGTGACCTCGTCGGCTTTGCCCGTGAGCACAGCCTCAGGATCGGCACCATCGCCGACCTCATCCACTACCGCAGCCGGCATGAGACACTGGTCGAGCGGGCGCTGTCGAAGACGGTGCAATCGGCACATGGCGAATTCACCCTGCATGCCTACACCGACTGCACGTCAGACGAGGTACACCTCGTGTTGAGCAAGGGCGAGATCCGTCCGGACAGGGAGACCCTGGTGCGGGTGCACGAGCCGCTTTCGGTGGTCGACTTCCTCGACCCCGGTGGCGGTCGCCACAGCTTCCCCCTGAGCGTCGCGCAGGCGGCGCTGGCGCGCGTCGAGGCGGGAGTCATCGTCCTCCTGCATCGCCCCGAGAGCGGCCAGGATCTGTTGTCGATCCTGCGCGAACCGGCCGCCACCCGCCGACCCGCCACCCGCTGGGATCCGCGCATCTACGGCATTGGCGCACAGATCCTGCGCGACCTGGGAGTGGGCAAGATGAAGCTCCTCTCGAGCCCGCGCCGCATGCCGAGCATGACCGGTTTCGGTCTCGAAGTCACTGGACACGTGGCCACGCAGCACGACCTCGAAAGGCTCTGATGGGAACCCCGAACCGACCAAGCAGCATTCGCCCGCTGACCAACGGCAGCCGCATTCGCGAGTACCAGCCGACGCTCGACGGCACCGGGCTGACCGTCGCCGTCGTCATGAGCCGCTTCAACCAGGACATTGGCGAGGGTCTGCTCAGTGCCTGTACCAGCGAACTTGTGCGTCTCGGTGTTGCCGAGGCGGCGATCACCGTTGCCACCGTTCCCGGGGCCCTCGAGCTCCCCCTCGCCCTGCAGACGATGGCGCGCAGCGCGCGTTACGAAGCCCTGATCGCGCTCGGCGCTGTCATCCGCGGCGAGACGTACCACTTCGAGATCGTCGCCAACGATTCCTGCCGGGCGTTGATGGAGGTTCAGCTGGCCAGTGGCGTGCCGGTCGCGAATGGCATCCTGACCTGTGAGGATGACGATCAGGCGGTAGCCCGAATGCATCTGAAGGGCATCGACTGCGCCCGGGCAGCGGTCGAGATGGCCAATCTGCTGCGGCTGGTCCGGGAGCACACGCAATGACTGCAGCACCATCGCCAAGGGCAGGCGGCAAGGCAAGACCCGTCACGCCAAGGAGGCGCGCACGCGAGTTCGTCCTGCAGGGCCTCTACCAGTGGCAGGTCAGCGGCAGCGACGAAGCGGCGATCGAAGCGAACCTGCGTGACAGCGAGGGCTTCGAGAAGGCCGACCACGACTTCTTGGTCGGCCTGCTGCGTGGCGTCCTCGCTCAGCACCAGGCCCTGCAGGAACAACTGCAGCCCTGCCTCGACCGTCCCTTTGGCGATCTGTCGCCAGTGGAGGGCTGTGTGCTTCTTGCCGGTGCATTCGAGTTGAGGAACCATCCGCAGACACCCTATCGGGTGGTGATCAACGAATCCATCGAACTGGCGAAAAGCTTTGGTGGAACCGACGGCCACAAATACGTCAACGGCGTGCTGGACAAGCTGGCCGTCCGCCTGCGTCCGACCGAGGTCGCGGCCGGCCGTCCAGCCGCGCGCACGAGCCGATGAACCGCCACTCCGGTTGCCCTGCAAGGCGCGATGCGGGAGCAGGATGCCCAGCGAGTTCGAGCTGATCCGGCGTCATTTCACCCGGCCGACGCCGCAGGCATTGCTTGGACCCGGTGACGATTGCGCGCTGCTCGTCCCGAGCGAGGGTATGCTGCTGGCGGTTACTACGGACATGCTGGTCGAGGGCACGCATTTCCTGCCCGACACCGACCCCGGCGCGCTCGGCTGGAAGACACTGGCGGTCAGTCTGTCGGACCTTGCGGCGATGGGGGCGCGCCCACGCTGGGCTCTCCTCGCCGGCAGCCTGCCGACGGACGACGAGTCATGGGTCGCGCGCTTCGCTGCCGGCCTGTTCGCCTGCGCCGGCCGCCATGCGGTCGACGTGGTCGGCGGCGATACGACACGGGGGCCACGCAACCTCTGTCTGACGGCGATTGGCGAACTCCCGCCGACCAAGGCGCTGCGGCGTGACCGCGCCTTGCCGGGTGACGATCTCTGGCTCTCGGGCCAGACCGGACTGGCTGCGCTCGGCCTCGCTCACCTGCAAGGGCGGGCACACCTCGGCGAGGCGCTGCGCGAAACCTGCGTCACCGCGTTGCAGCAGCCTTTGCCACGCGTGGAACTTGGCATTCGCCTGCGCGACCTGGCGCACGCCGCGATCGACGTCTCGGATGGCCTGCTCGCCGACCTGTGCCATGTCGTCAAGCAGTCGCAGGTCGGCGCCGAGATCTCGCTCGCTCGCTTGCCACCGTTACCGAGAGGGATTGAGCCGCTACTGGCTCGCCACTGCCAACTGGCGGGCGGTGACGACTACGAAATTCTCTTCACGGCCGCAGTCGACAGACGCGACGAGCTGGCGGCCCTCGCTGGCGAGCTGGAGTTGCCGCTCTGGCGATGTGGCAGCATCCTTGCCGCTCCGGTCGGCGAAGTGAGAGTGGTGGATGCAGGCGGACAACCGGTTGATTTTGCGGCCAGGGGATTCGATCACTTTGCCTAGCCCGCCGTCGATCCGTTTCCTGTTCGCGCATCCGGCACATCTGGTTGCGTGTGGCTTCGGCAGCGGGCTGTCGCCGCGTGCCCCCGGAACCGTCGGCACCCTGTTCGCGTGGCTTTCGTACCCGCTCCTCGGCCAGTCGATGAACGAACTGCAGATTCTGCTCTTCCTGTCGTTCGCTTTCGTCGGCGGCGCGTTGGCCGTACATCGGACCGGCGTCGATCTTGGCGTCGTCGACCATGGCAGCATTGTCTGGGACGAGATCGTTCCCTTCTGGCTCGTGCTGCTGTTCTGCCCGGGACACTGGCTGTGGCAGACCACCGCCTTCTGCCTGTTCCGCTTCTTCGACATCGTCAAGCCGCAGCCAGCGCGTTATTTCGACCAGCAGGTCAAGAACGGCTTCGGCGTGATGTGCGACGACCTGGTGGCGGCGGGCTACACGCTGCTGGTCCTGGCCATCCTGCGCTTCGCGCTGCCGTGAGGGACCCCGAGCAGGTGGCACTGGAGGCAGTGGCGGCAGAGGTCGGCCGCCTGCTGCTGCAGGCTGGCGAGCGCCTGACGACCGCTGAATCGTGCACCGGTGGCTGGCTGGGTCAGTGCATCACGGCGGTCGCTGGCAGCTCGCGCTGGTTCGACCGGGGCTTCATCAGCTACTCGAACGAGGCGAAGACCGAGTTGCTCGGCGTCGGCGGCGACACGCTCGCCAGCCACGGCGCGGTCAGCGAGGCGACCGCCGCGGCCATGGCTCTCGGTGCCCTGGCGCGCAGCCCGGCGGACTGGGCAATCGCGGTCACCGGCATTGCCGGCCCCGACGGCGGTACGGCGGAGAAGCCGGTCGGCACCGTCTGTTTCGCCTGGGCCCGCGCCGATGCGCAGCTGTTCACCGCAACGCGCCATTTTGCGGGCGATCGCCGCGCCGTGCGTGCGCAATCGGTCGAACATGCGCTGTGCGGGCTCCTGCCACGGATCGGCGCGCGCAGCGTCTGAGCGCCGGCGACGAAATCGTCACCAGCAGGCGACGAATCCGGCCGCTGGTTGCACGCGTTGCCCGGCGCGTCGGCAGCAGTCCGCCTCGCCGCCGTGCGTGGGCCGACAGATTCTCGGCACAGCTCTCCGCCGTGTAATAGAATGAGCCACTTAAAAGCGCCCGACCTGTCACCGATGCTGCCCAGAATCGCCAATCTTCGTGCTGCTGTGGTGGCTGTGGTACTCCTGCCGCTGCCCGTCTGGTCCGCTGGCGCCGCACAGGCCGCCACTTTGGGCAAGATGACGGTGCTGTCGACGCTCGGTTCGCGCTTCGAGGCGGTCGTCCAGATTGCGGGCGGAGCCAGCGACGGGAGAAGGATGCTGGCGGAGTGTTTCCGCCTCGCTCCAACTGGCGAAGGCGACCTGCCGACCCTGCGCAACGCTCGCCTGACGGTCGAGGAAAACGAAGGCCGCTTGCAGCTGCGAATCTCCTCCGAGCAGACGATCAATGATCCGCTTCTGCAGGTCCATGTGCGGATCGGTTGTGGCGCCGAAGGCGGCCGCAACTACGTACTGCTCATCGACCCACCGAATCGCCGGGCACAGCCGCCGACCCTCGTCCGGCCACCGACCGGTGATCGGCAACTGCCTGCATCGCCCCTGGCAACAACACCGCCGCCGACACGTGCCGCTGCCGAGGGGTCGCCCGGCCGCCCGGCAACAGCAGCCGCCGCGGCAGTTGCGCCGCCGTCAGCGCTGCCACGCGAGCCGTCTCGCCGGACGACCGCCACCGGCAGGACCGCAGACCGCCTCCTGCTGTCGGGCGAGGACGAAGTTGCGAAAGCCCTTCCGGGCGACGAGCATCCCTTGCGTCTGAGCACCCGGCTGTCGACCGAACTGCTCGGCAAGAGCAGCGAGAGCCAGCGCGCCATGTTGCGCATCGAATATCAGCTGCTGTCGGCCCTGCATACGCAGGCGGCGCAGCAGTTGGCGATCGCACTGCAGATACGGCAGCTCGAAAGCACCCTCGAGGCATTGCACAGAAAAAGTGCAGAGGCACCGCTGCCGTTGCCGGCCGCCGCGCCGCCTGCGGCAGCGGCGGCCGACAGCGACAGTCCGGCGCGAGCGGTTGCGGCTCCGGCAGCGGTAAGTCCACCGGCATCGCACGCAGCGGCAGCGAGCGAGCCCGACTGGTGGTTCGAGGCGAGCGTGCTCCTGGGGTCGATAGCCGCTCTCGCCTGGTTCCTGCGACGGCGCTCGGTGATGCCATCGTCGACCGCGGCGCTTGCAACCGCCGCCGCGCTGCCTGAGGTGCCCGCCGACGAGTCCCGCTGGGAATTGCAGGTCGCCGATGATGGCAGCCGAACGAAGCCCGGCGGTGCGACCGCCACCCCCGCCGACAGCCTGCTGTCCCGCGACGACGGCAGTAGCCACGCGGCCGCGTTACCGCTTCGCGAAGCCGGCGATGAGGTGACGGCAGTCGTCGAACTCGCCGAGATCATGCTCTCCTTCGGCCGCACCAAGGGAGCTCAGCGCGCCCTCGAGGAGTTCATCGCACAGCAACCGGAGGCGGCAGTCACACCCTGGCTCAAACTGCTCGAGGTCTATCGGCAGGGCAACGAACAGACGGCCTTCGAGTCACTGGCCCTGAAGCTCACGGGCCTTTTCAACGTCGCCGCGCCCAGCTGGCAGGCAGCCGAAGGATTGGCAGTGCCCATACCGGCGAGCAGTGAGTTGGCACGGATGCCGATCGAACACATCCTGTCGCGTCTGCCGACCATTGGCGGGATGACGCACATCAGGCGCGAGCTGCTTCGTCTCTGGGACTCGCCGGAGTGCCTGTCCTACCTGGACAAGCTTCTGCGCGACAATCGCAAGGGCGAACGCAGGGGCTTCGACATCACCGCCGTGCGCGAGTTGCTGGTTCTGACCGACATGCAGCAGGACCGCCGGCGGCCGGCGCACTGACCGGCACAATGCCGGCGCCACCCCCGGCGACGATCCGTCCAGATACTTTCATACTGTATGTAAATGCAGTATATTGAACGGGTCGGCGGCGGCATCTGCAGCGCCGCCGAACGTGGGATAATTCCCGTCAATCAAGATCAAGGACAGGCGACAATGGACGACAACAAGTCGAAGGCTCTGGCTGTGGCGCTGGCGCAGATCGAAAAGCAGTTTGGCAAGGGTTCGATCATGCGCATGGGTGAGGGGAGCGTGGTCACCGACATCCCGGTGGTGTCGACCGGTTCTCTCGGGCTGGACATCGCGCTGGGCATTGGCGGCCTGCCGCGTGGCCGTGTGGTAGAAATCTATGGACCGGAATCATCGGGCAAGACGACGCTGACGCTGCAGGTGATCGCCGAGATGCAGAAGATGGGTGGCACGGCGGCCTTCGTCGATGCCGAGCATGCGCTCGATCCCGGTTACGCGCAGAAACTCGGCGTCAAGCTCGACGAGTTGCTGATCTCGCAGCCTGACACCGGGGAACAGGCACTCGAAATCGCCGACATGCTGGTGCGGTCGGCCAGCGTGGACGTGGTGGTGATCGATTCAGTCGCGGCGCTGGTTCCCAAGGCCGAAATCGAAGGCGACATGGGCGACTCGCTGCCCGGGCTGCAGGCGAGGCTGATGAGCCAGGCGCTGCGCAAGCTGACGGCCAACATCAACCGCACCAATACCCTGGTGATCTTCATCAACCAGATCCGGATGAAGATCGGCGTCATGTTCGGCAGCCCGGAAACGACTACCGGTGGCAACGCCCTCAAGTTCTACGCTTCGGTGCGACTCGACATCCGGCGCATTGGCAGCATCAAGAAGGGCGATGAGGTGATCGGCAACGAGACCCGGGTCAAGGTGGTGAAGAACAAGGTCGCGCCACCATTCCGGGAAGCCATCTTCGACATCCTCTATGGCGAGGGGACTTCGCGCGAAGGTGAAATCGTCGAGCTCGGAGTGCTGCACAAGCTGGTCGAGAAGTCCGGCTCGTGGTATTCCTACAATGGCGAGAAGATCGGCCAGGGCAAGGACAACGCCCGCGAATACCTCAAGAGCAAGCCCGACGTGGCGCAGGAGATCGAGAGCCGCATTCGCGCCGCGGTGAAGGTACCGTCGCCGGGAACCAGTGTCGCCACCGCCTGAGCGCCGGTTGATGGCAGACGCGCTGCGCGACCGGGCGCTGCGCCTGCTGGCGCGTCGTGAGCACACGCGCCGGGAGTTGATCGACAAGCTCGCCCCGCAGGCGGAGGGTCCGCAGGAGCTCGCGGCAGTGCTCGACGATCTGGGCAGCAGCGGCCTGCAATCCGATTGCCGTTACGCCAGCAGCCGACTCAGGGCGCGTGCCCAGCGCTTCGGCGACGATCGACTGGCGCATGAACTCCGGGCGAAGGGAATTGCCGAAGAACTCGTCCGTGCCGCACTGACGGGCACCGAGGATGAGCTGACACGAGCACGGCGCGTCTGGGCGCGACGCTTCGGACAGCAGCCAGCCGCTCCCGGCGATGCGGCAGAGCGGGCGCGGCAGATGCGCTTTCTCGCGGGCCGGGGATTCTCCGCCGAGACCATTCGGCGCGTACTGCGTGCCGCCCCTGACGACGAGTGAACATGTCAGCAAAACAGAGCACCCTGTCCACGATCATGCTCAACAAGCGCTACAAGGCGCGCACCGTTGTGCATGACGTTTCGTTCGAGGTGACGAGCGGCGAGGTCGTCGGCCTCCTCGGCCCGAATGGCGCAGGCAAGACCACCTGCTTCTACATGGTGGTCGGTCTCGTCGCCTGCGATGGCGGCGAGGTGCGTCTCGATGACGTCGAGCTGACGCACCTGCCGATCCACAAGCGTGCCCGACTCGGTGTCTCGTATCTGCCGCAGGAAGCCTCGGTCTTCCGCAAACTGACGGTCAGCGAGAACATCCGTGCCGTCCTCGAACTGCAGCGGCTGCCCGCCATCCAGATTGAGGAACGCAGCGAACTCCTGCTCGAGGAACTGCACATCGGCCACCTGCGCGCGAACCCGGCGACGTCGCTCTCCGGTGGCGAGCGGCGACGGGTTGAAATCGCTCGCGCGCTGGCCACCGAACCACGTTTCATCCTCCTCGACGAACCCTTCGCCGGGGTCGATCCGATCGCGGTACTGGACATCCAGCGCATCATCCGCTTCCTGAAGGAGCGCGGCATCGGCGTCCTCATCACCGACCACAACGTTCGCGAGACGCTGGGCATTTGCGACCACGCCTACATCATCAACGAGGGAAGCGTCCTCGCCGCCGGTCGTCCGGACGAAATCATTTATAATGAAAACGTCCGCAAGGTGTACCTGGGCGAGAACTTCCGCCTCTAATCGCGACAGCCCTTCGGTGATGATCAGAGAACCAGACGGGCAGTCTACCGTGCCGGTACGGTGGCTCACCCGGTTCCGCACATGAAACCATCCCTAACGCTCAAGCTAACCCAGCATCTTGCGTTGACCCCACAACTGCAGCAGTCGATTCGGCTCCTGCAGTTGTCGACGGTCGAACTCGAGCATGAGCTGGAGAAGTTTCTGCAGGAGAACCCGCTGCTCGAGCGGGCAGAGGAGTACGTGCAGCCGCCGGCGCTGCCGGATGACCGCGCCGACGGTGATTTCCAGGAGAGCGAGCCGAGCGCCGAGCCGTCGTCGGGACCGGTCGCCGGCGACGACGACGGCTGGCCCGACGAGCACTTCGGCAGCGGCGGCTCTGCCGGCTCGTTCGACGGTGACGATGACGGAGACAACGACTATCAGGACGTGCAGGCAGCGACCGTCTCGCTGCGCGACCATCTCCTGTGGCAGCTTGCCCTCACCTCGATCTCCGAGCGAGACCGCGCTCTGGTGGGCTATCTGATCGACGCCCTTGACGACGACGGCTACCTGTCGCAACCGCTCGAGGAGATTGCGCAGGCCATGCCCGACGAACTCGATGTCGGCCTCGAGGACCTGCAGATCGCGCTCCGGTACCTGCAGAACCTCGACCCGACAGGCGTCGGTGCACGCAGTGCCCAGGAGTGTCTGGCTCTGCAGCTGATGGCCATGCCGCCGACCGGGACCAGCAGTCTGGCACAGGAAATCGTCCTGCAGCACCTCGACCTGCTGGCCAGCCATGACTTCGCACGCCTGAAGAAGCAGACCGGCGCCGACGACGAAGCCCTGCGCGCGGCCCACCTGCTGATCTGCAGTCTCAACCCGCGCCCCGGCGCCGCCTATGCCAGCACGGAGACGCGCTACATCGTGCCGGATGTCGTCGTGCGCAAGGTGCGGGGACAATGGTCGGCCAGCGTCAATGCCGACGCCTTTCCACGCCTGCGGATCAACAGCCTGTACGCCCAGATTCTTTCCCGCCAGCGCGGTTCGGGCCTGTCCGTTCAGTTGCAGGAAGCGCGCTGGCTGATCCGAAATGTACAGCAACGGTTTGACACCATCCTGCGAGTGGCGCAGGCTATTGTCGAACGGCAGCGCCAATTCCTCGAACATGGCGAAGTCGCCATGCGGCCTCTCGTGCTGCGCGAGATCGCCGAAACGCTGGGGTTGCATGAGTCGACCATTTCGCGAGTCACGACACAGAAGTACATGGCAACGCCGCGCGGGATCTTCGAGTTGAAGTATTTCTTTGGCAGTCACGTCGGTACCGAAACCGGCGGAGCCTGCTCGGCAACGGCGATCCGGGCCCTCATCAAGCAGATGATTGCCACGGAAGAGCCGACGAAGCCTCTCTCGGATGGCCAGATATCCGAGGTTCTTGGTCAGCAGGGCATTGTTGTCGCACGGCGAACAATTGCAAAATACCGTGAGTCGCTCAATATCCCGCCGGTCAGTTTACGCAAGTCCATTTAGAAGAAGGAGCCACACCATGAACCTGCAAGTCAGTGGACACCACCTCGAGGTCACCCCGGCGCTGCACGACTACGTCACCGGCAAGCTCGAACGAATCACCCGCCACTTCGACAACGTGATCGACGTCAACGTGATTCTTTCGGTGGACAAGCTGAAGCAGAAGGCAGAAGTGACCGTACACCTGGCCGGCAAGGATGTCTATGTCGAATCGGTGGACGAAGACCTCTACGCCGCGGTCGATGGCCTGGTGGACAAGCTCGAACGTCAGGTGCAGAGGTACAAGCAGAAACTCCAGGACCATCATCGCGGCAACAAGATCACCGACCACATCGTTGCCGAGTGACCTTCAGCGCGTCGACAGCCGGACGATCGCTAGCCGGATCGTCCGGGTGTACCCTTTTCCGCTAGCACACGTTCGTCATTCAGGTCTTGTCGCATGAGCCATATCACCCAACTACTTCCCCTCGAGAACATCATTCTCGACCTCGACGTCAGCAGCAAGAAACGCGCTTTCGAACACGTCGGGCTGCTGTTCGAGAACTATATCGGCATTGCGCGCAGCACGGTGTTCGACAGCCTCTTTGCACGCGAAAAGCTCGGTTCGACCGGGCTTGGGCAGGGCGTTGCAATCCCGCACGGGCGAATCAAGGGCCTGAAGGACGCCACGGGAGCCTTCCTCCGGCTGGCCGCTCCGGTCCCCTTCGACTCTCCCGATGGGAAGCCGGTGGCGCTGCTGTTCATCCTGCTCGTTCCCGAGGTGGCCACCGAGCAGCACCTGCAGATACTCTCCGAACTGGCACAGCACTTCTCGGACCGCAGCTGTCGCGAAGCGCTGAGCAAGGCTCCCGACGCGCAAACCATCCGCCAGATCTTCGCTGCCGGGCCATGAACGCCCAGCGTCAGTTCAGTGTCGTCCAGCTCTACGAGGACCATCGGGAGAAACTGAAACTGACCTGGGTGGTGGCCGTCGGCGTGGACCGACAGATCGAGCTCAGGGATCAGGGCTATTTTGGTGCCGAGGTCGTTGGCCACCTCAACCTCATCCATCCGGAGCGCCTGCAGGTCATCGGCCGTGCCGAGAACGACTGGGGCAATCGCGTCAGCACAGAACGTCTGCGCAATCAGGTACGGGAATTGATGGCTGCGCGACCGCCGGCGCTGATCGTCGCCGACGATGTCGAGGTGCTGCCGGCGATCAGCGAGGCCTGCCAGTCGACTTCGACACCGTTGTTCGTCAGTCCGAAACCCTGTTCGGCAGTGATCGACCTGTTGCGCATCTATCTTTCGCGTCGGCTCGCCGGCTCGACGTCGGTGCATGGCGTACTGATGGACGTCTTCGGCATGGGTGTTCTGATCACCGGCGACTCGGGCGTCGGCAAGAGCGAACTCGCGCTCGAGCTGATCACCCGCGGTCACGGGCTGGTAGCCGACGATGTCGTCGAACTCGCATGCATCGCACCGACGACCATTGAGGGGCGATGTCCGAGCATGTTGCGTGACTACCTAGAAGTGCGTGGGCTCGGGCTGCTCAACATTCGCACCATTTTCGGCGAGACCGCCTCACGTCGCCGCATGAAACTGAAGCTGATCGTGCATCTGCAGCGCCCGCTCAGTCGGGCCGACGGGCCTCGCCTGCCGCTGGACGCGCAAACGCAGGACATTCTGGGGGTTGCCATACGCAAGGTGGTGATTCCGGTCGCCGCCGGGCGGAACATCGCCGTCCTCCTCGAGGCTGCGGTACGCAACAGCATCCTGCAACTACGCGGCATCGACAGCATGAGTGATTTCATCAACCGCCAGCAGCAGGCCCTGCTTGACGGCGAACTCTAGCAATGGCCTAATCAGCACTCCCCATCAATACGAGGAGAAGTGCCGTGAAAGCAGCCGTCGCCCTTGTTGCACTCGCCATTGCCGCCAGCAGCGCGGTCGCTGTCGAAGAGAAGAAGGAAGCCTCGCCCGCGCAGAAGGCGCAGCAGGAGAAAATGAAGGCGTGCAACGCCGAGGCTGGGGAAAAGGGCCTCAAGGGTGACGAGCGGAAGGGCTTCATGAGCACCTGCCTTGGCGCCAAGCCGGCGCCGGCAACGCAACAGGACAAGATGAAGAGCTGCAACGCCGAAGCCGGCAGCAAGCAACTGAAAGGCGACGAGCGCAAGAAATTCATGAGCGAGTGCCTGAAGGGAAGCCCGGGCTAGGTCCGGTCGACCGGCGGCCGCGGCCGTCGCCGGCGACGGCCGCGGGATCGAACGTCGAGCGTGCCAGAGTTGCCGCGCCTCGGCAGCGCCGGCGCGGATCGTTGGCGCCGCGGCGCCGGTCAGTCGGTGGCGCGAGTCGTCTCGCGGGCGAGCGTGACCACAGCCGCCGGCAGGCAGGCGACACAGCCGCGCTGCTGGCGTCGCAGCAATCGGCGCAAGCGACGTTCGGCATCCGCGTGGCTGCTGCAGGAATGGTGGAGAAAGGCGTTGCACGCGGCCCAGCGTCCGTCCGCGGTGCGCAGCACGACGACCGGGCGGCCACCGTCGATGGTGGTCAGCAGACATCCCGGCTCCGCTGTCAGCCAGGACGCGACCAGCAGATCCATGGCTTCGCCTCGCGGTATCGTCAGCGCCAGCAGGGCGTCGAGCGCCGAGTCGAACTCGGCACGAACGATTGCCGGAAGGTAGGCTGGATCAGTGAGCTTGGCAGCGGGAGTCATCCGCCATATTGTCCATCATACTGGCCGGCTGCTGCGTTCGGCGATGGCGCAGTTGCGGCCCGTCCCTTTTCCGGATCAACCCGATGCCAGTCAGTGACTTCGACGTCCTCATCGTAGGTGGTGGCCTGGCAGGCCTTTCCCTCGCGTGTGCGCTGCGCGACAGTCGCCTGCGGCTGGCACTCGTCGAGCAACAGCCGCCGCGGGCAGTTCAGGGCTGGGACGCTCGCGTCTATGCGATTTCCCCGGCAAACCGCCGCTTCCTGCAGGAGATCGGCGTCTGGAAACACCTGCCCGGCGAACGGCTGCGCGCGATTTCGGCCATGAAGATCCGTGGCGACCGCGGCGCCGAGCTGGATTTCTCTGCTTACGAAACAGGGCTTGACGAGCTCGGCTGGATTCTCGAGTCGTCATTGATGACCTGCGAGCTATGGGAGACGGTCAAGCGGCAGG
Source organism: Candidatus Accumulibacter similis (assembly GCA_013347225.1). Lineage (NCBI taxonomy): Bacteria > Pseudomonadati > Pseudomonadota > Betaproteobacteria > Candidatus Accumulibacter > Candidatus Accumulibacter similis. The sequence continues at coordinate 1,029,913 of CP054595.1, read as the reverse complement.
GCAACCTGAGCCTGTTCTGCCCGGCGCTTCCGGCTGCCATCGAGATCGGCGATAGCGCCGCCTCCCTCACCCTTGGTGACGATCGCCGCATCAGCGCACGACTGCTGGTCGCTGCCGACGGACGTGACTCGTGGGTGCGCGGCAAGGTGGGTCTGCGGGCCAGCGACACCCATTATGGCGAGCTCGGGCTGGTCGCCAATTTCGACTGCCAGACCCCACACCGCGGCGTGGCACGGCAGTGGTTTCGGCACGACGGGGTCCTCGCCTGGCTGCCACTGGCCGGCGATCGCATCTCGATCGTCTGGTCTGCGCCGGAAGCACATGCGCGCCAGCTGCTCGACCTGCCGGCCGACGCGCTGGCCGCGCGCGTTGCCGCCGCCGGCGACTGCGAACTGGGTGAATTGCGGCCACTGACGCCGGCGGCAGCCTTTCCCTTGCGCCTGCTGCACGTACCGCAGATCATCGCGCCACGGGTCGCCCTCGTTGGCGACGCAGCGCACGGAATTCATCCGCTGTCGGGTCACGGCATCAACCTCGGCTTCCAGGATGCACGCGCCCTGGCCAGCGTGCTGGCTGCGGTGCCGGAATGGCAGGATGTCGGCAACCCGCGTCTCCTGCGGCGCTACCAGCGGCAACGGCGCGAGGAGACGCTGCTGATGCAGACGACGACACATGCCCTGCACGAGCTCTTCCGGACCGCACTGCCGGGGCTCGGGATGCTCCGCAACGCCGGAATGAACCTGACCAATGCTTTGCCGGTCGTAAAGAACCTGCTCGTACGCTACGCCATCGGCGCATTCTGAACCACTGACCATCACCGGAGAAAGACCATTGATCACCAAGAGACTCGTGCCGCTCGTGCTCGCCGCGACCCTCAGCCTGCCCGCACTGGCCGACGAGGCTGCGGTCAGGAAGTCGCTCGAAAGCAAGCTCGGGCGCCCCCTGACCAGCCTCACGAGGACGCCCTATCTCGGGCTCTATGAAGCCTATGCCGACGGCCAGATCTTCTACACCGACGACAAGGTCTCGGTGATCATTGCCGGCGCGCTGATCGACGGCAAGAGCATGAAGAACATCACCGACGAGCGACTGCAAAAGCTCACCGCCATCAAGTTCTCCGAACTGCCACTGACACTCGCCGTGAAGCAGGTCCGCGGCGACGGCAAGCGCGTCTTTGCCACCTTCGAAGACCCCAACTGCGGCTACTGCAAGAAGCTGGCGAAGGATCTCGCGAAGCTCGACAACGTCACCATCTACACCTTCCTCTACCCGATCCTCTCGCCGGACTCACTCGACAAGTCGAACCGGATATGGTGCGCAGCGGACAAGGCAAAAGCATGGAACGACTGGATGGTCGACGGCAAGGCGCCCGGCGGCAAGGGCGACTGCGATACGACGGCGGTCAAGAAGACCATCGAGATCGGCCGCAAGCTGGCGATCAATGGTACGCCGACGATCTTCTTCACCGATGGCGAGCGCATCCCGGGCGCGGTTCCGGTGGCCAGGATCGAGGAGAAGCTGGCGCAGACCGCTAGCCGCTGAGACGCTCCCGGGAAGTCTTCACGACCCGGCGACGGGGTGACGCGAGCAAGCACCGGCGCGGCTTGGCTGCGCAGGGGATGTTTCACGACCGTGGGGCGCGCTCTGGTGCCGCGCGCGCGCCCACTACGACCCAGAAGTTCAGATGGCCAGCAGCATTCCCTCGACCTCCCGCACTGCCCCGGCGCGCACGAGATCCCTGACCAGCCAGTGCGCCAGCGCTTCATCGCTGTGCTGCAGGTAACGTGCGTTCACACTCTGGCAGAAGCTCAGCCGGGCAAGAAAGGCGGGTAGTTCGGCACGCTCCAGACGCCGCCTTTCCAGCAGGGCGAAGGCAAGGATCACCTTGAGCGCGTGTCTCGCCAAGAGCTCGACGTCCGCTTCGAAGGCCGCCAGCCGCTGATAGGCGCGCTCGAAGGCGTCGCCGACCTCGACGAACGGGGCGCCGTGACCCGGAATCACGACATCGATCGGCAGGCGTGCCAGTTCGTCGAGAGTCTCGCGCGCTGCCCGCAGGCCGCCGGCGCCCTCGGGATGCCGCAGCAGCTCCGAAAAGATGACGCCGAAGCCATTGCGCCACAGCGCATCACCAGAGATCAGCAGGCGCTGCTCCGGGTTGTGGAAGGCGAGCGCGTCCATGTCGTGGCCAGGAACGGCGATCGCCCGCCAGCACAGCCCGCCCAGTTCGACCTCATCGCCGGCGGCGATCGTCGCATCATGGCGAAACCTCGCCGCCGACTGGCCCAGCGGCGACAGCAGGAGCGCTTCCTCGTCCCATTCGGCGATCGTCGCATCGATCCCCTGCGGGACGATCACCCGACAACCGAAAGCGGCAGTCAGCGCTGCATTGCCACCGATGTGATCGGAGTGCGAGTGCGTGTTGAGCAATCGGCAGAGACGACGACCGGCGAGGGCGTTGTCGACCAGGGCAACGGTCTGTGCCGCGTGCGTGACGTAGCCGCTGTCGATCACGGCCGCCCGGTCGCCCTCGAGGAAGAGAATGCTGTTCGACGAGAGCCAGCCACGCTCGATGACCAGCAGGCTGGCGGGAAGCATCAGCGCCGGCGCACGCTGTCGCTGTCGGGCAGTTCGTCGGGGATGCGCGCACTGCGCCGTTCCTCGATCACGACGATGCCCTGGGTGACCGGCGAGACCGGTAGCGGCGGCCTGCCGCAACCCAGGCAATAGCCGGAATCCGGATCCGGCATGCAGATGCCGACGCAAAGATAGTCATCTGCCGGCTCGCTCACGATCAGCACTCGCAATCGCCACGGAACTCGCCACCGGCGGCACAGCCCTGCGGGTCGTGCTCGGCACGGCGCCTCTCGACGGCGACCAGGACCTGCAGGCGCTCAGCCGTCGAAGCGCGACTCCACAAGCTGATCTCCGCGATCGTGCGAAAGCAACCGAGGCAGAAGCCGCTGTCGCTGTCGATGCGGCAGACGTTGATGCACGGGGAGGCAACGCTTTGCATCAGCGGCCACCGTGCCTCGCCAGGCCGGTTGCTCATTCGTCACCGCCGCGTCTGCTGAGAAGCGCGCGCGCCGCCTTGGCTGCCGGCTGACGGCCGAGGTGCTGCGCGATGTACTCACTGGCGATCAGCAGAGCATCCATGTCCATCCCCGAGTCGATCCCCAGTCCCTGCAGCAGGAAAAGCACATCCTCGGTCGCCACGTTGCCGCTGGCACCGGGCGCGTACGGGCAGCCGCCAAGGCCGCCGATCGAGCTGTCGAACACCGCCATGCCGACTTCGAGCGAGGCATAGACGTTGGCGATCGCCATCCCGTAGGTATCGTGGTAGTGCCCCGCCAGCCTGTCCAGCGGTACCACCGCCGCGCAAGCCTCGATCATCTGCTGCACCCGCACCGGCGTACCGGCACCAATCGTATCGCCAAGCGAGATCTCGTGGCAACCCATCTCGAACAGTCGCTGTGCCACCGCGGCCACCTTCTGCGGCGCGATGCGGCCTTCGTAGGGGCAGGCGATGACGCAGGAAACGTAGCCGCGGACCGGGATATCGAGCGCGCTGGCGGAATCGACGACGGCAGCGAAGCGCTTCAGGCTCTCGCTGACGCTGCAGTTGATGTTCTTCTGCGAGAAGGATTCCGAGACCGCAGCGAAGATGGCGACCTGCCGCGCGCCGGCTTCGACCGCCGCATCGAAACCTCTGAGATTCGGTGTCAGGACCGGAAACGACACGCCGCGCCGCCGCCGCGGGCTTGCCAGCACCGCCCGCAGGACCTCGCCACTGTCCGCCATCTGCGGCACCCACTGCGGCGAGACGAAGGAACCGGCTTCGATGACCGGCAGGCCGGCGTCGCAGAGGCGCTCGATCATTCCGACCTTGACCGCCGTCGGGACGATCTGCCTCTCGTTCTGCAGCCCATCACGCGGGCCGACCTCGACCAGTTTCACCGATTCCGGCAACCGCATCTCAGGCCTCCGCTGCAAAGTCCACGAGCGTCGCGCCATCGGCCACCTGGTCGCCGGCGACGTAGCAGAAAGCGCGGACCCTGCCGTTCATCGGCGCGGTGATCGTGTGCTCCATCTTCATCGCTTCGAGGATCAGCAGCGGCACTCCCTTCTCGACCCGCTGTCCCGGCGCAGCCAGCAAGGCGACGATCCTGCCCGGCATCGGCGCGGTCAGACCACCGCCGTGGGCACCACCGGCGGCGACGAGATGCAGCGGATCGTCGCGCAGGATGACGTAGTTCGTGCCGTCGAGGAAGACGTGACGTCTCTGCTCCTGCTTCTCGTTGACGGCGATGACGCTCGCGATCAGTCGGCGATCATCGAGTTCGACTGCCAACTGACCAGCGAACTGCCCGCTGTCGAGAAAGCGGCCGCGTGCGAGGACCGACTCGCCACCCAGTGTCAGCCGCCAGCCATCGGTTTCATAGGCGACCAGCACCTCGTAGCGGACCCCGGCAAAACGGTAGCTCAAGGTGCGTCGCGGGTGCAGATTGAGTCGCCAGCCATCGTGCAGACTCCATGGCGACCACGGGTCGCCGGAGTGGCCCGACCTGGCAAGCGCAGCAGCGTGCTCGCGCAGCAGACCGGCAACGGCAGCGACGAAAAAGACGCTGCTGGGCGGTTCGCCGCGAGCGGGGAAGAGGAAACTGCGGCTGCGTTCGATGAGGCCGGTATCGAGATCGGCATTGGCGAACGCCGGGCAGGCGACAAGGCGCGAGAGGAAATCGACGTTGGTGCTGACGCCAACGATGCGGTAATCGGCCAGGGCCTGCCGCATGCGTGCCAGTGCCGCGTGCCGGTCGACGTCCCAGACGATCAGCTTGGCGATCATCGGGTCGTAGAACGGGCTGATCTCGTCGCCCTGCTCGATTCCCGTGTCCACCCGCACGTTGAGGCTTTCGGCCGGGCGTGCGAGGTGCAGCAGGCGACCGGTCGACGGCAGGAACTCCTGCTCGGGATTCTCGGCGTAGATCCGCGCCTCGAGTGCATGGCCGCGAATGTCGAGCTGATCCTGGCGCAGTGGCAGGCGCTCGCCGCTGGCGACTCGCAACTGCCACTCCACGAGGTCCTGTCCGGTGATCATCTCGGTCACCGGATGCTCGACCTGCAGGCGCGTGTTCATCTCCATGAAGTAGAAGCTGCCGGCTTGCGGAAAGGCATCGCTGGCAATGAACTCGACGGTTCCGGCTCCGACGTAACCGACGGCCAGTGCCGCATCGACTGCCGCCCGCCCCATTGCCGCCCGCCGCTCGGCCGTCATGCCCGGCGCAGGCGCCTCTTCGACGACCTTCTGGTGCCGGCGCTGCACCGAACAGTCGCGCTCGAAGAGATGGACGCAGTTGCCGTGCGAGTCGGCGAAGACCTGGATCTCGATGTGTCGCGAATGACGCAGGTACTTCTCGATCAGCACCTGCCCATTGCCGAAGGCGGCGCTCGCCTCACGCTGGCACGAGGCGAGGGCGGCAGTGAAATCCGCACGCTGTTCGACCAGCCGCATTCCCTTGCCGCCACCACCCGCGGTGGCCTTGATCAGTACCGGATAGCCGATCGCATCCGCCTGTTGCCGCAGGATGTCCGCATCCTGCTCGTCGCCGTGGTAGCCGGGGGTCAGCGGCACGCCGGCTGCCGCCAGCAGGTTCTTCGCCGCCGATTTCGACCCCATGGCGCGGATCGCTGCCGCTGGCGGACCGATGAAGCTGATGCCGGCGGTCACGCAGGCCTCGGCGAAGGCGTCGTTCTCCGACAGGAAGCCATAGCCGGGGTGGATCGCCTGCGCGGCGCTGCGTGCCGCCGCTTCGAGCATCCGCTCGCCGAGGAGATAGGACTCGCGTGCCGCCGCCGGGCCGATGCACACCGCCTCGTCGGCGAGACGGACATGGCGTGCGTTGGCGTCGGCTTCGGAATAGACGGCAACTGTACGCACCCCCATGCGACGGGCCGTTCGGATCACGCGGCAGGCGATCTCTCCGCGGTTGGCGATCAGAATCTTGCTGAACATTCAGCCACCTCGTTCGCCTGTCCGGCAAGCAGCGCCGGACAGGCTGTTGACACGGCACGCTGCCGCGCGGATCCTCGTCATCTCAGTCGGCCAGCCAGTCGGGCGGCCGCTTCTCAAGGAAGGCGGCCAGGCCTTCCCTTCCCTCGTCGCTGGCACGAACGCGTGTGATCCGCTGTGTCGTCTCGGCGATCGTCTCGGCATCGATCGGCTGCCCGGCGACGACACGGATCAGCGACTTGCATTCCGCCTGCGCATTCGGTCCGTTGGCCAGCAGGGCTTCGACGATCTCGGCGATCGCGTCATCGAGTTCCTCCTCGCCCGGGACGAGTTCATGCAACAACCCGATGCGGTAGGCTTCGGCGGCGGAAAAGCGCTCCGCGGTCAGCATGTAGCGCCGGCTGTAGCGCTCGCCGATCGCCGCCAGCACGTACGGGCTGATCACCGCCGGCACGATGCCCAGCTTGACCTCACTGAGGGCGAAGATCGCGTCGTAGGTACCGACTGCCAGATCGCAGGCGGCGATCAGCCCGACACCGCCGCCGTACGCCGCGCCCTGGACGCGGGCGATCGTCGGCTTCGGCAGTTCGTTCAGCGTCGCCAGCAGATCGGCGAGCCGGTTGGCATCGAGCAGGTTCTCCTCCGGCGTGTAGCCGGCGGCCCGCTTCATCCAGTTGAGGTCGGCACCGGCGCAGAAGCTCCTGCCGGTCGACGAGAGGACGACGACGCGCACCCGCGAATCCGCCGCGAGTTGCCGCAGGCCCGCGGTGAGCTCGGTGATCAGTTCGTCGTCGAAGGCGTTGTGGCGCTGTGCACGGTTCAGCGTCAGGATGCCGACGGCGCCATCGACCTCGGTGATGATCGATCGATACTCGCTCATGCCTGGCCCTACATGCGGAAAATGCCGAACCGGGTCGGCTCGGGGTGGGCGTTCAACGCCGCCGACAGGCCGAGACCGAGCACCCGCCGGGTATCGGCAGGGTCGATCACGCCGTCGTCCCAAAGGCGGGCGCTGGCATAGTAGGGGTGGCCCTGCCGCTCGTACTGCTCGCGGATCGGCGCCTTGAAGGCCTCCTCATCGTCTGCGCTCCACGTCTTGCCGGCAGCCTCGAGGCCATCGCGACGAACCGTTGCCAGGACGTTCGCCGCCTGCTCGCCGCCCATCACCGAGATGCGGGCGTTCGGCCACATCCACAGCAGGCGTGGCGAGTAGGCACGTCCACACATGCCATAATTGCCGGCGCCGAAGGAGCCACCGATGACCACCGTGAACTTCGGCACATTGGCGCAGGCGACGGCGGTGACCATCTTCGCCCCGTCGCGCGCGATGCCGCCGTTCTCGTACTTGCGGCCGACCATGAAGCCGGTGATGTTCTGCAGGAAGAGCAGCGGCACCCCGCGTTGCGCGCACAGTTCGACGAAGTGCGCGGCTTTCAGTGACGACTCGGAGAACAGGATGCCGTTGTTGGCGACGATTCCCAGGGGATAGCCCCACAGGCGCGCAAGGCCGCAAACGATGGTCATCCCGTAACGCGCCTTGAACTCGTCGAAGTCGGAGCCGTCGACGATGCGGGCAATGATCTCGCGCACGTCGAAGGGCTTCCGGGCATCGGTCGGAATCACCCCGTACAGCTCGTCGGCGGGATGCAGCGGTGGCCGTGGTTCGCCGAGGCTGACTGCCGGCCGCTTCTGCCAGTTGAGATTGCCAACGATGCGACGGGCAATGGCCAGCGCGTGTGCGTCGTTCTCGGCATAGTGGTCGGCGACTCCCGAGACGCGGGTATGGACGTCTGCGCCACCGAGATCCTCGGCGCTGACCACCTCCCCGGTCGCCGCCTTGACCAGCGGCGGGCCGCCGAGGAAGATCGTCCCCTGCTCCTTGACGATGATCGATTCATCGCACATCGCCGGCACGTAGGCGCCGCCCGCCGTGCACGAGCCCAGGACCGCCGCGATCTGCGGAATGCCGGCCGCCGAGAGGCGGGCCTGGTTGTAGAAGATGCGGCCGAAATGCTCCCGGTCGGGAAAGACTTCATCCTGCATCGGCAGGAAGGCGCCACCCGAATCGACCAGGTAGATGCACGGCAGGCGGTTCTCGCCGGCGATCTCCTGCGCCCGCAGGTGCTTCTTGACCGTCAGCGGGTAGTAGGTGCCCCCCTTCACCGTCGCATCGTTGGCAATGATCATGCACTCGACACCATTGACGCGCCCGATGCCGGTGATCAGCGACGCCGCTGGCACCTCGAAGGAGTGCGCGTCACCGTACATGCCGTAGGCGGCGAGCTGCGACAATTCGAGGAATGCGGAACCGGGGTCGATCAGTGCATCGACCCGCTCGCGTGGCAGCAGCTTGCCGCGCGCCAGATGCTTCTGCCTGGCAGCCTCGGGACCTCCCAGCGCGATCCGCTCGACCGTCGCCCGCAGATCGGCGACGATCCTGGCCATCGCCGCCACACTGGCCTTGAAGTCGGCGCTGCGGACATCGAGCCGGCTGTCGAGAACGGGCATCAGAAGCCTCCGCTGGCCAGCCAGCGCTCGATTTGCGGCAGGCGATCGGCGCCAAAGAACGGTTCGCCATCGACAACGATGTATGGCGAACCAAAGACGCCGCGGGCGATCGCCGCCTCACACTCGGCCTTCAGGCGATCCTTCAGCGCCTGGCCCGCGAGCGCGGCGGCCAGTGCGGTGCGATCGACCTTCTGTTCGGCGGCGATGGCGAGAACCACGTCGATCTCCGAGACGTCGCGCCCCTCGGTGTACAGGCTGCGGAAGACGGCGTGCGCAAAGGCGCGTGCCGCCTCGCAATCCTGGTCGTGCAGCCAGTAGTAGGCGCGCGCGGCCTGCTGCGTGCTCAGCGGGAAGTTCTCCGGATGGGCGTAGGGGATGCCAAGGAAGCGCGCGGAGCGCGCGAAGTCGTGCAGCGAGTACTCGCCCTTCAGCGGAATGCGGGTCAGCGGCGCACCACCGGTCTGCCGGAAGACGACGCCGAGCAGGATCGGTCGCCACCGCACCTTGCGCCCGAAGCGGGCGGCAAGCCCATCGATCTTCTCCGAGGCGAGGTAGCCATAAGGCGAGGAGAAGTCGAAGTAGAAGTCGATCGGTTGTGACATGGTGAATCCTCGAGAGCTGTCAGGCTGTGGTGCGGTACTGGTACTGCCGCCGTCGCGGCATGCAGGAATCCGTTCTGCGGAACCATCTTGGGGCGGATCGGCAGGGGCGCCGACAGGCTGCCGGGTTCGCCACGAATGGCCTCGATGCCAAACCCGCCGGACAGGTACCCAGTGGCCAGTTCGTCCATTGCGGCGCCATTGGTGCCAGGACGCAGGCGGCAGCCGCTCGTCTCATTCGCCGGCGACGGCGCGGCCGATCACCAGACGCTGGATGTCGTTCGCGCCCTCGTAAATCTGGCAGACACGCACGTCCCGATAGATCCGCTCGACCGGAAAATCGCTGACGTAGCCATAACCGCCAAGAATCTGGATCGCGTCCGAGCAGACCCGTTCCGCCATCTCCGAAGCGAACATCTTGGCCATCGACGCCTCCTTCAGGCACGGCCTGCCGGCGTCCTTGTAGGTCGCGGCGCGCCAGACGAGCAGCCGGGCGGCATCGATCTGCGTCGCCATGTCGGCGAGGCGGAAGCTGACTGCCTGGTGCTCGATGATCGGCTTGCCGAAGGTCTCGCGCTCGCGCGCGTACTGCACCGCCGCCTCGAACGCGGCGCGCGCCATGCCGACCGACTGGGCAGCGATGCCGATGCGGCCCGCCTCGAGGTTGGACAGCGCGATGCGGTAGCCGTCGCCCTCCCGGCCGAGCAGGCAGGAGGCCGGGATGCGGCAGTTCTCGAAGAGGATCTGCGCCGTGTCCGAAGCGCGCTGGCCCATCTTCTCCTCGATGCGGGCGACGATGTATCCCGGCGTTTCGGTCGGCACCAGGAAGCACGAGATGCCCTTCTTGCCTGCGGACCGGTCGGTGACCGCAAAGACGATGGCGACCTGCGCGTACTTGCCGGTGGTGATGAACTGCTTGACGCCGTTGAGGACGAAGTCGTCGCCGTCGCGGTCGGCGCGGGTGGTGATGGCGGCCGCATCCGAGCCGGTATGCGGCTCGGTGAGACAGAAGCACCCGAGCATCTCGCCACGCGCCAGCGGCTTCAGCCAGTTTTCCTTCTGTTCGTCGCTGCCGTACTTCATCGTGATGCCGCAGGCGAGCGAGTTCTGCACACTGACGATCGTCGACGTGGCGCCGTCGCCGGCAGCGATCTCCTCGAGGACGAGGACCAGCGACATGTAGTCCATGCCGGCGCCGCCCCATTCCTCGGGGACGACCATGCCGAGCGCTCCGAGTTCGCCCAGTTCGCGCAGCGCTTCGGCAGGGAAGGTGTGGTGGCGGTCCCACTCGGCAGCAAAGGGCGCCAGCCGCTCCTGCGCGAAGTCGCGCAGCGAGTCGCGGATCATTTCCTGTTCCTGGGTCAAGATCATGCGGTCTTCTCCTTGCTGTGGGCGCCAGTCGCGAGGTGCGCACCGGCGTGATTGGTCATCAGGACGCCGACGATCACCAACGAACCGCCAGCGAGAACGGCGATCCCGAGCCGCTCGTGCAGCAGCAGCGCACCGAGCAGGACGGCGCTGACCGGGACCAGGTTGATGAACGCCGCCGAGCGCGTGGCACCGAGCTCCCGCACCGCCGCGGCGTACCAGGTAAAGGCCAGCGCCACACCGAAAATGCCGAGAAAGGCGATCGAGGTCCAGGCGCGCCAGGTCGTGCCGGCCAGGCTGAACAGCGAGCCCTGCAGGAGGGCGGCGCTGGTCAGCATCGCACAGCCGGTGAGGCTGGCACCGAAGGTCATCGCCAGTGGCGACAACGAGCGCGTGGCGCGGCGGCCGATGAAAGTATAGACCGCCCACAGCACGCTGCAGCCGATGATCAGCCATTCGCCGGCGCCGATCTGTCCGCTTACGAGAAGCTGCAGATGGCCGTTGCTGACTACCAGCAGGCAGCCGAACATCGCGACGATGATTCCCGCGGCCTTGAGCGGGGACATCGGCGCGCCGAAGAACAGCCAGTCGCTGGCGGCGACCAGGGCCGGCGTCAGAGCGACGACCAGCGCGCCCCGGCCAGCCTCGATCACTTGCAGCCCGTAGAGGAAGCACAGGTTGTAGAGGAAGATGCCGCTGGCGCCGAGCGCCGTCAGGGTCAGCCAGTCGCTGCGCGACCAGCGCGGCCAGCCTTCTCTCTGGACGACCAGAGCGCCGAGCAACAGCGCGGCGAGGAGGAAGCGCCAGCTGGCCACAGCCAGCGGTGCCGCCTCGCTGACGGCAACCCGACCGGCGATCCAGGTGGCACCCCAGAGCACGGCGGTGGCGACGAGCTTGAGGTAGGTCGCCGACGGTGCCGCCGCGCGCTCTGCCAGACTGCTCACGACGCGCTCCTCACTTGGGCAGTGCCTCGAGCGCCAGGGTGTAGTTGGTCAGCACGTCTTCGCGGCGATGTATGGTCACCCCGAGATCGCGCAGCAGACCATCGTGCAGGCCATAGATCCAGCCGTGCACGGTCACCGGCTGACCGCGTTGCCAGGCATCCTGGACAACGAAGGTGTGGCAGACGTTGGCAACCTGTTCCAGCACGTTGAGTTCGCACAGGCGGTCGTGCTGCCGTTCCGCTGGCAGTTCGTCCACCAGCGCCAAGTGCTTGTCGTGCACGTCACGCACATGTCGCAGCCAGATGTCGACCAGGCCGGCACGATCACGTCGCAGTGCCGCCTTGACGCCACCGCAGCCATAGTGGCCGACGACCATGATGTGCCGTACCTTGAGCACATCGACCGCGAACTGGACGACCGACAGGCAGTTTAGGTCGGTGTGCACGACTACGTTGGCGACGTTGCGATGAACGAACAGCTCGCCCGGCAGCAGGCCGCAGATCTCGTTCGCCGGAACCCGCGAATCGGAGCAGCCAATCCAGAGGTACTGTGGCGTCTGCAGGCGCGACAGCTTGAGAAAGTACTCCGGGTCGATCTGCTGCATGCGATCTGCCCAGGCACGATTGAAGTCGAAGAGGTGAAAGAGGTTCTCGGTCGCAACCTCCTCTGCCGACCAGTTTTCCAGGTCAAGGGCGAGAAACATCGTCCCTTCGAGAGGCGTCTGGTAGTAGGCCGGCGTCTCCTTGAAGCCGAGTTCGCGGTAGAGCTTGACGGCGACGCGCATCGCCGGCAGCGTATCGAGCAACAGCTTGCGGTAACCGATCTCCTTCGCTGCCTTGATGGCAGCCAGCGTCAGATCGCGACCGACACCGTAGCTGCGGTGGCGTGGTTCGACGTAGAGCCGCTTCAGCTCGCACAGTCCTGCCGAGAATGGGCGGATCGCCACGCAGCCGGCCGGCTCGCCGTCGCGTTCGGCGTAGAACAGCCGCCCTGCCGGTGGCGCGTACGCCCCCGGCAGCGCAGACATCTCCTGGTCGAAGTCCTGGAACGAAAGGTCGACGCCCAGCCAGGCAGCGTAGGTGCGGATGAACTGGCGTACGTGCTCGAGTTGCACGCCGTCGGCGGCGGTCAGGATGCTCAGCTTGGTGCTCATCGCTTTCCGGATTCCTTCGGATCATGTGTCATGCGGACAGAGGTACGTGGCGGGCGGCCCGGGCGTCGCGGCAGGCGATCGCCACGGCGCCGGCCCGTCAGGCAGGATGATGCCCTACAGCGTCTCGGCGAACAACTCCCGGCCGATCAGCATGCGGCGAATCTCCGAGGTGCCGGCGCCGATCTCGTACAGTTTGGCATCACGCCACAGGCGGCCCGCCGGGTAGTCATTGATGTAGCCGTTGCCCCCCAGCACCTGGATCGCCTCGCCGGCCATCCAGGTCGCCTTCTCGGCCGCGTAGAGGATGGCGCCGGCGGCGTCCTTGCGCGTCGTCTCGCCACGGTCGCAGGCCTCGCCCACCGCGTAGACGTAGGCGCGGCAGACGTTGAAGGTGGTGTACATGTCGGCGATCTTGCCCTGCATCAGCTGGAACTCGCCGATCGGCTGGCCAAACTGCCTGCGATCGTGCACGTAGGGCAGGACGAGGTCCATTGCAGCCGCCATGATTCCCAGCGGACCACCGGCGAGCACCGCGCGTTCGTAGTCGAGACCGCTCATCAGCACGCGGACGCCGCCATCCGGCTGGCCGAGGACGTTTTCCTCGGGCACTTCGCAGTCGTCGAAGAACAGCGGGTAGGTATTCGACCCGCGCATGCCGAGCTTGTCCAGCTTGGCACCGCAGGAGAAGCCCTTCATTCCCTTCTCGACCAGGAAAGCGGTAATGCCGCGCGCACCGGCATTGACGTCGGTCTTGGCGTAGACCACCAGCGTGTCGGCATCGCCGCCGTTGGTGATCCACATCTTGCCGCCGTTGAGAACGAAGCGGTCCCCGCGGCGATCGGCACGCAGCTGCATGCTGACGACGTCGGAGCCGGCGTTCGCCTCGGACATCGCCAGGGCGCCGACGTGTTCGCCCGAGATCAGCTTCGGCAGGAAGCGGGCCTTCTGTGCCGGCGTGCCGTTGCGGCAGATCTGGTTTACGCAGAGATTGGAATGTGCCCCATAGGACAGCGCGACGCTCGCCGATGCGCGCGAAAGCTCCTCCATGGCGATGATGTGCGCCAGGTAACCGAGGCCGCTACCGCCATACTCCTCGTCGGCGGTGATGCCCAGCAGGCCCATGTCGCCCAGCTGTCGCCAGAGGGCGGCTGGGAAGAGGTTGTCGCGGTCGATGGCCTCGGCACGTGGCGCGATCTCGCCAGCGGCAAAGCTGCGCACGCTGCGGCGCAGCAGGTCGATCGTTTCACCGTGGGCAAAACTGAGGCTCGGGTATTCCATTTCTCTGGCTCCTTGATCGGGGTTCGCGCGAACGCCGCTGCCGCAGCGCCCACGCTCCGCCGCCGTCCGGCCGGCGCGGAACGGCGGCGGGGGTGATGGACGAACTCGTCGCGGCTGTGCTCCGGCCTTCGCGCATCAGCTTGCCGGACGCTGCCCAGGCTGTTCCTTGCGGCCATGGACGGCGATGATCGTCTGCTGCATCAGCGCGCAAAGGTTCTTCCGGCCATGATTGACGGCCAGGACCTCGGCGCGGGTGACGATCAGGGTCCGCCCGTAGCGGACCACCGATCCTTCGGCGATCAGCAACTGCCCGTCGGCGGGTGCCAGCAGATTGAGCTTGTACTCGACGGTCAACACCTCGGTGTCGGCCCCGGTCAGCGTACTGGCCGCGTAGCCGGCAGCCGAATCGGCGATCATCCCAACCACGCCGCCATGAATGTAACCATGCTGCTGCGTGATGTCCGGGCTCTGCGGCAGATGGATCTCGGTGTAACCGGGCTCGATCACCGGCATGCTGGCACCGATCAGGGCCATCGCCTGCTGGCGCGCGAAACTGGCCCGCACGCGCTCGGCGAAATGCGGATCCAGCGGCTTGTGGATGCGCGTCATTCAGCCGGCTGGCAGCGGCTTGTCGGAGGCCGGAGCCAACTCGGCGGTGTTGCCTGTTGCGCGCTGTTCCAACGCTGGTCCGCTCCCGGGGGGATCAAGTGTACAATTCGGCGCAAACGAAGTCGCGCAGCCTCTGGCATCACGCCCAGACCTGGGCAGTTTATAGATTTCAGAGCTTTTTACAATCCGCCTGCCGATGCTGCCCGACTACCCCTTTCCTGCTCCGCCCGCCGCCTGCGAGATCTTCCCCGTCGCAACGGGAGTTCACTGGCTGCGGATGCCACTGCCCTTCGCGCTCAACCACATCAATCTCTGGCTGCTCGAGGATGGCGCCGGCTGGACGATCGTCGATACCGGCTTCGCGCTCGATACGGTCAAGGAGTGCTGGCTGGCCATCCTTGAACAGCTCGCCCGCAGCACCCGTGGTGGCCGCGTTTCGCGCATCATCGTCACCCACTTCCATCCCGATCACCTCGGGCTTGCCGCCTGGTTGCAGGAGCGAACCGCTGCACCGGTGTGCATGACGGTCGGCGAGTACCTGACGGCACACGCGGTCTGGCATGAGGTGGGCGGACACGGCAACCCGCCGATGCTGCGCCAGTTTCGTGCGCATGGGCTCGACGAGGAACGCTGCGCGGCGCTCGAGCGCCGCAGCGGTGGCTACAACCGCGGTGTGCCAACCCTGCCGAACAGCTGCCGGCGCGTGTTCGATGGTGACGAACTGATCATCGGCGGGCAGCGCTGGCAAGTGCGGGTCGGCTACGGCCACTCGCCCGAGCACGCCGCGCTGTACAGTCCGGATCTCGGTGTCCTCATTTCCGGAGACATGCTGCTGCCGACGATCTCCACCAACATCAGCGTCTTCGCCGTCACGCCTGAGGCCGATTCGCTGACCGACTACCTGCAATCGATCGACCGCTACCGTGAACTGCCCGCAGCGACCCTGGTGCTTCCCTCGCACGGCATGCCATTCCACGGTATCGCCGGCCGGGTCGATGCCCTGCACGCACATCACGAGGACCGCCTGCAGCTGCTCGAGGAGCACTGCCATGTCCCGCGCAGCGCTGCCGACCTGTTGCCGACGCTGTTCGCACGCGAGCTCGACACGCACCAGACGATGTTTGCCATGGGCGAGGCGATCGCCCACCTCAACCGACTCGAGCACGCGGGACGGGTGATTCGCAGCGAGACAGGCGATGGCCGCATCCGTTTCGTCGCCAGTGGCAGGGCGGCGGCAACAAACGGGAGCGCGGAGGACGGAAACGGCTAGCCGATCAGCGAGCCGCCACCCGGTCGCCGTTGGCTGGCGAACCCGGCCGCGCCGCGGGCCTGACCGGGTGGATTGCGGTCGGCGAGCGACCGCTTGGCGTAGAATGACGCCTCATGGGGTCGACGCTACTTCCCGACTACGCAGGCGGCGGCCTGGTCAATCTGATGCAGAGCATCGCGACCGCCTGTGGCAGCAACGACCGGCGCTATCCACCGCTGGCGGCACTCGGTGCTGGCACCCTTGGCGGGGCCCGCAACATCCTGCTGCTGCTGGTCGATGGGCTGGGACTGAGAACGCTGACCCGCCAGCGTGCCAGCCAGCACCTGCAGCGCCACCTGCTCGGCAGCCTGACGTCGGTCTTTCCCTCGACGACCGCCAGCGCAATCACGACAGTAATGAGCGGCCTCGCTCCCGCACAGCACGGTCTCACCGGCTGGCACATGCACCTCGAGGAGGTGGACCAGACGCTGGCCATCCTGCCGTTGACCCCACGCCAGGGAGCATCACGCGTGCCGCCGGAGCAGCTGCCGCCGCAGCTCTTCTCGCACGCCTCGCTGTTCGCGAAGCTGACACGCGAGTGCTGGGTCGTCGCGCCGCGCAGCATCGCCGGCAGCCCGTTCAACGCCTGGCACTCGCGCGGAGCACAGGTGGCTGCCTACGCCACCTTGCCCGAGATGTATTCCTGCCTTGCCGAGTTGCTGCTCGAGACCGCTTCGCCGCGCTACATTTACGCCTATTACCCCGAGCTCGACGGCCTGTCGCATCACTACGGCAGCGACAGCCGGCAGGCGCAGCGTGCGCTGGCAGAACTCGATACCGGTTTCGCCGAACTCCTGCACAACGTGCGCGGCAGCAACAGCTGGCTGGTGGTGACCGCTGACCACGGCTTCATCGATTCGCCCCCCAGGAGGGTCATCACGCTCGACGATCATCCGCAGCTCGCCGCTCTCCTGCAACGCCCCCTGTGCGGCGAGCGCCGGGTTGCCTACTGCTATGTCGCCGGCAGGGACCGACCGGCGTTTGAGGCCTACGTTCGCCGCCACCTGGCGCGAGCCGTTCACCTCCATGTCAGCGAACAGCTGGTCGCTGCCGGCTGGTTCGGGCCGCCGCCCTGGCATCCGCGCCTGCGCTCGCGAATCGGCGACTACACCTTGTTGATGAAGGACAACTGGACGATCAAGGACTGGCTTCCGGGTGAGCGGCACTTTGCCATGCTCGGCGTGCATGGGGGCATCAGCGCCAGCGAGATGCGCATCCCGCTGATCGCGGCGCATGCCTGAGCACCGGCAACACGCTGTGCCGGCAACCCGGAGCGACGAGCAACGACAAGGAGAATGCAGCATGAGCAATGACAAGACGGCAAGGACCGATCGCCTGATCGCCGATGCGCTGCGTGCCCGCCTGGCACGTGAAGCGGGCTATCGCGAGCAGGCACTGAAGATCTATCCCTGGATATGTGGACGATGTGCCCGCGAGTTCACGCACCGGAACCTGCGCGAGCTGACCGTTCACCACCGCAACCACAACCACGACGACAATCCGGCCGATGGCAGCAACTGGGAGCTGCTCTGCCTCTACTGCCACGACAACGAGCACGCGCGACAGCTCGATGCCGATGCCGCGCGACAGGCTGGCGTCAGCGCAGCGGGTGGGCCGACGAAGGCACCGGCAACCGGGCAGCCATTCGCCAACCTGAGGGAACTGCTGCAAAAGGGCTGAGGCGCCTCGTCGGCCGCTGCGGCCGGCGATGCGCACTGTGTTGTGCGACAGCTCCGCCGAGGATGGTTTTCAGGCAGCATGGCCGCAGCCCATCGCCAGCGATCGCCCGGCACCTGCCGAGGCTGCGCCGCCCACACGATACCGAGGATCACGCACCGATGAGCAACCAATTGAGCTACAGGATTCTGGAGGACATCGCTCGAGACCTGTCCGGCGAGGTCGTTTCCTTCCCGACCTTTCTCGACATCACCTTCCAGGTCCGCACTGCCCTGAAGAATCCCCGGCTGACCGTAGACGAGCTGGGCCAACTGGTTGCCGCCGAGCCGCTGATGAGCACCAAGGTGATCCGGCTCGCCAACTCGGCGGCGATCAATCGCAGCGGGCGCGCGATAGTCGATATCAGGAGCGCGATTGGCCGCGTCGGCATGGAGGCGGTGCGCACGGTATCGTTCGCCGTTGCCATGGAACAGTTGCTGAATTCCAAGAAGATGGCGGCGTTCCAGACCCTGTCCCGCCAGCTGTGGGAACACACGATGCATGTCGCCGCCCTTTCGCGCGTCCTGGCGCGCCGGTTGACCCGGGTCAATGTCGATGAAGCCTTGTTCGCCGGTCTGGTGCACGACATTGGCGTCTTCTACCTGCTGTCGCGGGCGGTGAATTTTCCGGAACTGGTTGCCAACCCGCGCGACCTGCAGCAGTTGCTGGTGCAGTGGCACGACCACATCGGGCATGCCCTTCTCGCCGCGATGGGAATGCCCGAGGAGCTGGTGCTGGTGGTACAGGAGCACGAGCTCGACCGCCCGGTGAGCAGCATCTCGACGCTGGCAGACGTGGTCTTTGTCGCCAACAGGCTGGCCAACGTCGAGCACGGCTGGCGCGATGCCGCCTTCTGCGAGGTGCCGGACGGCAGCATCGCGCACCAGTTCTTCGAGCCTGACGCGCTGGCGACCCTGCTCGCCGAATCGGCCGAGGATGTCGCCTCGCTCAAGGCTGCCCTGGGTAGCTGAAGCCTCTCCCGGGAAAGCGCCCTAACGGGGTGACGGCCAACCTTCCGCGGGCCGGAACCATCGCCAGAGCATCCCAAGCCCGCCGATCGCGCGCATGATGCTCCAAAAGAAGCGGATACCTGCGATTCTGTTTCTTGAGAGCAGCCTGCTGCGAGCGCATCAGAGGCGTCGGATCTTCTCCAGCAGGCCGGTCGTCGATGTCTGGTGGATGAAGGGCAAGGAGTAGACACGCCCGCCCCAGCCGGTCACCTCGCGATTGCCGACGATTCGATCGATCGGCCAGTCGCCGCCCTTGATCAGGATGTCCGGCCGACAGTCGAGGATCCGTTGCAGCGGCGTATCCTCGTCGAACCAGGTCACCAGAGTCACCGCCTCCAGCGCGGCGATGATCGCCAGGCGGTCCGCCAGCGGGTTGACCGGTCGCCCGTCGCCCTTGCCGAGACGCCGCACCGACGCATCGGAGTTGAGCGCGACGACGAGCGCCGCGCCAAGCGAACGCGCTTCGGCGAGGAGGCTGACATGGCCGCGGTGAAGGACGTCGAAACAGCCGTTGGTGAATGCCAGCGGCCGCGCCAAGCGGGCGACGCGCTCGCTGAACTGTTGCGGTGCGACGATCTTGCGCTCGAAATCCGCTTGCCTGTTGCCGCCTTCGATTGGTTTCCCGGACATGCTTTACTCCTGAAAGGCGGGTATCGTACAGGCTTTGGACAAGCCGGCGAAGCCTCGTCGGGCGCGTCGGCCAACACCGGGACGCGCTGCCGGGGCACGGCAGAGAAGGCAGCCCCTGCCGCGCAGCGCGCTGCGGCTGTCACCCGGATTCGGAACTCTTGCGAGCCCATCGACATGCGTCGCCCCTATCCGTTGCACATTCACATCTCGACCCTGTTCCTGACCCTGATCGTCGCCGTCTGCGCCGTTCTGGCGGGAATTGGCTACCGCTTGAGCAGTTCACTGCTGGAGAGCTCGGCGGCCGGCCTGACCTCACGCATCAGCCGCGAGGCCCTGCTCGAGATGCGCCTGATCATCGACCCGGCGCAGATGGCGACCCGCCTGCTGAGCCAGCAGGGCGTCAGCACGGCCAGATCGCTCGTGCAGCGGCTGGAGAGTCTGCAGTTTCTGCGCCTGGCTCTCGACAGCTCGCCGGCGTTGTCCTCGCTCTACGTCGGCTACGACAACGGCGACTTCTTCCTGCTCGGCCGCATCGGCCACGGCAGCGCCGGCGAAAGCGCGCGCGCACCGGGCGGCGCGCGCTACGTCGTGCAGAGCATCGAGCGGACCACTCCCGTACCACGCGGCGTCTTCATGTACTTCGACGACAGGCTGCGGCTGCTGCGGCAGGACGACCGCCCCGATTACGTCACCGCCTATGACCCGCGCCTGCGGCCATGGTTCACGCAGGCACGGAACGTGGCCAGCCTCGTCGAGACGCCCCCTTACCTGTTCTTCTCCAGCCAGCGGGTGGGCACGACGCTGGCCCACGCGGCCGACGACGGGCGCGCCGTCGTCGCTGCCGACATCCTGCTGCATACTCTGGGTGAGGCGCTGGCGAGGCAGAAGGTGACGCCGGCCACTGCCGTCGCGATGGTCAACGGCGAGGGCCGGGTTCTGGCCTACGAGCAACCTGAGCGAATGGTGCTCGGGCCCGCTGCCGACGATGAGCGCGCGTCGTTGGCGCAGCTCAACGAACTCGGCGTGCCGGCGCTGGTTCCCGTGCTCGATGCGGTCCGCAACATGGAGGGCCGGCAGACGGCAACGCTGGCCGTCACCGCCGCCGGCAAGGAGTGGCGAGCATCGGTCGACCGCCTGTTGCTCGAGGGTGCGGTGCCGCTGTACATCGTCACCGCCATTCCCGAGGACGAACTGCTGGCTGGTGCGCTGCGCCTGGCGCGCCACTCGGCCTTTGCCACGGTGCTCGTCCTCTTGCTGACGGTGCCATTGACCTGGTGGCTGGCGCACGCGGTGTCCCGTTCGCTCGCCAGCCTGGCAGATGAAGCCGAGGCGATCCGGCACTTCGAGTTTGTGCGGCCGATCGTCCTCGATTCATCGATCAAGGAAGTGAGCGAACTGGCGCAGACGATGGACGGCATGAAGCGAACGATCCGTCGGTTCGTCGACATCAGCCAGGCGGTTGCCGCCGAGCAGAACTTCGATCGCCTTTTGCCGCGCCTCCTGTCAGACACCCTGACGACGTCCGGAGCCCATGCCGGCATCCTCTACCTGGCCGAAGGGAACGAGTTGCAGCCGGCTGCTGCGCTGCAGCAATCGGAACAAGCCGGCGGTGCTGGCCTGGCAAACGTCGCCATCGAACGTGGCGGCCCGCTGCTCGGCACCGCACTCGCCGCACGCGAGGCGCGCAGCGGCAGGTTGCGGCCAGAGGACTGTGCAGCCCTTGGCCTGACCGGCCCGGAGTGGATGCAGTCCCGATACGCCATCGCCGTGCCGTTGCTCAACCGCAACTCCGAGCTGGTCGGTGCGATGATGCTTTTCGGCGACAGCGCAACCGATGCCGGCCGCCTGAGCTTCGTCAAGGCCCTTTCGGCGTCGGCCGCGGTATCGCTCGAGAGCAAGGCGCTGATCAAGGCGCAGAAGGACCTCTTCGAAGCCTTCATCCAGCTCATCGCGGCGGCGATCGATGCCAAGAGCCCCTATACCGGAGGCCATTGCGCGCGCGTCCCGGAACTGACGAGAATGCTGGCGGATGCAGCCTGTGCCGCCGATAGCGGGCCGTACAGGGACTTCCGCCTCAGCGAGGATGACCGCGAAGCATTGCACGTTGCCGCCTGGCTGCATGATTGCGGCAAGGTGACCACGCCCGAGTACGTGGTCGACAAGGCAACCAAGCTGGAAACCATTCACGACCGCATCCATGAGGTACGGATGCGTTTCGAAGTCCTCAAGCGTGACGCCGAGATCGACTGCCTGCGGGCCGTCGCTGGCGGTGACGACCCCGCGGCGGCACATCGCCGCCTGCTTGCAGCGTGGCAGCAACTGGACGATGATTTCGCCTTCGTCGCCCGCTGCAACGAAGGCGGCGAGTCCATGGCGCAGCACGACATCGATCGCCTGCGGACGATCGGCGCCCGGACCTGGCTGCGAACGCTCGACGACCGCATCGGCATCGCCCGTGAAGAACGTGTCCGCAAGGTGCCCCAGACCGTGGCGCTGCCGGTTGTCGAGGCGCTGCTGGCGGACAAGCCGGAGCACATCGTACCGCGGCAGGAGCAGGATCAGATGCCCGAGAACAACCGCTGGGGGTTCCGGATGCGCGTACCGCAAGCCCTCTACAACCGCGGCGAACTCTACAACCTGTGCGTTGGCCGTGGCACGTTGACGGACGAGGAACGATACAAGATCAACGAGCACATCGTCCAGACGCTGATCATGCTCTCGCAACTCCCGTTCCCGAAGCATCTGCGGCAGGTGCCGGAGATCGCCGGCGGCCATCACGAGAAGATGGACGGCAGCGGCTACCCGCGGCGGTTGCGGCGCGACGACATGAGTCCGCTGGCCCGGATGATGGCCATCGCCGACATCTTCGAGGCATTGACAGCGGTCGACCGGCCGTACAAGGCAGGCAAGACTTTGTCGGCGGCGCTGGGCATCATGAGTCGGATGCAACAGGAGGAGCATGTCGACGGCGAGTTGTTTGCCCTCTTCCTGCGCGCTGGCGTTCATCTCGAGTACGCCCGCAAGTTCATGCAGCCGGAACAGATCGACGACGTCGACGTCGAAGGGCTGCTGGCGCGCCTGGAGTCACCGCCCGCCGTCGCCTGAGGAGCCGACTTCCAGCGCGCTGCCACACGCTGACTCTGGCCATGCGTGGCAGCGACCGCCACGGCCGCAAGGCGCCACCAGCAGACCGGCACCGGCCAGCGGCTGGCGGCCGATCTACCGCCAGGCGCCGCCGCCTTCACTTCGTGCCGGACTGACAGGTGCCCGACGGCTGTCCGCCGTCGCCTGCCAGCGAGCCGGTCTCCAGCCTGGCGGCCACCTGCCCCTGCCCTTGCCCCGGCATCGCCAGCGACTGTCAGGATTCTTTACAGCGGCCCCTCGGCGGTCACCCCACGGCAGGAGCCCTTCGACCCAAGGCCCTGAAGAATAAGTCAATTCGATTCTATGGCATAAGAATTGCTTATAAATCACCGCCCGAACGCCTGCGCACCGTCGTCAGACGGTGGTCCGCAGCGGCGGGTGGAAGTGAGCGATCGAGCGCCAGGCTCGGGCATCCGACATCAGCGGGCGCGGCCCCGCGAAACCCGCGCCCGACAGTCAAATGCCGATCGCTGGCCGCTGCTGGCGCCTGCCGACGGGAGTCGGCAGCGGCAACGGAGAGAGGTTGTTCAACGTGGTCCCCGCAGCGCGCCTGAAACGGCTTCGTGCAGAAAAAGGCCGAAGGTGGGTGCAGCGCGAAGCTCATTAGTGATCCTGATTATGGAACGCCTTTCTGATCTCGTGATGGAACCCTCGACCGGTCCGATGAAAACCAAGATCTGCGTCAAGTGCAAGCAGGAAAAGTCCGTGGCCGACTTCCACAGGAATGCGCGCAGCTCGGATGGATTGCACTCCTACTGCAAGGAGTGCAACAAGGCGCAAGCGCTGGCGCACATTCGTGCCGAAAAAGCCCGGAAGGCGCTCCTGAGGGCGGCCAAGAAGGCGGCGGAGAGCAGCCGGTGATCGCCACGACGGCGGGCCCGCAGGAACGTGGGCGCCAGCACCCGGGCGGCGCGCGCGTCCTGCCGGCGCTGACCTCTTCACCGCGCCCAGTACTGCGGGTCGCCGAACGTCCTCTTGACATGGTCGATGAACAGGCGGACACGCAAGGGAAGATGTCGCCACTGCGGAAAGACGGCGTAGATGCCCACCGCCGGCGCCGCATAGTCGTCCAGAACGGAAACCAAGTCCCCCCGCCGCAGATCGTCGCCCACCTCCCACATCGAGCGCCATGCCAAGCCCTTGCCGGCCCGCGCCCATTCGTGCAGGACGGCGCCATCGTTGCACTCGAAGCTGCCGGCAACCTTGTGGTTCGTCACCTCGCCAGCGGGCGTCTGCCGCAACGCCCAGCCACGCTGCTGACCCAGTGAAAGACAGTTGTGTCGCGCAAGATCGGCGGGGGTGACCGGAATCCCGTGCCTTGCGAGATATGACGGGCTGGCGACGACCAGCCGCCTCATCTCGCCAAGCTTGCTCACCGCCAGGCTCGAATCGGCCATCTCGCCGATGCGCACGGCACAGTCAACGCCCTCGTTCAGCAGGTCGACGAGCCGATCGGTGAGATCGAGGCGAACGCTGACCTCCGGATTTGCCCGCATGAACGCCGCCACCTGCGGCGCGACGTGGCGCCTCCCGAAGCCGGCTGGCGCCGACACCCGCAGATGGCCGCTGGCCTGAACGCCGCCGAGTGACACCGCCGCCTCGGCGTTCGCCAGATCGTTGAGAATCCGCTGGCAATCTTCGAGAAAGGCCTGCCCTTCGAAGGTCAGCGACAGCCTGCGTGTAGTGCGCAGCAGCAGCTTGACGCCAAGACGGGCTTCAAGGGCATCGAGGCGCCGCCCGATCACCGCCGGCGTCACCGCCTCTATCCGCGCGGCGGCCGACAGGCTGCCGCGCGTCGTCGCATTGACGAAAGCTTCGATTTGCTTGAGATGGTCCATCGGTCAATTCAATACCAGAAGTAAAAAATACTTTGATTTCGTTCGATCTTATCTTTCTTCAGCGCGTCGAATAGAATTCGTGCATTGCATCATAACCCATCGACAGGAGCCGCCAAATGAGCCTCGATCTGCCCGCCGGAATGCAAGTCAACGCCCCGATCAGACCCGGATACGAAACCATCCTCACCCGCGATGCGCTGGCACTGGTGGCCAAGTTGCACCGGACCTTCGAAGGCCGCCGGCAGGAGTTGCTGCAGGCACGGCGTGACCGCCAGGCGCGGATCGATGCGGGCGAGATGCCGGACTTTCTCCCGGAAACGAGGCACATCCGCGAGGGCGACTGGAAGATCGCGCCGCTGCCGGCGGCCCTCGCATGTCGCCGGACCGAGATTACCGGCCCGGTGGAAGCGAAGATGATCATCAACGCCTACAATTCGGGCGCCGATTCGTACATGACCGACTTCGAGGACTCCAACAGTCCGAACTGGGACAATCAGGTGCAGGGACAGCTCAACCTCTTCAAGGCGATCCGCCGCCAACTGTCCTTCACCAACGAGGCCGGCAAGGAGTACGCGCTCAGCGAGAAGATCGCCACCCTGCAGATCCGCCCACGTGGCTGGCACCTCGACGAGAAGCACGTAACCGTCGATGGACAGCGGGTCTCCGGCGGCATCTTCGACTTTGGCCTGGTCTTCTTCCACAACGCCCGCGAGCAGATCGCGCGTGGTGCCGGCCCCTTCTACTACCTGCCGAAGATGGAGTCGCACCTCGAGGCACGTCTGTGGAACGACATCTTCATCCTCGCCCAGGAGCACATCGGTCTGGCGAGGGGAACCATCAAGGCAACGGTTCTCGTCGAGACGATCCTTGCCACCTTCGAAATGGAAGAAATCCTCTACGAACTCCGCGAGCACTCGGCGGGACTCAACGCCGGCCGCTGGGACTACATCTTCTCCTGCATCAAGAAGTTCAAGAAGAACCCGGACTTCTGTCTCGCCAATCGCAGCGCGATCACGATGGAAGTCCCCTTCATGCGCAGCTACGCGCTGCAACTGGTGAAGATCTGCCACAAGCGCGGGGCGCCCGCGATGGGCGGAATGAGTGCGTTGATTCCGATCAAGAATGATCCGGTGGCCAACGAGAAAGCCCTCGCCGGCATCCGCCACGACAAGACGCGCGACGCCAACGACGGCTTCGACGGTGGCTGGGTTGCACACCCCGGACTGGTCTCCATCGCCGCCGAGGAGTTTCGCAAGGTGCTCGGAGACCGACCGAACCAATGGGAAAAGCAGCGCGACGAGAACTTCACGGCCGCCGACTTCCTCGATTTCCAACCCTCGCAACCGATCACCGAAGCCGGTTTGCGCAACAACATCAACGTCGGCATCCATTACCTCGGCAGCTGGCTGGCTGGCAATGGCTGTGTGCCGATCCACAACCTGATGGAAGACGCAGCGACGGCGGAGATCTCACGTTCGCAGGTGTGGCAGTGGGTCGTTTCCCCCAAAGGAGTCCTCGACGACGGGCGCAAGGTAACCGCCGAGATGGTGCGCGGAATGATCGCCGAGGAACTGGTCAAGGTGAAAGCCACCGTCAGCGCCCAGGGAGAGGACACCGCCACCTACGATCAGGCGGCCGTCATCTTCGACCGGATGTCGCTGACCCCCGACTACCCGGAGTTCCTGACACTGCCGCTCTACGAAGCAATGGACTAGTCAGCTGCATGGCCGGGCCGGCGAGCCTGCACCTGCCGGGCCCTAGCCGTTCGCCGCAACTCCGGCCGCGAAGGGTGGGGCCGCATCGCGGCCCCACCCTCCTCCTTCCTGGGTCGGCGCCAAGCGGCGCCTCCAGGCTCGACGCTGGAAGCTCTCAGGATTTGGCGCCCAGGGCACGGGCGCGCAAGGCGCTCAGCTCGAGGGCAGCGGCATCGGTGGCTTCGCGCGTCGGCCAGCCCTGCAGATGGCTGGCTGCCAAGTCGGCCAGCGCGCGGATCCAGTCATCCCGTTCGTTGAGGCATGGAATGTAGTGGTACTCCTTGCCGCCGGCGCGCAGGAACTCGCTCCTGCCTTCGATGGCCATTTCTTCGAGCGTCTCGAGGCAGTCCGCCGTGAACCCGGGACAGATCACATCGACCCGCTGCACGCCCTCCTTGCCCAACGCGCGCAGGCTCGCCGAAGTGTAGGGCTGCAGCCATTCGGTGCGACCGAAGCGCGACTGAAAGCAGACCAGATGCCCGTCCTTGCCGAGACCAAGCGCTTCGGCAAGCAGGCGAGCGGTCTTGTGGCATTCGCAGTGATAGGGATCGCCCCTGTCGAGGCTGTAGCGAGGCAGCCCGTGAAAGCTCATCAGCAGACGATACGAGGCGACCGGATGGCCGTTGGCGGCCCAGTGCTCGCGGACGCTGGCGGCGAGCGCAGCGATGTAGCCCGGGTGGTCAGCGAAACTTCGGATGCTGCGTATTTCCGGCTGGTTGCGCAGCGCGCGCAGCCAGCCGGCAACGGCGTCGACCGCGCTCGCCGTCGTACTGGCCGCGTACTGCGGATACAGCGGCAGCAGGAGTATGCGGCTGCAGCCCTCGGCCTTGAGGCGCGACAGCGTTGCCGGGATCGACGGCTGTCCGTAGCGCATGGCGTAGTCGACCACGACGCGGTGCCCGGCCTGACCGAGAAACCCGCGCAGCAGGGTTGCCTGGCGCGCAACATGGACCTTCAGCGGCGACCCTTCGCCCGTCCACACGGCCGCGTACTTCTCGGCCGAGCGCCCCGGGCGAGTGTTGAGAACGATTCCGTTCAGGATCAGCCACCACAACGGCCGCGGAATCTCCACCACGCGCGGGTCGGCGAGGAATTCCCCGAGATAGCGCCGCACCGCCGCCTTCGTCGGCGCTTCCGGCGTCCCCAGGTTGATCAGCAGGATGGCGGTCAGTGGCGGCGAACCGTGGCGGTACCCAGGTTCGGCGAGATAGCGTGGCATCAGCAGTTGGCCTGGTAGGTGAGCGCCGACGAGAGCAGCTTGGCGGTGATGTCCACGATCGGTATCACACGTTCGTAGGCCATCCGCGTTGGGCCGATGACGCCTACCGAGCCGACCACCTCGCCATCGACCTCATAGGGCGCGGTGACGACGCTGCATTCGTCCAGCGGGGCCAGACCGGACTCGCCGCCTATGAAAATCTGCACACCGTCCGCGCGCTGCGAGAGGTCGAGCAGCTGCATCAGCGCGGTCCGCTGTTCGAAGAGGTCAAACAACTCGCGCAACCGCTTCATGTTCGATGAGAACTCTTCGACTTCGAGCAGGTTGCGCTCGCCGGAGATCACATAACGCTCACCCGGGCCCCGTATCACCTCGTCGCCGGCCGTCAGCGCGGCGGCCATCAGCGCCTGCAGGTCGCCGCGCAATTCCTTCAGTTCATCACGCACGCGTGAATGGATGTGCTCGAAGTCGTGCCCGACGAAATGCTGATTCAGGTAGTTGGTCGCGGTGACCAGCTCCGATGGGGCGTACGCACGGTTGGTGAAAAGCAGGCGATTCTGTACGTCGCCGTCGGCCGTCACCAGAATCAGCAGGACGCGCCGCTCGGACAGGCTGACGAACTCCATCTGGCGAATCCGCAACGTCAGACGACGCGGTGTCATGACGATGCCTGCGAAGTGGGTCAACCCGGAGAGCAGGTGTGAGGCATTGCTGATCAGTTGTCGCGGTTGCATCGGCGCCAACTGCCCCTCGATGGCCTGCAGCTTGTCCCGGTCCAGCGGCTTCACGGTCAACAGGCTATCGACAAAGAAGCGGTAGCCGCGTGCCGTCGGCACCCGGCCCGCTGAAGTGTGCGGGCTGGCGATGAGACCGATGTCTTCGAGATCGGCCATCACGTTACGAACGGTCGCGGCCGACAGCTCAAGGCCGGAATAGCGCGACAGCGCTCGCGACCCGACCGGCTGACCTTCGGCAATGTAACGTTCGATCAGTGTCTTGAGCAGTGTTCGTGCGCGATCATCGAGCATGGTCTGGATTCTACAAAAAAATGCTGCGGACGCGGTGCGCCGCGGAAACAAGTCGAATTGTGGTTTAATTCGGGCCCATGACCAATGCCTTTCCGCAAGCTTCGGCCGACGACGCAGCGCCACCGCGAACGATCGCGCTGGTGGGAAAGTACCACAGTCCGGAGATCGCCGAGTCAATCCGCTTGCTGGCACGCTACCTGCACGAGCGCGGCATCACCGTCCTGATCGAAGAGGAAACCGCCGGCAACGTCGTTTCCCATCTGGCGCTGGGAAGCTGGGCGAGCGGCAACTTTCCCTGGCTCGGAGCGCATTCCGATCTGGCGATTGTCGTTGGTGGGGACGGAACCATGCTCAATGCTGCCAGGCAACTGGCGCGTTATCGCGTGCCGCTGGTCGGCGTCAACCAGGGGCGCCTGGGCTTCATGACCGATATCGCCCGCACCGAGATGCTGTCGTGCATGGACGACCTGCTGGACGGCAGGTTCATCCCCGAGACGCGCATGCTGCTAGATGCCGAAGTCAGTCGCCAAGGGCGCAGCATTGTCTGCAACCTGGCACTGAACGATGTCGTCGTCGACAAGGGCGCGATCGGGCGGATGATCGAGTTCGAGCTCTTCATCGATGGCGAGTTCATCTATCACCTGCGCTCGGACGGACTGATCGTCGCCACTTCGACCGGCTCAACGGCCTATGCCCTGTCGGCCAACGGGCCCATCCTGCATCCGGGAGTGGCGGCGATCGCACTCGTGCCGCTCTGCCCGCACGCACTGACCAACCGGCCAATACTCGTCGGTGACCGCAACGAGATCGAAATCCGCATCGTCTACGCAACCGACTCACGCGCCCACTTCGACGGGCAGGTGACAGCCGACCTGAAGAACGGTGATGCCGTTCGTATTCGACGATCGGAGTACTCGATCACCTTGCTGCACCCACCGGCCTACAGTTATTTCGCGATGCTCCGCCAGAAGCTGCACTGGAGCGAGCGGCCGAAGGAACACTAGGGCGGCAACGGAACGGGAATGCCATGCTCTGTCGTCTGACGATCCGCGACTTCGTACTCGTTGACCGCCTGGAACTCGACCTGCAGCCGGGCTTCGGAACACTGACCGGCGAAACGGGTGCCGGCAAGTCGATTCTGGTCGACGCGCTCGCCTTCGCCCTCGGCGAGCGCGCCGACGCCGGTTTGATTCGTGCCGGCTGCGACCGCGCCGAAGTCACCGCCGAATTCGACCTCGCGGCCGCACCCGAGGCCTCAGCCTGGCTACTGGCACACGATCTCGACACCAAGGGAGGCCTGCTGCTGCGGCGTGTGGTCGACAACAACGGTCGTTCGCGTGCCTACCTGAATGGGTCGCCGGTGACGGTGCAACAACTGCGCGAGGTGGCTGAATCGCTGGTAGACATCCATGGCCAGCACGCGCATCAGTCGCTCCTGCGCAGCGATGCGCAGCGTGCCTTGCTCGACGGGCATTCCCGGCTCGAGTCTCTGCAGGCGGAAGTGTCCGCCGCCTGGCGCAACTGGCGAACGGCACGGGCGACCCTGGCAGCCGCGAGCGAGGATCTCGAGGCGCTGGCGCACGAAAGGGAACAGCTTGAGTGGCAAGTTCGTGAATTGCAGACGCTGGCCTTCTGCAACGACGAATGGACGCTTCTGAACCAGGAACACAAGCGCCTCGCACATGCCGCAAGCCTCGTCGAGGGCGCCCAGTTCGCCTTGCAGGCGCTGGCCGAAGGTGATGCCGCCTGCGACGCACGACTGGCGGCGGTGAGCCATCGACTCGACGACCTTTCAGAGTTTGACGAGGCGATCGCCGAAGTGGCATCTCTGGTGCGGTCCGCCCAGGCCGAACTTGGCGAAGCGATCTCGGCGCTGCGCCGCTACGGCGGCCGCGTGGATCTGGATCCACGACGCCTGGGCGAGGTCGAGCGGCGGCTCGATGCCGTTCTCGGGTGCGCGCGGAAGTTCCGCTGTGCCCCCGAGGACCTGCCCGATCTCCTGAAACGCTGGCTCGACAGGCTGGCAGTGCTGGGCGAGGCCGCCGACATCGATGGCCTGGCGACGCGCGCCGCTGCCGCACGCGCCACTTATGAAGAGCTTGCCGGGCAGCTTTCCGCCGGCCGCCAGGCCGCAGCACGCCAACTCGGCAGCGAAGTCAGCCTGGTGATGCGGCAGCTAGCCCTCGGCGGCGGACGATTCGAAGTGGCTTTGCTGCCGGTCGAGGGAGGCAACGCCAATGGCCTCGAGCAAGTCGAATTTCGCATCGCCGGCCTGGCCGGCAGCGAAGCGCGCGCACTCGCCAAGGTCGCCTCCGGCGGCGAGATTTCGCGCATCAGCCTGGCGATTCAGGTCGTCACCAGCCAAGCGGCAAGCGTACCGACCCTGATCTTCGACGAGGTTGACGTCGGCATCGGTGGTGGCGTCGCCGAAGTGGTCGGCCGCCTGCTGCGCGAACTGGGAAATCAACGGCAGGTGCTGTGCGTGACCCACCTGCCCCAAGTGGCGGCGCGCGCCCACTGGCAGTGGCAAGTCAGCAAGGAAGTGGAGCGGCAACAGTTGCGCAGCCGGGTCGTCGTGCTCGATGGCGAGGCAAGGGTCGAGGAAATCGCCCGCATGCTCGGTGGCATCGAGATCACGCCAGTCACCCGCCAGCATGCCCGCGAGATGCTGGTCATCGGCTCGCCAGATGGCTAGCCGCCTAGGTCGCAGCCTGGTCGTCCGCAGACGACTTGGCAGCCGCTTTCTTGAGTTTGTTTTTTGCCGCCTTCCTGAGGGCCTTGAACTGGTCCGGATCCTCGGCCTTAAGGTACTCGACGACCTCGAAGTCCTCGCGCTTGATGCGCTGGATGTCGATCTGCTCGACATGCACCAGGCGCAAGAGCTCGCGTACCGGCTTGGGCATGTTGCGACCGCTCTCGTAGCGCGACCCGCCGCTCTGTGTAACGCCGATCTTCGACCAGAACTGCTGCTGATTCATCCCCAGCCTGCGACGAATCTCGCGCGGATCGACCCGCTCAACGACCTTGACGGTGCTCATGACAGTCCTTTCTTGCTATTGGTTGACGCCTGGCAACAGGCTCCCCGACCCCCTGCCGTAACTGCATACCATATGGATGGGATGACGCACGCCACACTATAAGGATTTCGTCCGCAATTGCAAGCAGCATTCAGGCAGCAGATCCAGCAGTTGCCCATTGTCGGCATTGACGCCGGCCCTTTTGCTGCCAGGGCTGGCCTTGCCCTAGAATGGAGGCCTTTTGGCACTGTTCAACAGGATTTCGAATGGCATTGATCGTACAGAAATTCGGCGGCACGTCGGTCGGTTCGACGGAACGCATCAAGAATGTCGCCAAGCGTGTGGCACGCTGGCGCGCGCAGGGACACGACATCATTCTGGTTCCATCGGCGATGGCCGGGGAGACCAATCGGCTGCTGGCTCTGGCAAAGGAGGTCTCCCCGTCGCCAGACCCGCGCGAACTCGACGTCATCGCTTCCACCGGAGAACAGGTGACGATCGCCCTGCTGGCCATGGCGATGCACGGGGAAGGAATCAAGGCGAAAAGTTTCACCGGTTCGCAGGTCGGCGTCCTGACCGACAGCACCTTCACCAAGGCGCGCATCCTGAAGATCGACCAGGGCCGGATCCGCAAGGCCTTGGCCGATGGCAACGTCGTCGTCGTCGCCGGTTTTCAGGGTGCCGATGAGGATGGCAACATCACGACGCTGGGTCGCGGCGGATCCGACACCTCGGCGGTCGCTCTGGCGGCGGCGATGAAGGCCGACGAGTGCCAGATCTATACCGACGTGGATGGCGTGTATACGACCGACCCGCGCGTCGTCCCGGAAGCCCGGAAGCTGGACACGATCACCTTCGAGGAAATGCTCGAAATGGCCAGTCTCGGATCGAAGGTGCTGCAAATCCGCTCGGTGGAGTTCGCCGGCAAGTACAAAGTCAAACTTCGTGTCCTTTCCAGCTTTGAAGACGAGGGCGAAGGAACGCTGATCACTGTTGAGGAAAAGGGCCATATGGAACAACCGATCATCTCCGGCATTGCTTTCAACCGCGACGAAGCCAAACTGACCGTCCTCGGCGTTCCGGACCGCCCGGGAATCGCCTACCAGATCCTCGGACCGATCGCCGACGCCAACATTGACGTCGACATGATCATCCAGAACATCGGTCGTGACGGGACCACCGACTTCTCCTTCACCGTCAATCGCAACGACTTCAGCAAGTCACTAAAGATTCTTGAGGGCGTCAAGGAGAAGATTGGGGCACGCGATGTCAACGGCGACGCGACGACATGCAAGGTTTCAGCTGTCGGGGTGGGCATGCGCTCGCACCCCGGAGTCGCCAGCAGGATGTTCGCTGCGCTGGCGAAGGAGAACATCAACCTGCAGATGATTTCGACCTCGGAGATCAAGATTTCGGTGGTGATCGAGGAGAAGTACCTGGAACTTGCCGTGCGCGTACTGCACAAGGCCTTCGGTCTCGAGAAGCCCCCGAAGTCGAAGTTGGGTTTGACCGGTCGCGGTGAAACCGATATCATCACGCCGTCCTAGGAGACGTGGCCGAGAGGTCGAAGGCACTCCCCTGCTAAGGGAGCATGCGGGCATAAACCTGCATCAAGGGTTCGAATCCCTTCGTCTCCGCCAGGACACCGGCCGCAACCTCTCTGCAGCAACCACGAAGACCCCGCTCAACGCCATGTTTTGCGGGGTTTTTCGTTTGAACCTCCTGACTTCGCCTACCCGACAAATGTCATATTCTGGCTCTTAGGGGCCATTTCTCTTGAAAGCTCCTGACTTCGTAAATTTGGTACGGATTTTTCAAGTGATTGTTTTCGCTTGACAATTCATTGGCGGTCGGCGGATTTCGCGATGGCGTGTGCTCTGGTTTTCGTCAGGGATGCCAACGCGAAAGAAGCTCATCCAGTGGGCCCCCGTAATGGGATAATGGCTGCCGCACAAGAACAACAATGGCGAAAAATGGCGCAGAAGCAGACAGTTACCGTCGAGCAACTGGAATCCCACCTCTGGGAGTCCGCCAACATCCTGCGCGGCCCAGTGGATGCGGCGGACTTCAAGACCTACATCTTCCCGCTGCTGTTCTTCAAGCGCATCTGCGATGTCTGGGATGAGGAATACCAAGAGATCGTCGATGAGACGGGCGACGAGCAACTGGCCTGGTTCCCCGAGTCGCACCGGTTTCAGATCCCGCAGGAGTGCCACTGGGTGGATGTCCGCGACAAGCCGACCAACGTCGGCGCAGCCCTGCAGCACGCGATGCGCGAGATCGAGAAGGCCAACCCGGACACACTCTACGGCGTGTTCGGTGACGCGCAGTGGACGAACAAGGAACGGCTGTCCGACGCGCTGCTCAAGGACCTGATCGAGCATTTTTCCGCGCTCCCGCTCGGCAACCACAACGTTGCGTCCGACTTGGTTGGCGACGCCTACGAATACCTGATCAAGAAGTTCGCCGACGCCACCAACAAGAAGGCCGGCGAGTTCTACACCCCGCGCAGCGTCGTGCGGCTGATGATCGACATGCTCGATCCCAAGGAAGCCGAGACCATCTACGACCCCGCCTGTGGCACCGGGGGCATGCTGCTGGCCGCCGTGCAGCACGTGAAGGACAAGCACGGCGACGTCAAGCGGCTGTGGGGCAAGCTGTACGGGCAGGAGAAGAACCTCACCACTTCGTCCATCGCACGGATGAACCTGTTCCTCCACGGCATCGAGGACTTCCAGGTGGTGCGCGGCGACACACTGCGCAACCCGGCCTTCTTCGAGGGCGACCGGCTGGCCACCTTCGACTGCGTGATCGCCAATCCGCCGTTCTCGCTGGAAAAGTGGGGCGAGGATCTGTGGACGAGCGACCCGTTCGGCCGCAACTTTGCCGGTCTGCCGCCCTCGTTCAGCGGTGACTTCGCCTGGGTGCAGCACATGGTCAAGTCCATGGCCGACGTGAGCGGCCGGATGGCCGTGGTGCTGCCCCAGGGCGCCCTGTTCCGCAAAGGCGTGGAAGGCAGCATCCGGCAGAAGCTGCTGGAGATGGACCTGATCGAGGCAGTGATCGGGCTGGCACCCAACCTCTTCTACGGCACCGGCCTGGCCGCGAGCATCCTGGTCCTGCGCAAGCGCAAGCCGGTCAAGCACAAGAAGAATGTGCTGATCGCCGATGCGTCGCGCCTGTTCCGCCGCGGACGCGCGCAGAACTATCTTGAGCCCGAGCACGCCGGCGAGATCCTCGGCTGGTATCGCTGCTTTGCCGATGTGCAGGACGCGGCCCGGGTGGTCAGCCTCGACGAGATCAAGGCCGAGGACTGGACGCTGAACATCTCGCGCTACGTCCTGCCGCCGCTACAGGACGACATCCCGCCTCTGCCGGACGCCATCGCGGCGTTCAAGGAGGCGCTGACCCGCTGCCGCGAAGCCGAAGAGCGCCTCGCGCAGGTCATGACCGAAGGGGGATGGCTGCAGTGAGTCACCCAAGCAAACGCATCACCCAGCAGGAGCTGGAGAGCTATCTGTGGGGCGCCGCCGTGCTGCTGCGCGGCTTGATCGACGCGGGCGACTACAAGCAGTTCATCTTTCCGCTGCTGTTCTACAAGCGCGTCTCAGATGTCTGGGACGAGGAATATCAAGCGGCACTGGCCAACTCAGGCGGCGACTTCTCCTACGCGCAGTTCGCGGAGAACCACCGGTTCCAGATCCCGGAGGGTGCGCACTGGAATGATGTGCGCCAGACCCCGAAGAACGTCGGTGCGGCCATCCAGAAGGCCATGCGCGCCATTGAGACCGCCAACCCGGATCTGCTCGACGGCATCTTCGGCGACGCCCCCTGGACCAACCGCGAACGCCTGCCCGACGAAACGCTGAAGAACCTGATCGAGCACTTCTCGACGCAGACGCTGTCGGTGGCCAACGTGCCCGAGGACGAGCTCGGCAACGCCTACGAGTACCTGATCAAGAAGTTTGCGGACGACTCCGGCCACACGGCGGCCGAGTTCTACACCAACCGCACCGTCGTCCACCTGATGACGCAGCTTCTGGCGCCGCAGGCCGGCGAGTCGATCTACGACCCCACCTGCGGCACCGGCGGCATGTTGATCTCGGCGCTGGACGAAGTGAAGCGCTCGGGCGGTGAGTACCGCACGCTCAAGCTCTACGGGCAGGAGCGCAACCTCATCACCTCGTCGATCGCGCGGATGAACCTGTTCCTGCACGGCGTGGAGGACTTCGAGATCATCCGCGGCGACACCCTGGCCGACCCCAAGCACATCAAGGGCGACCGTCTGCGCCAGTTCGATGTGATCCTGGCCAACCCGCCGTACTCCATCAAGCAATGGAACCGCGAGGCGTGGAGCAGTGACAAGTGGGGGCGCAACTCGCTGGGCACGCCGCCGCAGGGCCGCGCCGACTATGCGTTCCAGCAGCACATCCTGACCAGCCTCACCGCCAAGGGGCGCTGCGCCGTGCTCTGGCCGCATGGCGTGCTGTTCCGCAACGAGGAACTGGCCATGCGCACCAAGATGGTCGAGCAAGACTGGGTGGAGGCCATCATCGGCCTGGGGCCCAACCTGTTCTACAACTCCCCGATGGAGTCGTGCATCGTCATCTGCAACCGCAAGAAGACGGCTGCACGCAAGGGCAAGGTGATCTTCATCGACGCGGTGAACGAGGTCACCCGTGAGCGGGCGCAGAGCTTCCTCACACCCGCGCACCAGCAGCGCATCCTGGCTGCCTACAACGCGTTTGCAGATGTGCCCGGTTTCACCAAGGTCGCCACGCTGGTCGAGATTGGCGCCAACTCGGCCAATCTGTCGATCCCGCTGTACGTGAAGCGTATCGCTGCAGCCGTCGCCACCGACAGCAATGGCGATGCGGTATCGCTGCGCTCGGGCTGGGCGCAGTGGCAGCACGACGGCCGTGCCTTCTGGCAGCAGATGGACGCGTTGGTGGAAACGCTGGACGGTCTGATTGCGGAGGACGTCGAGCGTGTCTGACAACAAGACCTTGAAGCCGGGCTGGAAGATCTGGCGCTTCGATCAGATGACGACCAACGTCAATGTGCGGATCGACAACCCATCCGAGTCCGGGATGGAACACTACGTAGGCCTGGAACATCTCGAATCAGACTCGCTGAAGATTCGCCGCTGGGGCACGCCGGACGATGTGGAAGCCACAAAGCTGGTGTTCAAGAAGGGCGACATCATCTTTGGCCGCCGCCGGGCGTACCAGCGGAAGCTCGGTGTTGCTGAATTCGACGGGATCTGTTCAGCACACGCGATGGTGCTCCGCGCTAAGCCCGACGTCGTGCTGCCCGAGTTTCTTCCGTTCTTCATGCAGAGTGATCTGTTTATGAATCGGGCGGTGGAGATTTCGGTGGGGTCACTTTCGCCGACGATCAACTGGAAAACGATGGCGGTCCAAGAGTTCGCGCTGCCCCACTCAAACGTGCAACGCGAAATCGTTCAGGTCCTGTCAGCCGCGCGCGAGTGCGGCGAGGCATATAGGGCAGCCGAGGATGCGCTGAAAGCGTTCCTGCTCTCCAGGACTGACGAGTTGTTTTCTGGTCCAATAGACGACGCAGCGAAGTTACAGACCATCGGCGACATCGCCGAAGTCCAATATGGGCTAACGATAAACGCCAAGCGTCGAACAATTGAGAAGCAGTTGCCGTACTTGCGTGTGGCAAATGTCCAGCGCTTCCACATCGATCAGTCTGATGTGAAAGAAGTGGGCGTGGATAGCAGGGACGACGGGTGCGCACTTCGGAAGTACGACATCCTTGTAGTCGAGGGGCATGCGGATATTGATGACCTGGGTAGAGCAGCAATCTGGGAAGAGCAGCTCCCAGTCTGCTTACACCAGAATCATCTGATCCGAATTCGCTGTCACCCTGATGTTGATCCGTTTTACGTATTGGAATACGTCAACTCTCCGGCAGGGCGGGCCTACTTTCGGGGAAGGGGCAAGAGCACGAGTGGTCTCAACACACTGAACTCGACAGTTGTGCGTGAGATGCCGATTCGAGTCCCACCGCCCGCTATTCAAATGTCGATCGCGAACGAGCTTAGAGAAACTCGGCGATGCCTGACGGCGATTGCCGAAAGGAGGGCGCAGCACGCCAATGTCTCGGGGCGGCTAAGAGATCAGGTCTTTGAAGGGTCACAAGGATGAGTGCCTTTACGGAGTCGAACACGGTCGAAGCCTACGTGCGCGACCTGCTTGCCGGCCCGATCAATGCGATACCGGCGAACACAGTCCAGGAACCCTTGTCCAGCTACGGTCCTAGCCCCAAGGGCATGGGGTGGCGCTACGCAGCTCCCGCTGACGTACCGCGCCAGATTCAGGAAGTCCTCGTCGTACCCTGGCTGCGCGACGCGCTGATTCGTCTGAACCCGGAGATCGCCGCCGAACCCGATCGGGCCGATGAGGTGCTCTACAAGCTGCGCGCCATCGCGCTGTCGGTGCGCTCGGACGGCCTGATCCGCGCCAACGAGGAGATGACCGCCTGGATGCGGGGCGAGCGCTCCATGCCCTTCGGCGCGAACAACGAGCATGTGCCAGTGCGGCTGATCGACCTGGACGACCCGAAGCAGAACCAGTACGTCGTCACCCAGCAGTTCGTCCACCGCGTAGGGCCCACCGAGCGCCGGGCCGATCTGGTGCTGCTGGTCAACGGTCTGCCGCTGGTTCTGATCGAGGCCAAGACGCCGGTCAAGAAGTGCATCAGTTGGGTCGATGGCGCGGTGCAGGTGCACGACGACTACGAGAAGTTCGTTCCCGAGCTCTTCGTCTGCAACGTGTTCTCGGTGGCCACCGAAGGCAAGGCCTACCACTACGGGTCGATCGGCCTGCCGGTCAAGGACTGGGGGCCGTGGCACCTGGACGGCAATGGCGAAGACGGCCAGCACCACCCGCTGAAGGCCCTCAAGCTCTCAGCCGAGAGCATGTTGCGCCCGCATGTGGTGCTGGACATCCTCGGCAGCTTCACCCTGTTCGCCACGGACAAGAAGAAGCGCCGCATCAAGATCATCTGCCGCTACCAGCAGTACGAGGCGGCCAACAAGATCGTCGAGCGGGTGCTGGCGGGCCAACCGAGGAAGGGCCTGATCTGGCACTTTCAGGGCTCGGGCAAGTCGCTGCTGATGGTGTTTGCCGCGCAGAAGCTGCGCATGCATGCCGGCCTGAAGAACCCCACCGTGCTGATCGTGGTGGACCGGATCGATCTCGACGGCCAGATCACCGGCACCTTCACAGGGGCGGACATACCCAACCTGGAGAAGGCCGACAGCCGCGAGAAGCTGCAGCAGTTGCTGGCGCAGGACGTGCGCAAGATCATCATCACGACGATCTTCAAATTTGGCGAGGCCAGCGGGGCGCTGAACACGCGCAGCAACATCATCGCGCTGGTGGACGAGGCCCACCGAACGCAGGAAGGCGATCTGGGCCGCAAGATGCGCGAGGCTCTGCCCAACGCGTTCTTGTTCGGCCTGACGGGCACGCCGATCAACCGGGCCGACCGCAACACCTTCTACGCCTTCGGCGCCGACGAAGACGAGAAGGGCTACATGAGCCGCTACGGCTTCGAGGAGTCGATCCGCGACGGTGCGACGCTGAAGCTGCACTTCGAGCCCCGGCTGATCGACCTGCACATCGACAAGGCTGCGTTGGACGCCGCCTACAAGGACCTGACCGGCGGCCTGTCGGATCTGGACAAGGACAACCTGGCCAAGACCGCCGCCAAGATGGCCGTGCTGGTCAAGACGCCCGAGCGCATCCGCAAGGTGTGCGAGGACATCGTCGAGCATTTCCAGACCAAGGTGGAGCCCAACGGCTTCAAGGGCCAGATCGTCACCTTCGACCGCGAGTCCTGCCTGCTGTTCAAGGCCGAGCTGGACAAGCTGCTGCCGCCCGAGGCCACGGCCATCGTGATGTCGGTGCAGCCGTCCGACAAGAAGGACCATCCGGAGTACGCGAAGTACGACCGCACCCGTGACGAAGAGGAACGGCTGCTGGACCGCTTCCGCGACCCGGCCGACCCGCTGAAGCTGATCATCGTCACGGCCAAGCTGCTGACGGGCTTCGACGCGCCCATCCTGCAGGCGATGTACCTGGACAAGCCCTTGCGGGACCACACGTTGCTGCAGGCGATCTGCCGTGTGAACCGCACCTACTCCGAGCAGAAGACCCACGGCCTGATCGTGGATTACCTGGGCATCTTCGACGACGTAGCGGCGGCACTGGAGTTCGACGACCAGAGCGTGAAGCAGGTGGTCAGCAACATCCAGGAACTGAAGGACAGGCTGCCCGAAGCGATGCAGAAATGCCTGGCGTTCTTCCAGGGCTGCGACCGC
Organism: Candidatus Accumulibacter similis; assembly: GCA_013347225.1. Lineage (NCBI taxonomy): Bacteria > Pseudomonadati > Pseudomonadota > Betaproteobacteria > Candidatus Accumulibacter > Candidatus Accumulibacter similis. The sequence goes on along the minus strand of CP054595.1, from coordinate 990,429 downwards.
GCGCTGCAGGGCTACGAGGGCCTGATCGCAGCGCAGCAGTGCCTGCCGGACAACGAGGTGCGAGACAACTTCGCCGCCGAGTTCAGCGTGCTCAACAAGATCTGGGAAGCGCTGTCTCCGGACACGGTACTGGGGCCCTTCGAGACAGACTACAAGTGGCTGTCGCAGGTCTACCAGTCGGTGCAGCCTTCCAGCGGGCTCGGCAAGCTTATCTGGCATTCACTGGGCGCCAAGACCATCGAGCTGATCCATCAGAACGTGCATGTCGATGCCGTGCGTGACGATCTGGATACGCTGGTGCTCGACGCTGATCTGCTGGAGGCCGTGCTCTCGAACCCCGACCCGAAGAAGGTCACGGAAATCGAGATCAAGCTGAACCGGCGGCTGCGGAAGCACGCGGGCAACCCGAAGTTCAAGCAGTTGTCGGAACGGCTGGATGCGCTGAAGGATCGCTTCGAGGCCGGCCAGATCAACAGCGTGCAGTTCCTGAAGGAGCTGCTGCAGATCGCCAAGGAAACGTTGCAGGCCGAGAAGGAAACGCCGCCCGAGGAGGACGAGGATCGCGGCAAAGCCGCTCTGACCGAACTCTTCGATGCAGTGAAGACCGCCGAGACTCCGATCATCGTCGAACGCGTGGTCGCCGACATCGACGAAATCGTGCGGCTGGTCCGCTTCCCCGGCTGGCAGGGCACGCTCTCCGGTGAACGGGAAATCAAGAAGGCCCTCCGAAAGGCGCTGTTCAAGTATAAGCTGCACGCCGACGAGGAACTGTTCGACAAGGCATTTGGCTACATCCGGCAGTACTATTGAGGCATCGCGATGCCCTCAAGCATGTTCCCACTCCTTTTATCCCATCGAGACGAGAGCCCCCAGGCAAGAAATGACTGAAACAGAGCAAGCGCCACACCTGTCCCCACTCGCCCAGTCGGTCACGCGAGATGACAAGACGGTTCGAATCGAGATTTACGAAGACGGCGAAGGTGGCTGGATTCTGGAAGTGGTCGATCACCATGGGAACTCCACCGTTTGGGATGACTCGTTTCCAAACGACCGCGAGGCGCTGGACGAAGCGCTGAACACCATCGAGGAGGATGGGATTGATTCGGTGATTGGTCCACCAGCGGGCGCTCAGGAAGCGAAGGATCTTGAACAGCCCCTATCCCGCGCCGAACTCAACGAACTCGACGAGTTTCTGGCCGACGAGTCCATCGCGGACACGGCAATGGACGTCTCGACGCTGGAAGGTTTCCTGACCGCGATTGTGATCGGCCCACGCACCGTACACGCATCGGAGTGGCTACCGTGGTTGTGGGACATGCACGAAGGCCAGGCAGAGGTCCGGTTCGCGAACAGGGAACAAGCCGATCGAATCATATCGCTGGTTGTGCGGCAGTACAACACGGTGGTCCAGACGTTCCTCGATGACCCGGCGTCCTTCGAACCTCTTTTCACTCTCCGCAATCAATGGGGTGCGGCCGAGTGGTGCGAGGGCTTCATTATTGGTTTTCAGTTCAGCGACGAGGCGTGGAGCTTGCTCGCTGTTGGCGAACCGACCTGGTTCACCCCTTTCCTGCGTTTGGGCACCGACGACGGCCTCGATATGACCAGGAAACGCGGTGACGCCGAGAGGTGGATGAACGAAGTCACAGCATCGCTCGTAAACATCCACGCCTACTGGAAAGCCAGGCGTGTCGGCCGGCCTGACGGAGTCGTGCCGCACGAATATCGCCTGGGTGGGCAGAAAGATATTGCGCCGGTAGTCCGCGGCGGGCCAAAGGTCGGCCGCAACGATCCCTGTCCTTGTGGCAGTGGAAAGAAGTTCAAGAAGTGCTGCGGAGCGGTTGACGCTACGGGCACTTTGCATTGAGGTGAAGACGCTACTCCGGTTGGATGTTGTGACGGCCACCCAGCATTCTGGTCACGTCCGCGCTGAAATTTCCGAACAGGTCTGAGAAATGGGAAGGGCAAGCAGAAGGAAAGCGGCCAATCGCTCGCGGGGCGTCGTGACCGCGGTTCGCCATGCCTGACGCGACCCCCGCCGAACTCGACCGCCTCGCTGGCCTCGTTGAACGTGTCACCTTCCACAACGAGCAGAACGGCTTCTGTGTGCTTCGCCTGAAGGTGAAGGGTGAGCGAGAACTGATCACTCTGATCGGCCACACTCCCATCGTTTCCCCCGGTGAATACGCTTCCGCTTCCGGGACCTGGGTCACTGATCGCGAGCATGGCCGCCAGTTTCGCGCCGTGTTCGTCCGGATCTCACCGCCGACCACCCTGGCCGGGATCGAACGCTACCTTGGATCGGGTATGGTCAAGGGAATCGGGCCGATTTACGCCGGCAAACTGGTGAAGTCCTTCGGCGCCGCCGTTTTCGATGTGATCGAGCAATCCCCCGAACGTCTTCGTGAAATTCCGGGTATCGGCGAAGTCCGTGCCAGAAAGATCACGTCCGGCTGGGCCGACCAGAAGATCATTCGCAGCATCATGGTCTTTCTGCACGCGCATGGCGTCTCGACCTCTCGTGCGGTGCGCATCTTCAAGACCTACGGGCAGGGTGCCATTGAGATCGTTCGCGAGAATCCCTACCGCTTGGCCCAGGACATTCGCGGCATCGGCTTCCTGTCGGCCGACACGATTGCCCAGAAGATCGGCATCGCCAAGGATTCTCCGCTACGCGCCCAGGCCGGCATTTCCTATGCCCTCACCGAAGCCTCCGCACAGGGCCACTGCGGTCTACCGTATGCCGAACTGGTCCCCTTGGCGGTGAAACTGCTCGACATTCCGGAATCCATCATCGAAACCGCCATTGCTCAGGAAATCACCGACGAGGTATTGTTCCCCGATACCGTCGAAGGTCAGCCCTGCGTGTTCCTGGCGCCTCTGTACTACGCCGAACAGTCGATTGCCGCCCAAATCCGGCGCCTCAAGACCGGGGCATCGACATTGCCTGGTTTCGATGCCGACAAGGCGATTCCGTGGGTCGAACAGAAACTCTCCATTCAGTTGGCCGACAGCCAGAAGGAAGCCATTCGGCTCGCGCTGTCTTCGAAAATCCTGGTGATCACTGGCGGACCCGGCGTCGGCAAGACCACCCTGGTCAATTCGATTCTGACCATCATGACCGTCAAGGGCGTCAAGCCGCTGCTGTGTGCGCCCACCGGACGGGCGGCCAAGCGCCTAGCCGAATCGACAGGTCTCGAAGCCAAGACCATCCATCGCTTGCTGGAAGTCAATCCGCTCAATGGCCAGTTCAAGCGCAATGCGGACAATCCCCTCGAATGTGATCTCCTGGTTGCCGACGAATGTTCAATGATCGACGTGCCGCTGGCGAACCAGCTTCTCAAGGCGGTCGCTACCTCCACGGCGATGATCCTCGTAGGCGACGTGGATCAACTGCCCTCGGTCGGTCCCGGTCAATTCCTGACCGATCTCATCGACTCGGGCGCCGTGCCCGTCATCCGGCTCACAGAAGTGTTCCGTCAGGCAGCGACCTCCCGCATCGTGCGTAGCGCCCATCAGATCAACCAGGGTGTTTTCCCCAGCCTGCCGAATAGAGGAGAAGCCTCGGATTTCTACCTCGTCGCCGCCGAGGAACCGGACGTGATCGCGCAGACCGTGGTCGATCTGGTAGGAACGCGCCTGCCACGCAAGTTCCACGTCGATCCGGTTCGCGACATTCAGGTGCTTTGCCCGATGAACCGGGGAATCACCGGCGCCCGAGGCATCAATCAGGCACTGCAGCAGGCTCTGAATCCGCCTGGCGAGCAAAGTGTCGATAAGTTCGGCAACCGCTTCAGCGTTGGCGACAAGGTGATGCAGATCGAGAACAACTACGACCGGGATGTCTTCAATGGCGACATCGGCTTCGTGACTGGCATCGATCGCGATGAAGAGGAACTCACCGTAACGTTCGACGGCCGGGTGGTCACCTATCCGTTTGGCGAACTCGACGAGTTGGTTCTCTGCTACGCAACGACGATCCACAAGTCGCAGGGCTCGGAGTACCCGGTAGTGGTCATTCCAATCTCGACCCAGCATTACATGATGCTCAAGCGTAACTTGATCTATACGGGCATCACGCGTGGCAAGCGGCTGGTGGTGCTCGTCGGCCAGAAGAAGGCGTTGGCCATGGCGGTCAAGGGAAAGCAGGTGGAAGGGCGCTGGTCGAAACTGAAAGAACGTCTCTTCCCCGCAGGCAGGCCGTGACGCCGTCCGGGATTTCGCGGGTATCCTGCAGTCCGCCACCGGAAGCCGCCACACCAGGTCGCTTGCGGTCGGCTGGTCAGGACCGTTTCTCCTGGAGAATCGCCACATTTTCCTTCGCAAGCGGGCTGCAGGTCTTCGCGACAATGCTCAGATCAAGCGCGTCATTGACAACCCTGGCGACGAACTCGTCCGCTCTCACGGATCGCCCTCGTAGCGTCAGCCCGAAGAGGATGTCGGCTGCCTCGACTCGCAATCCGTCAGGATCGGCCACACCTTGTGCCGCAGCAGCCAGCGGATTCCACTTGGCCAAAACGCTTGCGACGGCATCTACCCGCTCTTCGTTCATGGCGTCCACTCCTGCCGATCGCGCCCGGCTTCTACCCTCTCTCGTAGTTCCTTCCCCGGCGTGAAGTGCGGCAGCCATTTCGCCGGTACCGACACGGTCTCGCCGGTGCTCGGATTGCGTCCAGTTCGCGCCGGCCTGTGGTTCAGGGCGAAGGTGCCGAACCCGCGAATTTCGATCCGACCTCCCCGCGCCAGCGCCTCGCTCATCCCCTCCAGGATGGCTTTGGCCGAGAGTTCAGCATCTTTGGCGGTGAGTTGCGGAAACTGTGCAGCCAGCCGGGTGATGAGTTCGGAACGGGTCATGCCGCAATTCTACTCAGCGCGTAACCAAGCGGGCCGGTCAGCGCCCCCGGGCTCGTCCGACTGCTGGGTCAAGGAGAGGATTTATGGGGTGGGGCGACTGCCTTTGAGAAGGCTACAAAGTCCGCTAGGCGTGATGCGATGGTTTCAACGGGGTCACCCTTGCGAAGTTGCACGTATATTGCGCCGCCCAAGTCTGCTGGCATCTTTGCAGGTCCCTCGCGAACGATCAAACAGCGCTCGGCCCCCTTTGAACTCACGAAGTACCCGGCCTCAAATACAACGTTGTCTCGAGGGGCTGCACCACCTTCCGATCCCTCAAGTGGATCGTCCTCCGTGAAGAGGAACACGCCGCTGGAACAACGGGAACGCGCCGCTTCAATCTCATTGAGTATCGAAGTTCCTAGCCTGAAGTCGAGCGCCCAGTTGAGCACGGTCGCGCCTGACTTCTCAAGGTGCAATTGAATTTGTGCTGCTGTTGCCTGGCTCTTGCTGCAATATCCAAGAAAGACATCGTAATGGTCTTCCACATCCTGCGTCCATCGGTCAAACGGCTTCAGAAAGTCCGGCGTGTTCAACCAGCCAGGATCTAGGCTCGAAGGTAACTTGACAATTCGCGCACCCAAGGCCGGCCGCAGCGCTCCACGGTCAGACACAGCCTTCTCTTTCAGGACAAGCAGCGGTCGGTCGGTTGCGATGGCGGTTGCGATGTGTAGCTGCGCAAACTCAGTCGGCAGAATTGCCTCATCCCCCTTTTCCTCAGTACGCCTTGCCTTCCACTGCGCAAAGGCGACAACCAACACTCCGTGGAGCTGACGCACGGCGGCCGTGTGCTCGTCCAATCGTCCCAGCTTGTCGATGTCAAAAAGCCGAAGCTGCCTCTGTTGAATGACGCCCTCCAGCCGTCGCAGGAAGTCCGTCTGAGCGCGTGACAGGTGTCGCGGATACGGTGAACTCAACAGGATGGTGTGGATTGAGTGCATGATCCCTCCGTTGAGGGCTGTTCAGAAGTCGCTAACGAATGGCGTTTTCCTGCAGCGCCGAAAGCGCCGAGTCTAACCGCTGGCGCGTCTGCGAGAGCTCAACCTCGATGGACGGGAGGCCGCGGGGTGCTCTCCACCATTGTAAGCGACAACTGCCAGGCGGCAAATCTCCACTCACCGCCTCACATCAACGCCAAACCGCTCCCTCTGCCCCGCCCACTCCACCGGGAACGGCGCCATCAGATCCTGCAAGGTCAGATGCGCCGCCTGCTTCCCCGCCAGGATCGCTTCCACGATATCCGGCGCCAGCAGCGCGAGCCGCACCACTCGACTCACAAACGACGCCCCGATCTTCTCAGCCCTCGCGATCTCGTCCAGACACCCGTACGTTCCGTTCTCGAGCAGCTTCTGCCAGCGAAACGCCCTGGCGATGGCCTTGACCATCGCGTTGTCGATGGTGGCCGCCGGTGCCGGGTTGCCCTGAGTCCCATCCGGCAATACGATCACCTTGCGACCACCCCGCTTCTTGAAGGTCATGGGCAGATCAACCGAAATGACCTCAGCACTCATCACGCCGCCTGCCGCTCGGGCATCACCGACCGGATCAGGTCCCGCATGCCCGCCGTCTTCATGTCAATGCGCAGGCCCGTCGGGCTGACCGTCACCCGCTCCACGAGCAACTGGATGATTCGCGCCTGCTCGGCGGGGAAGAGTTCATCCCACACCGGTTCGATCGACTGCAGCGTCGTGATCACCTGCTGCGCGTCCGCTGTCGGATCGAGCGTCGTCACCTCGCGGATCGTCTGCGACGTCAGCTCGGGCGCCTGCAAGACTTTCCGCACCTGCGCGATCACCGCCGCCTCGATCTCGCCGGCTGGCACGCGCGGCACCGAGCACGCCTCCTTTCCGATCTTCATCGACGCCGTATTCACATAGTAGCGATACACCTTGTCGCCCTTGTAGGTGGCACCCGGCGTCATCGCCCACCCATCGTCGGAGAAGATCAGCCCCTTCAATAGGGCGGGGGCTCGCGATGGCCGATTCTGCCGAGCCCGTTGTTCCGGCTCCCCACGTCCTAGCATCGCCTGCACCTGCTCCCACAGCGCCCGATCCAGAATCGCCTCGTGCTCGCCCACGAAGTGCTGGCCCTTGTATGCGGCAACCCCGATGAAGACCGGATTCTTGAAGAGCTTGTACAGGTAGCCCTTGTCGATCAGTTTGCCCGTACGGGTCTTGTCCTTCAGCGTGGTCCAAGACTTCGTCGTCACGCCTTCGGCGCGCAGTTCCCGGCACAGGGCGGTCATCGATCCGAGCGCGATGTAGCGCGCGAACAACCGCCTGACCAGCGCCGCCTCAGTGGGGTTCGGCACCAGCTTGCGCTCGACGACATCGTAGCCCAGCGGCGGCATCCCGCCCATCCAGATCCCCTTCGCCCGACTGGCAGCGATCTTGTCTCGCACACGCTCCCCGCCGAGTTCCCGTTCAAACTGCGCAAACGACAAAAGGATGTTCAGCGTCAGCCGCCCCATCGAGGTGGTGGTGTTGAAACTCTGGGTTACGCTGACAAAGGTCACCTTCTGCGCGTCGAACAACTCCACCAGTTTCGCGAAATCCGCCAGCGATCGCGACAGGCGGTCGATCTTGTACACCACGATCACGTCGACCAGGCCCTCCCGGACATCCTCCAGCAGGCGCTGCACACCGGGGCGGTTGAGCGTGCCGCCCGAGAAGCCGCCATCGTTGTACGCGTGGTCCAGCGCCACCCAGCCTTCCGATCTTTGCGAGGCGATGAACGCCTCACAGGCATCGCGCTGCGCGTCGAGCGAGTTGTAGTTCTGCTCCAGCCCTTCCTCGGTGGACTTGCGCGTGTAGATCGCGCAGCTCAGTTTGCGGGTCATCACATTCATGCAGACCTCCTTGACCGCAGGCCAAAGAACGCCCAGCCGTTCCAAACCGTGCCGGTGATCGCCTTGGCGATTGCCGACAGCGACTGATAGCGCTGGCCCTGGTATTCGAAATGCCCGGCCTGAACGGTGACCTCGTAAGCCGTGCCCTGCCACTCGCGGATCAGCCGCGTGCCCACCACAGGCCGGTCGTCAACCCGGCGACTGCGAACCCGCGCCCTGCCGCCATCGAGTTGCTCGCCGAGCTGTTCGAGACGTTTCACGGTGCTGGTCTTCAGTCCGCCATAGGCCAGCTCTTGCAGCCGGTAGGCCAAGCGGTTCTCCAGGAAGCGCCGGTTGTAGGCCGGCGGTTCCGTGTTGAACAGGTCGCGCCACAATTGCTTCAATTCGCCAATCGGGGTGGTCTTGAGGGCCACCACCCGGGCCAGTACGTCGGTCATGCCGTGTCTCTCCTGGGGTTCGGAACAGGCAAATGAACGCGCTGTTCGCTCCCGAATTCAAGGGCTTTCTGACGCTGCCGCAGGCGCAGGACGCCGTGCGCCAGGATCATGGCGATGGCGCGCACCGGACTGATGGGCGGGTGGTTGCAGGGATCGTGTTTGGCGGGCATGAAGGTTTATACCGACTGAGCCCGCGCTTCGTCTCAGCTACCCTCGGCGCAAGACGAGACTCTGGTGCTCGACACCGATGGCCGTCGGGCTCTTGGTGACGGAGGCCGACCGAGGCCCGTTCAAGTATCCATCCGCCAGCACCCAGGCTGCGTCCCGAGTGCCGGCACCTCCGGTGTCCATACCCGCGCCGTGAAGATTTGTTCACGGCCGTGAGCAAACGTTCACGCGCCGGAAGAAACACCGCCGGGGTGTGACCAAAGGCACCCCACGGCGGCATTGAATCTTCCGCGGCATCTCCGGCACGATGGGCTCCGTGGGAAAGGGAGGCACCGATCGGCTCTGCGGCTCTCGGCGACGGGAGCGGAGAGCCGCAACGGGCCGAACACGCTCGGGGAGGGAACCATGGCGTCAGATCGGATGGGGAGCAGCGGCGACAGGGCGCGCGCTGAGGTGGAGAGGCCGGCGTGGATCATGGGCATCCGCTCGTTGCTCGAAGGTCAGCTGGAACTGCTGTTCGAGCACGCCAGCGATCTCGGCAATCTCTCGCTGCAGATGGACCACGCCGGCCATCAGGGCGAGTGGCAGGGCGCGAACGGACAGGAGCAGCGGCTACCGCGAGTCTTCCGCCGGCAGGGCAAGGACGAGGACCGGTTCGACGCCGTCCAACGCGAGGCCGACGAGTGCCGTGGGCAAGCCGCATGCTTGGCCGAGATGCTGGTGACGCTCGGTCATCTCGAACGCGCCGTGCAGGCCCATCCGTTGCACCCGCGAGGGCAAGGGGAAACCCGCCCCATCTGGAATCACCGTCTTGTCTGGCCCAACGGTCCAGCGGACGGACTGTGAAACGTAGACCACGAGGAGGAGGTCCATCATGCGTACGTGCCGGAGATTTGCGCATTTCGATCCCCTGACGGGCGAAGTGCCTTACTGGCCCTATCCCGAACTGAGCGATATCGTCGGGCGAGCGCGCCGGCTGCTCAGCGGACGCAGCCGCGAGGAGATCCATCATCTCGCCAGCGTAGCGAACGACGTCATCGCCGAGTATTTTGCTCTGGCCCAGCATCGAGAGGTGTCCCGGCTCTTGGCGCAAGGCCAGGCGGACTTCCTGGAAGTCGACCCGCAAGGCTGGATTCTGGGGATCAAGCCCGAGCGGATTGATGAACTTGATTTCCGGCGACCGGAGAACACGCGCGAAGCGGACGCACTGGAGGCCGGCTCAGTGGCTTGGCCCGATGCCTTCGGAGAACCGGCCTCTCCTCCGGTGCTCAGCCGATGCCTGGCGTCGCTGGCCTTGGCGCACGTAGGCGACGCGGTCCATCGGCTGCACTACCAGTACGACTTCGAGAAGCGTCAGTACGTCCACCAGAAAGCCAAGAGGCTACAGCCCTACGATTACATCTTGGCGGGACAGGCGACCATCGCGGCGACAGCGGCCGTGGATCGCTCCGAGCACTTGATCGAAGCCCGGGGCGTCCTTGAACATGCCGGCGAACATCCCCAACCCGCATCACTGGCGGCCAGCGCTGAGGTGGGGATCGCCGGGGAGCAGACGTCATTGGTGCGGCCCGCGGACGAGGCCGGCCGGAGAGTCGAGCACGCCCGGCATATGGCCGCACGCAGCCTGCGGAACCGCAATGCGTCGCGTGCGGCAGCGCTGGCCGAGTGGGACCGAGACCGCGTCCTGCAGCAACTGAGTCGCGCAAAAGCCGGACAGCGGCTCTCCCAGTGGCTGGCGCGCCAGGACCTCGAGTTATTCGAGCCGCGGACGGTCGCCGCGTGGATCGCCGCGCACGAGAAGAGCCGGGAACAGAGCCGATGAGCGTCTGTTCAACCACGCATGAGCTACAGCTGAGCGTACAGAGCGCTGCAGCGGACCGTACAGAGCGCTGCAGCGGACCGTACAGTGCGCTGCAGCGGACCGTACAGAGCGCTGCATAGCTGAGCGTACAGAGTGCCCTTGGCGCTCACCAGAATTGACCCGTTTCTGCTCACCAAAGCTGACCCACAGCGCGGGCTTGGCGAGAGGTCTGCTCGGGCATGTTGGAGCGTGCGCCGCAAGGGGAGATGTTCTGGCTGCTGAGAATCCGGGAGACGTCTCGCCAGGTTGAGCGGCATCGGTTCCGATGGCGGCTGGTGGCCCGGAGTGATGGAGCGCTGGTCCGAAGACGCTTCTTCGTGAGGGCGCGACCCGGTCCCCCGTCACGGCGCCCGTTACCGGGAACGGCCCCTCCCCGGATTTCCTGGACCGACTGACGGCCAACACACACTCCGGCAGCCCTATCTTGCCGCCCGACATCACCATCTCGTGCGGGGAGCAGCCACCATGGAATTCCGGAGATGCCAGGCGTGCCAAGAGCTCTTTCGGCCACGCCCGCAAGTGGCCGAGCAACGCTTCTGTTCCGCTGCCGCCTGCCAACGCGAACGGCGACGGCGCTGGCAGGCGGCCAAGCGGCAGAACGATCCGGACTATCGCGAGAACCAGAAGCGGGTACAGAAGGCCTGGGCAGAACGCCATCCGGATTATTGGCGGGACTATCGACGCCAGCACCCGGAGTACGCCGAGCGCAACCGTGCCCGGCAGCGGCAAAGGGCGCAGGACAGGGCGACCGGGCAGGTTGCAAAGATGGACGCGTCAAAGGCTGAAATGCCCATTCCTTCAGGCACCTACCGTTTGTCCCGTGTGGTGGACGCCGCGCTTGCAAAGAGTGACGCGTGGATGGTCGAAATCACCGTCATTACAGCGGCTTGCGCCTCACCCTGAGGAATTGCAAAAGACGACGTGCTCGCCCTGGCGGCAGGTGGCCGCTACGCTGGGTCCGACAGGAGGTTTCTCGCATGGATCAGTCGTCGGCTGTGGGGGTTCTGACCCTCGACCTGCACCGTCTCGAATTGCGCTACGCATCGCTTCGCCTGCCGGACCCGCCGGCGATCACGCGTCTGGCCCGATCGATCGCCGCGGATGGGCAGTTGGTTCCCTGCATCGCGGTCGCCGGGGAGGGCCAGGCGTTCATCCTGGTCGACGGTTATCGCCGGATCGCCGCGCTGCGTTCCCTCGGGCGCGACCGGGCAGAGGTCGAGTGCTGGCCGGTGGACCTCGTGCAGGCGCTGTTGGGCGTGTTGGCGCGTACGCACAGCCGATCGTTCGCGCCGATCGAAGAAGCCTTCCTGTTGCGCGAGTTGATTTCCGGCGCGTCGTTGAGCCAACACGAAGTCGCCCGGCGTTGCGGGCGCGATGCGAGTTGGGTCAATCGCCGCCTGCAACTGCTCGGGGGTCTGTCGGATGCCTTGCTCGAGGCCGTACGCCAGGGGCAGGTGTCGACTTGGGCGGCGGTGCGCATCCTCGGACCGTTGGCGCGCGCCAACAGCGCGCACGCCGAACGACTGCTCGCGACCCTGCGCCAAACGCCCCTGTCAACGCGGCAGTTGGCCAACTGGTTCGCGCAGTACCAACGCGCTGCGCGACCCGTGCGTGAGCGCATGGTCGAGTCCCCGAAACTGTTGCTCGAGGCCGTCGCAGCCCGGCAAGAGGAGCAGGTTGCCGAACGTCTGCGTGCTGGGCCGGAAGGCGAGGTGCTCGCCGATGTGCGCATCCTGGAAGCCGTCGGCACCCGCCTGAAGCGGCGTTTGTCCGCATTGAGTTCGTCCGCGACCCCTCTGCCGCCGGTCGTCAGGACGGCCGTGGCTGCTCTGCAACCGGCGCTCGAATCGTTGCAGCGCCATCTGACCCGGATCTGCCCACATGATATCCAAAGAGATTCGTCAATCCGTCCAGACGCTGCATCAGCAAGGCCTGGCGATACGCGAGATCAGTCGGCTCTTGAGTCTCTCGCGTAATACCATTCGCCGCATTCTGCGATCGCCGGTTCTTGCCGAGGCGCGCGAGCCCGCGTGCCCGGCGCCGGTACGCCTCTGGCTCCCTGCCGCTTTCGCGCGCGTGCGCGGCAACGGGGTCCGCCTACAGGAGATGCTGCAGGCGGAACTGGGCGTCGATCCCGGCTACAGCACGCTCACCCGCTGGATCCGGGAAGCCGGCCTGCGCACCCCGCCCAAGCGCTCGGGCGAGTATGTCTTTGCGCCCGGCCAGGAGATGCAGCACGATACCTCGCCGCACCGCGTGACCCTCGCCGGCAAGACGCTGACGGCACAATGCGCGTCCTTGATCCTGGCGTACTCGCGCTGTCTGTTCATCCGGTACTACCCGCGCTTCACGCGCTTTGAGGCCAAGCAGTTCCTGCTCGAGGCGGTGCGCTTCCTGGCCGGCTGCTGCCCGACCTGCGTCATCGACAACACGAGCGTGATCGTCGTCGACGGCGCCGGCGACGACGCGGTGTTCGCGCCCGAGATGGTGGCGTTCGCGCGCACGCTGGGATTCGCCTTCCGTGCCCACCCGGTCAATCAACCCGATCGCAAGGGGCGCGTCGAAAGACCCTTTGCCTGGGTCGAAGGCCATTTCCTGGCCGGCCGGACGTTCGCCGATTTCGCCGACCTGAACGAGCAGGCGCGGGCCTGGTGCGAGACGGTGGCGAATGCCAAGCCGAAGCGTGTCCTCGGGATGGCGCCGAGCGCGGCCTACGCGGTCGAGAGGCCCTGCCTGCAACGGCTGCCGGCTGTCCTGCCACCGGTCTATCAGGTGGCCGAGCGGGTGGTCGATCTGTACGGCTTCGTGTCGGTCGAGACCAATCGCTACTCGGTTCCCGAACGCTGGGTGGGGAAGACGCTGACGGTGTATCTGTATTCCGACGAACTGCGGATCTGTGCGCGCGACGAGGTCGTCGCGGTGCACCCGCGCCTGATCGGTATCCGCGGTGCGAAGCAGAAGCTGCCCGGACACCACCCGACACCGCAGGGCCGACTCCGCACGCCAGCGCCCGAGGCGACGTTGCTGCAGGGGCACCACCCGGTGCTCGACGCGTACGTCGCGGCTCTGGTCAAACAGGCGCATGGCCGCGGGGTGCGGCCGCTGCGCCGCTTGCTGGCATTCCGGCGGACTTATCCGCAAGCACCCTTCCTGGCCGCAGTGGCGCAGGCGCTGCAGTTCGGTCTCTTCGATCTCGGCCGCCTGGAGGCGATGATCCTGCAGCAGGTCGCCGGGGCGTTCTTCCATCTCGACGAGGGGGATGAGGATGCGTGAGCGCCTGCGTGCCCTGATCGAGCAGATGCGTTGCTCCGGCATCGCTCGCGTCCTCGACGAGGAACTCGATGCCGCCGAGCGGCAAGGTTCGCCCGTTGCGGAGGTCGTCTTTCGTCTGCTCAGCGCCGAAGACGCGGCGCGGCGCGAGAAGAGCCTCGCTTATCGTCTGGCGCAGGCGCGTCTGCCCTGGCCGTGGACCTTGCAGTCGTTTCCCTTTGCCCACCAGCCGAGCGTGAACAAGGCGCAGGTCCTGAGCCTTGCGGGACTGGACTTTCTGCGGCGCGGCGAGAACCTGCTGCTGATCGGCCCTCCCGGAACGGGCAAGTCGGGAATCGCCGTCGGGCTCCTGCGCGAAGCCTGTCTGAATGGCTACCGTGCCCGGTTCTATAACGCGCAGGTTCTGCTCGACGAGTTGTATGCCTCGCTCGCCGACCGCTCGACGGTCGGGCTGCTCAATCAGTTGTGCCGCCTGCCGCTGATCGCCATCGACGAACTCGGCTACCTCAACCTGAAACCCGAGCAGGTGAATGCGTTCTTCCGCCTGATGGACCAGCGCTACAGCTTGCGTCTGTCGACGATCGTCACGACGAATCTCGACCTGCCCGACTGGTACGAGCTGTTTCAGAAGAAGGCGCTGGTCGATGCGCTCCTCGACCGCCTGCAGCATCGCTGCACGATCCTGCGCCTGAGTGGTTCGAGTCTGCGCAGCGAACCGGCCGTTTCCCAGGAACGCCAGACGACGGCCCCGCCGGCTGCCCCCACGCGCGCCACGTCGCGCAAGAGGACTTCGCCAGACGCGTCCGCGTAGCGCTTGCCAGTGCCAGCGAACGGCGGCAGTGGGTTCGCCCCGCGTCACGGTCGCTTCTCGCCGACCGCGACGCCGGCCCAACGTCCGAAAACGCCGGTCTGCATGGCAGTCAGCGCGATACTGCCGCTCTGACTGCCACGCCCCAGCGTATCGCCCCTGCGCTGCGTCAAGGGACGCTGCGCCAGGCTGCGAAAAGCCGCAGCCTGCCCTTGACCCAGTTCCGGGGCGCCTCTCCCGCAACGCCACGGCTGCCCTCCCATACGCCAGAAGTCCCCGCGCACCGCTTGCCGAACCCCGCTGCCGCAACCCCTTCACCCTCGCCTGAAGCCGCGCACAGACCACCACCTGTGCCTCCGATGGATCCATTCTCGTGAGCGAAAAAGGGTCAGGTTTCGTGAGCGTCAAGGAGTGCTGCGGAGTGCGCAAATTGAGCTGCATAGCAGACCGTACAGAGAGCTTGTAGCGGAGCGTACAGAGAGCGCAGCTCTCGTATTTCTTTTCTTTTTCGCGATCCCGATGATGACCCTGCCCCAACACCACAGGAGTCATCATCATGGAAGCCCACCCACGAGCCCGGCGATGGCCTGAGCCACCGCACGACGTTGAGCCCGGCGCCGGTCATTCACCGCCGTGCGGTGTCGCTGGCCCGTGCGCCAACCAGGTGTACTTCGAGTCGGCTTGGCAGGCTGCCAAGACCCGTAGCTACCGGGCGGCGGTCCGCTTCGGCCTGTCCCGGGCCGACCGGGAGGATCTCCATCAGTCGCTGCTCCTTGACCTGCTGGAGCGTGCCGGCGAGTTTGATCCGAGCAGAGGCAGTGCCGGGACCTTCACCGGAATCGTCTCCGCGCATCGCGCCTCCGGCTTCCTCGAAGACCTGAAGAAGGATCGTTGGCGTCTGAGCTTTGGCTTCAGCGACGAGACCGACGATCGCGAACTGGATCAGCTCGACGCACTGGCCGCGCCAGACTCCATGGTGCCGCTGTGGGGCGAGGTTTCCAACCCGTATGACGAGATACATGTCCTGCGGGATCTCGAACAGGCCATTCGGCTCATGGACGACGAGCAGCGCTCGCTGCTCCACCTGCTGACGGACGAGGACGATCTTCCCTCTGCCAGCCGGAGCGCCGGTGTGTCGCGGGCCACTTTCTATCGCCGGGTCGCCGACCTGCGGATGCATCTACGCATGTTCGGCCTCCAGGCAGCTGCCTGATCCCCACTCATACCCCCCTGAGACAAATCTCCTGGGCGCTCGGTAAAAACCTTCATCGCCCACGCTCTTGTGCCGCGGCCCACTGACGGAGAACCCCATGAACGCTTTCGACCCTCTCTCTGCGCTGTCCCCAGGCGAGGCCAGCCTCCCGGCGGCAGAGTTCGCAGCGCCGCTGTACGTGCCGGCGATACCGCTCACCGACTCGACCCTCTGCGACTGGATCGCCACCGCCCTCCCCGGCGAGCGCCTCCAGTATCACCAGGGGCTGCTGTTGCTCGATCGCTCTGCCACCACCAGCCCGTACCCGCCGAAAGAGCGCCAACGCATCCACGCCGTCGCCAAACGCGCCTGGCTCGCCTGCGAACTCGGCCTGGTGCATCTGGTGAGCCAGCGCGTCGATCCCTTCGTCTTTCGCTACCTCGCCGTTCGCTCCCGGATGACCCCCAAAGCCTCGGACGTCCGGCTGCAACTGCGCACCCCGGCGCACTGAGCGCCCAACCCCTGACCTGACCGGAGAACGTCATGACCCCTCTCGCTTCAAGCCCCTTCGAACCGCTCGCCATTCCCGATCTGAGACTCCAGTCTTTGCTCCAACTGGTCGCCATCGCCAGTGGGCTATCCCGTTCCAAGCAAGCCATTCAGCACTGCGAGGAGGCGCTGCAGGCGGAGTATCAGCGCCGCTTCGCCGAGTTGGCACAGCAAATGCGCCGGCAGCAGGGCAAGGACACCGGCGTCGTGAGCTTCGACGATGGCGACGTCCGGATCACCGCCGACCTGCCCAAGAAGGTCGACTGGGACCAGAACCAGCTCGCCGACATCGCGCGGCGCATCGCCGCCAGCGGCGACGACCCGACCCAGTACCTCGAGATCAGCTACCGCGTCTCCGAAACCAAGTTCAACGCGTGGCCCGAGTCGCTCAAGAGCGCCTTCGTACCGGCACGCACCGTCAAGACGGGCAAGGCGAAGTTCACGCTCGGTCGCGTTGGAGAGGGCCAGCCATGAGCCACTATCCCCTGCATCCCGCCGCCGAGATCTTCCCGGAGATGGATGCGTCGGCCCTCGCCGGGCTGACGGCGGATATCGCGGCCAACGGCCAGCGCGAACCCATCCTGATCCTAAACGGGCAGGTCATCGACGGCCGCTGCCGCCTCCGGGCCTGCGAGCAACTGGGCATCGAACCACTGGTACGCGATGTCAGTGCCGAAGCGATCGATCCGTTTGTCCTCGTCGTGTCCCTCAACCTGCATCGCCGGCATCTGACCGAGAGCCAGCGAGCCACCGTTGCGGCACGGAAGGCAAATATGGCCAGAGGTGGGGATCGGCCCAGCAGGACCGATTCAACTTTCGATTCTGCAAGGTTGCAGAATCGAACTGAGGTTTCCCAGGCTCAAGCCGCGGGCCTGCTGCAGGTCTCGCCCCGCTCGGTCGCCAGCGCCGCCAAGGTGCTCCAGAACGGAACTCCCGAACTCGTGGCCGCCGTCGATCAAGGCCAGGTCGCCGTGTCCACGGCCGCCGAGCTCGCTCTTCTACCGGCCGAAACCCAGCGCGAAGCCCTCGCCCGCACCCCGGACGAAATCCGCGCCATCGCCCGCGAAGTCAAGGAGCGCATTACCGCGGCCGGCGTCTGCGGCCCGTCCGCCGTGCGCATCTTCGACCGGGTCGCTCAAGAGCAAGACCTCTCGGGCAGCGAACAGTGCTCGGTCGTCGAAGCGATCAAGGCCGACGCGCCAGCGCTGCCCACTCCCTCGGAGGCCAAGCGCATCGCGGCCCAGGGGAAACCCGGTCTCGCGGTCCTCGCCACCGACGGACGCTACCACACCGCACCGGTAGACCCGCAGGAAGCCGCGCGGCTGGAGCGCTGGATGCGCTTGCGCGAGTGCCTCGAATCGCTCGCCACCGTTCCCTTCCCGCCCAGCGAAGCCCTGACCTCGATCCCGCCCTACCAGTACCGCAACGTCACCGAGTGGCTGTCGCGGGCGGTTCCGTTCCTTCATGAACTCCACCAACTTTGGAGCCAACACCATGCGTAATCCCACCATGAGCCATCTGCGCGACGCGGTTCGCGAAGAGATCATCCACGCTTTTGAAGTCACCGGCCATGCCAGACCGCGCGAGATCGCTCGCCTGGTCTGCGCCACCCGCACGGCGGACATCCTCACGCTCGGTACCCGCCTCGCCGAGGACGCACTGACCGAAATCGCGCGCCGCGAACTCAAGAAGAGCACGCAAGACCGCAACCCAGTCAGCCAGATGGAACTGCCGGGCGTGCCCGTCGCCCTGATCAGCCAACTGCCGCAGGCCCTCAGCATTCCGGTGGAGCACGCCGACGGCGACACCGACGAGGGCGTGATCTACAAGCCACTGACGCAGGTCACGCTGGCCGACGTGGACGCCCACCTGGACTTGCTGTCGGCTCAGATCGTCGCCGACACCCGCCGTCACCGCGCCGTAAAGGAACTGCGCGACCTGGCGTGGGCTGCCGGCGCCACCAGCGACAGCCTGATCCTGGCCAGTCTGAGCGGCGCGCCACTCCGGATGAAGGAGGCCGCGTAAATGGCACTCCCCATCATCTCAGCCGATCAGCGCTTGGCCGAACGGCGCGGTGTCAAGGGCGTCCTCGTCGGCAAGAGCGGCATCGGCAAGACGTCCCAACTCTGGGCACTGCAGCCGACAGCCACACTGTTTTTCGATCTCGAGGCCGGCGACCTGGCGGTCGAGGGCTGGCCGGGAGACACGCTGCGCCCGCGGACCTGGCAGGAATGCCGCGACTTCGCGGTGTTCATCGGCGGACCGAATCCGGCATTGCGCGAGGACCAGTCATTCAGTTCAGCGCACTTCGATGCGGTGTGCGCCCGCTTCGGATCGCCATCGGTGCTCGACCGGTACGAGACCATCTTCGTCGACTCGATCACCGTCGCTGGCCGCCTTTGTCTGCAATGGTGCAAGGGCCAGCCGCAGGCCTACTCCGAGAAGACCGGCAAGCCCGACAGTCGGGGCGCCTACGGCCTGATGGGCCAGGAAATGATCGCCTGGCTGACCCACCTGCAGCACACGCGCGGCAAGAACGTCTGGTTCGTCGGCATCCTCGATGAGCGACTCGACGATTTCAATCGCCGGGTCTTCTCGTTGCAGATCGACGGTTCGAAGACGGGCCTCGAACTGCCCGGCATCGTCGATGAGGTGATCACCCTCGCCGAACTCAAGGCTGACGACGGTTCGAGTTACCGCGCCTTCGTCTGCCACACGCTGAACGCGTGGGGCTACCCCGCCAAGGACCGGTCCGGCCGACTCGATGCCGTCGAGGAGCCTCACCTCGGCCGCCTGATGGCCAAGATCGCCGGCCCGACCCGACCCGCACCCGAGCGGCTCGACTTCGCTCGTCGCCTTACCCCCTCCATTCCTACTCAGGAGTCCTGACCATGACCTACTTCGATTTCAACTCGGCGGCCGACCAATCCGCCTTCGACCTCATTCCGAAAGGGACCGTTGTCCGCGTCCGGATGACCGTCCGCCCGGGTGGCTTCAACGACCCCACGCAGGGTTGGACCGGCGGCTACGCGACGCGCAACGCACAGACCGGGTCGGTGTATCTCAACTGCGAGTTCGTCGTGCTCGAAGGCGAATTCGCTCGGCGCAAGATGTGGTCGCTGATCGGCCTCTTCAGTCCCAAAGGCCCGGAGTGGGCGAACATGGGACGCAGCTTCATCAAGGCGATTCTCAACTCGGCGCGCGGCATCCACCCGGACGACAGCAGTTCCGCGGCACAGAACGCCCGGCGGATCAGCGGATTTGCCGACATCGACGGCCTCGAGTTCCTGGCGAAAGTCGATTGGGAGAAGGACCAGCACGGCCAGGACAAGAGCGTCGTCAAGTCAGCCGTGACACCGGACCACAAGGACTACGTGGCGTTGATGGGCGCGAGCACCGGCACAACGCAGCCCCCAAGGGGCTTCGGCGATGCGGCACCGGTAGCGACCGGGGGACCCGTCAAGTCTACGGCGGCTGGTGCTTCCCGCATCCCGGCTCCTCCTCCTTGGGCGCAATAGGGAGGCTTGGCCATGATGCTCCGACCGCGCCAACGCCAATTCGTCACCCGTTCGATTGAGGCCCTGCGCACGCACGGGAACACCCTCGGAGTGGCTCCGACCGGCTGCCACGCACCGGGAACACCCATTCTCATGTATGACGGATCAATTAAGCCCGTTGAACACATCGAAGTTGACGAGCTTCTGATGGGGCCAGATGGGACACCACGCCGCGTCCTGAGCCTACATCGAGGAATCGACGAAATGTTTGAGATTCGCCCGCTGAAGGGCCAGTCTTTCGTGATCAACAGCGGCCATATTTTAACCCTGGCTCGCACCAATGAAGGTGATCTCAAGCGGGGCAGGAATCGGGCAGGCGAGGTGGTGGATATCGCGTTGTCCGACTACCTGAACGCATCGGCGAATTACCGCCACCTTCACAAACTGATGCGTGTGGCAATCGATTTTTCAGAAAAACTGTTGCCACCGATCGATCCCTATTTTCTGGGTGTATTGCTCGGCGATGGTGGCATGCAACATGCCCTCAGCATTACGACGCCCGATGCCGAGATTGCCGAAACAATCTTCGCGCAGGCGCCAAAGTTGGGCGTTCGTGTCCGGGTCGAGCAGATCCCCGGCAATCAGGCAAACTCGTACCACCTGGTGCATTCCCTTGGCGCACCCAATCCGCTGATCACTGCTCTGCGCGAACTCGGCCTGTATGGTAAGGGCGCGCAAGAGAAGTTCATACCCCCATCGTGTCTGCTGGGCAGTCGACAAACACGGTTTGCGATTCTGGCCGGGTTACTTGACACGGATGGCCACTTGGCACGACGGACGGTGTTTGAGTACTCCAGCGCTTCACGGCTGATGGCTTCCCAGGTCGAATTCATGGCTCGCAGCCTTGGCTACCTGGCCACGCTGACGCAAAAACATGTCCTGGGGAAAATCTACTGGCGCGTGCATATCAGCGGCGCAACCGAGTTGATTCCGACACGCGTGCTCCACAAGCAGGCGGTGGCACGCAAACAGAAGAAGGATGTCCTGCGTAGCGGCTTCACCGTTCATGCTCTGGGTCGTGGCAGCTACTTCGGTTTCACGATCGATTCCGACCACCGCTACTTGCTGGGTGACTTTACCGTCACCCACAACTCGGGCAAGACGATATGCCTTTCCGGAACTGCCGGCGAGTTTCTTGCGGATCCCGGCGCCAAGGCCTGCGTTCTGGCCCACCGCGACGAACTCACCAGGCAGAACCAAAGCAAGTTCTCGCGGGTGAATCCGGGTGTCTCGACGTCAGTCTTCGACTCCCGCCAGAAGTCCTGGACGGGCCAGGCGACCTTTGCCATGGTCCAGACACTGGTGCGCAACCTGGATCGGTTGCCGACCCTGGACTTGCTGGTGATCGACGAGGCGCATCACTGTGCCGCGCCGACCTACCGCCAGGTGATCGACACGACACTCGCCCGCAACCCGAGGGCGCTGATCTACGGTGTCACGGCGACTCCGAACCGGGGAGACGGCAAAGGCCTGCGCGAGGTGTTCTCGAACGTCGCCGACCAGATTCGGATCGGGGAACTGATTCGCTCCGGCCACTTGGTACCACCGCGCACCTTCGTCATCGACGTCGGAACGCGCGATGCCCTCGACGGAGTGAAGAAGCTCGCCGAGGACTACGACATGAACGCCGTCGCCTCGATCATGAACAACGCGCCGGTGAACGACGCCGTCGTCCGGCACTGGAAGGAGAAAGCCGCCGGCCGGAAGACGATCGCCTTTGCCGCCACCGTTGGACACGCCGTGGCCGTCCGCGATGCCTTCATCGTCGGTGGCGTTGCCTCGGCGGTGGTGCACGGCGAGATGTCGGATGGTGAGCGCAAGGCCACCCTGGACGCCTTCGAAACCGGCGAAGTCACCGTCCTCGTCAATGTCGCGGTGTTGACCGAGGGTTACGACTACACGCCGACGTCGTGCATCGTCCTGCTGCGTCCGAGTTCGTACAAGTCGACACTGATCCAGATGATCGGACGTGGGCTGCGCGTCGTCGATCCGACCGAATACCCCGGCCTGATCAAGACCGACTGCATCGTCCTCGACTTTGGCACCGCCTCGCTCAAACACGGCAGCCTCGAGCAGGACGTGGACCTGGACGGCTTTGAGACCGATGAGGACAAGGCGCAGACCAAGAGCTGCCCGGAGTGCGACGCGGAGATTCCCCAAGCCTCGCGGGAGTGTCCCTTGTGCGGACACGTCTTCCGACCGCAGGCGCTCGAAGAAACCGGGATCCTCGAGGACTTCGTGATGAGCGAGATCGATCTCCTCGCCCGCTCCAATTTTTCCTGGTGCGATCTGTTTGGCGATGACTGCGCGTTGCTGGCCACGGGATTCTCGGCTTGGGGCGGCGTCTTCTTCCTGGATGGTCGGTGGTACGCAGTCGGCGGACGGGGCGGCATTCCAGCAACGCTGCTCGGTGTCGGCGAGCGGACGGTGTGCCTGGCCCAAGCGGACGACTGGCTCAACGAGCACGAAACGCAGGACGCGGCACACAAGAGCCGGCGGTGGCTGACGGAAGCACCGACCGAGGCCCAGTTGCGCCATCTGCCGCCGGCGCTCCGCGCGGACTACGGATTGACCCGCTATCAGGCTTCGGCGCTGATCACTTTCCAGTTCAACAAGCGTGCGATCCAGCAGCTCGTCTATGCGGAGAACGAGCGCTATCTGGAGGCCGCGTGAGATGCGCCGTCTGCTCTCGCCAAGCGCGCGGCTTCGGCCATTTCCACTCCGCGCTGCCGCGCACGGATCCACGGCGAACTGCGAAGCGCTGGCAGTTCTGCTCGATGCGCTGTCTCGACGCCTTCTCCAGATTGATGACGCGCCTCATCGGACTGCAGGAGGACGCCATGGTTGACCCGACCGAGATGGAAATCGCCGCCATGCATGCCGCCTTGGCACCGCTCGGAGACTTGGTCGTCGCCGCCGGTCTGGAGCGCCCGCTGGCCGAATACCGCAAGGAGGAAGTGCTGCGCTTGATCGAGGTCGTCGTCGACGCCTATCAGGCGCACATGATCGAAGAGCACGAACGCCTGGCGGCCAAGGAGCGCGCGTACTTCGAGGCAAGGCTGAGCCGTGCGCCCAGCTCGTCGGGAGGGTCGCGGTAATGCTCGACTTCAATCATCAACCCAGGCTCCACGAGCGCTTCACGCAGGTGATCGACCAAGCGCTCGACGCCGAGCGTGCCCACCAAATGCCGCGCCAGTACCTCGGGGCCTCACGCCTCGGGGTGAGCTGCGAGCGTGCGCTGCAGTTCGAATACGCCGGCGCTCCGGTCGACCCTGGGAAGGGTTTCTCGGGGCGAACGCTGCGGATCTTCGAAGTCGGACATGCCCTCGAGGATCTGGCGATCCGTTGGCTGCGCCTGTCCGGCTTTGACCTCCACACGCGTCGGCGGGACGGCAGCCAGTTCGGCTTCTCGGTCGCTGGCGCGCGGATTCAGGGCCACGTCGACGGCGTCATCGCGGATGGACCGGCCGATCTCGGTCTCGTGTTCCCCTCCCTCTGGGAGTGCAAGACGATGAACGACAAGAGCTGGCGGGAGACGGTGAAGAAAGGCGTCGCGGTCGCCAAGCCCGTCTATGCGGCGCAGATCGCCGTCTACCAGGCGTACATGGAAGCGGCCATTCCGGGGATCTCCACCCACCCGGCGCTGTTCACCGCGATCAACAAGGATACGCAGGAACTGTGGTTCGAACTCGTCCCGTTCGACGGCGGACTGGCGCAGCGGATGTCCGATCGCGCGGTCCGCGTGATCCAGGCCACCGAAGCGGGAGAACTGCTGCCGCGTGGCTTCGTCGATCCCAACCACTTCGAGTGCAACTGGTGCGACTGGCAGGAGCGCTGCCAGCGAGTGGGAGGCGGTCGATGAGGACGCGCTTCCCGGGAATCATCGCGCAGGAGGTCGCCGATGCTTGACTTCAACGACGCGCCGACCGGCCCCCGGGTCGATCTGGCGGGGCAACGTGACGACTTGCGTGCCGAACTGTTGGCCCGCCTGCCGTCGGTGATGATGGCGCTCTTTCCGGCTGGAAAGGTCCGTGGCAAGACCTTCGTGATCGGTGACATCGACGGCACCCCGGGCGACAGCCTGGAGATCGTGCTCACCGGCGAGAAGACCGGGCTGTGGACCGATCGCGCGACCGGCGAAGGCGGCGACGTGTTCGAGCTCATCGCCCAGCACGACGGACTGGATACCCAGACCGCGTTCCCCGCGGTGATGGAGGCCGCCGCCGGCCTGCTCGGTCGGGCTCTGATCGATCCCGCGCCGGCGAGACATGAGGCGCCGCTCGACGAACTCGGACCACACACCGCCAGGTGGGATTATCTCAGCGCCACCGGCGAGTTGATCGCCTGCGTCTATCGCTACGACCCGGCGCCGGGACGCAAGGAGTTTCGTCCCTGGGACGTGCGCGCGCGGATGTGCCGGGCACCCGACCCGCGGCCGCTCTACAACCTGCCGGCCGTCGCTCGGGCCGACGCGGTCGTGCTGGTCGAGGGCGAGAAGTGTGCCGATGCGCTGATTCGCCAAGGCATCGTCGCCACCACGGCGATGAATGGCGCCAAGGCGCCGGTGGACAAGACCGACTGGACGCCGCTCGCCGGGAAAGACATCGTGATCTGGCCCGATCGCGATGCGCCAGGGTGGGATTACGCCGAAGCCGCCGCGCGGGCTTGCGTCGTTGGCGGCAGCCGATCGGTGGCTATCCTCGTGCCGCCGACCGACAAGCCCGAGAAATGGGACGCAGCTGACGCGGCCGACGAAGGTTTCGATCTCGCTGCTTTCCTCGCAGGAGGTGAACGGCGGACGATCAAGACCGCCGCAGCCTTGCTGCCGACCTATACGCTGGGCGCACTGCTGGACGACGATTCGCCGGCACCTCTCGACCTCATCGCGCCCCGGGTGCTGACGCCGGCGGGCCTGTTGGTCTTCGGTGGCGCACCCAAGGTCGGCAAGAGCGACTTTCTGCTCGCTTGGCTCACCCACATGGCGGCCGGTATCCCGTTCCTGGGGATGGATCCGCCCCGGCCGCTGCGCGTCTTCTACCTGCAGGCCGAAGTGCAGTATCACTACCTGCGCGAACGGGTGAAGGCGATCAAACTGCCGGTCGATCGCCTGCCCGCAGCGCGAGTGAATTTCGTCGCCACCCCGCAGTTGCGTCTGCTTCTCAACGAGGCCGGCCTGGCGCAGGTGATTCCGGCGATTGCTCGGGCCTTCGGGCGGGAAACGGCCGACATCATCGCCGTCGATCCGATCCGAAACGTCTTCGACGGCGGCGAGGGCAGTGCCGGCGAGAACGACAACGCGGCCATGCTGTTCTTCCTGTCGCAACGGGTTGAACGCCTCCGGGATGCGGTCAATCCCGACGCCGGGATCGTACTCGTGCATCACACCAAGAAGCTCGGCAAGCGGCAGTTTGAGGACGAACCATTCCAGGCGCTCTCCGGCGCGAGCAGCCTGCGCGGCTACTACACGACGGGAATGCTGCTGTTTCGTTCCGACGAAACCCAGACCCCACGGCACTTGCTCTTCGAGTTGCGCAACGGACCGGCGATCCCCACCAAGCACGTCGACAAGGTCCAAGGGACCTGGCGCGAAGTGACCGCCGGCGAGCGGCTGGTTCGGCGGGAGTACGGCGCCAAGCTGGATGCCGAGCGCCGCCGCAAGCGGGACGTCATCCTGCAAATCATCTACGACGAAGCGGCCAAGGGGCGCTGCTACGTGGCCACCCAGTTCTCGATGACCTTCGAGAATCAAGGTGGGCTCGGCGCCGACCGGACGATACGCGAACGGATCGCGGTGCTGGCCACGAAGGGCTACATCAAGTTCTTCCGCAATCCCGCGTCGTATGGCCTTCCCCGATGCCAGGGCAGTCGGAAAGGCTATCTCTGCGTCGAGGATATGCGTCTGAGACGGATCACCGGGGAGCCGGATCAGGAAACCGGAGAACTTCCGGAGGAGGAGATTCCCGTCCTGCCGACGCACTACCTGTGTCCGCAGACGGGCATCTATTTACCGGTCGAGAATCCCCAGGAGTGGGTCTACCAGGAGGAGGAAGAGGTATGACGAATGCGAAGAAGAGCCCGACTCGTCTGACCGATACCGCGCGAAAATCGCATGACAAATGGGACAACGGGTCTGCCAACTTCGGAAGTTGGCTGCCAACTTGCCAAGTTCTGCCAACTTCTGAGGCCAGAAATTGCATACCAATCAATCACTTGCCTGAAAAGGAGAAGTTCGCATGTATATGTCATGCCAACCTCCTGCCAACCTCAAAAACGATTTGTAATCATGGGGTTACATCACAGAGAAGTTGGCGCGCGTTCACCTATCTCTACGAGATAGCTTGGCAATGCCCGCTGACGCGGCATTGCCAACCTCGTGCCACACTCACTTGTCATGCCAGGGTCGAGGAGGGCCTGCGATGAAGAAGCAACCGATTTGTTGTAGCGATGCCCTCCCTTGGAGCGGTGCTGACGATCGAGAAGGGAGAGGCGGTATGAACCGAACCGTGATGCTGCAGGCGGAATCGCCCCGCTGTCTTCTAGCCCTGGACCTGGGCACCCACACCGGCTGGGCGCTGCGCCACCGGGATGGCACGACCACCAGCGGCAGCGAGTCCTTCGCGCCCCGGCGTTTCGAGGGCGGCGGCATGCGCTACCTGCGTTTCAAGCGCTGGCTCACGGAAGTCAAACACGCGGCCGACGGCATCGAGGCCGTGCATTTCGAGGAAGTGCGTCGGCACGCCGGTGTCGATGCGGCACACGCCTACGGCGGCTTCCTGGCCCATCTGACTGCGTGGTGCGAGCACCACCAGATCCCGTACCAGGGGGTACCCGTGGGCACGATCAAGAAACACGCCGCCGGCAAGGGCAACGCTGGCAAAGCCGAGGTGATCGCCGCGATGCGCGCCCAGGGATTCGACCCTGCGGACGACAACGAAGCGGACGCCCTCGCGCTGCTGCAGTGGGCGCTGAAAGGCGGTGCGCGATGAGCCGGCTGACCTGTGCCCTCGCGCGGCTGTTGCCGGTCGCGCCCGCGACCGCTGATGAACTGCGGGCGATGCGCGCCGCCGCCTGGCACAAGCAGGGCGTGCTCGCCGTGCCGCTCGATACGGTCACCGACCGTTCGGAGCGGATGCTCCTCGAAGGTATCGGCAACCGGCTCTACGGACGCCGGCAGCGGGCAGCCGTGGGAGGGTCTCGCGATGAGCGCTAAGCGGATTACCCCATCGCTGAAGACCGGCGTCACGGTGCCCGTCACCGGCGGGCGGACCGTCGAGTGGGTGCGCGAGGAGTCCGGCGAGCACGCGGGCAACGCGCACTTCCGGACCGTCGATTCGCTGGGCCTCCTGCTGCGGAACGGCACGATCACCCCGCCGATGCACGACGCCGGCCAGCAGTTCGCCGCCACCTTCGTGTGGGCACAGCTGCACGGACCGCGTGCGCTGGCGCTCGACCGCGTTCGCGGCGGGCAGTGGTCTGACGGCATCAGTGAGCGCGCCGCCTACGCCCGCAAGCGGGTCGGGCAAGCGCTCGACGCGGTCGGCGGCATCGGCAGTCCGGGCGGCACGGCGGTCTGGCACGTCGCCGGCCTCGGGCAGAGCGTGAAGGAGTGGTCGGCGCAGCAGGGCTGGAACGGCCGAGCGCTGTCGCAGCCCGAGGCGCGGGGCATTCTGGTCGCCGCGCTGGGCATGCTGGCTATGCATTATGGATATTTGCGAGCGGTTCCAGCGAAACCCCTTGATCGGTGAACATCGAAGGCGTAGCATTTGGGCATCTTCAAAGTAAAGCGCCTGCCGGGGCTCTCCAGCAGGCGCTTTTGCTTGGGAACGGCGAGGCTCGCCGGGACGGGACGTCCGGTAGGTCTGCCTCCTTAAGGCGCTATGCTCTTGTGCTGATCCCAGAAGCATCTACACATTCAAATGGAATATGCCAATATGATGTAGCGAAAAATTCTGCAGCACGTAACTTATTGATTTTAAATGGGTCCTTCCGGCAAAATATGCCATGTGGGAGGCGTGCTCGCAGAGTAATTTTAGCGTCAAGGCGCAAATCAAGGTTTGCATAGTTTGCAGGTTGCACCCGGAACCCGCCCCAGGTAGTCTGTACCATCCCCCTATCCACCCGCCCCTCTGGCGGGTTTTTTGTTTCAGCGCCCCTCGCGGCCCGCGACCTCCGTCCGGGCCGCTTTCTTTTGCCGAGGTGAGCCTTGGCCGCACCCGAACTGACGCTCCAGCACTGGCCGATCGAGCGATTGATCGACTACGCCCGCAATCCCCGCCAGAACGACCACGCCGTGGAGCAGATGGCCTCGGTGATCACCGAGTTCGGCTTTCGGATTCCGGTGGTGGCCAGGAGCACCGGCGAACTGGTCGATGGGCACCTGCGACTCAAGGCGGCGCGCCGACTTGGGCTGACGACGGTACCGGTCGTCCTGGCCGATGAACTGACCGATGCGCAGATCAAGGCCTTTCGCCTGCTGGCCAACCGATCCGCTTCCTGGGCGCAGTGGGATGAGGCGCTGCTGGCGCTCGAACTCGAGGACCTGAAGCTCGCGGAGTTCGATCTGGCGCTGACGGGGTTCGACGAGGAGGAGATCTCGCGCTTGCTGGGTGACGCCGAACCCTCCGATGACGATGGCCAGAAGCCGACCGAAGACGAGCCCGATGCGGCCGACGATGTTCCCGATGCGCCCGTCCACCCGGTCAGCCGAACCGGCGACGTTTGGGCCTTGGGCTCACACCGTCTGGCCTGCGGCGATGCAGCGGACCCCGCCGTCATCGGCGCGCTGATGGGTGAGGACCGCGCGAACCTCCTGGTCACCAGCCCGCCGTACGCCAACCAGCGCGCTTACACGACCGGCGCGCTTACACGACCGGCGGGATCGCCGACTGGGACCGGCTGATGCAGGGCGTCTTCGCCGTGGCGATGACCGTGATGGCAGCGGCGGCGCAGATGCTGGTGAACCTCGGCCTGGTGCATCGTGAGGGTAGCGTGGTGCGCTACTGGGATGACTGGCTCTCCTGGATGCCGCGCCAGAGCTGGCGCTTCTTCGGCTGGTACGTGTGGGATCAGGGCGTGACCGTTCCCGGTGACTGGGCCGGTCGCCTCGCGCCGCGGCACGAGTTTCTGTTCCACTTCAACCGCGAGGCCAGGAAGCCCAACAAGACGGTGCCGTGCAAGTTCGCCGGTCAGGACAAGCATTTGCAGGCCGACGGCAGCAGTAGCGGTGGACTGCGTACAAGGGAAGGCGAGCGCACCGGCTGGAACCATGCCGGCAAGGTGACGCAAGACTTCCGCATCCCGGACTCGGTCGTGACCTGTACCCGCCAGCGCGGATCGATCGGCGAGGGCATCGACCACCCGGCTGTGTTCCCGGTGGCGCTGCCGGAGTTCGTCATCGAGGCCTACACGAATCCCGGGGAGATCGTCCTTGACCCCTTCGGCGGTTCGGGCACGACGATGCTGGCGGCGCAGCGCACCGGCCGCATCGGCCGAGCGGTCGAGATCGCGCCCGAGTACGTCGATGTGGCGATCGAACGCTTCCGGCAGAACTTTCCCGGAGTGCCGTCGACCTTGCTGGCGACCGGCCAGACCTTCGACGAGGTCGCCGCCGAGCGGCGCTCCCGCGAACAGGAGGCGGCATGAACGTTTCGTGGCTGGCCGACAAGATCGAGCAGTGGCCGACGGCCAAACTGCTGCCCTACGCGCGAAATGCCCGGACGCACAGTGATCAGCAGGTGGCACAGATCGCCGCCTCGATCGCCGAGTTTGGTTTCACCAACCCGATTCTCTCGGGCAGCGATGGCGTGATCGTCGCCGGACATGGGCGCCTCGCTGCTGCTCAGAAGCTGGGTCTGGACATGGTCCCGGTGGTCGTGCTCGACCATCTGACGCCGACCCAGCGTCGCGCCTTGGTGATCGCCGACAACCGCATCGCCGAGAACGCCGGCTGGGACGACGCGATGTTGCGCGTCGAGTTGGCGGATCTCCAGAGCAACGATTTCGACCTGGAGCTGACCGGATTCGATGCCGATGAGTTGCTCGAGATCCTGGC
The DNA here is from genome assembly GCA_013347225.1 of Candidatus Accumulibacter similis. Classification (NCBI taxonomy): domain Bacteria; kingdom Pseudomonadati; phylum Pseudomonadota; class Betaproteobacteria; genus Candidatus Accumulibacter; species Candidatus Accumulibacter similis. Next base: position 960,795 of record CP054595.1, on the reverse strand, counting down.
CGGGGAGGAGACCAGAACCGATGGCAACACCGACGATGACGCCTTGCCCGAGGTTCCGGAGACACCGGTCTCGCGACTCGGCGATGTCTGGATCTGCGGCAAGCACCGCGTGCTCTGCGGGGACGCCACGCAGGAGGCGAGCTACGTTGCGCTGCTCGGCACCGAGCATGTGGCGATGCTTTGGCAAGACCCGCCGTACAACGTCGACTACGCCAACAGCGCGAAGGACAAGCTGCGCGGCAAAGACCGCCCGATCCTGAACGACAACCTGGGTGACGGGTTCTACGACTTCCTGGTCGCAGCCCTCACCCCGGGGCTCGCGCGCTGCGACGGTGCGGTCTATATCGCGATGTCCTCGAGCGAACTCGACGTGCTGCAGTCGGCGTTTCGCGCCGCTGGCGGCCACTGGTCCACGTTCATCATCTGGGCCAAGAACACCTTCACGATGGGGCGTGCCGATTATCAGCGCCAGTACGAACCGATGCTCTACGGTTGGCGTGAAGGCAGCAAGCGGCACTGGTGTGGCGACCGCGACCAAGGCGACGTGTGGCAGATCAAGAAGCCGGTCAAGAACGACGTCCATCCGACGATGAAGCCCGTGGAACTCGTTGAGCGCGCGATTCGCAATTCCAGCCAGCCCGGCGATACGGTGCTCGACTGCTTCGCCGGGTCGGGAACAACGCTGATCGCCGCCGAGAAGTCGGGGCGCGTGGCGCGGCTCATGGAACTCGATCCGAGATACGTCGGCACCATCGTTCGCCGCTGGCAGGAGCACAGCGGAAAGAAAGCCATCCGAGAGTCGGATGGCGTGACGTTCGGCGAGTAAAGAGCGAAGGTGATAAACCGCGACCAGGCGAACACTGCCAGACTCCTAGCGAGATGGTGCGCGAACGCTGAAGTTCAACGGGGCACTAGCCCGTGTGACCTCTTGGCACCGGCCTTCATTACCTCGTTGAGTCATCGAGTTCGTGTTTCACGCACCGACCGGTGCTCGAGGCTACGACGTAGCGAGACAGCCGAAGAAAAACAACCTTCGGCGATCCGGCGAACGATACTCTAATCGCACGCCACCCAGAGCCTGTTGTAGGCTGGGCACCGCAAGCGCAGGCAGCCGCAACGGCTCCATCGGCTTAGCGGCATCTGGGGTCAGCAGCGGTAACCTTTCGTACTACTACGGCTTTACGCCGCCATCGTCGGCCGTACCAGTGTCCTTTGACCGGCGCGCGCCTTTGTCACAAAGAAGCGACAATCCCCGCTTGACGAGGATCGTGCTCGCGACTACCGCAATCGGTATCCAGAATGCTCCTGGCGCGAGGATAAGAAGCATAGACTGCGCGACCGCCGCAATCACTTGGCTCTCGCCCATCTTGCCGTCCCTGAGTAGGTCAGCGACACCGCCGGGGGCACAAAAGGCTTTCACTGTTGCCGGACTACTTCGCAGCCGCTCAAGGAATTCCTTGAAGAGGCGAATCCCAGGCTTGATGGTCCATTCGTGCACGAGATCCGGATCGCCAAGGCCGCGTAGGCTTGGCTTCCCCGAGACTGCCTCCACCGCAAGCGATACCAGCGCGGGAGGTAACATCTCGTGTGGAAGTCCTTGGTATTCAGGGAAAGCTGCCCGGCCGTATGTAGGCAGGTCCTTTCGGCAGACCAGCTCAACTAGCTCGTCTAGGTTCGATGCGCCGTCGCAGGGATTCAGCTTCAGACATTCGCTTATTCCCTTGGCAAGAATGGCCAAGGCCGCGTAGTGCTGACAGTAGAGCGCGTCCTCAGCGGTGACGACGAGCCCATTTTCTTCAAAGAAGCCATCCTGTTGAATCCGGCGTAGCAGCATGCCGCCGTGTGGTCGTGTCATGGGGAAGGTGCCGGATTCCTCTACGAGTTCCGCCACGAGCGCTTGAACGTTGTCCACCGGTTGATCTCCCTCGCGAAGCGCTGCTCGTCCCTTCTTGGGACAGAGTCCAGATTGGTGCAAGAACAACGAAATACTAGCAGATGCTCAGAGGGGCGTCCCTTGCACCTCTGGGAGACCTTTCCTGAAGAAGCGATTTCAGTTCGATTGCACCACTTGACATGCTGTCACCGAACGACCGCTGCAAGATGCGCATAGCCTTCGCAGCCTGGCACGTTCGAGCGGGTCAGGCGGCCAGCTCTTCGGCGATCTCGCAGTGCACCACAAACCCGGTCAAGTAGGGCAGGCCGCAGGGGATGCCATAGTCGCGGGAGGTCTGGCGGCCGATGGTCCAGACCATCCACCGCGCGACGGCGGCGTAGATCGCTTGCTCGAGGTCCTTGCCCTTGGCCCGCTCGTTAAGGACGTCGTCGGCAAACTGGCGGCCATGACGGCTGTCGAGGAAGGCCCGCACCGCTTCGAGCGGCTGGCCGGTCGCTGCGGCGATGGTGGTCATGGCGATGGGCCAAGCGGCCTCGGCCTGGTCTTCGAGGGTACCGTTCAGGCCCCAAGTATCGTTGTGGCTGGCGGGGATGCTTTGGGTCGTCATGGTGGTCTCCTTGCGGTGTGTGGTGGCGACGCCCGTATGAACGCGCTGTCCGAGCAGGAAGCCAAGTTTAATCTGGCCTCCTGCCCGTTGGCTTTCATCGTCTGGCGTCGGCCCGTATCAGTTCGGCTTGTGCTCCGGCGATCAGGTCGAGGCGCACGTTGTTCGGGATGTAGGTCGCCAGGTGGTTGAGGGTCCAGTTGAGCACGTCGGCCTTGTGCTTCAGGCCATCGACTTCCTCGTAGCGCGTGATGAAATGGTCGAGTTCGGCCAGCGCGCGCTCGATCGTCGCGCGGGCGTTGGTCAAGGCCTCGCGGCCCTGAGTCTCGGCAAGGTTGGCGATGTAGTCTGCTGGGTTCATGGGGCGTCTCCTGGTGGATGCTGCGTTGATGACGACTGTATGAACGCGCTGTTCGAGCGGTCAGCCAAGAGAATTCTCAATCTTCTTCGGGGCCACCTGGAGCCTGTTTGGTGCCGCCGCGTCAGGGTTGGCCCTGCGGCTTGCACTGTCGCGCTGTGTGGCGTTTTGATGCCGCCGGTCGAGCATCAGTTGCCGCGCAGGATCTTGATGCCGGCGTTGACCAGGGTCATGACCGCGCTGGCGAAGATCGTCTCGGCCATCCAGGGGCAGGCCTGGCCGTCTTCGAGCAACTCGTCGATGGCCTGTCCCGACTTCGCCCGCATCGCGGCGAGGGCGGCCTCGCGTTGCGCGTCACTGGCGGTCCGGATCTCGGACCACAGCCGGATCAGGGTCGTCAGGGCGGCGGTGGCGAGTTGGTTGCCGAGGGTGTCGAGGTTCTTGGCTTGGGTCGGGGTCATGGCGCTGCTCCGGATGGCGTAGTGGATGACGAACACATGAACGCGCTGCTCACTCCGGAAGCCAAGCAGAAGATTGATCTTCTGGATCCTTGCCGGTCAGGATCTCGAGCCAGTCGCGCACGAAGTGCTCGCCGGTGACCCCGTGGTTGCGGACGTAGCGTACGCGCTTCATGGTGAGGTTCCACTCCTGAGCGATGCCCCGAATCGTCTTGCGATTTTGCCGCATCAGGCGGCGGATGGTTTCGGCGCTGAGGGTGTTCATGTCGGGCTCCTGGTGGCGTTGATGACGATCGTATGAACGCGCTGTCTGGTGCCGAAGCCAAGCGGATTCTCAAGCTTTCTTCGGCACCCTGAGATTTCACACTTTCGCCTCAGTCATGCGCAGTCCTTTGAGCTGCACCGGTGGGCGGCACTCGTAGGCGTCGGGGCGCTCTTCGAAGTCGGCGATGACCGCCTTGAGCACGGCCTGGAGGTAGCGTTCCGGCTTGCTGTAGCGCCTGAGGCAGTCGAGTTGCCGGGCGGTCGCCGTGACGTGGAACCACTGGTCTGGCGTCACCGTGTCGCACAGCTCGCACCAGACCGTCACGCCGTGCTGTTCGACAAAGGCTTTCGCGCCGGAGAACACGGTCGGCGTCGCTTGCGGGTAGCGCATGCGGGTCATTGCGCCACCTCTCCGATGCGGTAGACGCGATCGCGGCCAGTTGCCTTCTCGGACGTGATGGTCAGCCCGAGCTTCTTCTTGAGCGCGCCTGCCAGGCAACCTCGGACGGTGTGGCCCAACCATCCGGTGGATGCGCAAATTTGCGCAACCGTCGCGCCCTCGGGGCGGTGCAGCATCGCGATGACCAGCGCTTGCTTGCTGTTCTCCCGGGTTCGCGGCCGGCGCTCGACGACGTCCGGCTGCGGATCCGGCGGCGCCTGGTCTCGTCCCCACTCGGCCTCGATGGCCGCCACCGCCGCATCGATCTCGGCGTCCGGGGTGATGGGCTCCGGCAGCGCGCACTCACGCCCCACGGCGGCGCAGCCGTCGGCGGTCAGCCGATACACGATCTCGTCGCCGACCGCCGTCTCGAAGATCAGGTGACGGCTCAGGAGACTGGCGAGGACCTTCTTCCGGGCGCCGCTGGGCAGCCTTGCCGGCAGGGGTTCGATGCGGCCATCGGGTCGGTCGGCGGCAGCGGTGAGGACTTCGATCTGGGTCGGGGTCAGGGTGCTCATGTCGGGCTCCTCGATGTGGTTGATGACATGCGTATGAACACGCTGTGCGCGGGGAAAGCCAAGCTCTTTCTGCCTGGCCTCCGATCGGTGTCCCTGCCTACGCCACCAGCTTCTCGGCCAGCGCAAAGGCGTGATCCTTGAAGCGGGCGCCCGGGCCAAACCAGGCGGCGTTCAGGCGGTTGTCCTGCATGCGGCCCTTCTCGTGGTCGATGTACTCGGTCGTGGCGTTGAGCAGTCCCCAGAGCGTCTTGTCGGTCGCGTCCTGGGCGCCGCCGATCATCTCGCCGGCGAAGAGGTCGAGGATGCGGCGGTAGCCCTTGGACTTGCGGACCTGCTCCGGCGAGTAGGTCTGGCCATAGGGCATGAAGGGTTGGAAGAGGTCCAGCAGCCAGGCGTCGGTTTCGAGGGTGCTCAGTTTCCGCTGGGCCATCAGCCCGGCCTTGTGCTGGAACTCCTCCCAGGCGTTGAGGGCGATCCCCAGGTCGGCGCGGACTTCCTTGGGATCGAAGATCGCCTGGTGCGAGATGGTCACCTGCCTCTGCGACGAGGCGTTGCGCAGGCAGGCTTGCAGCGTGTTGTTGCAGACCACCCGGACCGTCGTGAAGCGGGCGACGGTGGCCATCGTACCGTCGTAGGAGGTGGCGAGCAGCAGGTAGGGCGCGACCTCGTCGTCGAGGATGCGGGCGTTGTCGCCGACGCGGCCCAGCGCCCAGATGCGCCGGCCCGCCATCAGCGCGCCGACCGTCTCGATGCTGAACTGCCTGGCTGCCGCCAGCTCGCCGAAGAAGTGGAGGATGTCCGCAGGCTGGACCACTCGGTAGTCGGACGAGACCACCGACAAGGGGGCGCCGCAGTCGCTGCGGTACAGCACATGCTTGTCGGTGTAGGTCTCGCGGGCACCGGAGACGCTGCTGTCGAACTGGACTTCGGCGCGCAGCGCCTGCCATTCGAGCTGGGCGGCCTTCTGCCAGACCTCGACCGGGGCATGCGGGTCCACGGTCTGTCCCAGGCCATGCCAGGGGGTTTCGGATCCGGTGGCATAGGCGATGGCGGCCTGGCCGGTGGTGAAGTCGATTTGGTGTGCCATGGTGTTCTCCTCGGCGGTGGTTGATGACGAACACATGAACGCGCTGTTCGAAACAGAAGCCAAGCGTTTTCTGATGGAGCACCGCGGCACGGCTTGAGGACGATCATGGGGCTGTCGATTCGCGCCTACGCCCGGCACCGTGGGGTTTCGGACACGGCCGTCCACAAGGCCATCCGCGCCGGGCGGATCACGCCGGAGGCCGACGGCACCATCGATCCCGACCGCGCCGACCGGGATTGGGCGAGGAATTCGGAGACGCCCCGCGCGGGCACGACGCGCCGGGCCGAGACAGTCGCCGTGCGGGAACCCGCAAGCGAAGCAGCGACGCCGACCTTCGCCGCGGGCGGCACGTCGCTGCTCCAGGCACGAACGGTCAACGAGGTCGTCAAGGCGCAGACCAACAAGGTGCGGCTGGCGCAACTCAAGGGCGACCTGATCGACCGCGCGCAGGCCCTCGCGCAGGTCTTCAAGCTGGCACGGGCCGAGCGCGATGCCTGGCTCAACTGGCCGGCGCGCGTCTCGGCGCAGATGGCCTCGCAGCTCGGGGTCGATCCCCACAGCCTGCACATCGCGCTCGACGGCGCGGTGCGCCAGCACTTGCAGGAGCTGGGCGAGCTTCGCCCGCGGGTGGACTGATGGCTGACTTCGACTACGACGGCGCACTCGACATCGAGCGGGCCTGGCACGAAGGCTTGATGCCCGACCCGCTGCTCACCGTGTCCGAGTGGGCCGACCGCCACCGGATGCTCTCCAGCAAGGCCTCGGCGGAACCGGGCCGCTGGCGGACGAGCCGCACGCCGTATCTGAAGGCGATCATGGACTGCCTGTCGCCGACCTCGCCGGTCGAGCGGATCGTCTTCATGAAGGGCGCACAGCTGGGCGCCCCGCTCGCGCTGACGACACCCGTCCCGACGCCGAGCGGCTGGACGACGATGGGCGACCTGGTTTCCGGTGACGTGGTGTTCGCCGACGACGGCCGGCCGTGTCGCGTCACCGGCATCTCGCCGGTGCTGCTGGACCGGGCGTGCTTCGCGATCGAGTTCGCAGGCGGTGAGGTCATCGTCTGTGATGCGGGCCACCGCTGGCCGATCCTCGAGGAAGGATGTGACGCGCTCGGACCGCGCACCGTCACCACGGCCGAGATGGTCGGTCGTGAGCGACTGGCCGGGCATGCGGTCTGGCGATTCTCGGTGGTCGCCCGTCCGCCGGGTGCGAATGGCCACCCCGGCGAAGGCGAGAAGCGCGCGATCACCGCCATCCGCCCGGTCGATTCGGTTCCGGTCCGCTGTATTGCGGTCGACTCCCCGAGCCACCTGTACCTGTGCGGTCGCGGCGGGATCCCGACCCACAACACGGAGATGGGCAACAACTGGATCGGCTACGTGATCCACCACGCGCCCGGTCCGATGATGGCCGTGTCGCCGACAGTGGACATGGCCAAGCGCAACTCGAAGCAGCGCATCGACCCGCTGATCGAGGAATCGCCGGTCTTGGCCGAGCGGATCGCGCCAGCCCGTAGCCGCGATGCCGGCAACACGATCTTGGCGAAGGAGTTCCGCGGTGGCGTGCTGGTGATGACCGGCGCCAACAGCGCGGTCGGCCTGCGCTCGATGCCGGTCCGCTACCTGTTTCTCGACGAGGTCGATGGCTATCCGACCGACGTCGACGGCGAGGGCGATGCCATCACGTTGGCCGAAGCCCGCACCCGCACCTTTGCGCGCCGAAAGATCTTCATCGTCTCGACGCCGACGATCGCCGGCGCGAGCGCGATCGAACGCGAGTATGAAGCCAGCGACCAGCGGCGCTACTTCCTGCCGTGCCCGCACTGCGCTCATCGCCAATGGTTGCGCTTCGAGCAACTGCGCTGGGAGAAGGGCCGGCCGGAGACCGCGGCCTACGTCTGCGAGTCCTGCGAACAACCCATCGCCGAGCATCACAAGACGCGCATGCTCGAGCAAGGCGAGTGGCGGGCGCTGGCACCCGCGAGCGGCAAGACCGCCGGTTTTCACCTCTCCAGTCTGTACAGCCCGATCGGCTGGCGCAGCTGGCGGGAGATCGCCGCCGCCTGGGAGAGCGCCGTGCGCCAGGAATCCGGTTCCTCGGCCGCGATCAAGACCTTCAAGAACACCGAACTCGGCGAGACCTGGGTCGAGGAAGGCGAAGCGCCCGACTGGCAGCGGTTGCTGGAGCGTCGCGAGGACTACCCGATCGGCCGCATCCCCGCCGGCGGTCTGCTGCTGGTCGGTGGCGCCGACGTCCAGAAGGATCGCATCGAAGCCTCGATCTGGGCCTTCGGCCGCGGCAAGGAGTCGTGGCTCGTCGAGCACCGCGTGCTGATGGGCGACACCGCCCGCGACACCGTCTGGAAGCAACTGGGCGCGCTGCTCAGCGAAACGTGGACGCACGACTCGGGCGCGCAGGTGCCGCTCGCGCGCTTCGCGCTGGACACCGGCTTCGCGACGCAGGAAGCGTATGCCTTCGTCCGCGCCTGCCACGATCCGCGACTGATGGCGGTCAAGGGCATTGCCCGCGGCGCCGCCCTGATCGGCACACCGACGGCGGTCGAAGTGTCGCTGGGTGGCAAACGGCTGCGCCGCGGCATCAAGCTGTTCTCGGTCGTTGGCGGCATCGCCAAGCTGGAGCTGTACAACAACCTGAAGAAGACGCCGGAGGTCGCCGACGACGGGAGCACCCTGCGCTACCCCGCGGGCTACGTCCATCTGCCGAAGGTCGACGCCGAGTACTTGCAGCAGCTCTGTGCCGAGCAGCTGGTCACCCGTCGCGACCGCCGAGGCTTCGCGGTGCGCGAGTGGCAGAAGATGCGCGAGCGGAACGAGGGCGTCGACTGCTACCAATACGCCCGCGCCGCCGCTGCCGCCGCCGGTCTTGACCGCTTCGAGGAACGGCACTGGCGCGAACTCGAACGACAGCTGGGCCTCGCGCTGCCCGACGAACCGCGCAGAACTCTGCCGACCCCGGACCCCGAGGCCACCCCCAGCGCTGGCCTCGTCGCTTCCGGGACCCGACGGACCACCCGACGCGTCATCCGCAGCCGCTGGCTCAATTGAGATCCCACAGCATGTCCTACAGCAACGAACAACTGCTCGCGCTGCAGAAGGCGCTGGCGACTGGCGAGAAACGCGTGAGCTTTGGCGACAAGACCGTCGAGTACCGCACTGTCGACGAGATCCAGGCGGCGATCCGCGAGGTCGAGGCGTCTCTCGCCCGCGCGGCCGGCGCACGGCGCACGCGCCAGATCCGCGTGACCACCGACAAGGGTTTCTGATGAGCTTCTGGACGCGGATCAAGGCCAGCTTCGCGAGCCTGCCGATCTACGACGGCACCGGCAGCGGGCGGCGCACGCTCGCCTGGATGCCCGGCAATCCGGGCGCGATTGCCGCCCTGCTCTCGACGCAGACGGAACTGCGCGCCAAGAGTCGCGACCTCGTGCGTCGCAACCCCTGGGCCGCGGCGGCGCTGGATGCCTTCGTCGCCAACGCCATCGGCACCGGCATCAAGCCGCAGTCGATGGTGGCCGACGTCGCGCTTCGCGAGCGGCTGCAGGCACTCTTCCGGGACTGGACCGAAGAGGCCGACGCCGCCGGACTCACCGATTTCTACGGCTTGCAGGCGCTCGCCTGCCGGGCGATGCTCGAAGGCGGTGAAGCGCTGGTCCGTCTGCGCTACCGCCGCATCGAGGATGGGCTGGTCGTTCCGCTGCAGTTGCAGGTGCTGGAACCCGAGCATCTGCCGGTCACGCTCAACACCGTCGCCGAGAGCGGCAACGTCGTGCGCGCCGGCATCGAGTTCAACCGCCTTGGGCAACGGGTGGCGTACCACCTGTACCGTTCGCACCCCGAAGACGGAGCGCTCTCACCGATGTCGGGTGCCGGTGGACTCGACACCGTGCGCGTGCCGGCGACCGAGATCATCCACCTCTACCGCCCGCTGCGACCCGGCCAGATCCGCGGCGAGCCGTGGCTCGCGCGGGCGCTGGTCAAGCTGCACGAGCTCGACCAGTACGACGACGCCGAACTGGTGCGCAAGAAGACCGCCGCGATGTTCGCTGGTTTCATCACGCGCCAGAGTCCCGAAGACAACCTGATGGGCGAAGGCCTGGCCGACGCTGCCGGCGTGGCGCTCGCCGGGCTCGAACCCGGTACGCTGCAGATCCTCGAGCCCGGCGAAGACATCAAGTTCTCCGACCCGGCCGACCTCGGCGGCAGCTACAGTGAGTTCCTGCGCAATCAGTTCCGCGCGGTGGCCGCCGCGATCGGCATCACTTACGAGCAACTGACCGGCGATCTCACCGGGGTGAACTACTCCAGCATCCGCGCCGGCCTCCTCGAATTCCGCCGGCGCTGCGAGATGCTGCAGCACGGCGTGATCGTGCATCAGCTCTGCCGGCCGGTGTGGCGGGCGTGGCTGGAGCAGGCGGTGTTGGCCGGGCAAATCGATGTGCCCGGCTTCGCGCGCGATCCCCGTGCGACCCTCACGGCGAAATGGATCCCGCAGGGCTGGCAGTGGGTCGATCCGCAGAAAGAGTTCAACGCCCTGAAGCTCGCCATCCGGGCGGGGCTCACCAGCCGCTCGGAAGCGATCTCGTCGTTTGGCTACGACGCCGAGGACATCGACCGCGAGATTGCCGCCGACAACGCCCGAGCGGATGCGCTGGGACTGCGGTTCGACAGCGATCCGCGGTACGACAACCAGAACGAGCCGGCGGCGGCTCCGGCGCCGCCACCCGATCCACAGGAATCCTGACATGCCGCTCGTACACCTGGCGTCCCGTCTCTGTGGGACGCCGCTCCTGCTCGCTCAGGCCAAGCTCGACATCCTGCTCGCCGTGCTTGGAGCGCGCATCGGTTGGCCCGAACCACACGCGGCCGTCGCACGCCCTTCGCCGCGAGTAGCGCCCGATGCACCGCCCGGCATTGCCGTGATTCCGGTCTACGGCACGCTGGTGCGCCGAACACTGGGACTCGAAGCGGCCTCGGGCCTGACGTCCTACGGTGAGATTGGGGCGCTCCTGGACGCCGCGGTGGCCAACCCCGAGGTCACCGGCATCCTGCTCGATGTCGACTCTCCCGGCGGCGAGGCGGGTGGGGTCTTCGAACTCGGGCAACGAATCCGCTCGGCGAATGCCGTCAAGCCCGTTTGGGCGATCGCGGCCGACTCGGCCTTCTCGGGGGCCTACGTCCTCGCCTCGGCTGCCTCGCGGGTGTACGTCACCCATACGGGTGGCGTCGGCTCGATCGGCGTCATCGCGCTGCACGTCGACCAGTCGGCGCGCGATGCGCAGCAGGGCTACCGCTACACGGCGATCACCGCCGGCGAACAGAAGAACGACTTCTCGCCGCACGAACCGCTTCACCCGGCCGCACAGGCCCGCCTGCAGACCGAACTCGACCGGCTGTACGGGATCTTCATCGACCACGTCGCGACCATGCGCGACCTCGATCCGGCCCTCGTGCGCGGCACCCAAGCGGGACTGTACTTCGGTCCCGAAGCGCTGAACGCCGGTCTCGCCGATGCCCAGGGCAGCTTCGACGACGCCGTCATCGACTTCGGTGTGTTTCTGGCTGCGCGGCGTTCGCCGGGGCGCCCGCTCACGGCAGGCCGATCGCTCCTTGCCTCTTCCCTTTGCTCTCAGGAGGTTTCCACCATGACCGAACGCATCACCCCAGACGTCCCGCAGCACACCGCGGCTCCAGCCGAACCCGCCACGTCCCATGGCGCCCTGCCATCGCCCGGCGACGACGCCGTCCAGTCGGCCATCGACGCTACGCGCGCCGAGGCCCTGGCGATCGCCGAACTGTGCCAATTGGCAGGTGATCCGCAGCGCATCGTGACCTTCCTGGCGCAAGGAGCCAGCGCCGCGGAGGTGCGCCGCGCGCTGCTGGCGGCACGCGCCGAGGGTCTCGAAATCGACTCGCGCCTTGGCCCCGATTCCCCGGCGCGCGAAGCGCCGCCCGACCACAACCCGCTGATCCAGGCGGTCAAGAAACTTACCGGAAAGGACTGATCCATGCCCGCCCTCACCGAAGCCAACAACCTCGGCGACCTCCTGAAGTACGAGGCGCCCAATCTCTACTCGCGTGATCGCGTGACCGTCGCCGCGGGCCAGAACCTGGCGCTGGGTGCTGTCGTCGGCTCCGTGACCGCGACCGGCCAGGTCAAGGCACTCGATCCGTCCGCCAGCGACGGGACCGAGATCCCGAGCGGCGTCCTGCTGGGGGCGATCGACGCGCGTCTCCAGGATCGTCCCGATGGCCTGATCGTCGGCCGGCACGCGGTCGTGGCCGATACCGCCCTGGTCTGGCCGGCTGGCATCACGCCTGCGGAGAAGAACGCCGCCCTCGCCACCCTGAAGAGCCTGGGGATCCTGGCTCGTCCCTCCGTCTGAAGGAAACTGCCATGCCGATGAACAATCCCTTTCACACGCCGGCCTTCTCGATGGCCGCGTTGACGGTGGCGATCAACCTGCTGCCGAACCGCTACGGGCGCCTGGAAGCGCTCAAACTGTTCCCGATCAAGCCGGTGCGCCAGCGCCAACTGATCGTCGAGGAACGCAATGGCGTGCTGAACCTGCTGCCGACGCTGCCGCCGGGGTCGCCCGGGACCGTCGGGCGCCGCGGCAAACGCACGCTGCGCCCGTTCGTCGTGCCGCACATCCCGCACGATGATGTGGTGCTGCCGGAGGAAGTCCAGGGCGTGCGGGCCTTCGGCAGCGAGTCCGAGGTCGAGACGATCGCCGGCGTGATGGCCCGGCATCTGGAGACGATGCGCAACAAGCACGCGATCACGCTCGAGCACCTGCGCATGGGGGCGCTCAAGGGCGTGATCCTGGATGCCGATGGGTCGACGCTGGTCGATCTCTTCGATGAGTTCGACATCACGCCGAAGACCGTGAACTTCGCGCTGAACGTCGACACGACGAACGTCAAGGCGAAGTGTGCCGAGGTGCTGCGTCACGTCGAGGACCACCTGCTGGGCGAGTTCATGAGCAGCATCCACTGTCTCGTCTCGCCGGAGTTCTTCGAGAAGCTGACCGGCCATCCGAAGGTCGAGAAGGCGTACGAGAACTGGCAGCAGGGCGCGGTGCTGATCAACGACATGCGCGCGGGATTCACCTTTGGCGGGCTGACCTTCGAGGAGTACCGTGGTCAGGCGACCGACGCCAGCGGCGTGTCCCGTCGCTTCATCGAGGCCGGCGAAGGCCATTGCTTCCCGCAGGGGACGGTGGATACCTTCGGCACCTACGTCGCGCCAGCCGACTTCAACGAGACGGTGAACACGCTGGGCCAGCCGCTGTACGCCAAGCAGGAACCGCGGAAGTTCGACCGCGGCACCGATCTCCACACGCAGTCGAACCCGTTGCCGATGTGTCACCGGCCGGGCGTGCTGGTGAAGCTCGTCATGCAGTGATCCTCGCCATGGCGACCCTCGAGGAACTCTACGACGCCGCGGCCCATGCCGGTCTGCTCACCGCGGCGGAGTGTGCCGGCGTGGTCGTCTGGGTCGACTTCCGGGCGCCCGACGAGGACGTGCTGGACGGGCTCGGCGTCAGCCGCGGCTACACCATCCGCTATCCGGCGCAGCGCTTGGCGCTGGCCACCGGCGACGAACTGACGATCCAGGGCCAGCGCTACCGGGTTCGCGAGGTGCGGCAAGTCGGCGATGGCTCGGAGTGCCGCGCCACACTCACCCGGATCACTTGACCCAGCGGTTCCAGAACATGCGGTCGATGGCCGCATTCGCCGCCAGACGGTCGAAGCGCGCGGGATCGAAGTCGAGCCCGGCCCAAGTGCGCAGGCCTTCGGTCTCTTCGCCGTAGGGGTCGTGCTCCCAGCGTGCCAGAAAGTCCTGGTACGCTTCGATGCCGCCAGCATCTTCCGGTGGGCACGCGCGCTCTCCGCTCTCGACCCGGGCGATCCATCCATCGCCATGACGATCGCCGGCATCCTTCACCTGCTCGACGTTCAGGCGATGCTCCCAGCTATCACCAAAGTCGTAGAGATAGGTGAAGGTACTGCCGGTGCCGAGCAGGCGATTGAGGCGGATGTTCTTCTCGATCGCGGTGGGCCGGTCGGGGTTGTCGTACTCCGGGTCCGGGACGCCGATGCGCTGTTCGCCGACCCGAAACTCGTGCAAGTGCGCGTCGTGCCAGCCCATCGCGGCCTGAATGACGTGGTGGAGCACGGCGAAGCTCGCATGACCACTGATCACGATCCGGCGCCAGATGAGCGGCTGGCTGTCGACGAGTTCGATCTTCAGGGTGAAGACGGTTCGTGCGGGTTTCTTCGATGCGGTGGCCACGGCGGATCCTTGATCAGTGTTTATCTCATTTTACGGAACCCTGGCGCATGCCCCAATCGATCCGCGAACAGATCCTGCAAGCGCTGATGGCCACTCTGGCGCCGGTCGCCACCGCGCAGGGTGCGACCCTGCTGCGTTCGCCGGTGCACGGCGTGCCGCGCGAGGCCTCTCCGGCGCTGCTGCTCTTCCCCGAGTCCGACACCATCGTCGCGCGACCGAACGACCGGGTCGAGCGACAACTCATCGTGCGGCTCGTCGCGCTCGCCCGGGAGGCCCGATCTGTTCCTCCGGAAACACGGGCCGACCAGATCCTCGTCGCCGCACATGCGGCGCTGTTTCACAACGCGAACCTCGGTGGCCTCGCGCTCGGGTTGCGCGAACTGGACTGCGAGTGGGACGTGGACGACGCCGATGCCGGCGCCGCGGCCCTGCCGGCCCGCTACCAGATCACTTACCGCACACAGTTCCACGACCTCACGCGCCAAGGATGACCCATGCACGTTGAACTCCTGAAACCCCACACCCACGCCGGCGTCGCCCACGCACCCGGCACGGTGATCGAACTCGACGACGATCTCGCGCGCTGGCTGATCGCTCTGGAAACCGCTCGCCCGGCGCGTGCCACGCCCACCCCAGCCCTCCATTTCCCTGCGGAGAAATCCCAATGAGCTACTACGCCTCTTTCCAGGGCCGCGTCTATCTCGGCAAGCGCGACGCCAGCGGCAACCCCATCGAACTGCGCACGCCGGGCAACGTTGCCGAGTTGAAGCTCGCCCTCAAGACCGAGGTGATCGAGCACTACGAGTCCCAATCCGGCAGTCGCTCGCTCGACCACCGGATGATCAAGCAGAAGTCCGCGACGGTGACGCTGACCATCGAGGAGTTCACCAAGGAGAACCTAGCGCTCGCCCTGTACGGCCACTTTGTCCAGAGCCCGACCGGGACCGTCACCGACGAGCCCTTACCGACCGGAGTGGTCGTCGGCGACCGCTATGCGCTGGCGCACCCCAAGGTGTCGGCGCTGGTCGTCAAGGACAGCCCGGGCGCGTCGCTCACGCTCGGCACCCACTACACGGCCGATGGCGACTTCGGTGCGATCCAGTTCCTCAATCTGGCGAGCTTCGTGCAACCGTTCAAGGCGAGCTACAGCTACGGCGCGGTGACCGAGATCGGCATCTTCACGCAGCCGGCACCCGAGCGCTTCCTGCGCCTGGAAGGGATCAACACCGCGCAGGGCAACGCCAAGACGCTGGTCGAGCTCTACCGCATCGCCTTCGATCCGCTGAAGGAGATCGCCTTCATCTCGAACGAGTACAACCAGTTCGAACTCGAGGGCTCGCTGCTGGCGGATCCGGGCAAGCCGGTCGATGCGGCGCTCGGTCAGTTTGGCAAGATTGTGCAGCTCCTCTGATGGGAACGGCGCCTGTGTCCCCCGCCCAGAGCGACTTTGCCGCCCTGCCGCCGCTGCCCGTCTCGATCGAGATCCGCGGTGAGACTCTGGATCTGACGCCGCTGCGCGTCGGCGAGCTGCCGGCCTTCGTGCGGGCGATCCGACCGTTCGCCGAGCAACTGACGACGGCGATCGACTGGCTCGGCATCTGCGCCGACCACGGCGAGTCGCTGCTCGAAGCCGTGGCGCTGGCGAGTCGCCGTCCACGCCTGTGGGTCGACGGTCTGGCCCTGGATGAGGCGATCCGCCTGGCCGAAGCCCTGCTGGAGGTCAATGCCGATTTTTTTGTCCGGCGCGTGAGTCCGGAGATCGATCGGGTCGCCCGCAGGCTCGCCGCCCGGACGCACGCGATCGTTGGAGCGATGCCGTCCAGCGCCTCCTCGCCGCCGGCCACCGCTACCCCGAGATCCTGAACTACACGCTGGCGCAGGTCGAGGCCTTCCTGCGCGCCGCCGACCGCGCGGAACGGCAGCGTCTCGCCGATCTCTTGCTCGTCGTCGCCATCGGTGGCCAGGGCGAGTCCGAGGCCATCACCCGCTTGCAGAGAACCCTCAGCCGTGAAGATTAGCCTCACCACCTCGGGTCTCTGCGAGCCGCGGGAGTTCCGCGCGTGGACCGCCCAGCGGCAGCGGGAGATCCAGGCCGCCGTCGCCCGAGGGTTTCGGGAGTCGGGGCGTGAGGTGGCGGCGCAGGCCCGGGCGCAGATGCAGTCGGCGTTACAGATCCGGCGAGCCGGCTTCCTGAAGTCCTTGCGGGCGACGGTGTTCGATCGGCGTCCCGACCGACTGCCGGCGTTGCGGATCGGTAGTCGGGTACCGTGGCTCGGCATCCACGAGAGCGGCGGGACGATCAGCGGCCGGATGCTGATCCCCCTGCTGCCCGAACACCAGCGCATCGGCCGGAAGCGCTTCCGGGCCATCATCGACGGACTGATGCGCTCGGGCAACGCCTTCTTCATCCAGAGAGGCGGCCAGGCGATCCTGATGGCCGAGAACATCCGGGAGAACGATCGCGAGCTCGCCCGCTTCAAGCGTGCCGAGCGGGACCGAACGGGCGTGAAGCGTCTGCAGCGCGGCCAGGAGATTCCGGTCGCCGTGCTCGTGAGGAGCGTGTCGCTGAAGAAGCGCCTCGACCTCGAAGGCACCGTGCGCCGGAACCTGCCCCGCATCGCCCAAGCGATCCGGCGGGAACTCAACCAAGTGTGAAGCCACCTCGAATCTCATCTACACCGAAGCCTCCATGACCAACCGCGCCCAGATCCTCGTCACCGCCATCGACCAGACGCGTTCGGCCTTCGCGTCGATCCAGGGCAACCTGCGGGCACTCACCGACCACGCCCGCTCGGTGAACGGGCTCCTCGGCACCCTCGGCGTCGCCCTGAGCGGCGCCGGCTTCGTTGCGTTCATCAAGGGCAGCATCGACGCCGCCGACGAACTCGATGAACTGTCGCAGAAGGCCGGCATCAGCGTAGAAGCCCTATCGACCCTGAAGCTCGCCGCGCAGCACGAGAACGTCGGCGCCGAGGCCTTCGCCACCTCGCTCAAGAGACTCTCGACGGCGATGTTCGAAGCGGCCGCCGGGTCGAGCGAGAACCAACGCCTCTTTGCCGCGCTCGGCATCACCTTCCGCGAGAGCACCGGGGAACTGCGTGCGACCGACCAGGTGCTGCTCGATCTGGCGACCCGTTTCCAGGCGATGCCGGATGGCCCCGAGAAGTCCGCGCTGGCGGTGAAGCTCTTCGGCAAGGCCGGGACGGACCTGATCCCGTTGCTCAATCGCGGTGCCGACGGCATTCGGGAACTGACGGCGCAGTTTCGCGCACTCGGCGGCGAGATTTCCGGCGAGACGGCGACCCGGGCGGCCGAGTTCAACGACGACCTGAACCTCCTGCGCGCCGCCTTGCAGGGTGTCGCCCACCGCGTCGCCGCGAGTGTCCTGCCCGCGCTGAGCGATCTCGCCCGCGGACTCGTCGAGTCGGCGAAGAACGGTGGCAGCTTGCAGGCGATCCTGGACGGCGTCGTTCTGGCGTTGAAGACCCTGGCGCTGGGTGCGGCGGTGACCGCCAACGGCTTTCTCGCCCTGGGCGAAGCGATCGGGGCGGGTGTGGCTGCCGGCGTCGCGCGACTGAAAGGAAACGTCAGCCAGGCACAGACGATCCTCGGCGAACTGGAGACGAGCCTCGCCGCGCGGCGCGACCGGGTGATCCAGTTCCACGACAGGCTCTTCAATCCGAAGCCGGCCGAAGCGAAGAAGCCGGAAGTCAGACCAACCGGGGAATCGATCGCCGGGCGGCTCGCCCGGTCGGCGGGCAGCCCGGACACCAGCGGCGCGCGTCTGGCTCTGATCAAGGCGAACGCCGAAGCCGAACTGCGCCTCCTGCAGGACCGTCTCAAGCGGGCTCGGGAAGCCTACGACCGGGCCTTCGAAGACCACCTGATCTTGATCCGTGCGTTTCATGCGGCCAAGGCGCAGATCGCCCAAGCGGCGATCGACGCCGAGATCGCCGCCAAACAGCAGGAACTCGCCGAGCAGACGAAGGGGACGACCACCGGCAAGGACGAGAGTGCCCGTCTGCGCGCGAAGGCCGAAGTGAAGAAGCTCGAAGCCGAGCTGATCGTGCTGAACCGCGAGCGTGCCGACGTCGAGATCGAGAACGCCCGCAAGGCGGCCCAGGCCGAAGCCGATCTGGCGAACGAACTCGCCCAGGTCCGGCAACGCCTGGCCGAGATCCGCGGTGGCGCCGGCGGCGAGATCACGCGCGAGAAGCTGACGCGGGAGTACCAGCCGCTGCTGGATCGGTTGAAGGCAGCCGGGGATGAGGCAGGCGAAGCCGAGGTCACTCGCCTGATCGACGTCGAGGCGGATCTCGCCGAACTCGGCCGGCTGGAGTCGCAGTTCCAGTCGGTGATGGAGCGGATGCGCATCGCCGAAGGCGAACTCCAGGTGCAGCGCGAGGCCGGCCTGCTCACCGAATCGCAGATGCGGCAGGGCCTCCTGACCCTGCACCAGCAGACCGCGCAGGAGGTCGAGGGTCTGATTCCCCGGATGGAGGCCCTGGCCCGCGCAACCGGATCCGAGGAGGCGATCAACCGCGTCGCGCGCCTGCGAGTCGAAGTACGGGGACTCGCAACCGAGTCCGACGACGTCGCCCGGCGCATCGACGGCGCAATCGAGGACGGCTTCGTGCAACTGTTCGAGTCCATCGGCTCGGGCGCGAAGTCGGCCAAGGAGGCGTTCGCCGATTTTGCGCGCTCGGTCCTCCTGGCCATTCAGAAGATCGCCGCCCAGAAACTGGTCGAGAGCCTCTTCGGCAGTCTCGGCAAAGGCTCGGGCGGTGCGAGTCTCGGGGGGTTCATCGCATCCCTCTTCGGCGGCCGTGGTCTTGCGGCCGGTGGCTATGTCACCGGTCCGGGTACCTCCACCTCCGACTCGATCCCGGCGCGCCTGTCGGCCGGCGAGTACGTGCTCCAGGCCGCCGCCGTGCGCACGGTCGGCGTGTCGTTCCTCGACGCGCTGAACGGCATCGCTCGTGGGCCCCGGGTGACCGCAGGCCGCCTGGCCTTCGCCGAAGGCGGTCTCGTCGAGAGCCTCAAGCCGTCTCTCCCGGCCGGCGCCGCCCAGCCGAGTGTGCGCATCGTGAACGTCGTCGATCCGTCGCTGGCGCACGATTACCTCAATTCGTCCGCCGGCGAGCGGACGATTCTCAACGTTCTCGCCCGCAATGCCGGGGCGGTGAAACAGGTGCTGGCGTAATGGCGTACGAATCGGGAATCGCGGCCGACCATCGGGATCTGCTGGGCCGCTTCCGGGCTTTCGTCACCGGCCACCCGAGTCTCGTCGCCGCCGGCCAGGCGTGGCAGGAACTGCGTTGGGTGCAGCAGGCGTCGACGCAGGAACTGATCCTGAAGGCGCCGGGTCTCGGCGGCACGGACGCGATCTATGCCGGGCTGTTCTCGCAGGAAACGGCCGCCTCGGATCTCTATCAGTGGCAGGTACTCGGGTACACCGGCTATCTCTCCGGCGCGAACTTCGCGGGCCAGCCGGGTGTGAGCCCGGCGCATTACCTGTCGCTGTGGAACAGCCCGATGAGCTACTGGCTGGTCGCCAACGGCCGGCGGGCGATCCTCGCGGTCAAGGTGAGCAGCCGCTACATGCTGATGCACCTGGGTTTCCTGACGCCCTATGCGACGCCCGGGCAGTTTCCTTACCCGTTCTTCGTCTCCGGCACCGACAACTACTACTTCGGCGGGCGCCGCTGGTCGGAAGTCTCGACCATCTGGAATTGCCAGATGCGCAACCTCGCCGGGGTCTGGGCAACGCCGTCGCGCTACCCCGCGGGGCAGACCTACAAACACTCGCCGGGCAATGTCTATCCGCTGACCGGTCTGGTGCTCTACGACGCGACGGCGATCTATGGCGAGATCGACGGGTTGTATCACGTCTCGGGTTTCAGCAGTGCCTCGGAGAACCTCGTCATCGTGGACGGGGTGAACCACCTGGTGCTGCAGGACGTCGCGTCGACCGGCATCGGCAACTACGTCGCGTTGCGCCTGCAGTAAACAATCACCTCCCCGCTTCCTGGACGACCGCATGACTTACGCCACCGGCGTCGCCTCGACCGCCAATCAATTGCTCGACGCGTTTTACCGCTTCGCCGGGGCGAACGGCTGGACCGTCAACGCCTACGCCGCCGACGGGGCTGACTACCGTCTGCACCTGAACCGGGGTGCCGTCTGGGCGGACTTCTCGACCCACCACGCTCCAGCCAGCTACGCCCTCGCGCTCAAAGGCTCGACCGGATACAGCAGCGCACGCGCCTGGGACAACCAACCCGACGCGATTTCCTCCGCGTTGACCTGCCCCAACCGTGTCGGCACGCAGAGCGCCTCACTCTTTCCGTGTACCTGGCATCTCTTTGCGCAGACGAATCCCGATCTCCTGGCCGGGGTGTTCGTCTCTCCAGCGCAGGCCAATACGCACTTCGCGGTGGGCCAGTTGATCCAGACCGGGATCTACGACAGTGGCGCGTTCTACGGTGGCCACCAGTTCTGGGCGCCAGCGGTCTCCAACTACTACGCGCACCAGCTCGCGCTGCGCGCCGAGGTGGACGGCTACCGATGGCTCGGCGCCGGCGGCTCGGTCCCGCTCTGGCGCGACGGCCCACCCGAGACGACCAACCAGTTCAACGGACTCGCGCCGCTGATGCCGATCCGGGTGATGGTGCAGTCGGGGGGCTACGGCGTGCTGCTCGGATTCCTGCCGCACCTGCGTTGTGTTCACATGCAGCACTTCAACAATGGCGACACGGTGACGATCGGCGCCGACGAGTGGATGGTCTTCTTCCGCAGCGACCGGGCGGCGGGAGGCGTCGGGCTGGCGCTTCGGAAGTGAGCGATGGCGACTCTCATGGGCGTGGCGGGCCTTGCCGTCCTCCATTTGGCCAGGGGTCACTTCACGGTCTCGGCCAACCTGCAGACGCTCAGCCTGGCGGGCGTCCCGTCGATCGTCGGGCTGGATCGTGCCGGGATCCCGAGCTTCATCTTGCCGGGCGTGCTGCCGCGGGCGGGTTTGACGGGAGCGGCTGACCGGAGCTTCCGCGACGACTGGTATCACCGCATCCACGTGCTGCCGGCAGCGATCGACTTCGGCAACCTCGTGAGCCCGATGAGCCATGCCGTCGAGGTCTGGAACGCGTTTCTGTCGCCGGTCAGCCTGACCGCGATCGAGGAGACCGGCGCCGATGGCGTGTCGCTGACCGGACAGCCGCCACCGCCGCTGGTCTATGGCGCGCTGACGTCGCGCGTCCATACCGTCGCGGCGTCGACGCAAGGCAGCCCGGTCCTGTCGGCGCGCTACGTCTTGCGCTTCGGCAACGGGGCGAGCTCGACCCTCACCGTGACCGGCCGCCGCGTGGTGGTCTTCGGCTTCGCCCCGAACTGGGCGGGCGGCATTACCGAGCGGCTGGCGTGGCTGACCGATGTGCTGGAGTCCTACGACGGCAGCGAGCAGCGCATCCGGCTGCGCAGCGTTCCCCGTCGCAGCTTCGAGTTCCAGCTCGATCTCGCGGGGCACGACGTGCGGGTGCTGGAGACGCTGCTGCACGCCTGGGCGGCGCGGGTCTTTGCCGTGCCGGTGTGGACCGATCAAACGGTGCTCACCGCCCCGCTGTCGGCTGGCGCGACGGCGGTGCGCGTAGCCGATGCGGCGAATGCCGACTACCATGCCGGCGGCCTGGTGGCCTTCTGGTCGGACAACCAGCACCACGAGGTCGGCGAGATCCTGTCGCTGGCCGGCAACGCGCTGACCCTGAAGCAGCCGCTGTCGCGCGGTTGGCCAGCGGGAACCCGCGTCTTCCCGGCGCGCTTCGCGCGGATCGATGGCGACGTCCTGGTCGCGCATCCGACCGATGCGCTGGCGAGCGCGCGGGTGCGCTTTGCGGTCGAGGATCCGAGCCCCGTGTCGGCGATCGATGGCCCGAGCACCTACCAGGGTTATCGCGTGCTGGCATGGCGTCCGAACCGGATCGAGGATCTCACCGACACCTGGCGTCGCAAGCTCGCCCTCCTCGACTATGGCACCGGGCCGGTGACCCTCGACGACCTCAGCGGCCACCCGGTGATGGGGAAGCGGCTGCGGTTCACCTTCGGCAATCGCGCGACGATCCAGGCCTTCCGCGCCTGGTTGCACGCGCGTCAGGGGCGCGCCGTGCCGTTCTGGCTGTCGTCGGGGCAGTCGGATGTCGAGGTGACCCGACCGATCCACGCCGCCGACCAGCACCTGGCGGTGAAGAACATCGGCTACGCGCGGTACCTCGCGACTCCGACGATCCGGCGCAACCTGGTGATCCACGCGACCGGCGGCCGGACCGATTACCGGCGCATCACCGGCGGCAGCGAGATCTCGGCGGATGAGGAACTGCTGACGCTCGATTCAACCCTGGGCGTGACGCTAGCCGTGCAGGACGTGCTCAGGATCTCGTTTCTCGACCTCGTGCGGCTGGAAGCCGACGCGCAGGAACTGTTCTGGGAGACGGACGGGATCGTTCAGGCGGTGCTGGAAGTACGGACGGTGAAGGAGTGAGGCGATGAGCTATACAACGGTGGAGCGTTCGGTCGCCGAGGGCAGCCCGATCGAGCTCTACCGCTTCGCCCAGGGAACCCGCCGCTGGTGCTACACCTCGAGCCAGCGGCCGGTGGACCATCTGTCCGAGACCTATGTGCCGCGGACGCTGACCCGCGGGGCAATCGAGCAGGCGAACGAGATCCATCGCACCGGCCTCGAGATCACGCTGCCGCGTGACGACCCGCTGGGGACGCTGTTTCTTGCCGCGCCACCCGAGGGGATCGTCAGCGTCACGATCTACCGCCGGCACCGGGCCGACCCCGAGTTCATCACCTACTGGAAAGGCCGGGTCAGTGCGGCGCGCTTCTCGGGCGCGACGGTGCAACTGAAATGCGAGCCGATCGCCACGTCGTTGAAGCGCGTCGGTCTGCGCGCCCGCTATCAGCTGCTCTGCCGGCACGTGCTCTACTCGGCGAGCTGCGGGGCGCTGCGCGAGCGTTTCCGGGTCGATGGGCTCGTCGCCAGTGTCAGCGGCACGCAGGTGACGGTCGCGGCGGCCGCTACCGTGGCTGACGGGTATTTCACGGCGGGGATGCTCTCGGCGGACGCGGGGCTGCGGCTAATCACGGTGCACAGCGGGTCGAGCCTGACGCTCGCCGCGCCCTTGATCAGCCTCGCAGTCGGCGACGCGGTGTCGCTCTTCGCCGGCTGCGATCACTCGCTGGGGCAGTGCGCGAGTCGTTTCGACAACCTCGACCAGTTCGGCGGTTTCCCGTTCATCCCGGTGAAGAACCCCTTCACCGGCGACGCCATCGTCTGATCGGAGTCCATCTCATGTGGCAACAGATCCTCGTCTGGGTCATCACGACCGTCCTCTCGGCGCTCCTGGCGCCGCGGCCGAAGGCACCGGAGAACGCGCAACCGGGCCAGATTGGTGACAAAGATGTGCCGATCGCCTCGCAGGACGCGCCAATCCCGGTGCTCTTCGGCACGCGCTTGCTGTCCGGGCCGAACGTGGTCTGGTATGGCGACGTACAGGTGCGGACGATTCGCAAGTCGTCGGGAGGGAAGAAATGAGCACGCGGGTGACGATCGCGCACGCGCGTGAGTTGGGTTACTGCGTCAAGGGCGTTCGCCGCTGGTTCGATGGCCGGGAGCGGACTTGGGAGGCGTTCGTCGAGCACGGCGTCGACAGCGACTGGCTGCGTGCGACCGGTGATGCGATGGCGATCCGCCTCGCGGATCGGGCCGAGGGTGGGATTCGGGCGGAGGACGATCGATGAGCCGGGGTGGCGGCAAGGGCAAGCAGAGCTATACGGTCGGCTACTGGTATGGGCTCGGGGCGCATCTCGCGCTCTGTCACGGTCCCGTCGATGCGCTGACCGAGATCCGCGTCGGCGAACGCGTGGCGTGGTCGGGGAACGTCATGGCCAGCACGACGATTCAGATCGACAACCCCACGCTCTTCGGTGGCGAGGAGCGCGAGGGCGGCGTGGTGGGCCCGGTCGACGTGCTGATGGGTGAGGCCACCCAGGCGAAGAACGCTTATCTGCAGGGCGTTCTCGGCAGCACGATTCCGGCCTTCCGCGGCGTCTTCTCGCTGGTCCTGAAACGGGTGTGGGTGGCGGCGATGAACCCGTACATCAAGCCGTGGTCGGTGCGCGCGAAACGCATCCCCTGGGCGTGGTACGGATCCACCGCCGAGATCGACGGCGACGCCAATCCGGCGCACATCATTCGCGAGTGCCTGACGAACGGCGATTGGGGAATGGGGTATCCGGAGAGTGACCTCGACGACGCGAGCTTTACGAGAGCCGCCGCGACGCTCTACGGCGAGGGCTTCGGGCTGTCGCTGCTGTGGAGCCGCGAGGAGACGATCGAATCCTTCGTGCTGGCGATCCTGAAGCACATCGACGGGGTGCTGTACGTCCATCCGCGCAGCGGGCTGTTCACCCTGCGCCTCGCCCGGGCCGATTACACGCTGACCCATCAGCCGCTCTTCGATCCGTCGAACATCCTGCGGCTGGAGGAGTTCTCCCGGCCGTCCTGGGGCGAAGTCACCAACCAGGTGACGGTGATCTACCGCGATCGCGAAACCGACAAGGATACGTCGGTGACGGTGCAGGACCTCTCCGGGGTGCAGATGACCGGCAGCGTGGTCGCCACCAGCGTGAACTTTCCCGGCATCTCGAAGGCAGAGCTCGCCAATCGGGTCGCGATGCGCGAGTTGAAGCAGTTGTCGTCGGGACTCGCGAAAGGCGTCTTCGTCGCCAATCGCCAGGCGTCTCTATTGAACATCGGTGATGTGATCCCCTTTGCGTGGCCGCCCTACGGGATCAGCGAGATCGCGATGCGGGTAGCTCGGCTGTCGTATGGAGAGTTGGCCGACGGGGCGGTGCGAGTGGAGTGCGTGCAGGACGTCTTCGGCTTGCCGCAGTCGGTCTATGCCGTGCCGCCGCCGACCGGCTGGGTCGAGCCGGTCAGCATGCCCAGGGCGTGCCCGGTGCAGATGCTCTACGAGGTGCCGTACTGGTCGGTGATCGCGGATTTCACCGGTGAGTCGCGGAGTTTGATCGCCGACATCGGCGAACTCGACGGGCTGGTGGCGGCCTGTGGTGCGCGGTCGAACTCGGATGCCTACGGATTCGAGGCCCGGGCGTATCAAGCCGCGGCGTTTCAGTCGAAGGGCTTCGGCACCTTCACGCCGACGGCGGTGCTGACCGAGTCCTTGCCGCCGTCGGCGACCAACGGGACGGTGGGTATCGCCGGTGGGATCGACCTCGACGAGGTGGAGGCGGGCACGCCGGCGGTGGTCGACGGCGAGTGGGTGCAGGTGACGGCCATCAACCTCATCGCGCAGGCGGTGACGCTGGAGCGCGGCCTGCTCGACACCGTGCCGGTGGTGCATTCGGTGGGAGCTCGCCTGTGGTTCGTCGACGGCTGGCGGTTCTATCTGACGCCGGAGTATGTACAGAACGAGGTCGCGCGGGTGAAACTCTTGCCGCGGACACCGAAAGGGACCTTGTCGGAAGCGGCTGCGACCGAGTTGAACCTGACGCTGGCCAAGCGCTTCATTCGCCCGTACTGCCCGGGCAACGTGCGGGTCAACGGGCTGCACTATCCGCGCGTGATCAGCGGCGAGCTCTCGATCTCGTGGGCCACCCGCAATCGCCAGAGCCAGACCGCCTACCTGGTGCTTCAGACCGAGGGCTCGATCACGCCCGAGGCGGGGCAGACGACGACCGTGCGCCTGTTCAACGAAAAGGGCGTGCTCGTCAGGACGCTCGTCGGGCTGACCGGCACCGGCGTCATCTGGACGCTCGCGGAGGAAGCTGCGGACTCGGGGCTGTCGCGCATCAACGGTCGCGTTCGCATCGAGATCGAGGCCGAACGGGGTGGGCACGTCTCGTGGCAGAAGCAGATCGTCGAGTTCGACCGGGCGGGCTACGGACTCCACTACGGCAAATACTACGGAGGCATCTGATGGCGAGTGTGGATCCGAATCTGGGGCTCACCTATGGCTGGACGCTCGGCGAGTCGGTCTGGAAGGACGGCATGGACGCCAATCTCCGGCGACTTGGTGCGGTCGTCGGGCTCTCGGTGAAAGATCGGGATCTCGGTACGCCGCCGGCGAGCCCGGGCGATGGTGACCGCTACCTGATCCCGGCAGGAGCGACCGGCGTCTGGTCGGGGCGGTCCAGCCAAATTGCCGTGCGCATCGGCGGGGCCTGGGAGTTCCACGTACCCAAGGTGGGCTGGCTGTGCTTCATCGAGGACGAGGCAGTGCTCTCAGTGTACAAGGCGGCCGGTTGGAGTGCCGGCATCGCGGTCTGAGCGCTCGCGACTTGTAAACCGTGGAAGCCGCCCATGCGGCCGGCTTCTTCTCTCTGGAGGACAAGACATGAACACGCCCAGCGTGACTGACGGCATGGTGTCCATGCCGCGCGATGACTTCGAGGAACTGCTCGAGCGCGCCGCCGAGCGCGGAGCCCGACACGCCCTGCACGGCGTCGGACTCGACGGGCCCGATGCGGCGCACGACATCCGTGAGCTGCGCAGTCTGCTCGATGCCTTCAACCTATTTTCCTGTGCGCCGTGCCAAGGCGCTGTTTTCCAGCGGGTGCGAATCCCGCCCGGCAACTTTCGCTCCGGCCGGTAGCAACTGGAGCAGTCGTGGAGGTAACGAAGCGGCTGAAGCCTCCGGTATAGAGGGTTCTTTAAGGAACCTGGCGAACATGCAGGCCGTAATGTGAATGAACACCGAGCAGGCCTCGAAAAGGTTGATGCGGAAGCCGACCCGCCAGGAATACGGGGAAGGCCGCTGTCACAGACGAATGCGAGCGAAACGCAGTCTGTGGTTCCGCCGGGGTAGTGGTGACGGCATGTGTGGAAGAGGAAGACAGACGAAACACGGGAAGCCCCATCACGTGGTCAAGCGCAAGACCAACCGGACGCCCGCGAGGGACAGGCCGGGCGAGATGGGGTGGCGGAGAGGCCCGTAGTACCGTTGAAGTCGGGTAATGCCGATGGAGGAAAGGGGCCTCAGTTCAAGACCAACGCAAGAAGCGGAAAGGGACAGGAGATTGGGCAACCTGCAAACTCCAATAAGCGTTCAGAAACTGCAGATGGCGTTACATGCCAAAGCGAAGGAAGAACCCGGGTACCGGTTCTACCTCCTATACGACAAGGTTCATCGACCGGACGTACTCAATCATGCCTACCGAAGCTGCAAAGCCAACAAGGGAGCAGCCGGGGTAGACGGAGTGCGTTTTGAAGACATCGAAGCGTATGGAGAAGAACGCTGGCTTGGGGAACTGGCGGAACGGCTGAAGAAGAAAGACTACCGACCGGAAGCGGTCAAGCGGGTCTGGATTCCAAAGCCGAACGGCAAACTGCGCCCCTTGGGGATACCGACGATCACCGACCGAGTCGTACAAACGGCGGCGATGCTTGTGCTGGAACCCATCTTTGAAGCCGACCTGCAACCGGAGCAATACGCGTACCGGGCAGAGCGGGGAGCGCAGGACGCGGTACAAGCGGTTCATCGTTTATTGAACACTGGACACCAGCAAGTGATAGACGCGGATCTATCCGGCTATTTCGATAGTATTCCACACCTTGAGCTTATGACGAGCGTCGCCCGTCGGATCGTTGATCGGCACGTTCTACACCTCATCAAGCAATGGCTGGAAGCACCGGTGGAAGAGGACGACGGACACGGTCACCGGCAACGGACGACGTCCAGCCGGGACACCGGGCGCGGCACTCCGCAAGGGGCTCCAATTTCACCGCTGCTGTCGAATCTGTATGGAGTTGCCCCTATCGGGTGGACAGGTTAGCGCTTGGTTTTCAAGCGGGTTGAGCCTCCTCGGGCGTAGGGTTATCCACGGCGCCGCCGCTGGCCCCTCTCAGGCCAGAGGCGAGCGGCGCGGTGGATAACCCGGGTTCGGGGCTGGCTGACTGCACAGAGTGGTGGTGTTTCTTTTCGTAGTTCATGGGTGACAGATAGCCGAGCGCGGAATGGCGCCGGCGCGGGTTGTACCAGCCTTCGATCCAGGTGAACACGGCCAGGCGAGCCTCGGTTTTGGTGCGGAAGGTGTTGCGGTCCAGCAGTTCGCATTCCAGACTGGCAAAGAAACTCTCCGCCATGGCGTTGTCGTAGGCATCGCCTACGGTGCCCATGGACGGCTGGATGCCCATTTCCCGGGAGCGCTTGCCGAAGGCCAGGGCGGAATACTGGCTGCCTTGGTCGCTGTGGTGGATCACCCCGTGGGGTTTGCGCGTGGCCACGGCCATGTTGAGCGCCGAAAGCACGAGTTCCGTGCGCATATGCTCGCCGATGGACCAACCGACGACCCGCCGGCTGAACACGTCCAGCACCATGGCCAAATAGATGAAGCCCTGCCAGGTCGGCACGTAGGTCATGTCGGCCACCCAAAGGCGATTGGGTGCGTCCGCCACGAACTGGCGCTTTACCAGATCGGGCGCCGGATCACGGTCCGGATCACGCCGGGTGGTGACCACGTAGCCACGGCGGCGGCTCACGCCCTGCAAGCCCGCCAGGCGCATCAGGCGGGCGACGCGCTTCTGGCTGACGGTCTCGCCTTGCTCCAGCAGTTCGGCCCGAACCCGGGGGCGGCCGTAGCTCCCGCCGGATTCCTTGTGGATCAGCCGGATACGCTCGGTCAGCACGGCATTCGCCACGGCGCGCGGGCTGGGCGCCCGCTGTCGCCAAGCATAGAAGCCGCTGACCGAGACACGCAGCACGCGGCACAGGGTACGCACGGGGAAGTCGGCCTGGCGCGCCATCACGAGTTCGAAGAGTTCGAGGTGGAACCTTCGCTCCTTCTGGCGAACCAGGCCGTAGCCTTTGCCAAGATGTCGCGCTCCATCTTCAGCTGCCGGTTCTCCCGGCGCAGCTTGGCCAGTTCAGCCCGCTCGGTACTGCTCAAGCCCTCCTTGCCAGGCAAGGGCTTGCCGGCGTCGCGGGCTGCTTGCGCCAGCCAATTGACAATGGTCTGGCTGGTCGGCCCGAACTCCCGAGACAACTCTTGCGGGCTTCGGCCAGCCTGCGCCAGTTCGATGATCTGTTGGCGAAACTCCGCCGGGTACGGTGGTCTGCTTTGCGGCATCTTGGACTCCTTGTTGCGTAAGCATCAGGTGTCCACCGAAAAGGGTCAACTCCAGTACATGCGGCGCTTCATCCTCGGATGGAAGACGTTGGGGTACGCGCGTCGCTGGTCGGCGCAAATCGTCAATTACGCGGACGACTTCGTGATCTGTTGCAAAGGCCGGGCAGAGGATGCCATGGCCGCGATGCGAGGGATGATGGAGAAACTGAAGCTGACGGTGAACGACGACAAGACACATTTGTGTCAAATACCGCAAGAGCGGTTTGACTTCCTGGGATACACCTTCGGGCGGTGCTACAACCAGCAGACCGGGCGCGCCTACATTGGCACCCGGCCCTCGCAGAAGAGCATCAAACGCATGGTGGAAAGCGTCACCCAGGAAACTGACCGTTGCCGAACCCTCATGGATGCCGAGGTTGTTGTGGGACGTCTGAACCGCAAACTGACTGGCTGGGCGAATTACTTCTGCCTGGGTCCAGTGAGTCCGGCTTATCGGGCGATCAACACCCATGCCAAGCAGCGGCTCCGCCGGTGGTTGTGCAAGAAGCATAAGGTTCGCGGCAATGGGGCGACGCGCTACCCCGATCGGTACCTCTACCAACAGGTGGGGCTGATCCGTTTGCCAGCCTGAACCCATGACCTTTCCGTGGGCGAAAGCGTGACGTCTTGTCCGAGAGCCGGATGCGGGAGAACTGCACGTCCGGTTCGATGAGCGGGATGTGGAAACGAAGCTATGGCCAGGCTACTTGGGCACCGTCAGACGAAAGGGACGGAAACAGACAAGTCGAACCTACGGCTATCGCGCCACATCTCGACTCTACCAGTTGACGCTCGCCAAACCTGCCGAGACCGTGGTGTGATGCGGGTTTCAGCCGAAACGGGGGGATCACCCAATGGGTGAGGAGCGCTTCGATCAAAGAGCGGTGGTGGTGGCGGTTCAGAACGCGCTGAGTGCGACGGAGGCGATCGTAGCAGAGGCCTTGCGGGTGGCGACACCAGGGGGCCGCTTTCAGGTTCGCTGGGACGAGGGTGGCAGCGCCACGGCGCTGGGGCAGCTCGCGTTCTTCGCGGAGTTCCTGGAGTTCTCCGGGTTGTTCGAGCGTTGGCTGGAAGGCTGCCCGATGGCGTACACGAGCCCGAATGCGCCGTCTGTGCGCAATGTACTGGGCACTTGGCTGCTGTCGATTCTGGATGGACAACGCCGGTATGCGCATGTGACGGGACTGCGCAGCGATGGCGTGGCGCCGGAGATCCTCGGCATGAGCGCGATCATCAGCGATGAGAGTCTGCGGCGCGCGCTCGCGCACTTGGCACCCGCACCGAAGCGCTGTTCCGAGGCGGAGCGTCTGAAGCGAGAAGCTCGTTTGGCGCAGACCGGCGCCTGGATGGAAACGGCGTTGAGCGAGAGCATTCGAGAAGCCTTGACGACGCAGTGGATTCTCGACATCGACACGACGGTCAAGGTGCTCTATGGTCATCAGGCCGGGGCGGAGATCGGTTACAACCCCGTAAAGCCCGGTCGGCCAAGCCATGTCGTTCACACGTACTGGATCTCCGGGATGCGTCTGGTACTCGATGCCGAAGTCCAGAATGGCAAGGCCATCGCAGGGTGCCACGGCTTGCCGCGACTGCTCGAAATTCTCGGCCGCCTACCGCCCGAGGCGCGTCCACGCCTGGTACGCGGCGACATCGGCTTCGGGGTCGAGCGGATCATGAAGGAACTGGAAGCGATCGATCAACCCTACCTCTTCAAGCTACGGCAAAGCGCGGGAGTGGTTCGGTTGATCGAGCGTCTTTGGAAGAACGGCGACTGGCGGGATGTCGGAGCTGGCGAGCAAGCCGTGGAGACCAACCTCCAGCTGATGGGTTGGACCTGCGCCCGACGGGTGGTGGTGGTCCGGCGCGCCCGCCAGAAGCCTGAGACGACCGTCAAAGCGCGCGCGCGAAAAGCCGGCAAGGGCCAGCACAGACTCCCGTTCGGCAACAGCGAGGAACTCGCGAAGAACTGGGAGTACGCCGTTCTGGTGACCCACAGCGATTACGATCTCGCGGCGCTCGGACAGTTGTATCGTGATCGGGCCGACTGCGAGAACGGTTTTGACGAGCTGACCAACCAGTGGGGATGGGGTGGCTATACGACGCAGGATCTCGAGCGCTGCAACCTGTCGGCCCGAGCCGTCGCTCTGATCTACAACTGGTGGAGCTGGTACGTTCGCCTCGCCCATCCGAAGACTCGTCGGGAAGCCATCACCTCCCGTCCGCTACTCCTCGCCGGCGTCGCGCGCCTCACTCAGCATGCCGGGCAATCCCGCCTCCTGATCACGCTGACCCATGCCGCCGGCGACCAGATCAAAGCCATGATCGCCAGTGGCCGCAAGGCTTTCGAGACGATCAAGGCAAATGCGCCACAGTTGACCAAACCGGACCGCTGGACCGCTTTGGTACGTTACATCATCGAAAGAATCCTGGCCGCCAGGCCGCGCAAAGGGGCGCTTCTTGCGTTGCCAACCCTGCTCTTACCACTTCCCGACAGCGGCTAACAGAGGAAAATAGGTTCAATGAAGCGAAGAAGACCGCATGGCTGACGATCGTCCGGATGCTGGTGACCGGACTGGTCATGGCAACGCTCGCTGGGGCGTTCGTGAAGTTGAAGGTGTTTGGCGGGGGGCAGTGACGCGTCAGCGGGAGAGCGATTGTCCAACGTTGGCACTGCCGTTGAGAAGCGATCGAGTTGCCCAGGGACTGAAGGATGCGTTGTCATGAAGGCGCATGACTTCATCGTGCTTGAAATTCGGGTTTAGTCCGTTTTGTGTGGAACGGGACTCAGCACGCCAAGCTGAGCGCTGCGGACGCCCCTACGTCCTACCCTGAAGCCGAGAGCGGGAAAGTTTTCGTCGCTGGACAGGTTCGGGATCTGGCGGCGACAAGCCGCAACCACCCCAAGCCCATCAGCGTATTGGCGTCAAGGGCGCTGTTAAGGGTTCGCTTCGCTGGGCTTCTGCCGCCTTGACAGCACACTCAACGCGCGCCACGATGCGGCTCTGGGTAAGCCTGCATCGGTCGCGGCATAGGGCTGCTTAAGGCAGGTTCCAGACAAATTGGCACAGAGCTTTGCGCAGCGGCAGGCAGAGCTCTGTTATCGGACCATCGTCGTGATGCTGATGAAGCCCCCGCGCTCCACGCGAGATTGGGCGGTCGGGGTGATCGGTACCGTCGTTACCGGGATCAGTTGTGATCTGCCGGGTTGGGCAATATTGCGCTGGATCGTAAACTTCATCGACGAACGCCGGGACGCCGGCGTCAATGAGGTCGCGAAGGACGTGAAGGGGTGCTGTGATGAAGATACGATGTCTCAGACATTTCAGCAAGAATGTCGTACGCATTTCCAAAGTGTTGTTCACCACACCGTCGCCCCATCGAAAGAGCCCTCAAGGGGCATGCAGATTGCGGCCGAAGTGTGGGCCATTTCCTTGGCGCGAAAACTGGTTCCAAGAAACGAAGCTTCAAGGGCGCGACCTGATGTCTGTGGTCTTGTTGGCAACCTCTGGGGTGCTTGTTTCGAATAGCGGAGTGGCAGGTGAGCATTCGTCACAAGCCGCCGACAACGCAAGAAGCCTCCAGCTCCTGGAACGACCTGCGCCAACAGAGGTAGTCACGATCGAGGGCGAATCTGGCAGCCGCGGCTACGTTATGGTGCGCTCGGCGGCTTCGGGGACACGCACGCTGCGACTGGCCGCGGGGCAAAGCATGAATCGGGATTTCAGAGTTTCCGGTGGGGGACGATTCGTTTTGACTATTCGCTACTCGAATGACAACTTTGGGCCCAGCGAGGTTCTCAAGGTCAAGCTTGACGGCAGGCCTATTGGCTCCTTTACGGCTACCGATACGGGTGACTATGGACACGGTTGGAATCAGTTCGCCACGAGTCCGCAACTCGGCCCGATTGATATCAATGATGGATCTCATACGCTAACGATCGACGTCGTGGGGGGCAGCAACGGTATCGAAATTGACTTTATACAGATGAAAAGGACGACCGGTTCCAGTCCGACGCATCAATCGAATTAGACGCGTTTTCTGGGCAGATACACGGGATTTTCTTGTTGGTGTCCAAGGAGGGAAGGATGACTCGTGTCGTAATCTGGTACATCGTGGTCTCGGGGCTTGCAGGATGCCTCTTGCTCGTTCTCATAGGATATATTCTCTCCTCGATCTTACCTCCTTGCCCCGACCATCTTCTTAACCGTAGGCGCGATGTCAGAAAAAGGACCGAGGAAGGCGCAGATGGAGATTCCGATATTTATAGTCTTGACTCCGCAGTTGCTGATGCCGAAATGTCGCGACCTGGGTCCACTCTCTGGCTCTATTTGCTCAATAATGCTGGACAGCTCAGACTCTCTTTTCGCACGGGCTGTGTCCTATTTTCGTTTGGCGTTACAGCCAAAGTAATGCAGATGTTCTTCGTTTTTCCGGCCGAAGAGCTGGGAATGCACGAGATGCTCAACTTGGATTGGCTATATTTGGTCGGTGGCGCAATCCTGCTGTTACAGCCCGTTCTTGCGTGGATTGTTTCCAGACCCTTTCGTATACGGTAGAGGGTGTTTTTGTCTTAATCTTTTCTAATTCTCCGCAACTTGCTGCGCACGTGTTTACAGTTGACCTTTGGTGTTAGGGACGCACTGATTTAATCGTCCCGGCGGACGATGCCTCTGGTATAATGTGCACGTTGCCGATGATGGAATTGTGCCAGTGAAGCAGATCAGCTTTTCGGAAGCCGAGTTTGCCGGGAAGAGGCGGCTGACCAGACGCGAGCGCTTTCTTGCCGACATGGAACAGGTGATCCCTTGGCAAGACGTGCTGGCGATCATGGAACCGTACTACCCGAAAGGGAAGCGCGGCCGGCCGCCAATCGGGCTGGAACGTATGCTGCGGGTGTACCTGGTCCAGCAATGGTACGGCCTGTCGGACGAGGGGGTAGAGGATGCGATAACCGACAGCCAAGCGTTGCGGGGATTCGTGCGGATCGATCTGTCGCGAGAGGCGGCGCCGGATGCGACGACGCTGCTGCAGTTTCGCCACTTGCTGGAAGAGAAGGACCTGTCGAAGGCCATCTTCGCGGCGATCAACGCGCAACTGACGGCCAAGGGGCTGATGATGCGTGAGGGAACGATTGCCGACGCGACGATCCTTGCCGCACCGCCGTCGGTGAAGAACGAAGCGAAGGCCCGCGATCCGGAGATGCACCAGACGAAGAAGGGCAACCAGTGGCACTTCGGGATGAAGGCGCACATCGGGGTCGATGCTGAGAGCGGTCTGGTGCATACGGTGGTGGGAACGGCGGCGAACGTCGCCGACGTGACGCAGACCGCCGAAGTGCTGCACGGCGAAGAGAAGACCGTGTATCTGGATGCCGGTTACACCGGCGTCGAGAAGCGCGAAGAGCTGAAAGACCGGGACATCGACTGGCAAGTGGCGACCAAGCGGAGCAAGCTGAAGGCGATCCCGAAGGAGAGCAAGCTTGGCCCACTGCTGCGTCGCCTGGAATCGGTCAAGGCGAGCATCCGCGCGAAGGTCGAGCACCCCTTCCACATCGTGAAGAATCTCTTCAGCCATCGCAAGGTCCGCTACAGGGGGCTGAAGAAGAACACCGCCCAGTTGCACATCCTCTTTGCGCTGGCCAATCTGGTTATCGCAAAGCGACAGCTTCTGGCTCTTCACAGCCAAGGTGCGTCCTGAGCACGGCGAAGGGCCCCGAAAAGGAGCAGCAAAGGCCAAGACGCGGCTTTGAACCCGGGAGAAATCGGCCGAAATGACGCGACGCCTGACCGCGCGCGCTCTGCTTCCCGGCCGAGAGCGGTTTTGGCGCGTGTTCAGGTCCATTGATCAGTGGTTCCCTAACTTGGGAGTTAATTAGCATGTTTACTGGTCGTAGCCGCGATTTTTTTGCACTTAGTGATTGTACCTTTGCTAGCGTCAGATATCGTATTGCGGGTCGTATCCCCGATGGCTGGATCATAAGAGATATTCCCTCCAGTTCGAAGCTAGGCGGCGTACTCACAATAGGTTGTTTTGGACCTCGCGATCTTTCTGACGATCCTCTTGTCATAATTCGGCGCTACATAGGGGCTACCGATTTAGACTCCATAGCAACACTGACGAAAAAAGGTAGGTCGGAAACTCGCCAAACCCGTGATCAGAGCGTAAATGGCGTCCCCATGAAAGAATTGTGTCTTTCCGACGGGCCGATGGATGGGTGGGTGTACCTATGCAAGCAGACCGACTCCGTATATACGGTTGAATTATGGTCAAGAGAAGTAGAAACATACGACAGTCTATTTTCAGGTTTTGTTCGATCCCTTATCTGGGTTCCAGAGTCCCTTTCCGAATATATTTCTAATCAAGGAGCGCGAGATAGAGGAATAGACCGAGATCAGCCGACAGGCAGCGAGGCGGATTGGGAAACAAGAATCTTAAATGGAGCAAGGGCCAATTCTGATTTCTATAACAAGCTCGCTGAAATCGAGGATTTTTCTCGAAAGGCTTTTGTCGAACCTGAATATGCGAGACGGCATTCCCAGCGATGTGATGAAGTTGCAATGCTGATTTGCAAGACAGGGGAGAGTGTGAACGAAATAGCCGCTTGGTTAAGTTATGCCGCGGCTCATATTTTGCGAAAGCTCGAAGATGGCGGTAGGCTTCCTGACACATCTGTCATCCAAAAAAGGGAGTGCTTCATCGCAACCGCGTGTTACGGCTCGGATGCGGCGAGAGAAGTTGTTTTTCTAAGACGCTTTCGGGACGAGCACCTCATTAAGAATGTAATTGGGCGGAAACTGGTTTCTGTATATTACCGGTTTTCGCCCAGACTGGCGCGATTAATCGAAAGGCATCCCAACTTAAGGAAGGCGGTACGGGTGCTTATCGGCCCTATTTCGAGCATGGCACGTAAGGCGGTAGAGAGGGGCCGCCACAGGGCCTCTCCACTCGGATAGCATGGAGTCAAGCCAAGTCAACTATATGATTTGTTAAGACTTATCTTGAACCGGTTCACCTTCCCACAGGTCGCATCGACTTCCGAACCATCAGTGCATGCTATGCAGGGCCTCGGCACTCGGCTGTCATAGTCTGACGAGGCCCATGATCTTCACCCGGAAGTCGTCATCCCAGGCGGCTGCCTTGCGCTTCAGACGCAAGCTGGTTTTCTTTTGCTCGGTCGTATCCAGCCGAATCAGATTGAGAACGATCTTCTTCAGGAGGGAAAGATTCTGTGGGGCATTGTCCTTACGTACGGTGCTGGCATCCTCGCCGAAGCTGACGTCGAGCACCCAGTGAAGCCGATTTTCCACGGCCCAATGGCCGCGCACGGCGACGGCAAGTTGTTCGGCGGTCAACTCGCGAGAGCTGATGTAATAGCGCCGCTCGAAGTTCGACTCTTCGTCGCCGACCTTGCGCAAGGAGTCGACCAGACCGATCGTTTTGCACTCGGGCCAATCGGCCAGGTCAACGGTTCCTTTTGCGGGCAGGACCGAGGCGATTTGGCCGACGACCCGACCACGGGACTTATGAACCTGGCGGTGGCGGTCGACGGCTTCCGATTGGCATTGATCAATGAAATCAGTCTGGATGGCTTCGAGCAGCGCCGGTTGATTGCCTTTGACCGCGAGCAGGTAGTCGCCGCCCTGGTCGGTGATCTGACGGGCGATGTTCCTCTGGCACCCCATGGCGCCAATGGTGACCAGCAAGCCCTTGATCTGCAGTGCCTGGAGCAGTTCCGGGATGGCGGTGATCTCATTACTCTTGGCGGCGACCTTTTCCTGGCCGAGAACGACGCCCAGTTCCGTGGCGAAGGCACTGACCATGTGAATGGCGCTCTCACCGCCGCTGCCCGACCCGCGCACGGTCTTGCCATCGACCGCGATGCCGCCAGCGAGGCCCCCGACCACCTCAGCAACCCAGCGGCGGAAAGCCACCTCGAATTGCTTCGGGTCCAGCGCCCGGAAGATCCTCAGGAACGTCTTCTCGGAAGCGACGCCGTTCTTGAGCGGCAGGAACTGACGCAGCCAATCCTCCTTCTTGTACGCCCAATAGGCGATGTCTTCGACGGTGTCACAATCGGAGAGTACCGCGGCCATGGCAATCACCAGAATCTCAACGAAGTCGTGCAGCGTCCCATTGCTGGGTTTGCGCGGGTCGTCTACTTTCCTCAAGCAGCACATCAGGCTGGCTCCATTCGTCGCACTCATTTCGGTCGCCCAAAAGACGAGAGTAGACCTGATTCGAGAGGGGTTTACAAGCTCTTGTCATAAGTCTATGAATGTTAGAGATTTTTCACTTGCCGAGTATGACGAAGGCAACTATGCTATTCGAGTGCCGAGGCCCTGAGGGGTCCCGGTAGGACTCGACGAGCTTGACGTACTGCCTCGGGCCGGACGTGGTGATCTTCACGAACATGTCGCTACTGTATCCCGATATCGTCATGATCACAATGGCTTCCTAGGCCAAACGTGTCACTACAGGAGATTTTTCGCCGCGCGCTAACCCGTTGCTTTTATTGTGCCCGCAACTCCATTTATGCATTTGGCACGCGAAAGGTGTCGAACTCGGGTTGCCCGTGACTTGACCGGCGGCACGCGACGCTTACAATCCCCATACTAAGCAATAAACATCTACAGTTCATATTGTACGAGCGCAATCCGGATGCCTAAAAAACCCACGCACGATCTCAGGCAGAGTTTGAAGGCGCTCCAACGCACCCTGAATCAGACGCCGCAGGCTGATTTTGTCGAGCGGCTTCTGTTTCGCCACCCGCTCCTTGACGCTCTTCCACACTTGCTCGTCCGGGTTGAGCTGCGGCGAGTAAGGCGGCAGGAAGTGCAGCTCCAGCATGCCGTCGGTAGATGCGACGTATTCGCTCACCAGCTTGGCTTTATGAATCGAATGACCATCGACAACCAGGAAAACGGGCTGCGTCGCACCAAGCATGAGTTGTTCAAGCAAGGTGCGGAATACCGCGGCGTTGACCAGACCCTCGTGCAGCATGAACTGGAGTTGCCCGCCCGTGCCAACCGCCGACAGCATTTGGACGGAGACGCGCTGGCCAGTGGCGCGTACCACCGGCGTCCGGCCGCGAGGCGCCCAAGTCGTGCCCGCGTGGTAGTCCGAGCGCATCCCGGCCTCGTCGGCGAACATGATCAATGCCCCACGAGCCTTCGCGCGTGCCTGCAGCGCCGGGTACTCTTCCGTGTGCCAGCGCTGCACCAGCGCCGCATCCTGTTGATAGGCGCGGTACAGCGGGCGTTGGGCAGTGAATCCGAGTTGCCGCATGACCTTGCCCAGCGTCGGCAGGCTCAGCGTCATCTGAAACTGCCGTTCGATCAGGCTGCCGATCAGGCGCAAGGTCCACAGCCCGAACTCGAACTTCAACTGATCGGGCGTGCGGTCGCGAACCGTATCGGCAATCCAACGCAACTGATCCGGAGTAACCTTCGGCGGCCGACCGGCTCCTTCTCGGGCGAGCAACGCATTCTGACCACCGTCGTAGAATGCTGCGATCCATTTGAAAACCGCGCGCACCGAAACATCGAAATGGTGCGCCACATGACTCGCCGGCATACCAGCCCGCATCATCTTGACGCCTTGCATGCGGACCCATTGCTGTTCCATGCGCTTGGAAGTGAAAACCGGCCTCTGCGGCATCAGTGGAGAGTTCATGCCCCTTATTATACCTTGGAAAACATGGAAGCAAACGCCAAATGCACGGAAATACTTTATCTGTTAGTAAGTACCGCCGTCGAGGCGCTTCAGTCCAACGAGGTTTATCTGCCGCGGATGCACCAGCGGCGAGGCCGGACGCTTTCGGCGCGGCCGATAAACGCTATTAGGCGAACAGCGCACCAAGGGGCTGTGGCATGATCCATCGATCAGCGGTTCCTTAGGCCATGGCACTGCGACGTACATCTACTATGAAACTGAAACTTGTCTTAAAGCTACTCTGCTGGCTTGTTTGTCATTACAGAAAGGCGTTTTCTACTATTTTTGTACTGCTTCTTCCGATCCCGGTTTTTTTGGTTACTTGCTCGGCAACAGCCCCCCTTTTTCGGACTTCCCCCGAGGGGACGCTTGCCCACTTGGTGCTACCTTGGCTTGCCGCCGTTGGCGTCGTGTTCGGGATTGCCTACTTAACAGATTTGGAAGTCGACTGCAGGAATATCTTCGTCGAACTGCCCGCTTACAAACTCGCGAACAAACATATACGCGAACTAGTTCTCCAGAATTTTCCGCTCATACTAGAAAGTTTTCGGGTCAAGATCGTTGTACGCACCACCGTCGTCGATGAGTCTATGGCATATGGAGACCACCCTAGCGGCTCAAGCGGCAAGAGGCGTGCCGAGCTCGTGATGCCATTGGACGTTTTTGCTAAACGAGAAAGCACGGGCGATTTTAAAGACACTTTCCATAGCTGGGATTGCGATTACGGGAGTGGTTCATGTTCTGTCTCGTATTCATTTAAAGATGCAACAGACTGGGATGCGCTAGACACATTTATAGAAGACTTGAAAACCTGTGATACTGCGCAGGCAAGGGAAGTCATCCAGGGCCTCCGCACTCGGTTGTCATAGCGGCGTGAGACCGAGAATCCTGAGCCGAACGTCGTCGTCCCAAGCGGCGCGTT
This sequence comes from Candidatus Accumulibacter similis, assembly GCA_013347225.1. NCBI lineage: Bacteria > Pseudomonadati > Pseudomonadota > Betaproteobacteria > Candidatus Accumulibacter > Candidatus Accumulibacter similis. Next base: position 921,038 of record CP054595.1, on the reverse strand, counting down.
TGCGCTTCAGGCGCAGGCTGATCTTCGGCATTATGGAGCAACCACCCCCGGCACCCGACCGCCTGCTCGACGAGAATCCTCTCGTTTTCACTGAACGGGAGCATTTCTCATGGCAGAGAGCCACGTCGTTGCGGCCCTGATCACCAAGCGCGCGGAACTGGCGGGGCTGATCGAGCATCACCGGAAGGAAATGGGACGTCTGGCGGACGATCTGGCCCACCTCGACGCGACCCTCAAGCTGTTTTCCCCGAAAATCGACCTGCGGACGATCCGGGCCAAGGCCCATCGGGTGCGAAACCGCTTCTTCCGGCCGGGTGAATGCCAGCGCATGGTTCTCGACATCTTCCACGAGGCTCAAGGTGGGGCGCTGAGCAGCCGCCAGATCGGCGAAGCGCTGACGGCCCGCCGGGGACTGGAAGCGACCACCGTCATGATCGAGCAGATGCGGAAGAACGCCATTGGCGTGGTGCGTCGCCTGGAGCGTACCGGAACCCTGGTCCTTGCCGGCCGTGACGGGCACGGTGCCACCTGGGCCGTCGCCTGACCGCTTCACACCGCCAGGCTTTCCCCCTGCCGGTGGTTGCCCTGCCAGTATCCGCACCAGTCCCGGCTCACCAAGGCCCGGGCGCACTTGCCGACGATATCGCGGAAGATGTCGGCGTTGCTCCAGCGCCGGGTGTCTTCGCGGTAGGCCATCTCGTTGGCGTAGTTGTCGAGATACTTCGGCGCCGCCTTGTGGATCTGGCCGATGTGGAAACGGCGGAAGCGCGAGACGTACGATTCTGCCAGGTTGTTGGTCGTACCATCGTCGGCTCGGAATTCCTGACTGTGGTTCACCCGGCGGACCGCGTATCGGGCATGCAGCAGGTCATAGGCGTCCGATTCGTCGGCACAGATCACGGAACCCTTGGCGATGTAGGCCGGCGCCAGTTTTCCGATGTCGGTCTGGTTTTCCTTCTTGACGATGAAGGTCAGCGTCTTCTTGGCGCCGACATGGCCGGCCGCCACTTCCGCCTCGCTGTGCGCCTGACGCATCACCAGGATGCAGCGCTTGTCCGGGTCTTGATTCTCCGCCAGGCGGCGGTCTACCCGGTCTTCCTTCTTGTTCTTCGGCCGGACCTGCCCGCCCACGTACGCCCCGTCCACATGAACCGCACCCGACAGGGCGCATTCGTCCCGGCCCACCAGCAGGCTCTCGCGAATCTTGTGCAGGAGAACGTAGGCCGTCTTGTGCGATACGCCCAGGTCGCGTCCGAGCTGCAGGGCAGAAATGCCCTTAGCGGCGTTGGTGAACAGGATCGCCGCCGCGAGGTACAGCCGCAGGGGCAGCTTGTGGAAGGCGAAGATCGTTCCGGACGTGACCGAGAAATCATCCTGGCAGCCCGCACAGCGCCAGATCTTGCGGGTCGGGCGGAAGTAGTGCCGGTGCGCCATGCCGCAGTGCGGGCAGACCACTTGCTCCCCTTCGCCCCAGCGCAACTGGCGGAACAGGGCCAGGGCTTCATCGTCACTCATGGCCAGCACCTGGACCACGGACAGGCTACGGGCTTCGGCTTTCAGCAGGAAATGTAAACTCATCGCACTGGCTCATGGGGGTGGGTCATGAGGATGAGTGTAGGGCTCGCCGGGCTCACAGAGTGCGCCCGACAAAAAAATCATCGTCGGCGCCGCGTCCGGCTGAGGCTTGGGGTGGTTGCTCCATAATGCCGGAAATACCGGCTCCGGCTATAGCCTCGTCAGCAAACAGGCTAATGAGAGTTGGAAGCTGATCACCAGGGGCACGGGCATCCTCACCGTCCTGACCACCAAGGGGGCTGGCGGCTGGCCAGACATTGAGATCGGCGGACCAGGCTTCTGCTTTCCGATTCAGCGCTGGAACGGCCACGAATATGTCTTGCAACGGCATCAATATGAGGGCAAGCCCTGTCGCCCCAAATAAGCAACTGGTGCAAAGTCCTATGGCCAGGATTTGTCGAACCTGCGGTGCGTCTAACCTCGCTACGCAGAGCCCGACAGCGACAAGAATGGTAACTACCTCTCCATGAGTAGAATGAGAGGACGAATTCACGTCCGACATCTGCGGTTCTTCCTGATGCTGGTCGTCAGCCTCTCGGCACATCCCGAAACCCTCTCCGGTACCGTCGTGGGCGTCGCCGACGGCGATACGATCACGGTGCTCGATGCCAACCGCGCGCAGCACAAGATCCCCCTGGGTGCCATCGATGCCCCCGAGAAAGCGCAACCCTTCGGGCAGCGATCGAAGGAATTTATGTCGGCGATGGTCTTCGGGAAAGATGTCGACGTGCAGTGGCAGAAACACGATCGCTACCAACGCATCGTTGGCAAGGTCATGGTCGCGGACCCGAACTGTCGGACGAGCTACTGCCCGAAGACGCTGGATGCTGGCCTGGCGCAGATCACGGTCGGCCTTGCATGGTGGTACCGGAAGTACGCTAAGGAGCAGTCGCCCGAGGATGCGGGGCGGTACGAGTTCGCCGAACAGGAAGCGCGGGCGAAGCGTGCCGGCCTGTGGGCCGATGGTCAGCCGATACCCCCTTGGGATTGGCGGAAGGAAGCACGCCGATGAAGCAGAAGCAGTGGCCGGCGGCGATTGACGAGGCCGTCGGCGTGGTGATCGCCACCCTGTCGGATAACGACAAGGCGACGATCGCCGCCATGGCCAAAGCGGAACTCATCGGTTTGCAGATGGGCCCCGGCGCCTGGATTCGGAACAACCTGGGGCTGTGGAAGGGCAACGACGCGCTGATGCGGGCCATTCGAGAGCATGACCAGTCGATGCACCCGGACGACGTTTCGATGGTGATCGTTGAGGCGGTGTGGATGCGGTTGCGGGAGTTGGTGCCGAAGGTGCATTGAAGGGGGGTATGGTGGCCATTCGAATACTCTCGCTCGTCGACCAACTAAATAGGGAAGATAGATTATCAACAGTTTCTATTTGCATTCACATGGCGAATGGCCTAGCGTGATGATTTCCCGATCGCGGCAAGGTATATGGGGGTCACTGCAGATTTCTCGGTCGAGAAGGAGAGTCTCGGTTGAGATTTTCATTAGGGAAAAGTTGCGGCACGCGTTTAGAACTGACCTGCGGTGTGCCTTGATTATTGCTCGGAGGCGATGGCGTGGTCGTTCGTTGGCGGTGCTGCCTGTGCGGTGCATTTTGACCGTCAAGGTCTTGGGCATGTTTATTGGATCAATTGTGGTCAGTTTAAGTTTGACAGAGCGGGGCACGGCTATTCATTGACCGACGCGCTCACTGACACGGGCTACTCGGGTTACCAGGTCGCAGGGAATGTCAGGCCCGTTCTACAGCATTTGGTGAGCGCAAAATTGCGACTGACCAAGTGCCAAGCAGACCAGAGTCGGGCGTTCAGACTGAAGCTCGATTGAGAGGGGCGAGAGTTCTACCCTTGGCCGCAGTTCCGTGTGACTTGTACCGATTGGCTTACGGTCAGAGCAAGTCGACTTAGCATGGAGGATTTCAGATGTCTAATGGACCCGTTTGGAATGAAGCTCTGTTACAGGCAGACGGTGTTTTTCCGACCGTTCTGGCGATCGGCGATTCATGGTTCTGGTACCCAAAGAACAATCTAGCTATTCCTCTGCATAAGATTCTCAACCGTCGAAGAACGCACGTGATGCTGGTGCGTGGCCACAACGGCGCTGAGGCAGTCGAGTACCAAACTGGACCAGTTCGTGCCCAGATCGAGTCGGACCTCGATGTGGCGGGTGGCTATGGAAGGACACTGAAAGCAGTATTTATATCCGGGGGTGGCAATGATTTCGCCGGAAAGGACGATCTACAAAGCCTGTTATTGCCGGACTGCTCGGCTAAGAGCTCGGCTGCGAGCTGTCTAAGCCCCGGACAACCCGACCGACTCTTCAAAACGGTCAGGGATGCGTTACAGAGCGTGTACGATCTGGTTCAAGAGAAGATCCCAGGTACGCCCGTATTCGTTCACGGCTACGACTACCCCTGTCCGAATGGCAAGGGGTTCATGGGACTTGGGCAGTGGCTTCAATACCCCATGGACCAATGCAAGGTGCCGCGCGAGCTTCACCAGCAAGTGGTCAATCAGCTCATCGACCGTTTCGGCGAGACGCTTCGCTCAGCGCAGGGAGCAGCCCCTCACCTGAACGTGGTGGACGAGGTAACGACCCTGACTCCCGCCGATTGGGCTAACGAGTTGCATCCGACGCCAGCAGGGTTCAATCGCCTTGCGAAGTGCTGGCGACCCGTCCTAGAAGCTGCGGGAATAGCCTGACCTACGGGCTCGGTGCCTCAGAGGACCGAGGTTGAGCGTCGGGTGAACGACGCTGAATACCCTGGAGAAGTCGGCAGAGGGCATAGTAGGGTAGGGGACGGCGAGGAGCCAAAGAGCCAACCGAAGGCCCGAACGGTGTTCCGAAACGAACGTGAAAGAGAGGAGTAATCGTTGTCCAATGAAGACTATGACTGCATCCGACCGGATGAGCATGGGTTTGGAGCGGACAGAGACGAGGCTTCGGTTAGCGGGTCGCGAACCTTGGGGCTGCTTCAGCACAGGGCCAGTCGACTTGCCGACTTAATATGCCGAACCGCCGGATACGTGACCCGTACGTCCGGTGGTGTGGGAGGGAGGGGCGGCGAGGCCTCGTCCTATCCCGATTGGCTGCCATATGACGACGGCCTCCACTTTGCTCAATAGGGTGCGCAGTTGCACCCTATGCGCTGAGCATCTGCTACTCGGCGCGCGTCCGATCCTTCAGTTGCACCCGCAAGCACGCATCTTGGTTGCGGGCCAAGCACCAAGAAGAAAAGTCCACGATTCCGGGGTTCTGTTCGCCGACGCAAGCGGCGATCGTCTACGCGAGTGGCTGGGCCTATCTGCTGATATGTTCTACGACCCAAAATACGTGGCAATCCTTCCTATAAGGTTCTGCTAACTCCTGTCGCAACTCCGGGAACTAACTCGCTTCGGCTTCATCCCCGCAGCGGCCTGATTCACGACAACCGATCTCCATGACCGCTCGCGGTCAGGTACTCGCGCGCTTGTAGAGGTTCTTTCACATTAAAGTTAACCCTGGTTATCGGTCAATATGCGCTGGCCTGTAGCAATAGTATCTATCCTTTGTAGGAGCCTGTTCGATGCCCACCAAGATGCGCGTTTTCGTCATCTCAGACCTCCACATTGGCGGCGAGTTCTCGGATGATCCTGCCCAACGAGGATTTCGCATCATGTCGAGGCCAGAACGACTCGCAGGATTCATTGAGGAACTCGCCGACAGAGCGCACGAATGCCCGATTGAGCTTGTGATCAACGGGGACTTTATAGACTTTCTTGCCGAGTGCCACGAGGGAAAGCAGCCGTGGGTGCCGTTCGTGGAAGACGCCAATGAAGCCACTGCGACCTTTCGAAGAGTTGCATATCGAGATCGTGACAGTGCCGTCTTCGATGCTCTCGGAAACTTCCTCGCCAAGGGCCATGCGCTCGTAGTCCTCTTGGGAAATCACGATGTCGAGCTCGCTCTGCCAGGGGTCAGAGTCGCCTTCGAGGAGCGACTCGCTCAGCAAACCTCGTCGCGGATCCGCTTCATTTATGATGGAGAGGCCTACCGGGTTGGCGATGCTCTGATCGAACACGGAAACCGTTACGACCCTTTCAATGTCGTTGACCACGATCGGCTCCGGCGCTTGCGATCTTTACAATCGCGAGGTCAGTGTTCTGCCAACAGTGAGCTGCAGTTTGTTGCTCCTGCTGGAAGTCGACTGGTAGCAAAGGTGATCAACCCGATCAAATCTCTGTACAGCTTCATTGACCTGCTAAAGCCCGAATCCGAACCATTGATAGCTCTGCTGCTCGCACTCGAACCCTCCACGAGGCTTCAGATCCGCGAACTATTCAAAATACTTCCTTCCGCGTTCTTCCACGGGCAGCGAGTTTCCGGGTTCCCGCGCCGAGCTGGCGACATCGCATCGATCATGACGGCGGATCCCGTGCGTCGTTATGCCGACGGCAGATTGGACTCAGAAGACCTCTCGCTGCACGAGGTCATGGTACGAACGGTTGGTCATGACGCGGCCCGCGAACTGCTCGACAGCGGTCCACGACCGGGTGACATCGGCAGTCGGTCGGACGCTGCATTCGGCCTCGCTAGGCTCATGGTTATGGATGATCGTTCATCCGTGGAAGCACGCCTTCGTCTTGTCCGGAAGACTCTGGGCGTTCTTGATTGGCGTGAGCGGTTCGCATCCGGCGTGGAGGCCGACCGCTACACATCTGCGGCTCGAGTGCTCGCCAGAAACTATCGGTATGTGATCTTCGGACACACGCACGATGCGAAGCGCGTGTCGCTGGGGAATGGCGCCGAGTATCTGAACAGCGGCACATGGTCAGACAAGATGTACTTTCCTGCTGAACTGAGCAGCGATCACGAAGAAATTGCATTGGCTGCCCTTCGCTACTTCCTCGAAGACCTTCGCGCCAATCGTCTTCAGTCGTATATCCGGTTCGAGCCGACATATGTCCGGTTAGACATAAGCGACGACGATCGTGTCGTCCGCGCAGACGTCGTGAAACATGAACAATAGGTGGATCGATGCAATAGCAAGGGTCACTGTGACGGGCGACGCGACGACGTTCGCTGGAACTGCTTTCCATGTTTCGGGAGGCTATGCACTAACAGCGTTCCATGTCATAGGCGATCGAACCACCGGGAGACTCAACGGGGACTCGATCGTTCTCACATTTCCGTCGCACATGACCAAAGCAAGCGTCCTTAGCTTCAATCAAAACGCAGACTGGGCTCTATTGCATTGCAAAACTGCGCCACCTAAGAAAGGACTGCCACTCGCTGAACACTGCGATAGAGGTACAGGCTGGCGGGCCTATGGGTTCCCGGACGTTCATAGCGCAGGGATGGTCATCGATGGACACGTGGTAGAAGCACAAGGCAGCTATGAAGGTGTCTTGGCGATTCAACTTCATTGCAATCAGGCCGCTGGCGCGGCGATCAGCGGCCTCTCTGGCTCTCCGTGTGTTGTTGAGGGATCGGTCGTTGGACTTCTTCGTTCAGCGATTATGATGGATGGAAAGAACGTAACAGGCACGATATGGGCTTGTCCAGTCGCTGAGATTGCTAGGGCGTGCGAGCGGTGGTTGCCTAACCCGGATCCCTACTATGGCCTCCCTGGAATACGCCCTCGGCCCCTCCCGAAATCGCCCTTTCGCTATCTGGAGCGGTACACTAGCGAGCACGCTGAGATCTTCTTCGGTCGTGGAGACGACATCCGCCGGCTTTACGAACTTCTCACCGACCCCGCAATGCCACCGGTTGTTCTCCTGTACGGTGAGTCGGGAGTGGGAAAGAGTTCGCTTCTGGAAGCAGGTTTGATTCCCCGCCTCGAGTTGGACTTCAACATCTCGGTACGCCGCCGAACCCCAGAGCATTCACTTACCTCCGACCTTCGCGAGCACCTCGCCGCTATCAGCGGCAGGGAGAGCATCCTTATGCTCGACCAAGTAGAAGAGACGTTCCTTTCAGACGCCCGTGCAGGTCATCAAGAAGTATTGGAACTCTTAACCGCAGTAGGCGATGAACTTGGCAGAAGTGGAAGCTCGACGTTAGTCAAGTTGGTCCTGGGATTCCGTAAGGAATGGCTCGCAGAGATCGAACAATGCGCGACGGATGTCGGCACAATATTCAGCAAGATGCATGTCCAGCCACTCGGCAGGCAGAACGTCATTGAGGCCGTGCGAGGCTTAACCTTGTCGGGACGTTTGCGGAACTTCTACGAGCTATCTGTTGAGGACGGGGTACCCGAAGCCATTGCGGACTATGTTTGCTCTGATCCGAAATCGGCTGTCGCACCGACGCTAGCAATCCTCCTAACGGAACTCTGGAATGCAGGTAGCGACACAAAGCGAGATTTCTCACTTGAGACGTTGCAAACGTTGATTAGGAACGGACAACACCTCCAAGATTTCCTCTCGCGCCAGATGGCGTCCGTTGCAAAGGCTCACGAGGATGCTGCCGACTCCGGCTTGTTGTTAGATGTTCTAATCTATCACACGACGGACGTCGGAACCGCTGCGGATCGCGGTCGCACCGAGACGGAAGCTCGTTATCCGAATCGAGAGATCAGCATCCTCCTCACGTCGCTAAGAAGCCACTTTTTGCTCTCAGACGGGGGGCCGGGTACTACCCGCCTAGCCCATGACACACTGGCCCGATTCGTCCGCGCCCAATACGACAAGTCTGCAAAGCCCGGCCAGCGGGCGCGACGCATCCTCGATAGTCGGGCTGATGCGAACCGCGCGCTTGCCGCTGATGATCTCAAGATCGTCGAACGGGGGCTTGAAGGAATGCGAACGCTCAACGATGACGAACGCCAGCTCCTCCTCCGGAGTCGCAAAAAGCGCAGCATCTTGCGGCTCATTGTTTGCGTCGTGGTGCTTTGCCTTGTCGGTCTATCTGTGATGATCGTGGATCAGCATGCGATGATCGTGGCTCAGAACGCCGACCTCGAGAAGAAGAACGAGTCCATCACGGCGCAACTGTTAATTGCGGAAGCGGACAACGGACGATCCATCGACCCGCAGCGATCGCTGCTGCTCGCGGTCGAAGCAATCAAACGGGGCGCTGGGGCACCCGGAGAGGAGGTTCTGCGACGCATCCTTGAACAGAGGATGGGCAACGCGATGGTCCCCTATCCAAGACCCGAGACACTTCCATGGCAGTTGGCTTCTATCGTCCTAGGCGGCACTTATTGGCCATTCGCCGTGGTCAACAACGATGGGAGCACATCGATCTACGACTTGTATTCGCAGCACAAAACACCGCGCGATCTTGCACTCACCGAAAAACCATCGGCCATCCTGATCAGTCCCAACCGGCAAACACTCGCAATCGGTGACCAGCGGCAAGGAGTGACCTTCGTCGATCTCGGTGCCATGAACGGCCAATTGAAGGTAGAAAGGGATGAAACGGGAAACCTGCTACCAGGTGCTATCAACCACCTTTCCTTCGATCGCAATGCAAGGTGGCTCGGAGCCACGAGCGGCAGCATGTTGGGGACTGTTGTCATATGGCACAGAACGAACTCAGTATGGGAAAAGTTTTGCGACCCTGCTCTTGCGTCCTCTCAGGAAACGGTTGTCAACATCTCCGGTAATGGCGATTGGGCGGCCGTATCCTCGTCCGACTCTCCCAAGTTCTTGCTCCTGGGTCTGACCGGCAATCGCTGCAGCCTGAACGTCTCTCCTCGTGAACCCGCCGTGACTGCGTTGGCTACGGACAGTGAGGGTAAGACAGTCTTCACCGGTGGAGCGAGTGGATCGATCCGCGAATGGAAGATCAAAGACGCGACAACTATGGAGCGTGGTCGCCTTCTTGTTGGCGCTACGGGCGAAGTCGATTTACTGATAGTCAGTCCTGACTCTCGCTGGCTCATGGCGAGCGCGAGTCCAAACCTCTCAGAAAAGGGCGGGGGAGCATGGCTGTGGGATCTGACGAGCCGCTCAGGGCCAAGTGCCCAACCAATCGCCATCGGGGTCGATCGATTTGTAGGCGCAGCCTTCAGTGGCAGTTCCCGTTGGCTCGCGACGCAGGGGGATGGCGACCGCCGAGTCCAACTCTGGGATCTCAAGAGCTCCCCGAAGGAACCGTCAATCACTTTCGCGGGGCATGACGATGTCGTGATCGCGTTCGCCTTTACCCCTGACGATAGCGCTCTCGTCGCCGCAGCCCGAGATGGAAGCATCAGACGGCTAAATCTTGAAGAAGGACCGGGGGAGACCTGGAGCAAGCCCCTCGATCCGCCGACTAGGCCCGATGGTTTGGCCCTTAGCTGCGATGGACGCCGCTGGGCTGTCGCCGGCCCAGGCAAGCTCGTAAGAGTTTGGGAACTTAAGCCAGGAAGTGACGCCGTACAACCGCAAGAGATCAAGACCAGGAACGCCGTCGATCGGGTCGCACTCGGTTGTGGTGGCTTGGCTATGGCGGCCTGGTCGTCAAATTCCATGTCCATCGAGTTTTGGGATGAAGGCTTGCATCATGTGCAAGAGATTGCAGCGAAGGGTACAATCAGTTCCATTGCGATTGGTTCTGGGCGGTTGGCCATCTCGACAGATCAATCCTTAGAGTTGATCGAGAACACAACTCAAAGTCAGCGAAGCGTACTTGCGGACGGAGCAAGCCTGTCTGTGATGGCATTCGATCGCGGAGGTGCATGGTTGGTCGGCGCACGCGAAGGTTACAGACCTTCAATAGGCATTGATTACAGCTCAGAAGAGGGCGCCAAACCGCCAGCAAGGGATCCGCCAGTGGTGAGGCTGTGGCAAGTCGCTACCGGGAAAGGGCCTTTTAGCTACTCGGTTGAAAAGCGTGTTCGCTCAGTGGCACTATGGGGTGGAAACATTATCTTCGGTGCAGGTGGCGACAGATTTGGCGGCAACCTCTTCGAACTCGACGCCACGTTGGGTGAAGCTCCGTTGAACCCTGTTTCCCACAAGACCTTGCGATACAAGGAGGAAGCGACTGCCGTCGCCGTAAGCCAGGATGGATCGCTCCATGCAGCCGCTATCGCTGATGGACGCACTTACATCCGTGTGGGGCACGGCAAGTTCGTGGCTCTGCCAAGCGCTCCTGATAGAATTGCGCGACTGGCGTTTACGGACGATGGGAGGTGGCTTGTCGCCGTCACCGAAGATGGTCGATTGAGATTTTGGGTTGTGCGGACTGAGGACCTGCTCGAGCAAGCGAAAGCAAGGGTTGGGCGGAATCTGAGCTGCCAAGAATGGGAGAGGACACTCGGTGAACGTGACTACGAGATGACGTTTTCAGATCTGCCGTCTGGCTGCTCAGGGAGCAAACCGTAATGAATTTCTCTAGGAACACGCTGATTTAATCGTCACATATCTGTATGGTATGATCTGAACCGTGCTTATCCGGTTAGCTCCCAAGCCTACTAAATGTAGTGGGTCATGTGTTCTTGGCATAGAGTTGGGCATACGTCGGCGCGGTGACCTCTCCAGCAATGCCAAGCAAGGAGCGGAAGGCGTTGAAGGGATAGAAGCGACGGTTGAAGCGGAAGGTGAATTCGTTGAGATAGGCTGGCAGGTGCTGCGGGCTGACGCCGTGATGGATGCCGCGCAGCCAGGTTTTGAGATTGGAGAACACGAGGTGAACGATCGGCAGGAAGGTCTCGGCAATTTGCCTGTCGCCCCGCTCTGCGACGGCGGTATGGTAATAGCCGCATTCGCCCAGCTTCGCGTAGCCGCTCCAGTCGTCGGTAATGACGGTGGCGCCGGGCGTAACGGCGCGCTCGATGAATCCACCCAGCGACTTGGCGCTGCGATCTGGTGCCACGGCAAGGCGAACGCGTCCTGCGTAGCGCCCGGTTCTGCGTTTGTTGCGGCTCCCTTGCTGCTTGCGCTGGCGGACTTCGACCGCGCCGGCCACGAGAACCATGTCGTGCACGCCTCGGCCCTTGCCGCGGGTACGTCCGCCGACGTAGGTTTCATCGGCCTCGACGTGTTCGTCGGGCTTGCCGCCGATCCGGTCCTGGTCAGGGCGCACCATGCCGGCGCGCAGCTTGTGGAGAATCTGAAAGGCCGTTTCGTAGCGAGACAGCCCAAGTTGGCGCTGAAACTGCACGGCCGACATACCGGGTGTCTGGCTGGCAACCAGGTACGCCGCCGAGAACCAAACCGAGAGCGGAGTATGCGTACGTTGCATGATGGTGCCAGCGGTAAGACTGATGTCGCGGTTGCAATGACGACACCGCAAGACGCCGGGACGATTGGCAAAGCGGTACGGCTCGCTGGGCGAGCCGCAGTGTTCGCAGATGAACCCATCGCCCCACCGGGCACGCTCAAGGTAAGCCGCGCATGCCGCTTCGTCCGGGAACAGTCGCTGGAACTCTGGCAACGAGCGCGGAAACGACAGATCGCCTCGCTCAAGCACGTCGATAACCATGGTCGCTCTAGGTTGGCGTAGGTGCTCAACACACTACAGCTAGTGGTCCTGGGAGACAACCGGATAAGCACGATCTGAACATCCCCTCAAGTAGCGCGATGAAGCAGATAAGTTTTTTCCAAGGGGAGTTCGCGGGCAAGAATCGGACGGCGCGCCGGGAAGTATTCCTTGCTGAAATGGAGCAGGTGATGCCGTGGGGCGAGGTGCTGGGGGTAATTGCGCCGCACTACCCGAAGGGGAAGCGGGATCGTCTGCCGGTGGGGCTGGAGCGGATGCTGAGGGCGTATCTGGTGCAGCAATGGTACAGCCTGTCGGATGAAGGTGCGGTAGATGAGATCACCGTAAAGCAAGGCGCTGCGCGGGATTGTCGGGATCGCCCTGTCTCAGGAATCGGTACCGGATGCGACGACCTTGCTTTCGTTTCGCCATCTACTGGAGAAGCATGAACTGACGAAGAAGATGTTCGAGGAAATCCAACGAGAGGTGGCAGCATGTGTTCGTCGCCACATCATCCACGACCGAATAAATATCTTCCTAGCATCAACCCAAAACTGCAGAGCGTTTGTGTTGGCATACGTTCTGGCCCGCCAGGATACCGGCTGCAAACGCTCTGCCGCCAACACGACAACCCCGCCCGACGCCATGTCCCGCGGGGTTTTTCGTGTAAGCCTCCTGACCCCCATGCCCAACATATGTCATATCTGGGCTCTTGAAGGCCATTTCCCTCGAAAAATCCTGACTTCGGAAATTTAGTGCGTGATTTTCAAGCGGTTGTTTTTAAGTGACTTTTCGAGTGGCTTGGACGGGTTTTGCGATGGCGTAGGCTTTGGTTGCGTGGGGTACGCCAGATGCCTGATTGGTGTGGGGCACACGGCCACGGAAGCTGGATGATTTCGTCCTGACGCGGTCACATCTGTGCGGCATGCCCTAGGCGTGGAGGTAGGGGACAAGCGTGCGTTTTCCACATATGCGACGACGATCCACAAGTCGCAGAACTCGGAGTACCCCTTGGTGGTGATTCGGATCTCGACCCAGCACTACATGAGGCTCAAGCGCAATCTGATCTATGCGGGGATCACGCGCGGCAAGAGGTTGGTGGTGCTCGTCGGCCAGAAGAGAGCCTTGGCCACGGCCGTCAAGGGCACATAGGTCGACAGGCGCTGGTCGAAGCTGAATGAGCGTCTCTCCGCGACGGGCAAGTATTGATCGCTCCCGGCATTTGGGAAAGGTTCTGCTAATCCCGCGCCGGTCATCTCGTCCTAGCGTGCAGGACCGGACATCCATACAATGGCGCCGAAAGCAAGCGGGAGGATGCCTGAAAGACGATGATGACCGAAACAAAAAGCCACCCGAGATCCCTGATGTCACGCCCGGCTTTCGTAGTGCTGGCCGGGCTCATGATCAGCCTGCTGCCGATTGCAGCCGGCTGCGGACCGCGACGGGCCGGAGCAGGAAGCGATCGAGAAGGAAGCAGTGCGAAACTGCGAGGCCAATCAGAGTAACCTGAACCTGTGCAGCTATAGGCGCTACAAGCAACTCGATGAACGGCTCAATGCGCTCTACCAGATCCAGCTCAAACGGCTTCGCGGCAGCGAACAGGAGAAGCGCTTCATCGAGGCGGAACGGGCGTGGCTCAAGTACATCAACGCGGATTGCCTGTATCAGAACGGCCCGCGCGAGGAATCGGGAACGATCTGGCCGTTGCTGCAGAACAACTGCCTGTCAAACCATCTGCAGCAACGGATCGACCTGCTGCAATCCTTCGTCAATTGCACGCAGGATGGATGTCTCGGCCAGTGAGGTCAGCGTAGGCTGCAACCCGCACCCGCACCGATTTCGGCCATAGCTAGTGTGCTGTCTCTAAAATTGCTGTACATCTAAACTGGGGCGACTGGTTCATCTGGAGATTCTTCACGACGGGAAAGGGGTGCTCGACCAGGGAAGACCTGCCCTGCTTCGTCTACGGCGTGCTTCATCAGCCAGTTGCCCGTCATACCAAACGCATCACGCGGGCGGCCGATCAGATCAGCCGTTCCTGGATCGGCGGCGCCCGCTCGTCAAGCCGCTTGTGATGGAAACCCCAAAGGCCTCCTGCGGTCCCTTCCGCTGCGGTGTTCGGCATTGGTCGGACCAGAACCGAGGCCGCGCTGCACAGCGTGTAGACTGCGGCGGTCATCTGCCCGACGGTCGTCGAAGCGCGAATAGCGGCATTGACATACCACAGCACCACAGTTTGGCAGCGGCAAGTGTGGTGCCTCCCGGGTCAGGAACCGCTGACCCTGAAGACTCTTCGCGCTGGCACAGGAATCCTTCGTGGGTCTTATCGAAACGCTGCGATAGGGCAAGTCAGCCTGGTTACTGGCCCGTTCACTCTGCGATGTGGCGCGTCTGCGAGGCCACGAGAGCCAGACAACAATGCCAACGGCACACAAGAAAACCGCAATAAGCCAACCCGTCATCTCTTCTCCTTCAATGCGATTCGCTCAGTTCTCTGTATAAACACGAACGCCCGACGTCCAGCCTCGGAGGGTGTGGCGTGCACTGCGAGCGAAAATCATCTTGGCTGTGAGCACCAGATAGGTCATCCGTGTTCTTGTTAGCTTCTCGCTAGGATGCTCGCGTGTCGAATCGAATTTCTCTATTTGCGCCGGAAATCAACCGTCCCCGAGCCGCTGTAGCGCTGATCCCAATCATCGAGGCTGGCTTGTTGGCGTCCACGCTCCCTTTGAGCCGGTAGCTGTCGCAGCGGGCCGTGATCACAGGGCGGTGGTGCAACTGGGTCGAAGATTGACATCAGCGGCCACAAACCGCGGAAATTTGCCGCCGCCAAAAGGTCGGGCACGAAGATTGCCGACCGCGAGCCAAGTCAAAGGAGGGGGCCAGCCCGGCGCAGCAAACCCTTGACGCGGCGGAAGAACCGGTACGCTCCGGCATGGCTGGCAGGAAATCCTGTCGGTGATCCAGCCGCATTACCCGAACGGTTAACGGGGTCGGACATCGGTGGGCGTCGCACGGATTCTGCGAATGTACCTGATGCAGCACTGATATCACCTGTCGGACGAGGGGGTCAAGGGTGCGCTGACCGACAGCCCGTCGTTGCGGGACTTCGTCGGCATCGACCTGTCGAGGGAATCTGTCCCGGATGCGACGACCCTGCTGGGGTCCAACAGTGGCAACGCACCTTTGCCGCTTGAAGGGGAGTTGCTCATGTGGTGCGCCGAGCTCATTCGGCCGGTCGGCTAGTGTGGTGTTGCACGCAGTATGGAACTTACGAATTCCAGTCACCGCAAGGGTTTGAGGCCACTTGCACACCTGAGGAAAGTCTCGTCACGAATGCAGCACTACACTAGCTGGAGCGGACCGCGTTGCGGCCATCTTCCTTGGCCTGATAGAGGGCCGCATCTGCACGGCGTACTGCGCTCTCCTCATCCTGGTCCTCGCCATGGGCCATTGCAACACCAATGCTGACGGTGACTTGCCCAACTACGGGGAAGGGCTGGTCGGCAACGGTGCGACGAACGACCTCAGCGATGCGCAATGCGCCTTCGCGAGTCGTCTCCGAGAGGAGAGCCAAGAACTCTTCCCCGCCGCAACGCGCAACGAAGTCTGTCGCTCGCAAGGAACTCGTGAGGACCGTCGCCATGTGCCGCAGCACTTGGTCACCAGCTTCGTGGCCATGGGTGTCGTTGACCCCCTTGAACCAATCGACATCCATGAACAGAACGGCATAAGGATGGCCCGACCGCTTCAAGCGGAGGAACTCCATGCGCAGCCGCTCGTTGGCAGACTTCCGGTTTTGCAGGCCGGTGAGCGTATCTCGCCGGGCGAGTTGCTCCAGTTCCCGATTGGCGGCTACCAAGGCGGCAGAACGTTCCGCCAACAACTCACCGGCCTGACGAAGAGCAGTGGCGACCTCGGCTGCTTCCTGGATGCATACTTCTGGAATGGGCACCAACTGCCCGTTGCCCAAGGCGATGGCCGGCCCGGTCAGCGCACGCACGGAAGCGGCGATGATGCGCCCCGCCATCCACGCCAAACCGAGGCCGACGACGAGCAAAGCGGCCAGACCCAAGGCCAGCCAAGTCATGGTGTGCATCAGATCCCGTTCCAGCAATTGTCGTGGAATGCCAATGCCGACGCTCCAGCCAGTGACCGGCGAGCGGCTCCAGGCCGACAGCGTCGGAATCCCCTCGAGCGTGACCGTCTCCATCACACCCTCCGGAGACTGGCTGATGCGCTGGATGTACTCGGCCGTTCCCTTCTGGCCGATGAACTCTTCAGGCGCGTGGGTCCGCGCGGCAATGGTGCCCGTGTGATCGAAGATTGCTGAAACCCATCCCGCTGGAAAGTTCTGCGCGACGAGAATGGAGTTGAACTCATACGGCGACAAACCGATGCTCAGAACGTAGGTCACCTTCGTGTCGACGATCACCGGCAGGTCGATACTGACCACGGGCTTGCGCAGTACGCCACCGATGTAGACTTCCGAGACCACGGGCTTTGCGGTCTCAAAGACACGGCGAAGCATCGCCGGATGGCCGTGCCGCGGCAAAGGCTCGCCATAGTCCCGCAGCGTATTGATGATCTGTTGGCCGCTCTCGTCGCTGAGGACCACGTTCATGCCGACTTTCGTCGTTGCGATGACCGCTCGGGCTCGTCGGTGGAAGCCCTCCAGATCTTGCCGGTTCCCTACGCCCGAGGCGGCCAATACCTCTCCGATGGTCTGCGCCCTGAGCAACTGGCTATCAACGGCTTGGGCCATGGCACGTGCCGTGGCCATCAAGTCCCGTTCGAGTTGGGCACGTCCGTTCCGGTATTCCCGCGCGAACAGGATCGCGACGCCCAGGATCCCCGGCAAGAGGCAGACCAGAACCAGCCACAGGAGCAGCGCGCCGATGCGCCAGCGGCTAGCAAAGCCGAATGACCGAACGCTGTTCACGTGTCTCGAGCCATTATCTCGGTAAGGTCCAAGGGAACCTGTCCCAGCCACCTTCGAAAGGGGTCTTGGCATTCTGCCGTGGTTTCTGTCCCGAACCTTTGATCCCAATTATAGCCAGCCGCCCGTGCCGATGCGGAAGAGTCTGCTGCTGCACCACGAACCGGGCATCGTCTCGCGTCTTCGCTGCGGCGTGTCCTTTCGGCAACCCTGCGTGAAATCCCTGGCGGCGTCTGGTCGCGTGGGGGCCTCGTCCATTCCGATCCGGAGCCCTGCCGATGGCCTCATCCCTTCCCCTTGCCGACCCGCAACTGGCCGACACCGCGGCCGCCCTCGCCGCGTGGCGGAGCATCCGCGCGCCTGGCGCCCGCATTCCGGGCGACCTGTGGTTGCGAGCAACCGAGCTTGCCGGGCGGTACGGCGTTGCCCAAGTGGCGGTCGCGCTGAAGCTGGATTGCACCAGCCTGAAGCGCCGCCTGGCCGCCACCGCCAGCAGTCGGGCCGAGCGCGCGCAGAGTACGCCGCAGCCCGCGGACTTCGTCGAACTCAACTTCGGCCTGCCGCTCGCCCCACCGGCTTGCGTCCTGATCCTCTCGGACCGACACGGGCACGCGCTGCGCATCGAGTTGGCGCAAGCGGCAAGCAGTGATATCGCCGGGATCGCCCGGAGTCCCTGGCAGACGCGACCGTGATCGCGCTGAGCACGCGCCTGCGCGTCTGGGTGGCCAGCGAACCGGCCGACTTTCGCTGCAGCATCGACGGCCTCGCCCGACGCGTGCGGCAGACGCTCGCCGAAGACCCGTTCAGCGGCGCCCTGTTCGTCTTCCGCAACCGCCGGCGTACCGCTGTCAAACTCCTGGTCTATGATGGCCAGGGCTTCTGGCTGTGCCAAAAGCGCCTGTCGCAGGGTCGCTTCAGTTTCTGGCCCGAGGCATCGCCCGGGCAGGTTCTCGCCCCGCATGCCCTGGCAGTTCTGCTCTCGGGCGGCGACCACGCGGCGGCTGGCGGCCGACGCCAGTGGCCGAGCGGCTCGACGCGCTCGGCGTGATCGAACTGCAACCGGTTCGCCGCACGTCGCGGGAAGGACTGTTCGACCGTGTCCTTTCGGCAGAACTGCAAACCCGCGGCGGCGCTTGAGTCCGGCACCGGACCGGGGACCGGGAACCGGGGCACCCCTTTGGGATGCTCGTCCGACGAAGGCAAGCGGTGAGGGCCGCCTGCCGGGCGCCGGCGTGCTCAGCGAAGGGCTGCGAGCTTGGCCTGCCGCCGGCAGGCGGCCCTCGCCGCTGAAGACGGAGCGCACAAAGCTTGCCTGATCATTGACCGAGGATAACTCTTCTTATCGCAATCTTGCGATAAGATGAAGAGCTGGCTGTTCGCGGGTTCCGGGCCCGCCGGCCAACGTGCTGCCCCGATCCAGTCGCTGGTCGAGACGGCTCGGCCGAACCGGATCGCACCGATGGCCTGACCCACCAAAACGCTCGACAAGATCTCGAGTTGGCCGAACGCCCGCGTCGACGAACTGCTGCCGCTGAAGACGACACGGTGAGCGCGCCGCGCCCGGGGGCCGGCTGCGGCGGACGCTTACCTTCACGCCATAGCTCCGCGAGCGGTACAGCCAGCTTGGCGTGCGCGGTGCCATCGCCTATGTCCGAAATTCCTGCGCCGCCCACTGGCTGGATCCTGCGCAGATGCGCGGCTTTCTCGCCAAACCCTTTCTGCTGCAACTCGAGTGTCCTGCGCTGGACGGCCCAAGAAGCCACCGCAGGCAGCTTTCCCTGTGCCGGGGAAGCCTCGCCCAGCGATCGGATCGCAGCCCTGACACCTATAGAGGCCCTCGTGACGGAGCCCGCACCACCCGCCCATCCAGCGCTCACTTCCCGCCAGTCCCCCCGATCTGACCACCACAGCGGCGAGAGCGGGCGTTTCCGGCGAACGATTCCGATTCGACAGGGTCATGCGTCAGGCATGCGCCGCGCGTTCCTTTTTTTTGACGCCGCGGGAACGATTGGCTATACTGCCGTCCTCGCTGGCCAAGTAGCTCAGTTGGTAGAGCAGCGGACTGAAAATCCGCGTGTCCGTGGTTCGATTCCGCGCTTGGCCACCACATTCAAAAGCCCGAACCCGTTTCGGGCTTTTTCACGTCTGCCCGCCGCGCCAGTGTTGGCGGGCCTTCGCGGACTTGCCTCGCGAGCGTCAGGCCTCGCATCCCCACGTTTTTGGCCCTTCCCGGCCTCTCTGTTCTCCGTTTCTATCTGGTAGTCTCGCGAGCGCGCGCGAGGCCACTTCCTGTATTGGCGGGGGTTTGTAGGCGGTCGGTTGTGGTTGGCAAGTCCTGTAGCGGAGGCGACCGAGCGCGGAGAGTTACGCGGTGTCACGCGCTCGTCGCCGGTTGCAGTGCAATGACCGCCATGCCGGCCAGCGCGATTGTTGCGCCTACCGAATCCCATCGGGTCAGCGGGATGCCATCGACGAAGTGGAGCCACAGCAGCGCCACGGCGATGTACATCCCTCCATAGGCGGCGTAGGTACGCCCCGCCGCCATCGGGTGTAGCGTGAGCAGCCAGGCGAACAGCGCCAGAGAGAGGGCTGCCGGGATGAGCAGCCAAGTGGCGCGCCCCCGTTTAATGACCAGCCACGGAAGGTAACATCCGACGATCTCGGCGACAGCGGTAATCGCGAACAGGCTGGCGACTTTGAGCAGCTCCATCAATGATCTCCCCCTGGTTGTCCAGCGTGACACGCGCAGACTTCGCCCTGAGCGGCAGATACCAGCTCATGCAGAATGCCGCATTCGGCTGCGTGATGGCCGCTTTCACAGCGTGCGCGTAAGGCTGCGAGTTGTTGCTCCAATACCCGCATCGATTTCAGTCGCGCTCGCACGCGAACCAGTTGTTCGTCGATCAGCCGATCGATATCGCCACAGTCCGCTTCCGGCTGGGCAATGAAATCGAGCAGGCGCTTGATCTCCGCAAGGGACATGTCGAGCGCCCGGCAGTGGCGGATGAAGGCAAGCCGCTCTATGTGTGGCGGGCCGTAAATACGGTAGCTGTTGGCTTCCCGGGCGGGCGGCGGCACGAGTCCCGCTTTCTCATAGTAGCGGATGGTTTCGACGTCCACGCCCGTCATCTGTGCGAGATCCCCGATACGCATGTGCGCCTCCTGTGTAAGCCGGAGCATTTTAGCACTTGACCCTGTAGCTACTTCAAGGTTTCCAATAGGCGTATCGAATCATTGAGGGACAAATCATGTCTGCTTGCTGCTCTGGCGGATGCTCTTCGGCAAAGGCCACCGTCGATCCGCGCTTCCGCAAGGCGCTGTGGGTGGCGCTCGTCATCAATGCCTTGATGTTTCTGGTCGAAATCGTTGGCGGACTGCGCTCGGGCTCGGTATCGCTGCTGGCGGACGCAGTCGATTTCGCTGGCGACGCGGCCAACTACGCCCTGTCGCTGGCCGTGCTGTCCATGGGCATGATGTGGCGCGCGCGCGCGGCTGTGGTCAAGGGTTTGAGCATGGGCGCCTATGGGGTGTTCGTGTTTGGGAGGGCTGGCTGGGCAGCAGTTTCAGGCGTGCCTCCGGAACCGATCACGATGGGCGCCGTCGCCCTGCTGGCGCTGGTTGCCAATGTGAGCGTCGCCGTGATGCTTTACGCGTTTCGTGATGGCGACGCCAATATGCGCTCGGTCTGGCTGTGCAGCCGAAACGATGCCATCGTGAATGTGGCGGTGGGGCTGGCGGCGCTGGGCGTCATGGGTAGCGGCACCGCTTGGCCTGATGTGTTGGTGGCAGTGGCAATCGCTGCATTGGCCCTGTCGGCGGCATGGAGCGTGGTGCGGCAGGCGCGCGGAGAAATAGAAGCCCACGCCGCAGTAGCAACGCCCGTGTGAGGCCGTAGCGCACAAACAGCGTGGTAACGGATTTGAGCCTCCCTGACACCAATACAGGAGCGGGCCACCGAGGCTGTTGCAGCAGCTGATCACTCTGGTACAAGCACCCGCATCTGGTCGCCCCAGCCGTTTGGCCACGAGCGGCGCATCACTTGCTCCAACACAATGTCGGGAGCACTCACCATCCGTTCGATGACCTCTGGCGCCAACAGGGTCAGTCGCATGACCCGGCGCACCTGCGTCACATCCATGCCCTCTGCGTTGGCGATGTCGGCCATGGAAGCCGCCCGCTCCTCGTCCAGTATCCGCCGCCAATGGTGCGCCAATCCGAGCGCCCGCATCAGCGCGCTATCCTGCCCAGCCGCCCGCGCTTCCCGCTCCCGAGCGGCCTCAGACAGGAATTCCTGCGACGAGTCCAATGGCGTGATGATCTGTTTCCTGGACCCCCGCTGCACCAGCCGCCAGGGTATAAAGGTTTCCAGTCGCACGCCGCCGGCGGGTGTCGGGATCTCGTGGGTGACAGGGCGGCCTGTCTGCTGGCCGTAGTGTCTCTTGGACATCTCGCCTCCTTACTTGAACTGTTCCAGAATTTGACGCTGCTCCGGCCAGAGTGCGGGGATGTCGCTTCGCATCAACCAACGAAGCGTCAGCCTTCGTGGCTGGCAACCCATGATGAACTGCTCCACGATGTCGGGGGCCAGCCGCGCCAATCGCAGCAGTCTGCCAACCGTCGTCGGCATCAGTCCCTCGGCCCGAGCGATTTCGACCACCCCCTTGAAGGCCCCGGAGTCGAGCAGGGAGTGCCAGTACTGTGCCCGAGCAACGGCTTCGATGATGTGAACGTCGTGGGCAGACGTCCCCGAGTCGGCCAGCCACTGCCCTTTCTTCCGCTTGAACTGCAGGGGCACAAACGTTTCCAGCGAGTTGTCCATCAGGCCTCGACCTCCAGCAGTTCCGCACCAATGCCCCTCGGCGCGAACTCACCGATCAGCTTGTCCCAACCCAACTCCCGCCACTTCACCTTGATGCCCTGCGACTCAGCGACGTCGACGAGGTCGATCCGTTCGATCATCAGGTTGGCGATTCGGTGTCGCTCGACCGGGAACAACTGATCCCACACGTCGTTGAGCCGCGCCATCGCCAGCACCGTACTGGCTTCGTCGATCTGAGCGCCGTTGTGACGGAGGTGACGCACCACCGAGGTGATGGACTCAGGGCTGGTCAGCACGGTCCGGATCTGGGCGACCACCGCCGCTTCGATCTCCGGCGCGGGCAGGCGCTCGTAGCTCTTGCCCGGCGCGCCGAACCGGCTTTCCGACCGCGACACGTAGTAGAGGTACTGGCACCCATTCTTGCGCGTGTAGGTCGGGTACATCCGCTCGCCCGAGGGCGAGTACAGCAGACCGCGCAACAAGGCGTCAGTGCGCGACCGCATCTTGGCCTCGACCGACCTGGCGCGGCCGCCCTGGGCCAGCACCGCGTGAACCTTGTCCCAAAGCTCGCGGGCGATGATCGGCGGGTGCGCGCCGGGATACCAGTTCCCGTTGTGCGACAACTCGCCCAGGTAGATACGGTTGCGTAGCAGCTTGTGCAGGTACTTCTTGTCCATGCGCGCACCGCTACGGGCCTGGCCCTCCTGCGTGGTCCACGCCTTGGTCGTGACGCCCTCCAAGTTGAGGATGGCGGCAATCTGCGTCGGCGAGCCGATGGTCAGCATCTCCGCGAAGATGCGCCGCACCACTGCCGCCTCGGCTTCGTTGATGACCAGCAGGCGGTTTTCGATGTCATACCCCAGCGGCGGCACGCCACCCATCCATATCCCCTTGCGCTTGGCAGCCGCGATCTTGTCGCGGATGCGCTCGCCGGTGACCTCACGTTCGAATTGCGCGAAGGACAGCAGGACGTTCAGCATCAGCCGGCCCATCGAGGTTGTGGTGTTGAACTGCTGGGTGACGGCGACGAAAGACACCTTGTTGCGCTCGAAGACTTCGATCAGCCGGGAGAAGTCGGTCAGGCTCCGCGTCAGGCGGTCAATCTTGTAGACCACGACGATGTCGATCTTGCCGGCCTGGATGTCCGCGAGCAGGCGCTTCAATCCGGGCCGCTCCAGGTTGCCGCCGGAGAAGCCAGGATCGATGTAGTCGTCAGGGACGGCAATCCACCCTTCCGCCCGTTGACTGGCGATCGACGCCAGACCGGCTTCCTTCTGCGCGTCGATGGAGTTGAACTCCTGGTCGAGGCGTTCGTCCGTGGAGACGCGGCAGTAGACCGCGCAGCGCTTGCGGGCCTTGCTGGCTGCGATCTCGCTCATTGCGTCCCTCCCTTCCGCAGACCGAAGAACAGGGGACCACTCCAATGCGTGCCGGTGATATGCCGAGCCACAGCAGTCAGACTCTTGAACGTACGCCCTTCGTACTCGAATAGCCCCTCGGCGGTGACCGTCGCCCTGTGCTCGCGCTCGCCCCATTCGCGCAGCAAGATCGTGCCCGGCGCGAAATGGATATCACGCGGCTTGGCGCGCAGCTTGATCTTGGAGTGCTTCGCGCCGATGGCCTCCAGTCTCTGCTTGGTCTCGGGGGTGAGACCACCGAAGGCTTCCTCCTGCAGTTTGTAGGCGATGCGCGACTCGACGTGCGTCCGGTTGGGGTAGTCCGGACGGCGGGGGAAATATCGATCCCACACCGCCCAGAGTTCGCACATGGGCATGCAGGCCAGTTCGGCAACCCGCGCAGCGACCGATGCTTGTTTTTCGTTCATCACAACCTCTCCTCTTGATAGGGGGTTGTATGAACGCGCTGGTCGTCCAGGAAGCCAAGGTCAGATTCTCGCGGTTTGGCAGCCTGTGCAAGCTGGGTGCGGACGATGGCGGCAGCAAGGATTGTCGTGATCTCCGCCGCGCGCTCGCGTGGCGACATCGATTCGGGTAGAGTGAGTTGAGCGGTCATCTTCGTTCTCCATTCGGGTGGTCCAGACCGTCAAGAATGATATGACCACAGATTTTTCGGCGCTGGGTGTTTTGGAGTAGGCGTGAGTAAGAGAGCGGACATTCACGTCACGAACCTCGCGTTGACGGTCTTGCTAATGGTCAGCATGGGCGCGTCCGCGGAGACCCTGACCGGCACGGTGGTGGGCGTGGCGGACGGCGATACGATCACGGTGCTCGATCCCAACCGCGAGCAGCACAAGATCCGCGTTGCCGGCTTCGATGCGCCCGAGAAGGCGCAATCGTTCGGACAGCGGTCGAAGGAATCCCTGTGGGCGATGGTCTTCGGGAGAGAGGTGGATGTGAGTGGAAGCGCGTCGAGGAAGGCGGCCGGCCCTTGAAGCAACAACCGTACTTCCAGCGGTCGTAAGGCGAAGGCGGTCGGGTCCGATCTGCCTGAGGTTTCACGATAGAAGTTGCGAATGGCAGCACAGATTCCTGTTTTCTGCCCTGCCCTATCAGCCATAAGCATAAGATTTATGTATTGCAGACCTCCCCTCAAATCATTATGCTTTGAGGCATTCACCGTAGAAACGAACTCATGGTTCGTGCGAACATTTGTACGATGCCGATTTCCCGTGGCCAAGATCAAGGTACCCGAACGTACCCCTGGTACCCCCTGGTACCCACACCAAGCTGTTTCTCGAATCGAAAATACACGCCATGTTATTTCTAACGAATCGAGTGCCGGACGGGGGGTTGCGCTGAGCGGTTGGCAGACCCATCACCTTTTCTGATGGAAACTTAGATGCTTCGAATAGCCTGTTCTATTGCGAAAGCGTTCCCAACGATGGCTCGGTCGAGAACGGCTTGGCCGAGATAATGAGCGATCCCTTTCTAGACGGGCTTGCGAATACTGGCAGCGGCAAAGTCAACGCCAACCCCGATCGCACTTTCGCTCTATGAAATAGTTCATCAACAGTCCGTTGCCCAGACAACGGACTGTTGAGAGGCGTAACCCCCAACGCGCTCGCGAAAGCGTCCTAGTCAGAGGGGCCCGTGGGCACCAAAGATTGAGACATCTCCCCGAATAACCACATCAGATGATATTCCGGATAAGGTACGACGCGACGCGCGAGGCGCTTTTTCACCCCGGCAACGCGGACGATTTCTTTCAGATCGGCGCGCCGCGAGACGATACTGCGCTGTGCGCGGAAATGTCACGCTTGGCCTACGTCAAGGAAGAAGGGCGCCTAACGGAGTACCTCGGCCGCGCCGGATTTTGCAAGGGACAGATTTTTGGCTATGGCCGCAGCGGCACGCAAGCATTTATCGCGACCGCGCTCGATAGGGGGGTTACGATCGTGGCGTTTCGCGGGACAGAACCCGATGACCCGTCGGATTTGTTTAACGATGCCGAATTCCTACTGACCGAGTGGTGCGACGCGAAGGGCTGCGGTGCGCTCGGTAAGGTGCACGAGGGCTTCGCGCGAGCAGCACACCAAGAAGGGGTCTTCGGCTGCGTCATGGCGTATCTGGATGCCTTACCGCGCGATCACCGTGTGCTGATCACCGGGCATAGCCTCGGCGCCGCGCTTGCAACGCTGCTGGCAAGCTGGGTGCCGTCGGCGCACTTGTTCACGTTCGGCTCGCCCCGCGTGGGGAACACTGACTTTGCCGAAAGGATGGACAGACGTTTCGTAACGCGCTACGTGAATTGCTGTGATCTGGTGACGCAGATGCCGCCCGAGGGACTGCTGGGCTACTCACATGTGGGCAAGCTCGCCTACATCGATCGCAACGGCACAGTGCTCCTGAACGCACCGAGCGAAGCGGATATGCTGGAAGACGGGGCAAAGGCGCAGGTTGAATTCCTTCGTTACGCACTAGTGCGCGGAACGGTCTACTCCCGCGCACTTGCAGACCACGCGCCGATTAATTATCTGTATGGGGTAATGGGGCTACGCGAGTGATGCCCATTCCCCTGCATGGCAGGCGAACGGCCGACAGTTGTGTCGGGCGGAGGGTGCCCTCCGACAACGCCGTCTTAGCCGAGGATGTCGGGTATGCGATGACTGCTGATCGTGAGGTTGCCAAGGTTTAGGAAGCGTTTGGCTTTGGTGTAGTATATTGGCATCACCCCGGAGGGTCCGGGCTGGGCCGTCGGAGGAGATCGATCATGGCGATGCGCGTGAAACCGGACACTGTCGAGGGAGGGCTGAAGCAACGTTACCGGGTGACGAACTGGTCGGAATATGACCGGGCCTTGGTCAACCGGGGGAACCTGACGATCTGGTTTGACGAGGCGAGTATTCGGGACCAGTGGACTCCTGCACCACCGATTGGCCGTGGCAAGCCTGGGCTGTACTCGGAAACCGCCATCCAGACGTGCCTGACGATCAAGGGGCTGTTCCAGTTGCCGTATCGCGCCACGGAGGGACTGATCAAGTCGCTCATGCGCCTGTGCCAACTTGACTTGCCGGTGCCGGATCACACCCATATGTCGCGAAGGGCCGCACAGCTTTCGGTGAAGATTCCCCGGCGGCCGCGTAGGGGTCCAACGCATGTGGTGGTCGATTCGACGGGACTGAAGATCTTCGGCGAAGGCGAATGGAAAGTGCGTCAGCACGGGGTGGGTAAGCGTCGCACGTGGCGGAAGATCCATCTGGCGGTTGACGAGACCAGCAAGGACATCATCGGCATCGAAGTGACCACCACCGCCTGGGGCGACAGCGAAATCCTGCCCGGCCTGCTCGATCAGGTCGAGGGGGAGGTCTCGCAGGTCTCGGCCGATGGCGCCTACGACAGCCACGGGTGCCACGCGGCGATTACCGAACGGGGCGCGCGGGCCACCATCCCGCCCCGCGATGGAGCGGTTGCGTGGGGAGACGACCACCCCCGCGACGCCATCCTCCAGGAAATCGAAGCCAAGGGACTCGCCGGCTGGAAGAACGACGGCGGCTACCACCGGCGCAGCATCGCCGAGAACATGATGTTCCGGCTGAAGCAACTGGGCGACACCCTGTACTCGCGGACCTTTGAGCGGCAAGTGACAGAAGCTCACGTTCGCGCCGCCATCCTCAACACGTTTACCTACCTGGGCATACCGCGTTCTGACCGGGTAGGGGAAATTGCGTCCGCTGCATGAAGCAGCGCGGGAAACAGGGGGAGTCATGCCGATATTTCGCAACCAAGCCAAATGGTATATTAGTAATTGCTAATAGTGCACCAACGCCGAAGCGTTTTGACTTCGTGATGAGGGGGGCCGTAATGGAATCCGTTGCCTTGCTTTTTCGCCGGAGCGCCGCTCCCCTCGTTTGCGCTTTGCTGGCAGGGTGTACCGTCTTGCAACCGGTCCCCTCTCTACGCAAAGATCTGTATTTTCCGTCAAGAGCGAGCGACTTGGCTCCCGACAGCTGTTCTCAGGCCGGCGCTGACGCCACTGGGTGCCTTGTGCCGGCCGTGCCATTGGCAGGCTATTTTGGCGGCCTTGGTCAAGAGATCTGGAGCGTCGACCTGGACCGACGTAAATACGCCGCCATGGCTGCCGAAAAGACCAATCTCGCCAGCCTATATAATGCAATGCTTTGGCCAACGGGAGCTTATCTCGTCGGGCGCAGCGCGATCACAAGTCTACCGACCAGCGTGCTGATTGGCGTGAGCTCTTTCCTGACAGCTGCCTACGGCGTGCTTGGCTCGGGCATACCCGATCGCGACAAGCTGTATATCGAAGCTTCCATTGCCCTGAACTGCGCTATTGCGCTGGCCACCGTTGACCTATATGCCCTGCCGGACATACTCGACGGATACGAGCAGTATGACAAACTCCGCACATTCCTGCCAGGTACGCCAAGTTTGCAGCATGTTCGCCAAGAACTGACTGAGGCCCATAAGGCATTCGCAGCGCCTTTCACCAGCTTGCTCGCCGAGTTGCAGTCGCGCAAAGCGCCAGCCCCAGCGTATCGGCCAATTGATGTCGAGGTGCGTTTCAACAAACTCATAGGCAACACTGGCGTCGCGGGCAATACAGGTACGAGCGGCACCAACACAATCGAGCGATTCAAGGAGAATGGCCTCAAGCAGCAACAGAGGGCACAAGACCTGTCGCGGGAGCTTGGTCTTCTTTTCAGCAAGCTGAACGGCGAGGTGCGAAATGAGTTGCGCAAACGCGCAATCGGCGTGCAGGAACGGCTGAACCAGGCACTGATTGCCAGGGCACCAGCGCTTTCGGCGCCTGGCATGACGCCCAATCAGATATCGGCGTTGATCTTTAAAGGGATCCAGGAGGCCAGCGTGCCAGCCAAGGGCGACACCGGAACGTCGAAAGGGAAAGCGAAGGCACAGGCCGGTGCTGACACCTGGGTGCTGACCGCACCGATGCTCGCTGGCTTGACCAAGGAATCGGCACGGAATCTGAAAGCATTCAATGATTCTAAGCAAATCAGGCTGAGCCAAGCGATCGAGGAGGCCGAGCAATGGCTCACGCAGCAAAAGGAAATGGTGAGGGATAGAAGAGCGCGGATAGCAGCGGCACCGCACCCCGGCTGTGACGAGTCGATGTTCGAATACAAGGACGCAAAGACTGCTCAATACGGAGACGGGCGATGAGCCGGGGAGTACTCGACACGATTTTCAACTGGTCTAGCGGGGTCATTCAAGCGCGCGCCGCCGGCCACCACCGGGTCGCACCGGACTGGCTCGACCGCGACGCACTTTGCTGGCTGGCTCTGGCACCAGACTTCTGGGAGCTTCGCGTCGGCCTGAGGCACGGCGTGCCGCCGCGAGCGCTCCCCGCTCGTGTGAATCTTGGCGTAGGTCATCCGCCCCTGCCGGTAAAGGCACTGCCGGGCTGCGCGGCGCTAGCGCAATCCGTGCCAGGACTCGCGCGTACTACGTCGCCGTTCGAACATGGCACGGCAACCTGCCTGGTGCGGGATCGCCTGAGTCCCGATCGTCATTATCTGCTGACCTGCGGCCACGTCCTTGCGTCAAGCCGTAAAGCGCGTTGGAACGACCCGGTGGAGATCAACCTGGCAGCCCCGGGTGGCGGCTCATTGCGCCTGGAAGGCCGACTGCGCGAATGGCTGCCCGCTCCCGGCAACGAAATCCAACCGACCAACATCGACGCTGGACTGGTCGAAATCGATTACGCGGCTGTACAGCGCTTGCGCGAGGGGGCTGCAGACTGGATACCTGAGGCGATCGATGACCGCATGTCGATGGACTGTGGCCGCAGCGTCGTACTCAAGCGTTGCACCGGCGACCTTGAGGGAACAATCACGCTGCTGTGGTCCGGTGAAGTCGAACTGCCAGACGACACCGAAGGTGCTACCTATTTCCTGAGCAGCGCAGTCGGCTACACCACGACAGACGAGACAGTGGGCGGCGACAGCGGGGCCCCGGTATGGACCACCAGCGACGCGTTGCTCGGGATGCACATCGGCGCACTCGATCCTGAAGTCAGCTCTGGTGCCAATGCGGTGATGGGGCTTGTCGCGCCAGTACTCGACTGGTACAGCGTCAAGCCCTTCACTCGTGATGATCCGGCGACACTCGACGCCCGCCCGCGCGCTGGCAATTCCCCTCGACTCCCACAGCCGCCCGCCGGCAGCTTACTCCGGACACCGCCTGCTGCACTGTCCGACGAAGAGATCCAGATCGTTGCCAAGACGCTGTGGGGCGAAGCGCGCGGTGAAGGGAAGTTTGGGATGGAAGCCGTGGCCAGCGTGATCGTCAATCGCTTACGCCGCAAGTATCGGCGCTGCGACACGGCAGCTGAAGTATGCCTCGACCCACAGCAGTTCAGTTGCTGGAACTCTGGAGATCCGAACCGAGCAAAGATGAAAGCCCTGAACAACAACAGCATCGACGCCGAATACCGGCTTGCGCTGCAGGTCGCAGCGCAGGCGCTCGGTGGCGGCTTGCCTGACCCGACGCACGGTGCGCTGCATTACGTCGCGCGCACGCTGCGCTCTCGCCCGAATTGGCTGCTTGGAAAAACGCCTTGTCTTGTCATGGGCAATCATGAGTTTTACAACGACGTCGCCTAGCGATTGGGGGCAGCTCTATGGAAAACGTCATCGTCGACATACTAATTGGTCTGGTTCTGATCTACGCTGCGTTCTCTCTGCTTGTGACGTCGGTGCAGGAACTCGTTTCCGGCCAGTGGTTGCGCGGCCGTGTTTCGGTGCTGCATCGGCTCTTAAACGAAGCCACGGGGCAGGACCCGAAGCTGAAGGAAAGGCTGCTCAAGAACCCTCTGGTCTACGCCCTTTCCGAAGGTGAAGTGGCTAGGGAAGGCACCTTGCTGTTGAGGCCTCCACGTGGCCCCTCCGAAGTGCCTGCAGACGTTTTCGCTCGCGCTTTGCTGATGGAGGTAGATGCTGCTGCTGGCGGGAAGCACCCCAGCGAGCGTTTCGCAACACCTCAGCAGTTCATCGATGCACTGACCGCAAAAGGGGGGGATAAGCCTGAAGGATCGGATAAGGGCATCGTCGGCGCACTGCGCGGCCTGATGGTTGGGAACGAGACCAATTGGAGGGGCTTTGAAGCAGCGATCGCAGCCTGGTTTACCTACATCGGCGACCGCTCAAACGGTTGGTTCAAGCGCCGCAGCACCATATTTACGTTCTTCATCGCGCTGATTCTGGCAGTGGCCCTGAACATTGACACGATGTATATTGCGCGGTCGCTCGGCAGCGACGGAGAGCTTCGCGGCAGTCTGGTCAGCATCGCTGAACGTGTCGTGGCGGAGCGTGACGCGGGTACCAGCAACGAGCCTCCAGTCGCAGCGAAGGCGCCCGATAAACCGGCAGTGCTGGTTACGTCTCGCCTGGTGGACGCCTATTCCCGCCTGCGACCGGTTTACGAACGCGACGATGCAATCGCTCGCTTCGAGCATCGGCTGACGAAGGTGGGCGACGCGTGCCCAACTTTCCCTGAGGAAACCAAGACGACAACAAATACCAAGAAGATGTCTGCGGGTGATGAGAGGATGTCTAAGGTTAGCAGCAAGTTCGTCTCCGACCCGCATGCCTGGGTAGAGATCATCCCGCTAGTTAAAAAGGACATTGAATTGGCGGTTGCCGGCGTTCAGGACAACAAGAACAAGACCAACACAAACGAGCGTGTTCCGGAGGACCAGAATCGTTACGAGGAGAAGCTCTACGAGGCTTACCAGTGCCTCGTTTATGTCTCGACGTGGGTTAGTGCTGCGACTACCGTCAGCAAGGACCCAGCAACCCAGCGCGAAATGCAAGAAGCATCGCGGGCACTGGAAGACAGCAAGTCTGCCCTGTTGGAACTGGCGCGGCAACATACGCCTCCACGCGGCTTGCTGCGCCTGTTTCAGATGGCTCCAGACGACTTCAAGAACTGCACGCAGACAGCACGCAGCCTGAGCGAATTGCGGATTTGTACGGAGGAGCAGCAGGGAACCGTGGCGCGCCTGCCTATTGGTTTCTCGCTTAGCAACTTTCGCCAGCAACTGTGCTCCGCCAAATCTGGTCCTCGCCTTGATAAACTGAAGATGGAGATACATCAGGACACCGGTCTAGGAAATCTCTGCGCCGGAGAGGTTAAAGAGAGGCCGGAAATTGGCCTCAGTGCGATGCTACTTACCAGTGCGGGAGTCTATGCATGGCTCGCGTTGCTTGCCGGCGTGCTGGTGACCACCCTGTTCGCGCTCCTCGGCGCGCCGTTCTGGTTCGACCTCCTGGGCAAGTTCGTCCACCTCCGCGCAGCGGGTCGTGCATCCGATCTCGAGGATAACGCGAAAAGGGCGACCGGCACGCTGCCGCTGCTTCCGCCACCGGCTTCACCAAGCGGCGAGGCAAATTCCCCAACCTTGCTGGCCAAACCCGGACCGTCGAACCCCAGTCTCAACCGTTTTGAGGATCAACTCACAACACGCGAGATCATCGCACTGCAGCAGCGGCTGGGCGTTATGCCAGCGAGCGGCACCTTTGATTCCCCGACCCGCGCGGCACTGAAGAACGCCCAGGGTGGCGACGCTACGCTCACCCCAACCTCGTACCTCCAGATCGTTGGCCGCCCGGCGATCGCCAGCGAAACCCTGGTGGTGAGCGCGCTGGGGCGCCCGACGCTGCACCTTCCCCACCCCAACGTTCAGGCCTTGGCGACCAACCTGATGGAGATGCTGGAATTCCCAGGGCGCATCGCGACTACTGAAGGAACCTTCAGTGACGACCTTCGGGCGCTATGTGTGTTGTACCGTTACAAGAATGATCCAGAGCCCATAAAGACCAAGCGCGCCGTTTTCGAGCTCGCGCTCAACAAGCCGGCGGTGCTGGACGAAATCGACAACGCCATGTTGACCGAGATCCTGTCGTCGCGAGCGCGCAAGCCAGAATGGGATCGCGATGCCTTGGCACCGTGGCTTGACTGGGCACTCGGCGAACTGGGGCAGGTTGAGAAGAACGCCAACAACCGAAAAGCCAGCAACCCGCGCATCTGCGAGTACCTGGACGCGGTCGCAGCACATTTCGGTGACCAGGGGGATAAAACGGCGTGGTGTGGCGCCTTCGTGACCTGGGTGGTCACGCAGCACAACAACAGTTTGCCCGCTGGGCATACGGCACTACCCCCGCCACCCAAAGATCCGGGACTGGCGGCTAGCTGGAGCAACTGGGGTAGCGATTTCAAGTCCTCGCCACAGGCAGGCGACGTGATCGTTGTTAACACGTCGGCCAGCAGCAGTGGTCACCACGTCGGCTGGTGTTTCGCCATTGATGCAACACATGTCGTTCTGCTCGGCGGCAATCAGACCAACGGCGGGCGTGTCTGCCTGTCGACGTTCCTCCTCACGAGCTTGCACGCAGCCCGCCGAGGGTGAGGCGGTAGATTTGCAGTGAACAGACACTAATCGCAGTCTGAAAGCTGCTGGTGAGAGCGGTCAGCCATCGTATTCGCTGCCTGACTGATCAAGCCGCGTGATGTTGAGGTGGTGCCCCCTCAGGGAGCTTGAACAAACATGCCTTTCGGGCGGCGGGTCTATCTGGCGCTGATGGTGGGGCTGGCTGGGTTCTGGCCAGCATGCCGGCCAGAACCCAACGCCTGGAAGCCTTTTCACGGCCTTGATCGTCATTCAGGCCACCCCACGGTCGCGGCACTCCTCCGGCGATGTGACGAGAGCATGTGCGGCCATCGGTTCTAACGATCCTCATCCCAGTGCGGCGCTGCGTCACCGACTACCTCAGCATTGCGGGCCCTCGAAGACTACATCGGACAGGGATGCGCTGCTTCCGGGCAAGTGGCCGGAATGATGATCAAGGCCCTTTTCACGACGCTGGTGGTTCCGCTACCCCACCAAAAGCTGACGGCTGGGCGGGGAAATGCACCTACCCAAAGAGGTGTGCGAGGAAGTCGCTGAGGGTATCATCGGCATGTTCCGGAATGCGGCGGTGGAGCGGATCGAGGGGGATGAGTACAAACCATAGTAGACGACGGGACGGCGTGCGCTTATGCTGTCCATCAGCGCTGGCACGCGCAGATTCTCGCAATGTCTGCCTAGGTAGTGCGTAAGGATGGGTGGGGAGCAGTTGCCCGGGATGATGGCGCCGTGCGGGATCGGGCGCTGCGTGAGAAGGCAGACCGTTTCCCCGTAATAGGTTCGGCAACAGGCAAACGTGAACGGAGAAACGTAATGATTAAGGGTTTCCTTCTGACGATCGTATCTGCGCTCGTGATTGGATGTTCCTCCTTTCAAAACGGTGTGACGACGGGGGCAGTATCGCCTCTGCCGTCATTCGACCAGCCCGCACCGCCGTGGGAAAGTGCTGCGAAGTGGGAGCAACTAACCCCGGAACTGCGGATTCGGGGTCGTGAGATCGAGTTGCAAGGTCGTGTTCAGTCATACTTGGCGACGCGTGGTTATCGTTTAGGACCGGGTGCTCAGTTGGACTTCGATAAGGCGATAACACGCGGCGCGCGTGAGATTCAGGATCACCCCGTATCGCGGCAACGCGAAGAGACTGAGAAGGCGATCCGGCACCTGCAGACGGTTGTCGATGCGATGATCGCGGAGTCAAAACGGATCCCCGGCTACGAGGTGCGAAGCTATCGTGCGATCGGGGAGGAGACTCTCATGGCCGCTCTGCGGAAGCTTTGCCCTTTGTGGCCGATATGCGATGGTCCGAGGTAGGGTATATGGACAACGCTGCCTTCACACTAGCTGCCGACTCAGCGAAGGAGATCGTCAAGTATTCGACTGCGATTCTCACGGTGACTATAACGTTCGCCAAAGACACGCTTCTTGCCGATAGAAAGACGGTGCCTTGGTGTCTCGGAACAGCTTGGATGTTCTACCTCTTGTCGATACTCGGGGGACTTTGGACCCTCCTCGCGCTTACCGGCCAGTTGGCTTCGGCGTCGTCGACACCTGGCACGCTGTTTGCCCCGAACATACAAATCCCAGGCTTGCTGATGGTCCTCTCATTCGTCCTTGGGCTCGTGCTAACTGTAGTCGCAGGGTGGCAATCGGTGCGCAGAATTGGTGTCCTTGTCGATGCAGCAGCCGACGCGGCGCCAGTCCCACACCAAACGGAAGGGGCGCCAATTCCCGACGGTCTGCCCACACAGGAGCAAGCACCTCCCGACCGAGGCGTGCAAACCGACGCATGAAAGTCCCGCGCGGCTGATGCCTGAGTCGTTGCGTATCAGCTATCCTCCTCATTCTACGACCGCGATGGGTCGCGCGCTGTCCATTCCCC
The DNA here is from genome assembly GCA_013347225.1 of Candidatus Accumulibacter similis. Lineage (NCBI taxonomy): Bacteria > Pseudomonadati > Pseudomonadota > Betaproteobacteria > Candidatus Accumulibacter > Candidatus Accumulibacter similis. The sequence goes on along the minus strand of CP054595.1, from coordinate 886,586 downwards.
ACCACCTACCGGCAGCCCCCGATGAACCGGTCGTAGGTGTCATCCTCACCCTCTTCTCCATCGCTCGCCCAGCGCGGATAGAACTTGGGAACGATCAGCAGCGACAGCACGCGCTCGAACGTGTCCGAGTTGTGCCTCATTTCCCGCAGCATCTCGCCGTCAGGCGCATTCTTGAGCCACAGATTCGCCGGCACGAGTTGCTCCTCCGGGCGCTAACGCACCGGGATCGGCCACACGAGTGCCGGTGAGCCTTCGCGTGAGCACTATTGTGCTCGCACGCAGGGGTCTGTTAGTGGCTGCGAAGAACCGCGGATATCTGGCGCGCCACTTGGCGGCGAAATAGCGAATCGCTCCGCGCCGATGTGGCCCACGGCGTAGCGCGTCCATCCGACCCGCTGCTCCAGCCCGTGTCCGCGATCGCCAGCCCCTCTCGCGTGAACATTCGTTCACACCCGTGAGCAAACGTTCACAGATCGGAAGAAACGCTCCCGCTCTGTGAACAAACTGCCCCGGCGTCGCCATTGAATCTTCCGGGGCACCTCGACGACCATGGACTCCAACTGAACTGGTGGATCGAAGCAAACCTTGGGGGGACCGATCATGCGTACGTGCCGGAAGTTCAAACATTTTGATCCGCTCACGGGTCAAGTTCCCTACTGGCCCTTTCCCGACCTGGGCAGTGTGGTCTGGCGTGCTCGCCGGATCTTGAGCGGGCGCAGCAGCGACCAGATCCATGATCTTGCCAACCATACCCACGACCTCATCGCGGAGTACTTTGCTGAGGCCCGGCAAATCGAGGTGTGCCGGCTCGCCTCGAAGGGCTTGGAGGAGTTCCTGGAAGTCGGCGCGTTCGGTGGCGGCGTGGGAATCAACCTCGACCGAATCGACGAACTCGATTTCCCGAAACCTGAGAACACCAGCGAGCTCGACGCTCTGGAGGCGTCCATCGGTCGATGGCGGCAGGTCTTCGGAGAAGGCGTCGCTGCTCCGGATCTCTGCGAGTGCCTGGCCACTCTCGCCTTGTGCCAAGTGGGCGATGCGGTCCATCGACTGTATTACCAGTACGACTTCCAGACGCTTGAGTACGTCCGCCGGAAGGCCAAGACGGTGCAGCCCAACGATTTCATCTTGGCGGCACAAGCGGCCCTCTCGGCGTTGGAGGCTGTGGGCCGCGCCGAGCGTCTGCTCGAAGCCAGGGGCGCCATCACTTCAGCGGGTGAGCAGGAGCAAGCTGTCACGCCACCGGTCAGCTCTGGGCTTGGCGTCGCCACAGAGCAGACGTTGGCAGAGCGCGGGGACGACGCGCGGCAGAGGTCTGAGCGAGCCCGACAGCTGGCCACGCTGCGCTTGGCCAACCGCAATGCAACTCGTGCGGCCGTGCTGGCCGAGTGGGATCGCGATCCCCAACTGCAGAAGATGAGCCACGCCAGAGCCGGCGTCCGTCTAGCCGATTGGCTGGCCAGCCAGGATCTGGAGCGTTTCGAGCCGCGAACGATCGCGCAGTGGATTTCGTGTTGTAAAAAAACGACCCTTCAGCGCCGCTGACCGTACAGAGTGCGGGCGCAGACCGTACGGAGTGCGCCGCACTCGTATTTCTTTTCTTTTTCGCGATCCCGATGATGACCCTGCCCCAACACCACAGGAGTCATCATCATGGAAGCCCACCCACGAGCCCGGCGATGGCCTGAGCCACCGCGCCATCCAGGGCCCGCACCGGCACAACCACCGGCCGTCGCGTCGGCTCGCTCGGCGCCGAGAATCGAATCGTCCCAGGCCGCACTCGAACCCGCGCCGCTGACGGCTGCCGAGCCGCACTACCTCAACGAGGGTGAACTCGCCCGTCGCTGGGGCCTCTCGCCGAAGACGCTTCAACGCTGGCGCGGCATCGGTGTCGGACCGGTCTTCGTCAAGTTCTCGCGCCGCGTCGCCTATCCGCTTGAAGGCTCCGGCGGCATTCTGGACCTCGAGCAGCGCAGCCGGTACCGGAGTACCAACGAGCGCGTGATGGAAGGAGACCGGCAATGACCGCCTCCACCCTCCACGAGATCCAGGCGACTCCCGTTGCCGAACTGGCGCAACAGCCGGCCGAGGCCCTGCATCGCCTCCAACTCGATGCCGGCGATCTGCTGGCTGCAGCCAAGGCCGTCGTCGAGCACATCGACCGTGCGGTGGATCTCAGGTATGCCGACCGCGCCCGTCAGTTGCGGCTGACCAAGAGCGAGCGAGCCACCGTGGCCACCAGACTAGAAACGCTGGACCGCGGCCGTCCCAACAATCATGCAAATTTGCATGATTTCCCGGTCACGCGGGATGACGCCTTCGGGCTGGGCTACGACAGAGACCAGCATGCGCAAATTTGCGCACCCTCACTCGCGGCAAGCCCGGAAACGGGAGACCACGGCCATCCCAACAAAGATGCCAATTGGCATGATTTGCCGGTTAGGAAGGCAAATATGGCCAGAGGTGGGGATCGGCCCAGGAGAGCGGATTCAACCTTCGATTCCGCAAGGTTGCAGAATCGAACTGAGGCTTCCCAAGCCCAGGCCGCGGGCCTGCTGCAGGTCTCGCCCTGCTCGGTCGCCAGCGCCCCCAAGGCGCTCCCGCACGGCATTCCCGAACTCGTGGCCGCCGTCGATCCCACCTCGGCACGCTCCGTCGAGCCGTGCCTCCCGGCGGCAGAGCTCGAAGCGCCGCTGTACGTGCCGGCCATACCACTCACCGACTCGACCCTCTGCGACTGGATCGCCACCGCCCTCCCCGGCGAGCGCCTCCAGTATCACCAGGGGCTGTTGCTGCTCGATCGCTCCGCCACCACCAGCCCGTACCCGCCGAAAGAGCGCCAACGCATCCACGCCGTCGCCAAACGCGCCTGGCTCGCCTGCGAACTCGACCTGGTGCATCTGGTGAGCCAGCGCGTCGATCCCTTCGTCTTTCGCTACCTCGCCGTTCGCACCCGGATGACCCCCAAAGCCTCGGACGTCCGCCTGCAACTGCGCACCCCGGCGCACTGAGCGCCAAACCCTCTGACCCACACCGCAAGGAGAACATCGATGGCCATCTCGCTTTCCCAACTCAACCGCACCAGCGCGCCGAAGCCCCCGCGCATCCTGATTCACGGCGTCGCCGGTGTCGGCAAGACCACCTTCGCCGCCGGCGCCAAGCAGCCGGTCTTCATCCAGACCGAAGACGGTCTCGGCACGATCGACGCCCACCACTTCCCGATCGCGCGCTCCTTCGAAGAAGTCATCGAATGCCTGGTGACCCTCTACAGCGAGCCGCACGACTTCCAGACCGCCATCGTCGACAGCGTCGACTGGCTCGAACCGCTGATTTGGGCCAAGACCTGCAAGGAATACGGCTGGAAGGACCTCGAGTCGCCGGGCTACGGCAAAGGCTACCTCGCCACCATGGAGTTCTGGCGGCAGTACCTCGACGGATTGAATGCCCTGCGCGACGAGCGGGGTATGACCATCGTGCAGATCGCCCACACCGACATCAAGCGCTTCGACAGCCCGGAGCACGAGCCCTACGACCGCTACGGCATCAAGCTGCACGCCCGCGCGGCGGCGCTGCTGCAGGAACACGCCGACATCGTGCTCTTCGCCAACTACCTCATCAGCACCGTCAAGGCCGACGTCGGCTTCAACAAGAAGGTCAATCGGGCCCTCGGGTCCGGCGAACGCGTCATCCACACCGCCGAACGCCCGGCCTTCCTCGCCAAGAACCGCTACGGCCTGCCCGACACCTTGCCGCTCGACTGGTCCGCCTTCGCGCAGGCCATGCCGAACAGCCTGAACGCCGCGCTCGTCCATCCCTGAATCACCCATTCCCAACACAAAGGAGAAACACCATGGCTTCCCTCGGTCACACCTTCGACGCTTCGACCGTCGATCCCACCACCCCCTTCGAAGTCCTGCCGCCGGGGTCGTACCGCGTGCAGATCGTGAGCAGCGAAATGCGCGTCACCAAGGACGGTCTGGGCCAGTACCTGTTCCTCGAACTCGACGTGCTGGAAGGTCCGCATGCCGGCCGCAAGCTCTACGACCGGCTGAACCTGGTCAACGCCAACCCCGACGCCGTCGAGATCGCGCAGCGCACCCTGTCGGCGCTGTGCCGTGCCGCCGGGAAGATGCAGGTCAGCAACAGCGAACAACTGCACCTGATCCCGATTCGGGTCGACGTCAAGGTTCGCCCCCCGAAGGGCCAATACGGCGAGAGCAACACGATCCGCTATCTCGTCGAAGCCCCGCCTCCGGCAGCGACCCCGCCGGCTGCTGCTCCGGTTCGTTCGGCTCCGGTCGCGACCCAGAGCACGCTCCCCTGGAAGCGCCAGGTCTGACGCCATGCGCGCTCCCGACCTCATTGTGCTGCCCGACACGGTGTCCGCGTGTCGCGAGCGCCTGGTGGCCCTGCAGGGCGAGATCGCCTCGATCAAGACGCAGATCGCCACCGCCGACATCGCCCGCCAGGCGCGGCGCGGCACGCTCGATGCGCAGGCCTTCCATCGGGCCCGGACGGCGCTCGCGTTCAAGCAGCAGGAGGCCGCCCGGGTGTCGGCGCAACTCGCCACGCTGACGGGCGGCCTCGCTCGCGATCACTTCAAGGACACGCTGCTCGACGTCCTGCGCGAGCAACTGCCCGACGACGCTTGGCAGTCCGCACTGACGGTCGCCCGCTCGCGGCAGGGTCAGGAGGTGCGCCATGGCTGAGCTGCCGACCGTCGTCAGCCCGACTCGCGAGGCGATCTTCGCCGCCTACGAAGCCGACGCCCGCACGGGCTTCCGTGCGCACCTCGGCGCCTCACTGGTCGGCAAGTCCTGTGCGCGCGCGCTGTGGTACGACTTTCGCTGGACGACCGCCACGTTCCATCCGGGTCGCGTCCTGCGCCTCTTCGAGACCGGGCAACTGGAGGAAGCCCGCCTCGTGCGCAACCTGCGGCGCATCGGCGTGACGGTGCTCGACCTCGATCCCGAGACCGGGCGTCAGTGGCGGGTGGAGGCGCACGGTGGCCACTTCGGCGGCTCGCTCGACGCGGTGGCGCTGAACCTGCCTGAGGCGCCCAAGACCTGGCACGTGGTCGAGTTCAAGACGCATGCGAGCAAGAGCTTCGTCGAACTTGTCGCCAAGGGCGTCCGCCCAGCCAAGCCGCAGCACTGCGCGCAGATGCAGACCTACATGCGGCTGACGGGCCTGACGCGCGCCCTGTACCTGGCGGTGAACAAGGACACGGACGACCTCTACGTCGAACGCGTGGAACTCGATGTGGACGATGCCGACCGACTGCTCGCCAAGGCGGGGCGCATCGTCTTCGCGGCGCGGCCGCTCGATCGCGTCAGCGAGGATCCGGCGTGGTACGAGTGCCGGCTGTGCGCCCATGCCGAGATCTGTCGGGGTCAGGCCGCGGCGGCGGTGAACTGCCGCACCTGCCTGTCCTCGACGCCGGTCGAGGGCGGGTGGTGGTGCGAGCGCCAGCAGCGCGCCTTGTCCGACGCCGACCAGCGCGCCGCCTGCGACCAGCATCTCTATCTCCCGGACCTCGTCCCCGGCGAGCAGATCGACGCCGATACCGACTGGGTCCGCTATCAACTTCCCGGTGGCGGCTTCTGGTGCGACCGCGGCCGCGACAAATTCCAGGAGGGTTCACGATGACCCTGACCCTGCGGCCGTACCAACAGGCGGCCATCGACGGCATTTACGAGTACTTCGAGCGCGCGACGGGCAACCCGAACGTCATCATCCCGACCGGTGGCGGCAAGTCCCTGGTGATAGCCCGCTTCATCGAAGGCGTGCTGAAACCCTTTCCCGATCAGCGCATCCTGATCGTCACCCACGTGCGCGAGCTGATCGAGCAGAACCACGCCGAGCTGATGCGGCTCTGGCCCGAGGCGCCGGCCGGCATCTATTCGGCGGGACTGAAGCAGCGCGACCTCACGGCGCGCATCCTGTTCGCCGGCATCCAGTCGATCCATCGGCGCGCGCCCGATGTGGCGCAGTGCGATCTGGTGCTGATCGACGAGGCGCATCTGATTCCGCGCTCGTCGAACACCATGTACCGGCGCTTCCTCGACGGATTGAAGCGCCTGAACCCGCTGCTCAAGGTGATCGGCTTCACCGCCACGCCGTACCGTCTGGACTCCGGGCTGCTGCACGAGGGCGACGGCGCGATCTTCACCGACATCGCCTTTGAGGTCTCGGTGCGCGATCTGATCGATCAGGGCTACCTGTCCCGGCTGGTGTCCAAGCACACGCGCACGCAACTCGAGGTCGCCGGCGTCGGCACGCGCGGCGGTGAATTCATCGCCCGCGAGTTGCATGCCGCCGTCGATCGGCACGACCTCACCGAGCGCGCCGTCGCCGAGATCGTCGACTATGGGCAGACACGCCGCTCCTGGCTGGTCTTCTGCTCCGGCGTCGCGCATGCCGGACATGTTCGCGACGCGATCCGCGCGCACGGCCTCTCCTGCGAGACGATCGTCGGCGAGACGCCGAGCGCCGAGCGAGACGCATTGATCGGTGCCTTCAAGCGCGGCGAGATCCGCTGTCTGAGCAACGCGAACGTGCTCACCACCGGCTTCAACGCCCCCGGCGTCGATCTGATCGCGATGCTGCGACCGACCCAATCGGCCGGACTGTACGTGCAGATCGTCGGTCGCGGCTGTCGGCTGGCGCCGGGCAAGAGCGACTGCCTGGTGCTCGACTTCGCCGGCAACATCGCCCGGCATGGGCCGATCGACGCCATCCGGCCGAAGCGTCCCGGTGGCGGCGGCGGTGCGGCACCGATCAAAGTCTGCCCGGACTGCGCCAGCATCCTGCACGCAGCCGTGCGCGTCTGTCCCGATTGCGGCCACGTCTTTCCGCCACCGGCGCCGAAGATCGCACCCCGGGCCAGTACGCTGGCCGTGCTCTCGGCCGTCGGCAAGCCCGAATGGGTGGCGGTGAGCCGGGTGCACTACGCGCGCCATGAGAAACCGGGCAAGCCCCCCTCGCTGCGCGTCGAGTACTGGTGCGGCCTGTCCGCGCATCACGAGTGGGTCTGCGTCGAGCATGCCGGCTACCCGCGACAGAAGGCCGCGACCTGGTGGGCGGCGCGCGCGCCCGGCACGCCCTTGCCCCGGAGCGTCGACGAAGCGCTGCAGCACGCACCCGCGTTGCGGCGACCGGCCGAGATCGCGGTCCGCGCGAGCGGACGCTACACCGAAGTCGTCGCGGCGAGGTTCTGATGCGCTGCGACATTTGCCGCCGCGAAGCCCGCGGCTTGGGTTACTCCCCCCGTCTGACCCGCCAGAGCGGTCCCGATCTGTGGGCCTGCTCGATGCGGTGTCTCGACATCATCACGAGGTACCAAGGAATGATCGACCCCAACCAACATGAGAAAGCCGCTCTGCATCAGGCCAGTGTCGTCGGCGGCGAATACATCGAATCGCTCGGCCGCACTGATCTGGCGCAGTGGTCGGCGCACGAATGGGCGACGTTGATCGACGTCGTCGTCACGGCTTTCCAGGATCACCTGCGGGAAGCCTACACGCAAGACCCACCGTTCTGAGGAGGAACCATGACTGCCAGCAGTTTCATGGCGCAACTGGGCGCCAAACTCGTCGATGCCGGATTTCCGATCCTGCCGATCCAGCCGGGGAGCAAGAAGCCGGGTGTGTTTCGCCGCGGGGCGTGGCGCGATTACCCGGACTGGAGTCGCCATGGTCGGCGCGAGACCACCGATCATGAGGTCGATGTCTGGGGCAACTGGCCGGAGGCCGGCATCGGCATCGCCACCGGACGGGTAATCGGCATCGACATCGACGTGCTGAGCGACCCGCAGCTCGCCAAGCGCATCGAGGATCTCGCCCGCGAGATGCTGGGTGACACACCAGCGCTGCGCATCGGCCGTGCGCCCAAGCGTCTCCTGGTCTATCGCGCCGATCGGCCGTTCAAGGGGTTCAAGAGGCCACCGATCGATGTGCTCGGTTTGGGCCAGCAGTTCGTCGCCTACGGACTCCACCCGGAGACCGGACAGCCCTACGACTGGCCGCTGGAGAGCCTGGCTGAGATCACCCTCGACGACCTGCCGCGGATCACCGAGGCGCAGGCGCGGGCCTTCGCGGACGCTGCGATCGCGCGGGTGCCGGCAGAGCTGCGGCCAGCGCGGCTGTCCCATGCCCAAGGCGCTGAGGCAGCCGCTGGCGCACTCGGCGAACCGCGCGGCACGCTCGAGGCGATAACCGCGGCGCTCGAGCTCATCCCGAACCCGGATCTCGACTACGACAGCTGGGTGCGCATCGGTCTCGCGATCAAGGGCGCGCTCGGCGACGGCGGCTGGCCGCTGTTCGAGGCCTGGTCGGGACGGGCCGCGAAGAATGTGCCTGCAACGACCGAGCAGGTCTGGCGTGGCCTGAAGCCGGCGCGCATCGGCGCCGGCACGCTGTACAAACTGGCGCTGGAAGCGGGCTGGGAGCCCGCGCCATCGCTGCAACTCAACGGGGCGCTGGCGACGAACGGCGCCCATCCGGCGAAGGAGTTTCTCGACATGCTTGACAGCAGCAGACCGATCATCGGTTCGGTGACCGTACCCCACAAAGTAGCTACGGCGAAGATACCCCAGCCGACCTTGATGCCATCTGGTTGGAATCAGGTCGGCGGAGTCATTGCCGACATGATGCAGCTGATGGAGCGCAGCGCGAAGCGATCGCAGCCCGTCCTGGCGCTCGGAGCGTCCCTGGCCGCCGTCGGCGCGCTGATGGGGCGGAAGTACCGCACGGCGAGCAATATCCGTTCGAATCTTTACGTCGTGGGCGTTGCCGAGAGTGGCGCGGGCAAGAACAACAGTCGGCTGGTGATCAACGAGCTGCTGCACCGAGCCGGGCTGCTGCAGTACCTCGGCGGCAACAAGATCGCCTCCGGTTCGGGACTGCTGACCGCGTTGTCTCGGCATCCCTCGCCGCTGTTTCAGCTCGATGAGTTCGGCATGTTCCTGTCGGCGGCGGTCGACCGCAAGCGCTCGCCACGCTATGTCTGCGAGATCCTGGATCTGCTGACCGAGCTGTATACGGCGTCGGGCACCACCTATTTCGGCATCGAATATGCTCAGAGCCAGGCAGATATCGCGCGTCGCCCGATCCATCAGCCCTGCGTATGCGTCTACGGCACGACGACGCCACTGCACTTCTGGCAGGCGCTGCAGGCGACCAACGTCGCGGATGGCTCGCTGGCGCGCTTCCTGATCCTGCAGACCGAGGAGGACTTTCCGGAGAGCAACAAGGACTTCGGCGCCATCGATCCGCCGCAGGAGTTGATCGATCGCCTGCTGCTGATCCACCACGGCGGCGGCCGGCTCACTGGCAACCTGGCCAACGTGTCGGGCGTCGACGAGGTGGTGCCGATGCCCCGAACGGTCCCCATGAAGGATCAGGCCCGGGCCGTGTTCCGAGCGCTCGACAGCGACCTGCTGAACGACCTGCGCGCTGCGCACGGCAGCGGTTTCGCGTCGATCCTGGCGCGCATCGAGGAGAACGCCTCCAAGCTCGCGCTGATCCGCGCTGTGTCGCGTGATGCGGTGGATCCAGAGATCGAGCAGGACGACGCCGAGTGGGGCATTCTGATCGCACGGCACTGCGCCAATCAGACGATCCGTGAAGCATCGCTGCGCGTTTCGGAGAACTTGATCGAGTCGCACCACAAGCGTGCGCTGCAAATACTTCAAGAGTCAGGGCCCGGCGGGATGCCCAAGCATGAGTTTACGCGCCGGACGCAGTTCATGGATGCCCGTCAGCGCGACAGCGTGCTGAGAACGCTACAGGAAGGGAGACTGATAGATGTGACGATCCATCAGGGCCTCGGGCGTCCCAAGCAGGTGATCAATTTGCTTTGAAACAATGGCTTAGACGACCAGAAGGAGTAACTTCAGCTTTGACTAATTTCAAGCCTTACATACCCTGTGTACACAGGTACACATCGCCGCTCGCGCGAAGCCCGGCGAGAGGGAGAGAGAGAAACAGGGTATATATGAAATATATATATATATTGATATCTCTCTCTCTTCAGGGCAGCCCTTGAAAGATTGACGCTTTGAAGTTATTGCCGTAGTGCCGTTTTTGTTCTGACCCTTACCCGACCCGATCGGGCATGAGGGAGCGCCGAAGACCCTGACCCGGTCGCGTGCAGCTCCTCCAGGCCGCCAATAGCCTCTTGGAGGATGCTCACCATGTCTCACCATTCACCCACGCCGCCAGCGGCCTCTGCGCTCGCCGTAGGAGCCTTCCCAGGTGCCATGCTCGCACTGGATCTCGGCCAGCACACCGGCTGGGCATTGGCCTATCCGCGCGGACCCATCACCTCGGGTACCGAGCTGTTCAAAGCCGGTCGCTTCGAGGGCGGTGGCATGCCACTCCTGCGCTTTGTGAGCTGGCTTGGCGAACTGCACGACCGCGCCGGACCGCTGACCGCCGTCGTGTTCGAGGAAGTGCGCGCGCACCGCGGCACGGCCGCAGCACACACCTACGGCGCCTTCCTCGGGCAGCTCACGGCGTGGTGCGAGCTGCACCACATCCCCTACCACGGCGTACCGGTGGGCACGATCAAGAAGCACGCGACCGGCCGCGGCAACGCCGGCAAGGCCGAAGTGATCGCCGCAATGCGCGCCCAGGGATTCGATCCTGCGGACGACAACGAAGCGGATGCCCTCGCGCTGCTGCAGTGGGCGCTGAAAGGCGGTGCGCGATGAGCCGGCTGACCTGTGCACTCGCGCGGCTGTTGCCGGTCGCGCCCGCGACCGCTGATGAACTGCGGGCGATGCGCGCCGCCGCCTGGCACAAGCAGGGCGTGCTCGCCGTGCCGCTCGATACGGTCACCGACCGTTCGGAGCGGATGCTCCTCGAAGGTATCGGCAACCGGCTCTACGGGCGCCGGCAGCGGGCAGCCGTGGGAGGGTCTCGCGATGAGCGCTAAGCGGATCCCCCCATCGCTGAAGACCGGCGTCACGATGCCCGTCACCGGCGGGCGCCCCGTCGAGTGGGTGCGCGAGGAGTCCGGCGAGCACGCGGGCAACGCGCACTTCCGGACCGTCGATTCGCTGGGCCTCCTGCTCCGGAACGGCACGATCACCCCGCCGATGCACGACGCCGGCCAGCAGTTCGCCGCCACCTTCGTGTGGGCACAGCTGCACGGACCGCGGGCGCTGGCCCTCGACCGCGTTCGCGGCGGGCAGTGGTCTGACGGCATCAGCGAGCGCGCCGCCTACGCCCGCAAGCGGATCGGGGAAGCGCTCGACGCGGTCGGCGGCATCGGCAGTCCGGGCGGCACGGCCGTCTGGCACGTCGCCGGCCTCGGGCAGAGCCTGAAGGAGTGGTCCGCGCAGCAGGGCTGGAACGGACGAGCGCTGTCGCAGCCCGAGGCGCGGGGCATTCTGATCGCGGCGCTGGGCATGCTGGCTATGCATTATGGATATTTGCGAGCGGTTCCAGCGAAACCCCTTGATCGGTGAACATCGAAGGCGTAGCATTTGGGCATCTTCAAAGTAAAGCGCCTGCCGGAGCTCTCCAGCAGGCGCTTTTGCTTGGGGACGGCGAGGCTCGCCGGGACGGGACGTCCGGTGGGTCTGCCTCCTGAAAGCGCTATGCTCTTGTACTGATCCCAGAAGCATCTAGACATTCAAATGGAATATGCCAATATGATGTAGCGAAAAATTCTGCAGCACGTAACTTGTTGATTTGAAATGGGTCCTTCCGGCAAAATATGCCATGTGGGAGGCGTGCGCGCAGAGTAGTTCTAGCGTCAAGGCACAAAACGAGGTTTGCAGGGTTTGGTGTGCCACGAATGCATCCAGTGGCGAGGTTTGTTGGTGGATGCAATGCTGTACGAGAGATGAGGGCCGGCCCCTCGGAAGCGGCGTCCAGACGCGGCTTTCAAACCACCTTGAGCTGCTGCCGTCAAGAGCGGTGGTGGTGAACGTCAAGGAAAAGGCGGTGGTGCAAACCAAGGGTGCAAACCCGGCAGGTTGCACCGCAAACCGTCAGGTGTGTGTGACGAAGATGAACGCAAGTGAACTGCCATTGAAGTGTCGAAAGCAATCAGGCGATGTCGAAACCGTGACCGCAAACCCTCACGCGACAAGTCCAGCGGGTGTCTGGCGACTGGCTGGGCGGCATCCGGCATGTAGGCAGCATGATCGTCACGCAGGCTCTGGTATGGAACGTGGGAACCTGTCGTCCCGATGCCAAGGGAGCGGCGCGAAGCAGCCACACTGCGAGTGCCTGAGTACCGATGCGGGGCACAGGGGCAGATGGCCCCGTAGTAGTGATGAAGCGCCTGTAATGGGCGTGGAGCGAAGGGGGCCAGTCGTTGGGGCGGGTTTGTCGGCCAACCGATTCGTCGGGATGAGCCCATGAGTCAGCCAAAGCCGTTCGCGATTTCCAAACGAGCCGTTTGGGAAGCGTACAAGCGGGTCAAAGCCAACCGGGGTGCGGCAGGCGTCGATGGTCAGTCGATCGAGGAGTTCGAGCAGAACCTTTCGGGGAATCTGTACAAGCTCTGGAACCGGTTGGCCTCGGGCAGCTACATGCCGCCCGCGGTGCGGCGCGTTGAGATACCAAAAGCGTCAGGCGGAACGCGACCGTTGGGCATTCCCACGGTAGCCGACCGCATAGCGCAGATGGTCGTCAAAGACGCGCTGGAGCCAATTCTGGAGCCGTGCTTTCACGCCGACTCCTATGGCTACAGGCCGAACAAATCTGCGCATGACGCCTTGGCGGTGGCCCGGCAGCGATGCTGGCGTGCCGACTGGGTGCTAGACGTGGACATCAAAGGGTTCTTCGATAATATCGACCATACCCTGTTGATGAAGGCGGTGCGCAAGCACACCGATTGCAAGTGGATCATGCTCTACATTGAGCGGTGGCTGACCGCGCCGGTGCTGTTGCCGGACGGGACGCTGCAAGCGCGGGACAAGGGAACGCCGCAAGGTGGGGTCATCAGTCCTCTACTGGCCAACCTGTTCCTGCACTACACGTTCGATACGTGGATGACGAGGCACTTCTCCGTCATCGGCTTTGAGCGCTACGCCGACGATGTGGTGATCCACTGCAAGAGCCTCCAGCAAGCAACCCTGCTGCGCGAGAGGCTCAAGGAACGCCTGGCGGCCTGCAAACTGGAGATGAGTCCAAGCAAGACGAAGATCGTCTACTGCAAGGACGGGGGGCGCACAGGAGATTACCCGGAGTTCAGCTTTGACTTCCTGGGTTACACCTTCCGGCCACGGAAGGCGCAAAACAAGGAAGGGGTGACGTTTCTGAGCTTCCTGCCCGCGATCAGCGGTAGAGCGGCCAAGGCCATCCGGCAGAAGGTGCAAGACTGGAAGTTGCATCTGCGTCCGCAGACCTCCATGCAGGAGATCGCGGGCTGGATCAACCCGGTTTTGCGGGGCTGGTTGACCTACTACGGACGTTTTTATCGCTCGGCGCTCTATCCGGTGTTGGCGTACATTGATCTGAACTTGTTGAAGTGGGCAAAACACAAGCTCAATAGGCTGCGCCGGAGTTTGCGACGCGCCACGAATTGGCTGGAGCGCGTGCGCCACCGCCAACCGGGCCTGTTCGCGCACTGGCGCTTTGCTCACGTGCGATAGACGACTCAACGACAAGAGCCGTATGACGGGAGACTGTCACGTACGGTTCCGTGGGAGCGCAGGGGGGAGGTTCCCCTGCGCCACCCGATCAGGTTGCACCCGGTACCCGCCCTAGGTAGTCTGTACCATCACCACCATCCGCCCGCCCCCCGAATCGGCCGAGCTCGGCGCGCTGGACTGGGATCCATCCGCGTCAGGAAGCAGCCTGAGCTTGGTGATTGTGGCCAGCCAGTAGCGCCTTGAACACCGCCAGCAAGGCGGGAGGATGCCAGCGGCCAGCGCGCAGCCGTTTGTGCACCAGATGCCGATAGACAGTAGGTTCAGGAGCTTCCTTCCTTCTGTGCCGCCCTTGGTTGCATCGGTAACAAGCGGCCACGATGTTGTCTGCCTCATCGCGACCACCGTCCTGCCTTGCAAGCAGGTGCTCAGCGGTGCAGCGAAGGTGCATTGCCTGAGACGGGCTGATATTGTTGTCTCGGCAGAAGGATTCGAGATCGTCTTCCCACATTGGCAGGCCGCAGTAGTAGCAGCGGCCGATCTGGGCGAGGTATGCGTGGTGACGAAGTTGGGCTAGCAGTCCTGGTTTGGCCATGCGGGTTCCTCTGAAAGCAAAAATCAAAGAGAACCGCGCTAGCGAATCGGGAAGCTGGTCCTCTTGGAAGTGAAAATCCTCGAGCATCCCGCCGGCAGTTATGGCTAAACTCACCGAGACGGGCACCAGCTGCGAAACGTCGCCTGCATGGCACTACACGCCCTCCGATCGGAGAATGGCGCACGAGGATTATAGCCCATGCGCTCCAAAGCAGCGAATACGCGTGACTCCCGCCGAGCAGCCGAGGGGATGCCCGAAGCATCCCGATCACCACACTGATCTGGAGCTGAGAAGGAGGGGTTGTCCGCCGCCTTTTCGTTGCTCCTGCGATACGAACCCTCGCGGCCCGCGACCTCCGTCCGGGCCGCTTTCTTTTGCCGAGGTGAGCCTTGGCCGCACCCGAACTGACGCTCCAGCACTGGCCGATCGAGCGATTGATCGACTACGCCCGCAATCCCCGCCAGAACGACCACGCCGTGGAGCAGATGGCCTCGGTGATCACCGAGTTCGGGTTTCGGATTCCGGTGGTGGCCAGGAGCACCGGCGAACTGGTCGATGGGCACCTGCGACTCAAGGCGGCGCGCCGACTTGGGCTGACGACGGTACCGGTCGTCCTGGCCGATGAACTGACCGATGCGCAGATCAAGGCCTTTCGCCTGCTGGCCAACCGATCCGCTTCCTGGGCGCAGTGGGACGAGGCGCTGCTGGCGCTCGAACTCGAGGACCTCAAACTCGCGGACTTCGATCTGTCGCTGACCGGGTTCGAGGAGGGTGAGATCGCTCGCCTGCTGGCCGACGAAGCGGTTTCAAGCGACGGCAACCAAGAGCCGGCCGCGGATGAGCCCGACGCCGCGGATGACGTTCCCGATGCGCCCGTCCACCCGGTCAGCCGAACTGGTGATATCTGGGCGCTGGGCCAGCACCGTCTGATCTGCGGGGACGCCAGTGATGCTGCGGTGGTCGGCGCGCTGATGGGTGAGGACCGCGCGAACCTCTTGGTCACCAGCCCGCCGTACGCCAACCAGCGCGCCTACACGACGGGTGGCATCGCCGACTGGGACCGGTTGATGCAAGGCGTCTTCGCTGTGGCGATGACGGTGATGGCGGCGGCGGCGCAGATGCTGGTGAACCTCGGCCTGGTGCATCGCGAGGGTAGCGTGGTGCGCTACTGGGACGACTGGCTGACCTGGATGCCGCGCCAGGGCTGGCGCTTCTTCGGCTGGTACGTGTGGGATCAGGGCGTGACCGTTCCCGGTGACTGGGCCGGTCGCCTCGCGCCGCGGCACGAGTTTCTGTTCCACTTCAACCGCGAGGCCAGGAAGCCCAACAAGACGGTGCCGTGCAAGTTCGCCGGCGAGAAGTTGCACCTGCGCAGCGATGGCACCGCCGACAACGGGCTGCGCAACCAGGACGGTGGCTTTGGCAAGTGGACGCACTTCAATCAGCCCACGCAGGCATTCCGGATTCCCGATTCGGTCGTGGCCTGCACCCGCCAGCGCGGGTCCATCGGCGAGGGTATCGACCACCCAGCGGTGTTCCCGGTGGCATTGCCGGAGTTCGTGATCGAAGCCTACACGAATCCCGGGGAGATCGTCCTCGACCCCTTCGGCGGTTCGGGCACGACGGTGCTCGCGGCGCAGCGCACCGGCCGCATCGCCCGAGCGGTCGAGATCGCGCCCGAGTACGTCGATGTGGCGATCGAACGCTTCCGGCAGAACTTTCCCGGTGTGAAGGCGACCTTGCTGGCGAGCGGTCAGAGCTTCGACGAGGTCGCCGCCGAGCGGCTCTCCCTCCAACAGGAGGCGGCATGAACGTTTCGTGGCTGGCCGACAAGATCGAGCAGTGGCCGACGGCCAAACTGCTGCCCTACGCGCGAAATGCCCGGACGCACAGCGATCAGCAGGTGGCGCAGATCGCCGCATCGATCGCCGAGTTTGGTTTCACCAACCCGATTCTCTCCGGCAGCGATGGCGTGATCGTCGCCGGACATGGGCGCCTCGCTGCGGCTCAGAAGCTGGGTCTGGACGTGGTCCCGGTGGTCGTGCTCGACCATCTGACGCCGACCCAGCGTCGAGCTTTGGTGATCGCCGACAACCGCATCGCCGAGAACGCCGGCTGGGACGACGCGATGTTGCGCGTCGAGTTGGCGGATCTCCAGAGCAACGACTTCGACCTGGCGCTGACCGGATTCGCTGCCGACGAGTTGCTCGAGATCCTGGCCGGGGAGGAGACCAGCACCGAAGGCAACACGGACGACGACGCCGTGCCCGAGGTTCCGGAGACACCGGTCTCGCGGCTCGGCGATGTCTGGATCTGCGGCAAGCACCGCGTGCTCTGCGGGGACGCCACGCAGGAGGCGAGCTACCAGGCGCTGCTCGGCACCGATCACGTGGCGATGGTGTGGCAAGACCCACCATACAATGTCGACTACGCCAACAGCGCCAAGGACAGACTGCGCGGGAAGAACCGTCCGATTCTCAACGACAACTTGGGCGACGCGTTTGAACCCTTCCTGGTCGCCGCCCTGACGCCGATGCTGGCGCGCTGCGACGGAGCGGTCTACATCGCGATGTCCTCGAGCGAACTCGACACGCTGCAGTCGGCGTTTCGAGCCGCCGGTGGCCACTGGTCGACGTTCATCATCTGGGCCAAGAACACCTTCACGATGGGTCGCGCCGACTACCAGCGGCAGTACGAGCCGATCCTCTACGGCTGGCGCGAAGGCAGCAAACGCCACTGGTGCGGCGATCGAGATCAGGGCGACGTCTGGCAGATCAAGAAGCCGGTCAAGAACGATCTGCACCCGACGACGAAGCCCGTCGAACTCGTCGAACGCGCGATTCGCAATTCCAGCCGGCCGGGCGATACGGTGCTCGACTGCTTCGCCGGGTCAGGCACGACGTTGATCGCGGCCGAGAAGTCGGGGCGCGTGGCGCGGCTGATGGAGCTCGATCCGAAGTACGTCGACACGATCGTGCGCCGGTGGGAGGAGCACAGTGGAAAGAAAGCCACCCGAGAGTCGGATGGCGTGACGTTCGGCGAGTAAGCAGTCATCCAGAGGGAAGTGCGAGCCGGCAGCAAACGACCCTTTGCTGCCTGATGCTATTTTCCTGGGCAATGTCGGCTTCCTGATCGGCAAGTTGACGGACACTGTGACCTGGGCGCCGGCTGCACCTCGGCCAAAGCCGACTTTCGTCCAGCCGCGCGCACGCGTCAGCTCTGTTGCGGACTGCTGCCGTTAGCGATTTCGTGAGCTGAACGGTAGTTTTCCCGCTCGGCGAACTCACTGTCGCAACTGTTGCTGTGGTCAGTGATTCCAGCGCCGTCTTCTCCGCTACTTCGGGACATGGAACACCAGAACGGTCAGGGTCAGCTCCCGGTTCTTGTCGCCGTTGCTGTGGAAGATGTACCTGAAGCCGCTCTCATGCGGCCAGTTCACGGTGCGCTTGAAGTTGCCGTGGCCTTTGGCCACACCGTCGATTCCTGACAGCACGGTTGACGTGTCGACGCCCCGGTTGAACACGAGAATCGCGGTCTTGCTGTCCCGCCAAGTGGCGTAGGCTAGGAGCTGGTCGATGCCTTCGCCGAAGGCTTTCGGCCCCTTCCAGAACTTACATTCCGCGATGAAGACATTGCGGTCGCCCTCGCGTAGCAGAATGTCAGTCTTGCCTCCCATGTTGAAGGTCTCACCAGTGGCCTTACCTTCGAACTGCGCGTTGAGCTGCACGAGGAAGTGCTGACGGAGCGCCTCCTCGTTCATCGACTTGAAGGCTTCGGGACTACGTTCCATAACGAGCGCCATGTCCTGCACAATCTTGAGCGCCTGCTCGTACAGCTCCATCGCCAGCGCCGGTTCCGGTTTGAACTGCGCTGTTGTAGCAGGCGGCAGGGTTGGCATCGCCTTGCGTCGCACTGTTGGCATGGCATAAGTCCTCGGCGCGTCGGCGCGCCGCCGGATCGGGATTCCAAGCGCCTCAGCCCGCTGCGATTGCGCCAGGAGGCGGCTACGCCGCTGGTGAATCGCCTGCTCCGCAGCGCCCGGTAGAGCGAGGTTATGCGCCGCGATCATCGGGCGCTGCCAGCCGAGGTGTTCCTCGATGTCGGCGAGCATCCGATCCACAAGAGGCCGCACGTCGAACGGCTGGTCCGCAGGCGACTCAAACCGCAGCAGCAACTCGTTCTTCTCGATGACGGCGCGCGGCGGGTTCATCGTGAAGGTATTGGCCTTCGCGTAGAACAGCTCAGCCTCGCCCTCGAACGGGACTCGCACGTCAACACGCTCACCCGGAACCGTGGCTGGACGGCTCCGGGCGCTGATCCAACGCATCTGGTCGTGACGGACGGCTACCGGCACATCCTGATAGTCCGCGTACCACTGATCGCGCAGCAGCGTGATCGGCGTAACACTGTACTTCTCGACGAGGTACTTCTTGAGGTCGTCTGGGACTGTATTGAGCAGCCGGTTCTCGTCCAGTAACTCAACCTCGTGCCGCATCTCCTGCATAGTAGAGCGAAGCGAATGATCAAGGTCGTGGGTGACGAACAGGAGCCCTGTGCTCTTGTCGATGCTGCCAAACATGTGCTTCCTCCGGGTCTTCCACTCGATCGGCTCGCGCCTTCGTGATACTTCAGAACGGAATGCCATCCTCACTGGCGGCAGTTGCTTCCTCGCGGTGCTGTTGCCTTTTTAACCTGTCTTCGACCGTGCGGATGAACCGAACTGAGCTAGCGACGTGGCTGAAAATCAGCAAGCTCTCGTCGTAGTTTAGGATTGGGTTGTCGTGCGCGAGGCTTTGGTTGTTCCTCACGTCGTTGAAGGCTTCCAGCACCGAGATCGCTGACTTCAGGATGCGGGCGGTCATCTCGGACTCGAGGTGACCGTCGTCGCGCAGCCGCTTTACGTACTCGCCGAAGAGGGAATGCAGTGGCTTCTCGCGAGTGATGGTGATGCCGCTTCCTTCGCAGAGTGTACGCACGAACTTGATGACGTAGGTATGCAGACGATCTAGGCCCGCTTCTGGCTGGTTCTTTTCGATGACTTCGCGCACGTGTGCGGCTACCGCCTCGAAGTCACGGCCATCCGCCGTCGCATTGAGCGCATCGAGGTCCGCCACGGCGCAAGTCTGCTTGAGGCGGGCAACGATCTTGAGGCACTCTTCCGGAAGTGCGCCGTAATTCTGAAAGGCGTCGATTTCCTTGCCGTACTCGATCAGATCGCCGATGAGCTTGCCGACCAAGTTGTTGCCTTCGACGCCCCAGAAGCCGCGCAGTCGGTTAGCTTTCGATCCGCTGCCATAGTCGTAGCGCCCGTTGTTGATGTCGCGCCTTACGCTCTCCTCGACGAACTCCGCGAAGGTCCGATTGGTGAAGTCGAGGACATAGCCGCTCCCCATACCGAAGAGGCGTTCGAGTTTTCGCTTCTCACTGGAAGTCAGGTTCGACATCTTTTCACGTACTCTCGTGCTCAAGTTTCGGTCAGGTCCGTTGCTCGCACCTCGATCGCGCGCTGGAACAATGCCGTGTACGTATTCTGCTGAATCATCCCCTTGGCGTTCAGCGCCCTGATCACCTGATAGGGGTTGTAGAGCAGGATGTATTGGTACGGCCCCGCAGGCCCGTCCTTGCAGTCGATGAAGCCGAGATCGCGCAGAACAGCCAGGTGTTGCCGCCATGTCGCGACATTGCGCCCCCGGGCGTACCCTGCTTCCATCGCGGCAACCGCCTCGATGTCGATCTTGACGAAGCCTTCATCAAAGACCCGGCACCATAGCACCAGATAGGTTCTGCCCGCAGGGACCGCCTTGCCGTTGGTCACCTGTTTTGAAATGTCGTCAATCAGGTTGATGATCAACGCCATCGTGCGAGGCATGGTGGTGAAGCCCTTGCGTGTCTTGTCAGTGCGTAACCACAAGCGCTTCTCGTCGAGATCGGGCCACAGATGCGCTCGCATCTTCAGATTGCTCTCAATCGCGCCGTTGCGCCGCGCCCGCGCCTGCTTGTCGTTCAGCATCCCAATCCCGACGGGCACATCGGGCCTTCCCGTCGCCGCAGTTGGGGAGGACTTGCCAACTGAATTCAGGGCAGACTTTGCTCGCGTCGCGGCGGCTGCCGCCGTCTTAACCGGAGCCGCTTCTCTTGCGGGTACGGCATTCATCTTGGTGACCATGTCCAACTCCCTTTCTGTCGCAAAGTGCCCTGCGACCGGAGCTAGCCGACTCCGGTCGCAGTACGCACATCCCAGGCTTGGAGGCTGGCTGGCGAGCGTTTTGGAGGCTCTCGGTCAGCGGTGCGTTCGGGCCTAGCCACTGTGCCTTAAAAATGCCAATAATCAAAGCATTACGTTTCAACAACCTGTTTCTGGGTTCGTAGGGGCGCCGCCAATCATATTCTTCACTGCTAAGTTTTGGCGCAACTCGGATACTGAGTCCGCACTATCGCCAACGACGGTAGAACGGAAGTCAAGCGTTCATGCGGGTTGCCGGGCGAGGGCACTGTGATCAATGTGCTCCTAGTACTCCGAGTGCTCCATGTGCTCGCTGTGCTCAGGGGGTTGAGGGGGCGCGCCCACTCGCCTTCACTCGCCAGCAGGCCGGGCTGACCACGCCTATCCCGGCCAATCCGGGTGACGACTCCTCACACTCAGACGGGCACTCGGCAGCGGCGCGCCCTCGGCGGACATCGAGTTTCGACTCTATTGCCCAAGCCCATTCGGCCTTTGACGGACGGTTTGCGGACGCATCGGTGACTGAAATGGACCGCTATCCCCGATGGCAGCAATAGCCGAACAACTGTCAGAGTCCGCAAACAACGGGACGTCCGGTTCAAGATCAGTTACCCTCCGTTCGCGCGGGATCACGTTTCGCCGCCGGCACGTCAGCTTCTGGCCGAATGCAGACGACGCCATCCTACACCCACTGGCCGCTTCTCGCAGTAGCGGTCGATCAGGCGAGAAAATTGTCATCGCCAACCGAATGGCTGCTTACGCCTGGTCGCCCCCGGGTCAACGTCGGCTTTGGAGAGACCTCGCCGCCGCGTGCTCATGGCCGACAGTGATACCTCGCAGGCCCTCACCGAACGACCGCGTAATATGCGCATAGCCTTCGCAGCCTGGCACGTTCGAGCAGGTCAGGCGACCAACTCTTCGGCGATCTCGCAGTGCACCACGAACCCGGTCAAGTACGGCAGGCCGCAGGGGATGCCATAGTCGCGGGAGGTCTGGCGACCGATGGTCCAGACCATCCAGCGCGCTACGGCGGCGTAGATCGCTTGCTCGAGGTCCTTGCCCTTGGCCCGCTCGTTGAGGACGTCGTCGGCAAAATGGCGGCCATGGCGGCTGTCGAGAAACGCGCGGACCGATTCGAGTGACTGGCCGGTCGCTGCGGCGATGGTGGTCATGGCGATGGGCCAGGCGGCTTCGCCCTGGTCTTCCAGGGTGCCGGTGAAGCCCCAAGTATCGTTGTGGCTGGCAGGGATGCTTTGGGTCGTCATGGGGGTCTCCTTGCGGTGGGTGGTGGCGACACCCGTATGAACGCGCTCTTCGAGCAGGAAGCCAAGCTCCATCTTGGCATCCTGCCCGCTGAATGTCATCGCCTGGCGTCGACCCGCATGAGCTCGGCTTGTGCTCCGGCGATCAGGTCGAGGCGCACGTTGCCGGCGACGTAGGTCGCCAGGTGGTTCAGGGTCCAGTTGAGCACGTTGGCTTTGTCCTTCAGGTCCTCGACTTCCTCGTAGCGCGCGATGTAGTGGTCGAGTTCGGCGAGGGCGCGCTCCATCGTGGCGCGGGCGTTGGCCAAGGACTCACGGCCCTGAGTCTTGGCAAGGTTGGCGATGTAGTCTGCTGGGTTCATGGGGCGTCTCCTGGTGGGTACTGCGTTGATGACAACTGTATGAACGCGCTGTTCGAGCGGTAAGCCAAGCGAATTCTCAATCTTCTTCGGGGCCACCTGGAGCCTGTTTGGTGCCGCCGCGTCAGGGTTGGCCCTGCGGCTTGCACCGTCGCGCGGTGTAGCGTTCTCGGCTCGCGGGCGACCGGTGCTTGGCGACGCGTATTCAGCACCACGTGACACCAGAGCGCAACTCGTGTGCAACGGCCAGCAGGTGAAAGACCTCGCGCAGGCGTCGGATGACGCCTTCTTGGTCGATGCCGGGATCGATGACTCGCACGCCCGGCCGGATGGTCGGCCGGCCGTCGATCTCGACGATACGGGTGGGGCCGCGCTCGTCGGTCGGCGCGACCGTCCGGAATGCACCGGCCTGATGCAGGGCCCGCAGCATCCGTTGGCGCAGCCGCGGCAAATCGACGAAGGCGATCTCGCCATAGCCCTCGGAGGTGTCGATGCCCAGCGTACCCAGCACGATTGCTGCATTGCGGTTCGAGTAGTTGAGGCAGGTGTCGGGTTGCGCGTTGATGACGATGCTGATGCTCATGCTGGGCTCCGGGTCGATCGTGTCAGTTGCCGCGCAGGATCTTGATGCCGGCGTTGACCAGGGTCATGACCGCACTGGCGAAGATCGTCTCGGCCATCCAGGGGCAGGCCTGGCCGTCTTCGAGCAACTCGTCGATGGCTGGTTTGGACTTCGCGCGCATCGCCGCGCAGACGGCTTCGCGGATCTCGTCACCGGCGGTCCGGATCTCCGGGCACAGCCGGATCAGGGTCGTCAGGGCAGCGGTGGCGAGCTGGTTGCCGAGGGTGTCGAGGTTCTTGGCTTGGGTCGGGGTCATGGCGCTGCTCCGGATGGCGTGGTGGATGACGAGCACATGAACGCGCTGTTCACTCCGGAAGCCAAGCAGAAGATTGATCTTCTGGACCCTCGCCGGTCAGGATGTCGAGCCAGTCGCGCACGAAGTGCTCGCCGGTGACTCCGTGGTTGCGG
Source organism: Candidatus Accumulibacter similis (assembly GCA_013347225.1). Taxonomy (NCBI): domain Bacteria; kingdom Pseudomonadati; phylum Pseudomonadota; class Betaproteobacteria; genus Candidatus Accumulibacter; species Candidatus Accumulibacter similis. The sequence continues at coordinate 863,508 of CP054595.1, read as the reverse complement.
ACGTCGCGTACGCGCTTCATGGTGAGGTTCCACTCCTGAGCGATACCCCGAATCGTCTTGCGATTTTGCCGCATCAGGCGGCGGATGGTTTCGGCGCTGAGGGTGTTCATGTCGGGCTCCTGGTGGCGTTGATGACGATCTTATGAACGCGCTGTCTGCTGCCGAAGCCAAGCGGATTCTCCATGTTTCTTGGGGTGGCGGGATCCCTCCAACCACCCAGGCGGGCACTACCCGATTCGATAGGTACGGTCGCCACCAGGGACCTTCTCGGACGTGATGGTCAGCCCGAGTTTCTTCTTCAGTGCGCCTGCCAGGCAACCCCGAACGGTGTGACCCAGCCATCCGGTGGATGCGCAAATTTGCGCAACCGTCGCCCCCTCGGGCCGCTGGAGCATGGCGATCACGGCGGCTTGCTTGCTGTTCTCCCGGGTTCGCGGCCGGCGCTCGACGACGTCCGGCTGCGGATCCGGCGGCGCCTGGTCTGGTCCCCACTCGGCCTCGATGGCCGCCACCGCCGCATCGATCTCGGCGTCCGGGGTGATGGACTCCGGCAGCGCGCACTCACGCCCCACGGCGGCGCAGCCGTCGGCGGTCAGCCGATACACGATCTCGTCGCCGACCGCCGTCTCGAAGATCAGGTGACGGCTCAAGAGACTGGCGAGGACCTTCTTTTGGGCGCCGCTGGGCAGCCGCGCCGGCAGGGGATGAACGCGGCCATCGGCTCGGTCGGCGGCAGCGGTGAGGACTTCGATCTGGGTCGGGGTCAGGGTGCTCATGTCGGGCTCCTCGATGTGGTTGATGACATGCGTATGAACACGCTGTGCGCGGGGGAAGCCAAGCGGTTTCTGCTTGGCTTCCATCGGCTGTCGTCTACGCCACCAGCTTCTCGGCCAGGGCAAAGGCATGATCCTTGAACCGGGCGCCCGGGCCAAACCAGGCAGCGTTCAGGCGGTTGTCCTGCATGCGGCCCTTCTCGTGGTCGATGTACTCGGTCGTGGCGTTGAGCAGTCCCCAAAGGGTCCGGTCCGTGGCGTCCTGGGCGCCGCCGATCATCTCGCCGGCGAAGAGGTCGAGGATGCGGCGGTAGCCCTTCGACTTCCGGACCTGTTCGGGCGAGTAGGTCTGGCCGTAGGGCATGAAGGGTTGGAAGAGATCCAGCAACCAGGCGTCGGTCTCGAGGGTGCTCAGTTTCCGCTGGGCCATCAGCCCGGCCTTGTGCTGGAACTCCTCCCAGGCGTTGAGGGCGATCCCCAGGTCGGCGCGGACTTCCTTGGGATCGAAGATCGCCTGGTGCGAGATGGTTACCTGCCTCTGCGACGAGGCGTTGCGCAGGCAGGCCTGCAGCGTGTTGTTGCAGACCACCCGGACCGTCGTGAAGCGGGCGACGGTGGCCATCGTACCGTCGTAGGAGGTGGCGAGCAGCAGGTAGGGCGCGACCTCGTCGTCGAGGATGCGGGCGTTGTCGCCGACGCGGCCCAGCGCCCAGATGCGCCGCCCCGCCATCAGCGCGCCGACCGTCTCGATGCTGAACTGCCTGGCTGCCGCCAGTTCGCCGAAGAAGTGGAGGATGTCCGCGGGCTGGACCACCCGGTAGTCCGACGAGACCACCGACAAGGGTGCGCCGCAGTCGCTGCGGTACAGCACGTGCTTGTCGGTGTAGGTCTCGCGGCCACCGGAGACGCTGCTGTCGAACTGGACTTCGGCGCGCAGCGCCTGCCATTCGAGCTGGGCGGCCTTCTGCCAGACCTCGACCGGGGCATGCGGGTCCACGGTCTGTCCCAGGCCATGCCAGGGGGTTTCGGATCCGGTCGCGTAGGCGATGGCGGCCTGGCCGGTGGTGAAGTCGATTTGGTGTGCCATGGTGTTCTCCTCGGCGGTGGTTGATGACGAACACATGAACGCGCTGTTCGAAACAGAAGCCAAGCGTTTTCTGATGGAGCACCGCGGCACGGCTTGAGGACGATCATGGGGCTGTCGATTCGCGCCTACGCCCGGCACCGTGGGGTTTCGGACACGGCCGTCCACAAGGCCATCCGCGCCGGGCGGATCACGCCGGAGGCCGACGGCACCGTCGATCCCGACCGCGCCGACCGGGATTGGGCGAGGAATTCGGAGACGCCCCGCGCGGGCACGACGCGACGGGCCGAGACGGTCGCCGTGCGGGAACCCGCAAGCGAAGCAGCGACGCCGACGTTCGCCGCGGGCGGCACGTCGCTGCTCCAGGCACGAACCGTCAACGAGGTCGTCAAGGCGCAGACCAACAAGGTGCGGCTGGCGCAACTCAAGGGCGACCTGATCGACCGCGCGCAGGCCCTCGCCCAAGTCTTCAAGCTGGCACGGGCCGAGCGCGATGCCTGGCTCAACTGGCCGGCGCGCGTCTCGGCGCAGATGGCCTCGCAGCTCGGGGTCGATCCCCACGACCTGCACATCGCGCTCGACGGCGCGGTGCGCCAGCACTTGCAGGAGCTGGGCGAACTTCGTCCGCGGGTGGACTGATGGTTGAATGGGACTACGACGGCGCACTCGACATCGAGCGAGTCTGGCGCGAAGGCTTGATGCCCGACCCGCTGCTCACCGTGTCCGAGTGGGCCGACCGCCACCGGATGCTCTCCAGCAAGGCCTCGGCGGAACCAGGCCGCTGGCGCACGAGCCGCACGCCGTATCTGAAGGCGATCATGGACTGCCTGTCGCCGACCTCGCCGGTCGAGCGGATCGTCTTCATGAAGGGCGCACAGCTGGGCGCGACGGAGATGGGCAACAACTGGATCGGCTACGTGATCCACCACGCGCCCGGTCCGATGATGGCCGTCTCGCCGACCGTCGATATGGCGAAGCGCAACTCGAAGCAGCGTATCGACCCGCTGATCGAGGAATCGCCGGTCCTGGCCGAGCGGATCGCGCCAGCCCGCAGCCGCGATGCCGGCAACACGATCCTGGCGAAGGAATTCCGCGGTGGCGTGCTGGTGATGACCGGCGCCAACAGTGCGGTCGGGCTGCGCTCGATGCCGGTCCGCTACCTCTTTCTCGACGAGGTCGATGGCTATCCGACCGACGTCGACGGCGAGGGCGATGCCATCTCGTTGGCCGAAGCCCGTACCCGCACCTTTGCGCGCCGCAAGATCTTCATCGTCTCGACGCCGACGATCGCCGGGGCGAGCGCGATCGAACGCGAGTATGAAGCCAGCGACCAGCGGCGCTACTTCCTGCCGTGCCCGCACTGCGGTCATCGCCAATGGTTGCGCTTCGAGCAACTGCGCTGGGAGAAGGGCCGGCCGGAGACCGCGGCCTACGTCTGCGAGTCCTGCGAACAACCCATCGCCGAGCATCACAAGGCGCGCATGCTGGAGCAAGGCGAGTGGCGGGCGCTGGCACCCGCGAGCGGCAAGACCGCCGGTTTTCACCTCTCCAGTCTGTACAGCCCGATCGGCTGGCGCAGCTGGCGGGAGATCGCCGCCGCCTGGGAGAGTGCGGTGCGCCAGGAGTCCGGTTCCTCGGCAGCGATCAAGACGTTCAAGAACACCGAACTCGGCGAGACCTGGGTCGAGGAAGGCGAAGCGCCGGACTGGCAGCGGTTGCTGGAGCGTCGGGAGGACTACCCGATCGGCCGCATCCCCGCCGGCGGCCTGCTGCTGGTGGGTGGCGCCGACGTGCAGAAGGATCGCATCGAAGCGTCGATCTGGTCCTTCGGCCGCGGCAAGGAGTCGTGGCTCGTCGAGCACCGCGTGCTGATGGGCGACACCGCCCGCGACACCGTCTGGAAACAGCTCGGCGCACTGATCAACGAAACCTGGACGCACGCCTCGGGCGCGCAGGTGCCGCTCGCCCGATTCGCGCTGGACACCGGCTTCGCGACGCAGGAAGCGTATGCCTTCGTCCGCGCCTGCCACGATCCGCGACTGATGGCGGTCAAGGGTATCGCCCGTGGCGCGGCCCTGATCGGCACACCGACGGCGGTGGAAGTGTCGCTGGGTGGCAAGCGGCTGCGTCGCGGCATCAAGCTGTTCTCGGTCGTTGGCGGCATCGCGAAGCTGGAGCTGTACAACAACCTGAAGAAGACGCCGGAGGTCTCCGAAGACGGGAGCACCGTGCGCTACCCCGCGGGCTACGTCCATCTGCCGAAGGTCGACGCCGAGTACTTGCAGCAGCTCTGTGCCGAGCAGCTGGTCACCCGTCGCGACCGCAGAGGCTTTGCGGTGCGCGAGTGGCAGAAGATGCGCGAGCGGAACGATGGTTTGGATGCCCTGGTTTACGCGCGCGCCGCCGCTGCCGCCGCCGGTCTCGACCGCTTCGAAGAACGGCACTGGCGCGAACTCGAACGACAGCTGGGTCTCGCGCCGCCCGACGAACCGCGCAGTACTCTGCCGACCCCGGACCCCGAGGCCACCCCCAGCGGTGGCCTCGCCGCTTCTGGGACCCGACGGACCACCCGGCGCGTCATCCGCAGCCGCTGGCTCAATTGAGATCCCCAAGCATGCCCTACAGCAACGAACAACTGCTCGCGCTGCAGAAGGCGCTGGCGACCGGCGAGAAGCGCGTGAGCTTTGGCGACAAGACCGTCGAGTACCGCAGTGTCGACGAGATCCAGGCGGCGATCCGCGAGGTCGAGGCGTCTCTCGCCCGCGCGGCCGGCGCACGGCGCACGCGCCAGATCCGCGTGACCACCGACAAGGGTTTCTGATGAGCTTCTGGACGCGGATCAAGGCCAGCTTCGCGAGCCTGCCGATCTACGACGGCACCGGCAGCGGGCGGCGCACGCTCGCCTGGATGCCCGGCAACCCGGGGGCGATTGCCGCCCTGCTGTCGACGCAGACGGAACTGCGCGCCAAGAGTCGCGATCTCGTGCGCCGCAATCCCTGGGCCGCGGCGGCGCTGGATGCCTTCGTCGCCAACGCCATCGGCACCGGCATCAAGCCGCAGTCGATGGTCACCGACGTTGTTCTGCGCGAGCGCTTGCAGGCACTCTTCCGGGACTGGACCGAAGAGGCCGACGCCGCCGGACTCACCGATTTCTACGGCCTGCAGGCGCTCGCCTGCCGGGCGATGCTCGAAGGCGGTGAAGCGCTGCTCCGTCTGCGCTACCGCCGCATCGAGGACGGCCTGGTGGTCCCGCTCCAGCTGCAGGTGCTCGAACCGGAGCATCTGCCAGTCACGCTCAACACCGTCGCCGAGAGCGGTAACGTCGTGCGCGCCGGCATCGAGTTCAATCGGCTTGGGCAGCGGGTGGCGTACCACCTGTACCGTTCGCACCCCGAAGACGGAGCGCTGTCGCCGATGTCGGGTGCCGGTGGACTCGACACCGTGCGCGTGCCGGCCGGCGAGATCATCCATCTCTACCGGCCGCTGCGACCCGGCCAGATCCGCGGCGAGCCCTGGCTCGCACGGGCGCTGGTCAAGCTCCACGAACTCGACCAGTACGACGACGCCGAACTGGTGCGCAAGAAGACGGCCGCGATGTTCGCCGGCTTCATCACGCGCCAGAGTCCCGAAGACAACCTGATGGGCGAAGGCCTGGCCGACGCCGCCGGTGTGGCGCTCGCCGGGCTCGAACCCGGCACGCTGCAGATCCTCGAGCCCGGCGAAGACATCAAGTTCTCCGACCCGGCCGACCTCGGCGGCAGCTACAGTGAGTTCCTGCGCAATCAGTTCCGCGCGGTGGCCGCCGCGATCGGCATCACCTACGAGCAACTGACCGGCGATCTCACCGGGGTGAACTACTCCAGCATCCGCGCCGGCCTCCTCGAATTCCGCCGGCGATGCGAGATGCTGCAGCACGGCGTGATCGTGCACCAGCTCTGCCGGCCGGTGTGGCGCGCGTGGCTGGAGCAGGCGGTGTTGGCCGGGCGAATCGACGCGCCGGGGTTTGCCCGGGAGCCGCGCCCCTACCTCACGGCGAAGTGGATCCCGCAAGGCTGGCAGTGGGTCGATCCGCAGAAAGAGTTCAACGCCCTGAAGCTCGCCATCCGGGCGGGGCTCACGAGCCGCTCGGAAGCAATCTCGTCGTTTGGTTACGACGCCGAGGACATCGACCGCGAGATTGCCGCCGACAACGCCCGGGCGGATGCGCTGGGACTGCGGTTCGACAGCGACCCGCGCTACGACAACCAGAACGAGCCGGCGGTGGCTCCGGCGCCGCCACCCGATCCACAGGAATCCTGACATGCCGCTCGTACACCTGGCGTCCCGTCTCTATGGGACGCCGCTCTTGCTCGCTCAGGCCAAGCTCGACGTCCTGCTCGCCGTGCTCGGAGCGCGCATCGGTTGGCCCGAACCGCACGCAGCCGTCGCACTCCCTTCGCCGCGAGTAGCGCCCGACGCGCCGCCCGGCATTGCCGTGATTCCGGTCTATGGCACGCTGGTGCGCCGGACGCTGGGGCTCGAAGCCGCCTCGGGCCTGACGTCCTACGGTGAGATTGGGTCGCTCCTGGACGCCGCGGTGGCCAACCCCGAGGTGACCGGCATCCTGCTCGACGTCGACTCTCCCGGCGGCGAGGCGGGTGGGGTCTTCGAGCTCGGGCAACGAATCTGCTCGGCGAACGCCGTCAAGCCGGTCTGGGCGATCGCCGCCGACTCGGCCTTCTCGGGGGCCTACGTCCTCGCCTCGGCCGCCTCCCGGGTGTACGTCACCCAGACCGGCGGCGTCGGCTCGATCGGCGTCATCGCGCTGCACGTCGACCAATCGGCGCGCGATGCCCAGCAGGGCTACCGCTACACGGCGATCACCGCCGGCGAGCAGAAGAACGACTTCTCGCCGCACGAACCGCTTCACCCGGCCGCGCATGGCCGACTGCAGACCGAAGTCGACCGGCTGTACGGGATCTTCATCGATCACGTCGCGACGATGCGTGACCTCGATGCGGCCGTCGTGCGCGCCACCCAGGCCGGACTGTACTTCGGTCCCGAAGCGCTGAACGCCGGTCTGGCCGACGGCCAGGGCAGCTTCGACGAGGCGGTCACCGACTTCGGCGTGTTTCTGGCTGCTCGTCGTTCGCCGGGGCGCTCGCTCACGGCCGGCCGATCGCTCCTTGCTTCTTCCCTTCTCTCCCAGGAGGTTTCCACCATGACCGACCGCATCACCCCAGACGTCCCGCAGCAGCCCGCGGCACCAGCCGCACCCACCACGTCCCCCGACACGCGAGAGACGCCCGACGCCGCCGCCGTCCAGTCGGCCATCGACGCTACGCGCGCCGAGGCCCTGGCGATCGCCGAACTGTGCCAATTGGCAGGTTATCCGCAGCGCATCGTGACCTTCCTGGCGCAAGGAGCCAGTGCCGCGGAGGTGCGCCGCGCGCTCCTGGCGGCACGCGCCGAGGGTCTCGAAATCGACTCGCGCCTCGCTCCGGATGCCCCGGCTCGCGAAGCCCATCCCGACCACAACCCGCTGATCCAGGCGGTCAAGAAACTCACCGGAAAGGACTGATCCATGCCCGCCCTCACCGAAGCCAACAACCTCGGCGACCTCCTGAAGTACGAGGCGCCCAATCTCTACTCGCGTGATCGCGTGACCGTCTCCGCGGGCCAGAACCTGGCTCTGGGTGCTGTCGTCGGGTCGGTGACCGCGACCGGCCAGGTCAAGGCACTCGATCCGTCCGCCAGCGACGGGACCGAGCTGCCGACCGGCGTCCTGCTGGGGGCGGTCGACGCGCGTCTCGCCGATCGTCCCGACGGCCTGATCGTCGCCCGGCACGCGGTCGTGGCCGACACCGCGCTGGTCTGGCCGTTCGGCATCACACCTGCGGAGAAGAACGCCGCGCTCGCCACCCTGAAGAGCCTGGGGATCCTGGCTCGTCCCTCCGTCTGAAGGAAACTGCCATGCCGATGAACAATCCCTTTCACACGCCGGCCTTCTCGATGGCCGCGTTGACGGTGGCGATCAACCTGCTGCCGAACCGCTACGGGCGCCTGGAAGCGCTCAACCTGTTCCCGATCAAGCCGGTGCGCCAGCGCCAACTCATCGTCGAGGAGCGCAATGGCGTGCTGAACCTGCTGCCGACGCTGCCGCCGGGGTCGCCCGGGACCGTCGGGCGCCGCGGGAAGCGCACGCTGCGCCCGTTCGTCGTGCCGCACATCCCGCACGACGATGTGGTGCTGCCGGAGGAAGTCCAGGGCGTGCGGGCCTTCGGCAGTGAGTCCGAGGTCGAGACGATCGCCGGCGTGATGGCCCGGCATCTGGAGACGATGCGCAACAAGCACGCGATCACGCTGGAGCACCTGCGCATGGGAGCGCTCAAAGGCGTGATCCTGGACGCCGATGGGTCGACGCTGGTCGATCTCTTCGATGAGTTCGCCATCACGCCGAAGACCGTGAACTTCGCGCTGAACGTCGACACGACGAACGTCAAGGCGAAGTGTGCCGAGGTGCTGCGTCACGTCGAGGACCACCTGCTGGGCGAGTTCATGAGCAGCATCCACTGTCTCGTCTCGCCGGAGTTCTTCGAGAAGCTGACCGGCCATCCGAAGGTCGAGAAGGCGTACGAGAACTGGCAGCAGGGCGCGGTGCTGATCAACGACATGCGCGCGGGATTCACCTTTGGTGGGCTGACCTTCGAGGAGTACCGTGGTCAGGCGACCGACGCCAGCGGTGTTTCCCGTCGCTTCATCGAGGCCGGCGAAGGTCATTGCTTCCCGCAGGGCACGGTGGACACCTTCGGCACCTACGTCGCGCCAGCCGACTTCAACGAGACGGTGAACACCCTGGGGCAGCCGCTGTACGCCAAGCAGGAACCGCGGAAGTTCGACCGTGGCACCGACCTGCACACGCAGTCGAACCCGCTGCCAATGTGTCACCGGCCCGGGGTGCTCGTGAAACTCGTCATGCAGTGACCCTCGCCATGGCGACCATCGCGGATCTCTACGACGCCGCGGCGCAAGCTGGTCTCCTCACCGCGGCGGAGTGTGCGGGTATGGTCGTCTGGGTCGACTTCCGCGCGCCCGACGAGGACGTGCTCGACGGTCTCGGCGTCAGCCGCGGCTACACCATCCGCTATCCGGCGCAGCGTTTGGCGCCCGCGAACGGCGATCAACTGACGATCCAGGGCCAGCGTTACCGGGTTCGCGAGGTGCGGCAAGTCGGCGATGGCTCGGAGTGCCGCGCCACACTCACCCGGATCACTTGACCCAGCGGTTCCAGAACATGCGGTCGATGGCCGCATTCGCCGCCAGACGGTCGAAGCGCGCGGGATCGAAGTCGAGCCCGGCCCAAGTGCGCAGGCCTTCGGTCTCTTCGCCGTAGGGGTCGTGCTCCCAGCGTGCCAGAAAGTCCTGGTACGCTTCGATGCCGCCGGCATCTTCCGGTGGGCACGCGCGCTCTCCGCTCTCGACCCGGGCGATCCATCCATCGCCATGACGATCGCCGGCATCCTTCACCTGCTCGACGTTCAGGCGATGCTCCCAGCTATCACCAAAGTCGTAGAGATAGGTGAAGGTACTGCCGGTGCCGAGCAGGCGATTGAGGCGGACGTTCTTCTCGATCGCGGTGGGCCGGTCGGGGTTGTCGTACTCCGGGTCCGGGACGCCGATGCGCTGTTCGCCGACCCGAAACTCGTGCAAGTGCGCGTCGTGCCAGCCCATCGCGGCCTGAATGACGTGGTGGAGCACGGCGAAGCTCGCATGACCACTGATCACGATCCGGCGCCAGATGAGCGGCTGGCTGTCGACGAGTTCGATCTTCAGGGTGAAGACGGTTCGTGCGGGTTTCTTCGATGCGGTGGCCACGTCAGATCCTTGATCAGTGTTTCTCTCATTTTACGGAACCCTGGCGCATGCCCCAATCGATCCGCGAACAGATCCTGCAAGCGCTGATGGCCACTCTGGCGCCGGTCGCCACCGCGCAGGGTGCGACCCTGCTGCGTTCGCCGGTTCATGGCGTGCCGCGCGAGGCCTCTCCGGCGCTGCTGCTCTTCCCCGAGTCCGACACCATCGTCGCGCGACCGAACGACCGGGTCGAGCGACAACTCGTCGTGCGACTCGTCGCGCTCGCCCGGGAGGCCCGATCTGTTCCTCCGGAAACACGGGCTGACGAGATCCTCGTCGCCGCACATGCGGCGCTGTTTCACAACGCGAACCTCGGTGGCCTCGCGCTCGGGTTGCGCGAACTCGACTGCGAGTGGGACGTGGAAGACGCCGATGCCGGCGCCGCGGCCCTGCCGGCCCGCTACCAGATCACTTACCGCACACAGTTCCATGACCTCACGCGCCAAGGATGACCCATGCACGTTGAACTCCTGAAACCCCACACCCACGCCGGCGTCGGCCTGGCTCCCGGTGCGATCCTCGAGCTCGATGACGATCTCGCGCGCTGGCTGATCGCTCTGGAAACCGCTCGCCCGGCGCGTACCACGCCCACCCCAGCCCTCCTTTCCCCTGCGGAGAAATCCCAATGAGCACCTACGCCTCTTTCCAGGGCCGCGTCTATCTCGGCAAGCGCGACGCCAGCGGCAACCCCATTGAACTGCGCACGCCGGGCAACGTCGCCGAGTTGAAGCTCGCCCTCAAGACCGAGGTGATCGAGCACTACGAGTCCCAATCCGGCAGTCGCTCGCTCGACCACCGGATGATCAAGCAGACGTCCGCCACGGTGACGCTGACCATCGAGGAGTTCACCAAGGAGAACCTCGCGCTCGCGCTGTACGGCCACTTTGTCCAGAGCCCGACCGGGACCGTTACCGACGAGCCGTTGCCGGCCGGAGTGGTCATCGGCGATCGTTACGCGCTGGCCCATCCCAAAGTGTCGGCGCTGGTCGTCAAGGACGGGTCTGGCGCGTTGCTCACGCTCGGCACCCACTACACGGCCGATGGCGACTTCGGTGCGATCCAGTTCCTCAATCTGGCGAGCTTCGTGCAGCCGTTCAAGGCGAGCTACAGCTACGGCGCGGTGACCGAGATCGGCATCTTCACGCAGCCGGCGCCGGAGCGCTTCCTGCGCCTGGAAGGAATCAACACCGCGCAGGGCAACGCCAAGACGCTGGTCGAACTCTACCGCATCGCCTTCGACCCGCTGAAGGAGATCGCCTTCATCTCGAACGAGTACAACCAGTTCGAACTCGAGGGCTCGCTGCTGGCGGATCCGGGCAAGCCGGTCGATGCGGCGCTCGGTCAGTTCGGTCGCCTCGTCCAGCTCCTCTGATGGGAACGGCGCCTGTGTCCCCCGCCCAGAGCGACTTTGCCGCCCTGCCGCCGCTGCCCGTCTCGATCGAGATCCGCGGTGAGACTCTGGATCTGACGCCGCTGCGCGTCGGCGAGCTGCCGGCCTTCGTGCGGGCGATCCGACCGTTCGCCGAGCAACTGACGACGGCGATCGACTGGCTCGGCATCTGCGCCGACCACGGCGAGTCGCTGCTCGAAGCCGTGGCGCTGGCGAGTCGCCGTCCACGCCTGTGGGTCGACGGTCTGGCCCTGGATGAGGCGATCCGCCTGGCCGAAGCCCTGCTGGAGGTCAATGCCGATTTTTTTGTCCGGCGCGTGAGTCCGGAGATCGATCGGGTCGCCCGTCGTCTCGCCGCCCGGACGCACGCGACCGTTGGGGGGATGCCGTCCAGCGCCTCCTCGCCGCCGGCCACCGCTACCCCGAGATCCTGAACTACACGCTGGCGCAGGTCGAGGCCTTCCTGCGCGCCGCCCACCGCGCGGAACGGCGGCGTCTCGCCGATCTCTTGCTCGTCGTCGCGATCGGTGGCCAGGGCGAGTCCGAGGCCATCACCCGCTTGCAAAGAACCCTCAACCGTGAAGATTAGCCTGACCACCTCGGGTCTCTTCGACCCGCCGGAGTTCCGCGCCTGGACCGCCCAGCGGCAGCGGGAGATCCATGCCGCCGTCGCCCGAGGGTTTCGGGAGTCGGGGCGTGAGGTGGCGGCGCAGGCCCGGGTGCAGATGCAGTCGGCGTTGCAGATCCGGCGAGCCGGCTTCCTGAAATCCCTGCGGGCGACGGTCTTCGACCGGCGTCCCGACCGACTGCCGGCGTTGCGCATCGGTAGCCGGGTGCCGTGGCTCGGCATCCACGAGAGCGGCGGGACGATCAGCGGCCGGATGCTGATTCCCCTGCTGCCCGAACACCAGCGCATCGGCCGGAAGCGCTTCCGGGCCATCATCGACGGACTGATGCGCTCGGGCAACGCCTTCTTCATCCAGAGAGGCGGCCAGGCGATCCTGATGGCCGAGAACATCCGGGAGAACGATCGCGAGCTCGCTCGCTTCAAGCGCGCCGAGCGGGCCCGCACGGGCGTGAAGCGTCTGCAGCGCGGCCAGGAGATTCCGGTCGCCGTGCTCGTGAGGAGCGTGTCGCTGAAGAAGCGCCTCGACCTCGAGGGCACCGTGCGGCGGAACCTGCCGCGCATCGCCGAAGCGATCCGGCGAGAACTCAAGGACGTGTGAGGCAACCTCGAATCTCCCCTACACCGAAAGCCCCCATGACCAACCGCGCCCAGATCCTCGTCACCGCCATCGACCAGACGCGTTCGGCCTTCGCGTCGATCCAGGGCAACCTGCGTGCACTCACCGACCACGCTCGCTCGGTGAACGGGCTGCTCGGCACCCTCGGCGTCGCCCTGAGCGGCGCCGGCTTCGTTGCGTTCATCAAGGGCAGCATCGACGCCGCCGACGAACTCGATGAACTGTCGCAGAAGGCCGGCATCAGCGTCGAAGCCCTGTCGACCCTGAAGCTCGCCGCGCAGCACGAGAACGTCGGCGCCGAGGCCTTCGCCACCTCGCTCAAGAGACTCTCGACGGCGATGTTCGAAGCGGCCGCCGGATCGGGCGAGAACCAGCGCCTCTTTGCCGCGCTCGGCATCACCTTCCGCGAGAGCACCGGGGAACTGCGTGCGACCGACCAGGTGCTGCTCGATCTGGCGACCCGTTTCCAGGCGATGCCGGATGGTCCCGAGAAGTCCGCGCTGGCGGTGAAGCTCTTCGGCAAGGCCGGGACCGATATGATCCCGTTCCTCAATCGCGGTGCCGACGGCATTCGGGACCTGACGGCGCAGTTTCGCGAACTCGGCGGCGAGATTTCCGGCGAGACGGCGACCCGGGCGGCCGAGTTCAACGATGACCTGAACCTCCTGCGCGCCGCATTGCAGGGTGTGGCCCACGGCATCGCCGCGAGTGTCCTGCCCGCGCTGGGCGATCTCGCCCGCGGACTCGTCGAGTCGGCGAAGAACGGCGGCAGCTTGCAGGCAATCCTCGACGGCGTCGTTCTGGCCTTGAAGACCCTGGCGCTGGGTGCGGCGGTGACCGCCAACGGCTTTCTCGCCCTGGGCGAAGCGATGGGGGCGGGTGTGGCCGCCGGCGTCGCGCGACTGAAGGGGAACGTCAGCCAAGCGCAGACGATCCTCGGCGAACTGGAGACCAGCCTCGCCGCGCGGCGCGACCGGGTGATCCAGTTCCACGACAGGCTCTTCAATCCGAAGCCGGTCGACGCGAAGAAGCCGGAAGTCAGACCAACCGGGGAATCGATCGCCGGGCGGCTCGCCCGGTCGGCCGGCAGCCCGGATACGAGCGGCGCGCGTCTCGCGCTGATCAAGGCGAACGCCGAAGCCGAACTCCGCCTCCTGCAGGACAGCCTCAAGCGGGCGCAGGAAGCCTACGACCGCGCCTTCGAGGACCACCTGGTCTCGATCCGTGCGTTTCATGCAGCCAAGGCGCAGATCGCCCAAGCGGCGATCGATGCCGAGATCGCCGCCAAACAGCAGGAACTCGCCGAGCAGACGAAGGGGACGACCACCGGCAAGGACGAGAGTGCTCGTCTGCGCGCGAAGGCCGAAGTGAAGAAGCTCGAGGCCGAGCTGATCGTCCTGAACCGCGAGCGTGCCGACGTCGAGATCGAGAGCGCCCGCAAGGCGGCCAAGGCCGAAGCCGATCTGGCGAAAGAACTCGCCCAGGTCCGGCAACGCCTGGCCGAGATCCACGGCGGCGCCGGTGGCGAGATCACGCGCGAGAAGCTGACGCAGGAGTACCAGCCGCTGCTGGACAGGCTTCGTGCGGCGGGAGACCAGGCAGGCGAAGCCGAGGTCAACCGCCTGATCGACGTCGAGGCGCATCTCGCCGAACTCGGGCGGCTGGAGTCGCAGTTCCAGTCGGTGATGGAGCGGATGCGCATCGCCGAAGCCGAACTCCAGGTGCAACGCGAGGCCGGCCTGCTCACCGAATCGCAGATGCGGCAGGGCCTCCTGACCCTGCACCAGCAGACCGCGCAGGAGGTCGAGGGTCTGATTCCCCGGATGGAGGCCCTGGCCCGCGCAACCGGATCCGAGGAGGCGATCAACCGCGTCGCGCGCCTGCGAGTCGAAGTACGGGGACTCGCAACCGAGTCCGACGACGTCGCCCGGCGCATCGACGGCGCAATCGAGGACGGCTTCGTGCAACTGTTCGAGTCCATCGGCTCGGGCGCGAAGTCGGCCAAGGAGGCGTTCGCCGATTTTGCGCGCTCGGTCCTCCTGGCCATTCAGAAGATCGCCGCCCAGAAACTGGTCGAGAGCCTCTTCGGCAGTCTCGGCAAAGGCTCGGGCGGTGCGAGTCTCGGGGGGTTCATCGCATCCCTCTTCGGCGGCCGTGGTCTTGCGGCCGGTGGCTATGTCACCGGTCCGGGTACCTCCACCTCCGACTCGATCCCGGCGCGCCTGTCGGCCGGCGAGTATGTGCTCCAGGCCGCCGCTGTGCGAACGATCGGCGTGTCGTTCCTCGACGCGCTGAACGGGATCGCTCGTGGGCCTCGGGTGACCGCAGGCCGCCTGGCCTTCGCCGAAGGCGGTCTCGTCGAGCAGCTCAAGCCGTCTGCGCCGGCCGGCGCCGCCCAGCCGAGCGTGCGCATCGTGAACGTCGTCGATCCGTCGCTCGCCCACGATTACCTCAACTCGTCCGCCGGCGAACGGACGCTCCTCAATATTCTCGCCCGCAATGCCGGAGCGGTGAAACAGGTGCTGGCGTAATGGCGTACGAATCGGGAATCGCGGCCGACCATCGGGATCTGCTGGGCCGCTTCCGGGCTTTCGTCACCGGCCACCCGAGCCTCATCGCCGCCGGCCAGGCGTGGCAGGAACTGCGCTGGGTGCAGCAGGCGTCGACGCAGGAGCTGATCCTGAAGGCGCCGGGTCTCGCCGGCACGGACGCGATCTACGCCGGGCTGTTCTCGCAGGAAACGGCCGCCTCGGATCTCTATCAGTGGCAGGTGCTCGGCTACACCGGCTATCTCTCCGGCGCGAACTTCACCGGCCAGCCGGGGCTGAGCCCGGCGCATTACCTGTCGCTGTGGAACAGCCCGATGAGCTACTGGCTGGTCGCCAACGGCCGGCGGGCGATCCTCGCGGTGAAGGTGAGCAGCCGCTACATGCTGATGCACCTGGGCTTCCTGACGCCCTATGCGACGCCGGGGCAGTTTCCTTACCCGTTCTTCGTCTCCGGCACCGACAACTACTACTTCGGCGGGCGCCGCTGGTCGGAAGTCTCGACCATCTGGAATGGCCAGATGCGCAACCTCGCCGGGGTGTGGGCGACGCCGTCGCGCTACCCGGCGGGGCAGACGTACAAACACTCGCCGGGCGCCATCTATCCGCTGACCAGTCTGGTGCTCTACGACGCCACGGCGATCTATGGCGAGATCGACGGGCTGTTTCACGTCTCGGGTTTCGGCAATGCCTCGGAGAACCTCGTCACCGTCGACGGGGTGAACCATCTGGTGCTGCAGGACGTCGCGTCGACCGGCATCGGCAACTACGTCGCGTTGCGCCTGCAGTAAACAAACACCTCCCCGCTTCCTGGACGACCACATGACTTACGCCACCGGCGTCGCCTCGACCGCCAATCAATTGCTGGATGCGATCCACGGCTTCGCCGGGGCGAACGGCTGGACCGTCAACGCCTACGCCGCCGAAGGGGCCGGCTACCGTCTGCACGTGAACCGGGGTGCCGTCTGGGCGGACTTCTCGACCGCTTACGCGCCAGCCAGCTACGCCCTCGCGCTCAAAGGCTCGACCGGATACAGCAGCGCACGCGCCTGGGACAGCCAAACCGACGCGATTCCCTACCCGCTGACCTGCCCGGTGAACGTCGGCACGCAGAGTGCCTCGCTCTTTCCGTGTACCTGGCATCTCGTTGCGCAGACGAATCCGGACCTCCTGGCCGGGGTGTTCGTCTCTCCGGCGCAGGCCAATACGCACTTCGCGGTGGGCCAGCTGATCCAGACCGGCCTCTACGACAGCGGCGCGTTCTACGGTGGCCACCAGTTCTGGGCGCCAGCGGTTTCCAACTACTACGCGCACCAACTCGCGCTGCGCGCCGAGGTGGATGGCTACCGATGGCTCGGCGCCGGCGGCTCGGTCCCGCTCTGGCGCGATGGCCCACCCGAGACGACGAACCAGTTCAACGGCCTCGCTCCGCTGATGCCGATCCGGGTGATGGTGCAGTCGGGGGGCTATGGCGTGCTGCTCGGATTCCTGCCGCACCTGCGTTGTGTCCACATGCAGCACTTCAACAATGGCGATACGGTGACGATCGGCGCCGACGAGTGGATGGTGTTCTTCCGCAGCGACCGGGCGGCGGGAGGCGTCGGGCTGGCCCTTCGGAAGTGAGCGATGGCGACTCTCATCGGCGTGACGGGCCTTGCCGTCCTCCACTTGGCGGGTCACCACACGGTCTCGGCCAACCTACAGACAGTCGGCTTGGCGGGCGTCCCGTCGATCGTCGGGCTGGATCGTGCCGGGATCCGGAGCTTCACCTGGCCGGGCGTGCTGCCGCGCGCGGGTTTGACGGGAGCGGCTGACCGGAGCTTCCGCGACGACTGGTATCACCGCATCCACGTGCTGCCGGCGGCGATCGACTTCGGCAACCTCGTGAGCCCGGTGAGCCAGGCCGTCGAGGTCTGGAATGCGTTTCTGTCACCGGTCAGCCTGACCGCGATCGAGGAGACCGGCGCCGATGGCGTTTCGCTGAGCGGACAGTCGCCACCGCCGCTGGTCTATGGCGGGCTGGCGTCGCGCGTCCATACCGTGGCGGCGTCGACGCTGGGAAGCCCGGTCCTGTCGGCACACTACGTCTTGCGCTTCAGCAACGGGGCGAGCTCGGCACTCACCGTGACCGGCCGCCGCGTCGTGGTCTTGGGCTTCGCCCCGAACTGGGCGGGCGGCATTACCGAGCGGCTGGCGTGGCTGACCGACGTGCTGGAGTCCTACGACGGCAGCGAGCAGCGCATCCGGTTGCGCAGCGTTCCCCGTCGCAGCTTCGAGTTCCAGCTCGATCTCGCCGGGCAGGGCGTGCGGGTGCTGGAGACGCTCCTGCACGCCTGGGGAGCCCGGGTCTTTGCCGTGCCGGTGTGGACCGACCGCACGGTGCTCACCGCCCCGCTGTCGGCGGGCGCGGCGGCGGTCCGTGTGTCCGATGCGGCGCATGCCGACTACCATGCCGGCGGCCTGGTCGCGTTCTGGTCGGACAACCTGCACCACGAGGTCGCCGAGATTCTGTCGCTGGCTGGCAACGCGCTGACCCTGAAGCAGCCGCTTTCGCGCGGTTGGCCGGCGGGAACCCGCGTCTTCCCGGCGCGCTTCGCCCGCATCGATGGCGACGCCGTCGTCGCGCACCCGACCGATGCGCTAGCCAGCGCGCGGGTGCGCTTGGAGATCGAGGACCCGAGCCCCGTGCCGGCGATCGATGGCCCGAGCGCTTACCGGGGGTATCGCGTGCTGGAGTGGCGTCCGAACCGGATCGAGGACCGCACCGACACCTGGCGTCGCAAGCTCGCCGTCCTCGACTACGGCACCGGGCCGGTGAACATTGACGATCTCAGCGGCCACCCGGTGGTGGGCAAGCGGCTGCGGTTCACATTCGGCAATCGCGCGACGATCCAGGCCTTCCGCGCCTGGTTGCACGCGCGCCAGGGACGGGCGGTGCCGTTCTGGCTGTCTTCGGGGCAGTCGGATGTCGAGGTGACCCGGCCGATCCACGCGGCCGACCAGCACCTGGCGGTGAAGAACATCGGTTACGCGCGCTACCTCGCGAGTCCGACGATCCGGCGCGACGTGGCGATTCGGGTCGCCGGCGGCGCGGTCCATCACCGGCGGATCACCGGCGCAACCGAGATCTCCGAAGACGAGGAACTGCTGATGCTCGATTCGACGCTGGGGGTCACCATTCCGCTGGCCCGGGTGCTGCAGGTATCGTTTCTCGACCTCGTGCGGCTCGAGGCCGACGCGCAGGAATTCTTCTGGGAGACGGACGGGATCGTCCAGGCCGTGCTGGAAGTCCGGACGGTCCAGGAGTGAGGCCATGAGCTATACGACCGTGGAGCAGTCGGTGGCGGATGGGAGCCCGATCGAGCTGTACCGCTTCGCGCAGGGAACCCGCCACTGGTGCTACACCTCGAGCCAGCTGCCGGTGGACCATCTGTCGGAAACCTATGCGCCGCGGACGCTGACCCGCGGGGCGATCGAGCAGGCGAACGAGATCCACCGAAACGGCCTCGAGATCACGCTGCCCCGCGACGATCCGTTGGGAACGCTGTTCCTTGCCGCGCCGCCCGAGGGGATCGTCAGCGTCACGATCTATCGCCGGCATCGGGCCGACCCGGAGTTCATCACCTACTGGAAAGGCCGGGTCAGTGCGGCGCGCTTCTCGGGCGCGACGGTACAGCTGAAATGCGAGCCGATCGCCACGTCGTTGAAGCGGGTCGGTCTGCGCGCGCGCTATCAGCTGCTCTGTCGGCACGTGCTGTACTCGCCGAGCTGCGGGGCGCTGCGCGAGCGGTTTCGGGTCGATGGGATCGTCTCCAGCCTCGGCGGCACGCAGCTGACGGTTGCGGCGGCGGCCACCGCGGCTGACGGGTATTTCACGGCCGGGATGCTTTCGGCAGGCGTGGGGTTGCGCATGATCACGGCGCACAGCGGGTCGAGCTTGACGCTCGCCGCGCCCTTGATCGGCCTCGCGGTCGGTGATGCGGTCTCGCTGTTGGCCGGCTGCGATCACTCGCTGGGGCAGTGCGCGAGTCGCTTCGACAACCTCGACCAGTTCGGCGGTTTCCCGTTCATCCCGGTGAAGAACCCCTTCACCGGCGACGCGATCGTCTGATCGGAGTCGACCATGTGGCAACAGATCCTCGTCTGGGTCGTCACGACCGTCCTCTCGGCGCTCCTGGCGCCGCGGCCGAAAGCGCCGGAGAACGCGCAACCCGGCCAGATTGGTGACAAAGATGTGCCGATCGCTTCGCAGGACGCGCCGATCCCGGTGCTCTTCGGCACCCGTCTGCTGTCCGGGCCGAACGTCGTCTGGTATGGCGACGTCCAGGTGCGGGCGATTCGCAAGTCGTCGGGAGGAAAGAAGTGAGCACTCGGGTGACGGTCGCGCACGCGCGGGAGTTGGGTTACTGCGTCAAGGGCGTTCGCCGCTGGTTCGACGGCCGGGAGCGGAGCTGGGAGGCGTTCGTCGAGCACGGCGTTGACAGCGACTGGCTGCGCGCGACCGGTGATGCGATGGCGATCCGCCTCGCGGATCTGGCCGAGGGTGGGATTGGGGCGGAGGACGATCGATGAGCCGGGGGGGTGGCAAGGGCAAGCAGAGCTATACGGTCGGCTACTGGTATGGGCTCGGGGCGCATCTCGCGCTCTGTCACGGTCCCGTCGACGCGCTGACCGAGATCCGCGTCGGCGAACGGGTGGCGTGGTCGGGGAACGTCACGGCGAGCACGACGATTCAGATCGACAACCCCACGCTCTTCGGTGGCGAGGAGCGCGAGGGCGGCGTGCTGGGCCCCGTCGACGTCCTGATGGGTGAGGCCAGCCAGGAGCGGAACGCTTATCTGAAGGGCGTTCTCGGCAGCACGATTCCGGCCTTCCGCGGCGTCTTCTCGCTGGTTCTGAAACGGGTGTGGGTGGCGGCGATGAACCCGTACATCAAGCCGTGGTCGGTGCGCGCGAAACGGATCCCGCGGGCGTGGAACAGCGGGACTGCCGAGATCGACGGCGACGCCAATCCGGCGCACATCATTCGCGAGTGCCTGACGAATGGCGATTGGGGCATGGGGTATCCCGAGAGCGACCTCGACGACGCGAGTTTTACGCGAGCGGCCGCGACGCTCTACGGCGAGGGCTTCGGTCTGTCGCTGCTGTGGAGCCGCGAGGAGACGATCGAATCCTTCGTGCTGGCGATCCTGAAGCACATCGACGGGGTGCTGTACGTCCATCCGCGCAGCGGGCTGTTCACCCTGCGGCTTGCCCGAGCGGACTACACGCTCGCCAATCAGGCGGGCTTCGATCCGTCCAACATCCTGCGCCTCGAAGAATTCTCGCGGCCGTCGTGGGGCGAAGTGACCAACCAGGTGACGGTGATCTACCGCGATCGCGAAACGGACAAGGACACCTCGGTGACGGTGCAGGATCTCGCCGGGGTGCAGATGACCGGCAGCGTGGTGGCGACCAGCGTGAACTTCCCCGGCATCTCGAAGGCCGAGCTGGCGAACCGGGTCGCGATGCGCGAACTGAAGCAGTTGTCGTCGGGACTCGCGAAGGGCGTCTTCGTCGCCAATCGCCAGGCCTCTCTATTGAACATCGGTGATGTGATCCGCTTTGCGTGGCCGCCCTACGGGATCACCGAGATCGCGATGCGGGTAGCTCGGCTGTCGTATGGAGAGTTGGCCGACGGGGCGGTGCGAGTGGAGTGCGTGCAGGACGTCTTCGGCTTGCCGCAGTCGGTCTATGCCGTGCCGCCGCCGACCGGCTGGGTCGAGCCGGTCAGCATGCCCAGGGCGTGCCCGGTGCAGATGCTCTACGAGGTGCCGTACTGGTCGGTGATCGCGGATTTCACCGGTGAGTCGCAGAGCCTGATCGCCGACATCGGGGAACTCGACGGGCTGGTGGCGGCCTGCGGGGCGCGGTCGAACTCGGACGCCTACGGCTTCGAGGCCCAGGCGTATCAAGCCGGGGCGTTTCAGTCGAAGGGCTTCGGGACCTTCACGCCGACGGCGGTGCTGACCGAGTCCTTGCCGCTATCGGCCACCAACACCACGGTGGGGATCGCCGGCGGGATCGACCTCGATGAGGTGGAGCCGAACACGCTGGCGGTGGTCGACGGCGAGTGGGTGCAGGTGACGGCCGTCAACCTCGTCGCGCAGACGGTGACGCTGGAGCGCGGCCTGCTCGACACCGTGCCGGTGGCGCATGCGGTGGGGGCTCGCCTGTGGTTCGTTGACGGCTGGCGCTTCTATCTGACGCCGGAGTATGTGCAGAACGAGGTCGCGCGGGTGAAACTCCTGCCGCGAACGCCGAAAGGGACCTTGGCGGAGGCCGCAGCGACCGAGTTGAACGTGACGCTGGCCAAGCGCTTCATTCGCCCGTACTGCCCGGGCAACGTGCGGGTGAACGGGCTGCGCTATCCGGGCGTGATCAGCGGCGAACTCTCGATCTCGTGGGCGACACGCAATCGGCAGATTCAGACCGCCTACCTGGTGCTGCAGACCGAGGGGTCGATCACGCCGGAGGCCGGGCAGACGACGACCGTCCGGCTGTTCAACGAAAAGGGCGTGCTCGTCAGGACACGCGCCGGGCTGACCGGCACCGGTGTCGCCTGGACGCTCGCGGAGGAAGCTGCGGAATCGGGGCTGTCGCGCATCAACGGTCGCCTACGAATCGAGATCGAGGCCGAGCGGGGTGGGCACCTGTCGTGGCAGAAGCAGGTGATCGCGTTCGACCGCGCGGGCTATGGACTCCATTACGGCAAATACTACGGAGGCATCTGATGGCGAGTGTGGATCCGAATCTGGGGCTCAGTTATGGCTGGACGGTCGGCGAGTCGGGCTGGAAGGACGGCATGGACGCCAACTTGAAGCGACTCGGTGCAGTGGTGGGGCTCTCGGTGAAAGACCGGGATCTCGGCACGCCGCCGGCGAGCCCGGTCGATGGGGACCGTTACCTGATCCCGGCAGGAGCGACCGGCGTCTGGTCGGGGCGCGCCGGTCTGATTGCGGTGCGCATCGGCGGAGCCTGGGAGTTTTACGCGCCGAGGGTCGGCTGGCTGTGCTTCATCGAGGACGAGGGCGCTCTGTCGGTCTTCAAGGCGGCCGGCTGGAGCGTCGGAATCGCGATCTAAGCGTTCGCGATTGGTGAGCCGTAGAAGCCGCCTATGCGGCGTGCTTCTTCTCTCTGGAGGACAAGACATGAACACGCCCAGCGTGACTGACGGCATGGTCTCCATGCCGCGCGATGACTTCGAGGAACTGCTCGAGCGCGCCGCCGAGCGCGGAGCCCGACACGCCCTGCACGGCGTCGGACTCGACGGGCCCGATGCGGCGCACGACATCCGTGAGCTGCGCAGTCTGCTCGATGCCTTCAATGAAGCGAAGAAGACCGCATGGCTGACGATCGTCCGGATGCTGGTCACCGGGCTGGTGATGGCCACGCTCGCGGGGGCGTTCGTGAAGTGGAAGGTGTTCGGGGGTGGGCAGTGAAGGCGTGCATAGCCTGGGTGCAGGGATTCAGGGGGAGGTCACGGCCCCCTTCGACAATGCAGTCAGGAAAGTGTAGCGTGATGGTTCAGGTTCCGTTGCGCGGCTGGGCGGAGCGTCTGACCGCAGCGATCAGTGGAACTGACCGTCTGCGTGAGCCTGGAAATGACCGCGGACGTCCAGTCGCCAAACGGAAGATGGCACCCCCGTGTTGGACTGGGCAAATGACACATGATATACATTGGTAACTCGTGACATCAGGACTGCCGAGAGTGGAAAACACTGCGGAAACAGTAGCGATCTATTGGGACTTCGAAAATCTCCATGCCAGCCTGGTCGATCAGGAGCACGGTGCCGGTACCTATGAGAGCAACCGATTCCGACCACAAGAGGAGATCCTTCAGATCTCGACCATCATCGAATTTGCGCTATCGGTGGGGCCAATCGCCATCAACAGAGCTTTTGCCAATTGGGTATCGTTCAACCGGTATAAGACACAGCTTCTCGAATCGGCAATAGAGCTGATACAGGTTTTTCCGCCTGGGGCGAACGCCAAGAACGGCGCAGACATCAAGCTGTGCCTTGATGTCATGGATGACATGGTCCGCTTCCCTCACATCTGCACGATCATTGTTGTGGGCGGCGACAGCGATTACATGCCCTTATCATACAAAGTGAAGGCGGCTGGACGGACGCTGATCGGAATTGGTAGCGAGCGGTCGACCAATCGCCACTGGGCGCGCAGTTGCCATGAATTCAAGTTCTATGAATCCCTGCTGAGCTCGACGCCGACGCCGACTACAGCTCGCCCGGCACGGGAATCAGTGACTGCGGCCGAGCCAACGGCCCCTGCCAAGAGTCTGATGGAGTCCTCAACCGGAACAAGTGGGTTGCTCACGCAGGAGGACGAGGAAGAACTCTGCGAACTACTGGTCATGGCCGTAAGCCCAGCGGCGCGGCAACAGGCGGCGCGTGATCTGGTGATCAAGGCAATCACACGGCTGTCCCAAACGCGCGGTGAGACGTGGATCCAAAAGGCACGCTTGCGCCCGTTCATTCAACGCATGGATCCCACGTTCAATGAATCGACTTTCGGGTTCCGCAGCTTCATCGAAATGATGGCGTCGATGAGCGACATCGTTGAGTCCCGCAAGGGCAGGTTTGACCACGAACTTCGCTTGCGTGGCGGCACACCGTGTCCTGAACAGTGAACAGCGGTCCGAAGTCACGGTGAACGTCAAGATAGTTGTCGCCAGAACGGATGCTGCCATTGACATACTTTGGGTGCGGGAAGAATCGCGTTTGGCTGAATTCCCGTCGGGACTGAGAGTGGCAGATCCAACTAGTAGAGGAGTCGCCGGATCTGCCGCACTTGATGCAGCCGGAGCTGCTGCGGCCGGCGAGGCGCTGCTTTCGGCCCTCGTGGTGATGCTGATGACGCCGCCACGAACGCATCGGGAGTGGGCGGTCGGGTGATCAGTACCGAGGTCACCGGGATCTGCGGCGAGGCCATCGCCGTCCAGCACTTCCGGCCGCAGGAGTCGGTGACCGGCCTTGTGGCGCTGGGCGGGTTGATCTTCGGATGCGGCCTGCCGGGTTGGGCGATCGTGCGCTGGGTCTTCAACTTCATCGAGAAAAACCGGGATGCCGGAATCGATGAGGTCGCGAAGGAAGTGAAGGAGGGGGTGTGATAAAACCTCGCTTACAATCCCGACAGTCGTCCCCTTACCGTCCTTCGGTCCAATGACGTTTATCCTCGCCGTCGGGCAGCGGATAAGCGCTTTTCTTTAGCCAGCCTCTATCTCATCATGTCCATGCAACTCGACTGGTCCATCAAGGTAAGCGATCTTCTTACCACTGCGACGATTGTCATTTCCGTCATCGCCCTTCTCCTCTCGCTATCGAAAGACCGCGACGCCAAGGTAACGGAACAGGCCAGCCGCGTTCGCTCTGCTGCGGCCACCGCCATCGCGAAACTGGACCGCTGGCAGGCCTTGCAGATTTCCATGTATCAGGAGTTGCAACCGACTTATGTTGGGCTGAGCGAAAAGCTCGGGGAGAGTTTCAACGTTCAACGCGTGCGCGACGAATTCTGGAAGCAGGTGAACATTGAGCGAACACGAGTCGCACAGAAGGTTCTGGATGAGCAACTGGGCACCGCGTACTCTGACTTGCTGTCCCATTTCCCGGCCGCGCGAGGCAAATTCACGGATGCGTTTGCGAAGCTGTCCTCTATCGAAGCGGCTGTGACTGACAGCTACCTCGGAGAAAGTGAAAGTGCCATCCTCTCCCTTGAGGGCATGCAGAAAAACTACACAACTCCCACTCTTGGGAACGCCCTTCGCAAGGCGGCAGCAAGTCATAGCGCCGAGCTAAAGTCGAGTTCAGAGGCTGTGATCGCCCCTGTTCGCGAGTATCTGTTCAGCGTGATCTCGCTGCCTGACGAGGAACTTGTTGGCTCCATTCGTGCAAGGAAAGGAGAAGGGTCTTGAACGTGGCGTCAGGCATCTAGGCACTGGGCGGCTTGATCTTCGGCTGCGGTCTGCCGGGCTGGGCGATCGCGCGCTGGGTCTTCAACTTCATCGAGAGGAATCGGGATGCCGGGATCGATGAGGTGGCGAGGGAGGTGAAGGAGGTGCTGTGATGGAGGCGGGAGAGTTCATTGCGCTGATCGGGGCAGCGGCACGGGACATTCGGGACGCTGCGCTACTGCCCGGTGCTGGGCACCGAGCCTGAGGGGCGGCTTACGGCTATCGTCGACTTTGCATTCAACCTCGGCGCCGGGCGGCTGCAGACGTCGACTCTGCGGCGGCGGGTTAACCAGCGTGAGTGGGTGGCCACCGTAATGGAACTGCGCCGGTGGGTCTACGGCGGCGGAAAGGTACTGCCGGGTCTGACCATCAGGCGGCACGCAGAAATTGACTTGATATCACTATGAAATATTGACGTAGAAACGCCCGCTACGGCCCAGGCTTACCCCATGTTTCAGGTCAACGGCAAAACATTCAACCCAATGCTTTCCCTTGTACAAGGTGTGCTCCCAAATCTCAGTGCCGCTGTGTTCGAATCCCCCTCGAAGGCATTTGGCAATACGCGCGGCCCACCCTGTGTTGACGACTTGCCACCTGATAGCCACACTGTTTGTGAAAGAGTGTGTGGCCTTGAAATTCAGCCAGGTATGGGCCAATCCTCGAAAGTTAGCCTATTGTCATTGTTACTTGTAAGCGTGGGAGAGGTGCGGTTTCGGCTGCGGTTTTCGAGGTTGGGAGCGATTGGGGACGAACTTCTGGAGGTTCAACGCGATCTCCTGGAGGATGGGCTTGAGGCGGCGAGTGGTGGCGGTTGCAGCCAGGAGCCAACGGCCGATCTGTCGTTTGATCTTGTCGAGTTCCAAGGTGCGGTTGATCTTGTAGGACGAACCGGGATCGAGGAGGGCATCGGTGGCGACATAGGCGGCCAGTGCATTGAGGTTGTCGAAGACCGCCTTGGCGCCGAAATCCTGGCGCGCCGCATGCCAAGACAAGCCGGAAGTATGCTCCAGTTGCAGCCGGTGCTTGATCCGTTTGAACGCCTCTTCGATTCGCCAACGGCCGTGGTACAGCTCGGCAAACGCGGCGGCCGGAAAGGTCACGGGATCGAGGAGCGATGTCATCACCACATGCACCCGTCCGTTCGGTGTCGCTACCCGCACCAAGCGAACCGTGGTCGGCGTGGCCGGGCATTCATAGTCCTTGGCATCACGGGCATTGGGCGCGCGCAAGACGACGACCTGCTCGCTTCGACCGGACTGCAGGAACTCGCGTACCACCTTGAATCCTCGCGACAAATCGCAGCGGATGCAGAAGGGGATGTGACGTGCCGTCAGCGCCGACACCAGCCAACGACAGGGAAAGCCGCGGTCCATCACGAGCACATCGTCGGAGCGCAGACAATCGATCGCCTCGAAGAACATCTGACGCTCATCGGACAAAGGCTCATGCAGGCGGAAGTTCAGAAACAGCTCGATGCCCGGCAGGTAGAGGCCGAAAGCCACGCCCGTGACGATCGACCGGACGTTGTCCTTCATCATCGTCAGGCGAACCGCGCTGCCATCCGCCGCGACCACCCGTAAACCTCTCCAGCGCGGGAGCGGCAAGTGTTCCTCCACCAGTTCCATGAGGTGCTGATTGACCTCGCCGAACACCAGCGCGTTGATCTTGTAACGTGCCTGGTAGAAGGCTTGAGCGGTGACCTCGCGAACCGAGTCGGCGCGATTGCGCAGGTTGGCGAAGAACTGATCGAGTTCCGACTGGACGGCGGCGTGAACGCTGGAGAGCAGAAAACTGAGGACCGTTGGCAGGGTGAGGGTTCGGCAGCGGGTGAAGTGTTTGGCGTCGAGGCGAGCCACTTGCAGTAACTCTTGTGAAAACAGATACTTGGAGAGTCTGCCAAGTATATTGGCATATTCAGGCCGTCATGCGATTCTCCTTTATAAACAATTGGTTACAGAGCTATTTTGCCGCAGGACTACGGCCGACACAAGGCTTCGCGCGAAATATGCGGATATGCTAACTTGTGAGGATTGAGGTATGGGCTGGCAGTGCGGGCCCATCGGACCGATATGTTCCGAGAAAATTGCCTGCTTTCGATGAATGCAGTGTAGCTGTAACCGTGATCCTTCCTGTCTGAAGTACAGGCCAAGGCGGCGGGGCCACATGTGACACGTCTTCAGCCTGTGACTCACTGAAGCTCACTGCCTTGGCAAGAGTAACTGATTTGGCAAAATCGTCACCAAACACCCTGCGCCACTTGACGATGCTTTCATCGCGATCCTTCTCAAGATAGGCATCTTCAATCCACTCGGCATAGCGATTGATGCACGAGCGAAAGTTGGTGTACTTATCCTGGTCCCAGTGCCGGGTGAACGATTCGGACGACAGGCTCGGATTTGCGATTTCCGGCATATCCGGTCGCTCTTGGAGATAAGCATTCAGGCGCTTGATGACTGTGCGAAGTGAACTGGGCACGTCTGAGAACTCGTCTCCAAACTCATCCAACCAGGAAATTCGCTCACCGACCAATGTTGTGATCAAGATGGACTTTGCCGAGAAGGTTAATTTCACATCACGAAGGTACTTCAATATCCGGACGATCTTGATCAACTGATTGCTGCCGACGTAGGTGTTTCGCTGAAGAAACCACTCCGTAAAACCGTCTGGATTGGTTTGCTCTTCAGCATCGTCGGAGCGATTCAGAATCCACTCAGTTGTCTCCAAGAACCCCGAGCGCCGGATGCACGGCACCACGTCAATAGAAAACTCCCCCGCGTATTGAATGGTGACGCAGCGGGTTTTCCGCGAAACCTTATCTGCGTAGGTTCCGTGAGACTTGAACTGGTCGTACAAATGATCGATGTAGTCCGCTGGAGTCCACTCGTCGTGTGGCTCCACAAACGCGACTACGTCAGCATCAAAGGCCCCCGAACTTCCGGTGGGTTTGATAATCGTTCTGTGTGCCCACGACCCTTGCGGAATAGTGTCAATCAGAATGTCGGAATAGACATCGAACCCCTCAAGGGTCGATACGATGGCATCCACCCGGGACTTCAGGGTGTCGATCCGTGTCTGGTTGAGATTGACAACGTCGGCCAGAAACGTGTTGAAATGTTCGGTCAGTTTCATTGCGTTTCTCCAAGCAACTGCCGGATGGCCTTCGAGTTGTGAGTGAAGTCTTTATCAGCCTTGGTGATGAGATCGTCGAGCGTGCTTACGTCGTCCAATGACAAGGGCAAATCGGATTCAAAATTGATTCGCACAGTCTGATGCTTGTCGAGTAGCATCTGAGTAACGTTACTGGCGGTCGCTGCCTGCAAGTTCAAGAGCATAGAGATGAACTTAGGAATTCCCCATCCGGTCAAGAACCCCCACCGTTTTTGAGCACCCCCTATCGGGTAATAGTTCTTGCCAATTCCCGTACCGACAGAAAGTAATCTGATCTCAGAGCGCTGTGCGCCAAGCCGAGTAAGCGCTTCAGTCACAGCAACAAGAGAAGGGTTGTTGGCCCACAAGCCCCCATCGCTCAATTGGTAGGGCCCGACGCGTGCTGGCGCGAAGTAAGAGGGGGCGCTACAGGACGCCACCACCGCATCAACGACCCTCACGTCACGATCACGAACGAAACTCTCGTCATATGCGGATTTGAAGACGTGAACGCCACCGTTACCAATATCCGTGGCCGGAATAATTAGTCTTGCCTTTGCATCCGACAAAGTCGCATCCTGAAAAACATCGCTCAGTGCTGCACGTAGTGGATCGCTTGTGTACCGCGGCAAGAACGCGCCCCCGAAAGACCAACGTCTGGGACAAAAGATCAACGGCCCCTGCTCACGATAGAGCTTTGTCACATCCGAGATTGGAATCTCGAATGCAAGAGCCGCCGCGATGATTGAACCCGTGCTAGTTCCTGCGATGAGATCGAAGTCTCGATGGAACTGGGTGCCAAAGGAATTCTGAATCCGTTCCAGAACGTGACTAGCATAGATACCCCGAATTCCTCCACCGTCGATTGCTAGGACTCTCATCACCAGATGCCTCTCTCAGCTTAATGAGCAGCGCCGCGCGGAAAGGCCCAGCCCGACGACAACGCCTCGGCCTGTTGCAACACCGTTTGTACGGCGGTGTCTTGGAGGTCTGGCGGGTAGCCGTACTTCCGCAGAATGCGCTTCACCAGCACGCGCATCCTGGCGCGGGCCGAATCACGGTGTGCCCAATCCACCGATACATTTTCACGTAGGCTCACGAGCAGCTCGTGTGCAATCAGCCGGAGCTTGTCGTCCCCCATCATCTGCACCGCGCTTTCGTTCTCGGCCAGGGCGTCGTAGAAGGCGATCTCTTCGTCTGAGAGCCCGGACTCTTCGCCACGCTGGCGCGCCGCACGGATGTCCTTGGCCAGCTGGATCAGCTCCTGCAGCACCTCGGCGGTGGTGATGGCGTTGGCGTGGTAGCGCGCTACCGCGTCCTCCAATCGCTCCGAGAACGCTTTGGTTTGCACCACATTGGCCTTGCTGCGCGAGCGAATGCCGTCGTTGATCAGCTTGCGCAAGGCTTCCAGCGCAAGGTTCTTCTTCTCCATCTGCTGAACTTCGGCGAGGAACTCGTCGGAGAGGATGGAAATGTCCGGACTCTTGATGCCCGCAGCGGCCAGGATGTCCACGATCTCGGTCGAGACCACCGCACGGCTGACGATTTGCTGAATCGCCAATTCGCGCTCCTGCTGAGTCACTCCCGAGCCGGTGCTGCTCTTGACCAGGGCTGCACGGATCGCCTGAAAGAAGCCGACTTCCTCCCGAATCTCGCGGGCCTCGTCGGAGGCGGATGCCAGGGCGAACGCCTTGGACAACGCCAGCACGGCGTCCTGGTATCGGCGGTGAGCGTTCTTCTTGCCTTCCTTCGTCTTCTCCTTCGCTGCCAGCTTCTGTTGCAAGTCGAGAATCCACTCGATAGCCCCCGCCATCATCGCTAGGCGTTCCTCTGGCGTGCCGCCCATTGCGGAGGCGTAGTCGTAGCCGTGGTACATGTCCCGCACGACCTCGTACTTCTCCATCATCACCGCGATGGCCTGCGCTTCGTCGACTCCGGTGTTTTCCTGGTCGTTCTTGGAGTACTGCTGCAGAGCAGACTTCAGGCTTTGCGCGATGCCGATGTAGTCCACGATCAGCCCTGCGGGCTTGTCGCGGAACACGCGGTTCACGCGCGCAATCGCCTGCATCAACCCGTGGCCTTGCATCGGCTTGTCCACGTACATCGTGTGCATGCACGGCGCGTCAAAACCGGTGAGCCACATATCGCGAACGATGACCAGCTTGAGCGGGTCTTTGGGATCGCGGGCACGCTTGGCCAGCAGATCGCGTCGGGCCTTGTTGCCGATGTGCTGTTGCCATTCCTGCGGGTCGCTCGCTGCCCCTGTCATCACGATCTTGACCGCGCCTGCGTTGTCATCGGCACTGTGCCAGTCGGGTCGCAGCTTGGTAATCTCGTCGTAGAGCTTCACGCAAATGCGGCGGCTCATACACACCACCATCGCCTTGCCGTCGAGGGCTGCCACGCGATCCTCGAAGTGGGTGACCATGTCCTTGGCCACCAGAGCAAGGCGCTTGTCGCTGCCAACTAGGGCTTCGACCGTTGCCCACTTCTTCTTGAAGCGCTCCTGGTCAGCCTCTGAATCTTCCTTAGTTAGATCGTCGACCTCGGCGTCGATCTTTGGCTTCTCGTCCTCGTCGAGTCCGATGCGTGCCAGCCGGGACTCGTAGTAGATCGGCACTGTCGCGCCATCTTCGACTGCCCGGCTGATGTCGTAGACGTCGATGTAGTTGCCGAACACCGCCGGGGTATTGACGTCATCCGCCTCGATGGGGGTGCCGGTAAAACCGATGAAGGACGCGTTTGGCAGAGCGTCGCGCATGTACTTGGCGAAGCCATAGGAGATTTCGCCGGTCTTCGCGTCCACCTTGGCCTTAAAGCCGTATTGACTGCGGTGCGCTTCATCCGCGATGACGACCACGTTGCGGCGCGTGGTGAGCGGCTCCACGATCTCGCCGAACTTCTGCAAGGTCGTGAAAATCACGCCGCCCGATGCACGACTCAAGACCTTCTGCAGATCTTCGCGGCTCTCGGCTTGCACCGGCGTCTGCCGGATCAGGTCACGACACATCGAGAACGTCGAGAAGAGCTGATCGTCGAGATCGTTGCGGTCAGTCAGCACCACCAGCGTCGGGTTGGCCATTGCTGGGTGTTTGACCAGTAGCCCGGCGTAGAACGCCATCAGCAGGCTTTTGCCGGAGCCCTGGGTGTGCCAGATGACGCCCACCCGCTGATTGCCCTCCGGCGAGGACGCAGTCACCGTGCTGTTGACCGCGTGTCGCACCGCGTGGAACTGGTGGTAGCCCGCGATGATCTTGGCCAACCCTGAACCAGTTTCGCCGAAGACCGTGAAGTGACAGAGCAGATCGAGCAGCCGGCGATGCTCGAACACGCCTTCAATTAGCGTCGAGAGTTCCGGCGCACCTTTCGGGGCAACGTCCGTGCCGTCCGTGGTGCGCCACGGCATAAAGCGCTCAAGGTCTGCCGACAGAGACCCCACCCGGGCGGCAATACCGTCCGATGTCACCAGCAGCGCGTTGGTGTTGAACAATCCAGGAATCTGCTTCTTGTAGGTCTGCAGTTGGTTGAACGCGCCCAGAAGATGCGCACCCGCGCTGCCCGGCGCTTTCAGCTCGATCACGCCCAGCGGCAAGCCGTTCAGGAATACCACCACATCAGGCCGCCGGTTGTTCTGCCCGTTGATCACAACGAACTGGCTTACCGCCAACCAATCGTTCAGGTCTGGATGTTCGAAGTCGATGACCACGACCTTGCCCGCCCTCAGCGTACCGTCGTCCGCGTAGTACTCGACATCCACACCTTCCGTCATCAGCCTATGGAGACGGCGGTTTTCTTCGAGCAGCGATGGCAGTTCGGCCTGCATCACGCGCCGCACAGCATCCAGGCGTGCCTCCAATGGCAAACCAGGGTTCAGGCGCGCAACGGCGTCCTCGAACCGCTTCTTGAGCACGACCTCATCGTGACTCTCACGCTCCGGTCGGTGTCCATCGGGGCCGATGTCCTCCTCATGTTCGATGCTGTAATCGAGCGCGCGCAGCTGATCCAGCAAAGCTTGCTCCACGGCGGCCTCTGACAGAAACGCCATTACTGTTCTCCTTGTTGTTCGATGGGCTCCATGTCCGGAGCCGGTGCCCCGCGCGCAGCGTTCAACGCTTCGACGTAGGCCTCCCGATCTAGTTGATACAGAAGCCGACTCGCTTCCACACGCAACGGCAACACGTCACCGGACGGCAGCGTCACATTTACATTGAGGCTCCCCTCGTCGTCGACGTCAGATCGCAATGAGACCCGTGTGTCAATGAGCCGATGCAAATGGTCAAAGCGCTCGTAGGGTTCCCGCGTCCGCACCAGATCCAGTTCGGCCTCCAGATAGGCCTGATGCAAGAACGTCACGATGGCATCGGCTGACAACACCGCCGCGCGGTGATGGTGAACCGACAGGCGTTGAAGGAAGCCCTCCCGCCCGTGACTCGCGATCCCAGCATCATTGCGCAGCTCGCCCAAGGCATCGGTGAGCTTCTTGTGTTGCGACACGAGCTTCTGAAATCCGGTATGCCTGACGTCCCCCAGCTTCAGCGCTCGAACTGCAGCGCTCATCCAAGCACCGAAGGTCGGCAATGCCTCCGCAGGGCGCACTGGATTCGACGGTAAGTCCAACTCTTGAAGAATGATCTGGCACACCACTTCGACAATGGCCTTTGCGGAGTCGATGCAGGCATCGTTGTTCTCGGCCAGCGCCCGTTCTAACTCCTCAAAGGTCTGCTGCAGCATTGGTGCGTCACGCCAATGCAAGCAAGCATCACGAATGCCGGGGCACCAGTCGATAGTCACGGGCGCACCCCAAGCAGTTCCTTCGTACCATGGATCTTCAGATCACCTGAGATCAATTGGGGAAGCAAGAAATCGCGGAGGCTGATCAGGGCGCGGGACTCCCTCTCATTTCTCTCGACCAATTTCCAAAGTGGGTGAACTGATGCCGTGAATTTATCGACCAAGTCCCTCGGTGGAAGCGAAAACGTCGAGTCTTGCAAACCGCTCAAGGCAAGCATGTTCACGGTTGATCCATTTGTCGCGCCGATAACTTGTTCTCGAACAGCACTTGCCATCAGAAGGTAATAGATGAACTCCCGACTGAGGAATGTTGAGTCAACCGGATTAACCTGATAGATGTGCTGCGAGTAAATTCCAGAATCACCGAAAATTGCTGGAACTCTGGCCGGGAAACCAATCAAGCGGTGTTCGTGCCCTTGCTCTGTGTTGGCTACGATGATGTCTCCGGGTTTCAAGACGTGGCGTTCTTTGAACTCGCCCTTGTAGAACTTGATTCCGGGATATTTGTACCCGCCACCTTCGTAGACCGAATTCAAGTTGTGCATGGGCACACCGTCGTCGGGGCCACAAAGTCCGGAGCCCTTGTAACTAAGCCCTCGCTGCACACTTATGTGCTCGCTGAGTTGTGCCGTTGGCCAGTCGTGGTTAAGTCCATCACCAAACCGTTCCTTGAACAATGTTCGGGCGAATTCGTCGAGTTGCTCGCCGATGCGGCGCAGAATATTTAATCGTTTGTCTATGGAATATAAAAAGGCAGAGGCGCTTTGCTGTGCGTCACGGGGGATAACATTAATCTCGAGGCTGCCAAGCTTCGCTCGTGAGAGTTCAGTCTGTCCTGTACTGCCTTCCCCAAGTTTCTCGATCTCCGGCTCATATGCCTTGAGAACATATCCAAGAAACAGTGGATCGATTTTTTCAGAATCGGGTCGCACAATGGTCAGATGACTATCGGCGGTTGCAGTCTCATCCACTTCGAATAATTGACCCACACGCCCAAGAGTGCCAACGCCAGTTGAGTTAACCAGGATATCGAACTGCCGCAGCTCCTTTTCTATTTGGGTAGCACGCTGGCTGGCCTGAGTTCTACGTGACGGCCCTTCCGATATTCGTTGATCTCGCACGCACTTCTGGTTGTAGACACGAATGCCACCAGCCTCAACGTATTTAGGCGCGATCCCGCGATTGAGGTAAGTGACGAGATCACTCAACAATGCTGTGTCAGCACTCATTGTCGATCTCCGTCAGAACATTCTTGATCGCTCCTTCAAGCTGAGCGTTCTCATAAAATAGTGCGCGGAGCTGTGCTGACAAGCGCGCCAACTTTTCCGCAGGGGGCTCGTCGTCTTCAGCGCCGTCAGCGGCACCGACGTAGCGCCCCGGTGCTAGAACGTGTCCTTGCTTGCGAATGTCGTCTAGCGATGCCGACTTGCAGAAGCCGGAAATGTCCGGCATTATGGAGCAACCACCCCCGGCACCCGACCGCCTGCTCGACGAGAATCCTCTCGTTTTCACTGAACGGGAGCATTTCTCATGGCAGAGAGCCACGTCGTTGCGGCCCTGATCACCAAGCGCGCGGAACTGGCGGGGCTGATCGAGCATCACCGGAAGGAAATGGGACGTCTGGCGGACGATCTGGCCCACCTCGACGCGACCCTCAAGCTGTTTTCCCCGAAAATCGACCTGCGGACGATCCGGGCCAAGGCCCATCGGGTGCGAAACCGCTTCTTCCGGCCGGGTGAATGCCAGCGCATGGTTCTCGACATCTTCCACGAGGCTCAAGGTGGGGCGCTGAGCAGCCGCCAGATCGGCGAAGCGCTGACGGCCCGCCGGGGACTGGAAGCGACCACCGTCATGATCGAGCAGATGCGGAAGAACGCCATTGGCGTGGTGCGTCGCCTGGAGCGTACCGGAACCCTGGTCCTTGCCGGCCGTGACGGGCACGGTGCCACCTGGGCCGTCGCCTGACCGCTTCACACCGCCAGGCTTTCCCCCTGCCGGTGGTTGCCCTGCCAGTATCCGCACCAGTCCCGGCTCACCAAGGCCCGGGCGCACTTGCCGACGATATCGCGGAAGATGTCGGCGTTGCTCCAGCGCCGGGTGTCTTCGCGGTAGGCCATCTCGTTGGCGTAGTTGTCGAGATACTTCGGCGCCGCCTTGTGGATCTGGCCGATGTGGAAACGGCGGAAGCGCGAGACGTACGATTCTGCCAGGTTGTTGGTCGTACCATCGTCGGCTCGGAATTCCTGACTGTGGTTCACCCGGCGGACCGCGTATCGGGCATGCAGCAGGTCATAGGCGTCCGATTCGTCGGCACAGATCACGGAACCCTTGGCGATGTAGGCCGGCGCCAGTTTTCCGATGTCGGTCTGGTTTTCCTTCTTGACGATGAAGGTCAGCGTCTTCTTGGCGCCGACATGGCCGGCCGCCACTTCCGCCTCGCTGTGCGCCTGACGCATCACCAGGATGCAGCGCTTGTCCGGGTCTTGATTCTCCGCCAGGCGGCGGTCTACCCGGTCTTCCTTCTTGTTCTTCGGCCGGACCTGCCCGCCCACGTACGCCCCGTCCACATGAACCGCACCCGACAGGGCGCATTCGTCCCGGCCCACCAGCAGGCTCTCGCGAATCTTGTGCAGGAGAACGTAGGCCGTCTTGTGCGATACGCCCAGGTCGCGTCCGAGCTGCAGGGCAGAAATGCCCTTAGCGGCGTTGGTGAACAGGATCGCCGCCGCGAGGTACAGCCGCAGGGGCAGCTTGTGGAAGGCGAAGATCGTTCCGGACGTGACCGAGAAATCATCCTGGCAGCCCGCACAGCGCCAGATCTTGCGGGTCGGGCGGAAGTAGTGCCGGTGCGCCATGCCGCAGTGCGGGCAGACCACTTGCTCCCCTTCGCCCCAGCGCAACTGGCGGAACAGGGCCAGGGCTTCATCGTCACTCATGGCCAGCACCTGGACCACGGACAGGCTACGGGCTTCGGCTTTCAGCAGGAAATGTAAACTCATCGCACTGGCTCATGGGGGTGGGTCATGAGGATGAGTGTAGGGCTCGCCGGGCTCACAGAGTGCGCCCGACAAAAAAATCATCGTCGGCGCCGCGTCCGGCTGAGGCTTGGGGTGGTTGCTCCATAATGCCGGAAATGTCTTCATAGCTGCCTGCTGCAGGCCCACCGCGCCACGCGTGATACGTATTGGCGATGCGCAGAATGTCTTCTTCGGATAACTCGCGCCGCGTCCGGTCGACCAAGCCACCGAGCTTGCGTGCATCAATAAACAGCACTTCACCTCGACGGTCACGCCATCCGGTCCCAGGGTTCTTGTTTCGAGCCAAGAACCACAAGCACGCTGGAATTTGGGTCGAATAGAAGAGCTGTCCTGGCAGGGCGACCATGCAATCCACCACATCCTTTTCGACCATCTCTCGGCGAATGTCACCCTCGCCAGACTGTGAGGCAGACATCGAGCCGTTGGCCAGCACTACGCCCGCCGTGCCGTTGGGCGCGAGGTGGTGATAGATGTGCTGGAGCCACGCGTAGTTGGCGTTACCCACGGGCGGCGCGCCGAACTTCCAGCGCACGTCTTCACGCAGGCGGTCGCCACCCCAGTCGGAAATATTGAATGGAGGATTGGCGAGGATGTAGTCAGCCTTGAGGTCGCGCAGTTCGTCCTTGTGGAAGCTGCCCTCGTTGTTCCAGCGGATGTCGGAGTCGATGCCCCTCACGGCCAGATTCATCTTGGCCAGCCGCCATGTGGTGTAGTTCGACTCCTGCCCGTAGATCGCGATGTCGCCAATGCGGCCTCCGTGCTCCTGCACGAACCTTTCCGACTGCACGAACATCCCGCCGGAGCCACAGCACGGGTCATAGACGCGGCCGGAGTACGGTTCGAGCATTTCGACCAGCACACGCACCACCGAGCGCGGGGTGTAGAATTCACCGCCGCGCCTGCCTTCAGCGCCAGCGAACTGGCCCAAGAAATATTCGTACACGCGCCCGAGGATGTCCTTGGAGCGGTCGCCTTCCTCGTTCAGCGCAATGCCGGAGATCAGGTCGATCAGCTCGCCCAGCATCACCTTGTTGAGCGCGGGCCGGGCGTAGTCCTTGGGCAGTACGCCCTTGAGCGACTCGTTGTGCTTTTCGATGGCGCGCATCGCGTCATCGATCAAGGTGCCGATGGTGGGCAGCTTGGCGTTGGCCCGCAGGTGCGACCAGCGCGCCTCCTTCGGCACCCAGAACACGTTGTCCGCGAGGTATTCGTCCTTGTCTTCGGCGGCCTGCGCATCTTCGGCCAGCAGTGCCTTGTGCTTGGCCTCGAAGGCGTCGGAGATGTACTTCAGGAAGATGAGCCCGAGCGCGACGTGCTTGTAGTCGCTTGGTTCCATGTTGCCGCGCAGCTTGTCGGCGGCCTTGAAAAGATCAGCCTCGAAGCCGAGGTTGCCTCCGTTGCCGTTCTTGCTGGTGTCGTTCTGTGCCATCGTGCTCCTTCTTATTTGCGTGATGCCTTCGCTGCCGGAGATTGATACCCAGGCGCGAGCTTGGCGTTCTCGACGCCGTACAGCGCCAGAGGATCGTTGAGCCATAGGCGGTACTGTTCGTCTTTGAGGCGGTGATCGGGCGAGCAGTCCACGCTCCAGCGCAGCAGCATGTAGCCCGCGACCGCCGCGCGCACGCGCATCCGGATCGCACCATCCTGCATCCCGTAGTCCATCTTGATGATCTCGGGGCGCTCAAGGCGCGGATGCGGCACGAAGTCGAGCTCGACGATGCGCGTCCACTGGATGTCGTTGTCCGGCCGTTCGTTGGCCTGTGGCTCCTCGTCGAGCAGGGTCGGGGCCTCGATGCGCGTGACGACGAAATCGCGGAACTCGCCGCTCTTGCGATCAAAGGCCCGGACATGCCAGCGCAGGCCGGTATCCACCAGCGCGAAGGGTACGATGACCCGTTCGGATTCACCGCTGCTCATCGAGTGGTAGCGGATGGCGACGGGCCGCTTGGCGTGGATGGCCCGGCAGATCGGAGCCAACACATCCATGCTGGGATTGCTCAGGGCGGTAGGCGACTCGCACGGAAGCAGTGGCTGCATTGCGCCGTTCTCTCCATTACCGAAGCCCAGAGCCAGCGCCGACAGCACGCGCTGCGATGCGTGGTCGAATAGGGGGGAGAACGCCTGCCCGATGCGGTAGATCTTGTTGCTGCCATCAAAGATGATGTTCTGCGGCGCGATTTCCCGGTACAGAGCCAAGTCGCGCGTCGCCCCTGCCGGTGCCACGCCGAATCGGTCGATCAGGTCTGGTCGACCGATCTCACCGAAGAAGTAGAGCCGGAAGTCGATGTAGGCCAGCCGCTCGCGCTGGGCGTGGCTCAGGCTCTCGACACGTTGGGGTTGAGTCACCGAAGGCTCCTCATCCAAGACGGGCGACTAAAAGGCTGTGATTGGTTCAATGTGTGTCCATTGCTAGGCTGTTTATGTCATCAAACTGATGATATCATGCGTCACGAGCTGAAAATTGGCAAGGGGGCAACAACATGAGCGAAGAGGATCGAGCCGCCGACAGCGGCGAGGGGAAGCCGAAGACGTTAAATCTAGACGCGTTACTACCGGCAAAGGCACCAATTGCGACTTCGGTTGGGACGCTCTTCGTACGCCACCCCCACAGTAGCGACTGGAAATATCTGGATCAGGATGACCCCATTGAATCTGCGCGCGTTTCCGTCCAACGACTCTGTAGCAGAGTAGAAGACAAGCGAGACAGCAGCCCCCTTCTTGATGACGATCTGAATGGGCTGACGGACTCTGACTATCAAGCACTCGTGCCAGCAATCGCGAAGCAAGGCGGGTGGCGGAATTTGCCAGATGGGTCTGGGCTCGAAGAGCTCGGGGCTGTCATTAAGGAAGAGAAAAAGATAATGACTGAGCGTCACGAGAAGATGCTCGGAGAAATGAGGAAGTCAATCGAATCCAGCTATTCCTTTTTAGGGAAGGGGGCGCTCGAAAAGCTTCAAGAGCAGATGGCAGGTATTGCGGATATTCGTAAGACGTTAGCAGGCACGGACTCAATTCAAGCCGCGCTGCGAGCGGCAACGTTGCCGGAAGAGTCGTGGCGAAAGTCTCTGGCCGACATTGACACGGTAGGCAAAGTAATGCGCGGCCTAAATGCCGCAAATGTAGCGGCGCCGGTCGAGTTTCGCAGAACCTATGACGCGCCGAAAATCATGATGGCTCCTCGGTTCGAAGAAACCCCAATGGGTCGAGCCACGCTTGAGAGCGTGGAAAACTCTCGCCAGGTGGCGGAAAAGATGGACGCCCTTGTCGTCGTAGTTGCCGGGCTTAACCAAACAATGGTTCAAGATGTATTACCAGCGTGGTTCAAGAAAATTGGTGAAGACCAGCAATCGGCAAAGGAGTCTGCAGGTCAAGCTGCTCGTAGTCTGCAGTGGACAAAATGGGCAGTGATCGCATCGGTATTCGTTACCATCGCTGCCACCTGGTGGGAAGTGGACGTTGCAAGGAGCATTGACCGGGAAAACTCGGAGCAGCAAAAACGCGTTGAAACCCTTTTAAGGGAACAGCTCGAAGCCCAACAAAATCTTATTACACAACAGGCCAAGGATGCTGCGGCAATGCAAGAAGTTGTAATGACGTCAAGACAAACGACACGCGTTGTTAAGGTCAATAATCGCCAAGGAGAGTAGCTATGCACAGGTTTTACAGGGCTCAAATCACCCCATTCGGTCCATCTGCAGTCGTGATCACAACTGCATTTCAGAACGCCGGTGGATACTATAAGGGAGAGTCTTTTTGCATTTTTCCTGAGCCGCACCCTGGACGAGCTTTCACCGAAATCAAGTTTGACCAGAAAACGTTTGCAGAATCACCGATTGCCCTCACAGACGAATTTATGCTGGAAGAGGCATTAGGTCAGGCGAAAATCGATCTCGCACTGCACATCCAGGAGCAGTATTCTGGGAAGGAATTCCTGCTGCCTCCAGGGGAGCTTCGTCTCGAACAGGTTAATGTCCAGTTTTTGGTACATCTGCGGGTTCAAGGGGCTGGCGACTTCCTGTGGGATATCCAAAACAAAACGAAGTGTTATGATTTACAGAAAGTGCTTGAACCCCTTTTCAAGCTACCGACATTGACCCGCAACAGAATGAGTGACTGATTTGGTTGAATCGTAACGGAGTTCGATTCCGCGTTTGGGATTGAACTGGCGTCCGCAAGCCTCGCATTGCACGAGGTGGGATTTGCAGCTTCTGGCGGGATCAGCCTACAATCCTCACTGATTGGTGGGTAAGAAAATTCATTGCTGGCGTGGTCGGCCGCGTGGCGTCGCCTCAGCACCTGTGATTTCCGCGTCTGGAACATTGCTTCGCCCAGCGTCAGACAGGTGGTTCGTCGCCCCGCCGGCCCT
The DNA here is from genome assembly GCA_013347225.1 of Candidatus Accumulibacter similis. Classification (NCBI taxonomy): domain Bacteria; kingdom Pseudomonadati; phylum Pseudomonadota; class Betaproteobacteria; genus Candidatus Accumulibacter; species Candidatus Accumulibacter similis. The sequence continues at coordinate 823,227 of CP054595.1, read as the reverse complement.
CATCACCACACGTCAGCCTCACACGCCCGCAGACGCCCTCACCAGTACTCTCCAGCACCGATAGCGAGTTGTAGCCCAGGGTGCGAATGCACCACCAGACACGAAGCCCCCTCCGTTCTCGGTCGGGGCTTTTTGTCGCCATAACCGCATGTTTTCGCGAGATTTTTCCCGGGATGCTTTGGCTCCTTACCGCGCCGCTGGCCCGTTTTCGCGCCCAAAGCGGCTCCGATTCCTCTCTTTTCTCCATTTATGCTTCGGGTAGCCCAAGGATGGTGTCGTTGTTTTTATTGTGTTTTTTGACCACCAGTTGCGAAATTGCATCGCCACCCCAGCGAAAAAGCGAACTCAATCGGTGCTTTCGAGCTAAGTCGGTATTCCGGAGGGCTTGGGCGGGCTCAGGAGGACGCCAGCGGGGTAGTACCCTGGCTCTTGGCGGTGAGGGCGAATGTCCAACGACAACGTTCGCGCCGACGCCCTCTTTCGCAGCGCCAAGCATCCCCCTGAATTCCGGCTTCGACAGCCTAGCGTAGGCTAGCCTCTAAGCCAGCGACATCGTCGCTGGTCCAACAAAGAGCACCACCATAGCGGCATACTTCACGTGATGGCGGGCAAGGCGCACCAACCCGGGCCCCCGCAACGCGAACCCCGTCGGCTGGAGCGGCCGCACCCGCCACTGGATCCCTGCGAGCGGCGTTACCTCAAGGCATACCGGAAATCAGCCAACCCAAATTCCCCCGGCGCGACTCAAAGTGTGCCAAGGGCAGCATGGCTGCAGACGACAACTGTCTTGACTTTCACAGCCGGCACCAATCGAGAACGGGGAAGCGGGGTGGAGTTGACCCTTTTCGGTGGACACCTGATGCTTACGCAACAAGGAGTCCAAGATGCCGAAAAGCAGACCACCGTACCCGGCGGAATTTCGCCAACAGATCGTCGAACTGGCCGAGGCTGGCCGAAGCCCGCAAGAGTTGTCTCGGGAGTTCGGGCCGACCAGCCAGACCATTGTCAATTGGCTGGCGCAAGCAGCCCGCGACGCCGGCAAGCCCTTGCCTGGCAAGGAGGGCTTGAGCAGTACCGAGCGGGCTGAACTGGCCAAGCTGCGCCGGGAGAACCGGCAGCTGAAGATGGAGCGCGACATCTTGGCAAAGGCTACGGCCTGGTTCGCCAGAAGGAGCGAAGGTTCCACCTCGAACTCTTCGAACTCGTGATGGCGCGCCAGGCCGACTTCCCCGTGCGTACCCTGTGCCGCGTGCTGCGTGTCTCGGTCAGCGGCTTCTATGCTTGGCGACAGCGGGCGCCCAGCCCGCGCGCCGTGGCGAATGCCGTGCTGACCGAGCGTATCCGGCTGATCCACAAGGAATCCGGCGGGAGCTACGGCCGCCCCCGGGTTCGGGCCGAACTGCTGGAGCAAGGCGAGACCGTCAGCCAGAAGCGCGTCGCCCGCCTGATGCGCCTGGCGGGCTTGCAGGGCGTGAGCCGCCGCCGTGGCTACGTGGTCACCACCCGGCGTGATCCGGACCGTGATCCGGCGCCCGATCTGGTAAAGCGCCAGTTCGTGGCGGACGCACCCAATCGCCTTTGGGTGGCCGACATGACCTACGTGCCGACCTGGCAGGGCTTCATCTATTTGGCCATGGTGCTGGACGTGTTCAGCCGGCGGGTCGTCGGTTGGTCCATCGGCGAGCATATGCGCACGGAACTCGTGCTTTCGGCGCTCAACATGGCCGTGGCCACGCGCAAACCCCACGGGGTGATCCACCACAGCGACCAAGGCAGCCAGTATTCCGCCCTGGCCTTCGGCAAGCGCTCCCGGGAAATGGGCATCCAGCCGTCCATGGGCACCGTAGGCGATGCCTACGACAACGCCATGGCGGAGAGTTTCTTTGCCAGTCTGGAATGCGAACTGCTGGACCACAACACCTTCCGCACCAAAACCGAGGCTCGCCTGGCCGTGTTCACCTGGATCGAAGGCTGGTACAACCCGCGCCGGCGCCATTCCGCGCTCGGCTATCTGTCACCCATGAACTACGAAAAGAAACACCACCACTCTGTGCAGTCAGCCAGCCCAGAACCCGGGTTATCCACCGCGCCGCTCGCCTCTGGCCTGAGAGGGGCCAGCGGCGGCGCCGTGGATAACCCTACGCCCGAGGAGGCTCAACCCGCTTGAAAACCAAGCGCTAACCTGTCCACCCGATAGGGGCAACTCCAGGGCGCGAGTTGTGGCCCGGCTGTGCCCATCGGCGGCGAGCAGCATACTGTCCTCGGACCAATCTCTCAGGCGCTTTAAGAACGGCCGTGGCGCCGAAGTATCATCAGTACGGGGATGGCCAACAGAGCTAGTGGCAACGGCTCTGGCACTTCACGGGTCACCTCCTGTAAAGCGAACAAGTTGCCGAAGTTTGGGCCCACCTGTCGGCTGTCGAGTGTCCACCACGCTTCTGGAACGGGCACGACAGGTATCCGGTCGCTGGTGAACTCGAATGCGAAGTCATAGGGGCCGCCGCTGGTCACCAGAGGCCCGGACCAGTCGACGGTGAAACTCGCGCCACTGTGCGTGACGACGCCATCACTTCCCCACGGGCCGTTGCTGAAATCGATCGGGTCGCCAACGGCCGCTGGCTCAGGGATTGCGATCCGGACGTGAAAATCGTTGGCCGAGACAGTCAGCGGTATCGATCCGCTAGCCCGGTAATTGACGGTCGCAGACCACGCGGGAGTGGTAAAGCTCTGGGCCAAGAGCAAGGCGGTTATCACACGGCCCCGCAATCCTTGTCTTCTCATCGTCTCCTCCTCGAACCAAGTGTTGTTGTATAAACTGTAGTCGGGGTGCCCGCACTCGGTCCGCCATACGAGGCGATCAGCCTCGGGTCAGCGGTTGAAAACCAAAAGTGGTGGAATGAAACAGTCCGCCGCCTTGCTCGCGACCATCGCGAAACTCGGTGCCGATCCTCGGGAGGCTCGGCGAGCCTCTAGACTCCAAGCGAGAAACATGCTACTCCCCAGCTTTGCCCGATGCAAGGATGGGCGCTGATCGTCCGATCAGCCTTGTGCAGGAGAAACCAAGGGCTAATGATCAAAGGCCCCAAACACCTCCCGCTGCCCCTCCCAATCCGCCGGCAGCTCGTGGTTTTTCAGCCAGCGCAGCGCCAGGGTCTTGGGTGGCCGGCCGGCGAGGAGCGCCCGGACAATCGCTGGCGACAGCAGCGTCAGGCGAAGCAGTTCGTTGACGGAACTCTGGTTCAGACCATCTTGGCGCGCGATCTCCACTTCGCTGCTCATCCGGCCCTCGTCGAGCAATCGCTGCCAGTGGTAGGCGCGGGCCAGCGCATTGAGGATCGGCTCGTGGTGCTCGGGCGTTTGCGCTTCCGGGGTCCCCCGCGCCGGGATCACCACCTTCCGGCCACCGTGGCGCTTGTTGCGAACCGGGATGACCGTGGTGAGCTTCGGTTTCCGGCGCTGGATGGCGTCGCCAATCTGAGTGATCCGTGTCATGCCAGGGCTTCCTCCGACTCCACGAGTTCGCGCAACTCCGCGCCGATCGTTCCCGGCAGAAGTTCGCCGACGAACTGCGACCAGCCGGACTCGCGCCAGCTGATCTCGATACCATTGTCGAGCAGCGTGACACGTTCGATCAGCAACTGGGCGATGCGCTGGCGCTCGGCCGCGAAGAGTTGCTCCCAGACGGCGCCGAGCTGGCGAAGCGCCAGAACCACCCCCGGCTCGGTCACTTTGAGCTTTTCCGCGGCGACTCGGTTGCACACCGCCTGGACCATCTCCGGTGTCTTCAGCGCCGCATGAACCTGCGCGAGTACCAGTTGCTCGATGGGCTCCGCTGGTAGCCGGCCGGCGCGCGTGGCCCTGGCGCCGAAGCGCACCTTGCGGATCGGCACGTAGTAGCGATACATGGTGCCGTTGGCCTTGCGCATAAAGGCAGGCTGGAAGCCTTCCCCGTCCTGGGTGAAGAAGATGCCCAGGAGCAACGACGGTGGCTGTCGGCGCTGGCGCGTCGCCAAGGCCCGCTGGCGGTTGTTCTCCGCGAGGATCGCGTGGACCGCGTCCCAGAGATCCTGGTCGATGATGGCCTGGTGCTGGCCGGGGTAGTACTGGCCCTTGTGCGGGATCTCGCCCCGATAGACGCGGTTGTGCATCATCTTGTAGAGCGTCTGCTTGGTCAGAGGCCGCCCCGACTTGGTCGTCTGGCCCTCGGCCGCGAGATAGCGAACCATCTCGGTGGTCGATCGACAACGCGTGAAATCCTTGAAGATGCGCCGGACCAGTCTGGCCTCGACTTCATTGACCACGAGCAGCCGGTTCTCCACGTCATACCCCAAGGGCAACGACCCACCCATCCACATCCCCTTGGCCTTGCTGGCGGCGATCTTGTCACGAATGCGCTCGCTCGTGACTTCGCGCTCGAATTGCGCGAAGGACAGCAGGACGTTCAGCATCAGCCGGCCCATCGAGGTCGTGGTGTTGAATTGCTGGGTCACAGCGACGAACGACACCTTGTTGCGCTCGAAGACTTCGATCAGCCGGGAGAAGTCGGTCAGGCTCCGCGTCAGGCGGTCGATCTTGTAGACCACGACGATGTCGATCTTGCCGGTCCCGATGTCCGCGAGCAGGCGCTTCAACCCGGGCCGATCCAGGTTGCCGCCGGAGAAGCCAGGATCGATGTAATCGTCGGGGACGGCAATCCACCCCTCTGCGCGCTGGCTAGCCACGTAGGCGAGGCCAGACTCCCTTTGGGCGTCGATGGAGTTGAACGATTGGTCGAGCCGTTCGTCGGTCGACACGCGACAATAGACCGCGCAGCGTTTCGGGGCCACGGTGTTCATCGCCGCCCCTGCTTCAATCCGAAGAACGCTGGCCCCGACCAGTGGGTGCCGGTGATCGCCTTGGCAGCGGCCGACAGGCTCTTGTAGTGTTGGCCCTCGAGTTCGTACAGGCCGTCGGTGGTGACGGTGACGCGGTACTCGCGCTCGTCCCATTCACGGATCAGGACGGTGCCCGGCATCAGGCGGACCGCGGCGCCGCGCCTGACCTTGATCTTCGACAGGCGCTCGCCGCAGTCGGCGAGTTGCTCCTTGATCACTTTCGGCAGGCAGCCGTAGGCGACGTCCTGGAGGCGATAGGCAAGGCGGCTTTCCAGGTAACGCCGATTGACGCGCTGCGGTCGGCACGCGAAGTGTTGATCCCACAGCGACCACAGCCGGTCGAGCGGCATGTCGGGAAGCGCCGCGAGCTGGGCGGCAACGGAAGGCGATGTCATCGTGGTACTCCCGGCAGTGAGGGAGTCCTATGAACGCGCTTGGGCGCCGAAAAGCCAAGAGAAACTTCGCTCGGCACGGGCCGCTTGGCGTGTAGCCGCGCGACCGCGGTGGCAAGAAGGTGAGCGATCTCGGCGGCGCGCTCGCGTGGCGACATCGATTCGGGTAGAGTGGGTTGGGCGGTCATCTTTGTCCTCCCTTCGGGTGGTCCAGACCGTCAACGATGATATGACCACGGAGTTTTCGGCGCTGGGTGTTTTGGAGTAGGCGTGAGCAAGAGAGCGGAAATTCACAGGAGAAATCTCGTGCGTGCGGGGTGTTGAGATGTGCGGTCGCTATGCCCTCTACGGCCCGGCTTCCCGCATTCGGGAGCAGTTCGATCTCGATGACGGGTTCGATTTCGAGCCGCGCTACAACATCGCGCCGACAATGAAGGTGTTGGTTGTTCACCCCGGACAGCACGGGGAGCGAGTGGCGAGCGCTTATCGCTGGGGTCTGGTCCCGTCATGGGCCAAGGACGTCACGATCGGTGCCAGGCTCATCAACGCGCGTAGTGAAACCGTCGCTGAGAAGCCAGCGTTTCGTGCTGCGTTTCGGCGCTGGCGATGCATCGTTCCGGCAAACGGCTTCTACGAGTGGAAGGCGGTACCCGATGCCGGTCGCACGGTCAAGCAGCCGTACTTCATCCGTCCGAAAGATGCGAGCGATTTGTTCGGGTTTGCCGGACTCACCGAGCGTTGGGTGTCGCCTGCCGGCGACGAGGTTCACACGTGCTGCATCATCACGACCGACGCCAACCCTGTGCTGATGCCGATTCACGACCGAATGCCCGTGATTCTGCGGGCCAGCGATTACGGGGCGTGGCTGGACCCGGACAATGCAGATGTACGCGGCTTGCGCGCGTTGTTGCGACCGGCCGTGGATGACGGCATGATCGCCTACAAGGTGTGCCGGGCGGTCAACTCATCTCGTGGCGATTCGTCGACGTTTGTCGAGGCGGTGTGAGCCTGCGCTTGTGGCAATCAGCCAAGGGCGGCGAGCTTGCCCCGGAGCTCACGTTGACGCGGAGCCATCAGCTGTCAGCGTCAGCGGTCATTTTCGACTCGGAATGTCAATTTTTCCGGCTGGACCGGTCCCTGTGCCGCGGGAAGCAGCCAGTGAGTGTAGGATGGCGTCAGCCTGCGGCAGGCCAGCACCGGCAGCTTGGTGTCTCCCACGGGGACGTTGATTCAAGCCTGGACGGTCGCTGTTCCGGCTATTGAGGCGATTTCATGGTAAGCGTCCAGCTGGCCCACCTACCAATCCCGTGCCAGTTGCCGCACTGTCTCGAGGTTTCCACAGGAGAGTGCGATGGGCAAGGCTGGCGAAGTGGCAGCGTACTGGCGAGGGCAGGCAGCAGGTTGGCGCGGGAGTGGGGAGAGCCAGAAGGCCTATTGTGCGCGGAACGGGCTGAAGGCTGGATCGCTGAGTTACTGGCACCGACGTTTGGCGAAGGAAAGCGGAACGGTCGTTGCCGCCCCGCCGGTGACTCTCGTTCCCGCGACGATAGCGCCCGTTGCAACCCACTCCGGACCAAGCCTGTCGCTGTGCATGCCTGGCGGCCGGCGACTCGAATTCGCGGCGCTGCCGGCAGCCGACTCAATCCTCGAAAGTTAGCCTATTGTCATTACTACTTGTAAGCGTGCGAGAGGTGAGGTTTCGGCTGCGGTTTTCGAGGTTGGGAGCGATTGGGGACGAACTTCTGGAGGTTCAGCGCGATTTCCTCGAGGATGGGCTTGAGGCGGCCGGTGCATTGAGGTTGCAGAAGACCGCCTTGGCGCCGAAATCCTGGCGCGCCGCATGCCAAGACAAGCCGGAGGTATGCTCCAGTTGCAGCCGGTGCTTGATCCGTTTGTACGCCTCTTCGATTCGCCAGCGGCCGTGGTACAGCCCGGCAAACGCAGCGGCCGGAAAGGTCACTGGATCGAGGAGCGATGTCATCACCACATGTACCCGTCCGTTCGGTGTCGCTACCCGTACCAATCGAACCGTGGTCGGCGTGGCCGGGCATTCATAGTCCTTGGCATCACGGGCATTGGGCGCGCGCAAGACGACGACCTGCTCGCTTCGACCGGACTGCAGGAACTCGCGTACCACCTTGAATCCTCGCGACAAATCGCAGCGGATGCAGAAGGGGATGTGACGTGCCGTCAGCGCCGACACCAGCCAACGACAGGGAAAGCCGCGGTCCATCACGAGCACATCGTCGGAGCGCAGACAATCGATCGCCTCGAAGAACATCTGACGCTCATCGGACAAAGGCCCATGCAGGCGGAAGTTCAGAAACAGCTCGATGCCCGGCAGGTAGAGGCCGAAAGCCACGCCCGTGACGATCGACCGGACGTTGTCCTTCATCATCGTCAGGCGAACCGCGCTGCCATCCGCCGCGACCACTCGCAAGCCTCTCCAGCGCGGGATCGACAAGTGTTCCTCCACCAGTTCCATGAGGTGCTGATTGACCTCGCCGAACACCAGCGCACTGATCTTGTAACGCGCCTGGTAGAAGGCTTGGGCGGTCACCTCACGAACCGAGTCGGCGCGATTGCGCAGGTTGGCGAAGAACTGATCGAGTTCCGACTGGACGGCGGCGTGGACGCTGGAGAGCAGAAAACTGAGGACCGTTGGCAGGGTGAGGGTTCGGCAGCGGGTGAAGTGTTTGGCGTCGAGGCGAGCCACTTGCAGTAACTCTTGTGAAAACAGATACTTGGAGAGCCTACCCAGTATATTCGCATATTCAGTCCGTCATGCGCTTCTCCTTTATAAACAATTGGTTACAGAGCTATTTTGGCGCAGGAGCACGGTCGACGCAAGGCCCAACGCGCAATATGCTGATATGCTAACTTGTGAGGATTGGCAGCCGACTGGCTGCGTGCGCTGTGCGGAGAGCGCCGATGACCGTTCCGCCCGGGCCCACGCCGGAGCGCATCTGGCTGGCAGTCGAAGCGGTCGATATGCGCTCGGGTAGCGATGGCCTGTCGGCCCGCATCCAGGCCAGCCTCGGGCGCACGCCCTGTGACGGTACTGCCTATGCCTTCACCAACCGGCGCCGGAACCGGCTCAAGCTCCTGGTCTGGGACGGCACTGGCGTCTGGCTGTCGCAACGCCGGTTGCACCGCGGCGCCTTCATTTGGCCCAGCGCCAGTGACCCCGTTTTTGCCCTTTCGGCAGCGCAATGGCTCTGGCTCGTCGCCGGCGTCGACTGGCAGCGCCGCGACGCCCCGGCGCCCGCCCACTGGCAAGTCCAGAGCACTGAAGTCCCTCAAGAACTTACGCCAAATCAGTGGTTTCGAGATCCCTGGCGCACATCTTCATGGTGTCATCCAGCATGGATTTGGCCAGCGAACTTGCCCCTTTCTCGCCCTCTTCGGAACTGCTCTCCTGGGTCGAGAAGCGGGTCAGTGGCCTGCTTGAGCAGCTCGATACCCGCGCCACGGAGATTCATTGGCGTGACGCCAGGATCGAGAAGCTGACCCTCGAACTGGCCCATCTGCGGCGGATGAAATTCGGCGTCAAGAGCGAATCCCTGACCGCCAGCGAACGCGACCTCTTCGACGAAACCCTGGCTGCCGACGTCGCCGCCTGCGAAGCGCGCCTCGCCGAACAGCGCCAGGCGGCCGCGATGGGGCCGCATCTGCCGCTCCCCGAGAAAGCCAAACGCGAACGCGCCGGCCGTCAGCCCTTGCCCGAGCAACTGCCGCGCGTCGAGCACCTGCACGAGCCCGAAACCTGCACCTGCGGACAATGTGGTCAGGCGCTGGTGCGGATCGGCGAGGACGTGACCGAGAAGCTCAGCATCGTCCCCGCCGAGTTCTTCGTCGAGCGCCACATCTATCCCAAGTACGCCTGCCGGCCCTGCGAGACCGTCATCGCCGCACCGGCCATCGCTTCGGTCATCGATGGCGGTTTGGCGGCACCGGCCTTGCTGGCCGGGGTGATGGTCAGCAAGTACGCCGATCACCTGCCACTGTATCGTCTCGAACGGCAGGCCGCCCGGTCGGGGGTGACCCTCTCGCGTTCGACGCTGGCCGACTGGGTCGGCCGTACCGGTGTCGCCCTGGAACCGCTCTGGCTGCGCCTCGCCGAACTGCTCCGCCAGGGCGCGGTGTTGCATGCCGATGAAACCCCGGTGCAGCAACTCGATCCGGGCAATGGAAAGACCAGGCGGGCCCATCTCTGGGCGTATCGCAGCAATGCCTTGGCAAGCGATCCGCCGATCAGCGTCTTCGACTACCAGCCCGGCCGGGGCGGGAAGTATGTGGTGGAGTTCCTGCGCGACTGGCAAGGCGCGCTGATGGTCGATGAATTCGCGGGCTACCAGGCCCTGTTTCGCGGCGAGGTGATCGAACTCGCCTGCATGGCGCATGCCCGGCGGAAGTTCTTCGACCTCCACCAGGCCAATCAGCATCCGATCGCCGCCGAAGCACTGCGCCGAATCGGCGAACTGTATGCCGTCGAGGCGGCGAACAAGGAAGCGACGGTTGAGGAACGGGCTCGACGGCGACGAGAAACGAGTCAGCCGCTCCTCGAGGCCCTGCATTTGTGGCTGCTGAGTAGCCGTCGGTCGGTCGCCGACGGAGGTGCTCTGGCAAAGGCCATCGACTACAGTCTGCGGCGCTGGCCGGCGCTGGCTCGTTATGCGGGCAACGGGTTCTACCCGATCGACAATAACCCCGTGGAGAATGCGATTCGTCCGATCGCACTCGGGAAGAAGAACTGGCTGTTCGCGGGTTCCGAGACTGCCGGCCAACGCGCTGCCGCGATCCAGTCGCTGCTCGAGACGGCTCGCCTGAACGGGATCGAACCGATGGCCTGGCTCACCGAGACCCTCGAAAAGCTCCCAAACTGGCCGAACAGCCGCATCGACGAACTGTTGCCACTGAAGACGACAGGCTGAGCAAGTCGCCCCGGAGGGGTGGCTGTGTCGGACGCTTACTGCCTACACGGCGAATCCGCAGAGGAATCGCTGGCCACTCAGTAGCGCTGGCAGCAGGGAGTGCTTCTACCAAGCTCGGGGCCATACTCGCAGCAACAACATCATGCTGACATTGGCCATGGTGCGGCATGCCGTGGGTATCGGGCGTGTGATGGACCTGCTGGCCCTTCAACTGATCCGACGGGGCGACTTGGTCCCCATATTGCAGGATCAGATCGACAGTCAACAAGTGCCCCTGCACGCGCTCATGCTGCAGGAACGGCACCGCTTGCCCAAGATGCGCGCCTGCATCGACTATTGGGCTGAGTGGTTCTCGACAGCGCGAGCCGCGTAGGAGACTGGGCGTCCTTGTTGCGTTGTCGTGCACATTGAAATGGCAATGCGCCACTCCCGCGTGTGGTCTACCCCCGGTCCGAATCGAGACGATCGCTTCAGAGACCCTCGCGTTGCGCGAAGATCGAGTCATGCGCAGTGGTCGGCGCGATGTACTTGCCGACGCATTCCGAACATGGGAGGCCATATGATTCGCATTTGCCTGAAGTTCATGCATTTTGACCCCTCAGCGGGTGAAGTTTCCTACTGGCCCTTCCCCGACCTGGTCAGCGTCGCATGGTGGGCCCACCGGGTCCTGACCGGAGGGACCGTCGAGGAGATCCGCGATCTCGCCAAGCACGTCCACGACCGCATCGCCGAGTACTTCGCCTGGGCCCGGCACGATGCTCTTAGCTCCGCAGTGGCTCACCTTGCAGAAAATTGCACGGCGTGTGGTGCGCGGCGTGGATACAGACATGAAGGACTCGAATTCGGTCAAGCGCATGACCTGTGGCCCAATGGGGACTCTCCGGGCAACACGGCGGTCACGACGACGGGTACTCGCGGTCCCTCGTGCGTCGACGCCAGCAGCGGAGCGACCACCGCTGCGACGGAGACGACGAAGATCAGATGCTGGCCAAGCATCGGAGCAGGGCTCGGCGAGTCGTGGCAAAGAGGCCCGGCTCGCCACCTGCCACACCCGCGTTCGACGACTCACCACACTGTGGCCGCTACCGTGTTCGGCATTTCGACGTCAGCGCGCTTCGGCTGTTGCTGATTACTGGCCAAGCTTGGTGATCTTGGTGCCCTCCAGACCGACACCCGCCATCAGTCCTTGCTGACCGAAGACGAAGGCATACGCGTCGCTGGTCAGCATCTCCGATGTAAGTGACTTGGCCTTGCCCTGATCCAGAACGACGACACTCGGGCCGACGCCGACCTGCAAACCGCCCGCGTCATCCAAAGACTGCAAGGCCCGCTCGTTCATGAAGAACAACGCGTAGCCGAAGGTCTGCGCGCCCGCCTGCAGTCCGTACGATACGCCGGCGGTGTTGTAGTGCCCGGCGAAGCGTTCGCCCCGGAACATGATGCCGTTGCCGTATTCACCGCCGATCAGGAACCCCGCCTTCGTTACCTCCGGAAACACCAAGACGGCGACCGCGCGCCTTGCGAGCGCGGCAGCGAGGGGATCTTGCGCCTCGAGGCTGCTCAGGGCCGCGCGCGCGTTGGCTTCCAGTTCGGGATGGCCCTGCGCCGCGGCCGGTGTGGAGGCAAGAACGATCCCCAGCGCTCCGGCGAGTGCACAAATCCACCCCCGAACGACCTCGAGCGACGTTCGCTCACGGGCTGGTGTCAGAAAGCTCGCCACGATCGCGAGGACGGAGAAACATCGATAACTCGGAATCGCTTGCATTGGCGCCTCCCCATTGTCTGGTTGTCACAACTTGCGTGTTGCCATGCATAGCTTAAAATATGATCCAACCGTCGCGCAATGGGCGACCTACTTCTTCGACTCTTGGTGGAGAACACGACAAATGGCCACAGTCCCCGAATTTTCGACATCGCGTCCGCGGAGGCAAGCGCAATGTTGAAACGCGCACTGCTCAGTGGCGCCATGGGCGTCGCCATCGCCACCGGGCTGCTGGCCGGCTGCAACAAACCCGCCGACCCCGTCACGCAAGCGGCGAAGAAGGACGCGGCCGCCGGCGTACCTGCGCCTGGCATCGCGGAGGTCAAGGCCATCGCTGAGGAAGCTTTCATCTACGGCCTGCCGATCGTGATGAACTACGCGGTCATGTATGAGTATGTGATCGACAAGAACTCGGGCCAGTGGAAAGCGCCGTTCAACCAGATCCACAACGAGGCCCGCGTCTTCACCTACCAGGACACGGCAATCGTGACGCCCAACAGTGACACGCCCTACTCCTTGCTGTGGATGGACCTGCGCGCCGAGCCGCTGGTGCTCTCGGTACCGGCGGTGGACAAGAACCGCTACTACTCGGTGATGCTGAACGACGGCAACACCTTCAACTACGGCTACATCGGCAGCCGCGCCACCGGCAATGACGCCGGCGACTACCTGGTCGTCGGGCCGAATTGGAAGGGTGAAACACCGGCGGGCATCAAGAAGGTGTTCCGCTCGACCACCGATTTCTCCCTCGCCGCGTACCGCACGCAACTCATCGACCCCAAAGACATGCCCAACGTCGAGAAGGTGCAGGCAGGCTACACGGTTCAGCCGCTGTCGGCGTATCTCAAGCAACCCGCTCCTCCAGCGGCGCCGGCGATAGATTTCCCGAAGATCGACAAGGAGATGGTCAAGACCAACTTCTTCGATTACCTGGACTTTGCGTTGCAATTCGCGCCGGCCGGGCCCGAGGAAGAAGCGATCCGCGCCAAGCTCGCCAGCATCGGCATCGGCCCCGGCAAGAAGTTCAACTTCAAAGACCTTTCGCTTGAGCACAAGGCCGCCATCCTGCTGGCGATGAAGGAAGGCGACAGCAAGATCGAGAAGTATCTGGAGGCCGGGCAGAAGGACATCAACGGCTGGAAGGTCGGCTCGCTGTTCGGCGACCGCGCGTTCTACAACGGCGACTGGCTGAAGCGCGCCGCGGCCGCCAAGGGCGGCATCTATGGCAACGATGCCGTCGAAGCCATGTATCCTCTCACCAAGACGCTGGCGAACGGCGAAGTGCTCGACGGCAGCAAGCACAAGTACACGCTGACGTTTGCCAAGGACCAGTTCCCGCCCGTCGACGCCTTCTGGTCAGTGACGATGTACGACGGGAAGACCCAGTTCCTGATCAAGAACCCGATCGACCGCTACCTGATCAACTCGCCGATGCTGCCAGCGATGAAGAAGAACGCGGACGGCTCGCTCACTCTCTATGTCCAGAAGGAGTCGCCCGGAAAGGACAGGGAGTCGAACTGGCTGCCCGCGCCGGACGGCCCCATCTACCTGGTGATGCGCCTTTATTGGCCGAAGACCGAGCCGCCATCGATCCTGCCACCTGGCGCGGGCACGTGGAACCCGCCCGAGTTGAAGCGGGTGGGAACATAGGAGCGGCAGCGACCCACCGTCGTTCTGGAAGTTCATGCTGGCGGAACTGTCGGGTGGCGCGCGCCAACGCCAGCCTCAGAGTTGCTACTAGAGGTGGGCCCGCGGTATTCGCCTCGGGCCGCCCGTCCTGGCAAGCCCGCGCAGATGCACCTCCTGTCATCGGAGCAGCAAGGGCAAGGTTGTTGGCGGAACAGATTTCGCGTTTGTCGCCTAACGCCCGCATCCTCGTGGATCAAGCCTTGGAACGGAACGGGTCGGCTCGACCTGCCAAGATGCTGCGCGTATCAGCCGAAAACCGGCCATCACTGTGTAAGTGAAAACAGCACCGCCGGTAAGACATAGGAGTGACTGCAGTGAACAAGGCTGTCGAAAAGCTGAAGGAAGAACTTCTGGCTGTATTGCCACCAACCATCTTCTTCTTGGTCGCTCTGCACATCGTCGGTTTGGTCAGAGTCCTGATGGCAAAGGGCACGGGGCTACCGGTCACCTCGTCGGCCCAAATCGCGCTCGCCGCGCTGATCATTGGCAAGTCGGTCTTGCTCGCCGACCATTGGCCGCCAATCAATCGATTTCCGGAGAAGCCGTTGATCTACAACATCGCCTGGAAGGCGATCATTTACTATGTTGTCGCAAGCTTCATCCATTATCTGGAGCGGCTTTATGACTTCACCAAGGAGGCTGGAGGAATCCTCGCGGGCAACGAAAAGCTACTGTACGAAATCGTGTGGCCGCACTTCTGGGCACTCCAGATCATCCTGCTTGTCGTCATCCTCAACTACTGCGTGATCCGGGAACTGGGCCGAGTGCTGGGCGAAAGACGCATGATTCGAATGTTCTTTCAGCAACCCGCCGCAGCGAGCATGGAAGAGCGTGACGCCTTGCGTGCATCGATCTCCGCGACTCCCAAGAGGTGAGCGATCCGGTGGGAACAGACGGAGAACGCGTTGCCGCCGATGGAGGGAGCGTGCCAGCGTCCGGTTGCTCCGCGTGTGAAAGGCTGCAACGCGTCGTCAGCGGCTACACAACTTCCACTTGCCTCACTTCGGCAACGAGGTCGATTCTCGCCTTTTGTGTGAGGGAGACGGTTCGTTACTAGAGTCGTGCTTGGCACCGATCACGACGTACTATTTCAAGTCCAGCACCACCGGCCCCGAGACCGCATCGGTAACGCCCAGACCGCCGCCCAGATCTTGAAGCGTGTCGCGGAACGAATCTAGGGTGGCGATCATTCTTGGCCGCGCTTTGGCAAGGCTGTCCATGTCGTCCCACTCGGCAATCAGGCAGTAGCTGCTGTCACCCGTCTGCAGCATGTTGACCCGCCTCAGGCCGGGCCAATCGCGCGAGACCATCATATGCGCATCCAGAAATTCTTGCTCGCGCCCCGGCTTCACCCGGAAGCGCACGACATTGAAGGCGGTCATGATGCTTTCTCCTTGTTGTCGATCGGCGGAATGGAGTGACACGCGCAGTCGATCGAAGGGCGAACCGCAGAGAATCCAGAGTTGCCGCTCTGCGTTACGTACGGCGGCCACATTGCATAGACTTCGGTACGGCTGATCAGTTCGGCGATGGGTCCTCGCCAACCGCACCCATTTTCGCCCGCTGCTCATCGCACCGGCGGACTGATCGCCAGCTCATGCACGATGAGGTGGTGCGGCAAGCGGCCATCCAGGATGCCGGGCACTATGTCGGGCGCCAGCGTGGTCAACTGCGGCATTATGGAGCAACCACCCCCGGCACCCGACCGCCTGCTCCACGAGAATGCTTTCGTTTTCACTGAACGGGAGCATTTCTCATGGCAGAGAACCACGTCGTTGTGGCCCTGATCACCAAACGCGCGGAGCTGGCGGAGCTGATCGAGCATCACCGGAAGGAGATGGGACGTGTGGCGGACGATCTGGCCCACCTCGACGCGACCCTCTAGCTGTTTTCCCCGGAATTCGACCTGCGGACGATCCGGGCGAAGGGCCATAGGGTGCGAAACCGCTTCTGCCGGCCGCGTGAATGCCAGCGCATGGTTCTCGACATCTTCCGTGAGGCCCAAGGCGGGGCGCTGACGGCCCGCCGGGGACTGGAAGCGACCACCGTCATGATCGAGCAGATGCGGAAGAACGCCATTGACGTGCTGCGTCGCCTGCCGCGTAGCGGCACCCTGGCCGTAACCCTGCGGCATTCGCCCCGCCCATGGAGCCTGCCGGTGCAAGGGAGAGCGCAGCGGGTTGGCGGCGAAGAGATCTTTCCAGCAGCGGGGCGTGAGCTCGTGGACCCGGTCGGCCGGGTGCTGTCCGACGCGCTGCAGGACATCGACCAGGTAGTCATACGGGTTGATGTCGTGCAGCCGGCAGGTGACGATCAGGCTCTGCAGGATGCCGACGTGGCGGGCACCGAGTTCGGTCCAGCAGAACATCCAGTTGCGGCGACCCATCGGAATCACGCGCAGGGCCCGCTCGAGATGATTCGTATCGATCGGCACGTCCGGGTCGGTGAGAAACACTTCCAGTCCAAAGCGGCGGTCGCGGGCATAGGCCAGCGCCTTGGTCAGCGGATTGCTCGGCAGCAGACCCTGCGCCGCGAACCGTTCATCGATCCAGGCGAAGAAGCGCTCGACGACCGGCCTGGCATGCGCCAGCCGATGATCCTTCTTGCGCTCGCCACTCAGCCCGGCCTGGCGGATGTCTTCCTCGACCTGATACAACTCGCCGATCAGCGCCAGCGCCTCGGCTCCGGCTTCCGGTTCGGCGGCCTGCGCCTCGAAGAAGCCACGACGGGTGTGCGTCCAGCACTGGGCATGCGTGATCCCGGTCTTCGCCGCATAGTGGGCATAGGCGTGGTAGCCATCCGACAGCAGCACCGCTCGCTCGGCAGGCGTCAGCCCCAGCGCTGCCTCGACGTGCTTGATCTCGCGGCTCTCGAAGAAGGGGAAACAGATCTCGTCGCGTTCTCCATGGACGGGCCAGAAATAGCCTCGCTTCAGCTTCCCGGGCCCGCCGTGTCCGGCCTTGATCGGCGTTTCATCCATCGCCTTGACCCTGGACTCGCGAATCGACGCCAACTGCGCCTCGTGGATCGCCTCGAGCAGGGCCGACCCTTGCTGGGCGATCTGCGTCAGCCACGGCCGGCTGACGGTGAAACCCGCATCGCTGAGGCGTTGGTGAACAGGATCGCCGCCGCGAGGCACAGCCGTGGGGGCAGTTCATGGAAGGCGCAGATCGTTCCGGAGGTGACCGAGAAATCATCCTGCCAGCCCGCACAGAGCCGGATCCTGCGGGTCGGGCGGAGATGGTGCCGGTGCGCCATGTCCAGTTCTGGCAGTCCACCTGCTCCCCTTCGCCCCAGCGCAACAGGCGGAACAGGGCCATCCGCCTTTCCTGCGAGATCAGGAAGTCTGAATTTCGGTGCGACTGGGTTAAGATCCAGCAAACTTGCCAGCAATCCAACCGGAGGAACCGCCTTCATGAGCTATTTCAGGCATCACGTCTTTTTTTGCTGCAATCAGCGAGGCGAGGGGGAGACCTGCTGCAACAATTCCGGGGCGGCAGCGGCACAGACCTACGCCAAGGACCGAATCGGCGAACTGCGTCTCAAGGGCGCGGGCAAGGTGCGCATCAACAAGGCTGGCTGCCTCGACCGCTGCGACCACGGCCCGGTCCTGGTGGTCTACCCGGAGGGGGTGTGGTACAGCTATGTTGACAACGAAGACATCGAGGAAATCATTCAGGAGCACCTGCTGCACGGACGGGTGGTCGACCGCTTGCGCATCTGAATGTCCGGGGTCCGTTGGCCCGCCGCTGACCGACATCGGCAGCGTCATCCGCCAACAGGGTCGGATGTGGGTTAGCAAGCGCGCTGCCAACGCCGCGCAGGACGATCGGCGATTGACTACTGTGGCCCTGAGCTCCAACAGCGAGGGCGGTTCGCGCCCAGCCGAGACCACCCCAACCATCCTCCCGGAGAGACGATGAGAAGTCCGCTGCCTCGCCTGCTCCTCGCCGTGCTGACGCACCTGTTTTCTACCGGCGTTCCGGCGGCCGCCGAGGAGATGCCCCAGCTGCCGGCGCGGCTCAACGAAGAGGTACGCATGCTGGCCATAGGCACTGGCTCGTCAAGCGTCGAACTCGAAACAACCTTGTTCGTACCCCCAGGCCCGGGTCCTTTTCCACTGGTGGTCATCAACCATGGCCGGCTGTCCGGCGACCCGCGCTTTGACCCGCGCGCCCGTTATCTCGTCGCCAGTCGCGAATTCCTGCAGCGTGGCTATCTCGTGGCGATACCGATGCGGCCGGGCTTCTCCAAGTCTGGCGGCAGCTACGTCGTCCCCCGCTGCAAGATCGAAAGCAACGCACGGTTGCAGGCTGAAACGATCATCGCCTTTCTGCGCGAGATGCGCCGACGACCAGACGTCGATCCCGACCGCATATTGCTCGTCGGCGAGTCGGAAGGCGGAATGACGGCAATGGCCGCGGCTGCAACCGGCTTTCCGGGCCTGCGTGGCGTCCTGAATCTTGCTGGAGGAGCGCCCCAGAACGGTGCCGGGTGTGCTTGGGAAGAGTCTCTGGTCGAAGCTTTCGCCGCCTTTGGCACGCGCAGCACGGTGCCGTCACTGTGGTTCTACGCAGACGACGACAGCTACTGGGGACGCGAGTTGCCACAGCGCATGTTGCGCGCCTACCGTGACGCGGGTGGTCAGGCCGCGTTGGTCACCCATGTGTCCCTCGCCGCTGGCGACGCACAAGTGATATTCACCAGCCCGCAAGGCATACCGATCTGGTGGCCGGAAAGCGAACGCTTCCTGCGCGAAATCGGACTGCCAACCGAGCTTCGCTTCAGCCCCGGGTCGACACCGAGGCCGCAGCGAAGCAGCTACACCAAGCTCGACGACAGCGAGGCATTGCCGTATGTGGACGACCACCGCAGTGAACTCTACCGACGGTTTCTCGGATTGCCATTCCCGCGTGCCTTCGCCATCGCAACCACCGGCAACGTCGGGTGGGCACAGGGTGGCCCGGACGCGCTGGCAGCGGCGCTCGACAACTGCGAGCGTGCTGCGCGCCGCTCGTGCGCCCTCTACGCTGTCGACGACGAGGTCGTCTGGCAGTTCGCCGGGACGTCGCGATCGGCAGCCACAGATCCGTTTCGCGAACCATGACACAGGTCGACGGGCGGCCGAGCGATGGCGGCGGGACGCCGCGCGCCCGCTGTACCGCCGATACCGCGTGTGGAAGCGACACCTACAGAGAAAGGTAGCTGAGGAATGAGAATAGCCGCTGAACATCTGCTGATCGATGGCCCCCTCGGCAAGATCGACATCACGGTCGAAAACCCCGGCGCACCGCGCGGCATTGCGCTCATTGCCCACCCGCATCCGCTTTTCGGCGGTGGCAACACCAACAAGGTGGTGCAGACACTGGCACGCACCTTCAACCATCTCGACTACGTTGCTCTGCGGCCGAACTTCCGTGGTGTCGGCCTTAGCGAAGGCAAGCATGACGAGGGTCGCGGCGAGACTGAAGATCTGCTCGCCGTACTGGCGGAAGCCAAGTGCCGCTATGGCAACCTGCCGGTCGCGCTGGCAGGCTTTTCCTTCGGCGCCTACGTGCAGACGCGCGTCGCCGAGGCCTTGCTCGAGGCGGGCCATCCCGCCCAGCGACTGGTGCTCGTCGGCACTGCTTCCGGCTTCGTCGAAGGGGCCCGTCGCTACCACACCAAGGCCGTGCCGGCAGACACCATCGTCATCCATGGCTCCGAGGATGCGACCGTCCCGCTGGCCAACGTCATCGAATGGGCCAAGCCGCTTGAACTGCCGGTGGTCGTCGTTCCCGGTGCGGACCACTTCTTCCACCGCCGTCTGCACGTCATTCGCGAGATCGTCAGTCACGCCTGGCGTCACTGAGAGATTGTGCAGCGATGGACCCTAGCACTCGCGGGCAAGCGAACCGGTGGGAGCACCCGCTACGCCGCGGCAGCCAGTGCGCGAAGCCCAACGGTGGTGGTGCCGATCCATTGCTGACCGCCGAGTGGCGGCGCCCCACCACCGGTGGCGACCCTCTGCGAGGGCTGAGGCACTGCGTTCACGACCCTTCGCCACCGTTGCCGGAAGCGCAATCGCGCGCGGCACCCTGGTGCCGCCAGCGCTGCATTCGTTGCCGCGCCCCCGGCGCCGACGTCCCTTCTGGCCCCATGTAGTCTGCCACCAAGTCCACGTTGTCGCCAGTTCGTGGCGATCCCTCATCCTGTTTCCGACAGCGTGTTGCGTCGATAGAGCCTTCCCGATGCGCGTCCCTCTCAACCAGAGTGTGTGCTCCCTGATGTGGTCGATATCATCGTGGCCATCTGCTTCCTCGCCGCCTGCGCGCCGCCGGACCCGATCCGGATCACGTCCGGCGGCGGGACTTCGGGCCGCGTCGCCGATCTGTGAATCGCGGGACACGATGCCGTGCGGTTGGCCGTCAAACTCCGCAACCAGGCCGGTGGCAGAGCCGAGCGGAAGGTTGAACTGCTGGTCCGGGATGAGCAGCAGGAGCCGGAATCCGCCACATGGGCATTGCGCGCCCTGATCACTCTCTCCAGAAACAAGCCAGGCGACGGTAGTGTTCATGCGCTAACCGTCAGCGGGCTGATTTCGAAGCCAAGAGCGGCAGCACGCCGCTTGAGGGCAGAGATAGTGCGTTGGCGCTCCTTTGCTTCGCTAAGCGTTCAGCGCACCCACCCATGGCGCGCACGATCACATTGGCTTTTTGAGCGGCAGCAGGGCGTCGACGCGGCGGTTCGGCCAGGAGGGCAGTTTCTCCAGGGTGTCGGTCAACCAGGCCATGGACTCGAGGCCGTTAAGGCGGGCGGTTTCGAGCAGCGATTGAATCGCCACGGCGCGTTGGCCGGCAGTCTCGGAGCCGGCGAACAGCCAGTTCTTCTTGCCGATGGCGATCGGGCGAATGGCATTCCCAACGGGGTTGTCGTCGATCGGGAAGAAGCCGTTGCTGCCATAATGGGCAAAGGCCGGCCAGCGCCGCAAACTGTCGTCGATCGCCTTGGCGAGAACACCGGCGTCGGCGACCGATCGGCGGGTCTTCTGGAGCCATAGGTGCAGGGCTTCGAGCAGCGGCTGGAAGGTTCCATTTGCGTCGAGAGCTCCCCCTGTGAGGGCACGACTCTCACCCTCAACCTGTCGCTGATCGCTCTCGTCCGGCTGGGCGCGACTTGAAGCAGCGACGGTCGGCCCGCCAACGGGGCGCTTCCGGGGTCATCAGACCGGCGGGCCGGCAACCTGCAGCGGGCTGTGATGCGGCGCGGACGAACAGCCTGTCCGAGGGGCAGAATCGGGGTAGAATTCCGCTCTCCCGACGCACGCTCCCAACGCCAGCCACCATGCAGTTCCTCGGTTTTCCGTTACGCAACCAGCTCTTTGTCGCGCCGATGGCTGGCGTGACGGACCGCCCTTTCCGCCAGTTGTGCAAGCGGCTAGGGGCCGGTCTCGCGGTGTCCGAGATGGTGACGTCGAATTCGCTGCTCTATGGCAGTGCGAAGACGCGCCGCCGCGCCAACCACGAAGGCGAAGTGGCGCCGGTCTCGGTACAGATAGCCGGCGCCAGCCCGTTGATGATGGCCGATGCTGCCCGCTACAACGTCGACCGCGGGGCACAGATCATCGACATCAACATGGGCTGCCCGGCGAAGAAGATCTGCAACGTGATGGCAGGTTCGGCCCTGCTCCGGGACGAGCCGCTGGTCTCACGGATTCTCGAAGCGGTGGTCAACGCCGTGCCGGCGACGCCGGTGACCCTGAAGATCCGTACCGGCTGGGACCGCGAGAACCGCAACGCGCTGCGCATCCTGAAGATCGCCGAGGAGTCGGGAGTCCGCGCGCTGGCGATGCACGGCCGGACGCGTGCCTGCGGCTACAGCGGCGAGGCAGAATACGAGACGATCAGGCAGGTCAAGGAGGCGGCTCACATCCCGGTGATCGCCAACGGTGACATCGACTCGCCGGAAAAGGCAAGATGGGTGCTCGCCAACACCGGCGCCGATGCGGTGATGATCGGTCGTGCAGCGCAGGGGCGACCCTGGCTGTTTCGCGAGGTCGAACACTTCCTGAGCACCGGCAGCCACATGTTGCCGCCGCGGGTCAGCGAGATTCACGAGGTCCTGCTCCGTCATCTGGACGATGTCCATCTGTTCTACGGTCGGCAAACGGGGGTCGGCATCGCCCGCAAGCACATCTCCTGGTACACCCGTGGGCTTCCCGGTTCGGCCCTCTTTCGCCACCAGATGAACCAGTTGCCGACCGTCGAGCAGCAGCGACAGGCGGTTGACGAATTCTTCCTGGCACTCGCTGACGCCAACGAACGGCTGCCTGCCACGTCGCAGCCAGAGCTGGCAACCGGCGACACCCCTTGCGAGGGACTTGCCGCATGAAGCATGTACATGATGACGATGACGCCATCGCGACCTGCGTCCGCAAGGCACTGGAAAACTACTTCCATACACTCGGCGGCGAGCAGCCGGTGCCGGTCTACGAGATGGTGATCCGCAGTGTCGAGCGACCGATGCTCGAAGTGGTTCTGCTCCAGACCGGCGGCAACCAGACCCTGGCTGCCGAGATTCTCGGCATCAATCGCAACACCCTGCGCAAGAAGCTGCTTCACCACCGACTGATCACCTGAGTTCCTGCGCACGCCAGGCGTCGTGTCGGCCTCCCTCCACCCTGTTTGCCCTACCTGCCACCATGAAAATCCGTCAAGCCCTGCTCAGTCTTTCGAACAAGAACGGCGCCCTCGACTTCGCCAGAGGACTGGTCGCCCACGGCGTCAGGCTGCTGTCAACCGGTGGCACCGCCACCATGCTGCGGGACGCTGGACTGGCGGTCACCGAGGTGGGCGACTACACGGGTTTCCCGGAGATGCTTGACGGCCGTGTCAAGACGCTGCACCCGAAGGTGCATGCCGGCATCCTCGCGCGCCGCGATCTCCCCGAGCACATGGCGACACTTGACCAGCATGCGATCCCGATGATCGATCTGGTCTGCGTCAATCTCTACCCTTTCCGCGAAACCGTCGCCAGGGCGGGAGTGACTCTCGCCGAAGCCATCGAGAACATCGACATCGGCGGCCCGGCGATGCTCCGCTCCGCAGCCAAGAACTACACCGGCGTGGCGGTAGTCAGTGACCCCGACGACTACCCGACGCTGCTCGCCGAAATGGCGGCCAACGATGGCGCGCTCAGCCTCGAGACCCGCTTCGCTCTCGCCAGCAAGGCTTTCGTGCATACCGCCCGCTACGACGCGGCGATCGCCAACTGGCTGACTTCGCTCGACCCCGACCAGCAGCCACAGGCTTTCCCGACACACCTGCAGCTCGCCTTCGACCGTGTCGAGACGCTTCGCTATGGCGAGAATCCGCATCAGCAGGCGGCGTTCTACCGCGATCCGACACCGGTCGCGGGAGCGATCGCCAATTATCGCCAATTGCAGGGCAAGGACCTCTCCTACAACAACATCGCCGACGCCGACGCCGCGTGGGAGTGCGTAAAGACTTTCGACGCGCCGGCATGCGTCATCATCAAGCACGCCAATCCGTGTGGCGTTGCCATCGACCCGACCTTGGTCGGGGCATACGAAAAGGCCTTCCAGACCGACTCGACGTCCGCGTTCGGGGGCATCATTGCTTTCAACGCTGCGGTTGACGCCGACGTCGTGGAAGCGATGAACGCGCACAAGCATTTCGTCGAGGTCCTCCTCGCGCCGGCGTTCACCGATGCCGCGCGGGCGCTGCTGGCCGGCAAGCAGAACCTGCGGGTGCTCGAACTGCCTCTGGCGCGCGGCGTCTATCACGCCCACGAGATGAAGCGCGTAGGCGGCGGCTTGCTGCTGCAGACGGCCGACCGCTTCAACGTCCAGGAAGCGGATCTGAAAGTGGTGACGAGAATCGCGCCGACATCGGCACAGATCGAGGACCTCCTCTTCGCCTACCGCGTCGCCAAGTTCGTCAAGTCCAACGCCATCGTCTTCTGCGGTCGCGGCATGACCCTCGGCGTTGGTGCCGGCCAGATGAGCCGCGTCGACTCGACGCGCATCGCCGCCAGCAAGGCAAGCAGTGCCGGCCTCGACCTCGCCGGCTCATGCGTTGCTTCGGACGCCTTCTTCCCCTTCCGCGATGGCCTCGACGTGCTCGCGGCTGCGGGCGCGAAAGCGGTCATCCAGCCCGGGGGCTCAATGCGGGACGAGGAGGTGATTGCAGCGGCCGACGAGCATGGACTGGCAATGGTGTTCACCGGCGCTCGCCATTTCCGGCACTGAAGGCCCGGCGGGCCGGCGTCGGGCACGGTGTGCGGGAAGGGCCGCCACCCAAGCGCCCGGCTGTCGGCAGTGGGAGAGGGAGAGGATGCAGATGAAACTGCTCGTAATCGGTTCCGGCGGTCGCGAACACGCGCTGGCTTGGCGACTGGCGAAAACGCCCGGATTGGTGAAGGTGTTCGTTGCCCCGGGCAACGCCGGCACGGCGCGCGAGAATGGATTGCAGAACGTGCCGCTGAGCAGCCCTCAGGAACTCGCCGATTTCGCTCAACGGGAGAATGTCCGGCTGACCGTCGTCGGTCCGGAAGCGCCCCTCGCCGCCGGCATCGTCAACCTCTTTCGCGCCCGCGGCCTGACCATTTTTGGTCCGACACGCGAAGCCGCTCAACTCGAGAGCTCGAAGGATTTCGCCAAGCGCTTCATGCTCAGGCACAACATCCCGACCGCCCGCTTCGCCAGCTTCAGCGAACGCGCAGCGGCACACGCATACGTAGACGAGCAGGGCGCACCGATCGTCGTCAAGGCTGACGGCCTCGCCGCCGGCAAAGGCGTGGTCGTCGCCAGCAATCTCGCCGAGGCACACGCCGCGATCGACCAGATGCTGCCGCCTGCCGAACGGGAAGCGACGCGGGACGGAAGCGTGGCCAGAGTGGTCATCGAGGAGTTCCTCGATGGCGAGGAAGCCAGTTTCATCGTCATGGTGGATGGCCGCAACGTCCTGCCACTGGCGTCAAGCCAGGACCACAAGCGGATCGGTGACGGCGATACCGGCCCCAACACCGGCGGCATGGGCGCCTACTCGCCGGCACCGGTCGTGACCCCCGAGGTGCACGCACGGGCGATGCGCGAGATCATCCTGCCGACGGTTCGCGGCATGGCTGCCGACGGCATCCCCTACACCGGTTTTCTCTACGCCGGCCTGATGGTCGGCAGGGATGGTTCGGTGAAGACGGTCGAGTTCAACTGCCGCCTCGGAGACCCGGAGACGCAGCCGATCATGATGCGTCTGCAGAGTGATCTGCTCAACCTGCTCGAGCACGCTGTCGCCGGCCGGCTCAACCTCGTCGAGGCCAGTTGGGATCGACGAGTCGCCCTCGGAGTCGTTCTTGCGGCCGCCAACTATCCCGCTGCCCCGCGTACCGGAGACCCCATCAGCGGCCTGCCGGGCAACAGCAACGACAGTCACGTCTTCCATGCCGGCACGAGCGAGAAGACAGACGGCCGGATCATGACCGCCGGTGGCCGCGTGCTCTGTGTGACAACGCTGGCGGAGAACGTCAGACAGGCGCAGAAACGAGCCTACGACCTGATCACCCGCATTCACTTCGATGGCATGCAGTACCGCCGCGACATCGGCCACCGGGCTGCCAGCCGATGAACGGCGGCCCGTCCCGGAGGCGGGTGACAGTCAGGACAACGGACCGCCGATGATCGAAACCCACCGCCTCCGGGACTATTTCTGCGGCCTGCAGACACGCCTCGTGACGGCAGCCGAAGCGATCGAGGGCAGCGGCGGCAGGCGCTTTCGCGTCGATCGCTGGCAGAAGGAGGCGGGCGCGCCGCTCAGCGGCAGCGGCTGTACCTGCATCATCGAAGGCGGGCGCGTCTTCGAACGCGGCGGCATCGCCTTCTCGGAAGTCAGCGGCGCCGCGCTGCCGGCCTCGGCAACAGCCAAACGACCCGAACTCGCCGGACGCGCGTTCGCGGCGATGGGGGTTTCGCTGGTTCTGCATCCGGAGAATCCCTTCTGCCCGACCGCGCACATGAACGTGCGGGCGCTGCTCGCCACGCGCAACGACGCGGCGCCGGTCTGGTGGTTTGGCGGTGGCATGGATCTGACGCCCTACTACCCGTTCGTCGAAGACGTGCGCCACTTCCACACCGCCTGCCGCGACGCCCTGCAGCCCTTTGGCGAAGACTGTCACGCACGCTACAAGAAGTGGTGTGACGAGTACTTCTTCCTCAAGCACCGCAACGAGCCGCGCGGCGTTGGCGGCATCTTCTTCGACGACCTATGCGAAGGTGGCTTCGAGCGCTGTTTCGCTCTCACCCGATCGGTTGGCGATGCGTTTCCCGACGCCTACCTGCCGCTCGTCACCAAGCGACACGAGACGCCCTACGGCGAACGCGAGCGGGATTTCCAGGCCTACCGGCGCGGACGCTACGTCGAGTTCAATCTGGTCTGGGATCGCGGCA
The DNA here is from genome assembly GCA_013347225.1 of Candidatus Accumulibacter similis. Lineage (NCBI taxonomy): Bacteria > Pseudomonadati > Pseudomonadota > Betaproteobacteria > Candidatus Accumulibacter > Candidatus Accumulibacter similis. Next base: position 797,134 of record CP054595.1, on the reverse strand, counting down.
CCCTCTTTGGCCTGCAATCGGGCGGCCGTACCGAGTCGATCCTGATGTCGCTGCCGCCGATCGTCAAGTGGCGCTACGACTGGCAACCCGAACCCGGAAGCGCTGAGGCAGTCCTCTACGACATGCTGCCGGCACGCGACTGGCTCTAATCGCCCGCGGAGCGAACGGGCCGGCGCGTCATGGCGACTGCACCGCAGCTGCGCGAGGGTGCGGCGGCGACGCCGCAGATGCAGGGGTTTCGATCACTCTCGCCGCCAGTCGTGGGCAACTACCGCCGCCATGATTCCGGCATCGGCGGGACCGCTCTGGATTACCTGCTGCAGACCGAACGCACGCGCGGACTCGGCTATTCGCTGATGCGGCACGAATACCGGAGTGTTGCGCAGGCAGGCAAGACAATGCTCGTCGAGCAGACCGACCAGATGCCGCAAGCCTTCGCTCGAGGAAATGATGATCGCGTCGAGTCGGCCAGCGTGCCAGAGCGCCTGCAGAGGTGCCGCGTCCGCTGGCGCGTGGCGCCGGTAGCAGGCAACCGCGTCGACCTGTGCGCCACGCTCGCGCAAGGTGTCGGCCAGCAGTTCACGCCCTCCGTCCCCACGTAGGATCAGCACCCGACGCTGTCTTACCACTGCGGCCTGCAGGCCGGCAAGGGCGAGCAGGGCTTCGGAATCGAAACGATCCGAGGGCAGCAGCACCTCGCCGATGCCGTATGCGGCCAGCGCCGTCACCGTCCCCGGGCCAATGGCCGCCGGCCGCAGCGCCGGCGGCCATTGGCGGCGGGCCAGTACCGCCGGCAGGCTGTGGTCGACGGCATTCGGGCTGATGAAGATCGCCAGCGAGTAGGTGTCCAGACGATCGATCGCCGCCTGCAACGGGGCCAGGTCGGCCGCGGCAGAGATCTCGAGCAGCGGAAAGACCAGCGCCTCGCCACCCTGCTCGCCGATCCAGGCAGCCAGCTGCGACGCCTGCGGCCGCGGACGCGTGACAACGATCGTCCGGCCATCCAGCGAATGCGCCATCAGGCGGCGGCAAGCTGCTGCAGGATCGCGTCGGCCCCCTGCTGGCGCAGCATCTGTGCCAGCGAGCAACCGATCGCCTCATCGTCGGTCCGGCTGCCGCGCAGCTCTCCGCGAACCATCTGCCCACCGTCCGGCGTCGCCACCCAACCCCGCAACCAGAGGTGGTCGCCCTCGGGCACGGCATGGGCGGCCAGTGGAACCTGGCAACTGCCGCCGAGTGCGCGCGAAAAGGCGCGTTCGGCACGCACGCAGTGCGCCGTCACAGGATCGCTGAGCGGCGCAACGAGCGCTGCGATGTCCGCTCGCGCGCTGCAGACTTCGATGCCAAGGACTCCCTGGCCGGGAGCCGGCAGCGACTGCTCGGGCGTCAGCAGCGACCTGATCCGCTCCGCCAATCCGAGACGGATCAGGCCGGCCGCCGCCAGGATGATCGCGTCGTAGTCTCCGCTATCGAGCTTGCGCAGGCGCGTATCAAGGTTGCCGCGCAGACTCCGGATCAGCAGTCGCGGATGGCAGGCGCGCAGGATGGCCGCCCGCCGCAGGCTCGAAGTGCCGACAACGGCACCCGCCGGCAGCTCGTCGACACCGGCAAAGCGACTGGAGACGAAGGCGTCGCAGGGATTCTCGCGCGCCGAGATCGCCGCCAGCACGAAGCCCTCGGGCATCTCCATCGGCACATCCTTGAGCGAATGAACCGCGAGATCGGCGTGGCCATCCTGCATGGCGACCTCGAGCTCCTTGATGAACAGGCCCTTGCCACCAATCGCCGCCAGCGGCCGATCGATGATCTGGTCGCCACGAGTGCTCATGCCGAGGATATCGACCACCGTCCCTGGATATAATCCGCTCAGGCGGGCGCGAATGTGTTCCGCCTGCCACATGGCGAGGCGCGATTCGCGCGAGGCGATGACGATACGAGACTGGACTGGGAAAGCACTCATCACGGCAGGATTCCGGCAGGGAGCATTGGCCGGACACCCGGCACGCGAAGCCCGCATCGACCCCTTGGCGCGATGCGGGCGGCACTGATTTTAGCAAGGAGAGTACGGAGTTGTCCGAAAAGCCAGCCTGCCAGCGGCCGGAACTTGCCGCCTTCTGGGATCATCGCTTCCGCAGCGGCATCACGCCGTGGGAAGCCGGTGCCGCACCGCTGGAATTGCGCCAGTTTGTCCGCACTTGCGCGCCGACCGCCGGCGCTGCAGCACCGACGCAGCCGCGACGCCGACCACGGGTCCTCGTTCCTGGCTGCGGCAGCGGCTTTGACGCCGCGTACCTCGACCAGCAGGGCTGGCAGGTAACCGCGCTCGACTTCTCGGCCGCCGCCATCGAACTGGCCCGCAGGAGCGTTGGCGACTCGTGGTGCGGAACTCTGCTCGCGGCCGACTTCTTTTCCTTCGTCGCGACAGGGCCTTTCGACCTCATCTACGAGCGTGCCTTCCTCTGTGCGCTGCCGCGCCACCTGTGGCCGCAGTACGGGCGTCGGGTCGCCGAGCTGCTGCCCACCGGCGGCCAACTCGCCGGCTACTTCTTTTTCAGCGAGGAGTTGCGGGGCCCACCGTTCGGCATCCTGCCCGAGCAATTGGCGGCGCTGCTGACGCCAGGCTTCGTCTGCCGTGAGGACCGCGCAGTCAGCGACTCGCTGCCGGTCTTTGCCGGTCGCGAACGCTGGCAGGTCTGGCAACGGCTCTGAGCCTCAGGGTTGCACCTCCTGGATCGCTGTCAGGTAAGCCAGGACATCCTGAATGTCCCGCGCCTGCAAGCTGTACAGCACCCCCTCGCTGGCACTGTCTTCGTCATGCGGGCGGTCCGCCTTCAGGTAGGCATCGATCTGTTTCCTGAGATAGCTGGTGTACTGGCCGACGAGCATCGGAAACATGCCGCGACCCTTGCCGCTCTTGCCATGGCATGCAGCGCAGTTCTCTTCATAGGCGAGCTTGCCATTGTCGATGTTTCCCTCGGCGCGTGGAACGATCATCACTTTTTCCATCGCCAGCAGACGCGTCAGCGCGTCATCGCTCTCCCTGAACAGCGGCGGCCTGGTTGGCAGTTCGATCTGTGCCAGGTAGGCGGAGACGAGCTTCATGTCCTCGTCCGGCAACTCCCGTTCCTTGGTGTAGGGATACATCGGCAGATTGACTCGGCGCTGGCTCTGAAAGGCCTTCAGTTGCTGCTCGAGGTATTTCGGCAATTGCCCCGCGACACGCGGATATTCGCCCTTCTTGCCGCCTGCCCCAAACTCGCCGTGACAGGCCGCGCAGGGACCGTAAATGTCCCTGGCCCGCTCCAGATCAAGCGCTGCCGCTGGCAGAACCGCACCGCCCGCCAACAGCGCGGCAAGAAGTCGAGCCCACAAGCCGAAGTGCATCATTGGATTCTCGTCGCAGGGGAAGGAAAATTATAAGGAGCATGCTTCGCGTCACCTTGATGAGTGTCAAGAAGCGCCTCCCGCGGTCTGCCCCTCAGCCGCCGCTGCGGCGCACGAGCGATTTCACCAGCGGCCACTGCCGGCGGCTCACCGGCAGCCGCTCGGCAACGTCGCGCAGCAGTGCCTGCCACTGCGCCTCGGCATCATCGGCGGCGCTGCGCGAAAAACCGATGATCGCGTCGCGCGCGACCAGTACGCTGCGGTGCAGGCGAATGAACTGATCGCCGAATTCCTGTTCGAGATGGGTCAGCGACTCGTCCACCAGAAACTCGCGCTCGCGTGTACGTACCGTCACGTACTTCAGGTCCGCCTTGAGGTAGATGATGGCGGTGACGGGAATCAGCAACAGGCGACCGCGTTCATGACAGGAAAGATGACTGCGTGCCACCTGCGGCAGCCGTGCCAACTGAGCGGCGCTCAGCGGTCGCTGTCGTGCCAGCTTGCGCAATGCCGCCAGCAGACGTGCCGGGCGCACCGGCTTGAGCAGATAGTCGACGGCGCTGAGCTCGAAGGCCTGTACCGCATAGGCATCGTAGGCGGTGACGAAGATCACTGCTGGCGGCTGCGCGACCTGCGACAGATGACGAGCGAATTCGATTCCGTCCATCCTCGGCATGCGAATGTCTACCAGCGCAACGTCCACCTTGAGTGCGGCGAGCACCCCGAGTGCGACGATTCCGTTCTCCGCCTCGGCGACCACCTGGTTCGGCATTTCGGCAGCAAGATCGGCGAGCAGATCGCGCAGGCGCGCACGCGCCGGCGCCTCATCGTCGACGATCAGCACCGCAACCGGGGGGGCTGGCGGGGCGCAGACGACGCTCACCGCGAGGCAGCTCCAGGCAGGACGATGTGTACACGGTACTCGCGGCTGCCGTCGGCGAGTCGCACTTCGCTGGTGTCGAGCCGGGCTTCGAGATCGTAATACAGCGCCAGCCGCTCGCGAACGTTGTCGAGTCCCATGTGATTGCCGCGCGCATGCCCGGCATGGGGCACGCTCGGGTTGGCCAGATCGATGTGCAGTTCGTCACCACGCAGCAGCAGGCCGACGCGGATCGTGCCGCCATTGGCAGCGGGCTCGATGCCGTGGTAGACCGCGTTCTCCAGCAGCGGCTGCAGCAGCATGGGCGGAACCAGGAGATCGGCGGGCGGGTCGCCGATGCTCCACTCGACCTGCAGGCGCTCGCCCAGTCGCAGCTTCTCCAGATCCAGGTACTGCCGGCACAAAGCAAGCTCATCGCCGATCGGCAACAGCTGACGCGGGTCGCGCAGAAGCGCGCGGAACAGTTCGGCAAGTTCTTCCAGTGCAGTTTCGGCACGCCGTGGATCGAGGCGGATCAACGAGATCACCGCTGTCAGGCTGTTGAACAGGAAATGCGGCCGGATACGGGCGGTCAGCGCTTGCAGGCGGGCTTCGATCAGTGCCGGCGACAGGGCGCTGACCCGCAACGCCAGGTAGGACAGCATGCAGGCCGCCGCCGTGCCGGCAAGCAGGCCGGCCCGCAGCAGCCCCTGCCAGCCCCATTCATCGAAAGTGAGAAGAGACCACAGGAGCGAGAGCAGGGCCGCCGACGTCGCGGCCAGCACGACAACCAGTGCGCGGGCGCTCCACCCCGCGAGGCCCTGCAGCCGATTGCCGAGCAGTGCCAGCACGGCGAGGTTGAACAGCAGCAGTGGCTGCAACCAGGCGGCCATGGCGACGTAGTCCTGCAGGCAGGCAACCAGCCCCTCCTGGCGCACCAGCGCGGCAAGCAAGGCCAGCAAATTGACGCCCAGCAGGATACGAAGCATGACTCCGGCATTGCGAAAGTCGGGCAGCGGCTGGCTCTCGGCGTTTTGCTTTATACTTGCCATCAGTTGCAATGACGCCTGTACAAGGTTCTACGAATGATTTTATCCCAGGAACCTGTTCCCCATGAGCCAATCGGACCTTCACCAATACACGTGGGCCGGCCGCTTCTCCGAACCCACCTCTGAACTCGTCAAGCGCTACACCGCTTCGGTCCGCTTCGACCAGAGGATGTGGCGTCAGGACATCCGGGCCTCGCTGGCACACGCGACGATGCTGGCGCGGCAGGGAATCATCAGTGCCGCCGACCTCGCCGACATCGAACGTGGCATGGCACAGGTGGCGAGCGAGATTGAAAGCGGGGCGTTCCTCTGGTCGGTCGACCTGGAAGATGTACACCTTAACATCGAGAAGCGGCTGACCACATTGATCGGTGATGCCGGCAAGCGGCTGCACACGGGTCGCTCGCGCAACGATCAAGTGGCGACCGACATTCGTCTCTACCTGCGCGATGCGATCGACGACATCGACGTCCTGCTCGGCGAATTCCAGAGCAGGCTCCTGGACCTCGCAGAGCGGGAGGCGGCGACCCCACTGCCCGGCTTCACGCACTTGCAGGTCGCTCAGCCAGTGACGTTCGGACACCACCTGCTCGCTTATGTCGAGATGACGCGACGGGACGCCGAGCGTTTCGCCGATTGCCGGCGGCGCACCAACCGGTTGCCGCTCGGCGCGGCAGCGCTCGCCGGCACCACCTATCCGATCGACCGGCATTGCGTCGCCGCGCTGCTGGGCTTCGACGGGGTCTGCGAGAATTCGCTCGATGCCGTCTCCGACCGCGATTTCGCGATCGAATTCTGCGCTGCCGCCGCCCTGCTGATGATGCACCTGTCGCGTCTGTCTGAGGAACTGGTGTTGTGGATGAATCCGCGTTTCGGCTTCATCACCCTGGCCGACCGCTTCTGTACCGGCAGTTCGATCATGCCGCAGAAAAGGAACCCCGACGTACCGGAATTGGCACGCGGCAAGACCGGCCGCGTCTTCGGCCACCTTGTCGGCCTGTTGACCCTGATGAAGGGCCAGCCACTGGCCTACAACAAGGATAACCAGGAAGACAAGGAGCCGCTTTTCGACGCCATCGACACCGTCACCGACACGCTGCGCATCTTCATCGAAATGATCCCCGGGATCACCGCCAATGCCGAGAACATGCGCAGCGCCCTGCGCCAGGGTTTCGCGACTGCCACCGACCTCGCCGATTACCTGACCCGCAAGGGCCTGCCCTTTCGCGACGCCCATGAAGTGGTGGGCTTGGCGGTTCGCCGCGCGGAAGAGCTGGGCGTCGACTTGGCGCAGCTGTCGCTCGCCGACCTGCGGCACTTCTCGCCGCTGATCGACGACGATGTCTTCGGCGTGCTGACGGTCGAGGGCTCACTTGCAGCACGCAATCACCACGGTGCCACTTCGCCACAGCAGGTCAGGGCAGCGATCGCCCGCGCCCGTTCCCCGACCTAGACGCCTGAAGCGGACATGGACAAGGTGGGCAAGTACGAGCTGGTACGCGAGATCGGTCGCGGAGCGACGTCCACCGTCTATCTCGGAAGCGACCATTTCACCCGGCGAGAGGTGGCGATCAAGATCGCCTTCCCCGGCATCCTCAAGGACCCCAGGCGGGGAAAGTTGTATACCCACCTGTTCCTCAATGAAGCCGCGCTGATCGGCAAGATGTCCCACCCGCACATCGTCCAGACCTACGATGCGGTGGTCGATGACCAGCTTTGCTACATCGTCATGGAGTATGTACCGGGTGGCACACTCGAGAGCGTCTGCTCCCGCGACCACCTGCTGCCCATCGAGCGGGTCGTCGAGATCATCTTCAAGTGCACACGAGCGCTCGATTTCGCTTTCCGGACGGGCATCACCCATCGCGACATCAAGCCGGCGAACATCCTCTTTGCCAGCACCGACCCGAATCAGGGCGACATCAAAGTCTCCGATTTCGGTGCCGCGATCATCGGCTCGCCCGAGCGCACGTTGGTGCTCGGGATCGGCTCGCCAGCCTACATGTCGCCGGAGCAGGTCAAGGACCGGGCGCTCGATCATCAGACCGATATCTACTCGCTCGGCGTCGTCATGTACCAGTTACTGACCGGGCAGCTGCCTTTTCAGGCACGCAACAGTTATGATCTCGTTTACCAGATCATCAACGCCGAGCCACGCCGCCCGTCGTCACTGCGCAGCGAGATTCCCGCAGCCCTCGATGCGATTGTCGCGCGCGCGATGAGCAAGCAGCTTGATGCCCGGTACACCAGTTGGAGCGAGTTCGGACACGACCTGACACTTGCCTTTCGCGGCAGGAGGCCGAGCGCGCCGGCAGAGCGCATGGCCGACTTCGAGAAGTTCGAAAGGCTCCGCTCGTTCAGCTTCTTCGCCGAGTTCTCCGAGGGCGAGATCTGGGAGGTCGTCCGCTTTTCGAAATGGAGCCGGGTTGCTCCCGACGCTGTCATCATTGCCGACGGCGAGGTCGGGGATTGTTTCTACTTCCTCGCCGAAGGCGAACTGAAGGTGCTCAAGAACGGCATGCTTCTCGATCTGCTCACCAGTGGCGAGTGCTTTGGCGAGATGGCGGTGATCGGCAAGGCGACATCCCGACGCGGCGCCGACGTCGTCGCGCTGACGGACGCCAAGCTGGTGATGATCGCCGCGACAGCCCTGCAGGAATCGTCGGCAACTTGCCGGATGCACTTCTACCAGGCATTCCTCGCCGTCCTCAGCGACCGCTTGGCCTCGGCCAACATCCGGCTCGTATCATTCTGAAACCGGCTGCGGATGCCAAGGCTGGTCCCGGGCACCGCGGCACCGGATCTGCTGCTCAGCGGCCGCAGAAGGGCGCAACGCCATCAAAGCCCATCAGGACCTGCCGCTGGTAACTCGTGCGGACAATGCCGCTGCTGGGGTCGAAGAGGACGTCAAAGCGCGCGAGTTGGTTCCATGAATCGCAGAACTGCCACTCCCAGACGAGTTCGTCGCGCGCCTTGAAATAGGCGGTCCATTGCGGTACCGGTGGACCGAGGAGACGCAGCACGGACTCGCGGTCACTCTTGCCAGGCTGGATGCGCGCGAAATGCTCCATGTCCAGTACCTGCTCGATCCGCTGCAATCGTCCGTCCGGCGCCATGAAGACCATGAACGTCTGCGGACCCGACGGCCCCCGGGGAAAGGCCAGTTGTTCGCTACCATCGGCGTCGAGCCAACGCATCGCCGGAACGCCCATCGTCGCGACGACGTCGGACACCGTGGCCACACCGGGCTTCAGGCCGTAGCCACTGTAGCCGGCGCAAGCCGAAAGCAGGAGGACGCAGACGAGCGCCGGAGCAACCCGCCCGATGAAGGATCTCACGCTCATGTGGCCCTCCTTTGCATCGCTTGCCAACCTCGATTGTCGCGCAAACCAGCGCATGAAAGAGGGAACGAACTCCGAAAGCGCCCGCCGGTGCCAAGCGCTGCCGGAAGTGTCTCGGCCAGCACTCGCCTACAGCCGACAACAGGCCTCGGCGACGTCTCTGCCAGCGGGCCGCCCCCTCAACCTCAGCCGGACTGGTGCTGCAGAAGCTTCTGGAGTTCACCCTCCTCGTACATCTCGCGCATGATGTCGCAGCCGCCAATGAACTCGCCGCCGACGTAGAGCTGCGGAATGGTCGGCCAATTGGCAAACTCCTTGATGCCGCTCCGAATCTCCGGATCTTCGAGGACATTGACGCTGAAGAAGCTGGCCACACCACAAGCCTTGAGAATCTGCACCGAAACGGCGGAGAAGCCGCACTGTGGAAACTGTGGGGTTCCCTTCATGTAGAGAACCACCGGGTTGCTTGTTACCTGCTTCTTGATCAGTTGCTGTACATCCATGTTGAAACCTCGTACGTCATGTGGTTGAAGAAAGCAGGACGGTCTGCTGCCACTCTCAGTCGCGGCCGCCAACCAGGCAGGCACCGCTGACACGCTCGCTGCCCGACAGATCGGGCCATGTAGCAACCTCGCTCAGACCGGCCCGGTGCAACAGGTGGCGCACGGCCACCCCGTGCTCGTGCCCATGCTCGATCAGCAGCCAGCCTCCCGGCAGCAGGTGCCTCACGGCACCGCCAACGATCACCCGCGTGCAGCCCAGGCCATCGCCACCGAGCACACCGTCGGTCAAGGCCAAACGTGGTTCGAACGGCAGGCCACCGCGCTCCAGATGCGGGTCAGCCGCTGCCACGTAGGGCGGATTGGCGACAATCAGGTCGAAATGTTCGTCGGTGAGTGGTCCATACCAGTCACCTTCGACAAAGCGCACCGTCGCCCTGTGCAGGCTGGCGTTCAGCCGCGCAACAGCCAGTGCCGCCGGTGACAGATCGACCGCCACGACTCTCGCTTGCGGGCAAAGGCACTTCAGTGTCACCGCCAACGCCCCCGAACCGGTGCCGAGATCCGCGACGACGGGCTCCGCCACGTGCCGCAGACGTTCGAGTGCCAGTTCGACCAGCAGTTCCGTCTCCGGACGCGGAACAAGCACGTCGCCGGTGACCTTGAACTCACGACCGTAGAAGCCAGCGCTTCCCAGCAGGTACGCCAAAGGCTCGCCACTCGCGCGTCGCCGCACGAGCGTGTCGAGCCTCCGGACCTGCAGCTCCGACAGCCGTCTGGTCGGGTGAGCGATGAGATCCGCGTGGCTGCAACCGCTGACGTACTCGATCAGCAGGCGCGCATCGAGCCGATCGATCCGCTGCCGTGCCAGCCGCCACGCATCGCCGATGCTCGTCACCAGACCGCCCCGCCGACCAGGGAGTTCTCTCGCACGCCATGCAGCGAGCCCTTGCCATGGGGCCGACCGCCGCCATCTGCTGCCATGTCGTTCACTCGGCGTCGGCGAGCAACGCCAGCTGGTCAGCCTGATGCTCGGCAGTGAGCGCGGTGATGAGTTCGTCAAGCTCACCATCCATGATGGCGTCGATCTTGTACAGGGTCAGGTTGATGCGGTGGTCGGTCACTCGCCCCTGCGGAAAGTTGTAGGTGCGAATCCGCTCGGAACGGTCTCCGCTGCCGATGAGGTTCCGGCGCGTCGAAGCAATGTTGGCATGCTGCTGTCGTTCCTGCGCATCCTTGATCCGCGCCACGAGTACAGACATGGCCTGCGCCTTGTTCTTGTGCTGCGATCGGTCATCCTGGCACTCGACGACGATCCCCGTTGGCAGGTGCGTGATGCGTACCGCCGAGTCGGTCTTGTTGATGTGCTGCCCGCCCGCACCGGAAGCGCGATAGGTATCGACGCGGATCTCCGCCGGGTTGATCAGCACCTCCTCGAGCGCTTGTGCTTCCGGCATGACGGCTACGGTACAAGCGGACGTATGGATGCGGCCCTGCGCCTCGGTTTCCGGAACGCGCTGCACCCGATGGCCTCCCGACTCGAACTTCAGCCGCGAGTAGGCGCCGCTGCCAATGATGCGGGCGATGATCTCCCGATAGCCGCCGAGGTCGGAAACGCTGGCCGAAATCACCTCGACCTGCCAACGCCGACGTTCCGCATAGCGCGCGTACATGCGAAACAGGCTGCCGGCAAAGAGGGCCGATTCGTCGCCTCCCGTCCCGGCCCGGATCTCGAGAAAGACATTGCGCTCGTCATTGGCGTCGCGGGGCAACAGCAGCTTCTGCAGTTCGGCCTCGATTGCCGGCAGTCGCCCGCGGATGGCCGAGATCTCGGCCTCTGCCAGTTCCCGCATTTCTGGATCGGTGAGCATCTCGAGACCGGCGGCGAGATCCCCGTGGGCCCGCCGCCAGTCGTGGTACAACTGGACCAGCGGACCAAGCTCGGCGTGCTCGCGCGACAACTTGCGGTACTCGTCGATGTCCCGGGTCACTTCGCCGTGCGCCAGCATGCGGTCGAGTTCGTCGAGCCGCCCGGCCAGATGTTCCAGTTTGTCACGAATACTCTCGTTCATCAGATCCTTGCTTTCAGCAGGTGAGGATACGGGAAACAACGGCAGCAGGAGCTGGGCCGTGAGCGCGTCCGCCTAGTCGCCCGGGCGGGGATCCGCGTGCAGGCGGAAGAGCAAGGCGACAACCGAGTGCAGGTCATGGTTTTCACCGGCGGCCTGTGTCAGCGCCTGTGTCGGAGCATGCAGGAACTTGTTGGTCAACCTGTGCGACAGGTGCTCGAGGACCTGCGCCGGATCCTCGCCCCTGGCGAGCAGCTTCAGCGCGTGCTCGACCTCGTGCCGGCGGGCACGGTCGGCAGCGTCCCGGAGCGAGCGGATGACCGGGACGGTCGCCCGCGTCGCGAGCCAGCGCAGGAATCCTTCGACCCGCTCGCTGATGATCGCTTCGGCGTCCACCACCGCTGCTTGGCGCGATTCCATACCGGATTCGACGACCTGCGCCAAGTCATCGACCGTGTAGAGGAAGACGTCGTCCATATCGCCGACCTCGGCTTCGATGTCGCGTGGAACCGCGAGGTCGACCATGAACATGGGGCGATGACGACGCACCCTGATCGCCCGCTCCACCATGCCAAGGCCGATGATCGGCAGTGGACTAGCCGTACACGAAATGACGATATCGAACTGCGGCAGACGGTCGCCAAGCTCCTCCAGGCGGATGGCCGAGCCACCGAAGCGATCGGCAAGAGCAAGCCCGCGCTCGATCGTGCGGTTGGCGATCACCACCTGTCTCGGCTGCTGTGCTGCGAAATGACGGGCGCACAGCTCGACCATCTCGCCGGCACCGATGAACAGGATTCTCTGCTCGGCAATTCGTTCGAAAATTCTGCACGCCAGTCGCACTGCGGCAGCCGCCATCGACACGATGTTGGCACCGATGGCAGTCGTCGAGCGAACTTCCTTGGCGACCGCGAAGGACTGCTGGAACAGCTTGTGCAGGATCGTGCCCAGCGTTCCCGCCTCCTCGGCAGCGCGCGCCGCCTCCTTCATCTGTCCCAGGATCTGCGGCTCGCCAAGGACCATCGAATCGAGTCCGCTGGCCACCCGAAATACATGCCTGACAGCCGCCCGCTCAGGGTAGGCATACAGGTAGGGCTCGATCTGCCACTGCTCCAGCCGGTGGTACTCGGCCAGCCACTGGCGAGCCACCTCCGGTGCCTCCGTCGTCAGATAGACCTCGGTCCGATTGCAGGTCGACAGGATCGCCGCTTCCTGAATCGACTTCCGGCGAGTCAGATCGGCAAGTGCCAGCTGCACCCTTTCCGCGTGAAAAGCCACCTGCTCACGGATCGAAAGTGGCGCCGAATGGTGATTGATGCCAAGGGTATGCAACGGCATGCTGGGGGATGGTGGTCGCGGATCGGATGGGCACAGATTGGCCGGCGATTATATCACCGCCACCCCGGCCATCCCGCCGAGCCGAAGGACTGTCCAGGGCGATCGCATGAATGCCATTGTCGTTGCCCTTCGAAAATAGTCGTTTACGTTCAGGAAGTTACGAAGGGGCTGTTCACAGCTCATTGATTTGTGTAGTTTTCCGTCTTTTTGGAGTTTCCATGGAGACAGGAGGCGGGATTCGGTTGATGGATGTATGGGTGGGTGTGCGGGATCGCCGGCAGGCGAAGAAGGTCGAGCATGACCTCGTGGAGATGCTGGTGGTGGCGGTGTGCGCGGTGCTCTCGGGTACGGATGGCTTCGTCGAAATCGAGGTCTGGGGGAAGGAGAAGCTCGACTGGCTGCGCCAGTATCTCAAACTGGAGCACGGCATTCCCTGCCATGACACGTTCGGGCGGGTGTTCGCGGCGATCGATCCCGAGGAGTTCGGTGCGGCTTTCCTGCGCTGGGTGGGCCAGGTCGTGCCGACGTTGCGCCGCGAGGAAGTCGTCGCGATCGATGGCAAGACGAGTCGTCGTTCGGGTCAAGCGGGTGCGACGCCGCTGCACTTGGTGAGCGCTGTCGCCGCCGAGGCCGGCGTGGTGCTTGGACAGCGTGCGACGGCTGCGAAGTCGAACGAGAAGACGGCCATTCCGGAACTGCTGACCACCCTGGCACTGGAAGGCTGCATCGTCACGCTTGACGCGATGGGTACGCAGCCCAACATCGCGCAGACCATTCGCGATCGCGGAGCCGACTATGTGCTGGCGGTCAAGGACAATCAGCCCACCCTGGCCGAGTCCATCGAAGATTTCGTCAGCGCCTTTGACGCCGCGCCGGAGCGGACCCCGCACCGGTTTCACGAAGTCGTCGAGAAAGACCATGGACGTTTGGAGGTGCGGCGCTGCCACGTCTTCGACCAGCTCGACTGCCTGCATGCGCCGGAACGATGGCCAGACCTGAAGTCCTTCGCGATGATTACCAGCGAACGGACGATCGCTGGCAAGACCTCCGTCGAACGTCGCGTTTATCTCAGCAGCCTCGCTCCGGACGCCGAACGAATGAACTACGCCGTTCGCCAGCATTGGCGTGTCGAGAACAGTCTGCACTGGTGCATCGATGTCGTCCTCCGAGATGACCAGGCGCGCACGCGTACCGATCATGCTGCCCACAACCTTGCCGTCCTGCGCCAGTTCGTCCTCGACCTCCTACGCACCGCCCCGGTCAAACGCAAGGGCGGCCTCAAGGTGCAGCGCCTCATCGCCGCAACTTCCGACAGCTTCCGGGCTCAACTCCTGGGTCTCGTATAAGATTCATGCGATCGCCCTGAAGGACTGTCCCCGGCGGGTCAGGGAATCTCCTCGGCCGGCTTGCCGATGAAGTATCCCTGCGCGTAGTCGACGCCGAAGCTGGCAAGCAGGTTCAGGGCGCGCTCATCCTCGACGAATTCGGCGACGGTCTTCTTGCCAAAACCATGCGCCACTTTCGACAGCGCCTCGACGAAGACCTGGTCATCCTGACTATCGACAAGTGAGCGGACAAACGAGCCGTCGATCTTGACGTAATCCACGGGCAGCTGCTTGACGTAGTTGAACGACGAGAAGCCGACACCGAAGTCATCAAGCGAGAACGCGCAACCGAGTTCGCGGACCTCGCTCATGAACCTGCGAGCGGCAGCGAAATCAGCCACCGCGGCCGTCTCGGTGATCTCGAATACGATGTCGCTGGCCAGGTCGCGACTCCGCGCCAGCTTCTCGCGCAGGAAGGACAACAGGCTGGAGTCATTGATGCTGACACCGGACAGATTGATCGAGAACTTGTAACTCCTCCCTGACCGGCGCGAGACCTTCATCCTGGCGAGAACCATACCGATGACTTGGCGGTCGATCTCGCGGATCAGCCCACTGCTCTCGGCCACTTCCATGAACATGCCCGGCGGCACCACGCCACCATCGGTGCCCCGCATGCGCACCAATGCCTCGAAGTGACTGACCTTGCGCGCGGCAATGTCGAGGATCGGCTGGTAGTGGACGACGAAACCGTCACCCGCCAGAGAGCGGTTGATCATCTCTTCCCAGTGCAGGCGACTCTGCATCCTTTCCTGCACTCCCTCTCCCTCCGAATAGAGGTGCCAGCTCCCACCTCCCTTTGATTTGGCCTGATACATCGCAATGTCGGCGTTGGTCAGGAGGAGTTCGGCGTCCATCTTCGCCGCCGAGAAGACGACGATGCCGATGCTTGCGGAAACACGGTGATTCGCCCCGAGACCGGGAAACTTGATCTCGGCCAGGCAGCGGTTGATCTTTTCCGCCACCTGCACCGCGCCGGCACTGTCGCACTCATGCAGCAGCACACCGAGTTCGTCGCCGCCCAGGCGCCCGATCCGGTCGCTCGTACGGGCCACGTGCGCGACCTCCTCGGCGACGATCTTGAGAAGCGCGTCGCCTGCCTGATGGCCACTGACGTCGCTGACGTACTTGAAGGCATCGAGGTCAAGATAGAGCAGGGCACCATCGTGCCCCGAGCGACGGGCATCAACCAGAGCCTTGCGCAGGATGTCCTGGAAATGGCGCCGATTGACCAAGCCCGTGAGCAGATCACGCTCCGCCAGATACTTGCGTTCCGTATGGTCGACCCCGACCGACAGTACCATCACGGAATCACCAGGCTGCCCGGCCAACCGCGAATGGTTCCAGGTGATCTCGTAGGACTCGCCGCCCTTGCCCTGGAGAATCGATTCCAGCTGTACATGCTGGCGATCGCCGGCAGCGATCTCGTGCACGGCCTGCCTTGCCGCGGCCATCTGCAGCGAGTCCCCACCGATCAGTTCGAAGAAGGAACTGGCCGCCAGATCCTCCTCTCCCCGGCCTGCAAGCTGGCGTCCGTAGCGGTTGAGCGTCAGGATGCGACCGCTTGCCGACTGAGTCAGGATGATGACCTGTGCCGTATCGAGGAGGCTGCGGCTGAAATCGCGTTCGACCGAGATCCGTTGCAGCATCCCCTCGGTCACTGCAGCGTGCGCTGCGACGTCGCGCTCGAGCGTCTCAAGGCGGTACGACAGGTCGATCGCCGCTTCGTCCAGACTGTCGATCTCGTCCTCCACCAAGCGACGGGGCCGTGGAGCGATGCGTCGACGTGCCTCGGCAAAGGCACTGCGCCCGAGCAGTGGAATTGCATTCGCCGTCCGCGTCATTCGCTGCAGCGGTGCGTTGACCAGCAGCGACAAGAGCAGGAGCGATACCAGTGAGACCAGCAGTTCGCCCTGCAAACGGTTCACGACCGACGTGTGGATATCGGCCAGCGGCAGCGTCAAATCGTCGATGACCACCATCGTCGCCGGCACGGCGCCACCACTGGGAAAATCGAGGGCAAGAAACGACAACTCGAAGTGCCTGCCTGCGTAGGGCAACGACAGGTAGGAGTGGGCGGGACCGGGCGGGGTCCGTGGCAGGGCCTCGAGTTGACGCAGCAGCGGCCGGTGACTGCCCATGCTGCTCAAGGGAATGGCCCGCAGGCCAAGCCGCGGCAGAAAGGCTTCGTCGACCGGCTCCGCAGGCAGATGCCTGGGGAGCGGGACGAGGACACCAAGGTCGGCACCGGTGACGCGCTGGAACGAGTTCACCACGTCAGCCAGCGAGCTTCCGAGAACCACGGCCCCGGCCACTTTTCCCGCCGAGAGGATCGGCGCGGCGGCATATTCGGTACACACGTCGCTGCAGTCGGTCCAGCTCGTTGCCCGTTCGCTGTTGATGACCTCGGTCACTTGCACCGTCGATTGCACATCCGGACCACCGCCGCTGTTCCATGCAGCCAGTTGCTCGCTGCTGGTCAGGTAGACCTGCAGCGAGTCGATGCCGTAGCCATACTGCAGGGCGGGCCAGTAGCTGTCGAAGTGTTGGCGCAGCAGGGCATTGCCGGCCGGTGTCCGGAACAGGGTGACGCCCACCGAGTCCAGGGCTGCGAGAACCCCGGCAAGCGCCTGCAACCGCAAACCAACCTCGTTGCGCAGAGCAAAAGCCTGCGCAACGAGGCGCGCACGGGTCTCGGCACGCTGCTCTTCGAAGCGCGTCATCAGATGCTGGTAGTGCAGCCACGAGAGCACGCCGTTCACCGACAGCATGACGGCACCCAGCGTCAGCAACACCTTCCACTTGAGGCTCAGGAAGTGTGCGCGGCGAGGATCTGCGGGCGGCGGCTTTGTTTCCGACATTCGTCGCAACTAGAAGCGGAAAGAGGCTTGCAGCATGAAGTTGTCCCAGTGGCGACGCAGGGCCTGCGGATTCGGGTTATCCTGCGCCGCCAGGAAGCCTGTGCCGTCAACGTGATGTGCCTCGAAGCGCAGCATGAACTGTGGTGTCACATCGAAACGCATGCCGACGGTCCAGTCCTTGGCAAAGCGGGTGAATCCAGGCAGCTTGGTGGCAGCGGCGAAGTCCTTGCCGGCACGGTCGTTCTGATCGGCGTAATAGGCATCGTAGCGCAGCAGTGCTTCCCACTGCGGCGTCAACCGATAGGTTCCCTGCACGTAGTAACTCTGCCCGTTGAAGGTGCCGTTGTAGAAGTAGGGGCCGAAATCGTCGACGGAGGTGCGGCGCAGCGCGTATTCGCTGGTCAGGCTCCAGTTCTCGGCGTTGTACTGGGCAGAAAAGATCAGTGGTGTGAGCCTGAAGCGGCCGGCCCGCAGAATGTCGCCGTAGCCCGGCTGGTACTTCAGGTCGAGACGCAGCGCCGTAAACGCCAGCCGATACCTGTTGCCGGCCCCTTCGTAGAGAAGTTGCAGATCGGGCGCCAGCTTCGAATCGAGGCTGCCGGGGCGATTGAGGCCAACCAGCGGCACCTTCGCCGCCTCTGTATCGGTTTGCGGCTGTCCGTAAGCGAAGCTCGCGGAGAAAGTGCCGCTTTCGCCGTAGCGCTCGATGTAAACCTCGGCACCGTCTGCCGAGACGGTCAGGTTGCGCGTCCGCTCGAAGTAGATCGACTGTGGCAGAATGATGCTTGGCCGTGTAAAGGGAACGTCGCGTGTCGTGTTGTACAGACCATAGGCGGTCTTGATCCGCCCCATGCGGATCCCCGATCGGCCTTCTTCGCTCGACATGGGAGTCCAGTCGAGCAGGCCATAGTCGAGCCGCACGCCCCCGTCGTCGGTGCCGCCAGCGCGTCGCGACAGCAGCCCGGCCGAGAGCTGGAGAGCCGGCGTCAGGCGCCAGGAAGCATTGACGCCGAGTTCGGAAAAGTCCTTGCTGATCTGGTCGTCACTTTGCCCGAAGAAATTGTTGTCGGTCGTGTTCACCAGGGTCAGCGAAGCAAAGCCATGCAACTGGATATCGCCGTTGAGCAGATCCACGGCGTGCACAACCGTTCCCCAGGACAGCGACGAGGCGACCAGCAACAGGCTCGATGCGGTCTTAGCGAATCTTGAGCACACGCACATTCGGAGTCACCTCGCTCGCCTTGACGTAACCAATCGCGCCAGGGGTGGATGCCACTCTGGCCAACATCTCCTGCGGTGAAGCAACCACCTCCGGATACTGTCCCTGGCCCGAAAAAACCTGCCGGTCCCAGGCCATGCGCAGCTGCTGCGGGAACACCTGCAGGACGGACTTGCTGAAAGTGGCGTGCTCGGGCACCTCGTCTGCAAGAACGAAGACCTTGACCGGCGTTTCGCCGGGCCATCGCTGCAGACGCATCCCCAGAATGGCGCGCAGCGAGGCGCGCGGGATACTGTCTTCGGGGGTGGCCGGATGGGCGATCACGGCCATCACCGGTTCCGGTGACTGGGCCCAGGTGATGCCAACGCAGAGACCGCTCGCCAAGATCCAGAACAGGGTCAGCTGGAGCAGGGAAGTCGCGAATTTAATTGCAGGAGTTTTCTCCATCACGGCGCATCGTACCAGACTATTCGCCGGCTTTTCAGCCGCCGCCAGCCGTTTTGGCGACCATTCATGCGGCTGCCTGCCGATGCGCACCCGACCTCCGCCTAGATCCCCGAGCCCCCCTCTTCCAGCGTCGTCGGCGGTGCCGCAAAAACCCTGAGATGGCGCGGTTTCAGCCAAACCTGCTGTCCCTCGGCGAGCAACAGGACATTGGCGCGCTCGCGGGTGAGCTCGACCTCGATCAATTCCGAAGCGTGTGCGAGCTCGACGCGCACCAGAGGCCCAATCGCGTGTACCTCCTGTACCGTCGCCTGCAAGCTGCCGACAACGGGACGGTGCTCGATGTCGATGTCGTGTGGCCGTACATAGGCGGTCGCCTCGGCGGCCGGCACGGCTGCGGTCTGCTCCCTGCCGACATCGGCCCAGGCTCCGTGCATCCGGCTGTGGAACACGTTGACGTTGCCGAGGAACTGATAGACGAAAGGTGACGCGGGGTTCGTATAGACCTCGTCGGGTGAGCCGATCTGCTCGATACGGCCCTGGTTCATGACCACGACGCGGTCGGCGACCTCCAGCGCTTCCTCCTGATCGTGCGTCACGAAAACACTCGTTATGTGCATTTCGTCGTGAAGACGCCGCAACCAGCGCCGCAGTTCCTTGCGCACCTTGGTATCGAGCGCGCCGAAGGGTTCATCGAGCAGCAGCACCCGCGGTTCGACAGCCAGCGCACGCGCCAGGGCTATCCGCTGGCGCTGTCCGCCCGAGAGCTGCGACGGGTAGCGATCGGCCAGCCACTCAAGCTGCACGAGCTGGAGCAGATCGCGCACCCGGCGGCGGATTTCCGCCTCGGCAGGACGCAGCCGACGTGGCTTGACGCGCAGGCCGAAGGCAACGTTCTCGAAGACGGACATGTGACGGAAGAGCGCATAATGCTGGAAGACGAAACCGACATTACGGTCGCGCGCGTGCACATGGGTGGCCTCCTCGCCGCCGAAGAGGACTTGGCCGCCATCGGCGGTTTCCATGCCGGCTATGATCCGCAGCAGGGTGGTCTTGCCACAGCCGGAGGGCCCGAGAAGCGCGACCAGCTCGCCGGTCGGGATCTGCAGGCTGACGTCCTGCAGCGCGACGAAGGCGCCAAAACGCTTGTCGAGTGCACGGATTTCGATACTCATCGGTGTTCGTCCAGTAAGGTCATCGCACTCCCAGTGGCTCGCCGGCGATCCTGATGGGACAAGGCCGCCCCACCGCGTCGGTCGCTGACCATGGTCAGTTGTTCTCCAGCGCCGAAGTGGTCCACAGCATGCGCACTTCACGACGCAGCCGCCACTCGACGACCGTCTTGGCGGCCAGCGTCACCAGGGCCAACAGGGCCAGCACCGACGCCGACGCGAATGCGCCAACCGCGTTGTACTCGTTGTAGAGGATCTCGACGTGCAGGGGCAGGGTATTGGTCTCACCGCGAATGTGCCCGGAGACCACCGATACCGCACCGAACTCGCCCATCGCGCGGGCGTTGGCGAGAATCACCCCGTAGAGCAGCCCCCACCTGATGTTGGGCAGCGTCACCCGGCGGAACATCTGCCAGCCGGTGGCTCCGAGAGATACCGCCGCCTCCTCCTCCTCCCGGCCCTGCGCCTGCATCAGGGGGATCAACTCGCGGGCGACGAACGGCAGGGTGATGAACATCGTCACCAGGACGATAGCCGGCAGCGCGAACACCACCTTGATGTCGTTGGCCGCCAGCCACGGGCCGAAAAGGCCCTGCGCGCCGAAGATCAGCAGAAAGACGAGGCCAACCACGACCGGCGAGACGGCGAACGGGAGGTCGATCAGGGTGATCAGCAGGCTCTTGCCGCGGAAGTCGAATTTGGCGATCGCCCAGGCGGCAGTCACGCCAAAACAGATGTTGAGCGGCAGAACCAGTAAGGCGACGAGCAGCGTCAGCGCGATCGCCGACCGTGCGTCATGATCCTTGAGTGCTTCCAGGTAGGCACGCCCGCCGGCGGCAAGGGCCTCGGCAAACACCGCCAGCAACGGCAGCAGCAGGAAGATGAACAGGAATCCGAGGCCGACGGCAAGCAGCAGGCGACTCAACCAGGATGGCTCGTCGGTCGCCCGCCTCCGGGCGGCAGTGCTCACCGCGGCGCTCCGTCGGCCGCCCGAACGCCGTGACGGGTGGCTGCCCACCACTGCAGGCCGTTCACCACAAAGAGCATGACAAAGGAGATGAGCAGCATGACCACGGCCAGCGCCGTCGCGCCGACAACGTCGTACTGCTCAAGCTTCGAGATGATCAGCAGCGGAGTGATCTCCGAGATGAGCGGCATATTGCCGGCGATGAAGATGACCGACCCGTACTCGCCGATCGACCTCGAGAAGGCCAGGGTGAAGCCGGTCAACAGCGCCGGCAGGAGCGCCGGCCAGAGGACGCGGACGAAGGTCTGCAGACGAGAAGCGCCGAGCGACGCGGCTGCTTCCTCGACCTCCGGCTCGATGTCCTCGATCACCGGCTGCAGCGTCCGGACGACGAAGGGCAGTCCGATGAAAGTCAGAGCCACGACGATTCCTGGCGGGGCAAAGGCGATCTTGAAACCGAGCGGTTCGAGGTGCCGACCGATCCAGCCGTTGCCGGCATAGAGGGTCGCCAGAGTGATCCCGGCAACGGCCGTCGGCAGGGCAAAGGGCAGATCAACGAGGGCATCGATCAACCGCTTGCCGGGAAACGAGTAGCGGACGAGAACCCACGCCACGATCAACCCGAATACGGTGTTGATCGACGCTGCCAGCAGCGAAGCGCCAAAGGTCACGCGATACGAAGCCAGCGCGCGCTCACCGCTGGCAATGTCCCAGAACGCAGCGAGGCTGAGCTGGCTCGCCTTGAAGACCAGCCCCGACAGCGGCAACAGGACGAGCAGCGACAGGTACAGGACTGCACAACCCAGTGACAGCCGAAAGCCGGGCAACAGCGTCCTCGGGCCGAACCGCGAGCGCATCAGAAGGCCCGCCCAGACCGCGGCGGCCACATCACATTGCTTCCCGGTCTCACTTCTTCAGGTAGATCTGGTCGAAGCTGCCGCCGTCCTTGAAGTGCGCTGGGAACGCCTTGCTCCAGCCGCCGAAGACATCATCGACCGTGAAGGTCCTTACGGGCGGAAACTGCTCGGCATACTTCCTCAGTATTTCGGGGCTGCGGGGCCGCAGGTAGTTCTGCGCGGCGTTCTCCTGGCCAGCCGGCGACCACAGGTACTCAAGATAGGCCTGCGCCAGCTTGCGCGTTCCCTTCTTGTCCACCACCGGCGTCACGATGGCTACCGGGAACTCGGTGAGGATGGACAGCGAGGGGTACACCACGGTGAACTCGCCCTTGCCGAACTCTCTCGCAATCAGTTCGGCCTCGCTTTCAAAAGAGACCAGCACGTCGCCGATCCTGCGCTGCATGAAAGTGGTCGTCGCGTCGCGACCGCCAGCGGCGAACAGGGGTGCGTTCTGCAGCAGCCTGGCGACGAACTCCTGTGCCGTGCGCTCGTTGCCGCCGGGCTGGCCGAGCGCGAAGCCCCAGGCGGCGAGGTACGTGTAGCGGCCGTTACCGGTGTTCTTGGGATGCGGCAGGATCACCTGGACACCCGGTTTGACGAGATCAGGCCAATCCCTGATCGCCTTCGGATTGCCCTTGCGGACGATGAACACCATGGTCGAGGTGTATGGCGACGCATTGTTGGGAAAACGCTTGGCGTAGTCCTTGGCAACCAGACCCTTCTCGGCCAGAAAGTCGACATCGGACGCCTGATTCATCGTCACCACGTCAGCTTCCAGCCCGTCGGCAACGGCCCGCACCTGCTTGCTGGACCCCGCATGCGACTGCTTCAGCTCGACCAACTCGCCGCTCAGCGTTTTCCAGTGTTTCTGGAACAGCGGGTTGTAATCCTTGTAGAAATCCCTGGCGACGTCATAGGAGACGTTGAGCAGACTGGCATCAGCCAAGACCGGTAGGGCACAGAGGCAGAGGGCCAGGGCCGCAAACCACCGGCGGATGAATCGGGACATGCGCTCCTCCATGGCAACTCTTGGCACAGGCCGTCATGATAGCTAAGACGGTTAGAACGACAAAGCATCAATCCTAATTAATTTATCGCCGCAAGTTATGTTCAACCTGCGGCCACTCGTGCTCACGGAGGTTCGACGTCGTCTGCAGGAGCCACTACCTCGAGGGGGCCGCCAACCCCGCAGGCCAAAAAAGAGCCACGGCATGCCGTGGCTCCTCTTGCTGCACCCAGCGTATCAGACTGACGTCGGCAGTCTGCCGGCAGCCGACGCGCTCTCCATCCAGCGCTTGATACGATTGGCATCGCCGATGCGAGTCTGCTTGCCGGCCGAATCGAGGAGCACGATGACCACCGGCTTGTCGGCAACACGCGCCTGCATCACCAGGCACTTTCCGGCCTCCTGAATGTAGCCGGTCTTCGACAGGCCGATCTCCCACGTCGGGCTGCTGACCAGCTGGTTCGTATTGTGGAACTCGAGTTCGCGGCCTTTCACCTCGGCGCGCACACCAGGCGTCGTCGAGAATTCGCGGATCAGCGGGTA
The DNA here is from genome assembly GCA_013347225.1 of Candidatus Accumulibacter similis. Taxonomy (NCBI): domain Bacteria; kingdom Pseudomonadati; phylum Pseudomonadota; class Betaproteobacteria; genus Candidatus Accumulibacter; species Candidatus Accumulibacter similis. The sequence goes on along the minus strand of CP054595.1, from coordinate 774,098 downwards.
GCGATGGGCAGCGGCAACCATCCGTGCCAGATCATGTGCGGTAGACACATTGTTGCTGCTCAGTCCGGTGGGATCCTCGAAGCGCGTATGCGCCATCCCCAGTGACGCGGCCTTGCGGTTCATCGCTGCGATGAAGGCCGGCAAACCACCCGGATAGTGACGGGCCAGGGCGTGCGAGGCACGGTTCTCGGATGACATCAGCGCCAGCAGCAGGGCCGTCTCGCGCGAGATCACCGTCCCCACACCGAGGCGAGAACGACTGCCTCGCAAGTAATCGACGTCCTCGTCACCGATGCTGATCGGCGCCTGCAGATTCGGCATGCTGTCGAGCACCACCATCGCGGTCATGACCTTCGTGATCGACGCGATGGGTACGACGGCGTTGGCGTTCTTCTCATAGAGCAGTTCTCCTGCGTCCTGACCGATGACCAGCGCTGAGCCCGAATGCACCGCAAGCTGCCCTGGCTCGTGCCAGAGGTCGGCATTGCTGGCAACCGCGCGCGTCAGGTTCCTTTTCTGGTAAGCCTGAGCGGAAACGGCAGCTTCACGCTGTGAAGCGAAACCCCTCTTCGCCGCCAAGGCGGACGGCTTGGCCACGTTCTGGCGCAGATTGGACTTGTTCCGGCTCGCGAACCGCTCCCCCTGCAGGTCCTTGGCCTTGCGGTCCGCCGCCGTGCTACCGCCCCGCTTTTCTGCCACCGCTGCCACTTTGCCCGGTGCCGCGGCGGACTGGGCTGATGTTCCGCGTGTCGCCGCGGCGGCCCGGTCTTTCGGCGCGCCTGCCCGGGTCTCGGCGGCTGCCGAGGGAGTCTTCTGCACCACCACCCGGTCCTGTCGTTTCGCCTGTATGGGCTTCTGCGCTGCTGATCCGAGCGTGCCGGAACGCGCCGCCACGCTTGCCGTTCCCTTGCCTGTCGCAGCCTTTCCCTTGGCCGGTTCGGCCGCATGAAGCGCCCCAGTCGGCGCCACGAGTGTGGTCAGCATGGCCAAAAAAAACCCCGCCAAAGCTCTCAGAGTCATCCGCATTGCATCTCTCCCGCACGATTCACCTTTTTGCCGCGCTCCGGCACGACCGGACTGCCAACGCCATAGACCATCAAAAATAAGCAGATACGCGAGCTATGTAATGTAGCACATTATGCAACAGAGCGGGCGGGAAACAAGCCCGGGCTGAAGCCTGACAGAGGCCGCAACGCTGCCGCGCCGACCGGCGGCCGACAGCGCAGCGCTCAGCGTTCGTTCATCAGCTTATCGACCACGGTCAGGGCCGTCATGTTGACGATGCGTCGGACGGTCGCGGTGGACGTCAGGATATGCACCGGCTGCGCGGCACCAAGGAGAATCGGACCGATCGTCAGATTGTCACCGGAAGCGATCTTGAGCAGATTGAAGGAGATGTTCGCGGCATCGAGGGTGGGCATGATCAGCAGGTTGGCCTGTCCTTTCAGTCGCGCGTCACTCGGAAAGACGCGCTGACGAATGTGCTCGTCGAGAGCGGCGTCACCATGCATTTCGCCCTCGACCTCCAGGCGCGGCGCCCGCTCCTTGAGCAGCTTCAGCGTCCTGCGCATCTTGACGGCCGTCGGGGTGTTCTCCGAGCCAAATGACGAGTGCGACAGCAGGGCAACTCGGGGCTGGATGCCAAACCGGCGCACCTCATCGGCAGCGAGCAGCGTCATGTCCGCCAGTTGCTCGGGCGATGGCTCGTAGTTGATGTAGGTGTCGGCAATGAACAGCGTCCGGTCAGGCAGCACGAGCAGGCTCATGGCGTACAGGTCGCTGACGCCGGGAGCCAGACCGATGACGTTCTCGACGTACTCGCGATGCACGTCGTGCCGACCGAAGGTGCCGCAGATCAGCCCATCGGCATCGCCCATGCGGACCATCATCGCCCCGAACAGCGACGCCCGCCGGCGAACTTCGCGGCGGGCGAAATCGGCCGACACCCCCTTGCGCTCCATCAGGCGCCGATACTCACGCCAGTAGGACTCGAAGTGCTCGTCGAAGAAGGCATTGTTGTCGGCGTAGACGATGTCGAAGTCATCGTCCGGCGTGACGCGCAGATTCAGCGCTTCGAGCTTGCGCTCGATCTCGGCGGGATGGCCGATCAGGATCGGTCGCGCGATCCCCTCATCGACGATCACCTGGATGGCACGAAGGACGCGGTCGTCCTCGCCTTCGGCGAAAACGACGCGCCTGGGTGCCTGTTTGGCCTGCGAGAACACAGGCTTCATGATCAGGCCGAAGTGATAGACGAACTCGTGCAGGCTCTCGCGATAGGCTTCCAGGTCCTTGAGCGGCCGGCTCGCGACACCCGACGCCATGGCCGCCTCGGCGACGGCCGGCGCGATCCTGCCGATCAGCCGCGGATCGAAGGGATTCGGGATCAGGTACTCGGGGCCGAAATTGGCATGCTTCTCGCCGTACGCCTGGAGCGCGACCTCCGACTGCTCGACGCGTGCCAGCTCGGCAATTGCCCGCACCGCTGCCAGCTTCATGGCGTCGTTGATGGTGGTCGCACCAACGTCCAGCGCGCCGCGGAAGATGAATGGAAAGCAGAGCACGTTGTTGACCTGGTTCGGATAGTCCGAACGACCAGTGGCGATGATCGCGTCATTGCGCACCGCCCTGACATCTTCCGGCCGGATCTCCGGATTGGGATTGGCGAGGGCCATGATCAGCGGCGACGCAGCCATCTGCGCGACCATCTCCGGCTTCAGGACTCCGCCTGCCGACAGCCCGAGGAAGACATCGGCCCCGACGATCACCTCGCTCAGCGTCCGCGCATCGGTGCGCTTGGCATAACGTGCCTTGATCTCGTCCATCTCCTCGACGCGCCCTTCGTACACCAGCCCCTTGATGTCGGTCACCCAGATGTTGCCAACCGGCAGCCCGAGCATCACCAGCAGGTCGAGGCACGCGAGGGCTGCTGCACCGGCGCCGGAACTCACCAGCTTGACCTGATCGAGTTCCTTGCCCTGCAGGAAGAGTCCGTTGAGAATGGCCGCGCCGACGACGATCGCGGTGCCGTGCTGATCGTCGTGAAAAACCGGAATCTTCATTCGCTGGCGCAGCTTCTGCTCGACCTGGAAGCACTCGGGAGCCTTGATGTCCTCCAGATTGATGCCGCCGAAGGTCGGCTCCAGCGAGGCGACGATCTCCACCAGGCGGTCCGGGTCTTCTTCGTCGATTTCCAGGTCGAACGCGTCGATGTTGGCAAACTTCTTGAACAGTACCGCCTTGCCTTCCATGACCGGTTTTGCCGCCAGCGGACCGATCGCGCCCAGTCCGAGCACCGCCGTGCCGTTGGTGATCACTCCAACGAGATTGGCGCGCGAAGTGAGCGCACTGACCTCAGCCGGAGACGCGGCGATCTCTTCGCACGCCGCCGCAACGCCCGGTGAGTAGGCCATCGACAGGTCGTACTGGTTGGCCAGTTGCTTCGTCGGCTGTATCGCCACCTTGCCCGGCTTCGGGTTGCGGTGGTAGAACAGGGCGGCGGTACGAAGTTGCTCTCCTTGTTTCTTCATCTTTCCTTCTCCTCAGTTTCGCCACGCCCCCGCTGCCGCCTATCGGCCGCGGGACGGGCAGCAAACGGGCGCCTGCGAGGTGCAAGCGGTGCCTGTCGCCGGGGCTCTTCTTGTTGTCGACCGTTGGTGTGAACCGGACCTGTGGCATAATTACACAAACCCTCCAATCCTTGTAGCACCAACGCCTAGCATGCTGACCGCACCCCCTGCACTGGGCTTGTTTCTCGCCAACCGCGACCGACGCGTCGCATCCGACCGGGCTGAACAGACCACTCCGGCCCCCGGCCCTTGCGGTTTGGCTCCGCGCGCGCCGCTCCACGGTAAATCCCGCTTCTCTACCTTCATTCGAGAGTGATTACCATGAACCAGACTGTTTCCATCAACGCCCCCGATTACGTCAAGCATGAACGCCTGAAGCAATGGGTTGCCGAGATTGCAGCACTCACCGAACCAGCCAGCGTCGTCTGGGCCGACGGTTCGCAGGAGGAATATGATCGTCTCTGTGCCGAACTGGTCGAGGCCGGCACCTTCACCAAACTCAAGAAACGCAAGAACTCGTTCCTGGCTTTCTCGGACCCGTCGGACGTCGCGCGCGTCGAAGACCGTACCTACATCTGCTCCGCGAAGAAGGAGGACGCCGGTCCGACGAACAACTGGGAAGACCCGGCCAAGATGCGCGGCATCCTCGGCGACCTGTTCAAGGGCTGCATGAAGGGCCGCACGATGTACGTCATCCCGTTCTCGATGGGTCCCATCGGCTCGCCGATCGCGCAGATCGGCATCGAGATCTCCGACAGCGCCTATGTCGTCGTCAACATGCGCATCATGACCCGCATGGGCAAGGACGTTTTCCCGGTCCTCGGTACCGACGGCACTTTCGTTCCCTGCGTGCACTCGATCGGCGCACCGAAGGAGCCGGGCCAGAAGGATCCACGCTGGCCGTGCAACCCGACCACCAAGTACATCGTTCACTATCCCGAAACCCGCGAGATCTGGTCCTATGGTTCGGGCTACGGCGGTAATGCCCTGCTCGGCAAGAAGTGCCTGGCCCTGCGCATCGCCTCCAACATGGCGCGTGACGACGGCTGGATGGCCGAGCACATGCTGATCCTCGGCGTCGAGTCTCCGGCCGGCAACAAGCATTACGTCGCTGCCGCCTTCCCATCCGCCTGCGGCAAGACCAACTTCGCCATGCTGGTGCCACCGCAGAGCCTGAGTGGCTGGAAGATCACCACCATCGGTGACGACATCGCCTGGATCAAGCCACGCAAGGACAAGGACGGCGTCACCCGCCTCTATGCGATCAACCCTGAAGCCGGCTTCTTCGGTGTCGCCCCGGGTACCAACGAAAAGACCAACTTCAACGCCATGGCCTCGCTCGCCGAGAACACCATCTTCACCAATGTCGCGCTGACCGATGATGGCGACGTCTGGTGGGAAGGCATGGGCCCGGCACCGGCGCACGCGATCGACTGGCAGGGCAACGACTGGACACCGGAGATTGCCAAGGAGAAGGGAACCAAGGCGGCACACCCGAACTCCCGCTTTACCGCACCCGCTTCGCAGTGCCCGTGCATCGACGAAAAATGGCAGGATCCGGAAGGGGTACCGATCTCGGCCTTCCTCTTCGGTGGTCGTCGCGCATCGACCGTTCCGCTGGTGTGCCAGACGCGTGATTGGGAGCATGGTGTCTACGCCGCCGCCACCCTTGGCTCGGAAACCACGGCTGCCGCCTTTGGGCAGCAGGGTGTCGTGCGTCGCGACCCCTTCGCGATGTTGCCGTTCTGCGGCTACAACATGGCCGACTACTACAGTCACTGGCTGAAGATGGGCAAGGCGGCCGACAAGCAGGTGCCGATCTTCATCGTCAACTGGTTCCGCATGAACGAGAAGGGCGAGTTCGCCTGGCCAGGCTTCGGCGACAATGCCCGTGTCCTGAAGTGGATCATCGAGCGCTGCGAAGGCAAGGCCTCGGCCCGCGAAACGACCCTTGGCTGGATGCCCAACTACGAGGATCTCGACTGGAGCGGCAGCGACTTCTCCAAGGCCGAGTTCGCCGGCGTCACCAGCCTCGACAAGCAGGCCTGGCTGAACGAACTCGAGGGCGTCAAGGACTGGTTCGGCAAGATGGGCGACAAGCTGCCCGCCAAACTCGCCGACGTTCGCGACGAGTTCGAGAAGGAGTTCCAGGCCGCCTGATCGGTAGATCGGCGCAGTCGTTGAAAGGAAGCCGCCCGCGGGCGGCTTCCTTGTGTCGGCCTGCCGGCTTGCGGCTAAACTGACGGCTTCATCAGCCCGCGAGCAACACACCACCATGCCAAGTCTTCCCGCGCACCGCCTGGCCGACATCGAACCCTTCCACGTCATGGAGTTGATGGCGCGTGCAAAGGAGCTGGAAGGCAGCGGCCGCAACATCATCCACATGGAAGTCGGCGAGCCCGACTTCGCCACTCCGGAGCCGATCGTCGCAGCAGCGCAGGCGCACATCGCCAGCGGCCACGTTCGCTATACGGCCGCGCTCGGCCTGCCTGAACTGCGCGCCGCGATCGCCGGCTTTTACGCTACACGCTACGGCGTCAGTGTTCCGGCATCGCGCATCGCCGTCACCGCAGGCGCTTCCGGCGGCCTGCTGCTGGCCATGGCCTGTCTCGCCAACCCGGGCAGCGAATGGCTGCTGACCGATCCGGGCTACCCCTGCAACCGGCACTTCGTGCGCTGTTTCGAGGGCCGGCCGATCGGCATTCCGGTGCGCGGCGAGAGCAATTTTCAGCCGACGCTGGACGATCTGGACGGATTCTGGAACGAACGCACAGCCGGCGCCCTGTTTGCATCGCCAGCCAACCCGACGGGAACCCTGCTCGCTGACGAGACGCTGAGCGACATCGCCCGCTTTGTCCGCGAAAGGGGCGGACAGCTGATCATCGACGAGATCTACCACGGGCTGACCTACGGGCGCGATGCCAGGACCGCGCTCGAGTTCGGCGACGACATCTTCGTCGTCCAGAGCTTCTCGAAGTACTTCAACATGACCGGCTGGCGTCTCGGCTGGCTCGTCGTGCCGCCACGCTTCGTCCGCGGCATAGAGAAGCTGGCGCAGAATCTCTTCATTTCGCCGTCGGCAGCGGCACAGCACGCCGCCTTGGCGGCGTTCGCGCCAGCCACCATCAGTATCCTCGAGGAGCGCCGCCGGGAATTCCAGAAGCGGCGGGACTTCCTGGCGCCAGCGCTCGAGAACCTGGGTTTCCACTTCCCGGCGAGGCCACAGGGAGCCTTCTATCTCTATGCTGACTGCTCGCAGCTGGCCAACGACAGTGCTCGTTTCGCCGGCGAACTCCTCGAGTCGGCCGGCGTTGCCGCGACGCCCGGACTCGACTTCGGCAGCAACCGGCCCGAGAAACACCTGCGCTTTGCCTACACCAGCGGAACGGAGCGACTGGCTGAGGCGGTCGACCGGATTCGCCGCTTTCTTGGGCAAGCCTGACGATTCGACGTCGGTGTCAGCACAGCGACCCAGGCAGGCTACCGATCGACGCCAGACGGCACCAGTCGAAAAATGGCCCGGGATCGGTCTTGCGGCCGGGAGCAATGTCACTGTGACCGACCACTGCGGTAACCGGAAACCTTGCGCACAAGAGCCGGAGCAGCGGCAACAGGCATGCGTACTGCGCCTCGGCAAACGGGAGTTGGTCGCAACCCTCGAGTTCGATACCGAGCGAGAAGTCGTTGCAGCGCGGTCGGCCCTGCCAGCATGAGAGCCCCGCATGCCAGGCGCGCTGACGACACGAGACGAACTGGACCAGTTCACCATCGCGTCTGATCAGGAAGTGTGCCGAAACCCGCAGACCAGCGATCTGGGCGAAGTAGGGATGAGCCGCGGCGTCGAGTCGGTTGCTGAACAGCCGCACGATGGCGTCGCCTCCAAAGCAGGCGGGTGGCAGACTGATCGCGTGAACAACGATCAGCGAAACCGTCTCTCCCTCGGGCCGTTCGTCACAGTTGGGTGACTCGATGCGCAGGACACCATCCAGCCAGCCCGCATCACTGATTGCCGCCGCGACTGCCGGACGCGGAAAGCTCATTCTTCGATGCCCAACCGCTCGATCCGGTAGCGCAGCGAGCGAAAGCTGACGCCCAGCAGACGTGCCGCCGCCGTGCGGTTGAAGTCGGTCTTGGTCAGCGCCTCGAGAATGGCCTGTTTCTCGACGCGATTGATATAGTCATCGAGAGTCTCACCTTCCCTGCCGAGACTGTCGCGAACCGCGGTCGCTGGCGCCAGTTGCAGATCGTCGACCGCCACCGTCTCGCCGCTGCACAGCGCGATGGCACGTTCCAGGATGTTCTCCAGCTCGCGGACATTGCCGGGAAAGCTGTAGGCGTCCAGCACCCGGGCGGCCTCGGCATCAAGGCGCGGTGGCTGCGGCCCACAAAGTCTGCAGAGCATCGCCTCGGCCAGGGGTGCAATATCCTCACGGCGCTCGCGCAATGGCGGCATCTTCAGTTCGATGACGTTGACGCGGTAGTACAGATCCTGACGGAAGGTACCGGCATCGACGCAATCCCTGAGCTGGTGGTGAGTCGCGGAAATGATCCGCACGTCTACCGCTTCCTCGACCGTGCTGCCGACCCGGCGCACCTTCTTCTCCTGAATCGCACGCAGGAGCTTGACCTGCATCCCCAGCGGCAGGTCCGCCACCTCGTCGAGAAACAGCGTCCCCCCCTGCGCCGCCTGGAAGAACCCGGGGCGATCGCTGTCGGCCCCCGTGAACGCCCCCTTGCGATAGCCGAAGAACTCGCTCTCCATCAGGTTCTCGGGGATCGCCCCGCAGTTCACCGGCACGAAGGGTGCGCTGCGGCGCGCGCTCTGATCATGAATCAGGCGCGCAGCCAGTTCCTTGCCGGTACCCGACTCGCCCGAGATGTATACAGGTGCCTGGCTGCGCGCAAGCTTGTCGATCATCTCGCGCACATGCGTGATCGCCGGTGACCTGCCGATAAGCCGTGTCGCAGCTTCGCTGGCTTCCCCCTCATCCGCGCCGCTGCGCCGTGGCAGGTTGAGAGCCGACTTGATCAGGCTGCGCAACTGCTCGAGCGCAACCGGTTTGGCGAGATAGTCGAAAGCTCCAGCTTTCAGCGCGGCGACTGCATTCTGCGTCGTGCCGAAGGCGGTGATCACCGCCACCGGCGTCTCGCCGTAGCTCTCGGCGATCAGCCTGACGATCGCCAGCCCATCCCCATCGGGCAGCCGCATGTCCGTCAGGCACAGCTGATAGCGCTGTTGCTCGAGGAACTTCCGGGCCTCCGCAACCGTCGCCGCACAGTCAGCCAACAGCCCCATCCGTGCCACAGTGAGATCGAGAAGCTCGCGGATATCCGCCTCATCATCGACCACCAGTACACGGGCCAAGTCGCCGCGCGGGCGACGTTGCACCTTGCCAGTCAACAATCGAGAGCCCTCCCCAAGAGACGAAAATCGGCACCCTTGCCGCGCCCCATCAGTTCGAGACGGGCTTCGTTCGCCTCGCACAGTTCGCGCGCTATATACAGGCCAAGACCGGTGCCGCGATGGTGAGTGGTAAAGAAGGGCTCGAAGATCTGTTCGCGCAGATCGTCCGCCACACCCTCACCATCGTCAACGACATGCACTTCCACCTGCCCGGCCACCTTGCCATCGGCAACCAGCAAGCGCACGCTGCCGGCCAATCGACGGGAATGCCGCAGGGCGTTGCTGAGCAGGTTCCACAACACTTGGTGCAGGTGCGAACGATCGAAACAGATGCTCGCCCTGCCGCCGACCTCCAGCCAAATCACATCGGCGGTGAGTTGCTCCCTCGTCGACCACTCTTCGACGACTGCCGGCAGCAACTGGCGCAGGTCGACCAGCTCACTATACACGCGATCGCGACGTCCCAGTTCCAGTACATCGCTGACGATACGTTCCACACGCTGGGTGTTGTCCAGCAGGATGCGCAACAGCCGTTCGTACAGTTCGCCGCGCCGCTCCTCACGCATCAGTTCTCCGGCATGGCGAATCGCTGACAGCGGATTGCGGATCTCATGCGCGATACTCGCGGTCAGACGGCCAAGTGCCGCCAGCTTGATCTGCTGCGCCTGTTCGCGCAGGCGGCTCATGTCCTCGAGAAACACCAGCACATCGCTGTCGCCACTCGTGGTGGCGACAAACCTGGCGCGCAGCTGCGTTCCGTTCGTGGGCACCTGCACCAGTACCGCGACGTCCCGACGCTCCTGCCGCCAGTCAGTGAAGGCCTGCAGCAGTTCGGGCGAGCACTCGCGCAGAGCCGGCTCGCCGCTCTCGCTGGCAGCAAGCAACTTCCGGGCGCGCGGGTTGCTTTGTGCAACCCGCGCGTCACTGCCGAGCACCAGAACCCCTTCCTGCATCTCCTCGATGACTCTCTGGCTGACCAGCGTCTGTTTCTTCAGATCGATGCCACGACGACGGGCTAGTTCCTCGTTGGCAAGGACCCGCCGGGCGAGCAACCGTGCCGAAATGGCAACGGCAAAAAAGGCGATGCTGAAGACGCCGGCATGGAAGAAGGCAGTCGCTTCAAGATCGGTCTGCAATCCACGATAGGACTGCTCGGTGAGCACGGCGAGGGTCGCCAGCGCAGCATAGAAGATCACCAGGCGCCCCTGGCCGACGAGACCAGCACCAGCCAGCGTCACCAGAAGCATCGATCCGAAACCGCTGCCAAGGCCGCCTCCGACGTGAATCAGCAGCGTCATAACCAGCACATCGCAGAGCACGCTGACCGTGAGTTGGGTGCTTGCATGCTGCCGCCAGGCGTAAGCGGCGATGGCCGAGAGGATCGTGCTCAGGAGGTATCCGCCGGCAAGCACAAGGTGCTGCGAACCATGGTGCCAAGTGGCAACGGGAAAGGCGGCAGGATACAGCAGCGCCGAAAAGAAAAGCAGCGCGGCAACCACGAGGCGGTAGAGGTTGAAGTACCGCAGCGACTTCCAGCGCGTTTCGGAGAAGCTCTCGTCGCCACGTCCCAGCGTCTTCGACGCCGCCGGTTCAGCCGCCTTCGCCTCGGGATTCACGCAGGTGAGCGGCACAGCAATAGTAACGGCCGTTGGCGAGCAGGCTCTCGCTGACCGGCTGGTTGATACCACATTGAGCACACGGGACCATTCGCTCGGCCGCGCGATCGCGCGGCGCGTCCGTCCTCCCCGGCTTGCGGTAACTGCGCCACGCCCACCATGCGAAGAGCGCGAGAACGAGCATGAGGAGGTACTTGGTCATCGCCAGAAGAGGTCTGCAGAGCGCCTAAGCATAGCAGATGGCCGGCGCCGGCGGCCAGTCCATGGTCAGAGCAGATCGTACGGGAAACGCCGCCGGTGAACGCGAAACCCCAGTGCTCCGGCGACGGACCACCTGCGCGCACCAGAGTGCAAGACTGAAACATGGCGGATGGTCGGGGCGAGAGGATTCGAACCTCCGACTCCTGCGTCCCGAACGCAGTACTCTACCAGGCTGAGCTACGCCCCGACCGAAGCGACACCAGAGCTAGTACGTCCTGGCGACCGCGAAGAGGCATAATTCTAGCAGGGAATCGCGGTACTGAGAAGCGGGAACAGCTGCCAGAGCACGCGCCGCAAGCTCGGTTTCGGCTGCTGCTCTGCGCCGCGCATATTCGAGCGCGCCGGTTTCACGCACCGCCGCCAGGACCTCCGGCAGGCTATCCCGGCCACCGTCCTCGATGGCCCGGCGAACGCTCGCGGCCTGCTGGGGATTGCCGTTCTGCAGAACGAAGATCAGCGGCAGGGTCGGCTTTCCCTCGGCGAGGTCATCGCCCAGCTGCTTGCCCGTCTCGAGTTCGGCACCCGAATAGTCCAGCACGTCGTCAATCAGCTGGAAAGCGGTTCCCAGGTGCATGCCGTAGACCGCCATTGCCTTCTCGATGTCCCCGCCGGCACCGCCAATGATGGCACCAACCTGTGCCGCCGCTTCGAACAGTTTCGCCGTCTTGTAGCGGATGACCTGCAGATAGCCTTCCTCATCGACGTCCGCATCGTGGCAGTTCATCAACTGCAGAACCTCGCCCTCGGCGATGATGTTGGTCGCGTCGGACAGCACCTGCATGATGCGCATGTCGTGCACCGCAACCATCATCTGGAAGGCGCGCGAATAGAGGAAGTCGCCAACAAGCACGCTGGCCGAATTGCCGAAGAGCGCGTTGGCAGTCTGGCGACCACGCCGCAAGTTCGACGCGTCCACCACATCATCGTGCAGGAGCGTCGCCGTGTGTATGAACTCGATCACTGCCGCCAGCTGATGATGGTGCGTGCCGCGATAGTCGAGAGCACCGGCCGCAAGCAGCACCAGCGCCGGGCGCAGCCTCTTGCCCCCGCTGTGCACGATATACTCGGCCACCTGCCGCACCAGGGCCACGTCGGAATGCAGGCGTTGACGGATCACCGCGTCGACAGCGGTCATGTCCGACCCGATCAGCCTGTACAGCTGCTCCATTCTCACGACGCGGCACCCTGGCACGAAACCTGCGGATCTTAGGCGTGACCCTCCCCTGCGTCAAGCAAGCCGTTCCGCGAGCCGGAAAAAGCTTTGACGAAGGGAGAAAACCCGGTAGAATGCGCGGTTCTTTGCTGCACATCGTTCAGTTTTCGTTTACCTGGAGTCCAACATGTACGCGGTGATAAAAACCGGTGGCAAGCAGTATCGCGTTGTCAACGGCGAAAAATTGAAAATAGAACAGATACCGGCAGAAGTTGGCGCAGAAGTTACCCTCGATCAGGTTCTCATGCTTGGTGAAGGCGAGGCGGTGCAGATCGGCACGCCGCTGGTCACCGGCGCCGCAGTCAGGGCAACTGTGCTGTCCCACGGCCGTCACGAAAAGATCCGCATCTTCAAGATGCGCCGGCGCAAGCACTCGCAGAAGCATCAGGGGCATCGCCAGAACTACACCGAGATTCGCGTTGATGCAATTGCTGCCGGCGCCGCGACTGCGCCTGCAGCCTGACACGAGAGGAGTCTGATCCATGGCACACAAGAAAGCCGGCGGCAGCGTACGCAATGGCCGCGACTCGGAAGCGAAACGCCTGGGCGTCAAGCGCTACGGAGGACAGCTCGTTCGCGCCGGCAACATCATCGTTCGCCAGCGCGGCACCGCCTACCACCCGGGCGAGAACATGGGCATCGGCAAGGACCACACGCTGTTCGCCCTGGTGGACGGCCATGTGCAGTTTGCCATCAAGGGCGCGCTTGCCCGGCGCACGGTCAGCATCGTTCCCCTTGCCGCCGACTGAGCCACCGCACGTTGGCGGTTGCATGCCAACCAGAGCAGGCCCAAGCCCTATCCTCTCCGGTAGGGCTTTTTGTTTGCAGTCGCGAGCCAGTGACGGGAGGGGTCCATGAAGTTCATTGACGAGGCAAGGATCTCGATTGCTGCCGGCGACGGCGGCAACGGCATCGCCTCGTTCCGGCGCGAGAAGTATGAGCCGGAGGGCGGTCCTGACGGCGGTGACGGCGGCCACGGCGGCAACGTCCATTTCGTTGCCGACCGCAACGTGAACACGCTGATCGAGTACCGCTATCGGCGCAGGTTCAACGCCAAGCGCGGCGAGAACGGTCGCTCGAGTGACTGCTACGGCAAACGCGGGCCGGATCTCACCCTGCGCGTGCCGGTGGGTACGGTCATCGCCGACGTCAATAGCAACCGAATCCTCGCCGACCTCGACTGCGACGGCAAGAAGGTTCTGCTGGCCAAGGGTGGCCGGGGCGGTTTGGGCAACGTCCATTTCAAGTCCAGCGTCAATCGGACTCCTCGGCAGTGTACCCGCGGCGAGCCCGGCGAGCAGAGAGATCTGCGCCTCGAGCTGCGCCTGCTCGCCGATGTCGGCCTTCTGGGCCTGCCCAATGCCGGCAAGAGCACCCTCCTGCGCGCCGTTTCGGCCGCGCGACCGAAGGTGGCCGACTATCCGTTCACCACTCTCGAACCACACCTCGGCGTCGTCCGGGTCGACGACGAGCGGAGCTTCGTCATCGCCGACATTCCCGGCCTGATCGATGGCGCGGCCGACGGCGCAGGCTTGGGCATCCGCTTCCTCAAACACCTCAAACGTACCCGGCTGCTGCTGCACATCGCCGACCTGGCACCGACCGATCCAGCCGCCGACCCGGTCCGCGATGCACGGGCCATCGTCCATGAGCTCGAGCGCTACGATCCCGAACTGGCGCGGAAGCCGCGCTGGCTGGTGCTCAACAAGCTCGACCTGATACCGCCGGACGAGCTCGAGGCCCGGATCGCCGGCTTTCTGCAAGCCTGCCAGGCGGATGATGTTCCGTGCTTCCGGATCACTGCCATCAGCGGCGGCGGCTGCCGCGAGTTGATGCAGCGATTGCAGGAAACGCTCGACCGTCTGCCGCGACCTGCCATGGCCGACGCGGCGACGGCCGGCGACGGTGAGAGTTCGTGGCCGGCGCTGCCGCCTGACGAAACGCAGCCCAGCCAAGCATGACGACCACCCGCATTGCAGCAGCTCGTCGGCTGGTCATCAAGGTCGGCTCGGCTCTGGTGACCAACAATGGGGAAGGCCTGCACCTCACCGCAATCAGCGACTGGGCGAGGCAGATTGCCGAAGTGCACCGACTGGGCAAACAGGTAATCCTGGTTTCTTCGGGCGCGATCGCCTGCGGCCTGCAGCGTCTCGGCTGGCGAAAGCGACCGCGTGCCGTACACGAGTTGCAGGCTGCCGCAGCGGTCGGCCAGATGGGGCTGGCGCAGGTCTACGAAAGCGCCTTCGGCCGGCACGGACTGCACACGGCGCAAGTCCTGCTCACACACGACGATCTCGCCGACCGCAAACGCTACCTCAACGCCCGTTCAACCCTGAGCACCTTGCTGGAGCTGGGCGTGGTACCGATCATCAACGAGAACGACACGGTCGTCACAGACGAGATCAAGTTTGGCGACAATGACACGCTCGGCGCGTTGGTCGCCAACCTCGTTGAAGCCGACTGCCTGATCATCCTCACCGATCAGCAGGGTCTGTTCACCGCTGACCCGCGCAAGGATTCGACAGCAACGATGGTCGCCGAGGCGCGCGCCGGGCTACCCTCCCTGGAAGCGATGGCCGGCGGTGCCGGCACGCAGTTCGGCAAGGGCGGCATGATCACCAAAGTCATCGCCGCCAAGCGCGCGGCACGCAGCGGTGCCCACACCGTGATCGCCAGCGGCCGCAGCACCGACGCCATTCTGCGCCTGGCACGAGGAGAGCCCCTGGGGACGCTGCTCGTCTCAGAGACACCGCCGCTCACCGCACGCAAACAATGGCTCGCCGACCACCTGCAGCTGAACGGCAGACTGCTGCTCGACGGCGGCGCCATCGGCGCGCTGCGGGAGGGCAGGAGCCTGTTGCCCATTGGCGTTCTGGCGGTGCACGGGGAGTTCGAACGTGGCGCCGCAGTTGCCTGCGTCGCCGAGGATGGCGGCGAGATCGCTCGCGGCCTGGTCAACTACGGCAGCAGCGACGCGCGCCGCATAGCGCGCCGCGCCAGCCAGGACATCGAAGACATTCTCGGCTACATTGACGAGCCCGAGATCATCCATCGCGACAACCTGATTCTGACCTGCGAGTCGACGGCAACATGACCCGGCAGCCGTGCCATTCTCCGATCATGCCTGCCAGCGGTCAGCCAGCGATGCGCCATCGATGTTGCCTGCTGGTCGAACACGCGGCGATGCCAACAGCCGGTGACCGGCTGTGCTATCCTTGCCGCCCGGCTGCATCATCCCCGGCAATCAGGGTACCCGCGACGACATGAACGACGAACACAAGCAGTCCATCCATTTGCCCTTCTCCGAAAAGTACACCGACTCACACTCGCAGGAGTACTTCCAGAAGCACGATCGGAAAAAGCTGTCGGATCGGCTCGAGCATCGGATGGCGGCACGCGCGCTGGCGCTGGCCGGCAACCCCTCGTCGGTGCTCGACCTGCCGTGTGGCACCGGGCGCTTCTGGTCACTGCTGGCCGAAGACGCGCAGCGGGAACTGCTGGCAGCCGATTACAGCCAGGCGATGCTCGACGTCGCCGCCAAGGTACGGTCTCCAGAAATCGTCAAACGATTCCGGCTGCTGCAGTGCTCCGCCTTTGAGATCAGCCTGCCCGATGCCCACGTCGACTGCATCTTTTCGATACGCCTGGTGCATCACATCGGCGACTCAGCCCATCGGCTCGCGCTCCTCAGGGAGTTCCGTCGCGTCACCCGGGACACCGTCGTGCTGTCTCTCTGGGTCGACCGCAACTACAAGGCCTGGCGTCGGCGGCGGCTCGAGGTGAGGCGCCTGCGCGCCGGCGAGACGAGCGACAACCGGTTCATCGTTCCGCGCCAGCAGTTTGAGCGCGAGTGCCGCGAGGCCGGTTTCGCCATCGTCGGGCACGTGGACTTCCTGCCCTACCTCTTCATGTGGCGCGCCTACGTGCTGCGCAAAATGCCGGCCTGAAATCGTTTTGGCAAGGCCGGCGGCCGTCCACCAATCCATGAACGTGCGCGATCTCTTTCCGTCCGAGGCCGCCCGGAGCGAGCTGCAGCACCACCAGCTCGCAGGTTTCGGCCCGTTGTGGTCGCTCGCAACCGACTGGCATGAAGCCCCCAACGCGAGACGCGGCGGCTGGAGCGGGGTCAGCCGTCATCTTCTCGCCGATGGCAGCGCGATCTTCGTCAAACGTCAGGAAGACCACCTCTGTCGGACGCTGCGCCACCCCCTGCGCGGCATCCCCACCTTCTACCGCGAATACCGGAACATCCTGCGCCTGCACCGACACGCCATTGGCACCCTGGAAGCACTGTACTACGGCGACCGCCGAGACGCCGGACAATGGCAAGCGATCCTCGTGACCCGCGCCCTCGACGACTTCAGCAGTCTCGACGAATGGAACCTGGCGAACCCGCAGCCGGCACCACACCACCGCGAGTCACTGATCGCTGCCATCGCCAGCGCCTGCGCCCGTCTCCACCGCCAACGGCTGCAACACAGCTGCCTCTACGGCAAGCACGTCTTCGTCCGTCGCAGCCCGAACACGCCCGGAGCCTACGAGGAAAGCGACGTTCGCTTCATTGATCTTGAGAAGCTGCGTCGGGCAATCAGCCGCGGGCGCGCCAGCGCCCATGATCTCGACCAGTTGCGGCGACACACGAGCGGCTGGGACGACGCCGACTGGCAGTGCTTCAACGCGGCCTACCGGCAGCAGCTGGCCCGCCCCCAGCCCTAGCCAACAGCGCTCGGCTGGGGAGGGTCCTGCGCGTCGGGATTGATGATGTCGAAGCTGGCCGCCACCCGCGAGCAGAAGACCCTGACCTTCTCGTGCCGAAGCAAGTCGACGATTCGCCGTTCCTCTTCCTCGGTAACGACGAACTCGACCTCAATGCAACCACTGCCGGAGAGCTCGAAGAAACGATCCTCGTGTATTGCATGGCGGCGCCCGAAGCCGCCCACCGCACGGAACGCCGAGCCGCCACGGATGCCGAGCCGGTTGCCCTCGGCGAGCAGCCATTCCCAGAGCAGGGCGCCATGCAGGCGCTCGCCTTCGCCGACATAGAAGCGAAGCAGCGAACCCTTCATCTGCGCCACCCCATCAGCTCGCACCCTTCAGCCAGACGACGGTGGCCATGCCGGCAATGGTCATCAGCAGCGAGCCGACGACATGTACCAGAATCAGCACGGCCGCCCATAGAAGTCGACCCTGTTGCAGCAACACCGCCAGCTCGGCGGAAAAGGTCGAGAAGGTCGTCAACCCGCCGCAGAAACCGGTGATCACGAGCAGACGCCACTCCGGCGAGACGGCCGCGGCGAAGGCGAAAAAGGCGATCGCCACTCCGATGACGTAGGCGCCGAACAGGTTGGCGACGAGCGTTCCCGGCGGCACGCTCGGCAACAACGCGTTCAGCCTGACGCCGAGTTGCCAGCGCAGCAGTGCGCCAAGCGCAGCGCCAACCGAGATGGCAAGGATCGATTTCCACATGCAGGCGCCTCAAGAAACACTTCGTGGGCGGACGATCTGTGCGACAACCGGGATGGCCGGCTGCGTAACACGAGTATCTCGTCCCCTGCCCGCTGTCCAGCAACGTCGGCCAGTCCGCCGGGTGACTATAGCACTCGTGCGGACCGCCTGCACGGTCTGCCGCGAGGATCGCGCCAGCTGTGCACTAGTTCCTTTCCGACCGTGCCCCGGCACGCAGATACTTTGCTCAGAGGTGACGATTGCATCAACGCCTCTGACCCTCAGCCCTGACGTGAGCAGCGGGCGCCAGGGCGACTGCAAAGCCGCTGGTTGATCTGGCCCGTCCGTCCGGCAGCATGACCGGGGGACCATGGAGGTTGAAATGAAAGTGATGATGGTAGTGGAAGGCGGCGATTGCGCACTCCGGATCGAACCCGAGGACGAGGAGGGACTGGCCTTGCTGGCGGCCTTCGGACTGAACGGAGCATACCAGGCGAAGCTCGGCGGCACGGCTGGATCGACGACGCTGGCGGCGGAGCGGATCTGTTCGAGCTATGAAGGAGCGCCGGCCGAACTCGACTGAACGGGCCAGGCCGGGCGCGGGCACGCAACAGGCCATCTTTCTCCCGATGCGTGCCCTCCGGGGACAGCCGGCCGACTCGGCAGAGGGATGGTGCCACGGCGTGCCGGAGCGTGGTCACTCGCGCCGGCATCGACCACCGCCGCAGCAGCTTCGAGAGCGCCGCAGCGGAGCGATGACGTGAGCCACGTGTTACACTCGTCCGCCATCCGATCCAGCTGCCACCCGCGTGTCCATTCCCAGAGAAAGCGCCGCACCGGTTTCCTCCCTGCGCATCTATCTTCGCCTGCTGGGCTATCTGCGGCCGCTGCTCGGCCTGTTTGTGGTCAGCCTGCTCGGCTACCTGATGTTCGCCTCGTCGCAGCCCATGCTCGCCGCCATCCTCAAGTACTTCGTCGATGGACTCAACGCTGCCAAGGGAAGCACCGCGTACTCGATTCCCCTGCTCGGCCAGCTCGAACTGATCTACGCCGTACCCCTGCTTCTTCTTCTCGCCGTCACTTGGCAGGGCCTCGGTTCCTTTGTCGGCAACTATTACTTGGCACGGGTGTCGCTGGGTCTCGTCGACGACCTGCGGCGAGCGCTGTTCAACAGCCTGCTGCGGCTGCCGAACTCGTACTTCGATCAGCACAACTCCGGACACTTGGTTTCCCGCATCACCTACGATGTGACCATGGTCACCGGCGCCGCGACCGACGCAATCAAGGTCGTCATCCGCGAGGGAATGACGATCGTCTTCCTGTTCGGCTACCTGCTGTGGATGAACTGGCGACTCACCCTGCTGATGGTCGCGATCCTGCCGATCATCGGCCTCATGGTGCGCAGCGCGAGCCGCAAGTTCCGCAAGCAGAGCAGGAAGATCCAGGTCGCGATGGGCGACCTGACCCACGTCGTGGCAGAAACGATCCAGGGCTACCGTGTCGTTCGCAGTTTTGGTGGCGAGGACTACGAATCGGCCCGCTTCGCGGACGCGAGTGCAAACAATACGGCACGGCAACTGCGCATGGTGCGAACGGCGGCCAGCTATGGCCCGGCGCTGCAGTTCGTCACCTTCAGCACCATGGCGGCGTTGCTCGTTCTCGTCCTCCTGCTGCGCGGCGATGCCACCGCCGGCGACCTGGTCGCCTACATCACCGCTGCCGGCATGCTGCCGAAACCGATTCGCCAACTGTCTGAAGTCAGCTCGACCATCCAGAAGGGCCTTGCGGGTGCGGAGAGCATCTTCTCGCAACTCGATGAATCGCCGGAGCCCGATCACGGAATCATCGAGCGCGAACGCGTCAGCGGTCATCTCGAGGTCCGCGAGCTCTCGTTCACCTACCCGGGCAGCAGCCAGTGCGTTCTCGACAGAGTCAGCTTCGTCGTCGCGCCCGGGCAGATGGTGGCCTTGGTCGGGCGCTCGGGGAGCGGCAAGTCGACGCTGGCGAACCTGATTCCCCGCTTCTACCACCACGACTCTGGCCAGATATTGATCGACGGCACAGCGATCGAAGCCTATACCCTGCGCAACCTGCGCCGACACATAGCCTTGGTGACGCAACAGGTCGTCCTCTTCAACGATACCGTCAGCAGCAACATCGCCTACGGCGATCTCGCCGGCGCGCCGCGCAGCCAGGTCGAGGCCGCCGCGGCAGCAGCGCACGCGCGCGAGTTCATCGATCGCCTGCCGGCCGGCTTCGAGACGCTGGTTGGCGAGAACGGAGTCATGTTGTCGGGCGGCCAGCGGCAACGCCTGGCAATCGCCCGCGCCCTGCTCAAGGACGCACCGATCCTGATCCTCGACGAAGCGACCTCGGCGCTCGACACCGAGTCGGAGCGCCATATACAGAACGCCCTCGACCGTGTCATGGCCGGGCGCACGACACTGGTCATCGCCCATCGGCTGTCGACCATCGAGAGAGCGGACCTGATCCTCGTCATGGACCAGGGCAGCATAGTCGAGCGCGGCACGCACGCCGAACTGCTGGCCGCGAACGGCCACTACGCGCGCCTGCACGCGATGCAGTTCGAGGATGCAGAGGAAGCGCAGCAAACAAAGCCAGCGGCAGCAGCCTGAGGGATCGTCAAGAAGTCGTCATGTTGACAACCTCAGCGGCCTGACGACACCCGCTGCCCACCGGCTGACGTTCTTCAGGCCGCCGGCAAGTGATCGTCGAGCCAGCGGTACAGGGCGGATCCGACTGGCCAATTGCGCAGCAGGCGCGCCCGGTCACGACTCCAGGCGCGGGAATGCGCCGCTGCCGAGCGGTGCTGGACGACATCATCGAGATCGATGAGCCAGACCTGGCCAGCGTGCCAGAGCAGATTCATCGCCTTGAGGTCGCCATGAGTGATCCGCTGCCGGTGCATCGCCGCAAACAGTTGGAGAATCGCCCGCGCTTCGGCAGCCGGCGGCTCACGGTCAGCAGCAAGATGCAACAGCAGGTTCTCCCCCGGGCAGTATTCGCTGACCAGCCAGGCGCGTCGACGCAGCGGCCCCAGGCGCTCCTCGATCAGCGCCAAGGGCGTCGGCGTCGCGATGCCGAAAAACTGCAGCCGGTGCGCTGCACGCCAGGAATGCCACGCGCGGCTGGGACGCAGCGCGCGTCCCAGCGCGTGGCCGAGCCCCTTGAGGTTGTAGCGCTTGAGCAGCAACATCTGGTGATCGACGAGGACCCGCGCAACCGTACTCGTGCCGCCGTCCTTGAGGATCCGTCCCGCCCTGATGGCTTCATCCGGAGACGCGATGACGGCTGCCAGCGCGCCAGCTTGCGCGCGCGCGACTGCGGTGAAACGCGCTGCGGTCTGCGTGACGGCGAACAGGCTACAGTCGCGTACCGTCTTCGCCAGGAGGTCGCGCAAGCGCCACCGCCTGACCCTGGCGATCTGCTCGCGCAGCGCTGCCATCGATGGCACATCCACACCAGCCCCGGCAGCATGGGCGGGCAGCAGCAGCGACAGCTCGTCGTCCCATGCGGCGGGCAATTGTGCCAGCAGAACGGCCAGGTTGGCAGTGGCCTCGTGCAGTGGCACAGGCTGCCCCGGCGGGCCAAGCCGCAGCGCATCGCCATCGATGACGAAGATTCGCCCAGCGTGGCACAGGAAATTGCCGAGATGCAGGTCTTCATGCACCAACCCGGCAGCGTGCAGGCGACCCAGGGTGTGCAACAGCGGCAACAGGCGGGCAACAGCCCGCGGGTCGCCAGCCGGTCGGCCGCGCAACGACTCCCACGCCTGCGCAAAGCTCTCGGCAGGATCGAGGAAATCCGTCAACAGGGCATGGCCACCACCGGCAATTGGCACCGCCGCGCGCACAGCCGGCGTCGGGATGCCGGCGCGACGAAGCGCTGCCAGGCCCGCCTGTTCGCGGTGCAAATGGCGCTCGCCACGTTGTCCGATGAAGAGTTTGGCCAAGACCCGACGACCATCCACCTCGGCGTCGCCGACCAGACGCTTGCCGGGCAACACGCGCAGCAGACGAAGGACGAGCAGCGAGCGACCGTCCGCCAGGAGGACGCGAAAAGGCATCGGCACCGCACGCCCCGCATCACGCAGCGTGCTGGCATTTGTCAGGGCGACGGCGGTCATCATCCGCCGCTCACCCGGAAGGCTAATCCCGGCCAGCGAAGAAGGCGACAATCCGCCGGATCCGCTGCCGGTCCGCTGCGGTCAGTCGCTGCTGCTGCGCGTAGTCGAGATAGAACCGCAGCCGCTGGCTGCGCGACAGCTGCGTCTTCGCCAGTTTGTCGAGACACGCGAGATCCTTGGTAATGCGGTAGCCCAGCACCGCTCCGCGGTAGAAACTGCCGCTCGGGCAGTCGATCAGGTACACCGTCGGCACGGCCGCACCGTCGACCAGAAGATTGCGCCACTTGAGATCATTGTGCGCAAAGCCGGCATCGTGCAGCGTTCGCGCGATCGTCGCCACCTGGTGCAGGACCTGCGCCAGCCATTGCCGGTCGCGCAGTCGTGGATCGCCGGCGTGGGCCATCTCCGCCAGGTTCAGCGTGTCGTGGATTTCCTCGGTGATCAGCGCTCCGCGCGTGAACCGCCCCAGGCGACGTTCCAGTCCATAGGCGACGAGGGTTGCCGTAGGAATTCCCCAGGACCGGAACGTCTCCAGGTTCTGCCACTCGGCACGCACCCGCTGCAAGCCGAACCAGCGACGCAGCCCGAACCAGCGGCGGACGGCACTCTTGCCCTTGCCGCTGCCGGTGTAGCGCTTGACATAGTAGCGCCGGCCATCGACGCTGACGCGCAGAACACGACTGATAAGATCGTGGGTGATGGGTTCGCCCTCGAGCGAAAACACCTGCTCGAGGTTGGCGAACAGGGTAGCTGCAGGACCGTGCGCGAAATCGGGATTGAGATACCAGTGGTTCATGTCATCTCGCCACGGGCAAGCTTGCGCTCGTAACGTGCCTGCAGTCGTTGCGCCGTGCGCTGCAGGTCGTCGAGCAGGGAGGCTTCCTGGCGCAGGACCTGGCGCAGCGGCCGGGCGAAATAGACCCTGACGAAACGCAGCAGGTCATTCCGCGTCAGGCCGATGCCGAGTGCGGAGAAATGGAGGGCGGCCAGGTCCTTGTCACGCCAGCGCCGTGGCGTCACCGCACGTACCTGTGCCCGGTGCAGATCGATCAGAGACAGCCGCAACCGCTCTGGCGTCGGCTGCGGCTCCAGGTGGACGAGGAAGTGGCAGATGTAGAAGTCGCGATGGTTGACACCGGCGCCGTGCATTCCTCGGGCCAGTTCGGCGACACGCCGGATCAACGCCCGTTTCAGCCGAAGCTCGGGCGGCTGCGTCGACCAATCGGCACTGTAGTCCTCCAGGCTCACAGTCGGCGCCAGTTCTTCGGTGACGATGAACGACGACTGCCGCGCCGGATTCCTGCCGCTGCAGCCAAAGGCGACCGCGCGCATGGTATCGACGCCGCAGGTGTTCAGACGCTGCACTGCCTGCCACTCGTTCTGCGCGCCAAGCACCGGCAGGCGGCAGCGAAGGAGGTTCTTGGCGATCTCGGCCCAGCCGACGCCGCGATGAATCTTCACGAAATAGCCACGGCCGGCGACCTCCGTGCGCAAGGTGCGGCGAGCCTCAAGCTGCCGGAACACCTTGCCCTGCAACGCCTCGACGGCGACAAACGGGTCCTGCCCGGACCACAGGGAACGGAAGGGTTCGTCGAGATAGAGGAGACGCGCGCTCATTTCAGGATGACGTCGGCGGCGCGCTCTGCATTGGCATAGATGTCGGCGACCTCGGCGAAAGCGAGGCCATTGGCCTGCCAGCGGCGGCGCGCGGACTCGTCTGTGAGCATCCCGAGCAGTGCCTGGTCGAGAGAGGATTGCACGAAGGGCTCATCAATGATCACGCCGGCATCGGCCTCGACGATGTAATGCGCGTAGCCACAGACAGCCGTGGCAAGTACTGGCAATCCGGCAACCAGCGCCTCCAGCAGCACGGTACCTGTGTTCTCGTTGTAAGCGGGATGCAGCAGGACGTCGGCGCCAAGCAGAACGCGGGGAATGTCGCTGCGTCCCGGCAGGATGCGAACACGTTCGGCGACGCCGAGCAGACGCGCCTGACCCTGGAAGAAGCGCGGGTCATCATCGCCGATGACCAGCAGCAGGCAGCGCCTGCGAAGCTCCGGCGGCAACGCAGCCAGTGCCTTGAGACTGCGGTCGAGACCCTTCGTCCGAAACCCAGAGCCCAGTTGCAGGAGCAGGAACTGGTCGCCACGCAACCCGAACTCGCTGCGCAGCTCGAAGCGCACTTCCTCTGCGTTCGGCGGCGCTCGCCGGTCCGGCGAGATGCCGGGCGGCAACAGGTGGAACCGCTCGGCAGCGGTTCCATAACAGGCCTGGAAGAGACGCTGCTGCACCGGCGACAGAATCAGGATTTCCACCCCCGCATGCGGATCGAAGACCGCCCGCTCATGAGCAGCGAAATGCCGGTAACGTCCCGACAGGCGATATAAGGGTCCACGCTGCGTGCGTGCCTTGGCCTCGAAACACGAGTCGGCAGCGAAATAGACGTCCAGTCCCGGCATCTTGTTGAAGCCGACGACACGTTCGGCGGGGTGCGCCGCCAGATGCCCGTCCACCCAGTCGCTGAAGCGCTGGTAGCGTCGCCGGTTGGTCAACCCGCGAGCCGGCACCAGGACCAGCTCGAAGCCGGGTGGAAGATCCCCGCGCCATTCCAGGGTGTAGACGCGGATCGCATGACCGCGCTCCTGGCAAGCCAGCGCCACGCGGAGAAAATCGCGCTGCAGGCCACCGAACGGAAAGTACTTGTAGAGACAGAAGGCGATCTGCATCAGGAATTGTCGCCACCGAAACGGGCAGGCGCGAAGCGCGGCTGCCAGTTCGTCACGGCGCCAGCCCGCCTGCGGGAAGTGGCGACGATTCGCTACGACGGCGCCCCTTGTAACGATTGTAGCCCCAGAGGTACTGTCCCGGGCACTGGCGAATGAGGTGCTCGATCTCGCGGTTGATCTGTTGCGCCCGTTCTTCGATGGTGCCCTGGATCGTCTGCGTCGGCTGCTGCAGATGGAAATGGTAGCCGGCACCGCCGGGAAGCCGTTCGGCCCAGACCATGATCACGGTCGCACCGCTGTCGACCAGTCGCGCCGCCAGCGTCATCGTGTAGGCGGGTTTGCCGAAGAAGTCGAGCCAGCGCCCCTCGCCAGCTTTCGGCACGTGGTCGGGCAGGATGCCAACCGCTTCGCCACGCCTGAGCGCCTTCAGCAGGCTGCGCACGCCCGACAGATCGGCTGCTGCCAGGTGCAGTTGCGCTCGTGCCCGACCGTCTTCGATCAGCTTCTGCAGCCACGCCCGCTTTGGTGGCCGGTAGAGGACCGTAATGGGGGCGTACGTAGACAGGTACTGTGCGGTGATCTCGAAGCAGCCCAGATGTGGCGTCAGGTAGAGGATTCCGCTGCCTCGCTGCGCGGCCGCCTCGGCCAGTTCCCAGCCGGAGACCCTGATCACCCGCGCTGCCGTCTCGGCCAACGGCCGCACCCAGATGTGCGCCAGTTCCAGACCCGTCTTCCCCGCCTCGCCAATGGCAACAGGCAGCACGCGCCTTGCTTCGTCCTCGCCGAGCGCGAGCCGCATGTTCTCTGCCATGTGTCGGCGATAGGTCGGCGAGCATAGCCAGACGAGCCAGCCAAGCGCGGCTCCGAGTGCATGCAGCCAGGAGAGCGGCAGGTGGCCGAGGAGGCGAAAAAGGATGGGCACGCGGTCTTCCGAAGAGGGCAGTGGATGGCTCATGCGGCACAGGCCAGCGAAAGACGCCTTTGACCGAGCGCAGCCAGAAAAAGTATAATTATCCATCCGCCGAGTTAATCAGGACAACTTGCAGGGCGGAACGAGCCGCAGGAGCGGCCAGCAAATACTGCTAAAGCGTCGTCTGCTCGAGCCCCGGAGCCGGCCACGCGGTCGTTTCGGGGTATCTCAATTTTGGAGCAGGCGCAGCGTGAGCAAAGACTACCTCTTCACTTCGGAATCGGTGTCCGAAGGCCATCCGGACAAGGTCGCCGACCAGATCTCCGATTCCATCCTCGACGCCATTCTGGCCGAAGACCCGCCGGCAAGGGTTGCCTGCGAGACCTTGGTGTCGACCGGACTGGTGGTGATCTCGGGCGAGATCACCACCAAGGCACACATCAACTACCGCGAGATCGCTCAGGAGGCGGTTCGTCGCATCGGTTACGACAACTCGGAGATCGGCTTCGACTACAAGAGCTGTGCCATCCTGACCGCGATCAACCGCCAGTCGCCCGACATCGCCCAGGGCGTCAACGAGGGCCAGGGCCTTGATCTCGACCAGGGCGCCGGCGACCAGGGTCTGATGTTTGGTTACGCCTGCGACGAGACCGCTTCACTGATGCCGCTGCCGATCCACTACGCACACCGGATCATGCAGCGCCAGGCTGAAGTGCGCCGCGACGGCCGGCTGCCATGGCTGCGCCCGGACGCCAAGAGCCAGCTCAGCGTCCGCTACGTCGATGGCAGGCCTGTCTCGATCGACACCATCGTCGTGTCGACACAGCACGACCCCGGGGTGTCGCACGCGCAGATTTCGGAAGCGGTGATCGAGGAAGTGATCAAGCCAGTCGTTCCCAAGGACCTGCTGACCGGCAACACCCGCTATCTGGTCAACCCGACGGGGCGCTTCGTCGTCGGCGGCCCGCATGGTGACTGCGGCCTGACCGGTCGCAAGATCATCGTCGACACGTACGGTGGTGCTGCCCGGCACGGGGGCGGTGCCTTCTCCGGCAAGGATCCGTCGAAGGTGGACCGGTCGGCCGCCTACGCCGCACGCCACGTCGCCAAGAACGTCGTCGCCGCCGGGCTGGCCTCGCGCTGCGAGGTGCAGGTCGCCTATGCCATCGGCGTGGCCCGACCCGTATCGCTGATGGTGAATACCTTTGGCACCGGCAAGGTGAGTGACGAGCTCATCGTCGATCTGATCGGCAGGCATTTCGATCTGCGTCCGAAGGGCATCATCCAGTCGCTCGACCTGCTGCGCCCCATCTATCGCAAGACGGCGGCCTACGGGCACTTCGGCCGTGATGAGCCCGAGTTCACCTGGGAAGCGACGGACAAGGCGGCGGCGCTGCGTGCCGCCGCGGGTCTCGCCTAGACACCAGCAACCTGCCAAGGCGAAAGGGGCCGTATGGCCCCTTTTTTGCCGCTCGGCGTAGCGCGCGGTGTAGACTGGTGTCTGTACGGAAGGTGGTGCGGCCGGATGGGGGAATCGCGATGCTCAAGAAGATCGGCGTTCAGCAACTCAGGGTCGGCATGTACCTCAAGGAGTTCTGCGGCTCCTGGATGGAGCACCCGTTCTGGCGCTCGTCCTTCGTCATCAGCGACCCGAAGGATATCGACATCATCCGCGCCAGCAGCATCCGCGAGGTCTGGATCGACTCGGCGAAGGGCCTTGATGTCACGGCGGACGAACCGGTCTGCTCGGTGGCAGAAGAGGAGGCACAGGTCGACGCCGAACTGGAAAGTGCTGCACAGCAGGAACGTCAACTCGAGAGGGTCTCCACGGCCAGCGAGTTCGCCCGTGCAGCAAGGATCGTCGCCCGGTCCCGGCAGGCCGTCACCTCGATGTTCGAAGAGGCACGCATGGGCAGGGCGGTCGATGCGGCCAGTGCGCAACGGCTGGTCGAGGAGATCTCGGACTCGGTGAGCCGCAACCCGGGCGCGCTGATCAGCCTGGCCCGCCTGAAGACGGCTGACGACTACACCTACATGCATTCGGTCGCCGTCTGCGCCCTGATGGTTGCCTTGGCCCGGGAACTGGGCATGGATGAGGCACAGACACGTGCCGCAGCCACTGCCGGGCTGCTGCATGACCTCGGCAAGGCGGTCATGCCGCTGGACGTGCTCAACAAGCCCGGCAAGCTGACCGATGCCGAGTTTGCCATCATCAGGTCGCACCCCGAGGAAGGGTACCGTTTGCTGCTGCAAGCAGAGAGTGCCGACCCGGTGGCGCTTGACGTCGTCCTGCACCATCACGAAAAGGTCGACGGATCAGGCTACCCGAGACGATTGCGGGGCGAGCAAATTAGCATCTTCGCCAAGATGGGTGCCGTCTGCGACGTATACGACGCGATCACGTCGAACCGGCCTTACAAGGCGGGCTGGGATCCAGCTGAGTCGGTGCGCAAGATGGCTGAGTGGTGTAAGGGGCACTTCGACCCGCGCGTCTTTCAGGCCTTCGTCAAGAGCATCGGCATCTACCCGATTGGTTCGCTGGTACTCCTCAGCTCCGGTCACCTGGGCGTCGTCACGGAGCAGGGCCAGAAGTCGCTCCTGACACCACAGGTCAAGGTCTTCTTCTCGACGCGCAGCAACGCACGCATCCGTCCCGAGATGATCGACCTCGGCAACGCCGGTTGTCCGCACCGGATCGTCGGTCGTGAGGACCCGGAGAAATGGAAGTTCCCCGATCTCAACGAGATATGGTGCGCGACCCAGTCATGAAGCCCGGGCGGCAGCGCCCCGTTCGGCTACTTGTGGTAGCCGCGACCGGCCGCCATGCGGGCAGTCTGCGCAGAACTCTCGTGTCCGAACAGGCTCCAACCCTGATACTGGGCGTTGCTGAACAGGGCAAGCGCGAGCAAGCCGGCGAGCCAGTTCGCCTTGATCATTTCAGTCCTCGTCTCCGTCGCCGCGCGCGTCGTCGCCAAGATCGCTCTCGCGCCAGCGTCGTGCCTCGAATGAATTGCGCCGCCAACGGGACAGCAGCGGGAAGACGGCAAGGAAGATCAACAGCAGTACATAGTTGGACCAGCCGGTCGGGTTGCGTATGACCTCGATGGTATCGACAACGGAATCACTGTTGTCGCTGCCGAGTTCGTATTCGACCAGCAGCTGATAGGTTCCCGCCGGCACCGACCGGAACACCAGTTCGTCCGCCGGCGATCCTTCGCTCCAGCTCTCCCCGTCTTCGACCCCTTTGTAGTGGCTGATCTCCTGCTGGCCAAGATGCGCCTCACCGGTGTTTTTCTCGACCAACGTCGTGTTTACCGACAACCAGTTGTTGGCGACGCTGGTCTGGTGCCGAACGAGCAGCGCACGTGCACGGCTCTCGAGAACAAACTCCTGGCTGGTCAGCGTCGCCTCCTCGTTCTGTGCCGAGAGAACTACGCGCTGCCTGAGCACCAGTTCGGAAGCCAGGAGAAAGGTGAAAGCCAGTTGCACCAGGGTCGCGGCCAGCAGCAGTTTCCAGAACAGGCGACAGGTCTGCCGGTGCGTCTCGACCAGGGGATTCGGCTGGTTGGCATAGACCTCCCGGCGCGGCGGCGGCGGTGTCTTGATACCGAAGGCGGCGCACAGTTCGCCGGGCTCCAGGTACTCGGCCTGTGACCAGGTGGCTTCGCGCTCATTGACCTCGCGTGACAGCAGCAGCGGCGGGCAGATGTAGTCGTCGACAAAACAGCGCTCGCCGACGTTCACCCGCCAGTAGAACTCGCCGACGACGTAGATCACCTCGGCCTCGCCATGATTGAAGAGGCGAAATTCCCGTCCGGCGTGGGTGAACTTCGCCTCGCCGCGGCTGACGACGGGTGGATTTGGCAGGCTGCGCGCAAGATTCCAGTGGCCCTGATACTCGATCAGCCAGGCAAAGCCCTCCTGCACGTTGTACAGCAGGTACTCCGACCACGAGCCATCAGACCCGCCGGAACTGGAGCTGCGCCGCATGAAGCCGATCACCCGCCAGTCGTTGCCACGCAGCTGGCCCTCACTGCCGAGCGGCAGCCAGGGCACTTCACGCAGCGCCTGCGCGGCCCGTGACAGTAGGCTGAGATGCTCGTTCTCGACACCGATGATCGAACCGCAGCTCTCGCAGCCAATGCTTTCGGTCGACGGCGAATGAATCGTCAGCGCTGCCGCACAGTGCGGACACGTCAATGCACGCGCCGCAACCTGCCGCACCGCCGCGGCCGACTGCTGCTGCACGTCCCTGAGCTTGTCGAGCTGCAGGTCAGAGAAAGCAACCGACTGGCCGACAAAGACCAGCGGCGGCGTCTCGCTGTAATCGATCGTCAAGAAGCGATCGTTGCCCCGCAGGTCGGCGGTATTGACGTCGTAGCCCGCGGCGACGCGGAAGGGCAGTTCGCCCTCGCCAGCAATGCAGCGCGCAGTCGCCAGATCGGTGACAATGAATCGCCGGCCGTCGAGAGTGACCGGCATCTCGGGCGCCAGCGTCGCGAACGCCGGCAATGGATCTCTGACTGCGACCTGCGCGCTGACGATCAGCTCGCCCGACGCCTCGGCAAGCCAGGCGCTGCGCCCGTCATCGAAGAGGATGTGCCACTCGTTCCAGACGCCCGATTCGTACTGCAGCTGGATGCGGCCGATGACCGCGAAATGGCGCTGACGAAAACGGCCCTCGCTGCCAATCCGGATCGGAGAACTGTCCTCGAGCAGTTCTGCCATGCGCCCGATGTTCTGCAGGTCCTCGCCGCTGCGCAGCAGCGTGCTGCGGCAGAAATCGCAGACGACATACAGCGAGGTGGCAGCGCGAAAGACGACCGGCGCGCCACAGGACGGGCAACTGGCTCTCTTCACGAGTGGCGGGCCGGCGCCGTCGGTCGGTCAGGCGGCTCGAATCAACCCAGGCGGCTCAGCAACTCCACCTTCTTGGCGTCGAACTCGGCCTGCGACAGGATGCCCTTGGCCACCAGTCCATGCAGCTTCTCGAGCGTTGCCACGACTTCGTCGGCATTGCTCGCGGCCACCGGCGCTGCCGCCGGTGCGGTGGCAACGGTGGCCTGTGCCATGGCCGCAGTCATCGTCTGCCCAATGCCCAGCCCGGCGCCCAGCCCGGCGCCGATACCGGCGATACCTCCTTCGTTCTGCGCCGCCAGGGGAATGCTGGTCGCCACCTGGTATTGCGTGTAACGTCCGAGATCGCCAATCATGTTCATGCCGATCCGCGTATCGAGGATCTTCTGCAGTTCTTCGGGCAGTGAGACGTTCTGCACGACAAAGCTGTCGAGCACCAGCCCGTAACGTTCGAACACGCCCTCGAGCTTGCTCTTCAGCTGCCTGCCCAGTTCATCCTGGTTCGCCGCCATGTCGATGAAGGGAACCCCGGACTCCCCGAAGAGGTCGGTCATCGAGCTGATGACCAGGTTGCGCAGTTGGCCATCGAGGTCGGCAACGGTGTACTGCTCACGCGTACCCGAGATCTCGCTGTGGAACTTGCGCGCATCGGCGAGGCTGTACGAGTAGATGCCGAAGGCGCGCATGCGCACCATCCCGAAGTCTTTGTCGCGGATGGTGATCGGATTGGGCGTTCCCCACTTGCAGTCGAGTTGCAGACGGGTCGAAAAGAAATAGACGTCTGACTTGAAGGGGGACTCGAACAGCTTGTCCCAGTTCTTGAGATAGGTCAGCACCGGCAGGGTCCGCGTCGTCAGCGTGTAGAGACCGGGGCCGAAGACGTCGGCGATCTGGCCTTCGTTGACGAAGACGGCCATCTGCGACTCGCGAACCGTCAATTGCGCGCCATACTGGATCTCGAGATCCTGCATCGGGTAACGTATGGCAAGCACCCCGTCGCCCTCTTCGGTCCACTGAATGACATCGACGAACTGCTTCCTGATGAAATCCATGAGCGCCATGGCGATCTCCTGCAAACAAGTTGTGGCGACCTGCCGCCGCCAGTGAGGAATCCGTCAGTAGGTCATGCAGGCTGCGTTGATCAGACCGACGGTGAGCGAAACGACCGCGAGAAGGATCGCCGGTGCCATCCTGCCGGCGGGAATGTCCTGCGTCAGTTGCGGCATGGCAAAACGGATGACCAGGTAAGCAAGAATCTGGATCACCCCGGCCACCGCACCCCAGACGGCGAGCCCGATGAGCGTATCGCTGTGCGCGATGACGTTGGCGACGGGCATGGCAAAACCGAGCAACGCTCCCGAGAGACTCGTCGCAGCGGCGATGTTGCCGGCACGGATCAGAGCCAGCTCAGCGTATGGGGTCACGTTCAGGTAGACCAACAGGAACAGCGCCAGCAAGACGATCGCCACCGCGAAGTAGGCGAGAAAGGCGGGCAGCATCTGCAGCAGATGGGTCGGCATCAGGCTTCTCCTGTCTTCACGCACCAACAACGCCTGGCCGGCGGCTCACAGCGATTCTGCATAGCGCACCAGACCACGCAGGATCAGATTATCCACCAGCAGAAAGGGAATCCGTAGATGGGCGGCGAGGCGCTCGGCCGCACCGCCGGTCAGCAGGCATTGCGCGCCCGCTTCGCTGGCGATGCCGGCAAACATGCGCTCGACCGCACCCAGCTGAGCCTGCAGGCAACCACTGACGATCGCGTCGCTGGTATTGCGGGGCGCAGCACGGAAGACGCCTTCCTCGGCCAGCGGCAGCAGCGCCGTGTTGCTCGCCAACGCAGCGCGCATCAGGTCAAAGCCGGGCAGAATCAGTCCGCCGCGAAAAACGCCGCCGGCATCGAGCAGGTCCACCGTCGTTGCCGTGCCGGCACAAACGACCAGACACGCGCAGCCGCACTGCGCGCGGGCACCGATCAGTGCCGCCCAGCGATCCGCCCCGAGTTGTGCCGGCAAGTCGTACGAATTGCGCACCCCACAGGCGGCGGCAGTCGGGCGGAGGAAGGAAATCCGCGCCTGGCGCGCAGCCAGCAGCGACGAAATGCCCGCCGCAACCGCCGCGCCGGCCACATTGCAGACGACGACATCACCGCCGGCCGGCCACTCGTCGGCGGCCTCGGCGAGCCAGGCGATGTCGGAGGTCGCCAGCACGCCGCTGTCGAGCCAGCGCCCGCCATCATGTGTGGCCCACTTGATGCGACTGTTGCCGGCATCGATGGCGATGATCATGCGACGCGCAGTGACAGGTCGCCGGAGAGGCAACGCTCGATGCCGGTTGCCGTCTGCAAGAGCAGCGCACCATGCTCGTCTGCGCCGAGGCAGATTCCCTGACGATCGACCCGCTCACCGTCGAGCAGGCGTACTGGCCGATCCTGCCACGCATGCTGCCTCTGCCAGTCAGCTCGCAGGACGGCAAATCCGCCGGCGTCAAAACGGTCGAGGACTGCCGCCAGTTCGATCATCAGCTCTGCCAGCAGTCGGTGTCGATCCGGCGGTGGCGACAGCGCCTGCGACAGGGCCGCCGGCGGATGGATGAACGCCTCGTCACCAGCGGGGGGCATCTGCAGATTGAGGCCGATGCCGATCACCGCCAGCATGCCCGCGGGCGCGGTTTCCAGTTCCACCAGGATGCCACCCACCTTGCCGCCGCCGAGCAGGATGTCGTTGGGCCACTTGAGTCCGACGCCCGTGGCGCCGAGCCGCTCGAGAGCGCGCGCCACCGCCAGACCAACCGCCAGCGACAGACCGGCGAGTCGCGCGACCGTGCCGGCAAAGCGCCAGAGCAGGGAGAAGGTCAGGCCGGCTGACGGCGACGAAAGCCAGCTGCGACCACGTCGGCCGCGCCCTGCCGTCTGGTCGTCGGCAATCAGCAAGGAACCCGATGGAGCGCCCTGGCGAGCACGTTCGAGAAGCACGGTGCTGGTCGAACTGCATTCGGCCAGTACCACGACCGTGAAACGGCCGCGCGCCGGACCCAGGAGAGGGCCAAGGCGTCCGGGATCGATCTGACAGGCGGGAAACAACTGTGCCATCGGCGGAACATCGAAATCAACGTCGGCAATTATCGCCGATTATCCGGCGTCAGGCTTCCCTGTCGTCGCTCGCGCCGCTGGCGCTGATCCCGAGTTCCTGGATCTTGCGGGTAATCGTGTTGCGACCGATGCCAAGTGCCTGCGCTGCTTCGATCCGCCGGCCACCGGTGTGCGCTAGCGCCCGGTTGATGAGGACCCGCTCGAAGACCTGTGACAACTTCGCATGAACCTGTCCCGGGTCGCCAACCAGAAAGCGGTCCACCGCCTGGCCGAGCGCCGTCTCCCAGTCGTCGCTGGCTGCCGCAGGCGACGACTCGCGGAGTTCCGGCGGCAGGTCCGCGACGTCGACCAGTTGCCCGGGTGCCATCACCGTCAGCCAATGGCAGAGGTTCTCAAGCTGCCGCACGTTGCCGGAAAAATCGAGCCCGCAGAGGTGCTTCAGGGCGGCGTCGGAAAAGCGCTTGCCTTCGACACCCAATTCGTGCGCGCTCTTCTGCAGGAAGTGGCGAGCGAGAATCGGGATGTCCTCACGGCGTTCACGCAGGCTCGGCAGCCGTACCCGGATCACGTTCAGGCGATGAAACAGGTCTTCGCGAAACAGTCCCTGCCTGACGCGCGCTTCAAGATCCTGATGCGTTGCCGCAATGATGCGCACCCGGGTCTTGAGGGGCGAATGGCCGCCGACGCGGTAGTAATGACCATCCGACAGCACGCGCAGCAACCTGGTCTGCAGCTCTGCCGGCATGTCGCCGATCTCGTCTAGAAACAGGGTTCCGCCCTCGGCCTGCTCGAAGCGCCCCTGACGCTGTACCGCGGCACCGGTGAATGCGCCGCGCTCATGACCGAAAAGCTCCGATTCCAGGAGGTCGCGCGGGATCGCGGCGGTGTTGATGGCGATGAACGGCTTGTCTGCACGCTGGCTGTGGCGGTGCACCGCACGCGCGACGAGTTCCTTGCCGGAACCCGATTCACCAGTGATCAGGACAGTGGCGCTCGATTGACTCAGGCGGCCGATGGCACGAAAGACCTCCTGCATCGCCGGCGCCTGACCCAGGATCTCTGGGGTCAGCCCCACCTCGTTCGGCGCACCAGTCTGGTGCAGGCTCTCGCTGATCGCCCGCCGGATCAGCTCAAGCGCCTGATCGACATCGAAGGGCTTCGGCAGATACTCGAAGGCGCCACCCTGAAATGCGGACACGGCGCTGTCGAGGTCGGAGTAGGCGGTCATGATGATGACCGGCAACGCCGGAAAGCGCTCCTTGAAAACCTGCAGCAGTTCCAGTCCCGACTGTCCCGGCATGCGGATGTCGGAGACCAGCACCTGCGGCTCCTGCGCGCCGGCGTCGAGTCGTGCCAGCGCCTCGGTCGCCGAAGCGAAGCTGCAGAACGGGATCTTCTCCCGCGCCAGGGTCTTCTCGAGAACCCAGCGAATCGACTTGTCATCATCAACGATCCACACCGCTTTCATCGCTTCCTCGGCACGCTTGTCCGTCGTCATCAGAATGTCCTGGAAATCAAGCAAGAAAGATGCCAGTGTGCTCAACCAAGGGGCAAGAGGATCGTGAAACAGGTGTAGCCCGGCCGACTCTCGCACTCGATCGTCCCTTGGTGTTGCTGGACGAAGCTCTGCGCGAGCGTCAGCCCGAGGCCACTCCCCCCGGTGCGGCCGGAAACCAGGGGGTAGAACATGCGTTCGCGAATCTCGTCGGCAATTCCCGGACCGTCATCGACCACGTGCACTTCGAGCGCCAAGCGATGGCGCCGCTTGAACAGGGTCACCTGGCGCGCTGCGCGCGTGCGCAGCGTGATCTGACCCGGGCCCGAGAGCCCGCGGCGACCGGTCTGCCGGGTGATCGCCTGGGCAGCGTTCCTGGCAATGTTCAGGAAAACTTGAATCAGCTGTTCGCGATCGCCGACGAGTTCCGGCAGGCTGGTATCGTAGTCTCTGCGCACGGCGAGAATGGTGGGAAACTCCGCCGTCAGCAAACTGCGCACACGCTCGAGGATTTCGTGAATGTTCACCGGGCCCGGCTGCATCGGCCGATGCGGCGAAAGCAGCCGACGCATCAGTTCCTGGAGACGATCCGCTTCCTTGATGATCACCTGCGTGTACTCATGCAAGCCGGGATTCCGGAGTTCCCGCTCGAGCAACTGCGCCGCACCGCGAATCCCGCCCAGTGGATTCTTGATCTCGTGTACCAGGTTCCGGATCAACTCACGACTGGCCTGCTGCTGCTCGACCAGGCGTTCTTCCCGGGTGGCGCGGAGTTGTTGGTCGATCGGCCAAAGCTCGACGAGCAGGCGGACAGGCGGGGCTTCGACGGGGTTGACCGTGCAATTCAACTGCAGCACGTTGCCACCGGCCAGTCGCAGTTCCACATTCTGCCCACTGTAACTCCAGCCGTGCTGGCGAACGCTGTCGAGCGCCGCGAGCAGCTTCGCCGGACATTCGATCACGCTGTCCAGCCGGCAGCCGGAGAAGACCGTGTGGCTGATCTCGAGCAGGTTCTCGGCCGCCGGATTGAGATGGCGGATTGCCAATCTTTCGTCGAGCAGGAGCACGGCCGACGACAGCAGGTCAAGGCCACCGAATGGATTCGCTGAATCTTCAGGCATTGGCTCGCACGGCGATGCTGTCAGGCCAGCGAACACCTGTCCGGGTCCGACAGGAGCCAGACCGTCTCAGCCGCGGGCGATCAGCGCAGATTGGCGATCTCTTTCTGGATGGCCTCGACGTTGCGCTGGTGCAGCGCAACCTTGTCCTTGTACGGCTGCAGCCGCTCCTGCACCTTGCCGCCGCTGATCGCGCCACCCTGCATGCGCTCGTTGGGCAGGACCACGCCTTCCTGTTGCGCGAGTTCCTTCCTCGCCTGCTCGAGGTTCTTCTGCTCGGCAGCCAGCTCGGTGTCAAGGATACGCCGACGATCACCGTCGCGCGATTTCTGAGTCTGTTCGTCCACCTTCGGGAAGTTGCCCGGGGTGGCCGTCTTCGCCGCCGGTTGCCGGGACGCCGGGGCGAGGTTCACGGGATCCAGCACCAGCTTGCGGCAGGTCCTGGTCGGCACGTTCGAGTACGTCGTATGGCCTTCGGCATCGACACACTTGTAGATGTCCTGTGCTGTCGCCGGCAGGCAGACAGACAGCGACAGGGCAATCGCGCATAACAGGCGTGGCAGTCGTCTCATCGTCGTCGCATTCCCCATGGCACGGGCAGAACCGCTCGCCGAACGGTGCCGCGCAGGGGGCGGGGCGATCGCGTGGCTGTCGGTGTGTTGGCCAATCGGCAGCAATACTAACGCGGAAGGACATCGATCGGTAGACGCACAAAGGACGGGCGTATGCCCGTCCTTGTCGTATGCCCCGCCCTGGCGCTCAGCAGCTGTAATACAGATCGAACTCGACGGGGTGGGTGGTCATGCGAACCTTGTTGACCTCATCCATCTTCAGTTCGACGTAGGCATCGATCCAGTCGTCCGAGAAGACGCCGCCGCGCGTCAGGAAGTCGCGATCCTTGTCGAGCGACGCCAGTGCCTCTTCGAGACTGGCGCAGACGGTCGGGATCTTCGCGTCCTCTTCCGGGGGCAGGTCGTAAAGGTTCTTGTCGGCCGGATCGCCCGGATGAATCCGGTTCTGGATGCCGTCGAGGCCGGCCATCAACAGTGCGGCAAAGCACAGATAGGGATTGGCGATCGGATCGGGGAAGCGCGTTTCGATGCGCCGCGCCTTGTCCGAAGCAACGTGCGGCACGCGAATCGACGCCGAACGGTTCTTTGCCGAATAGGCGAGCTTGACTGGCGCCTCATAATGCGGCACCAGCCGCTTGTACGAATTCGTCCCGGGATTGGTGATCGCGTTGAGCGCCTTGGCGTGCTTGATGATGCCGCCAATGTAGAAGAGGGCGAGTTCGGAGAGGCCGGCGTAACCGTTGCCGGCAAAGAGGTTCTTGCCGTCCTTCCAGATGGACTGGTGCACGTGCATCCCGGAGCCATTGTCGCCGACGATCGGCTTCGGCATGAAGGTCGCGGTCTTGCCGTACTGATGCGCAACGTTATGGACGACGTACTTCAGCATCTGCGTCCAGTCGGCGCGCTTCACGAGGGTGCTGAACAGGGTGCCGATCTCGCACTGGCCGGCAGTGGCGACCTCGTGGTGGTGCACCTCGACCGGCACGCCGATCGATTCCAGAGTCAGGACCATCGCCGAACGGATATCGTGCAGGCTGTCGACCGGCGGCACCGGGAAGTAGCCTCCCTTGATCCCCGGCCGGTGACCGGTACCGCCCTCGCCTTCGGACTTTTCGCCGCTGGTCCATGCTGCCTCCTGCGAGTAGATCTTCAGGGTGCAGCCGGACATGTCGACGCTCCACG
This sequence comes from Candidatus Accumulibacter similis, assembly GCA_013347225.1. Taxonomy (NCBI): domain Bacteria; kingdom Pseudomonadati; phylum Pseudomonadota; class Betaproteobacteria; genus Candidatus Accumulibacter; species Candidatus Accumulibacter similis. Next base: position 736,492 of record CP054595.1, on the reverse strand, counting down.
CAACCGAGTCGAAGATGAAGAACTCGGGCTCAGGGCCGAAGTAGGCGGTATCGCCAACGCCGCAGGACTTCAGGTAGGCCTCGGCGCGCTTCGCGATCGAGCGCGGATCGCGGTCGTAGCCGCGACCGTCGGCTGGGTCAACGACATCACAGGTGATCACCACCGTCGTCTCGTCGAAGAAGGGGTCGACATACGCGGTGCCCGGATCGGGCATCAGTTGCATGTCCGACGCCTGAATCCCCTTCCAGCCGGCGATTGACGAGCCGTCGAACGCGTGGCCATTCTCGAACTTGTCTTCATCGAAAGCGCTGACCGGAACGGTCACGTGCTGCTCCTTGCCACGGGTGTCGGTGAAGCGGAAGTCCACAAACTTCGCTTCGTTGTCCTTCACCATCTTGATCACGTCTTGCGGGCTTGCCATCAAAGAGCCTCCTGAACAGGTGCCGGGGTCAGCGGCGACAATGGAAAATCGTTGCGCGAGGGTCAAAGCACGAAACGTGCCAACTTCTCCCTAGCTGACCGATCATTGTGCCACAACGGTCTGGGTCAGGACCGGGCTTTTTTTGCGCACGACATTGGTGCGATCGCAGACCATCCGCACCATGCTGGTGCGGCGCGCAACCCGGCTCTCCCGTGCGTCCGCCGGGAACGAAGCAAGTGATTTATACTCCGACTTTGGCGACATCTCATCCAAAGAGGCCTCGACAGACACCATGGGAAGACTGACCGACCTGCTGCAACTCGCCCGCGAGCGCGGGCAGGAGCTGGGCCTGCCTTACGCCGGTGCGCTGACGCCGCGTGAAGCTTTCGAGGTCTGGCAACTGGCGCCGGGAGCGCGATTGGTCGACGTGCGCACACGGGCAGAGTGGGATTGGGTGGGCAGGATCCCCGGCGCCATCGAGATCGAGTGGCTGGGTTACCCGGACAGCCGGCCGAACTCCCATTTTCTCGCCCAGCTCAGGCAGCAGGCCGATCGTGAGGCGCTGCTGCTGTTCATCTGCCGCAGCGGAGCGCGTTCGCACCATGCCGCCGCGCTCGCGACTCAGGCCATGGACCGCGAATGTTACAACGTGCTCGAGGGCTTCGAGGGCGATGTCGACGCCAGCGGCCAGCGCGGCAGGGTCGGTGGCTGGCGCCACGCCGGCCTGCCATGGCAGAGCTGAGAGGCTGTGAAACTGAGATCATCGCCAACGAGCCGCAATGCCGGGCGGCGACGAGCGACGCCGCAGGCCGGCGACGCAGTGGATTGATGCACCAGCACGGGGACTCGATTCCCCCCTCCGACCGGGCTTCCACCCATATCGATTCGACCACCACACATGCAGACCGCCACCATCAGTTTCGATAAGTTCAACCAGTTGCAGGACGACGCCTGCCACCAGCGCATCCGCACCGCCCGCGCACGCCTGGGCAGGGAAGTCGTGCTGCTCTGTCATCACTATCAGCGCGCCGACGTCTACCAATACGCTGACCTGACCGGCGATTCGCTCAAGCTGTCGCGCCTGGCGGCGAGTACCGATTCCCGCTTCATCGTATTCTGCGGCGTTCACTTCATGGCCGAAGTTGCCGACATCATGTCGAAGCCCGAACAGATCGCCATCCTGCCCGATCTGGCCGCCGGCTGCTCGATGGCCGACATGGCGAACCTCGCCAAGGTAGAACGCTGCTGGCGGGAACTCGGCGAGGTGATCGACGCCGATCAGGTGGTCACCCCGGTGACCTACATCAACTCGGCGGCCGACCTCAAGGCCTTTTGCGGCGAGCATGGCGGCATTGTCTGTACCTCCTCCAACGCCGGCACCATCGCCGCTTGGGCCTTCGCGCGGCGGGAGAAGATTCTCTTCTTTCCCGATCAGCATCTCGGACGCTGGACAGGATTCCAGATGGGCATCCCGCTTGAAGAGATGGTGGTCTGGGATCCCGATCTCGAGCTGGGCGGCCTGACTCCAGAGCAGATCCGCGCTGCCCGACTCCTGCTCTGGAAGGGCCACTGCTCGGTGCACCAGATGTTCCAGCCGGCGCACATCCTGCGTTTTCGCAACCAGCATCCGGACGGGCTGGTGATCTCCCACCCCGAGTGCAGTTTCGAGGTCTGCCGGCAATCGGACTTCGTCGGATCGACCGAACACATCGTCCGCACGATCAAGGAAGCCAGCGCCAACACACGCTGGCTGGTCGGCACCGAGCTGAACCTGGTGAACCGCCTCGCCGAAGAGGTCAGGCACGAGGGCAAGATCGTTCAGTTCATGGCACCGACGGTCTGCATGTGTTCCACGATGCAGCGCATCGACCCACAACATCTGGCATGGAGCCTGGAAAACCTGGCGGACGGGAAGGTGGTCAACCAGATCCGCGTGCCCGAGCATGAGAAGGAACTCGCCAAGCTGGCACTCGACCGCATGCTCGAGGTGTCGTGAAGACGGCATTGCATGCCTGGGAGACATCCGTGCAGCAGCGCGGCACAGCCATCGGCTGGCAACTCGCGGCAGCGATGAAGGCGGGATGCGACTTGCCGGTGCGCTGCCGGCGAGCGCCTGCTGCCGTGCAGCGGCCGCCCGCAGCCCACGCACGTCAATGACCACCGACTGCCTGTGCCGCTTCCTGCTCGACGATCTCGACATCGCCGGCGCGTTGGTCCGGCTCGGCCCGGTGTGGCAGCAACTGCTCCAGGACCGCGGCTACCCATTGCCGGTGACACAGCTGCTTGGCGAATTGTCGGCCAGCAGCCTGCTCGTCAACAGCAACCTGAAGCAGCCGGGGCGGGTGACGATCCAGTTGCGTGGCAACGGGCCGGTCTCCCTGCTGGTAATCGACTGCACCGAGCAACTGCAGATTCGCGGCATGGCGAAGTGCGTGCAAGAGATCGTCGAAGGATCCCTGGCCGAGCTTCTCGGCGATGGCCAACTGCTTCTCTCCCTCGACATGCCTTCAATGCGTGAACCCTACCAGAGCATCGTACCGATCGACGGCGACAGTATCGCCCAAGTGTTCGAGCACTATCTGGGGCAGTCGGTGCAACTGCCGGCGCGCCTCTTCCTGGCCGTATCGGACGAGACCGCCGCCGGCCTGCTGCTACAGAAGCTGCCGACGACCGAGGGACGCGATGCGGACGGTTGGGCCCGCGCGGAGGCGCTGGCAACGACCGTCAGTCGTCCGGAACTGCTCTCGCTGGCGGCTGAAGAACTCTTGCCCCGGCTCTTTCCCGAGGAATCGATCCGCCTTTTTGCCGCCCAACCCGTCGCCCTCAACTGCCCCGAGGATTGGCAGAAGGCCTGCGCGCTCCTGCGTACCCTGGGCGCCAGTGAAGTCTATGCCACTCTGCGCGAGCGCGGCGAAGTGCTGCTCAGGGATGAGATCTGCAACCGCGAGTACCGTTTCGACGCGTCAGCGATCGACGAGTTGTTCGCCGGACAGGCGACGACAGCACCGACGACACGACACTGATCCGCCAGTTTCGACCGGCCTTCACAACAGCTTGCCGGGATTCATCAATCCACACGGGTCAAGGGCCGCCTTGACGGCGCGCATCATGCCGATCTCCAGCGGCGCCGTGTAGCGCAACAGCTCCGCGCGCTTCAACTGGCCGATACCATGCTCGGCACTGATGCTGCCGCCGAGCTCCTGCACGAGGTCATGCACGACGCGGTCGACCTGCGGCTGCGCGGCCAAGAACGCGGCCTGGTCTCCAACTGCCGGTTGCGACTGGTTATAATGCAGATTGCCATCGCCTACATGGCCGAAGGTGACGATCCTGATTCCGGGGAAAGCCTCGACCAAGGCACGGTCTGCGCGCTCGACGAACTCGGGCAGGCGCGAGATCGGCAGTGAAACGTCGTGCTTGATGCTCGAGCCCTCGATCCGCTGCGCCTCGCCAATGCTCTCGCGCAGCGTCCATAGCCGCCGCGCCTGCTCGCCGCTCTGCGCCAGCACGACGTCAGCGACCGTCCCATCATCGATCATGCTCGCCAGGCAGGAGGCCAGCGCCTCATGCAGGACAAGTTCGTCACCGCCAGCGGACAACTCGACCAGCAGGTGCCACGGACTTTCTGTCAGCACCGGGTGGGGACCGGGGATGTGTCGGTGAACCAAGCCCAGGGCGACGTCGGAAACCAGTTCGCAGGCAGTGAGCGCCGGACCGAAGCGATCCTGCAGGGCGCCCAGCAGGCGCACCGCCGTGACCGGGGCAGCAATCGCCAGCCAGGCGGTCGCCTTCGCCCGCGGCCAGGGAAAGAGTCGCAACACGGCGGCCGTGATGATGCCGAGCGTTCCTTCCGCGCCGATGAAAAGGTGCTTGAGGTCGTAGCCGGTATTGTCCTTGCGCAGGCCGCGCAGCCCATCCCAGATCTCACCGCTGGGCAGGACCACCTCGAGACCCAGAGTCAGTTCGCGCGCGTTGCCGTAACGCAGAACCTGCACACCGCCGGCATTGGTCGACAGATTGCCACCGATCTGGCAGCTTCCCTCGGCGGCGAGTGACAGCGGAAACAGGCGTCCTGCTGCCGCGGCAGCCTCCTGGACCCGCTGCAGGAGGCAACCCGCTTCGACAGTGATCGTATTGTTCGCCGCATCGATCGCCCGCACGCGATTGAGCCGTGTGAGGCTGATCACCACCGAGCGGCCGTCGGCGGTCGGCGTCGCCGCGCCGCAGAGGCTGGTGTTGCCGCCCTGCGGCACCATCGCCACGCCAGCCTGCGCGCACAACCGGACCACCGCCGACACCTCGGCCGTGGTCGACGGCCTGACGACGCAGACGGCGGTGCCGCGATAGCGACCACGCCAGTCGACCAGATGCCCGGCCATCGCCTCGGCGCCGGCCAGCACGTTCGCCTCGCCCACCACTTCACCGAGTGTGCTGATCAGATGTTCGTTGTCCACCGATACCTCTGTCCCCGAGGACGCTTCCTGAAGCAATCCACCGCCGGCCGCTGCGGCCGGCCGGCTGGTACGGCGAGGCTTGCCACCGCACGCCCGGGTCATGTTAGCAGGGTCTTTGATTAATCTCGCGTTTGATGCGAAGATTCTATCCAGACCGGTTGCTGCCTGGCATCCCGGCCCCTGACCAGGGCCTGCAATACCATCACCAATCACGCCAGGCGGAGATAATGTCGCCCCGAACCCCATGACCATCGCTCATCTCGACGCAGGCCGACGGCAGCGTGTGCGCCAACGGCAGCAGACCCAGACAGGCAATCGCTGGTGCGGGCACCAATGAACCTGCCGACACGAATCGTTGCCGACATCGGCGGCACGCATGCCCGCTTCGCGCTGCTCGACGCAGCTAACACGCCACGGCAAGTGCAGTTGCTGGCAGTTGCCGACTTCGCGGGGCCCGTCGAGGCGATGCAGGCCTACCTGGCAGCAACTGCCAGCCCTGCCCCATCTGCCGCTGCGATCGCCATTGCGGCGCCGGTACACGAGGGTGTCGTCACGCTGACGAACGCCTCGTGGAGCTTCTCCCGCGAGAGCATCAGGTCGCGGCTGGGGCTGCGGCGGCTGCTGCTTCTCAACGACTTCAGCGCCCTCGCCCTGTCGCTGCCGCATCTGCCCGCTGCCGAACTGCGGCCGGTCGGCGGCGGCATCCCGGTGGCCGGCGCAGCCAAGGCCGTTCTCGGTCCGGGCACCGGGCTGGGTGTTTCCGGCCTCGTCCGCCATGCTGACCACTGGCTGCCTCTAAGCGGCGAAGGCGGTCATTGCTCGCTCGCCCCGGCAGACGAGCGCGAGGCGGCAATCCTGGCGCTGGCCTGGCGCGAGTTCCAGCACGTCTCTGCCGAGAGAATCGTGTCCGGCAGCGGCCTGCCACTGCTGCATCGCCTGGTCGCAACGGTGGACGGACGAACGCACGTGCCCCTGAGCACCGCCGAGATCGTTGCACGCGCCGTGGCCGGCGACGATCTGCAGTGCGCGGCGGTGATCGACACCTTCTGCGCGCTGCTCGGCTCGCTGGCCGGCAATCTCGCACTCACCCTCGGCGCACAGGGTGGCGTTTATGTTGGCGGTGGTATCATTCCCCGTCTCGGGGATATCTTCGATCGCTCGCGCTTCCGCGCGCGGTTCGAGGCCAAGGGGCGCTTCGCTTCCTATCTGGCCGCAATTCCGACCTATGTGATCCTTTCTCCTGCACCGGCTCTGCTGGGTGCTGCCCATGCCCTGGCCGAGTGCGAGGGTTGCCCATGAACCTTTTTGGAGTACGAGTCTGATGTCCGACGCCGCCAACCCCTCTTCCGAAAGCGAACAACTGCGCTGCGCCATCGAGCAAAAACTCGTCGGAACTGTTGCAGCTGAGCCGACCCGCGCCACCCGCGCCGATCTCTATCTGGCGCTTTCGCAAGTAGCACGGGAGCAGTTGGCAGCGCGCTGGGTGCGCACCCAGAATACGGACCGCGACAACAAGGCGCGCCGGATCTACTACCTGTCGATGGAATTCCTGATCGGCCGGGCAATGAACAACGCGCTCTCGGCCATCGGGCTGCGCGACCAGGCTGCGGCCGTGTTCACGCCGCCGGGCCCGTCGCTCGACGAGGTGATGGAGTGCGAGCCCGATGCAGCGCTGGGCAATGGCGGTCTGGGCCGACTGGCTGCCTGCTTCCTCGATTCGATGGCCACCCTCGGACTGCCGTCCTGGGGTTATGGAGTCCGTTACGAGTACGGCATGTTTGCCCAGTCGATCCTTCACGGGCAACAGGTCGAGAAGCCGGAAGCCTGGCTGCAGGATCGATCACCCTGGGAATTCCCGCGTGCCAACAAGCATCACACCGTTCGCTTCGGCGGCACCTGCGAGCACCACGGCGAATGGGCGGAATGGCATGCGGCGGACTCGGTCGAGGCGAAGGCGTTCGACTACGTCATTCCGGGCCACGGTACGGACCGCGTCAGTACCTTGCGTCTATGGAAGGCGGCAGCGCCATCGGAGATCGACCTCGGCGCCTTCAACACCGGTGACTACCACCGCGCAGCGGACTTCAAGAACCGTTTCGAGAACATCTCCTGGGTTCTCTACCCGAATGACAGTACCTCCGCCGGCCGCGAGCTTCGCCTTCGCCAGGAATACTTCTTCGTTTCGGCGTCCTTGCAGGACATCCTGCAACGCCACGACGCGGAGCATGGCACCTTCAGCAACCTCGCCGAGCACGTGGCGATCCACCTCAATGATACGCACCCGGCAATCAGTGTTGCCGAGCTGATGCGGCTGCTGGTGGACGATCATGGAATGCCGTGGGCTGCCGCCTGGGACCAATGCCGCAGGATCTTCTCGTACACCAACCACACCTTGATGCCGGAAGCGCTCGAAACCTGGAAGGTGACACTGATCCAGCGGGTGCTGCCGCGCCACATCCTGATCATCTACCGCATCAACCAGGAATTCCTCGACGAGGTCGTCCGTCTGTACCCGGGCGACATCGACCTCATGCGGCGGGTTTCGCTGATCGATGATGGCGGTGGGCACGACAAGGACAAGCGGGTGCGCATGGCGAACCTCTGCATCGTCGGCAGCCATCGGGTCAACGGCGTCTCGCAGCTGCACTCGGACCTCATGGTGCAGACCATCTTCGCCGACTTTGCCCGCCTTTACCCGGAGCGCTTCCACAACAAGACGAACGGCGTCACGCCAAGGCGCTGGGTGGCACAGGCCAACCCGGCGCTGTCGACGCTGCTTGACGAACGCCTGGGCGGCAAGACCTGGCGACTCGACCTGGAGCGTCTGCAGGAGCTGCGGGCGAGCGCCGACGACGCCGGTTTCCGCAATGCCTTCGCGGCAGCGAAGCGTGGCAACAAACTGCGCCTCGCGAATTATGTCGCGCGCGAACTGGCGGTCTGTCTCGACCCCGACAGCCTGTTCGACGTTCAGGTGAAGCGGATTCACGAGTACAAGCGGCAGCTGCTGAACGTGCTGCACGTCATCACCCGCTACAACGCCCTGCTTGATGGTTCGGCGCGCGACTACGCCCCGCGCAGCGTGATCTTCGCCGGCAAGGCAGCCTCTTCGTACCACATGGCGAAACAGGTGATCCGCCTGATTCACGACGTGGCTGCGGTGGTCAACAACGACCCGCGGACGCGCGATCTGCTGCGGGTCGTCTTCATCCCCAACTACGGCGTGTCGATCGCCGAGCTGATCATGCCGGCGGCCAACCTGTCCGAACAGATCTCGACGGCCGGCACCGAAGCCTCCGGTACCGGCAACATGAAGCTGTCGCTCAATGGTGCGCTCACGATCGGCACCGAGGATGGTGCCAACATCGAAATCCGCGACAACGTCGGCGCCGACAACATCTTCATCTTCGGCAACAACACGGCTCAGGTCAGCGCGATCAGGCAGGCTGGTCATCAACCGCTGGCGTTGTACCACAGCGATCCTGCCATGAAGGAGGCACTCGACCGCATCGACAGTGGCTTCTTCTCGCCCGGGGAGCGGTCGCGCTACCACGATATCTTCAACAGCCTCCTGCACTACGGCGATCACTACCTGTTGCTCGCCGACTACGCCGACTACGTGGCAACGCAAGGACGGGTCGACGCACTCTACCTGAACAGCGACGAATGGCAGCGCAAGGCGATCATCAACGTCGCCGGCATGGGCCCGTTCTCAGCCGACCGGACGATTCGCGACTATGCCAACGACACCTGGCACATCGGCACACTCTAAGTAAGGAAGTCTCGAATGCTTGACTCTGCGGACGTCATCGCCCTCTACCGGGCGCAACACAGCGACCCCTATGCAGTCCTTGGAATGCACACCGACGACGACGGGAAGCTCTGGGTGCGCAGCATGCAGCCCGGCGCGCTCGCGGTTGCAGTCATCGACGCCAAGACCGGCCGTCAGGTCGCCGAACTCGATCACCGCCGGATAGAGGGAGTGGAAGGCTTCTTCGAAGGGGTCATTCCCCGCCGCCGCAACTATTTCCCCTATCGCCTGCGAATCAGCTGGCTGGACGGCGTACAGGAAACCGATGATCCCTATCGCTTCTGGACCGTGCTCGGCGAGATGGACGTCTGGCTGCTCGCCGAAGGCTCACACCTGCGCCCCTTCGAGCGCCTCGGAGCCCACCTTTGTGAGATCGACGGGATTGCCGGAACTGCCTTTGCCGTCTGGGCACCCGATGCGCAACGCGTCAGTGTCGTTGGCGACTTCAACACCTGGGACGGTCGTCGACACCCGATGCGCCTGCGTCGCGAATGTGGCGTCTGGGAGATCTTCCTGCCCGGCGTCACAGCCGGCGCCCACTACAAGTTCGAAATCCGCTCGCGCGACGGTTACCTGCTGCCGCTGAAGGCGGACCCTTACGGCTTCCAGGCCGAGATGCGCCCGTCGACCGCGTCAGTCGTCTGCGCCCTGCCGCCGCCCGTCGAGGCGTCGTCGATTCCGGCCGGTGACCAGCTCGGCTCGCCGATGTCCATCTACGAGGTCCACCTGGCTTCCTGGAGACGGGCCGACGATGGCGGCTTTCCCGACTGGCAGCGGCTCAGCGAAACACTGATCCCCTACCTCGTCGACCTCGGTTTCACTCATCTCGAGCTGCTGCCGGTTTCCGAACACCCATTCGACGGGTCCTGGGGCTACCAGCCGCTCGGACTGTACTCGCCAACCGCCCGCCATGGCACGCCAACCGGCTTCCGCGACTTCGTTCGTGCCTGCCACGCCGCGGGTCTGCGAGTGATTGTCGACTGGGTACCAGCGCATTTCCCGACCGACGAGCACGGCCTTGGCCGCTTTGACGGTACGGCACTCTACGAGCATTCCGACCCGCGCGAGGGAATGCATCAGGACTGGGGTACCCTGATCTACAACTTCGGCCGCCGCGAAGTCAGCAACTATCTGATCGGCAATGCCCTTTTCTGGATCGAGCGCTACGGGGTGGATGCGCTGCGCGTCGACGCCGTCGCATCGATGCTGTATCGCGACTACAGCCGCGAAGACGGACAGTGGCTGCCGAATGTGCACGGTGGTCGCGAAAATCTCGAGGCCGTTGCTTTTCTGCGCCGCATGAATCAGGTTCTCGGCCAGGAACATCCTGCCGCGTCGACGCATGCCGAGGAATCCACGGCGTGGCCAATGGTCAGCCGGCCACCGGAGATGGGCGGCCTCGGCTTCCATTACAAGTGGAACATGGGCTGGATGCACGACGTCCTCGACTACATGGCGCGTGATCCGGTGCATCGCAAGTATCACCACAATCAGCTCAGTTTCGGCCTGATGTACGCCTTCACCGAGAACTTCGTGCTGCCGCTGTCGCACGACGAGGTCGTCCATGGCAAGGGTTCGCTGATCAGCAAGATGGCGGGTGATTACTGGCAGAAGTTCGCCAATCTACGCTCGCTGTACGCCTTCATGTGGGCCCATCCGGGCAAGAAGCTGCTGTTCATGGGTGGCGAGATTGGTCAGTGGAATGAATGGAATCACGACACCTCGCTCGACTGGGGGCTCCTGGATTTTCCGTTGCACGCCGGTGTGCGTGACCTCATCCGCGACCTCAACGGCATCTACCGCAGCAACCCGGCACTGCATGAGGTCGATTTCGAGCCGGCCGGTTTCGAATGGCTTGCTGCCGACGATGCGGAGTTCTCGGTGGTCGCGTTCGTCCGCTGGAACCGTGATCGTTCGCGCGCCGTCCTGTACGTCGGCAACTTCACGCCGGTCGTGCGCCATGGTTACCGGATCGGCGTGCCGATGGCGGGAATGTATCGCGAGCGGCTCAATACCGACTCACAGTACTATGGCGGCAGCAACGTCGGCAACGGCTTCGAGCCGCTCTTTGCCGAGCAGGTCGCCGCACACGGTCGTACCTGGTCGCTGAATCTGACCTTGCCGCCGCTGGGTGGACTGTACTTCGAATGGACGGGCTGAACGACTGCGGTACCCTGACTGCCGGGCGACCCTGGCCACTCGGCAGCCACTGGGACGGCCGCGGTGTCAATTTCGCACTCTTCTCGGCCCATGCCGAGCGGGTCGAACTGTGTCTCCTCGCAGGTGGACAGATCCGCGTGCTGGCGTTGCGCGAATGCACCGATCAGGTGTGGCACGGATACCTCGCCGGTGCAGCGCCGGGACTGCGCTATGGCTTTCGTGTGCATGGCAGGAACCACCCCGTGGAAGGGCATCGTTTCGACGGCAGGCGCCTGCTGCTCGACCCCTATGCACGCGAAGTCGTCGGCCGCTTCTCGTGGCCGGCACACGACGACCCGGTGCATCTGCTGACCGCCGCCGTGGTGGATGAGCGCTTCGACTGGGACGACGATTCGCCACCGGCAACGCCCTGGTCAGACACCGTGCTCTACGAAGCGCACGTCAAGGGGATGAGTCGACAGCATCCCGGCGTTCCCGAAGTCCTGCGCGGCAGCTACGCAGGACTCGCCACCCCGGCGATGATCGAGCATTTCCTGCGCCTTGGCGTCACTGCCATCAACCTGCTGCCGATACATTACTTTCTCGACGAGCAACGACTGGTCAATGAGGGCCGCGTCAACTACTGGGGCTACAATTCGCTCGCCTTCTTTGCTCCGGAATCTCGCTACGCCGCGCGCATCGGCGGGCAGTCGGTGATCGCCGAGTTCAAGAGCATGGTACGCGCACTCCATGCAGCCGGCCTCGAAGTCATTCTCGACGTGGTCTTCAACCATACGGCCGAGACTGACGAGTGGGGCCCGACCCTTTGCTTCCGCGGCATCGACAACCGCAGCTACTACCGACTGCCGCCGGACAACCTCGCCGCCTACGAGAACTTCAGTGGCTGCGGCAATACCGTCAATCTCGCCCACCCGCGCGTCCTGCAACTGGTGATGGATTCGCTGCGCTACTGGGTCGAGGTCATGCACGTGGACGGCTTCCGCTTTGATCTCGCCGCCGCGCTCACCCGTGACAGCGCCTTCCTCGCGGCGCTCAGGCAGGATCCCGTGCTGCAGCGGGCCAAGCTGATCGCCGAACCTTGGGACATCGGCCCCGATGGCTACCGGCTCGGTCGTTTCCTGCCCGGCTGGAGCGAGTGGAACGACCGCTTCCGCGATGACGTGCGTGCCTTCTGGCTGACTGGCGACGCCGGCGTCGGGCAACTGGCACAGCGCCTCGCCGGCTCGAGCGAGATCTTCCGCGCAAGCGGGCGTTCACCGCAGGCCGGGGTCAATTTCATCACCGCTCATGACGGTTTCACCCTGCGTGACCTCGTCAGCTACCAGCACAAGCACAACGAACTGAATGGCGAAGACAATCGCGACGGGCACAGCCACAACTGCTCGTGGAACTGCGGCGAGGAAGGCGAGAGCCGCGAACCGGCGGTACTCGAACGGCGCCGGCGACTGCAACGCGCGTTGCTGACAACGCTGCTCGTCGCGCAGGGAGTGCCGATGTTGCAGGGCGGCGACGAACTCGGGCGCAGCCAGGCGGGAAACAACAACGCCTACTGCCAGGACAACCCGATGACCTGGCTTGACTGGCGCGATGCCGACGAGAAGCTGATCGATTTCGTTGCCGGGCTGATCGCGCTGCGCCGGCGCTTCCCGCAGTTGCGGCAGACGCGCTGGCTGACCGGCGAACCGCAGCGTGCGAATGCCTGTCCCGACGTGCTCTGGTGGCACCCCGCCGGACGCGCGATGCGCGTCGGCGACTGGCAGTCAAGGAAACTGGGGGCCTTCGGACTGCACCTGACGGCGTCGACAGCGGCAGGAGACCGGGATGCCGCGCAGCCGGACCTGCTGTGTTTGATCAACCGCGATGACATCCCGGTTTCCTTCCTGCTGCCACCGGGCTCTTGGCAGCAGGTCTGTGACAGCAGCGCCGACGAGGCTTTCGCGAGTTGCCAGCGGGAAAGGGCGACGCCAGTCGCCGCGCGCAGCGTTCAGATCCTCTGTCGTCGTTCGTGAACTGCGAGCGCCTTGCCCCGGCAAGCGACGGACGGCAGCGGACGGCGCCGGTGTGGGCTTCTGCAGACCAGCGATCGGACTCGGCATCACCCGATCGACCATCCGTCCTTGAGCAGGGGCTGCTGCAAATGCCGGCCGCCATGGCTTCGCCCGGAGGCTGCGAAGGCGGCGTGCAGATAGATCGGTTCCGCGCAAAAGTGGGCAGGTGTTCTTGCCCGCGCAGCGGCTACGCAATACCCCGAGCGGGTGACGCCGAGGACGCGGCACAGCGGCGCCACGCCTGCCCGAGTTCGACAAAAATACGGCTAAGTGATTGTTTGTGCGCAATTCACGGGTTCGGAATTGGCACTACAGGCGTCTGGCGGAGGGCTCGGGCAGGCCGAGGGTCTCGAAAAACTCCTTCTGTTGAGGGGTGATGGCGGACAGGCCGGACGCGGACTGGCGTTGGTGCAGCGTGACCTGGTGGTACTGGATCCGGCGAGTGATTTCCAGGGCGCGCTCCGGGGAGATGAAGCTGGCCTTGGCTTTCAGGCGCAGGCGCAGCACGCGATGGAGGAGCAGAGCCAGGAAGCAGATCAGGGCATGCGCGCGGATACGATCCGGCAGGCGGTGGAAGACCAATCCTCACAAGTTAGCATATCCGCATATTTCGCGCGAAGCCTTGTGTCGGCCGTAGTCCTGCGGCAAAATAGCTCTGTAACCAATTGTTTATAAAGGAGAATCGCATGACGGCCTGAATATGCCAATATACTTGGCAGACTCTCCAAGTATCTGTTTTCACAAGAGTTACTGCAAGTGGCTCGCCTCGACGCCAAACACTTCACCCGCTGCCGAACCCTCACCCTGCCAACGGTCCTCAGTTTTCTGCTCTCCAGCGTTCACGCCGCCGTCCAGTCGGAACTCGATCAGTTCTTCGCCAACCTGCGCAATCGCGCCGACTCGGTTCGCGAGGTCACCGCTCAAGCCTTCTACCAGGCACGTTACAAGATCAACGCGCTGGTGTTCGGCGAGGTCAATCAGCACCTCATGGAACTGGTGGAGGAACACTTGCCGCTCCCGCGCTGGAGAGGTTTACGGGTGGTCGCGGCGGATGGCAGCGCGGTTCGCCTGACGATGATGAAGGACAACGTCCGGTCGATCGTCACGGGCGTGGCTTTCGGCCTCTACCTGCCGGGCATCGAGCTGTTTCTGAACTTCCGCCTGCATGAGCCTTTGTCCGATGAGCGTCAGATGTTCTTCGAGGCGATCGATTGTCTGCGCTCCGACGATGTGCTCGTGATGGACCGCGGCTTTCCCTGTCGTTGGCTGGTGTCGGCGCTGACGGCACGTCACATCCCCTTCTGCATCCGCTGCGATTTGTCGCGAGGATTCAAGGTGGTACGCGAGTTCCTGCAGTCCGGTCGAAGCGAGCAGGTCGTCGTCTTGCGCGCGCCCAATGCCCGTGATGCCAAGGACTATGAATGCCCGGCCACGCCGACCACGGTTCGCTTGGTGCGGGTAGCGACACCGAACGGACGGGTGCATGTGGTGATGACATCGCTCCTCGATCCCGTGACCTTTCCGGCCGCCGCGTTTGCCGAGCTGTACCACGGCCGTTGGCGAATCGAAGAGGCGTTCAAACGGATCAAGCACCGGCTGCAACTGGAGCATACTTCCGGCTTGTCTTGGCATGCGGCGCGCCAGGATTTCGGCGCCAAGGCGGTCTTCGACAACCTCAATGCACTGGCCGCCTATGTCGCCACCGATGCCCTCCTCGATCCCGGTTCGTCCTACAAGATCAACCGCACCTTGGAACTCGACAAGATCAAACGACAGATCGGCCGTTGGCTCCTGGCTGCAACCGCCACCACTCGCCGCCTCAAGCCCATCCTCCAGGAGATCGCGTTGAACCTCCAGAAGTTCGTCCCCAATCGCTCCCAACCTCGAAAACCGCAGCCGAAACCGCACCTCTCCCACGCTTACAAGTAACAATGACAATAGGCTAACTTTCGAGGATTGGGTGGAAGACCGGTGCGATCTCGATCTCGGACTTCAGGACACGAAATCCCCGTTCGATGTCGGCCAGCGCCTTGTAGCGGGCGACGATCTCAAGCGGAGAAGAGTCTGGAACGTTGGAGACGAGGACCAGTTTGCCATCCATCAGCCGGGCGCGTTGCAGCGCCCGTTCGTCGATCTCGTAGGTGAACAGCTCGGAGGAGAGATTCACCTTGATGATGTGCGCCAGATGTGCGTCGGCGACCGCCTTGTAGAAACGGTCGATCGTGCCGGAGTCGGACAGTTTCCTGCCCGGACGGGTCTCGCCGGCTTCCTGGGCATCGAGCTTCTCGGCCCACTGCGCGGCATCGGCCTCGAGCGCCGCGATACGCTCATCGCGCACGCGACCCTGTTCGCTGGCCCGATCCGGGCGGTGGGCGACGATCAGACGAAAGCCCTGCCACTGCTCCTCACCAAACACCTCTTCCGTCGCCAAGCGGCAGCTCTTCTCATGGAAGGACGCGAGCAGGCGGTCAAAATCCCCGTAGCGCCGGGCCGGGACGGCCAGAATGAACTCCAGCGGCTGATCGCCGACCCGCAGCGCCCGGATGGCTTCGAGATTGTCGAGACTCAGCAGGCCGCGATCGGCAACCAGGACCACGCGCCTGATCGGGTAGCGCGCCAGCACTTTCTCGATGGTCGGTACCAACGTCGTCGTCTCGCCGGTATTGCCGGCAAAGACCTCGTGATGGATCGGCAGGCCGTCCGCCGTCTGGACCACCCCCAACATCACCCAATCCTCGAAAGTTAGCCTATTGTCATTGTTACTTGTAAGCGTGGGAGAGGTGCGGTTTCGGCTGCGGTTTTCGAGGTTGGGAGCGATTGGGGACGAACTTCTGGAGGTTCAACGCGATCTCCTGGAGGATGGGCTTGAGGCGGCGAGTGGTGGCGGTTGCAGCCAGGAGCCAACGGCCGATCTGTCGTTTGATCTTGTCGAGTTCCAAGGTGCGGTTGATCTTGTAGGACGAACCGGGATCGAGGAGGGCATCGGTGGCGACATAGGCGGCCAGTGCATTGAGGTTGTCGAAGACCGCCTTGGCGCCGAAATCCTGGCGCGCCGCATGCCAAGACAAGCCGGAAGTATGCTCCAGTTGCAGCCGGTGCTTGATCCGTTTGAACGCCTCTTCGATTCGCCAACGGCCGTGGTACAGCTCGGCAAACGCGGCGGCCGGAAAGGTCACGGGATCGAGGAGCGATGTCATCACCACATGCACCCGTCCGTTCGGTGTCGCTACCCGCACCAAGCGAACCGTGGTCGGCGTGGCCGGGCATTCATAGTCCTTGGCATCACGGGCATTGGGCGCGCGCAAGACGACGACCTGCTCGCTTCGACCGGACTGCAGGAACTCGCGTACCACCTTGAATCCTCGCGACAAATCGCAGCGGATGCAGAAGGGGATGTGACGTGCCGTCAGCGCCGACACCAGCCAACGACAGGGAAAGCCGCGGTCCATCACGAGCACATCGTCGGAGCGCAGACAATCGATCGCCTCGAAGAACATCTGACGCTCATCGGACAAAGGCTCATGCAGGCGGAAGTTCAGAAACAGCTCGATGCCCGGCAGGTAGAGGCCGAAAGCCACGCCCGTGACGATCGACCGGACGTTGTCCTTCATCATCGTCAGGCGAACCGCGCTGCCATCCGCCGCGACCACCCGTAAACCTCTCCAGCGCGGGAGCGGCAAGTGTTCCTCCACCAGTTCCATGAGGTGCTGATTGACCTCGCCGAACACCAGCGCGTTGATCTTGTAACGTGCCTGGTAGAAGGCTTGAGCGGTGACCTCGCGAACCGAGTCGGCGCGATTGCGCAGGTTGGCGAAGAACTGATCGAGTTCCGACTGGACGGCGGCGTGAACGCTGGAGAGCAGAAAACTGAGGACCGTTGGCAGGGTGAGGGTTCGGCAGCGGGTGAAGTGTTTGGCGTCGAGGCGAGCCACTTGCAGTAACTCTTGTGAAAACAGATACTTGGAGAGTCTGCCAAGTATATTGGCATATTCAGGCCGTCATGCGATTCTCCTTTATAAACAATTGGTTACAGAGCTATTTTGCCGCAGGACTACGGCCGACACAAGGCTTCGCGCGAAATATGCGGATATGCTAACTTGTGAGGATTGCAACATCACCTGGCGCACCGTACCGCCCTCCTTGGCATGGCCGAAGTGCCGCAGGTCTTCGGACTCGTCGGTGCCGCCTTCGGTACGGATCGTCGTCAGGTCGTAGAAGACGATTGCCAACTCCTGATCGATCAGCGGCCGCAGCAGACCCGTCAAGGTGTCGTCTACCCGGTCGGCGCAGTCCGCCAGAGTATCCATCGTGCGCAGCAGGTGCTGGTGGATCACCGACTCGGCGCTCACCTCGGGAACCCGGGTGCCCTCCAGCCAGCGCAGGATCCCCAGCCTGGATTCCGGATCACACAGCCGGTTGAAGACCATCACCCGCAACAGGCGCTCGGCGTCGAACTGGTGCCGGTTGCGCAGCAATCGGCGACAGGCGTCGGCGAAGCCCAACTCCTTCCACAGGGCGGTCAGCAGCCAGGTATCGCCGACGCAAAGCGCCGGCGCGAAGGCGCCTCGCCGGTTCCTTCTTCCAGCGAGGGCTTCCCCGCCGCCCGCAGGAGCCCGTTGAGCAGCGAGTCGGCCCCGCCCGATCGGACCGCCTCGATGCGCCCGAGGGTGGCGATGACCCGTTGGCGAGGTACCCCGGAGGTGTCCCGGTAGGACTCGACGAGCTTGACGTACTGCCGTAAGCGTCCATCGGGCCCACCTACCAATCCCGTGCCAGTTGCCGCACCCTCTCGAGGTTTTCACGGGAGAGTGCGATGGGCAAGGCTGGCGAAGTGGCAGCGTACTGGCGAGGGCATGCAGCAGGTTGGCGCGCGAGTGGCGAGAGCCAGAAGGCCTATTGTGCGCGGAACGGGCTGAAAGCTGGATCGCTGAGTTACTGGCACCGGCGTTTGGCGAAGGAAAGCGGAACGGTCGTTGCCGCCGCGCCGGTGACTCTCGTTCCCGCGACGATAGCGCCCGTTGCACCCCACTCGGGGCCAAGCCTGTCGCTGTGCATGCCTGGCGGCTGGCGACCCGAATTCGCGGCGCTGCCGGCAGCCGACTGGCTGCGTGCGCTGTGCGGAGAGCGCCGATGACCGTTCCGCCCGGGCCCACGCCGGAGCGCATCTGGCTGGCAGTCGAAGCGGTCGATATGCGCTCGGGTAGCGATGGCCTGTCGGCCCGCATCCAGGCCAGCCTCGGGCGCACGCCCTGTGACGGTACTGCCTATGCCTTCACCAACCGGCGCCGGAACCGGCTCAAGCTCCTGGTCTGGGACGGCACCGGCGTCTGGCTGTCGCAACGCCGGCTGCACCGCGGCGCCTTCATTTGGCCCAGCGCCAGTGACCCCGTTTTTGCCCTTTCGGCAGCGCAATGGCGCTGGCTCGTCGCCGGCGTCGACTGGCAGCGCCGCGACGCCCCGGCGCCCGCCCACTGGCAAGTCCAGAGCACTGAAGTCCCTCAAGAACTTACGCCAAATCAGTGGTTTCGAGATCCCTGGCGCACATCTTCATGTGTCATCCAGCATGGATTTGGCCAGCGAACTTGCCCCTTTCTCGCCCTCTTCGGAACTGCTCTCCTGGGTCGAGAAGCGGGTCAGTGGCCTGCTTGAGCAGCTCGATACCCGCGCCACGGAGATTCATTGGCGTGACGCCAGGATCGAGAAGCTGACCCTCGAACTGGCCCATCTGCGGCGGATGAAATTCGGCGTCAAGAGCGAATCCCTGACCGCCAGCGAACGCGACCTCTTCGACGAAACCCTGGCTGCCGACGTCGCCGCCTGCGAAGCGCGCCTCGCCGAACAGCGCCAGGCGGCCGCGATGGGGCCGCATCTGCCGCTCCCCGAGAAAGCCAAACGCGAACGCGCCGGCCGTCAGCCCTTGCCCGAGCAACTGCCGCGCGTCGAGCACCTGCACGAGCCCGAAACCTGCACCTGCGGACAATGTGGTCAGGCGCTGGTGCGGATCGGCGAGGACGTGACCGAGAAGCTCAGCATCGTCCCCGCCGAGTTCTTCGTCGAGCGCCACATCTACCCCAAGTATGCCTGCCGGCCCTGCGAGACCCTCATCGCCGCACCGGCCGTCGCTTCGGTCATCGATGGCGGTTTGGCGGCACCGGCCCTGCTGGCCTGGGTGATGGTCAGCAAGTACGCCGATCACCTGCCACTGTATCGCCTCGAACGGCAGGCCGCTCGCTCGGGGGTGACCCTCTCGCGTTCGACGCTGGCCGACTGGGTCGGCCGTACCGGTGTCGCCCTGGAACCGCTCTGGCTGCGCCTCGCCGAACTGCTCCGCCAGGGCGCGGTGTTGCATGCCGATGAAACCCCGGTGCAGCAACTCGATCCGGGCAATGGCAAGACCAAGCGGGCCTATCTCTGGGCGTATCGCAGCAATGCCTTGGCAAGCGACCCGCCGATCACCGTCTTCGACTACCAGCCCGGCCGGGGCGGGAAGTATGTGGCGGAGTTCCTGCGCGACTGGCAAGGCGCGCTGATGGTCGATGAATTCGCGGGCTACCAGGCCCTGTTTCGCGGCGAGGTGATCGAACTCGCCTGCATGGCGCATGCCCGGCGGAAGTTCTTCGACCTCCACCAGGCCAATCAGCATCCGATCGCCGCCGAAGCACTGCGCCGAATCGGCGAACTGTATGCCATCGAGGCGGCGAACAAGGAAGCGACGGTTGAGGAACGGGCTCGACGGCGACGAGAAACGAGTCAGCCGCTCCTCGAGGCCCTGCATTTGTGGCTGCTGAGTAGCCGTCGGTCGGTCGCCGACGGAGGTGCTCTGGCAAAGGCCATCGACTACAGTCTGCGGCGCTGGCCGGCGCTGGCTCGTTATGCGGGCAACGGGTTCTACCCGATCGACAATAACCCCGTGGAGAATGCGATTCGTCCGATCGCACTCGGGAAGAAGAACTGGCTGTTCGCGGGTTCCGAGACTGCCGGCCAACGCGCTGCCGCGATCCAGTCGCTGCTCGAGACGGCTCGCCTGAACGGGATCGAACCGATGGCCTGGCTCACCGAGACCCTCGAAGAGCTCCCAAACTGGCCGAACAGCCGCATCGACGAACTGCTGCCACTGAAGACGACAGGCTGAGCGCGTCGCCCCGGAGGGGTGGCTGTGTCGGACGCTTACGATTGCGTCAAGGCTGCAGACGGCAGAGCGTTTCCGATGACGCATGTTCTGGCCCACCAAGATTGCAGGGGCTTATTGGGGCTTCTCCTGTAAGCCCTTTTGGCTGCCGGGTCAGCACCGCAGCAGCAACGAACACCGACGAGGTTTGCGCGTCAGGTGCCGTGGCGCCAAAGAAGCTCGTAACTGCGCCGTATGGCCCGCACGCTGTCGCTTTGCAGGGTCTTATCCACGGCGTCAGCGACTTCATGCAGATTGGCAACGCGCGTCGTGCCGAACACGCAGCTCGCTATCCCTGGATTGCCGAGGACGTAGGCGACTGCGGCCTGCGCCGGAGACATTTCGGCGATCGCCGCCAGGGTCTCGCGCATCTCGACGGAGATTCGCCGCAATTGACGGCCACTCGGCCTCAGCCATGCTCGCGCCAGATACCACAGGTCGGCTGGACTCCGGACGGTGCCGATCTTGCCCTTGACGAGGTGCCCCTGTCCAAGCACCGTTCCGGCAACGACGCCCGTGCCTGCTTCCGCCAGCCGGTCGATTACCGGTTCGCGGTCGAGCTGGACAACACTGTAGTCGATCAGAGCCATGTCGAAGACCTCGGGGTGGCAGGCGACGAAGGACATGTCGGGCTCGCTGTGCGTGTTGATGCCGAGGTAGCGATACATCCCCTTCCGCTTCATGTCGTGGAGACGTTCGAGCAGCGGTTCGCCGATTTCGCCCGGCGTGATTCCGTGCAACTGCAGGATGTCCAGATGGCCGCAGCGGAGGTTGGCAATCGACCTGGCACAGGACCATTCGATGTAGTCGGGCGAAAAGTCCTTGACGTTCATGCCGGGGCGCCGGAAGAGGGAGCCGGCGGGTACGACGGTTCCCGCTTTCGACGAGAGAACGAAGCGCCCTCTGTCGTGCGAGAGGACGCTGTCCAGCAGGCGGCCGAGGCGGGGCTCGGCATTGAAGCGCGAGTAGTTGTGCCCCGTATCGAAGAAGTTGATCCCGCGCTCGATCGCTTCCATGACCACTGCAGCCGCTTGCTCCTCGGGGAACTTCCTGTCGCCCCAAAAGCCGGAGCAGCCAAGGGCAACCTCGGAGACCTCGAGATCGGTCGTTCCAAGCCGTCGGTACTTCATGCGCTTCCCTTCGACGCCCACGCCCAGCCCCCGGCGATCGGTGACCACCCTCCTGCCGCCGTGATGATGCCGGTGCGCCGTTGCCCCCTGCGCAACCCGGTCCCGGACTGCTCAACGGAGCCCATCGGCAGCCGGGTTGGAGCCGCTGCCGGTCTCGGCAACCATGCGCAGGATACTCTCCATCCTTTGGCGCATCCGTTCCGCCGCGAAGTGGGATCGCACGAAGGCAAGGCCGTTGGCACCCAGGCGCTCACGGCACCGTTCGTCATCGAGCAACTCGCTGATCAACCGGCCCAACTGTCTGTCGTCATCGGGTTCAAACCCCAGCCCCGCCTGCGCCGTATCGAGAATCCGCCGTGCCTCGCCCCGGATGCCGCAAAGTACCGGCCGGGCACACGCCATGTAGTCGATGAGCTTGGTCGGGATCGCGCCGTCGAACAGCGGTATGTCCTTCAGCGTGACCAAGCAGACGTCTGCGGCGCTGAGATAGACACGGGCCTGATGCTTGGCTACAGGCGGAAGCACAACGACGTTGGCGAGGTCGTCCGCGGCGACCTCCTGTTCGATCGCCTGCCGTCTGAGGCCGTCGCCAACCAGCACGAACAGGACGTCGCCACGCTCGCGCAAGGAGCGCGCCGCCCTCAGGATCACCGGGATGTTGTTCGCTTCACCGAGGGCTCCGAAGTACATGACGACCCGCTTGCCTTCCCAGCCGCGAGCACTGCGCACCAGCGCAGCTCCTTGCGGATCCGGGTAGAGCCGGTCGAAATCGACGCCGCAGGTGACTACGTCGACCTTGTTCGCCGGCCAGCCGCGGCCGCAGATGTCGTCGCGAATGCCTTCGGTCAGTGTGACGATGCGTGCCGACTGGTCGTAGAGTCGCCGTTCCATCCATGCCATGATGCGGATCAGGGTCCGGTTTTTCAGGATTCCCATTTGCACCGCGGATTCGGGCCACAGGTCGCGCACCTCGATCACCAGCGGCGTTCGACGAATCCGGCAGACCAGGGCAGCCGCAAAAATCGGAAAGATCGGCGGTGAGGAAGCAAGCACCAGATCCACTTTGTCGATCGTGAGCAACCCGACGGCACCGGAAAGCGAGAACGACGCGAAGCTCAGGAGGCGCCCGAGGTAGCTGCGATGCAGCTCGGAATAGGTGAAGGTACGCAGCACCCTCACCTGGCCATCCCGTTCTTCCCGCCGGAGGCGACGGTACCACGGCAAGTTCGGTGTGTCGCGCTGCATGTACCCGGTTTCGCCACTGACGACGGTCACCTCGTGACCCCGCCCGGCAAGGAACTGCGCCAGCTCGTAAATCAGCGAATGGCCCGGTGCGCCCGTCCCTTGGTAGTACTGGTAGACGATCGCGATCCTCATTCCAGAGCCTCGTAGATGGCCAGGAGCTTGCCTTCCTCTGCCTCCCAGCAGACAGCCTTGCGCGTGTGCTGCAGATTCTCCCGCCAGACGGCGACGCGGTCGTCGTCGGCGAACAGTTGGTCGATCAGACCGGCTATCGCCCGGGCACTGCCCATGTCGCCAACGAGTCCGATCCCTCGCCCGGTGACCATTTTGCTGATCTCCGGCAGGTCGCTGCCGAGTATGGGGACGCCGGCGGCGATGAACTCGAACAGCTTGTTTGGCGTGCAGAAGTAGTTGTTGAGACAGGTCGCCTGGTACGGGATCACGCCAGCGTCGGCCGCGGCGGTATGCGTCAGCAACTCGTGCTGAGGAACTGCCGGATGAAAGAAGACTCGTTGCGCGCCCGGCTGCGAGCGGGCCTCGCGCATCAGATTCTGCTGCAAGGCGCCGTCACCAAGGATCACCAGAACCACGTCCGGGTTCGTCACATGGCGCATGGCTTCAACCAGCGCCTGCAGGTTTCTGTTTGCCGAGAGTCCGCCCTGGAAGAGCAGCAGCTTCCGCGTCGCGGGCAGTCCGAACAGCTCATGAAAACGGCGGGACCGCGGCGGTGGATCGGACGCGCGCTCGGCATTGCTGACGACATGCACCTGGCGAAGCGCATGGCGACGAGCGAGTTCACCGGCGATCGACTCGTTGATGGTCATCACCGCGTCGCAGTGTCCAATGTACCGCTCCTCGATCTCAGCCCAGCGCTTCTTCTCGCGGACGGGAAACTCCTGTTCGCTGTAGAGTTCGTGGCTGTCATAGACGAGGCGTGCGCCACGGGCACGCGCGACTTGGCAGGAGACCGGCAACATCGGCAGATCGTGAGCAACGACGACCTGCGGCGCGAAGCGCGAGGCCACACCGCTGTACAGCCTGGCGTGAAACGTCTCCTGATCGACAAGGAACCGCCACGCGAGTGCCTTCAGCAGCCGCATGACGGGGCCATTCATCGGCAGCCGTCTGGCAAGCTGCCGATACCCATCCGCCACCCGCTCTTCCAGCCCGCCGACCTCGGTGCCGCCACCAACGCGGACCACTCTCGAGTCGCCTCGCCTGTCAGCGTCTTCGTCCTTCATCGCCAGAATCGTCACCTGCCAGCCCGCCTTCTCGAGGCTGTCGGCCTGCAGGAGGATTCTCCTGTCGATCTGCCGATCTGCCGTCAGCATCAGTATCGATCTCGAATCGTGGTCCTGGCGTGCTGCCGCAGCGTCCATCACTTCACCCTCGCAGCCTTGACCAGACACTTCTGGCCAAGCGCGACACCGTCGGCGAACGATCGACGAAACGGCTCAGGTTGCGCCTGAACGACTGCCGGCGCCAATGCCTGGCGTACTGCTCCTGCATGGCTTCGTCGTAACGTCGAATGGTCCGTTGCACGGCTTCGCCATCCGTGGTCGACTCGCCGTTGGCCCGATGCGACTCGATGAGGCCGATCACTGTCGCGGCCTTGTACCCATAATGCAACTCCTTGCTGTCCAGGATCGTGTCCCGGCAGTTCCTGATCAGTCGCTCCACGAGTTGGCGGTCGCGCATCGCCTCCAGAACCTGCGGAAAATCGCTGGCATCGGCGCGGATGGGAATGTAGTGCTCCCATGGCCTGACAATACCGCTATAGTCGCCCTCTACCAGCACCTGGCAACTGCCGAGCAAGCCCGCTTCGAGCACGCGAGGCGAAATCGCGGTGAATGAGTGGCGCCCGTCGAGACCGGGGAAGCAGTTCGCCTCGACCTCCTCGAAAGACGCGGTCGGATGGGCCTTGAGATAGGCCCGGACCCTTCTCTGAATCTCCCCGCGCGGATCGAGAAGGCTGCTGCCGCTGTTGGCACCCAGGGTGAAGCGGCAGTCGCTCAGGAAGTCCAGCCACTGCGGGCCAAGCAGTGTTCCTTGATCCCCGAGAACGATGTCAATCGTCAGGCCCGCACGCCGCGCGGGTACCTTCACCAGTTCGCCAATCGCCCACTTCGTCTCGCCGATCCTGCCAAAGTACGGTGGCAGTCGGCGCGCCCTGTAGCCGATGTCGATCCGCCTGGCCGCGAAGGGCCTCGGCTTCCTGGCGAGGAGGGTCTGGTCGACGTACCCGGTGTAAGCCAGACGTATCGAGCCTTGGCGATGGTAGCGCGGATAGAGGACATCCCAATGCGAGGGGATCACCGAAAACACGTGGTCCACCCGCCAGTCGCACATCCAGTCGTCGAGCAGTTCGTTGCAGTCGTACTCGTCCTGCGGAAAGGCGAGCTTCAGCGCGCCACTGTGGCGGACGAAGCCGTAGATCTCCAGGATGTTCTGGAACATCGCCACAGGCAGCCAGCGAATGCACAGGAAGGTAACATCGAGGACGATGGCATCGAAGGCGACATCCCGGACGCAAGACGGTAGCGGCAGTTCCGTATCGTGGTAAAGGTAGTTGTGCTCAGGGAACGCGTCGCGCAACGCGAATACATGATGGCACAGAAAGCTGGGCGCCAAGCGCGGGTTTCCCAGCCGATGCAGCACCAAGATGTTCAGGCGGCTCATCGATCTTCAATCTATGAACTGCTGGTGCCACAACTCCAGGCTCAACAGGGCCCACAGATTCCGGCCATAGGTGCTTTGTGAATCCAGAACCGCATCGATCGAAACCGGACTGTTCAGATAGGGACGTGAACGCGCAGCTGCCGATCCGAACAGATCGCCAATCAGCTCGCGTGTCGGGCCAGGTCTCCTGAGCCAGAGATTGAGCGGAACCGGGAAGCCCATCTTGTCCTTGCGCTCACGGATCGCGACCGGCAGATGATCGGAGAAGACGGCCTTGAGCAAACGCTTCAGCTCGCCGTTGCGGAACTTGATGTCCGCAGGGATGGTGGCCGCAAATTCGACCAGCGGGTGATCAAGAAACGGCACACGTGCCTCGACCCCATGCGCCATGCTCATCCGATCCTCGACCTGCAGCAGTGCCGGCAGCAAGGTCTTGAAATCGAAGTGGGTCATGGAATCGAAATACGATTCCTTGCCGACGTTGCTGCCCCAGAAAATGCTCTTGAACTCCTCGAAGGCCGCCCGCTGCTCCAGGACCTCCGGTGCAATGATTTCCCCGTAGGTGTTCGCCCGGTTGATCAGGCGCCAGTAACGCTCATCGCGCTCGCCAAACACGCCGCTCGCCCAGAATTCGCGCAGCATCGGCTTGTACTGGCGCAGTGTCTGCAGATTCGGGATGATCGATTCGTAGGTCACCACGTAGTTGCCGTTGTGGAGAGTCCCTTCGATCGCCCCCTTGATGCACTGTTCGAAGTAAGCAACGAGGTAGCGTGCATAGCCTCCGAAGATCTCGTCTCCACCTTGCCCACCGAGGACTACCTTGATGTGCTCACCGACTCGTTTGGAAACCATGTATTGCGGGAAGGATCCGGGCCCTGCTGTTGGCTGGTCCAGGTGCCAGATCACCTTGGCAATGTGGTCGACAAAATCCTGCTCGCCAATATCGGTTACGTGCAGCTCCATGCGTCGCTCATCGGCCAAAGCCTTTGCATAGCGCGACTCGTCGAACTCCTCCCCATTCATGAAGCGGCCGTTGAAGGCCTTGAACGGCCCCTCGGGCCTCACCTCGCGAGCCAGCGCAGCGAGCAGGCTGGAATCAACCCCACCACTGACATAACTGCCGACTTCCACGTCAGCGCGCAGGTGCACGCGCACCGAATCCTCGAGCAGCTCGCGCAAACGCTGGGTAAACCAACGTTCCGTATGATCGTAATCGACGTCATAATGCACCTCCCAGTAGCGCCGGGGCTTTGGATTATGCCCGGCCAAGACGACGGCAAAATGGGCGGCGGGCAACTGCCATACCGATTCGACGAGAGTCTTCTCGCCAAGGCAAAACTGGAACGTGAAATAATCCGTCAGTGCGGCGCTGTTGACCGCGCGATCCCTCAGGAACGGCAGCAGCGCCTTGATCTCGGACGCGAAATAGAACCCGTCGTCAGTTGCGGTCCAATAAAAAGGCTTGATGCCGAACCGGTCTCGGCTGACGAACAACTGTTGCGTCGCGGTGTCCCAGATGGCTATGGCAAACATGCCACGCAGGCGCGATACGCAATCCGGCCCCCATTTCTGGAAAGCTCGCAAGACCACCTCGGTATCGGAATGGGTACGGAAGGACGCCTCCCCGAGTTCTGCCCGCAACTCAATGTAATTGTAGATTTCACCATTATAAATTATGCTGTAACGGCCGTCATCGCTGTGCATCGGCTGTGCACCAGTTTCCAGGTCGATGATGGAGAGCCGTACGTGCCCAAGGCCGACTTGACCATTTGCCGATACCCACTTTCCCATGCCGTCTGGCCCGCGATGACGAATTCTCGCCAAACCGGCATCAAGGTCGTCGAGCGATCGGGACAGCGCGCGCGGTTGGGTTGCCAAAAATCCGAAAATTCCACACACAGTGATTACCCTCTCGCCATTTTCATTGCTCGGTACTGGGTCGGGAAGCCGCGCCAGCTCGCCACCAACCGGCCCGGTATATGCCGAGCCATTCGGAAAGACTGATCCAGCGCCAGAGCTCCCACGAATGGTTGCAATGCCCGGCCTGATGTTCTTCCCAAAGCGTCGTTACCCTTTGTCTGTTGTAGCCTGGTACAATCTCCAGTGCGCCATCCATGACTCTCTCGTGCGCCCAGTCATGCAACTTGCTGCGTAGCCAGTGGTCCAGTGGCGCCGCGTACCCGACCTTGTCGGCACGCCAGCGAATCGATCGAGGAATGGTGTTTCCGGCAGCCACTCGCAATACCCATTTCTGCCAGCCGTTCCTCACGTAAAAATCGTCGGGGAGGGAAATGCAGAAGTCCACCATGTCGTAGTCGAGGAACGGCAACCTGCCCTCACGAGAAAAGGCCATCGAGTTCCTGTCAGCATACCGGAGAAGCATTGGCAGGCTGTTGTATAACAGCGCTTCCGAAATCGTCCGGCGCAATCGGCAACCGGGTTTCGCCGGAGCCGTGCCCAGCGAGTAAGGCTGGTGAAAGACAGATGACGAGGGCCGCCCCATCTGGCGAAGCTCCTCGGCAGAGTAGGCGACCGATGCATTGAATCGTCGCTGCGAGCCCACATACTGCTCGCTCGCGATGCGCAGACGGCGGTTGAACTTCGACGACTCCCGCATCGCCAGGGCAAGACGCCCTTGGTCAAGCAAATCAAGCTGCCGTTGCCTGAAATAGAACTGATAACCGGCGAGCAGTTCGTCAGCACCCTGCCCGTCGAGAAGAACCGTCGTATCGTGCTGGCGCGCGAGGCGCGCCACACACCATTGCAGATAGATGGACGCAGACAGGAACGGCTCCTCCTGGTGCCAGTGAAGCAGCGCCGACTCCTGTGCAAGACGCAAAGGATCGGGAGCGACCTGATACGAATTTACGCCAGTGTGCGCGACGACGGCGTCCACCTCCTTGCCTTCGGACATTGTGGGATCATCAGGGAAGACTGCGGAAAAGGTGTTCTGCGCAAAATTTGCTGCGCCGCGTTCGCGCGTCAAATAACCGACAATCACAGAGGAATCCAGACCACCTGACAGGCTCGACCCGATCGGAACATCGGCCCGCAGCCTCAGGCTGACGCTTCGCTGCAGCAGCTCGGAAAATCGCTCCACGGCCTCGCGCGGCGTCAGGCCCTCGTTCACGGACGTGTAATCAGGCGTCCAATAGCGCCAGCGCCGCTCTTCGGTTCCATCCTCACGGAACCATGCAGCGCTGGCAGGCGGAAAGCGTTCGATGCCTTCGAAAAACGTCAGCTCATCATCCTCATACCACGTTCCCGATCCGAAGCGATCCAGAGCGCCCTCGCTGACGGCGCAGCGGATCAGCGGATGGACCAGGATCGCCTTCATCTCGGAAGCCAAGAGCACCGTATTGAGTCGCCCCTGGGCGACAAACAGGGGCTTCTCGCCAAACCGGTCGCGCGCCACGAACATGCGGCGAGACCGTTCATCCCACACAGCAAAGGCGAACATGCCATTCAGCCGCAGCAGAGCCCCTTCGCCCCACTCTCTGAAGGCGGCAAGCAGGACCTCGGTGTCGCTGCGTGTCTGAAAGACATGGCCAAGTCCTGTGAGCTGACTTCTCAACTCAATGTAATTGTAGATTTCCCCGTTGAAAGCAATTCGCAGCGCGCCGTCGGCGGTCGCCATCGGTTGGTCTGCCGTGTGCGAAACATCGATGATCGACAGGCGCCGGTGCGCGAGGCCAACTCGCCCCCCGTTCCGAATCCAGTTCGATCCGTTGTCGGGGCCACGGTGAGCCAGTCGGTCCCGCATCGCAGACAGGAGGTCATCGCGGATCGGCACCGCCGGAGAAATGACACCCACAAAGCCACACATGTCAGCTCTTCCTGCCGCCTGCGGCCCTGGACCTCAGCGGCCGAAGCCTCTTGCGAAGACTCTCGGGCAGGCGCCGCCAGGCGGCTCGGGAAATCCGATGGATGAGATGTTGGAAGTCGCCGTTCGCGCGCCGATCAGTTGAAGTCTCCGGAGACGGCGACAACTCGCTGGTCTCCGCACGCCGCCCAGCGGCATCAGCTGTGGCGCCTTGGTCACGATAAACCGAAAACGGACCCACCGCCCAGCTCGACAGACCCATCGTCGGCTTGTTCGCGACGAGTTCCAACAACCTGCGATACATGACGTGGCTCACGGACTCCCAATTGAAGACGGCGAGGAAGTACCTTTCAGCAGACTCAGCCATGGCCGTACGCTCGGCATCATGGGACGCAAGGAACTGTATCGCTGCAAGCAAACGATCTGCTCTGCCAAAATCCACGACAACACCGCATTCGGCAGCCATCACGATCTGGCGAACGTAATTCGTATCGTTGGCCAGTAACGCCAGCCCCGCCGCCATGTACTGAGACATCTTGTTGGGACAGCAATTGGCATTGTTGGTGTTGGAAGGAGGATAAGGAATCAGTCCCACATCGAACCCCCTCGCTTCGCTCACCAGTTCGTCCTCGCCGACCGGCGGCAAGAACACAACAGCATCTCTCGAGAGACCGAGGTCAGAAGCCTTCCTGACCAGCGAGTTCTTGAAGTCTCCATCCGGTCCACGCAGGCAAAGCTGCGCATTATCCGGCACCGTCTTCCACACATGCAGGAGATCTTCGAGTCCACGCCCGGGGGTCAATAGCCCCTGAAAGAGGAACCTCACCTTTGATGTACGGGGCTGCGCTGGGGAAGCCTGCGGCGAATCCGAGCGCAGCGGGAACGCGCGTTTTGGGGTGCAATTCGGAACCGCGTCAAAGTGACAGCCGGTCTCGTCGCCCAAGAGTTCTGCCAAGCCTGGAGAAACAACCTGGCGCAGGTCGGCATGCGGCGCGAGTCGCCGCTCGACTCCCTGCCAGAATGCGATCTCGAAGGGCTCGGCTCGACCATCGTTCTCCGCCCAGTACTCGTGAGCATCATAGAGTACCTTCGTACCCAGGACTGCCTTGAGGATCAGGGCCGCTGGTAGCGCGGGCAAGTCGGCCGCCACGACGAATTGCAGCCCGCGCAATGACAGCACCGGCATCACGAGACTTCTCGTCACGTCCAGAAGGTACTTCAGATACCAGCGAAAGTCGTCCAAGCGCCCACTGGAAGTCGACGCCCCATAACGCTCGCAAAGTGCAACAGTGGGCAACGCAAGCGAACGCTCGAGTTCCAACAGTTCTCTCAGTGCCGCATTCCCCGCGGGATCTGATCCCACCATCGATGAGATCAAGGTCAGCCAAGAGGCGTCAGCCGCGACAAGCGGCTGGTCACCGAGGAATCCTTCCAAACCGGCGAGAGGGGACACCTCCGGCGCGCCACCTAGTTCCAGGCCCATGAGCGAGATCGTCATTTCGCCCGTTGCGCCTTCAAGAATCCATCGCAAGCGAGGGTCCAGGTGAGCACGGTGCGGCGCGAGCAGCAGACCATGATGGGCATCGTGTTTCACCAGAACGCGTTCCCTTCGTTTCCGGCCCTTCTCTTCCAGAGACAGCAGGATCCACTCATCAAGCCGGGCCACAAAGGATTCGATCCAGTAGTCCCGGTTCATCACGATCTCGTCAAGAGCGCACTCAACGATCGTTCTTCGAACCACAGGGTCCCGGGCCCGTTCCAGCACGTCATCCAAGTCCGCAAAATCCCGCGCCAAAGCAATATAATGACGACCGGCGAGGAAGATTCCAGAGTACTCACCCGGGTACATGATTTGCAGCGCGCCGCAGGCCGCCGCTTCGAAATGGCGTGGCGAGACTTGGTTGTAAGCCACATTGCCTTCGAGATCACGGAGTGAATCCAAGAAAGCCTCGCAGTAGGCGGAGTCGTCCCGGATTGGCCCGAGACGCTGGACAATCCCTTGAACTCTTCGGTCCAGATCGCCGTCCAGATCGAAGATGCTGGCACCCGACTCGACCCCAAGAATGCAGCTGCAGCGGGTGAGAAAGTCGAACCACGCCTCGCCACCGAATCGGTCCTCCCAACGGCTCGAAATATCCATGGCGAGGCCCCTGCCAGCCAGCCTTCTCTTTACCTCCTCTCCAATCTGCCTTTTCTCATAACACAGTCGCCCAAAGTCCAAGGGCTGAATGGAGCCACGATAGCCAATATCGATCGGCCGCACGGCCGTCCCGGCGAAGGCCGGGAATCGTGTCCGCAAGGATGGCGTCACATAGCCCGTCAGCATGCGGACGAACCGCACCCCATTGCCCACCACGCTGCGTGGATAGATCTTGGACAGTTCGCCATCAGGCAGGCAAGTCAGCACAACGTCGAAATTCATTCGACCAATCACTTCGGCGGTATGTCGGAAGCGATAGTTTTCATCCTGCTTGAAGAGCACTCGAGCTCCACCGAAATCAGCGAACTTCCTGGCGAGCAAGGAATCCAGCGAAGCAACATTGGCGGGATTATAGGAAGCCGAGTTGTGCACAACGACAGCATCGTAGGCATCGAGATCAACCTGAGGATTCAACCTGAGGTTGCCGGTATCAAAACGGTGGTGGAACAGGTTCAGGCAGGTTACCGTCAGCGAGGAAAGCCCCTGGATGGCGGCAAGCGTCTCCGGCACCGTTGAGATCCCCCGTGGGTCGAAGTAGCCTACCAACAGTACCCTTTCGGGCCTGCGGCTGATGAACCGCTGAAACTCGCAACCGTGCCTCGCCATCTCGCTCCGCATGCTAGCCACCCTTGACGGCCTTCTTGATCTTCGACCTGATGCTCGACGGCATCCTCGAATACACGAGTCGTGCCACGTGGTTAGCAATGGGCTGTTGTGCCAGTGCGGAGTGTAGTTTCTGGAGCGGCGGAACTCCGTATCGCAACACCAGTCTCTTCCCCAGTCTGACAACGTAGTCCTTGCTCCGCCGTCCCTGCGAGGCTCTCTCCCGATCGTCTTCCGCGTCGAGAGTCCCCGTTGCTACCGCCAATGCCACTTTCTCCTGAATCCCCTGAAAGGACGCCTCTCCCCCCAGCACGTCAGCAGCGCATGCCAGACCCAAGGGGACTGCCGGCAGACATGGGTGCAGTTCGCCGTCATCGTTGATCGCATGAACAGCCCCGTACATGAGCCTTCTTGGCATCCTGCGCAGACAACGCGCCCGCAGATCGTCATCGACCCCTTCGATAAAATGCTGATAGGAGTATTTCCCGGAAAGAATCACATCAGCGTAGGCCCGGTCTGTCATTTCCCGGACGAGACCGTCGTCCCGCAGCTTGCTGACGACCTCGTCAAAGTTGGCGAAGTCCTTCCGGAGAGGAATGTAGTGCAGGTCGGGCTTCACCACCCCCGAGTAGTCGCCCTCGAAAAGTATGAGTGCCGTGCGCAAGCGGATCGCCTCGAAGATCTTCGGCGAAATCTGGTTCATGCGAATCTTGCCGTCATGCTCCGCCAAAACCGCTTTCCAGATCTCACCGAACGGCATTGTCGGATCGCCGGCCTTGAGACGGTCGATCTGCGCACCAAGCGAGCCGTCAACGTCGAACACGTTGGAACCACTTTCCGTCCCAAGTGTTGCCCTTGCCGAACCAAGAAACCGGTACCATTCCTCGCCGTAGATACGCGCCTCAGCCTCGCACGAGATATCGACCGGCAGCCCGATAGCATCCGCAAGGCGCTTGATCTCAGTACCAATCAGATACTTCTCGTGCCCCAGCTGACCATAAATCTCCGGCAGCTTCCGGCCACGATAAGCGATCGCTGTGCGCCTGGCACCGAGAGGCGTCACGAAGCGATCCATGCCCCTTGCTTCCGGAACATAGCCGGTGAGGGTCGGACGAAAGTCCGTTCCGGGAAATCTGTAGGCGGGATACACATCTTCCCGCTGGTCCAAGGGAACACAGGTATAGACCAGGTCGAAGTTCAACCGATCCATCCACGACCTCGCGCACTCAATCGACTCATACTCGTCCTGAATGAAGAGCACCTTGAGGCCGCGGAAAGACTCCAGTGCTGCGGCAAGATTCTCGACCAGGTGATGCGGCCTGGAGACGCGAATCGAATAATGAACGATGACGACGTCGAATATGGAGAAGTCGATGGCGCCAACGGTTTCGATTGCGGAACTTACGCCCCAAAGGTTCGTCGCCGGAAGGAATGTCACATCATGCGAGGAAAAACGCTGAAATGCCCGGAGATGCTCTTCAATTGTCCCAACGTGACACGATGCGGGGTCAAACAGCAGCGCCACATTCAATGGCACAACCGAGTCGCGAGCCTGCCGAGAGACCGAGTTCAGCTCCTCTAGGACACGCTCGAAACGTCTATCGTAGGAATTCGCCCGTGCCAGTTCGCTGCGGTTACGGACCACGGCCGGGTCATGCCGGCTCACACTAGCGCTCCGTATGGCGTCGGCAAACTCCTCTGCGGTGCAGGCAAACTTGATGATACGTTCGTCGGCCGCATGCGGGGCAAGAGCTTCAATGGGAACAGAAACGACCGGCAAGCCACACGCTACGTACTCGAAGGTCTTGAGAGGAAGCGAATTTCGGATCCACGCATCCTGAATAAAGGGGATGATGCCAACGGAAGCCCGGTACATCTCCCTGCCAAAATCCTCTGGTGACATCGGGCCAATAATTCCTACATTCTCAAGCTCGCGGAGCCTGCGCGTTCCCGAAGATTCAACGCACCTTCCGACGAAACGAAACTGGTAGTCGGGCAAGAGCAAGGCAATTTCATGAAGGAGATCGTAGTCCAGGCGTGCATTCAGCGCCCCCTGGTAGATCACCACGCGCCCCCGCTCCAGGTCAGGGACGCTCCCCGAGTTGCCCAGCCGGGCAAAGAACTCAAAGTCGCAACCGTTCGGAGCCACTACGGCCGGACCGGTATAGCCGCAGCTCTTGCGGATTTCATCCAAGATGGGCTCGGTCACCGCAACAACAAGATCAAGCTTGCCAGCCAACCGTCGGATGGAGTCCGGGACAACTGCAGTGGTGCGCATTGCCGAAGACGACGTGAAGTAGTCTTCTGTCGCATGATAGACACGAAGAGACTTCGGCAGGGCGGAAATCAAGTTCTCGTAGTTTATGGAATCGTAAATCCACAGCAACGGGCTCTTGATTCCTCTATGTCTGAGGAGAGACAGAATCTCCTCTATCTGATTCGCCTGGACTGGCGCGCTGACACTGACCAGATCAACGTGATCAAGCTCCGAGGCAGCAACCCTGATCTTTTCCCCGACTTCGCGTTGATTCTGGACAAACAGTACGGGAACATGCCGCGCAAACCGCGACGCGTAATGATAGCGGTTGCTTCTAGGCTCGGTTTCCCAATCCGACCATGTCAGGAACAGTACGGCATCGAACTGAACTGTCGAAGTCGCGGCGTCACAATATGGCGTTTTCATCTCTATATCGCCGAATCAAAGGAACCCTTCGCACGCCGAAATGCCGCGAGCCCGAAATGCAATATCACCCAGGAGATGGTGGCCACGAACAGGAGGCCAGGCCAGCTTGGAAATGCGTTGCCAATCAAAATGGACCGGTATGCCTCGGAAATCTGATAGAAAGGATTCGCCAGCGAGATTTTCTGAATGATCGTCGGCATGCTCTCGAAGGGGTAGAAGATCGGCGTCATGAACATGATCGCAGTGAGCAAGGTGGGCAGAATCTGCAGGACGTCGCGCACGAATACAGCAATGGCCGACAGCCAGATGCCGACAGCAATTATCCAAAAAAACTGCAGCAACATCACGACGGGGAGAAGAATGACGTGCGCAGTAACCGGCGTTCCAGCCCAAGCCAACAGCAGGAGCAAGAACACAAAGCTGACTGCCAGATTGATGGCCCCCACCAGCGCGCCGGCAATCGGCAGGAGTTCTGTCTTGAACGCCATGTTCTTGACGAGGCCGGATGCGCCAACCACGGAATTGGCAGCCCCCATGATCGCCTCGGTGGTCGCAATCCAAGGGCCGTAACCGCTGATGAGCCAGATGACGTAAGCAAGAGTCGTCTCGGCGCCTGGGAGCTTCACCTTGAAGACGAACCCGAAGATGTATGTGTAGAGGGCGAGCATGAAGAGTGGATTGGATATGGCCCAAAAGCTGCCCAGCGAAGATCCGAGGTAGCGGTCGCGCACATTCATCTTGAAGAGGTTGATGAGCAGCCGGAGATCGTATCGATTGAATCCGAACAAGGGGAACTTCTCCTGGGGTCAGGTTTGCGCTGCGGCGGTGACAGGGTAGTAGAGCATCGGCCTTCCGCCCGCAGGCGGAGTCAGCGTGAAGACTTCGAAGACCGTCGAGTGTTCGCTGCACGGTTCGGAGTCGTCAGCTGCACATTCGAGGAACATTGCATCCAGGCGATAGATCGCAGCGCCCAGGGCAAGGGGATCGAAGTCGATCTCGATGCCGACCTCGCCATCGTGAAACGAATAATCCGCCAACCGGAAATCCTGTTGAAAGACCAGCAATTCGTCAAGCCGTACGATTCGTACACGGCAGACAGCGGTCCCAGAGGCGCTGCAGTGGCTGCCGAAAACCCGAATCCGCAGTCGAGCGTGCGCCTCGACCCGCTGCGAACCAATATCGTCGCTTCCCGAGAGCAAGCAGATTCGCCGAATCTGGCTTCCCGCCCGCCGCGAGCGGTTGCCGACGTGGGCGCGGAATCTTTGCAGGAGCGCTGCCTCGTCCTCACCACGAACCTCCTCGATATACGCCGTCGTCACGTCCTGCGGCCGACCGTCCATGACAATCTGCCCATCCTTCATGTAAAGGCAGCGATTGCAGATTTCCCTCACCGACTGCATGCCATGGGAGACGAGAATGACGATCTTTCCCCGGGCGCAAATTTCGAGGATGCGGGCCGTTGCCTTGACCGAGAATGACGCGTCACCCACCGAGAGCGCCTCGTCAATGATCAATATTTCTGGGTCGACGTGTGCAATCATGGCGAATGCGAGCCGGGCCTTCATCCCGGTCGAATAGGTGCGCACCGGATAGTCGATGAACTGGCCGAGGTCGGCAAACTCGATGACTTGATCGATTACCCGGTCCACGTCAGTACGCGACTTTCCCTGGATTTCCCCGTCGACGTATATGTTCTCCCGCCCACTCAAGTCGTCGCGCAAGCCAACTCCGAGGGTCATGATCGACGTGACCTTCCCGCCGATGCGAATGCTGCCGGTTGTTGGCTCCGAAATGCCTGCGATCATGTGCAGGAGAGTCGACTTGCCGGCCCCATTGCGTCCAACTATACCGATTCGCTCGCCCTCGGTGATGGAAAGGGTGACCCTGTCCACGGCGACCTTCCCGCCGCCACCGGGTTCCTGGTCACCATCGACTGCCATCGCGGCGACCAGCTCGCCAGTCGCCGAGCCACCGACAGGGAAAACCTTGGATACCTGATACAGTTCCACGTAAAGGCTCACGCAACCTCCGCCGGGATCGACCGCGAAGCAAACGGCAGCCTGACTGCCGCCGGAAAAGGGTTGCCCTCAACACGCAATGTCAACCCATTGCCATAGGTCCACGATCTGCAGTCCAGACCCACCCGCTGCCGCTCTCCATCCAGAGGTCGCCGGGTCAAGAAGATGTTCAGGGAATACTTGCCTGGCGCGAGAGGCAGTGCCGCAATCCGGAAATTGGCGCTATAGCTTCCAGCCGTGTCACCTATCGGGTGGTATTCGGAAAGAATCACGATTTCCCAGCCAATGCCGACGCGCAACATCTCGATTGAAATGGCACAATCGACCGCAGTATCTGCCAAAATCTCAACCGGGAGCCGGATGCACGAGTCTTTCCCGGATTGCAGGACGAACTCTGCCGGAGTCGATTCCGGGAATCGTGCCGTCCCGGCCTTCGGGATCGGCAACTTGAGGTAGTTGACGACCGCAGAATCACTCGAGCCGACGAAGGAGAAGCGACCCTCTTCGATGACGCATGCCTGCTCGCAGAGCTTGACAACGGCAGTCCAGTCGTGGGTGACCAGCACGCCCGATGCGCCCCGCAGCAAACGCTCCCGCATCCTGCGCCAGCACTTTGTCTGAAAGTGTTCGTCTCCCACCGAGAGCAACTCGTCGATCAGGTAGATTTCGTGCTGGTACGCGGTCGCTACAGCGAAGTACAGACGCGCCGCCATCCCCGAAGAATAGGTTCGAATGCGTTGATCGAAGGCGTCGCCCAGTTCGGAAAAATCGGCTATTTCTTCCAGAACCGGCGGGAGAGAGTCGCCGGCGACACCCATGAATCGCAAGTAACGGGTGGCATACTCGCGACCGGTGAGATTGGGATTGCCCATGCCTCCCAATTCGAAAAGGCCACCAATCTGCCCGTTGATCTCGATGTGGCCCGTCGTCGGCGTGTACACCTGGCCGAGCAGACGCAGCAGCGTGCTCTTTCCTGCTCCGTTCCGGCCAAGGATACCGACGATTTCCCCACGTGGAACAGTCAGCGAAATGTCCCGCAAAGCCTCGATCACCGGACCCTTTTCGCGACCATCCATGCCGAGGAGTATGCGCCAGACGCGTTGCTCACGTTGCACGGCAAACCTCTTGCCGAGGTTGACGCAGCGCAAAGCGAAGCTGTGGAGAGGTTGCTTCATGTCGCACTCAGTTCCGCTGTCGCAACAGGGGATCGCCTCTAAGCAGCGCGCTGTAGATCTCATCGAACCGCCGTCCACCAGCCGCGGCGGAGTGCCACTTCAGGGCAAACTCCCTACCGCGCCGGCCTATCTCCAAGCGCTTCTCGGGATGGGCAATCAGGTCGCGCAGGACAGTCTCCACCGTCTGCGGTGTCGCGCTGATGACGGGGAGTTCATCGGCATAAGCGGGGAGTTCCTCACGGACGCTCTCAAGCCATTCGGGACGGATGAAACAGATTACCGGCTTTGCCAGCATCATCGCCTCGCGGATGTTGGCGCCAAACCAGCCGTAGCTCAGCATGTCCAGAAAGATATCGGCCTGCGCCTGCAGGAAGCGGACTTCCTTGTTTGGAATTCCGGTCGGCTCAACCAATTCGAGAAGCATCCCCTCGGCACGCAGGCGCGCGATCAGGGGAAGATAGACGTGCGACGACTTGATGTTGACCCCGTCGCTGCGGGTTCGCTCGTCACGGTGTCCGACCGTGTGATACAGGCGAACCGCACCTTCAGGAAGGCGCGGCAGGCGATACTGCTCGGGAATCTCGATTTCAGGATGCCAGAGTTCCGGGTCGAGGCAATAGAACCCGGGAGCTTCATGGACTCGTGGATCGTCATTGAAATCAACACGGTTTCCACCCAACGTGCATTGATAATCGGCGACCGAGTTTCTGAACTGCCCCCAGGCGAGATTGCGAGCGTCACTGCAAACAGTGGGTTCATCCTGCCAGCGACAGATGGAGCAAACCGACTCCGGCCCCCATCGCGAGAAGGCTGTTTGGGAAACCCCGTCCAGGCAGCCGTTGTGCGAGTAAACCACCTTCTTTCCGAGATCCTTGAGGAGATGGATTTCGCCGTGAATTCCCAAGCACTGCGCCACAGCCGACTGGATACCCCAGCCGAAGGCGATGCCATGTGCGTTGGAGAAATGAAAAACGTCGTAACCGTAGAGCGAGGAGAGATAGAAACCCAACTCGCCCTCGAGACTCATGTCGACATCACCGCCGAGGCGGAAATCTTCACCATGGTAGTAGATCCGGGTTGTTGGATTGGTGTCCCAGTTATAGACATCGGCCTTCCACCCAAGCGGACGCAGGGCGCGCGACAGGTACCAAACGTTGTAGTAGGCCTGGCCGCAGAAGAGCACTCTCCGAGATTTCAAGGCATCGAACGCCGGCCTGAGGGCGTGCGAAGAGGCGTGTAGAAAAGCAATCTCCGCCAACAGGTCGTCCGCAGACGGCGGGTCGGAAGGATCCGCCGCGAGGCCAGCACTTGAGCGGACCATGCGGCGGAGTTCCCGCTCATGTCGGGCAATGCTTGGGAACTCGGCCAACCTTTCGGCTTCGACCCCCGAACAAAACGCATCGACCCGCCTCGGCAGATCATGGAGCCGCCTGACGAATTCCAGCAACTCGGCCTTGAGCTCCGGCGCGAGCTCGGCCTTGAGCTCGGCCTTGAGCTCGGCCTTGAGCTCGGCCTTGAGCTCGGCCTTGAGTTCCGACATGAGCTCCGGCTTGAGTTCCGCCTTGATCTCTGGCTTCAAGGATGTGCTGAGCCTGCTCTTAAGCACGTCCTTCAATTCATTTGGAATGGCATCAAAGCCCGCACGCGCGGCACGTTTGACAAGACGATAGTACGAAGGCACGGACTCTTCCCTGCGACGAATTGATCATCTTACCGCGAGCAGCGCCCTGACTCCAGCTCTCCCGACATTCATCAGCGCATCCACGACGGAAAGACCGGGCACGAAATCGGCAGCGCCCGCCTGTGGATACTTCGGATGCTGGAATCCTTGATAGACCAACGACACGCCAGCCTGCGCGAAGGCTTGATCATCCTGGTAGCCGGATGCTCCGCCGCCGCACATGTAATAACTTCCATCGACCTTGCGTATCAGGTTGACCAGCAGTCCGCTCGCCTGCCCTTCGCAGCCTAGCGACGAAGATGCCACACAGTGTTCATGCCGCAGGCCAATCTCCCCGGCCATGGCCTTGATCACAGCCATGTTGTAAAGCGCCAAGTTGCTCTCGGGCGTAAGAATCAGCGGCTCAAGCCAAGCCATGGTTTCCTTGAAGAATGGCGCTCGCGGGTAGTTTGCCGCCAGCGTCTTCAACAGTTTTCGGCGCCACGGCTGTTCGTCGGCCCACGCCACTTCGTTGATCGCCAGCACGCCGTGGAAGGCTCGTTTGATCGGTCCGGTAACCCAGCGTGCCTCGCCTCCACAGCGCATCTTCACCCGATTGCACCATACACCTCCCGTCTTCGGGAACTGCACGTGATCGAGAAAGATGAAGACGTCGCTTCGCGCAATCTTGTCGAAATAGCCCAGCCACGGGAAGAAATTCGGCTGGTGGATGGCAACCGTCTTACTCATCCTGCTCGATCAATCCCATCACCGCCACATCCAGCCACTTGCCGTCGATGAAGGCGGCTTCCTTCAACGAGCCCTCCCTGAGGAAGCCTGACTTCTCGTAGGCGCGGATGGCCCGCGAGTTGGTCTCGAAGACATGCAGGTAGATTCGGTGGAGGTTCAGGTCAGCAAGTCCGAAATGGCACAGGAGCTTGACGGCCTCGGTGCCGTAGCCCTTGCCCTGGAACGTCTCGTCGCCGATGCGGATCTGCAGTTCAGCGCTGCGGTGCCGCCAGTTGATGTTCAGCAACTGGCAAGTGCCTATCGCCTTGTTGCTTGCCAGTTCCTCGATCACGAAGATGACCATGTCGCTACGCTTGGTGAGCATCGACTCGACCCACGCCTCATGGTCGACCTCTGAAACCGGGTGGTAGGGCGCGTTCAGGATCACCAGTTGGCGATGCGTGATCCATTCGTATAGCACGGGTGCATCGGCACGCCGCAGCGGCCGCAGGCGTACGCTGTCAGCCTGCATTGTGCCGGCCTCGCACGGATTCAGGTTTCGGTGCCGAGGGTCCGGCCGGGATCAGGATGCGAGCCACAATCAAGTGTTGCCAATGGCCATCAAAGGCTGGCGGCAGCAGGGTGCGGAGATGGTTATGGATCGAAACCACAGGCTGTGCCCAACTGCGAAACCCGCTAACGGGCGTTGGGCGCCCGCAGTAGTTGGCCACTCGTTCGTCCGGGCTGTGGACAACCCAGCTGCTGGAGCGAATCTTCGGCAGATTCGCTGCGATAACGGCCTTGAGAAGTTCATGGCCGGCGGCACCCCTCTGCGGCTGGACAGGAGGGCGCACACTGATTGGCGCGCAACGCTCACGCAAGGCGTCGAGATACTGTCGTCTGATCGCTGCCGCAACGACCGCAGCCACGGCGCAGACCGCCACGTCGCCGAGCCACCGGGAAAGGCCCGGAACATCGCCGAAAGGCAGGGCTCGCGACACACTCATCCCTTGCTCACCAGCGTCAACGGGACGGGTCGGCCAGCACGAACGACTGCGACCGCCCGTCGCCCTGCACTGCATCCACCGCGGACCTCAAGCCCACAGCCATGGTTACCCTTGTTCTCTCGCCACCAGTCATGCCTTCCACGTGCTCCTTGAAGGCCTGCCACCGGTTTCGCGACGTTTCCTCGACCTCCCGGACACCGTCTGCCGTGAGGTCCTCCCCGAGGTGCTGTTCCCGCCTGTCGTCGGCTGGACGGTCGGCAGCCTCGCTATGCCCCAGCCCGTCAAGGCCGATCGCCTCGCGCCTGCCCCACGCAGCGAGGGACTCGATTCGGGCACAAAGATCGACGCAGCCGGCCTCCAGCACGTCGTCTGCCGCCGGCTGGCCTTGCGCCACACGGTCACGGACCTCCAGCGATTCCCGGTGGCTCTTGTCATGCGCCTCGCCCGTCATTAGCCAGCTTCCGCCGCAAACACCCTTGAACAGACTCAAGCCATCGAGCCGAAGGCCCACCTGGTCCAGAAAGCCGTCCACTTCCGCCGCAGGTATCTGCCATTCGCGGATCAGAATCGCCTTGCACACTCGCCTGATCTGTGTTTCGTGGAGGCGCGAGAGCTCCAGGAAGAGAGTCGCGAACCGCCTCGTGTTCCACAGATAATCAAGCGCAACATAAGTCCTGTCGTCGATCGATCGCAGGAACCTGACGGACGCCGCAGAACCGGCAAAGTTCTCGCGGTTCCAGTCCTCGAGCGCCTGATCGTAGAGTCGCATCGTCGCTCTGGCCCGACCGACAGCGCACCGGAAGACGCGTTGACGCGGCGGCATGATGCGTGACTGCCACCAGCCCGGGTGGGTCAGTACCTGCAGACACGGGTCGCTGGCATCGCTCAGCACGTCGGACAAGCGACGAAAGCGCCAATAACCATTGGAGTCTGAACAGTACGGCACCTGGGTCTTGAAGTGCTTGGAGTAGCAGTTGACCAGGCCACCGTAGCTGTCGTCTTCGCAGCTCAGATGAAAGGCACTTGGGTTGTGGAAACTGAAAGCAGTGGGGCGTTTGCCCAGAAACTGCTCGAGCAGCCCGGCCTCACGGTAAATCTGGTCATGCAATTCCTCCTGCGAACGAGTCGCGTGGAAAGCCCCATCAAAATGCAGGGCGACCTCGTGACCCAAGCGAAGCAGTTCGTTCACGATCTCAAGCTGGCCACGTTCGAGGAGATTGTAAAACTCGCTGTGTGGATTCACGAAGAAGGTCGATTTCAGCCCTTCTTCCTCCTCGGCACGGCCCAATGCGAGTGCCCGGTTCAAGGAATAGTCGCAGTCGTGTCGCCAGAGGACGAAGCGCTCCCCCCATGGGATGCGGCCGTAGCTGGCAGGCGTGTAGGACGAAAGGCAAAGCCGAAGCAGACGACGATATGCCCCGATCGTGAAGTCCTCGTTCCGCGGTACAGCGTTCGCAGGCTTGTTATCCACCGATATCATGGCGTTATCTCCTCCCTGACCTGACGTGGCAGCCACCAGGAACCACGTCGGCCCTCGAGTTCACTCGCCATCGGATTGGTAAGCCGGCAGCCGCATACCTGTGCCTCGCTCATATCGCACGATGTCCGACCACAACCTGCCGGCAAAGTCATCCGTCTGCCCAGACTGGAACCGGCCTTCAACAATCGCTCACAACCGCCTTGAAACCACCGCTGGATATCGCGTAGATGTCCGCTGCCACGCCTCGGGCCCGCAGCCTGCCAATCACTGCCGGGTGGTACTGCTGACTCAGCGTGAGTATTATTGACTTGCCGTTTTCGAAAGCCTGATCGTCCGGGCGACCGATTGTCAGCGGGGTATTCGGCATCAGGCGCCCCTGGATCACCGGGTTATCGTCAACAATCGCAATCCGGTCGTACCAGTTGACTTGGAAGTCTGAACAGTAGAGCAGCGCCGACGCGGACAACCCGGCACCATAGAGAACGACTCCACCGTCGCTGCGACCGATGAAAGCACAGACCTCAGAGACCACCTGCCTCAGGCCGCCAATTCTCGCACTGGGGTCGTAGGAACCGCCAGTTCGGCGGCCAAATGCACATATCAGGCTTGGCTCGGTAGCCCCATTCAGAAACCGTACTTCGAAGCCGCAGCGGAAGATCATCGCCGCCAGCGACTTGCGACAGAAATAGTGCGGGTGCTCGTGCGCAAACATGTTCAACACACCCAGGTGCAGAAAGTGCTCGGCGTTCGGCACCTGCACGATCGCGATGCCATCAGCCTTGAGGTTGCGGTGCAGTTGCTCAAAAAAACCATCGATGTCGACGATGTGCTCCAGATTGAAGCGCGAGATGATGCGATCGAAATCTCCTGAGACCGGAGTTGAACCATAGTAGCCATCGATGAAGCGAACATCGCCGCATTCCCGTGCTCCCGGATTGATGGCCGTGCAGCGATATCCCTGGTCGAGGAAGCAGCGCATCTGCTCCACCTCATCACAGCCTATCTCCAGCAGACTGAGGTTTCCAGGCGGACAGAAGACCGGCAACAGCCTGTT
This sequence comes from Candidatus Accumulibacter similis, assembly GCA_013347225.1. NCBI lineage: Bacteria > Pseudomonadati > Pseudomonadota > Betaproteobacteria > Candidatus Accumulibacter > Candidatus Accumulibacter similis. The sequence continues at coordinate 692,950 of CP054595.1, read as the reverse complement.
GAACGGCTCACGATAAAAGGCATTCAAGGTCTCGAGAGCCTTGAAAGGGTACAGATTGTAGTAAGTGGCGTACAGGTTCTCGGAAAACTCGGGGTCGAGATCCGTCAGGAACACGTGCTGGCACTCGCAACAGGCCGCGGCCCGGACCGCTCGCGCCGGGACATCGCCTGCACGATCGCTTTCCACCGGAAAAAGGATGGCGGGCAGCACACTGCCGCCTGGAATCTGGACCACCTCGGACGATCCGCAGGCAGGACAAGCGTTCCTGCTGATCGGGTTCGGCGCCGACCTAGCCATAATAATGCTCCGTCAGGTTTCTGAGGATGAGGCCCTTGCCATAGGGGAAGCCAACAGGTACCGTCTCATGGAGCAGATGCTTGCGCACCAGGACGTCCGGCTCGTTGTATCCAACCATCGCGCGCAGCGACGTTGTTCCGGAAAACCTGGGGTTGATCTCGAAGACCTGAACCACGCGGTTGACCACGCGACACTGAATGTTGACCGGGCCTTTGGCACCAATCGCCTTCGCGATGGCCTGGCACGTTTCGGCAACTTCCGGGAATCTGTCGATCTCGCCCTGGCTGATTCCGGAGCTGATGACCAAACGCGGTCCGAGCTCTCTCCTACCTGTCGTGTTGGCAACGCTGGTGCGAATGCTGAGCTGCCCGGACAACATTCGCTTCACCGCGATTGAATTTATGTACTGTCCATCCATGTCATGGAGTACGCCGACCGTGTATTCGGCATCGGGAGTGCCGACGTACTCCTGTAGGAAGAACTTGATGTCATTGGCACCGAGGTTGAGGTACTTGGCGAGACCTGCGAGCTCGCACGGGTTTTGCGCGATATAGACGTTGGCCGAACCGCCACCTCCCAGCGACGGCTTGACGACTACGGGAAACCAATCGATCGATGCCAAGTCCGCATCGCCTTCGACGACGGCGAAGCGGGGAGCCTCAAACCCGAGTTCCAGCAGGCGCCTGTTCGTCTTCTCCTTGTCCATGCAGAGGTCAATCACGGGCGTCGGATTGACCGGGAGAAATACGCCCAGCGCTTCGATCTCCTGCCGGTGCTTGGCAAAGAGCCTCAATTCGGGTTCACAGCCATGAAACAGCGCCTGGATCCGATACCGTGAAATCAGGGCGAAAAGCTCGTCCATGTAGGCAGGGGAATTGGCCAGCGGCAGCACCGCCCGCTGGTCCACCATGTCGAACTGTGGACACGCGGGATTGGCATCGGCCCCGGCGATCCAATAGCGTCCCTTTTCTGCAGTCCGCAGGGCTTTGAGGATCTGCTCACCGTGACCACCGCCGCCCATTGCCGTAACCAGAACCCTTATCATTGCTTGCTGTCCGTCCGGGTTTGCATGAGCGTGCCGACCAGTGAGGGCGCCCGCCGAGCAAACAGACGGACAACGGAGGAGTGTAACAGATTCCGCGAACTCTCTGGCAGGAAAGCAAGCGATCCGCCAATCTCGAAGCGGTACAGGCAGGCTTTTCGGATTGCCGGATCGAAGGTCGCAAACGACCCATAGCGCCCATCATCCCGCGGCAGACCACAGCTGCCCACGTTGACAAAAGTCGTGCCGCCGCTGTCGCGAATGAACGGGTAATGACTATGGCCCATGAAGACAAAGCTTTCTCCGACCACGAAGCGGCTGAGATCAGTGTCGGGGTATAGATACTCATTCGTGAAATCCGCCGGGCTCCCGTGTACAAACAGCAGGTCCGTTCCGCCATGGGAGTGCCGACAGTGAGTCGGCCAGGACTGAATGAATGCTCTCTGTTCTCTGGTCAAGAGATCCCGGATGCGCTGATGCTGGTATGCCGGTTCGCGCTGCAGATCCGTGTCGCCGTTCAGCAGCATGCTCTCGTGGTTGCCGAGAAGGCATGTGACCGTTTTCCCCATTTCCTGCAGTTCGCTGATCACCCCGACGGTGGGAAGATATCCAATGGCGTCGCCAAGGAAGTAGAAGACTTGCGCGCCAAGGTCTCTGAGATGGCCGATGGCTGTACGAAAGGCAGCCGTGTTACCATGCGCGTCCGAAAGGATCCCGATCACAGGTAGGCCTTCATCCATGCTTCGACGTTGAGTAGCGACCAGATCAACAAACGCTGATTTTCCTCGCCCCGCATGTGCTGTTCGACCAGCGGCAGCAATGCCTTGCGATTGAGGACCTCGTAAATGCGGGCGTTCCTGTCCAGCAGGCTGCGTTTGACGAACTCGATGCTTTCGCCCTTGAACCAACTGGCGTCCGGGCCGGAGAAACCCTGTTTCAGGCCGCCGGTGATGGAGTGAGGAATGTGCCTGGCCATCACGTCCCTGAGAATCTGCTTGCCATCGCGGGTGCGTTCGAAATACTTCGAAGACTTGGCTCCAGGCTCGTTTTCGTTCATGCGCACGACTTCAGAGAGGTTGTTGAGCTTCAGTGAAACGGGACAGCGCATGGCAAAGTCCACCAGCTCGTTGTCGAGAAACGGTACGCGACTCTCAAGGCCGTGCGCCATGCTGAGTTTGTCTTCCACGACCAGCAACCCGTGCAGGAAGGTCTTGGCTTCGAAATACAGCGAGTGGTTGATGTAATCCGCGGGAGAATAGAGGCGGTCGGAATGATGCTTGAAGACGTCGCGAAAGATATCACGTGTCCAGACGTGTCTCACCTCGCCCCAGATCGGCGAGAAGACCTCGCGAAGCCTCTGATTCGGCATCAACCGCTGCCAGAACTGATAGTACTTGTCGATGTATCGGTCGAAATCATCATTGACCACGGCGCGGTAGTAACGCCAGGGATAACCACCAAAGAGCTCGTCGCCACCCGCCCCCGAGAGGACGACCCTGACGAACTTGGACGCCAACTGGGCAGCATAGTAGTTCGGGTAGCTCTGCCCGACACGCGGCTCTTCAAGATGCCAAGCGAGCTTGGGCAACACACGCTCCATGTCGCCGGCCTTCAATACCATTTCGTAGTGCTCGGTCTTGAAGCAATACGACATGTACTCGGCCTTGCTGCGCTCGTCGAACCCGAGTTCGAGACCGGACGCCGAATTGAGGTCGAACCCGCAGGTGAAAGTCTTCATGTACGGGTAGGACTGGGCTGCAACTGCAGTGATTGATCCCGAGTCCATGCCGCCGCTCAGGTAACTGCCGAGTTCCACATCCGTCACCAGTTGGCGATTGACCGCCTGCCGGAAGAGGCGATCCAGTTCGGCCTCGTAAGCCACCTTGTCCACCTTGCCCGATGGTTCGCGGAAATCGAAGTCCCAGTACTGAATGAAGTTCAGTTCGGGAGCCGGGCTGCCCAAGTCCAGCAATGCGTAGTGTCCTCCCGGACACAAGCTGACGTCCTGCAGCAAGGTCTTGTTGGTGAAGATGTTCTGGAAGGTGAAGTACTCGAACAAGGCCTCCTTGTCGAGTTGCCGGGAAAACCCGGGCTGGGCGATGATGGCCTTCTGCTCAGATGCGAACGCCAGGGTGTTTCCGACCAGCGCATAGTACAGAGGCTTCACCCCATAGCGGTCGCGTGCCAGCATGAGCCTTCGTTCATGCCGGTCCCACAACGCGAAAGCGAACATGCCGTTGAGGCTGGCGAAGGCCCTTGGTCCCCAAGCGGCCAGCGCATTCAGGAGGACCTCGGTATCCGACTGCGAACGAAAGCGAAAACCCTCCGCCTCGAGCTCGGCGCGCAGTTCCCGGTAGTTGTATATCTCGCCGTTGTAGGCAATGACGTAACGATGGTCCGCGGAGAGCATTGGCTGATGTGCCGCGGCCGAAAGATCGATGATTGCCAGCCGACGGTGTCCGAATCCGACGCAACCTTCGGCCCATTGCCCTTCGCCGTCAGGCCCTCGATGCACGATGGCATCGGTCATGCGTTTCAGGATGGCAGGGGAGACCGGGCGACCGTCCAGGTTAACGAGGCCGGCGATGCCGCACATTGCTCAGGCGATCCGATGCAGCGACTCGACGACATGCGCGTAATCTGCTTCCGTCATGCGGTTGTGGAGGGGAATCGCCATCGTCTGGTCGTTGCAGTCGCGAGCTGCCGGGAAGTCTTCGGGGCTCAGACCATAGCGGCTGGCGTAGTAGCCGAGCATATGCACGGCGTGCGTACCGGGTCGCGTGGAGATTCCAAGCGCCTGCAAGCGCTCCATGATCTCGTTGCGCGGTGCCGGTGCTCTGTCGGGATCGACGTAAAGAACGTAAGCCTGCCAGGCATGCTGACCGTCCGCCGGTATCGCTGGCGGCAGCAACCACTCGAGATCGGCGAGCGAACGGCTGTAGTAGGCGGCCCAAACGGCCCGCTCAGCGATGAAACGATCGAGTTTTGCCAACTGCACCAGTCCCACCGCCCCCTGCAGGTCGGTCATCCGGTAGTTGTAGCCGAGCAGGTTGAACTCGGGCAGAAGATAGGGGCGCGGACCCATGTGGCGCTGTTCTTCGGAGATGCTCGCGCCGTGGTTTCGCAGCATGTTGGCGGTCGCCGCCAGCGACGCATCGTTGGTGGTCACCATCCCACCCTCGCCGGTAGTGATCGACTTCCGCGGATGAAAGGAGAATGCCGCGGCCAGCCCGAGTGAGCCTGCGGGCTGGCCCTTGTAACTGGCACCGGCCGCACAGGCTGCATCTTCGATGATCGGGACATGCGCGGGTAATGCGGCGCGCAGGCGATCGATGTCGGCACACAGCCCGAAGAGGTGAACCGCAATCACCGCCTTTGTTCGCGGGGTGACCCGTTGCACGACATCGCCGACATCGAGGTTGTTGGTCCGGCGATCCACATCGGCGAATACCGGCGTTGCCCCACAGTGAACAACCACGTTGGCGGTCGCCACCCAGGTAAACGCCGGGACAATCACTTCATCGCCGGGCCCGATGCCAATGGCCGCCAGGATGAGATGGAGCCCGGTAGTGCAACTGGTGGTCGCCAGACCGTGTGCAACCGCGTGCCGCGCGGCAAACGCCCGTTCGAAAGCAGCGACCTTCGGCCCCTGCGTCAGCCAGCCGGTCAGCAGAGGCTCACGTGTCGCTTCCCACTCCTCGTCACCGGTACAAGGAAGGGAAATTGCGATCGATCGCGCAACCATCAGTAACTGCCCTTGTTGGCTTCCCGCCAGGCGATGAGCTTTTCGAGTCCTTCACGCAACCCGTAGCGGTACCTGAAGCCGAGATCGGCCTCGGCTTTCGCCGGACAACCGATGCGATTCTGCACCAACCGGCGCGCGTCATCGGCAGTGTAGGGTTTGTAGGTGACCTGCAGACTGGAGCGCTTCAGTTCCAGGATGAGGTCGCACAGTTCCTTGATGCTGGTCTGCACGCCGGAGCCCACATTGTAGAACTGGTCGTTGACCTCGGCTTGCAGGGCCAGCACGTTGCACCGGGCCACATCCTCGACGTCGATGAAATCGTAGGCCTGCGAGCCATCACCGTTGATCACCGGCGCTTCATTGGCGTCGATCTTGTTCAGCATGATCGGGATGACGCCGGTGTAGGCAGCCGTCTGATCCTGGTGGGGTCCATAAACGTTCATGTAGCGCAGCCCGACATAGGAAAGCCCGTAGCGATCGTGGAAGGCCCGACACATGGCCTCGCCTGCAATCTTGGAAGCGCCATAGAAATTCCGGTTCAGGAACGGATGAGCCTCCGTCATTGGCACCTCCACCGCATCTCCGTATACGGATGCGGACGACGAGTAGACCAAGCGCTTCACCCCATTTCTGACGCATGCCTCGAGGACGTTGAAGGTGCCCTCGATGTTGACGTGGAAGGCGGTGCGTGGAAAGTCCTTGCAGTGCAGGAGCCACATCGCCGCCAAATGAATGACGTAGTCACAACCACGCATGGCGTCGTCAAGCAGATCGACCTCGCGGATGTCCGCCCCGTTCTGGTAGAGACGACACCTCGGATCCGGAAGATGAGGCGCGAGATAGTTTCGCTTGCCGCGCGCGAAGTTGTCGTAGATCAGTACTTCGCCGACATCTGTCTTGAGCAGTTCTCCAACGACATGACTGCCGATGAAGCCGGCGCCGCCAATCAGCAACACTCTCGCATTGTCCAACGCGTTCATCTTTCGGTTTCCAGTTCTTCTAGCCCAACGGCGCGCAACAGGTCATGGACCTTCTCTCGTCAGGTCCTGTCGTCGGGAAATGTACGACCAATCCACAGCGCGTCCAGCCTGCTCGGTTGCCTGCTCGCGCGTGCCTGCCTCGCCACAGGGGTCCTGCTGTTCGGTCCGGCAGAACGGGGGGTCGCGCAGGATGTCATGCGCCCGCCTGCGTCATCAACTTGTCGTGCTTGGCAACGCTGCGCTCGATCACTTCGCGATTGGCCTTGGTCCATTCGACTGTGCGACGCAGCCCATCGCGGATGTCGACCTGCGCGCTGAAGCCCAACTCGCGGGCCGCCTTTTCGGTGGAGGCGAATCGCTTCCCGGAGCGATCCCAGTCGCGTGCAGGGCGCAGGTCGAGCGGCGTCGTGTTGCCGGTGTACTCGTTGATGATCGTTGCCAGATCCAGGATGCTCGTCTCGCAGCCGGTGGCAAGGTTATAGACACCGCCTGCGCATCCATGCTGCGCACAGGCCATCAGGCCACGCGCCATATCCTCGACGAAAATGAAATCGCGACTGGCGTTGCCGCCGTTGTCGAGCGGCAGCGCTTCCCCGTGCAGGGCGCGCCAGATGAACGTCGGCGTGACATTGCGCCAGACGGTGTGCACCGTACCACGCCACTGCCCGGCTCCGAGAATCTCGCGCGGCCCGTAGACGTTCGAGAAGCGGGCCTTGACCAAGGGCAGCCCGTAACGCTGGAAGTAGTAGTTGCCGTACAGTTCGCCGATGATCTTCGAGATCGAGTAGGGGCTGTCGTGGTAAAGGGTGACCGGCTGATCCTCGGTCGTTGCCGTCGGGGCGTCGTAGGTCTTCTCCGCGACAGCACAGGCCGCCGCCGCGTAAACGACCGTCTGCAGTCCCTTGATGTCCTTGAGGCGGTCGAAGAGCTTGAGCGAGGTATAGGTGTTGTTGTCGTGGTCAGCAAACGGGTCGGCAATCGAAGACTGGTTGCCGTGATAACAGGCGAGGTGGAAAACGTAGTCCAGATCCTCATCGAGCCCGGCCAGAATGCGGTCTTCGGTGATCGAACCGAAGACGAAGCGCACGCGCGCATCGGCCGGGATGTTGGCAACGTCCGCCGACAGGAGGTTGTCGACGACGATGATCTCGGCGGGGTCCTGGTCCAGGATCTGATGCACGAGGTTGCTGCCGACAAAACCGGCGCCGCCGACGACCAGCACCCGGGAACCTCTGAAGCCTTCACTACTCGTCATGATGAACCTCTTTCACTGGCCCTGTCCGGTGGCCTTGAGATGCGAAAAGACGTCGCTGACGCCGTACCGGTCGTACCACACCAACTGGCGCCGGATCGTCTCGGCGAAACCGACCTTTGCCCGCCACCCGAACGCCTCGATCGCCGCGCTGGGATCGAGTGAAACGACCGGCACATCGTCTCCTGCCGGCGGCACCACGGGCACCTCGATGACGCCGAGGCCAAGGTGTTCGGCGACCAGATCGAAAATCTCCTTGATCGAGTGCGCTTCGCCAGTGGACAGGTTGAAGACGCCGGTTGGCGCATCCCCTGCGATTGCCAGGTCCATGAAGGCAAGAAAGTCGGCCATGTCGAGAAAGTCGCGTGCGGTCGCAGAGCAGAAGCAGCTTTGGCCGGCGTGCAGACGCTTGTAAAAAGTCGGTATCGGCCCGATGGCGAGCCGCGGCCCCGTGACATTGGCGATGCGCAGCGACAGGGTGGGCACGCCGGAAAGCAGGAGGAACTGTTCACCTGCCGTCTTGGTGATCCCGTAACTGGTGAACGGCGCCGTCGGGTGACTCACCGGGATCGGTAGCTGTTGCGGTTGGCCGTAGCAGAGGGCCGTCTGGAAATTGACGAGGCGCCTGACCTTGCAGGTCTGCGCTGCCCTGGCGACGACGATGCTGCCGATGACGTTGGTGGTCGAGTCCTCGAGCCAGTCATCGGGATCCTTGTAGGCAGCCGCAGCGTGGATGACGACCTCGGGCCGGAAGAGGGAGAAGCATTCATCGACGAGGGACGCATCGGCAATGCTGCCCTCCCTGACGGTCAGTCCGGGAACCGCGGGGACGACTTCACGCTTGCCGGTGGCAAAGTTGTCGATGACGAGAATCTCGTGGCCCTTCGGCAACCAATGTTCGATGAGATTGGATCCGAGGCAGCCAGCGCCGCCCGTAATCAGGATACGCATGCCAGGCCTCTTCTAGTGCTTCTCTTGCAGGCGCAGGTGGGTGTACTCACCCAGAGTGCCGTGCTGACGATAGTAGTCCATGGCCGCGCCGACCGTTTCCTGCAGCGGCGTGAAGGCGATCTCGCCAAAATCCTGAAAGGTGCGGCTGGGGTCGAGGAGGATCGAGAAGACGTCGTCCGGCCCGAGTTCCTTGACCTCGGCCTGCGGTCTGCCCGGAACATCGAGGGCAGTGACTACCGCATCATAGAGTTCCTGGATGGCCACGTCTTTGCCCGACGAGAAATGGTAGGCACCGTGTCCCGTTCCGTCGACGGCCTTGAGGACGACGCGCGCGAGATCCTTGACGAAGACGAAATCCCGACGCGCCCTGGTGACGAAGCACTGCTTGCCATCCTTGAGGCGCTGGTAGAAGATCGGCAGCGGACCGGCAACGTTGCGCGGACCGACGACATTTGCCAGACGAAAGGTCACGTAATCGACACCCGAAAGCTCGAGGTAGTACTCATTGGTCGTCTTCGAGATGGCGTAGCTGCTGCCAACCGGGTTGCGCGGATGGTCGAGGCGAATCGGTTGCTGCAGCGGTCTGAGACCATAGCAGAGTGCCGTCTGAAAATAGATGAAGCGACTGACGCCGAACTTCCTCGCTGCGTCAACCATGTTCGAACCACCGACGCAGTTGGTGAGGGTGTCGTTGTACCAGTCATCCGGGTCCTTGTACGAGGCCGCGGTATGAACGATGGCGTCCGGCCTGAAATCACCGATCAACTGCTCCATCAGTGCCTTGTTGGCGACCGAGTCGATGACGATCGTCAGTGCCGGATGGTCGACGAGGTGCTCTCTGCGCCCGGTCGCGAGGTTGTCGACGGTGACCACCTGGTCGCCCCGGGCGAGCAGCATCTCGATGATGTGCGAGCCGATCTGTCCAAGCCCTCCGCTGACAAAGACCTTCATCATGCTTTCCTTGTAAAGAGTGAAATGTTGACACCGATGGGTGGACTGACCGCCATTCAGAGAAGACGGGAGACAATCGCTCTCGCCGCCGTGCCGTCGCCGTACGGGTTGCCCTGCGCAACCCCGATCCGACCGGCAAGCACCTCGCTGACGGCGGCGACGATCGCCGGAGAGGAGGCGCCCACCAGCCGATTCCAGCCAGTCTCGACGGTCTCGACCCACTCGGTCTCGTCGCGCATGGTGACGCAGGGAACACGGTAGAAGAAAGCCTCCTTCTGCACTCCGCCCGAATCGGTCAGGATCAGCCGTGCCGCCTGTTCGAGTGCGACCATGTCGAGAAAGGGCAAAGGTTCGGTGAGGGTGAGCGAATCCAGATGATGCAGCAGATCATGTTCCTCGACAAGCTTGCGTGTCCGCGGGTGGAGCGGCAGGACCACCGGCAACCCCTCCGCGACCCGAGCCAGCGCCGACAGGATGCCTCCGAGTCGTTGCGGATCGTCGGTGTTCTCGGCACGGTGGCAGGTGGCGAGGGCGAAATTCCCTGGCTTCAGCCGCAGTCGCTGCAACACCTCGCTGTGCTGCCGGGCCCGGTCACGATAGAACAGGGCAACGTCGTACATCACGTCGCCGACGTTCACGACGCCCTTCGCGATGCCTTCTGCCTGCAGGTTCTTGACCGCCGTTTCCGTTGGGCAGAAGAGCAGGCTGGAGACGCGGTCGGCAAGAATGCGGTTGATCTCTTCCGGCATGCGCATGTTGAACGAGCGCAGGCCTGCCTCGACGTGGGCCACCGGCACGTGCAGCTTGGCGGCGGCGAGCGCGCCCGCGAGCGTCGAGTTCGTGTCGCCGTAGATCAGTACCCAGTCGGGCTTCTCCCGCAATAGCACCGCTTCGATCGCCTCAAGCATGCGACCCGTCATGGCACCGTGCTGGCCACCGGAAATCTCGAGGTTGTAACGGGGCTGCGGGATGTCCAGTTCGTCGAAGAAGACGCGGGACATGTTCTCGTCGAAGTGCTGGCCCGTGTGAACGAGGATCTCGTCGATGTCCGCGGAAAAGTCATCGCGTATCGCTCGCGAGACCGCTGCAGCCTTGATGAACTGGGGCCGCGCGCCGACGACGGTCAGCAGCTTCATGCCGTTGCCTGCGCCAGCGCGGCAACGATCTGTTCCTGGGTCTGCCGCTCGAGGTAGGGATGCATCGGCAGACTGACAACGCGCGCCGCCACCGCATCGGCATGTTCCAGGCTCCCGGCGATGCGGCAGGACGCAGCGTATGCGGGCTGCCGGTGCAAGGGCACCGGGTAATGGACGGCGGTCGGAATGCCTGCCGCGGCAAGCTGTTGGAGAACGTGCTCGCGCCTGTCCACCTGCACGGTGAACTGGCCCCAGACGCAGGTCCGATCCGGACGAACGCTCAGCCGCTGCACGTTGGGCAGATCCCCCAGCATTTCCAGATAGCGCGCTCCGACCGCCAGGCGTTGTTCGATCTCCCGATCGAACTGCTCCAGCTTGGCGAGGACGATGGCGCACTGCAGCGTGTCCATGCGGCCGCCAACGCCAACCCGCGTGTGGAAATAGCGGCGTTCCTGACCGTGCACGCGAATCTCGCGCATCGCCTTGGCGAGACCATCGTCACTGGTGAATATCGCGCCGCCATCACCATAACAACCGAGTGGCTTGCTGGGAAAGAAACTCGTACAACCGATCGTCGACAGGTTGCAGCTCCTCGCTCCGCGGTAGGTGGCACCGAAGCTCTGCGCCGCATCCTCGATGACCGGGATGTCGCCGTGGCGGCGGGCGATCGACTGGATCTCCTCCATGTCGGCAACTTGGCCGTAGAGCGACACCGGCATGATCGCCCGGGTTCTTCCCGTGATCGCCGCGACAAGGCGGCTGGCGTCCATATTGCAGGTGTCCGGCTCGACATCGACAAAGACGGGAGTCGCACCTGCCAGGGCGATCACTTCCGCCGTCGCGACGAAGGTGAACGGCGTCGTGATCACTTCATCTCCTGGTCCGACACCAAGCGCCATCAACGAGATGAGCAGGGCCTCGGTTCCCGAGGCGGCGGTGATGCAGTGCGAACTGCCCGTGTAGCCCTCCAGCCGCTGTTCCAGTTCCCTGACTTCCGGGCCCATGATGTACTGGCCGTGATCGAGTACCCGCTGCATGCGCTCATGGATCGGGTCGCGGAGGGAGGCGTATTGCGCCTTGAGGTCGATGAATTGAATGCTCATGAGTATCCTGCTGACTTGCGGTTGAAGCGGGCGCCTGCCGCCGATCGCCCGCAGGCGGTCGCTTGCGGCATGCATCAATGGCCGGGCTGGCGGGCTTCTGACGCCCCTTCCGGGTCGCCATGGTCGTCTCGCACGCTAAGGACCTGCCCATCCCTGAGCAGGTAGCGGACCGCCGTCGCCGGGCAACGCGCCTCGCCTTCGCCACTGAGAGGCAGATCGAGGCGTTCGCCGTGCTGGCTGATCCAGCCGATCTGTCTCGCGGGAACGCCCGCCATCAACGCGTAGCCGGGTACGTCCCGGTTGACCACCGCGCCGGCGGCGACAAACGCATACTCGCCGATCGTGACGCCGCAGACGATGGTGCAGTTGGCGCCCAGAGTGGCGCCCCGTCTCACCAGCGTGTCGCGGTACTCATGCTTGCGCGAGACATGGCTGCGTGGGTTGTAGACGTTGGTGAAAACCATGCTCGGCCCGCAGAAGACATCGTCCTCGAGCGTCACGTTGTCATAGACCGAAACGTTGTTCTGGATCTTGACGTTGTTGCCGATGACCACCCTGTTGCCTATGAAGACGTTCTGACCCAGTGAGCAATCGCTGCCGATGCGTGCCTGAGCACAGACATGTACCCATTGCCAAATGCGGGTATTGTCTCCCACTACCGCACCGCTGTCGATGATCGCCGTCGAATCTGCCGTAAAACCGTTCATGATCCTCCCTGATTCAGTGAATGTGGTCGGAAACCTTTCTCGCGAGCGCCTGAGCGGTTGTCCACTTGCCGCCGAAAACGCTGATCAGTGCGCCGTCACGGTGCAAGGCGTACTCACGTGTCGCCTGCGCCGGATTGCTGGCCGAGTGGAGCAGCGGACGGACACCGGCAAAGGCCTCGAGCACCCGGCCGGGACCGCTCGCCGACGGGAAATAATGGCCGATGACCGTCAGCAGGTAATCCTGCTCGCTCGGATCGCAGACTGCCGGGGCGTCAAGCGCCTGCCGAACTTCCGTCGTGCCGACCAGCGTTCGTCCCTGCCAGGGAAGGACGAAAACGATTCTCGGCTCGCAAGGAACCTCGAGCACGTAGGCCTGCGGACAGGGAAGATCGAGGACCAGGTGACTGCCCCGCACGAGATCGAGGCGGTACGGGGAAGCGATTCCGCTCTGCTCGAGCAGGCGCTCGGCCCAGGGCCCACAGACGTTGATCAGGCGCTCATGGCGAGCCGACGTACCGTCGGCGAACTCGAGCCGGCCGCTGCGATCCACCCGTCGTACCTCGCAATGCTCGCGCAGCACGGCACCCGCTGCCTGCGCCTGCTCGGCGACCCACAAGCCCAGTGCCCGATCGTCCATCTGGCCATCGGAGAAGCTGTAGCCGCCGAGCAGTCCGTCGCGACGCAGTCGCGGATCGGCCTGCAGGATCTGTCCGGCCGTGCGCCAGCTCGCGGCCGGCAGTTCGCTTCTGCCCGCCAGCGCGTCGTAGAGGAACAGCCCGGCGCGAATCAGCCAGCGTGAACGACGACCGCCGCGGTAGATCGGCATCAGCAGCCGCAGCGGCCGGGTCAGGCCGGGCACCCGTGCGAGCCAACCGTCGCGCTCGCGCAATGCCTCGCGCACCAGCCGGAATTCGAGATTCTCGAGATAGCGCAGCCCGCCGTGCAGCAGTTTGGATGAGCGTGAACTCGTCTCCGCCATCAGTCGGTTGCGCTCGTACAGGCGCACTGCGTGACCGCGCTGCTGCAGCTGCCAGGCACAACACAGACCGTTGATGCCACCACCAACGATGCCGATGTCCATCAACCGGTCAGTATTCGAGTGGCAAGGCGATCTCGCGCCCGTCGCGGGCCGACAGGTAGGCCGCGATCAGAACTTCAAGCGACTTGAGGCCTTCACGCCCATCGACCTCGGGTTCGGCGTCGCCGCGCAGGACGTCGACGACGTTGCGGTAGTACAGCGGGTGACCGAAACCGTAAACCGACGTGGTCTCATAGTTGGCAGCCTTGATGTCGGCATCGTAGTCACGCTGATCTGCGAAGTCCCAGACCTGAATGTCGTTGACCGCGACGCCACCGATACGGACGGTTCCCTTTTCCCCGAGAATGGTGATCGAGCCTTCGAGGTTCCTCGGGTAGGTCAGCATGGTGACGCTCATCGAGCCGAGGGCCCCGCTGCGCCAGCGGATATTGAGAACGCCGGTGTCCTCGACCTGGATGTCCCGTGCCAGCGTGGCCGTCATCGCCGTGACGCTGGCGACCGGGCCAACCAGCCAGTCGACGAGGTCGACATAGTGGCTGGCCTGGTTCATGAAGGCGCCGCCGTCAAGTTCCCAGGTGCCGCGCCACTTGGCGGAATCGTAGTATTCCTGCGGTCGTGACCAGAACACGTTGATGCTGACCATATAGACCTTGCCGAAGCGCTTCTCGTCGAACGCACGTTTGAGCATCTGCAGGGTCGAGTTGCGACGGTTCTGCTTGACCACCAGTAGCCGCACGTTGGCTTGGTCGCAGGCGCGGACCATGCGCACGCCGTCCTGCCAGCGAGTCGCCATGGGCTTCTCGGTAACGACGTTTACGCCGTGGGTGGCAGCCAGGACGGCCTGGTCGGGATGCAGGCCGCTCGGCGTGCACAGCGCGACAACGTCAAGCGCTTCATGGCGCAACATCTCGTCCATGCGCGCGTAGCCCCTGACGGAGTACTTCTCGACGTGGGTTGCAAGAACGGCGCGGTCGTTGTCGCAGACGGCAGCCAGCTCGAGGTCATTGGCATGCGTCTCGATGGAACCGAAGTGATTTCTCGAGATGCGACCACATCCGACCACACCGACGCGGATGCGGCGCCCCTGAATCCTCTTGAACATCGACTGGCTTCCTTCATGGCGGGTATTTCGGAGTGCTGTAGCCCTGTCCGCAGGCCAAACGGTCCGTTTTGCGGAAAGTCTCGCATGATACCTTCAGCGGGTGACCGCTTCAAGGACGCCGCCAACAGGACGCCGTCGACAGGACGCTGTCGACGGACAGGGCTTCCAGCGGCTCCTGCCCACGGTGACGAACGACATGCCACGCCCTTCGCCGGTCATCGTTTGCCAGCCGCTGACGTCGTGGAACATCTCCAGCTCAGACCGCAACGCCCCGCCGCGTCAACGACGCGCGGTCGGCGAGCGCCGCCGCCGGACACTGGCAGGCAGCGTCAGAGCGGCCTTTCCCGCAGCAGGGCAAGCAAGTACTCACCGTAGCCGCTCTTGGTCAGCGGCTGCGCAAGCGCCTCGAGCTGATCGGCGGTGATCCAGTCATGGCGAAAAGCGATCTCCTCGGGGCAGGCCACCTTCAGCCCCTGCCGGTGCTCGATGGTGGCGATGAACTGCCCCGCCCCAAGCAGGCTTTCGTGCGTCCCGGTGTCCAGCCAGGCATAACCCCGCCCCATCAGCTCGACCTGAAGCTGCCCCTGCGCCAGGTAGAGGCGAGTCAGATCGATGATCTCCAGCTCGCCGCGAGCTGATGGCTTGAGTCCGCTCGCCAGTTCGGTCACCTGATTGTCGTAGAAATACAGACCGGTGACCGCGTAGTTGGACTTGGGTACCTGGGGTTTCTCCTCCAGGCTCAGCACCCTGCCTCCGCTGTCGAACTCCGCCACGCCGTAGCGCTGGGGGTCATGCACGTGGTACGCGAAGATCGTGCTGCCGACCTGGCGCTCGTTTGCCCGGGAAAGCAATTGCTGAAAACTATGGCCATAAAAGATGTTGTCGCCAAGAACCAGCGCCGATGGATCCTGCCCGAGAAAGTCGGCACCGATGATGAAGGCCTGCGGCAGGCCATCCGGGCTGTGTTGCACCGCATAGCTGAGATCGAGTCCCCAGCGTGAGCCATCGCCCAGCAGCTGTGCGAAGCGGGGCGTATCCTGGGGCGTCGAGATGATCAGAATCTCGCGGATTCCCGCCAGCATCAGCGTGCTCAGCGGATAGTAGATCATCGGCTTGTCGAAGACCGGCAGCAACTGCTTGCTGATGGCCAGCGTGGCGGGGTGAAGGCGAGTGCCGGAACCACCGGCCAGAATGATCCCTTTGCGCATCGTGAACAACCCTCGTGGTGACAGAAAGGGTGAGTTTAAGGCCTTTTCCGGCCGGGTCGCTCGCTGGAAAGATCAGGAAGCGTGCGCCCCCGGTCGCCATCAGCGCTGACCAGCCCCGCGCAAGGTGGAGTAACATCCCGCTCTGTTCGCATTCGGCGCCGGTGGTCGGCGAAGGTGATGGGCTGGCAGATGAGCTGGAATCCCGGGCAGTACCTCAGGTTCGCCGATGCCCGGTTGCGGCCGGCGCTCGATCTTCTCGCCAGGCTGGGCGAGGCGGAGGCGCGGCGCATCGTCGATCTCGGCTGCGGTGCCGGCAACGTCACCCGCTTGCTTGCCGAGCGCTGGCCGGCGGCGGCGATCATCGGCATCGACAGCGATGCGGCGATGCTCGCGCGCGCCGCCAGTACGCCGTCGGACATCGATTGGCAGCGGGCCGACGTCGCCACTTGGCGGGCCGGCTTCAGTCCCGACCTGCTGTTCTCGAATGCGGTTCTGCACTGGCTGCCGGATCACCACGGACTGCTGCCCACGCTTGTCGGGCAACTCTGCCCGGGCGGGATCCTGGCGGTTCAGATGCCGGCCAACTTTGGCGAACCGGCGCACCAGATCCTGCGCCAGCTCGCTGGCGAGCCGCACTGGAACGATGCGCTTGGCAGCGTGCGCATGGGCAGCATCCTGCCGCCCACAGACTACGAGCGCCTGCTGCGGCCACTCTGCCGTCAGATGGAGCTTTGGGAAACGACCTATTGGCACGTGCTGAGCGGCGAGGACCCGATCGTTGAATGGATGAAGGGGACGACGCTGCTGCCTTTCATGGAACGGCTCGATGGCGCCGCCGCCGAGCGTTTCCTCGCCGCCTATCGCGAGCGGCTGGCTGTCGTCTATCGCCGCAGCCCGGACGGAACGACGCTGTTTCCCTTCAAGCGCCTGTTCTTCGTCGCCCAGCGCTGAACAACGATGTACGGACTCGACCCGGTGCTGCTGGGCGGTCTGGCAGTGGCAGCCCTGCTTGCCGGCTTCATCGATGCCGTTGTCGGTGGCGGCGGCCTGATCCAGATCCCCGCGCTGTTCCAGGCGCTGCCGCGCGAGTTGCCGGCGACCCTGTTCGGGACAAACAAGTTTTCCAGCATCTTCGGCACGACCAGTGCCGCTTGGCGCTATGCCCGCCGCGTCGAGATGCCCTGGCGGACGACGCTGCCGGCAGCCGCGGCCGCGTTCGCCTGCTCCTACCTCGGTGCCATGGCGGTGGCCTGGCTGCCGCCGGCCGTGCTGCGGCCGCTGATCCTGCTGATGTTGATCGGTGCCGCCGGGTACACCTTCGCGCGCCCCGATTTCGGTGGCATTCACCGACCGCAACACACGGGGCGGCACGAGTTTGCCTACGCCCTCCTGCTGGGCGGAGCCATCGGCTTCTATGATGGCTTCTTTGGCCCGGGGACCGGCAGCTTCCTGATCTTCCTCTTCATCCGTTTCTTCGGTTTCGATTTCCTGCACGCGTCGGCGGCAGCGAAAGTGGTCAACGTGGCCACCAACCTGGCGGCGCTGGGCTTCTTCGTCCCGCACGGCCACCTGCTCCCCTTGCTGGCGATGATGATGGCGGCCTGCAACGTCGTCGGCTCGTTCGTCGGTAGTCAGCTCGCGCTGCGGCACGGCAGCGCCTTTGTCAGGAGGGCCTTCCTCTGCGTCGTCAGCGTCTTCATCCTCAAGTTTGCCCATGATACCTTCCGTTAGACTTGTCTCCCGCTGCCCGCGGCCGCACAATGGTCGCTTGCCGGCGCACGCTCGCTGGCGGCAGGGGATGCGGGCAACCACACGGGAGGAACCATGAGAATCAAGCTGCTGCAGGCCAGTCTGCTGGCGTTCCTGGGAATCGTTTGCGCTGCCGGCACACGGGCCGAAATCAACGTCGGCGTGACGCTGTCGGCGACCGGGCCTGCTGCTTCGCTCGGGATTCCGGAAAAGAATACCGTCGCACTGCTGCCGACGACCATCGCCGGCCAGAAGCTCAACTACATCGTTCTCGATGACGCTTCCGACACCACGACGGCGGTAAAGAATACGCGCAAGCTGCTCGCCGAAAACAGGGTTGATCTGGTGATCGGTTCCACGACCACCCCCAACTCGCTGGCGATGATCGACGTCGTTGCCGAGGGTGAAACGCCGATGATCTCGATGGCGGCCGGGGCGCGGATCATCGATCCGATGGACGGCAAGCGCGCCTGGGTCTTCAAGACACCGCAGAATGACGCCCAGATGGCCACTGCGATCGTCCAGCACATGCTCGACAACAAGGTCAGGACGGTCGCCTACATCGGCTTCGCCGACGCCTACGGCGAGGGCTGGTGGAACGAGTTCTCGAAGATTGCCGAGGCGCGCAAGATCCAGATCGTCGGCAACGAGCGTTTCAATCGCGCCGATACGTCGGTGACGGGGCAGGTACTGAAGATCCTTGCCGCCAGGCCGGATGCGGTCCTGGTGGGTGGCGCCGGGACACCGGCGGCCCTGCCGCAGAAGTCGCTCAAGGAAAAGGGCTACAAGGGTCTGATGTATCAGACGCACGGGGTCGCCAATGCAGACTTTCTGCGCGTCTGCGGCAAGGACTGCGAAGGCACCTTCCTGCCTGCCGGACCCGTTCTGGTGGCAGCCCAGCTGCCCGACAGCAACCCGATCAAGAAGGTGGCGCTCGACTATGTGACGAAGTACGAGGCCATGCACGGCAAGGGAACGGCCTCGACTTTCGGCGCGCATGCGTGGGATGCCAGCCTGCTGCTGGCCAATGCCGTGCCGGAAGCACTGAAGAAGGCGCAGCCGGGAACCCCCGGGTTTCGCCAGGCGCTGCGTCACGCGCTGGAGAAGACGACGAATCTCACGGGCGCGCACGGAGTGTTCAACATGAGCCCGCAGGACCATCTCGGTTTCGATCAGCGGGCACGGGTGATGGTCCGGATCGACAACGGTACCTGGAAGCTGGTGCAATAGCGCTGGCGATCACCGCGAGTTGCTCCACGGCAGTTGCTGGCGCTTCTCGGGTGTGCGACCGCCAGTCGGCGCGCACCCGGCGTGATGCCTTGCCGCCTGCGTGCGTGTAGCGCACGGCTGTCGTCAGCGGCAGACGCCGTGACTGGATGGTGTTGATGGATTTGCAGATTGCATTGCTGCTGGGCCAGGATGGCGTCACCAACGGCGCCATATACGCCCTGCTGGCGCTGGCGCTGGTTCTCGTTTTCGCGGTGACGCGGGTGATCTTCATCCCGCAGGGCGAGTTCGTCGCCTTCGGCGCACTGACGCTGGCCAGCCTGCAGGCGGGAAGACTGCCGGGAACGGTGTGGCTGCTGCTCGCGATGGGGACCGCGATTGCCCTCGTCGAAGGCGCGACGGCAGTCCGTGCGCACCGCTTCCGCCGCTTGCCGCTGATCCTGCTGCTCAATTGTGGCGCGCCGCTGCTCCTGGCCGCCAGCCTGGTGGCGGTCTCGCCGGCTGGGCTACCGTTGCTGGTGCAGGTGCTGCTGACCTTGATGCTGGTGGTCCCGCTCGCACCGATGCTGTACCGCCTGGCTTACCAGCCGATCGCCGAGGCATCGGTGCTGGCATTGCTGATCGTTTCGGTTGCGGTGCATGTAACCCTGACCGGCCTGGGGCTCGTGTTCTTCGGCGCCGAGGGCTCGCGGACCCCGCCCTTCACCGATGTCAGTTTCGAAGTCGGCGATGCCGTGCTGCATGGCCAGACGGTTCTCGTCATCGTTGCCAGCATCCTGCTGATCGCCGCGCTCTATTTCTTCTTTGAACGGACGCTGTACGGCAAGGCCCTGCGGGCGACGGCGATGAACCGGACGGGTGCCCGCCTGATGGGCATCTCGGGGGATCTCGCGGGACTGCTTTCGTTCACCCTCGCCGGAGCCATCGGCGCCTTCTCCGGCGTGCTGATTTCTCCGATCACCACGATCTACTACGATTCGGGTTTCCTGATCGGCCTCAAGGGCTTCGTCGGCGCGATCATCGGCGGGCTTGCGAGTTACCCGTTGGCGGCGGCGGGCGCGGTCCTGGTCGGCTTCCTCGAAGCATACTCATCATTCTGGGCGAGCGCGTTCAAGGAGGTGATCGTCTTCACGCTGATCATCCCCGTGCTGCTCTGGCGGTCACTCAAGACGCGCCATGTGGAGGAGGCATGAAACGCAGCCTGCACTCGACGATCCTCCTCCTCATTTTCGTCCTCGCCCTGCTGGCGGCACCTGCCCTGTTGCCCGAGTTCCATGTCACGCTGCTGAACTACATCGGCCTTTACGCCATCGTCACCCTCGGGCTGGTGATGCTGACCGGCGTCGGCGGCCTCACGTCCTTCGGACAGGCGGCCTTTGCCGGCCTCGGCGCCTATACATCCGCCTACCTGACGACGGCGCACGGTGTTTCGCCCTGGCTGACGCTGCCTGCCGGCCTGCTGGTGACGGCGATCGTCGCCCTGTCTCTGGGACTCGTGACCCTGCGACTGTCCGGCCACTTCCTGCCCCTGGGCACCATCGCCTGGGGCATCAGCCTGTACTACCTGTTCGGCAACCTGGAGGCGCTCGGCGGTCACACCGGCATTTCCGGCGTGCCGCCGCTGCACATTCTCGACGTCGAACTCAGGTCCGGCCGCGACTTCTTCTACCTGATCTGGGCCATCCTGCTCGGGCTGATCCTGGCCACGCGCAACCTGCTCGACTCACGCGAGGGCAGGGCAATACGTGCACTCAAGGGCGGCTCGGTGATGGCCGAGGCCATGGGCGTCAACACACCCCGTTCAAAGATCGTCGTCTTCGCTGTCGCCGCCCTCTATGCCTCCATCTCGGGATGGCTGTATGCCCACCTGCAGCGCTTCGTGAACCCCACCCCTTTTTCTCTCACGCAGGGGATCGAGTACCTGTTCATGGCCGTCGTTGGCGGCGTCTCGCACGTCTGGGGAGCGATTCTCGGCGCCGGTCTGATCACCGTCCTCAAGCAATGGCTGCAGGACTGGCTGCCCCGCCTGCTGGGCGAAAGCGGCAACTTCGAGATGATCGTTTTCGGTCTGCTGATGATCGTCGTCCTGCACCGGGCGCGCGACGGTGTGTGGCCGATGCTGCAACGCTTCTGGCCGCAGGAGGTGCGGCGCGCGCGCGCTGAAGGCGTGCCGCACCTGGCGAAACGGCCGCTTCCCGAGCCTGGCTCCGTACTCCTCGAGGTCACCGATGCGAGCAAGTGCTTTGGCGGCCTGGTGGCCAATGACCGCGTGAGTTTCCGGGTTCGCGCCGGTGAGATCATGGCCCTTATCGGTCCCAACGGCGCCGGCAAGAGCACGATGTTCAACGGCATCTCCGGCGTCGACCCGCTGAGCTCGGGTCGCGTCAGCTTTCGTGGCCAGCGTGTCGAGTCGCTGCCGGCACGCCGGATTGCCCGCCTGGGAATGAGCCGCACCTTTCAGCATGTGCGTCTGCTGCCCGCGATGAGCGTCATCGAGAATGTCGCCATCGGGGCCCATCTGCGTGGGCGCAAGGGTTTCGTTGCCGCAGCCTGCCGTACCGACCGCGACGAGGATGCGCGTCTGCTGCACGAGGCGGCAATGCAGATCGAGCGCTGTGGTCTGCGCGACCAGATGTACGAGCCTGCCGGAAACCTGCCTCTCGGCCGGCAGCGGCTGGTCGAGATTGCCCGGGCGCTGGCTGCCGACCCTTGTCTGTTGCTTCTCGACGAACCGGCGGCCGGTCTGCGCTACACCGAGAAACAGGCTCTTGCTGAATTGCTGCGACGACTGCGCGCGGAAGGGATGGGCATCCTGCTGGTCGAGCACGACATGGAATTCGTCATGGGTCTGGCCGACCGGGTGGTGGTCATGGAGTTCGGCCGCAAGCTGGCAGCAGGCTTGCCGGAAGAGATCCAGCGCAACCCGGCGGTGGTCGAAGCCTACCTCGGGGGGGTCGAATGAGTGTACCTCCGGCGACCGAAGAACGCAGCGTCGTGCTCGAGGTGCGCGACCTGTCCGTCCGCTATGGCAAGGTCGAAGCGTTGCACGGCCTGTCGCTGCGGGTGCATCGGGGCGAGATCGTGACCGTCATCGGCCCCAACGGCGCCGGCAAGACCACACTGCTGTCGGCGCTGATCGGTCTGCTGCCGCTACGTGGTGATCTGGTCTACCTTGGCGAAGTGCAGAGTGCCGGGCGCAGTGTCGAACAACTGGTGCGGCAGGGAATGACCCTGGTGCCGGAAAAGCGCGAACTGTTCGCGGAAATGAGCGTCGCTGACAACCTCCTGCTGGGGGCGTTCGATCGCTACCGTGCCGGCCATCGCGATGAACTGGAAACGATCGACCACGTCTTCGATATCTTCCCGCGACTGATGGAACGGCGCGAACAGGTGGCAGGCACCCTCTCGGGCGGCGAGCGGCAGATGCTCGCGATGGGCCGCGCGCTGATGGCCAAACCGCGGCTGCTGTTGCTCGACGAACCAAGCCTCGGCCTGGCACCGATCGTCACCAGGGAGATCTTTCGCACCATCGCCCATCTCAAGAGCATCGGGGTCGCCATGCTGCTGGTCGAGCAGAACGCCCGCGCCGCGTTGCAGGTGGCTGATTACGCATATGTTCTGGAAACCGGCACGATCTCCCTGGAAGGGCCCAGCGGATCACTGGCCAGCGATCCGCGGGTCATCGAGAGCTATCTCGGGCTGGGCGGCAGGCATTGAGCGCTCGCTGCCGCTCGGCAGACTCGTCGCGCACATGGCCGACGGTTCGTCACGACTTCAGGACAGCCAGGTCTGATCGATCTGCAACCGCGGTGACGACTGCTGCGCGGGACGCACCTGCGTTCGGGCCACGCGCTGCAGTTCCAGACCCCAGAGACTCATCGCTTCGGAGATGACGATTGCCTCGGCGCCGGTAAGACAGCCGTCGGCGTTGGTGATATCGACGATCGCGCCCAGAGCCTGCTGCTGCAGGTCCGGCGAACGGATGTCGTCGAGCAGTTGGTCGACCAGATCACGGTCGAGCTCGATCTGGCCGACGTTCGGCGCGCGCGCGCACTGCAGCAGGTCGTTGCAGAACTCGTGGATCACCCGATCGAGGGTGTCCGGGGAGATGCACAGCCGGTCACAGATTCCATGCCTGGCAAGCGACTCGATCTCCCGGTTGTCAAGCGCACCATCGGCGAGCAGGGCGAGGGCAACGACTCGTGACATGGCTTCAGCGCTGTCGGTGGTGTAATGACGCATTTGCTTCTCCTTGATTGGCAGGTTCGACGTCCATCCGCAGCAAGGCCGCGGACAGGGCAACTATGGGTTCTGGGATCCATAAAGTCCAATAAGATATAATTGGCAAGGTCATTTGTCTTGACTTATACATGTCGCGACGCCGGATCACTTTTCGCCAACTCGAGAGCTTTGTCGCCGTCGCACGCCAGCGGAGCTTTTCGAAGGCCGCCGAAGAACTCCATCTGACGCAGCCGGCGGTATCACTGCAGGTGAGACAGATCGCCGAGACCCTCGGTCTGCCGCTGTTCGAGCAGGTGGGTCGCACGCTCGTACTGACCGAGGCCGGCGAGGAAACGCTGCAGATGGCGCGCGCGCTGGATGACCTCTGGACGAACTTCGAGGCAACCATTGCCGATCTGAAGGGCCTCAAGCGTGGCCGCCTGCGAGTCGCACTGGTGACGACCGCAAAGTACTTCCTGCCGCGGCTGGTGGGTGACTTCTGTCGTCGCCATCCGGACGTGCATGTCGCGCTCGAGGTCGCCGATCGCGAGCACATCGTCGCCCGCATGCGGGCCGATCAGGATGACCTCTATGTCCTTCTCTATCCGCCGGAAGACCTGCAGGTGGAAAGCCATCCCCTGATCGACAACGAACTCGTGGTCATCGCGCCGCTCGGGCATTGGGCGGTGCAGCGACGCGTCGATCTGGCCGAACTTCGTGGGGAGCGCTTCATCCTCCGCGAAACGGGCTCGGGTTCGCGACGGACAATCGACAACCACCTGGCAAAGACCGGAATCCAGCTGGACATCAAACTGACCGTCAGCAGCAACGAGGCCATTCGCGAGCTGGTAGCCAGTGGCGCCGGGCTGGCGGTCCTTTCGCGACAGGCGTTGAGCGCGGATCCGGGGCAACAGGAAGTGTGCATCCTGGACGTCGGCGGATTTCCGTTGCGCCAGCCATGGCTGATCATGCACCGGCGTTCGAAGCTCCTGTCGTTGCCGGCGCGCGCCTTTCTCGACGAACTGCTGCGACGACCGCAAGCGCCTTGCTGACGGTCGGCGGCAGTGTACTTCGCCTACCGCACTGGTCGCCCTCCGGCAGCGGAAGCACCGGCTGTGGGCACCAGCGCTACGCCGTACTTGCGCGCCACACGCTGGTAAAGTTCGCGTGCCGAAATCACCCGCACGTTGCGCATGTCCTTCGCTTGCGCCAGTTGCAGGTAACGCAGGCCACGCCGCGCAAGATCGGCGTCCCAGCCCTTCTGGTCGAGAAGGGTGAATATCGCCTTCGTCGCGTTGACCAGGAACTGCAGATTGGGTACCCGTTCCGCAGCCTCGATCAGCAATTTCACCGAACCTTCGACGTCGCCATTGCGCGCGGCCAGAACGCCGCGATTGTTCAGTTCGACGATCGCCTTGCCGACTTCAGCCAGCAGCGCCTGCCCGTCCCCTTCCTTGCCCGCCTTGGTGTAGATGCTCTGCACCTTGGCGATCATGCTGCGGTCTTCATGATTTTCGGCAGCCACTTGGCGGAAGATCTCCCGCGCCTCCTCGTCCTTGCCGGTGGCAAGGCATGCCTGTGCCAAGTCGAGAGTCAGCGCCTGCGACAGCAGCGAGCCTTTGCCAGCCTCCTGCAGCGACTTGCCCAATTGGAGGGCCTGCTCAACGATCTCGCGGGCCTTGACCGCGTTGCCTTCCTGGCTGGCGCAGAGAGTCTCCATGACCAGTGCCGCCAGTTCGCCCTGCTTGCTGCCCCGCCAATCGCGCCGCAGTTGTGCGGTGATCTTGTGCGCACCGTCGGTCTGGCCCCTGTCGAGCAGAACCCGCGAGAGGTTCGTATAGTCGTCGACATTGCTCAGGGTAGAACCACGCCGACGATCCAGCACCTTGCCGTAGGCTTTCTCCGCCGTCTGCAAGTCATTGTTGCGCACCGCCAGGTCACCCACCAGCCGCTGTCGCGCCGCGTTGTTCGGCGACTTCGCTGCAGCCTGCAGCAACACCGACTGGGCTTCCGCCAGCTTGCCCATTTCTTCGCGGACCTCGGCGAGGAAATCATAGGCGGCGGTGAACTCCGGGAAATCCTCGACCAGCGAATGTCCCAGACTCTCGGCCTCGGCAAACTGCTGCTGATTGCGACAGGCGACGGCCAGGCCCATTCTCGCCCAAGGCAGCACGCGTTGCGCAAGCACCTGCTGGTATACCGCCTGCGCTTCGGCAGAACGTCCGAGCACGTTCAGAATCTCTCCCTTGCAACGCAGCAGGTCCATGAGGTAACCGCTGTCCTGTCCCAGGAGACGATCACAGGCCAACAGGGCCTGCGCGTAGGCCCCGTTGTCCAGATGATCGAAAACGGCGGCAAGAAACTGTTTCTTGTCGACGGCGCGCAGCAACCGTCCGCGTAGGTCGTCAGCCGTAAAAGGCTTGATCAGGTAATCGTCAGGAGCGAGTTCAGCCACCGAAACGACGTTGTGGTAGGTGCGCTCGCTGGTGACGATGATGAAGACGGTGGCCAGACGCACCAGGTGCTGTTGCCGCAACTCGTCCAGCAGCTGTTGACCGTCACGTCCGTCTTCGAGCTGGTAGTCGGAGAGAATGATGTCGAAACTGTTGGCCCTGACCTGCCGCAGGACCTCCGCTGAGGTGCCCGCGGCATGCACGGTCGTGACGCCGATCGTCGACAGCATCGTCCGCAGCGTGTTGCGCGCATTCGGGTAACGATCGATCAGCAGCGCGCGTTTGCGCACCAGATCCTTGCCCAGCTTGTGCAGGAGGTCAGCGGTGGTATCCGATGGGTTCATGACCGCACCTTACCCGACAGTCAGAAGCGTATCAAGCGTTCCCTGGACTCGTCGCTGAAGGCCATTGGCTGCGCCCTGCCAGTGGATGGGGAACACCGCCGACGAGCCGCGCGGCTGCCGCCAGTGGTAAGATATTGCGTTGCACAAGGAGCGGTGCACCGACGGTGGCGCGCCCGCTCCAGGATCGACGCTTTGACAGGAAGGCAATGGCCGAACAGCAGGCAGACAAGGGTTCAATCCAGGTCATCGAGCGGATGATGTCGCTGCTCGAAGTACTGGCGAGCCTGCCGGAACCAGCGAGCCTGAAGGCACTGGCGCAGACCACCGGCCTCCATCCCTCGACGGCGCATCGCATCCTGGCAGCAATGACCGGTTCGGCCCTCGTCGAGCGACACGAGAGTGGCACCTACACGCTCGGAATCCGGTTCCTCGAGCTAGGCAACATCGTCAAGTCGCGCATCAGCATCCGACAGGTGGCGCTGCCCTACATGCAGCAACTGCACGAGTCGATCGGCGAGGCTGTCAATCTCGGTGTCCGGCACGAGGACGAGATCATCTATGTCGAGAGGACATCGAGCGGTCGCTCGTTGTTGCGCGTGGTCTATCTCGTCGGCGGACGGGCGCCACTGCACCTGACTTCGGTCGGCAAACTGTTCCTCGCTGCCGACAGTCCGGCCGATGTGCGCGCGTATGCCCGGCGCACCGGCCTGCCCGGAAAGACGCCGCATTCACTGACCCGCCTTGATGCTCTGGAAAAGGAACTCGACTGGATACGCCGGCACGGCTTCGCCTCGGACGATGAGGAGGCGGAGATCGGCCTGCGCTGCATCGCGGCTCCGATCCGCAACGACGAGGGGCAGCTTGCCGCAGGGCTTTCGGTCTCGGCACCGAGCGAGCGCCATGATCCGGACTGGGTGGGGCCGATCAAGGCCACCGCGAGCAGGATCGAACAGGCCCTCGGCTATCGCCAACCGCTGCCGACGTGAGTTCCCCCTCCGGGCTGGGCAGCGGCGACAACCGTCTACCGCCAGCCAGAGCACACCGGCACGCGGGATGCTGACGAACTGCCTCGAGCCTGCCATGGCAGGGGATCGTTGCCATCAACCGCTGCTGCGCCACGGCGAATCGCCGCGCGTGCCCGGCAGCCGCCGCGCAGATGCTCTCACCGGACTGCGTCGCCACCCCGCGGTGGCGATGCTTGCTACACTCCTGCCGAGTTGCCACCAGGCCATGCCATGCGCCCCCCATCCTCGATGCTGCCATTCCTTTTCGTCTTCCTCTGGAGCACCGGTTTCATCGGCGCCAAGTTCGGCCTGCCCTACGCCGAACCGTTGACCTTCCTCCTCGTCCGCTATCTGCTCGTGCTCGCGCTGATGACCGCGCTCGCTCTGGCGACGGGCGCGCCGTGGCCAAGCGACGGACGCCAGGTTCTGCACATCGGCGTGTCCGGCCTCCTGGTACACGCGCTCTACCTCGGCGGCGTGTTCATGGCGATCAAGCACGGTCTGCCGGCTGGTGTCACGGCACTGGTCGTTGGCATGCAGCCGCTGTTGACGGCGGCCGGCGCCGGCTTTCTGCTCGGCGAACGGGTGTCGCCGCGGCAGTGGCTGGGGCTGGTTCTAGGTCTGGCCGGGGTGGCTCTGGTCGTCGCGAACAAACTCGGCGACCGGCCGCTGACCGGCATGCTGTTGCCAGCCATCACGGCGTTGCTCGGGATCACTCTCGGCACCCTGTACCAGAAACGTTTCTGCCCCCACTTCGACCTGCGCAGCGGATCGGTCATCCAGTTTCTGCCAACCGCCATCTGTACGGCGCTCGTCGCCTGGTCGACCGAAAGCATGCACATCGAGTGGACGACGGAGTTTGTTTTCGCCCTGCTCTGGCTGGTGCTGGTGCTTTCGTTTGGTGCCATCAGCCTGCTCAATCTGCTGATTCGCAGCGGCAGCGCCGTAAACGTCGCCAGTCTGTTCTACCTGACGCCGCCAAGTACGGCCCTGATCGCCTGGCTGGTTTTCGGCGAAACCCTTGGCGGCCTGGCTGTCGGCGGCATGGTGCTGGCCGTCGCCGGGGTCCATCTGGCACGCGTGCCGGCGCGATGAGGGGCGCTGCGTCACCAGCGCTGCGGATCCTGGGCGTTGACCCCGGTTTGCGCGTCACCGGCTTCGGTGTCATCGAGAAGGTCGGCAACCGGCTGCGCTACCTTGCCAGCGGCTGCATCCGGACGACGGTCGGAGATTCGCTGCCGGCCCGCCTGGGAACGATTCACGCCGGACTGTGCGAACTGGTGGCGACGCATCGACCGGATGAGGCGGCAACCGAGATCGTCTTCGTCAATGTCAACCCGCAATCCACCCTGCTGCTCGGGCAGGCGCGCGGTGCAGCGATCACCGCACTCGTCGCAAGCGGGCTGGATGTCGCCGAGTACACCGCGTTGCAGGTAAAGCAGGCGGTGGTCGGCAACGGTCACGCGGACAAGGTACAGGTGCAACACATGGTGCGCCACCTGTTATCCTTGCCGGCAAACCCTGGTGCCGATGCTGCCGATGCATTGGCGTGTGCGATCGCGCACGCACACGGCGGACACGGACTGGGAAGCCTGGGGACCGATGGCCTGCAGGTACGCGGCGGCCGCCTGATCCTCAGGAAGGCCGTCGGCAAATGAGGGGGAACACGCGATGATCGGCCGGCTGACCGGCGTCTTGCTGGAAAAGAATCCGCCGCAGGTGCTGCTCGACGTGCAGGGCGTCGGCTACGAACTCGACGTGCCGATGAGCACGTTCTACAACCTTCCGGCGAACGGCGACAGCCTGAGCCTGCTGACCCACTTCGTCGTGCGCGAGGACGGGCACTTTCTTTACGGTTTTGCCAGCGAAGGCGAGCGCTTTGCGTTTCGCCAGTTGCTCAAGATCTCGGGCGTCGGAGCGCGCCTCGCGCTGTCGGTGCTCTCGGGCCTCTCGGTGGGCGAACTCGCGGCGGTGGTGGCGCAGCAACAGGTCGACCGCCTCACGAAGATCCCCGGCATCGGCACCAAGACCGCCGAGCGTCTCCTGCTCGAACTGAAAGGGAAGCTCGCCGACGCGCTGCCAGGCAACACTGCCACTGTGGTCGACGCGCACAACGACATCCTCAATGCGCTGCTGGCGCTGGGCTACAATGAGCGCGAAGCGGCGACGGCGCTGAGGCAGTTGCCGCCCGGCATCACGACCTCGGATGGCATCCGGCAGGCGCTGAAGATGCTGTCGAGGGTCTGAATCGACGATGAATCCGAGCCACAAGCAACTTCTGCAGATCGCCCTCGTCGCCCTGCTGCTGACAGGCTGCATCGCCGTCCTGCTGCCCTTCACCGGCACCCTGCTTTTCGCCATCGTCATCTGCGTCGTCACGCGGCCGGTTCGCAACCGCTTGCTGACCCTCTGTCGCGGACGCAGCAACCTGGCGGCGCTGCTCGTCTCCATCCTGCTCCTGTTGCTCCTCGTCGCACCGGTAGCGCTGCTCTCCGGTTCGATTGCCGACGGCATCGAGCTCGCCATCCGCTATCTCAAGCCGCTGCTGGAAGATGGTCTGCCGGCGGAGCCGCCCGGCTGGCTCGCCAGGCTGCCCCTGGTCGGGCGCGATGCCGCCGACTACTGGCAGAAGCTCGTCGCCAGCCGTGAGGAAATGAACAACCTCCTGCACCAGTTCGTCGAGCCAACCCGCAACCTTGCCCTGGCGACCGCGGCCCTGCTGGCGCAGGGCCTGCTGCAACTGCTGCTGGTCATCTTCTTCGTCTTCTTTATCTTTCGCGATGCGCACCTCTACGCCGACGCGCTGCATGTCGGCAGCCGGACGCTCGCCGGCGACCTCGGCGAACGCATGCTGGCCCTGGTCGAGGGGACCGTCACCGGCGTCATGGTCGGCATAGTCGGCACCGCCGCGGCGCAGTCCGTGGTGGCGATGATCGGTTTCCTAATCGCCGGCGTTCCCGGCGTGCTCATCCTGACGGTCGCCATGTTCTTCCTGTCGATGGTGCCGGTGATCGGCGGCACCCTGATCTGGATGGGTGCCGCCATCTGGCTCTACAGTGAGGGGCAGACTGGCTGGGCAGTGTTCATGGTATTGTGGGGAATGTTCGGGATCAGCGGTGTCGACAACTTCATCAAACCCATCCTCATATCGCGCAGCTCGAGCCTGCCGTTGCTGCTGATCGTCGTCGGTGTCTTTGGTGGCGTGCTGGTCTTTGGCTTCATTGGACTGTTCCTCGGTCCGACCCTGCTGGCGCTTGGCCAGGTCCTGATTCGTGAATGGCTGGCGCACGCCGATGCGCGCTCGGGCGCGGCGGATGAGGGATTGCCGCCATGATCGAGACCGACGACTTCCCAGCGGCGCCGCTGTCCCGGGTGGTGTCGGCAGCCTCGACCTCGCCCCAGGAAGACGCCATCGAGCGGGCGCTGCGACCGAGACGCCTCGCCGACTACGTCGGCCAGGCGAAGATTCGCGAACAGCTGACGATCTTCATCGAAGCCGCGAGGAAGCGCAGCGACACGCTCGATCACGTCCTCCTCTTCGGCCCGCCGGGCCTCGGCAAAACGACGCTGGCACACATCATCGCCGCCGAGATGGGTGTCAACCTGCGCTCGACCTCCGGCCCGGTGCTTGAACGTGCCGGTGACTTGGCGGCCATCCTGACCAACCTCGAACCGCGCGACGTACTCTTCATCGACGAGATTCACCGCCTGTCGCCGGTTGTCGAGGAGATCCTCTATCCGGCACTGGAAGACTTCCAGATCGACATCATGATCGGCGAGGGCCCGGCGGCGCGCTCCGTCAAGCTCGACCTGCCGCCATTCACGCTGGTCGGCGCGACCACCCGCGCCGGCATGCTGACCAACCCGCTGCGCGACCGTTTCGGCATCGTCGCCAGGCTGGAGTTCTATACCCCCGACGAACTGAAGCTGATCGTCACCCGCTCGTCGCAACTGCTGAAGGTACCCGCCGACCCGGCCGGCGCGCTGGAAATCGCCCGGCGCTCACGCGGCACGCCACGGATCGCCAACCGTTTGTTGCGGCGGGTACGCGACTTCGCCGAGGTCCGGGCGGCGGGACACATCACGCACACGGTGGCGGACGCGGCGCTGCTGATGCTCGAAGTGGACCACGGCGGCCTCGACGTCATGGACCGCAAGCTGTTGTCAGCGGTCATCGACAAGTTCGCCGGCGGCCCGGTGGGGGTCGACAACCTGGCGGCGGCAATCGGCGAAGCGCGTGACACGATCGAGGATGTACTCGAACCCTTCCTGATCCAGCAGGGCTTCCTGCAACGGACGCCGCGCGGCCGCGTCGCCACGCCGGCAGTCTACCGACATCTCGGCCTGACGAGTCCTGGCGGGCAGCAACCCCAGGGCGAACTCTGGCAGGCACCCTGAGCGGGCCCGCATGCGGTCACAATCACTTACATTTGCCCACAGGGTGCTGCCTTAGAATCCGTGCCGGCCATGAACCACGAGCAGAAACCAACAACATTCGCCTGTCGCGTACGCATCTACTACGAAGATACCGATGCCGGCGGGGTCGTCTACTACGCGAGTTATCTCAAATTCCTGGAGCGCTGCCGAACCGAATGGCTGCGCTCGATCGGCTACCGCCAGACCGATCTGCTGCGTGATCCCGGCATCGCCTTCGTCGTCCGCGAGCTTACGATCGAGTATCTCAAGCCGGCACGACTGGACGACGAGCTGATCGTCGGCCTCGAAGTGGAACGTATCAGCCGCGCCCAGATCTTCTTTCGGCAGCACATCGGGTGCGCCAGAGAAGGCAGCGACGAGTCACGGCAGGAGTTGATCCGTGCCGCCGTGCACATCGTCTGCGTCAATGCGGCGCAGATGAAGGCCGTGTCGATCCCCGCAATCCTGCGCAACAAACTGGAAGCACTCCAATGAATGTCTCGCAAGACCTGTCGATCCTGCACCTGATCCTCAACGCCAGTGCCGTCGTGCAGGCCGTGATGCTGCTGCTCGCTGGCGTCTCGTTCATGTCCTGGTACTACATCTTCCGCAAATGGTTCACGGTCAAGGCGGCGCGGGCACAGACGGAGCAGTTCGAGCGCGATTTCTGGAGCGGCGGCGATCTCAACAGTCTCTACCAGAGCGCGATCAACGATCGCCACAGCACCGGCAGCATGGAGCGCATCTTCGAATCCGGTTTTCGTGAGTTCACCAAGTTGCGCAGCCAGAAGAACCTTGATCCGAAGGATGTGATCGACGGTTCGCGACGGGCGATGCGCGCCACCTACCAGCGCGAGATGGACAGCATCGACTCGCACCTCGCCTTTCTCGCCTCGGTCGGCTCGGTCAGTCCGTATGTCGGGCTGTTCGGTACCGTCTGGGGAATCATGCACTCCTTCCGCGGACTGTCGAACGTCGGCCAGGCGACGCTGGCGGCGGTCGCGCCGGGAATTGCCGAAGCGCTGGTGGCGACGGCCATCGGCCTGTTCGCCGCGATTCCGGCGGTCGTCGCCTACAACCGCTTTGCGCACGAGATCGACCGCCTGTCGTCGCGCTTCGAGTCGTTCATGGAGGAGTTCTCGAATATCCTGCAGCGGCAGATGAGGTAGAGCCATGCGTGCGCGTCGCCTGAAGAACGAGATCAACGTCGTCCCCTACATCGACGTCATGCTGGTGCTGCTGGTCATCTTCATGGTGACCGCGCCGATGATCACCACGGGCAGCATCGATGTGCCGTCGGTCGGCAAGGCTGCGCAGCCACCGGCCGAAGCGCTGCAGGTGATCGTCCGGGCCGACCGAACGCTGGCCTTGATGACTCCGGGAAGGAGTGAACCGCGTCCGCTGAGCCGCAGCGAAATGGTGCAGGAGATTGCCAGCGCGCAGCGCCGAAACCCCGAACAGGCGGTCCTCATCGCCGGCGACAAGAAGGTCAGGTACGAGGCCGTCCTTGAAGTGATGGACGATCTGCAGCGACAGCAGGTCAAGCGCATCGGCCTCCTCGTGCAGCCCTCCGACAAGTGAGTCGCTGAGCGGTGGAAGCGGTCCAGACCTTGCCGCCAACGCCGCCGGATGAGCCGGCGAAATGGCCATCGCTCGCCCTTTCAGCGACCGTGCACCTGTTGCTCCTCGGCGCGCTGTTTCTTGGCGTGCAGTGGAAGAGCAAACCGCCGGTGGCGGTCGAGATCGAGGTCTGGCGTGCCGCACCGGCGCCGCCGGTCGCCGCTCAGCCCGAACCGAAAACGGAACCCAGGCCCGCGGCGCCGAAGGTGGAACCCAGACCCGAACCCAGGCCGGAACCAAAACCGGAGCCCAAGACGGTAGCCAAACCGGAACCCAAACCGCAGGTGAGGCCTGAGCCAGCGCCGCAGCCGATCACCAAGCCCGAACCGAAAGCCGAGGCAAAGCCGCAAGTCAAGCCGGACATCGCAACGAAGAAGGAGGAGAAGAAGCCACCCAGGGAGCCGGTCAAGGAAGCGCCGCGGAAGGACGAAGCGAAGACCAAGGAAGTACCGCGCAAGGAGGAGCCGAAGACCCGCGAGCCGGCGCGCAAGGAGGAAGCGAAACCGAAGGAGCCGCCACGAAAGGAAGAGACAAAGCCGAAGGAGGAGCCAAGACCGAAGGAACCCGAACGCCGCCCGAGCTTCGATGAGGAACTGAAGCGGGAACAGAGGCAGCTGCAGCAGCAGAAGGCAGCGCAGGAACAACGGGCGCGGGCCGACGCCGAGGCGCGGCAACTCAGGCAGTTGCAGGCGGAGCAGGCGGCAGCCGAAACCAAGCGCGGACAGGCGGAGTACATCGAGAAGATCCGCGGCAAGATACGCGGCAACATCACGCTGCCACCCGGAATCCAGGGCAACCCACAGGCCGAGTTCGAGGTGACCCAGTTGCCGAGCGGTGAAGTGCTCGAGGTCAAGTTGCGCCGTTCGAGCGGCAATCCGGCCCTCGACGCCGCCGTCGAGAGGGCGATCCACAAGTCGTCGCCGCTGCCGAAACCTGCCAAGCCCGAATTGTTCGAGCGTGTTCTGAAGATCCCGTACAAGCCGCGCGACGACTGAAGAGGGGGCCGTGTCGGGCGTGCACCGGGCAGCCAGGAGCCGAAGTGACTAGTCATCAGCTGGACCTCTTTCTCGATTCACGCGAGGTGACGTTGGCCAACGATGTCGTTGCTGCCTTTCGGACGGGCGACTGCGGGCGCGTGCAGGACTCGCTCGCAGCCCTGCGCGCCGAGGCTCCGGCGCGGGCCGACCTGGCGGCTTTCGGCGTCCTGCTGGCCTTCCTCGAGAGGGATCGGGAGAGCGATTGCGCAAGCCTCGACAGCGACCGCCTCGAGCAGCTGGTCGGCGTGTTCGATACCGATGTGGCTCCTGCCTCCCGGGCTCTCGGCGGCGAGGCGCAGGGATTCCTCAACCGGACCTGCCGAAAGCTGGCAGCCGCCGCTGCCCGCCAGCCGTTCGACCGCGCGCGACCGCAGACCCACGCCGCCGCGTTGTACCTGCGGGCACAAGCTCATGCCGAAGCCGAGGCCGCGGCTGCGGCTGCGGCGAGCAGCTTCGCCGACGGCTGGCGTGACCCCGTGATCCTGCGCTGGCGCGCACTGGCCCGTTACCGCGTCGGTGGCCTGCAGGCAGCCCGCTGGCAGATCCTGTCGCTTGCCTGGTTCGCCGCCGACTCCTTCCCGGAGCTGCTGCGGGAACTCGCTGCGCCGCAGCTCGAGAGCGACTGGCGCCGCTTTCAAGCGGAGACCGAGATGCCGGACGCGACCTGGTTTCCGGCCTGGTGTCTGCTCACTCAACCCGAGCTGGCCGCTGCGCTCGCCGGCGAGATCTCGCCGCCGCTCAGGCAGGCTGCCGCGGGCATTCGGGGCTTGCTGGCCTTCGTTGTGCTGACGGGAATTCTCGCCATCGAGCCAGGCGGCTACAGCAAGGCGCTGATCGAGGAAAGAGCCAGGCTGCAGGCCATCGACGCCGGCTTCTTTGCCGCCTACATGCGCTCGCGGGCCGTCGGGCATCGCCAGCACGGCGAGCGCCGGCCCTGAAGCCGCTTGCCGGATCGGCTGCAGGATAACGTATCGTTACAAATCAGAAGCATCCATAGACGATATAATCGCGCCTTCTGTGATGGACATGCGCCATGTCTCGTTCTGCAATCAAGCTGCGTCTTCTGTACCTGCTGGCTCTCGCTGCCTTCGCGCTCCTGCTGACACCGGCGCACGGCCAACTGACAGTCGAGATCACCGGCGCCGGCGCCAACCGGATCCCGGTGGCGATCGCCGAATTTGGTGGCGACGCGGCTTCGTCGCGCATCGTCACTTCGGTCATTCGCGCCGATCTGGAACGAAGCGGTTTGTTCAGGATGGTCGACAGCAGCGGCGTCGCCATGACCGAGGCATCGAGTCCGGTCTTCGGCGACTGGAAGAGCCGCGGCGCCGATGCCCTGGCTGCCGGCAGCATCGGCGCGAGCGACAACGGCCGCCAGGAAGCACGCTTTCGCCTCTACGACGTCAACAAGCAGACGGCGCTCGGTGGCTCGGCCTTCGTGACATCGAAGACGATGTTGCGGGCAGCCGGGCATCGCATCGCCGACATCATCTACGAAAAACTGACCGGCGAGCCGGGCGTCTTCTCCACCCGCGTCGCCTACGTCGTCCGCGCCGGCGCGGCGCGCTACGAGCTGCACATCGCCGATGCCGATGGCCAGAATGCGCAGGTGGCGCTGATCTCACGCGAGCCGATCATCTCGCCTTCATGGTCGCCCGACGGCGGCCGTCTGGCGTACGTCTCCTTCGAGAACAAGAAGCCGGTGGTCTACGTTCACTCACTGGCTTCGGGCAAGCGGGTCGTCGTCGCGAACTTCAAGGGCTCGAATTCGGCGCCCGCCTGGTCCCCTGACGGTCGCCGGCTGGCGGTGGTTCTGAGCAAGGACGGCGGCTCGCAGATCTTCCTCGTCAATGCCGACGGCTCCGGCGCACAGCGACTGACGACCGACACGGCGATCAATACCGAGCCGAACTTCTCGCCCGACGGCCAGAATCTATATTTCACTTCCGATCGCGGGGGCAGCCCGCAAATCTACCGTATGAACATCGGCGGCGGCGACGTCCAGCGAGTCAGCTTCGAGGGCACCTATAACGTCAGCCCGCGCATTTCGCCCGATGGCAAGTCGATGGCTTTCATCAGCCGGCGCGATGGAGGCTTCCGGTTGTCGGTGATGGATCTGGCGAGTCGCCAGGTGCAGGTGCTCACCGACTCGAACAAGGATGAATCGCCGACTTTCTCGCCGAATGGCCGGATGGTCCTGATCGCCACCGAGATGGGTGGCCGCGGGGTGCTCTCGGCGGTTTCCCTTGATGGTCGCATCAAGCAGCGCCTGTCCATTTCCGCGGGCGACGTTCGCGAACCGGCATGGGGCCCTTTCAACCGCTGACAACGCACTCCGATGTCGAAAATAGCGCAGGAGAAACAATTCATGAAACGACTCGTCATCCCGGCCGCCCTGGCCCTTCTGATCGCCGCCTGCAGCTCGACGCCGGAGGGAGGCGATCAGTCTGGCGCGCCGGTCGAATCGCGCGCCGGCGGACCCTCGGTCGCCACCGTGACCACGGGGGGCGTCGATGGCGGCAGGTTGCCGGCGGTCCTCACCGATCCGAAAAGCATTCTCTCCAAACGCAGCGTCTATTTCGATTACGACAGCTATGAAGTGAAGGCGGAGTACAAGGATCTGGTGACCGCGCATGCCAAGTTCCTGACCGAGAACCGGCAGTTCAGGATGCTGATCCAGGGAAACACCGACGAGCGCGGCAGTCGCGAATACAACCTGGCCCTCGGCCAGAAGCGCGCCGACGCGATCAAGAAGATGATGGCCCTGCTCGGCGCCCGCGAAGACCAGCTCGAGGCGGTGAGCCTCGGCGAAGAGAAGCCGAAGAATGAAGGCCACGGAGAGGCCGCCTGGGCCGAGAACCGTCGTGGTGACATGCTGTACAGCGGCGAGTTCTAGAGTGTCGGCAGAGTTGCGACGTTCCCCTGCCGGGTGGGGAATGGCCGGTCTCCTGACGCGCATTGGCTTGTGCGCCGCCGTGCTCGCTGCCCAGCCGGCGCAGGCGGGCCTCTTCGACGATGACGAGGCGCGGCGACAGATCAAGGATCTGGCGATCAAGACCAACGAGCGCCTCGATACGGTCGCCAAGGGTCAGATCGAACTGGCCAATCAGATCCAGGCCCTGCGCGACGAGAATTCCCGCCTGCGTGGCCAGGTCGAGACATTGACTTACGAACTCGATGCGGCCCGCAAGCGGCAACAGGATTTCTACGTCGATCTCGACGGACGTCTGCGCAAGCTCGAACCGCTGTCCGCGGCAGGCAGCGATCCGAAACCGGCAGCGGACGACGGCAAGGCACCGGTCGACACGCCGAAAAAGACGGCCAGCGACCCGGCGACCGAAGCGCGTGAGTATGAGGCGGCGTTGAACCTCTTTCGCGCCAACAAGCTGAAGGAGGCGGCAACGGCCTTCGAGGCCTTTGCACGCGCGCACCCCGAGAGCAGCCTGACCCCCAACGCCTACTACTGGCTGGGCAATGCCCAGTACTCACAGCGCGACTGCAAGAAGGCGATCGACGCCCACCGCGTCGTCGCCAGCAAGTGGCCAGCCAATTCCCGGGCACCAGAAGCCTTGCTCAACATCGCCACGTGCCAGCAGGAGTTGGCGGACGCCAAGGGGGCGAAAGCGACGCTCGAGGCAATCGTGGCGAAGTATCCGGACAGCGCCGCCGCCACCACCGCCAAGCAGCGCCTGAAGAAGTAGGCAGGTGACGTCCTCGGCCGGACGGACTGCGTTGAAGGTCAGCGAGATCTTCCTCTCGCTGCAGGGCGAAAGCTCGCGCGTCGGCCTGCCAACCGTCTTCGTCCGCCTGACAGGATGCCCGCTGCGCTGCACCTGGTGTGACACGGCGTACGCCTTCCAGGGAGGGAGGAGCATGGCGCTGCCGGAAGTGCTGGCCGTGGTCGCGAGCTACGGCGTCAGCCGCGTCTGCGTCACGGGCGGCGAACCGTTGGCGCAGAGCGGCTGCCTGAGCCTGTTGCGCGAACTCGGCGACGCGGGTCATTCGGTCTCGCTCGAAACATCGGGTGCGCTCGATATCGCTGGCGTCGACCGGCGCGTGTCACGCATCGTCGACCTCAAGGCTCCCGGTTCGGGCGAATGTGCGCGCAACCGATGGCAGAATCTGGAGCACCTGACGCCAGCCGACGAAGTCAAGTTCGTCGTGCGTGACCGCGTCGATTATGATTGGGCTTGTCGCCAGATTTCCGAGCGCCGGCTTGCAGCGATCTGCCCGTTGCTTCTGTCTCCCGTGGCCGGAGACTTGGCGCCCACAACGCTCGCGGGGTGGATCGTCGAGGATCGCCTGCCGGTCCGATTCCAGCTGCAGCTGCACAAAGTGCTGTGGGGTGACGCGCGCAGCCGTTGAGCGACGATGAATCCCTGGTGGCCGGACAGCAGCTCCCAAGAGCAGGAAAGGCCGCCGGGTGTCAGGCTCGTCGGCATGAGCACGGGCGCGCTCCGTTCAGCGAGGCGCCAGCGCGTTCGCTGCCGCACTCGCCCCGCTGGCATGTGCGTCCGCACCGCGCAGCCATTGCTGCCAGGACTCATCCGGCGTGAATGCCAGGACCCGGCCGTCGTGCCGGTCAGCCACCAGCATGTCGCCGATGGAGAAGAGGGCGGTATCGGCAGTGGCGACGGCCACTGCGCAGGGTCGGTGCAGACCCGCACAACGTACCATTCCAATGGTTCGTCCGGCGCTGGAAACGAGGCGCAACGCGCCCGCCTGCAGGCCCGCGGTGCCACCGGATTCCGCGACGACAAAGCCCTGCGGGACGGCATCGAAATGGGCGAAAAGCCGCAGCCGCGCGATTTCGATGATCTCGGACGTACTGGCACTGCCATCGGGCTTGACCGGCACGCGGCCGAGTACGGCCGAACTGACGCCGTTTCCCGTGTAACAGAGCCCCTGCTCGAGCAGCTTCAGGCCATTTGGTTTGCAACCCGGTGGGCGGTGCCAAAGCGTGCAACGGTGGCTGTCGGCCGCGACGTCGGTCGCGATGCGGTAGATGGCGGAAGCGAGACCGGGAGCGCTGTTGGCGACATAGAGGACGGAGGTACACGGATCGACGGCAATGCCGTTGGCCAGAAAGTTGGTCGCGAGTCCGCCAGACTGGGAATCTGGCGGCAACAACGCCAGTTGCTCGGTGAACGCGAGCGGTGTCCGCCGCAGGTCGCAGCGCAGGACCCATGAGTCGACGCGAAAGGTGAACGCCACCATGTAGAGCTGCAGCAGGCCCTTGGCTACCTGCTCGACGTCGTTGAGGTCGTTGAGTATCGTTCTTACGAGCGGATTGTGGTTCTCGCGGACATGCGCGCAGGCGAGGTACAGGTAATTGCCATCGGTCGCGATCCCATTCTTCATGCAGTTGGCGGGCACGCCGTCCACAGCGATCGGGATGAGCTCCGTCCGGCAACGCCCATCAGCGTCCGCGAGCAGTTCGAATACACCATCGCGCCCGCTGGCGAACAGTCGCTGGTCGGGCGTCAAGACAAGGCTGTCGATGCCCGCGATCGGGCCGCAAAGGGTTCTGAGGGAACCATCCACGGTCGCGGGCTGCGAAACGAGGGATGCGTAAAAGGGAATCATTGGGAACCTCGCAAGCCGAACGCTGCCACCCTGGGCAGCCAATCCGGAACAGCCGCGAGGGGATTGACAGCCATCAGCATCGCGTCGCTTCGGGCGAAAGCGCGCACCGGTCAGCCGATTGTGCCCGTGCGGCAAGGTCGCCGCCAATAGTTTCTGTTTATCTGACTGTGGGGTTTTGCCGGTTGCAAGGCTGCGGTGACCACGGGTCGGGAGCGCGAGTCATCCAGGGCGAACACCCCTCCTGCCCCCGCCGCAGTGTCGCGGCGACGTCGGTACGGCGGCCGGAACGACAACGGGCGCGCCGCCAGCGGCGCGCCCGCAGATTGGTGGCAAGGCGACCAGCGCCTTGCGGACTAGCCTGGAAGGCGCCGACGCAGCGCGAGACCCGCAAGACCGAAGCCGAGCAGGGCCAGCGAGCCCGGTTCGGGTACGTCGCTGGTGTTGACGCTGATCAACAGCCTGTCGAGGCCGAAGGACTCGTCGGCTCCGCCTTGCCAGCCGGCGCCGCTGGCAAAAAACCGGATGTCGACGGAGGCAGCCGTGTGCGGGATGTTCAGCAGCGCGTTGCTGCCGGTGAAGTCGTAGGCGGAATCGTTCCACGAACTGAACCCGAGGTTCGATCCAAAGCTCAACAGGTTCGCCGTCGACGCGCTCTGGTCGTTCAGGTCGAAGTTGTCGAAGGTGCGCGCGAAGACCGACACGCCGTCGACCGTGATGTTGAAGATGTCGGGCGGGTTGCTGCCGCCGCGGCTGGTATCGCCATCCCAGCTGTCGATGACCGCGAGCAGGAAGCTGATGTTCAGGCTGGTGTGCGCCGGCAGGCCATTCGCCGATGCGGCCACGGCTCCGGCGGGATTGCCCGTGGCGTCGTTGAAGATCATTCCCGGCCGGAAGCCGACTCCCTGATAACCTGCCGGGGTCGCCGCGGTCAGGTCGCTGTTGCCGCTGAACGGCACGCCGATGGAACAACCGGACAGGCACGGACTGAACCCGGCGGGGTTCGACGTCCAGCCGAGGACGTCGATGGTCGCGGCGCCGACGGGAGCGGCGGCGCACAGAGTGGCTGCCAGGATGGCAGCGGTGATCGTTGCTGGCTTGCCGTTCATGGCGTTCTCCTAGCCTGAGTTATCATGAGGATTCAAAAGCAAAAACGATGCCAAAGATCCAAGCCAATGCTTTAATGCTTTTTGTTTTGACTCCATGTGTGTCGCTGTAAGATTCTTCGACACTTCGGGGCGAACTCGTGCAGACGGGCTGAGCGACGATGAGCCAGTCGGCATCCGGCAATGTCCGTGATCCTGGCGGCAACAGGTGCCGCAGCAGGCGGCCTGTAGTACGATGTGCGACCGGCACAGTCGTGAGCAGCCGAAGGAGGGACTTGGCCAGGCATCCGACCGGGGTCGCGGCATCCTGCGGGTGCGTCGTGCCAATGGCGCCTGCCGCCGGTGCTCCTTTCCGTGTGGAGTCTCATGTTTGCTGCGCGGCCGCTGATCCATCGGCGACCGGCACCCGGGCAACCGGCTGTCGGCGCTTGTTGGCGTGCATTCCTGGCGCCGACGGCGAGCGCGTCGGATGCCGCTCGGCATGATCCGCTCCGTCATGCCCGCTCAGGGTTCGAGGATGATCCCGCGCCCCGGCTGCGCAGCCGAAATCCTGTCCCAGGGAAGGAGCGGTCTCGCTCGACGCGCCGGCCACCGATGGGCGCGTGCACAGTGACTCCTCCTTCCAGTTTCCTGTCGCGGGGGCGTGCAGGCGATGCCTAAGCTGTTGCCGGAACGCCTGTCGAACGCCCTGATCGACCTGCCGCGCCGCAACAAGCAGGCACTGATGCTTGCCGGTGATGCCGTGCTGCTGATCGCTTCGCTATGGGCAGCCTATGCCCTTCGCTTCGGTGAATGGTTCCAGCCGAATCGCTCGCAGCTGCTGCTGATGGCCATCGCGCCCGTCCTGGCGATGCCCGTCTTCCTGAAGATGGGCCTGTATCGCTCGGTGATCCGGTACCTTGGCGAGCAGGCTCTGTGGTCGGTGGTCAAGGCGATGTCGCTGGCAGCCCTGCTCTGGGCGGCGCTGGCATTCATGACGCAGATGACGGGCGGCCAGGGGGTGCCACGCGCGGTGCCGCTGCTTTACTGGCTCATCGGCACGGTTCTCGTCGCCGGCTCGCGCTTCTCGGCCCGCTGGCTGCTGTGGTTTCCGG
Organism: Candidatus Accumulibacter similis; assembly: GCA_013347225.1. Taxonomy (NCBI): domain Bacteria; kingdom Pseudomonadati; phylum Pseudomonadota; class Betaproteobacteria; genus Candidatus Accumulibacter; species Candidatus Accumulibacter similis. The sequence goes on along the minus strand of CP054595.1, from coordinate 651,583 downwards.
TTCGCAGCCGCTTCGCCGGGCGCCAGGTGCTCATCTACGGTGCCGGCGAGGCCGGGCGGCAGCTTGCCGCTTCGCTGCGTCGCGGCCGGCAGCTCTTTCCGGCCGGCTTTCTCGACGACGATGGCACATTGCAGGGCAAGGACATCGCCGGCTTGCGCGTCTATGCGCCCGAACAGCTCGAATCGCTGATCAACCGCTTCGACATCCACGATGTCATCGTCACCCTGCCTTCGGCGTCGAATGCCCGCCGCCGTGAGGTCGTGTCCGAACTGGAGCGGCATCCGGTGCGGGTACGCATCCTGCCCTCGCTGACGGACATCGCCAGCGGCAGGCATCTGGTCAACATGGTGCGCGAAGTCGACATCGGTGACCTGCTCGGGCGCGACCCGGTGGCGGCCGATCCCGCCCTGCTCGGCCGCTGCGTGCGCGACAAGGTGGTCCTCGTCCGGTGCCGGCGGTTCGATCGGCTCTGAACTGTGTCGGCAGATTGCGGCTCTGGCACCGGCGCGCCTCGTCCTGCTCGAAGCCAGCGAACATGCTTTGTACCAGATTGACCGCCTGCTGCGGTCAATCGGCGAGCAGGAGGTGGTGCCCACCCTCGGCTCGGTTGGCGATGCCGACCTGGTGGCACGACTGCTCGCCACGCACCGGGTCGATACCATCTATCACGCTGCCGCCCACAAGCACGTGCCGCTGGTCGAGGCCAACGTCCTGGAAGGAGCGCGCAACAATGTCCTTGGCACGCTGACCGTTGCCCAGGCCGCGTTCGACGCGGCAGTCGCGACCTTCGTCCTCATCTCGACCGACAAGGCGGTGCGCCCGACGAACGTCATGGGTGCGAGCAAGCGCCTCGCCGAACTGCTGGTGCAGGACTTTGCCCGTCGCGCCAGTGCTGGCGGAACAGGCCAGCGCTTCTGTGCCGTGCGCTTCGGCAACGTTCTCGGGTCGAGCGGTTCGGTCATTCCGTTGTTCAAGGAGCAGATCGCCCAAGGCGGGCCGGTGACCGTCACCCATCCGGAGGTGACACGCTACTTCATGTCGATCCATGAGGCGGTCGAACTGGTGATCCAGGCTGGCAGCCTGGCAGGTGGTGGCGAGATCTTCCTCCTGGACATGGGCGAGCCGGTACGGATCGTCGATCTGGCCCGCAACATGATCCGCCTGGCGGGGCAATCGGTGCGCGATGAGGCCAATCCCGACGGCGACATCGAGATCGTCATGAGCGGCCTGCGCCCAGGCGAGAAGCTCTATGAAGAACTGCTGATCGGCAGCAGCAACGCCGAGGGAACCTCGCACCCGAAGATCATGAAGGCAACCGAACCCGGGCTCGAAGCCGAGGCTCTGGCCGAACGGATCGATGCCCTGCGGGCGGCGATGGCGATCGGCGACAAAGCAGCAGTGCGGACCATGCTGATGCGGGTCGCCGACGATCGTCGCTGAGTGCCAGCGGCAGCTGCGCCCGCCAGTCATCCGGGCGCTGGACGGCGGGGCCGCTCACCGGAGTGACCGAACCGCCCTGCTCGCCCGATGCTGAGCCGAGGCGGGTTTTTCATCGTTTTGGTTGACTTGCGTCAGCACTACGGCCCCCGGGACCGGTAAGCTTGCGCAATGGATCGCGATTCGCGATGGTTGCCGGAGATGGTGGTGGCCGACGAGTGCTTCGATGCGACAGGTGTGGCAGCGCTGCTGCAACCCATCGTCGACCGTCATCGTCGCGAACCGGAGCGCTTGTTGCAGATTCTGCGCGAGGCGCAGGATGTTTTCGGCTACCTGCCGCGGATCGCACTGACTGCCATCGCCGACGCCGTCGAGTTGCCACGGGCGCGTGTCGAGGGAGTTGCCGGCTTCTACTCGTTTCTCCATCTGCAGCCAGTCGGACGCTATCGAATCCTCTTCTCCGACAACGTGACCGACCGCATGCTCGGCAGCATCGAACTGATGGATCGGCTCTGCAACCGGCTCTGGATCGAGCGTGGCAAGGTTTCGGAGGACGGACTGGTCAGCGTCGATACCACATCGTGCACCGGCATGTGCGATCAGGGGCCGGCGCTGCTGGTCAATGGACAACCGCTGACGGGCATCTCGGCCGAGCGCATCGACCGCATCAGCGAACTCGTCCGGTCACAGGTGGCGATGACCGACTGGCCGCGCGACTGGTTTCTCGTCGCCGACAACATCCGGCGCCGGGATGTTCTGCTCGCAACCCGCTGGTCGGCCGGCGAGGCGATGCGGGCAGCAGTTGCACGCGGACGCGAGCAACTGCTCGATGAGATCAGGCTGTCCAATCTGCGCGGGCGCGGCGGCGCCGGTTTCACGACGCACACCAAGTGGGAATCGGCACGCCGCGCGCCGTGCCGTGACCCACAAGGCAGCCGCTACGTCATCTGCAATGCCGACGAGGGAGAGCCCGGCACCTTCAAGGATCGCGTGTTGCTGGCCAGCCATGCCGATCTCGTCTTCGATGGCATGAGTGTGGCCGCCTTCGCCATCGGCGCCGAGAAGGGCCTGCTCTACCTGCGCGGCGAGTATGCCTGGCTGCTGCCGGCGCTGCACGGAAAGCTGGCGCAGCGGCGGCAGAACGGCCTGCTTGGCGTCGGCGTTTGCGGCCAGCGCGACTGGAACTTCGACATCGACATCCACCTCGGCGCTGGCGCCTACGTCTGCGGCGAGGAGACGGCGTTGCTCGAGTCGCTCGAAGGCCGCCGTGGCATACCCCGGATTCGCCCGCCCTATCCGGCGCAGCAGGGCTACCGCGGCCAGCCGACGGCGGTGAACAACGTCGAGACCCTGTGCAAGGCAGCGATGATCGCGCTCAGGGGTGGCGCCTGGTTTGCCGGTCTCGGCAGCAAGCAGTCGACCGGCACCAAGTTGCTGTCGATCGCCGGCGACGTCGAATCGCCCGGGGTCTATGAATACCCCTTTGGCGTCTCCGTCAACCAGGTGCTCGACGACTGTGGTGCCGGCAATGCGCAGGCGGTGCAGGTCGGCGGTCCATCGGGTACCTGCCTGGCGAGGCACGAATTCACTCGCCGCATCGCTTTCGAGGATGTGCCGACGGCGGGCGCGTTCACGGTTTTCGGCGCACACCGCGACATGTTCGAGGTCGCCCGCAACTTCGCCCATTTCTTCGCCCACGAGAGCTGCGGCTTCTGTACGCCCTGCCGGGTCGGTACGACGCTGGTCGCCAACTGCATGGACAAGATCGCCAATGGCAACGGCTCACAGTACGACATCAGCGAGATCTTCCGCATCCATCGCCTGCTGCATGCCACCAGCCACTGCGGACTCGGCCAGGCGGCGTGCAATCCGCTTTTCGACACTCTCAACAAGTTTCGCCCGGCCTACGAGCGGCGGCTGCGCTCGCTCGACTTCGCCCCGGCCTGCGATCTCGACGATGCGTTGTCGGTCGCCCGCCAGATGACCGGACGCGACGATCCAGCGGCGCATTTCAGCGTCGCCGCCGGGTTCCAGCGAGTCGACCGATGAACGCACCGAGCCTGTTGCTCGATGGCCTGCCGGTTCCCTTCAGCAGCGGGCAGACCATCATGGAAGCGGCAACCGTCGCCGGGATCTTCATCCCCCACCTCTGCCATCACCCCGAATTCAAGCCACAGGGGAGTTGCAAGTTGTGCACGGTCAAGGCCAATGGCCGCTACGTTTCGGCCTGCACGATGCCGGCGAAGGACGGGATGGAGGTCGAGAACAACTCGCCCGACCTCAACGACAAGCGGCGTACGCTGCTGCAGATGCTTTTCGTCGAGGGCAACCATTTCTGCCCGTCTTGCGAGAAGAGCGGCAATTGCCTGCTGCAGGCGCTTGCCTACGAACTCGAGATGCTGACACCACATTTCCCGCAGTTCTATCCCGACCGGCCGGTCGATGCCTCGCACCCCGACGTCCTGCTCGACTTCAACCGCTGCATCCTCTGCGAGCTGTGCGTTCGCGCCAGCCGCGATGTCGATCGCAAGAACGTCTTCGCGCTCTCCGGGCGCGGCATCGGCAAGCACCTGATCGTCAACGCCGAATCCGGCCGTCTGGCAGATACCGGCTTTTCGCTCGCCGACAAGGCAGCGCATGTCTGCCCGGTTGGCGTCATTCTCGAGAAGCGGCAGGGTTTCCTGCAGCCAATCGGCTGCCGGCGTTACGACCTGCAGCCAATCGGCATGCAGAGCGGGCGTCCGTCCGCCAGCGGCGGCAGCGAGCAGGTGATCTGAGATGAACCCGCCCACCGGGCCACGCAAGCGGCGCCTCGCCACGACTTCACTGGCCGGCTGCTTCGGCTGCCACATGTCGCTGCTCGACATCGACGAGCGCCTGTTCGAACTGCTCGACCGCGTCGATCTCGACCGCTCGCCGCTGACCGACACCAAGCACTGCGGCCCCTGCGACATCGGCCTCATCGAGGGCGGCATCTGCAACGCAGAGAACGTCCATGTCCTGCGCGAGTTCCGCCAGCAGTGCAAGGTGCTGATCGCCCTCGGCGCCTGCGCCGTCAACGGTGGCCTGCCGGCGCAGCGCAACCATCTCGACCTCGGGCAGTGCCTGCAGGAGGTGTACCGGACCGGACCGGGAATCGTTGGCGGTCAGGTGCCGAACGATCCCGAACTGCCGCTGCCACTCAACCAGGTGCATCCGGTTCACGAAGTCGTCCGTATCGACTATTTCATCCCCGGTTGCCCGCCGTCCGGCGATGCCATCTGGAAGTTCCTGACCGACCTGCTCGATGGCCGCACGCCGCGCCTCGGGCATCCCCTGCTGCATTTCGATTGAACGCGCACATGGCGACGACGGCTTTCCCCCTGGAAACCGCGCCCACCGACGGCGGCAGCCTGCGGCGGGTTGCCCTCGACCCGCTGTCGCGCGTCGAAGGGCACGGCAAGGTCACTCTGCTGCTCGACGACGCCGGCCAAGTGCAGCAGGCGCGGTTGCACATCGTCGAGTTCCGCGGCTTCGAGAAGTTCATCCAGGGGCGCCCCTACTGGGAGGTGCCGGTGATGGTGCAGCGCCTGTGTGGCATCTGCCCGGTGTCGCATCACCTGGCGGCGGCGAAGGCGCTTGACCACGTCGTCGGCGCCGACGATCTGCCGCCGACCGCCGAGAAGCTGCGTCGGCTGATGCACGCCGGACAGATCCTGCAGTCGCATGCGCTGCATTTCTTCCACCTCTCGTCGCCCGATCTGCTCTTCGGCTTCGCCAGCGACGCCGGTCGGCGCAACATCGTCGGCATCGCCGCCGCACATCCAGAAATCGCCCGCCAAGGGGTCCTGCTGCGCCGCTTCGGCCAGGAAGTCATCCGCCTCACCGCCGGCAAGCGCGTGCACGGTACCGGTGCCGTTCCCGGCGGCGTCAACCGCGCGCTGAGCCGCGCCGAGCGTACCGAGCTGCTGGGCGAGATCTACCAGATCATCGCTTGGAGCCGGCAGGCCGTGCAACTCGTCAAGCGGCTGCATGCCGCCGATCCGGGGCTCTACGACGAGTTCGGAACCTGTCGCTCGAATCTGCTCTCCATCGTCGGCGCCGGTGGTGTGCTCGATTTCTACGAGGGCCGCCTGCGGGCCCGTGACGCCGATGGTCGGCTGCTCGCCGACGCCGTCCACAGCCGCAGCTATGCCGAGCTGATCGGCGAGGAAGTGAAACCCTGGAGCTACATGAAGTTCCCGTTTCTCACCGCCATCGGACCGCAGGAAGGCTGGTACAAGGTCGGCCCGCTGGCCCGCATCCAGAACTGCGACGTGATCGCGACGCCACTGGCGGAAGCCGAGCGGCGCGAGTTCATCGCCCACGGCGGCGGCCGGATTGTCCACGCGCCGCTGGCCTACCACTGGGCGCGGATGATCGAGATGCTGCACGCCGCCGAAGCGATCAAGGATCTGCTGCACGATGACGACCTCTCGGGCGGCGAGCTGCGGAGCAGCGGGACACGTCACCACGAAGGTGTCGGCGTCATCGAGGCGCCGCGTGGCACGCTGATTCACCATTACCGGGTCGACGACGACGATCTGGTGACGATGTGCAACCTGATCGTTTCGACGACGCACAACAACCAGCCGATGAACGAGGCCGTGCGTCGGGTCGCGCAGCGCTACCTGAACGGCCACGAACTGACCGAAAGCCTGCTCAACCACATCGAGGTGGCGATCCGCTGTTTCGATCCCTGCCTGTCGTGCGCCACGCACGCGCTGGGCAGGATGCCTCTGCAGGTCGAGCTGCAGGATGCGTCCGGACGGGTGATCGGGCGACAGGCCGCTGCGCCGACCTGCCTGTCGTCCGCCGCCGGCGCTGCCTGAAGCGGAACCGCAGCGATGGTGACGCGCGCCCCGGTCGTCGTCCTCGCCTGCGGCAACCCGAGCCGTGGCGACGACGCGCTCGGGCCGCTGCTGCTCGAACGACTGCACGCCTGGCTGCTGGCGACCGGTCTGGACGGGCGCCATGAACTGATCGGCGATTTCCAGTGGCAGATCGAACACGCGCTCGATCTTGCCGGCCGCGAACTGGCCCTGTTCATCGACGCGGGCGCCATGACGCCGGCACCGTTCGTCTTCGAACCGGTGCAGGCGAACGGCCATGTCGGACCGGGCTCGCATGCGCTGTCGCCAGCGGCGCTGCTTTCGGTCCTCGCCCGCATCAGCAGCGATCCGCCACCCGCCGCCTTCGTTCTCGCCGTCCGCGGTGAGCGTTTCGAGCTGGGCGCGGCTCCGTGCTGCCGCGCGCTCGCGCACGCCGAGGCGGCCTTCGCGTTGCTGCAGAACCTGTGCGGCGCTGCCAGCGCCGCGCACTGGCAGACGCTCGTCCAACGCCACGCGCCGCAGTCGGCGGGCGCCGCCCGCTAAGCACGTCGCTGGATGGCGAGTGCCAGCAGCTCGAGTACGAGCCCGCAGTCACCGTCGATGTTGAGTGCGAGGAGGTGGTCGGCCCGCGTCACTCCGCGATTGATCGCCAGAACCGGCCTGCCCTGCCGATGCGCGTAGTCGGCGAGGCGGAACCCCGAGTAGACCATCAGCGATGAACCGACGACCAGCAATGCCTGCGCCGCGTCGATCGCCTGCGTCGCCGCGGCGAGTCGATCGCGAGGAACGCTGTCGCCAAAGAAGACGACGTCCGGCTTCAGTATGCCGCCGCAGTCCGGGCAGGCGGGCACCCGGAACGTTCTGACGAGGGGATCGGTCACCTGGGCGTCGCCGTGCGGCGCGGAGCGGTCGGCGGCGGATGCCGCCTCCGGGTTCGCCTCCTGAAGCCACTGCTGTACCGCGGCGCGCGCAAAATGCTGTCCGCAGGCGAGACACAGCACCCTGTCGATGCCGCCATGCAACTCGATCACCCGCCGGCTACCGGCCTTCTGATGCAGGCCATCGACATTCTGCGTGATGACCGAGGAGACGATCCCCCGCTGCTCCATCCCGCTCAGGACCCGATGCCCCACCGCCGGACTGGCCAGCCCGATGCGTGGCCAGCCGACGAAGCTGCGTGCCCAGTACCGCTGGCGCACCGACGCTGCCGTCAGGAAGTCCCGATGCTGGATCGGCGTGGGCTGCTGCCACTGCCCATGGCGGTCGCGATACGCCGGGATGCCACTGGCCGTGCTCAGGCCGGCGCCGGACAGCACGACGACCGGTACGCCTCGCACCTGCCCGGCGAGCCGGCCGATGGCCTGCCCGCCGGACTCCCAGCCGATGTCGGCGAAGCCATCCGGGACGCTGGTCGCTGGCGCTGCCGGCGCGCGCATCCGCCGAGCGGTGTCGACGCGCAGGTCAGCGCCCGACCCGACGTCGGCAACCGCTCCGCCAGGCAGCGTACTGCGCGGAATCGACGCCCGATCGCTGCCGACAAGCGGCCGCACGGCCGTGCTCTGGTCGTCGGTGGCGGCAGCGCCCGCACTGTTCATGAGCATGCTCCTGCAAGGTGCGCGCCCACTGCTGGCAGCGGACAACGATCGTCCGGCCGACAGCAGCGCACGGAGGGAGCCGGCTGTCCGGCGCCCCCTTTGCTGCCAGCGAAGCTGGCAGCAGCAGTTTCCCGCAAGCATTGTGCGACTTTTGTAACGGACTGTCAGCGGCAGTCGCCCAAAATGGCATCGTGAGCGTTGTTTGTCTCACCGGCAGATGTCCAGCCGGTGTACACGGAAGGAAGAGCCATGCTTCATCAACCGCACAATCGGCAGCGCTGCGGTCGCTCGCTGCTCCGCCCGCTTCTGTCGCTGCGGACCGTATGGCCGGCCGCCGCCGACCCCGTCGCACGGGTGGGCCGGATCGCCCGGACCGCCGGCCCGGTTTCCCTGTCGCGTGCCGCGGGCCGCGGGGCCGAGCCTGCGATCGGCAACTGGCCACTGCAGGGCGGCGATCTCCTGTCAACCGGCGCCGGCGGTAGCGCCGAGGTCGAGATTGGCTCCACCCTTCTGCAACTCGATGCCGACAGCGTTCTCGCGTTTGTCCGGCTCGACGACCAACAGATCGTCCTGCGCCTGCGGACGGGCAGCCTGATCGCCCGCTGCAGGTCGCTGGAGATGGCGAGACAGTTTGCGATCGAATGTGGCGGGCTGCGTGTCGGATTGTGCGAGGCCGGCAGCTACCGGTTCACTGTCGGCTGCGACAGCATCGCGGCAACCGCCAGCGAGGGAGTGCTGCGCTGTACCGCCGGCGACCGCTCGTGGTTCATTGCCGCCGGGAAGACGCTTTGCCTGCATGGCGATGGCGACGCCGAACACCAGAGCGTGGCGGCGATCAGTGACGAGTTCGCGCGCGGGAGTCTCGCTTGCGAAAGCTCGTCCCGGGCAACCGATGCGTTCCGCCATGTGTCGCCGCAACTGACCGGGGCAGGCGACCTCGCCAGGCACGGCGACTGGTACGAGACCCAGGCGTACGGCGCCGTGTGGTTCCCGCGCAACCTGCCCGCCGACTGGGCGCCTTACCGCTCCGGCAGCTGGGCATGGCTGGATCCGTGGGGCTGGACCTGGATCGGCCGTGAACCCTGGGCCTTCGCCCCCTTCCATTACGGGCGCTGGGCCTGCTTTCGCGGTGCCTGGGGCTGGCTGCCCGGGCACCCCGTGCAGCGGCCGGTCTACGCGCCGGCGCTGGTTGCCTGGAGCGACCCGGTCGAAGCTGGCAGGCCGCCGTGCAGCAGCCAGCCCGCTGCCGATTGGCGACCGCTGGAGCCCCACGAGGCGTATGCCCCGACCTACCGCTGCAGCGGCCGCTACCTGCGCCAGCTCAACGCGCCGCAAGCAAGCAGCAGCGAACAGCTGGGCAACGTCGGACGGGAGCTGCTGGCGATGGTGCGCACGCTGGCTCGTCAGCCGGTACGGTTGCGGGAGAACACCGTCGGGGGTTGACGCGCCGGACGCTGCCGCCAGCTACGCGTTTGCCATCGCCGAATCGGTCGCCGCCTAGCGTTGGCTCGTGCGCGCGGCGAAACCGGCGATCTTTGGGGCCGACGCCGAGAGGGAGTTCAGCCTGCTGGCTGGCACTGGCGCTTCAACCTTACCGGCGCCGACCAGCCAAACGGCGGACGGCAATTTCCGAACTGCAGCAGCTGCCGCCGGGATACGATCCGACGGCGCGGCGACGGTACGAGGATGCAACCAGCGCCGGTGAGGCGCGCGTCATCGTCACCAAGCCCTGCCAGGACGCGGCGTCGACACCGCTCGTGACCTTCGTCGCTTCGCTGGTGAGTGACGGCGGACAACCGCTCGGAGTCGTCGCCGACATCGAGCTGGAGCGCATCCGTCGTCAAGGGAATCCCGGCCATCCGCATCGACGGCAATGGCTTCGTGTTCCCGCTGCACCAGGATGGTACGATCCCTGTCCATCCGCTTCAGGTGCGCATCGGAGCCTGACGAAACGGTGGGCTGCTGCCAGGGCGTCACAATGGCGATGACGTCGGGCCGAGCAGCAGGGTGCGCACCGCGAGGCGACCGAGTCTTTGCTCCGTAGTGCGGGACACGGCGCCAGAGCTACTCCCAGTCCATCTTGCCCTCGACGACCGAAACGAACCCATCGGGATTGCACCCTGCCGGGTACAGACTTGCGCGCACGTGCCGATCAACGCGCGTGGTCTCGGCGGGCGGTTGCCCGAAGATCAGCCCTTCGGGATCGTTCAGCAGACTCCGGTCGTCGCGCAGCGCCACGATCATCCCCTCCAGCGACACCTTGAGGAAACCGTTGAAGCGCTCGTGATCTGACTCGATGGATGTATCCGCGATCCCTCCATGGCGCAGGCACGCAGGGGGTCCTGATCGAAACCCAGCGCCGTGCGGAGTTCGGCGTCCCTTCCCAGCAGCACTTTCGAGGCGTTTACCGTTCGCCCAAGCTGTAGACCCACCTTGCGCAGCGTCGTGGTCGTGCAACCGGCCCTCGTGTGTTGACCGCCTGACATAGGCCGACTTGACCTCGAAGACGAGCAGGTGGCCGTCGAGGCCTGCGATGACGTCGACTTCGCCGGCATCGCGTCGTGCATCCGGCGGCTGCCAGTTCAGCAGCAAGCTGAAGCCCCGGCTGTGCAGAAGCTTTGCAAGCTGGCTCGCGATCCGTCTCGTTTCTGAACGGAGCTTGGAACATGTTTGCCGACGCGCCGGTTGCGGTCGTCAGCACGTCACCCACACCGTAAACCTGGCGCAACCGAAACCGAGTGGCCAGGGCGCGGATGTACGCCCGCGTGTTCGCGCTTTCGTTCTCCGGCCTCCGATGCGGACACAGGCCAGATCGGACGCGGCGACCTTGTAGAGCGCCCGATGGAGCCAGTAACCCGGGCCGTCGTTGCAGCTTCTTCCCGTCCCGGAACCACTTCGCGCTGGCCGCGGTATCGATCTCCGACTGATGCTTGGAAGGCGCCAGTCGTCGCCGGTCGTGGATGACCCCGATCGCGGTTCACCGTCGCTGCCGAGCACCCCGAGTGCAACGTCACCACCCTCCTCGCCGTCTGCCACGGCAACCAAGTCGATTACCCGATCCGTCTCGTCTGCCAAGCCGGCCGCCCGTCGGCCAAGGACACGCCGGCAATTACGGCCACCACCACCACGACTTCTGGCACGAACAGCACCACCACGGCATCGCGCGGCCAGTCCGGCATGGCGGCGAACCCGGCAGGCAAACGCCGGGAATCGAAAACCCGGGCCAGCCTTCGCGGCTTGCCGCTGGTGCGGCTGACGCCGTCGCGCGTCGTCCAGTTGGCCAGCGCGGGCACGCGGGGCGGGTGCTGACCGTGAGCATCATGGTCGGCCTCGCCGTCGTCGCCTGCATGTGGGTGCCGATCATCGGGTGGCCACTGCATGCGCCGGAGAAGACTCGCGGCGCGTAGCCACCTCAGGGGACCAGCGGGGTACTGGCCGCGAGGGCATCGGCCCGTCACGTTGCCGTGCTCGACCCGGGAAGCATGGAGACGGTGCTGGCACCTCTGGACAAGCCGACCGACGCCCCCGGAACGGCGTCCGCGCCTTTCCAGGAAACGGCCAGGAAGAACGCTGCCGATTCGCTGGCGCAGGCGACGCCCGGATTCGCATGCGATCGGCGGATCCCGTGCGAGTCTGCCACTGCGCCAGTCGCGCGACGCTGGCGTTGCTCAGGCATCTGCGCTTACCCCGAGGCAGCGGTACGCTACCGGTAAGGAAGTGACCGCTCGTGCCGCGCCGAGTGCTGGATCTGGGCCAGTTGCAGCTGACCATTCCTGCCCGAAGACGGCATCGGCGAGAATAGTCGCGCCATGATCGCGGCCCGGTACAGACCGGCCTCAGCGGGCTGAGCGTGACGAACATCAGACCGACGATGAAGGCGATGAGACCAAGGCCGACGATGCCGGCGGCGGCGAACCAGCGGTCGGCGAAGCGATCGACGACCGCCCGCTCAGGCCGCAGCGGGTCATGACGGACGTCTACCCGCGTGCCTGTCGCCAGCGGTCGCGCCTAGCGGCCGGTATCTGACTCGCAGCGATGCTTGCGGCCGTCGTCGGCGTGCACTCGACCACCGGGAAAGCGTACGGGTTGCCGGGCGTCGGCGCGCGCACGGCCTGATCGACCACCGTACCCAGTGCCGTCCGCCAGCCCCGGTGGCGCCGCCAATGCCCCCAGGCGAGCACGCAGCCGGTCACCAGAAGAAGCAGCCCGGCCAGTTCGAGCCCCCAGCCGAGCATGCGGAATGCTGCATTGGACATGATCCTGCGCTCCTCGGGTTGCACCTGCCACCGCTCGCGACGCGCCCGCCTCCTCGTGCAGGGGCCGATCGTCGGTGCCTCCGGCTCGCTGCCCGGCGCGCAGCGCGCGGCTGATCGAATGGGTCGCTGGCAGCAGCGAAAGCGGCACGAGAGCAGGAGGCTTGGACTGCCGGCACGGCCATGCGATGATACGGCACCCGAGGAAATCGGCAAGGGTTCGATGCAATGATCACAGTCTTTGGCATCCGGAATTGCGACACCATGAAGAAGGCCTTCGCCTGGCTCGACGCCAATGGCGTCGCCTACGAGTTCTGCGATTACCGGCAGCCGGGGGTGGTGGCAGCAGGGCTGCCGGAGTGGAACCGCTGTGTCGGCTGGCAGGAATTGCTCAACACGCGCGGACTGACCTGGCGACGTCTGTCGCAGGACGAGCGCGCCGGGATCGACGAGGCGCGGGCACTGCAGCTGATGGTGGCGCATCCGACGCTGGTCCGCCGCCCGCTCGTCGCCGTGGACGGCCAGCTCCTGCTGGGATTCAGCCCCGAATGCTTCGCCCGGCTGCTCGACTGAAGGACCGCTGGCCAGGGGGTGCGCGGGCTGACGGTAGAGCAGCCGGCAGACGCTGACCCTGAGCGATGAAGGGGCGCTGGCGTCGTTGCCGACGGGTCGGCGGCGACGGCACCAACAAGGCCTGCGGACCGAGGGCAACCGCTGCGGCAGGACGGCACGCGCCGCCGCGGCCGGAAGAAGGGAAAAGCTCATGATCACCGTCGGTGTGGCGGCGGCGGGCAGCATCGGTGCCGGCCTCCCTCTGCACACCTCGCCGCCTGCCCGCAACCTGCGACTGAAGACCGTCCTCGTGAGTGACGCAGCCAAGCCGCGACCGGAGCTCCCCGCTGCAGTCCCGCTGACTGTCTGTCCGGCCGCGCTGACCGACGATCCGCAGAGCGATGTCGTCGTCGAGTTGCTGGGTGGCGTCGAGGAGCCGCTGCGCATCGTCAGCCGCGCGCTGGCGCAGGGGAAGGCTGTGGTCACGGCGAAAAAGAACCTCCTCGCCGAGCGCGGCCCGGAAATCTTTTCCCTGGCGGCGGAGCGCCGGTTGCCGGTGGGTTTCGAAGCCAGCGTCTGCACCGGCATGCCGATCATCCGGACGCTGCAGGAAGCCCTGCACGGCGACCGGATCACGGCCCTCGAAGGAATCGTCAATGGGACGAGCAACTACCTGCTGATGCGGATGAGCGAGGAGCGGGCAGCGTACGAGCAATGCCTGGCCGACGCGCAGCGGCCCGGTCTTGCCGAACCCGACCCCGGATACGACGTCTCGGGCCAGGATGCGGCCTGCGAGGCCGGCATCCTGGCGACCCTTGCCTTTGGCGCCTACGTCGACTTTCGCCGGCTGCCGACTTCGGGCATCGCCAGCCTGGCCCTCGAGGACGTCCGCCAGGCAGAGGCCATGGGCTACCGCATCAAGCTGGTCGCTGCCGTCCACCGCCCGGCCGATGGCTACGTCGATGGCGAGGTGGCAGCGGTTCTGCTGCCGTTGAATCATCCTCTGGCCTCGATCCGCATGGAGCGCAATGCGGTCCGTAGCGAAAGCAAAGGCCTCGGGGAGAAGCTTCTCGCCGGCAAGGGCGCCGGTCCGGAGCCGACGTCAGTGAGCCTGCTGGCCGACTTGCTGGACATCGGCGAGGGGCGGGCGCGGATTCCGACTTCGGGGCATCCCTTCCTCGCCGGGGTCGCCGAGTTCGCGGACCACCAGGCGGCCGCTTCCCGCTACTATCTGCGGCTGGCCGTTGCCGACCGGCCGGGCACCCTGGCGCAGGTGGCCGGTTGCTTCGCCAGCCAGGGCATCAGCATCGCGTCGGTGCTGCAGCCGGAAGTCCCGGATTTCGCCGGCGGCTCGCTCGTGCCGCTGATGCTGACTACCCACAGCACCGACCGCCGACGCCTCGACTTGGTGCTGGCGGCCCTTGCCGCTGCCGGCTGGGGGCGCAGCGGGGTCCTGCGCATCCGCGAGCACTGAGCTGCCGACAGTGTGCGCCCCGTTCAACGCTGCGGCCGAGCCCCGCCGGGTATGGCGGCACAGCGGGCGAAGATGAACGTCGCCCCGTTCGACGCGCTCGCCTGTCCCCTGGACGGCTCCCCGCTGCGACGCGAGGGCTCGACCTGGCGTTGTCCCGTCGGACACAGTCACGATATTGCGCGACAGGGCCATGTTCATCTGCTGCCGGTGCAGCAGAAGCGCTCGCGTGACCCCGGCGACAGCCGGGAGATGGTCGCTGCCCGGCGGCGTTTCCTGAATTCCGGCGCTTACGGCCCGATCGCGGCCGCCGTGAGCCGGGCAGCTCTGGCTGACGTGCCGGCAGCGACAGCCGTCAGTTGCCTCGATGCCGGTTGTGGTGAGGGCTACTACCTGCGGCGGCTGGCGGCCGCCGGCAGCGATGGACCGGGTCTGGCGCTCATCGGCATCGACATCTCGCGCTGGGCCGTGGCAGCGGCGGCAACACAGGACCGGCGGCCCAGATGGGTGGTGGCCAGCAACGCCAATCTGCCCGTGCAGTCGGGCACCCTCGACTGCGTCCTCTGTCTCTTCGGTTTTCCGGTCCATGCCGAGTTTGCGCGCGTCCTCAAGCCGGGCGGCCTGCTGCTGCAGGCCGATGCCGGCGACGACCATCTGCGCGAGTTGCGCGAGATCATCTACCCCAGCCTCAAACCGCGACGAGGCGCCGTCGCGGGAGCAGTCGAAGGCTTTGTCGCGCTGCCCGGCGAAACCGTCCGCTACTCTCTGGATCTGCGCGACAGCCAATCGATTGCCGATCTGCTGGCGATGACGCCGCATCTGTACCGGGCCAGCGCCACGCGCCGGGCGCAGGTCGGCCAGCTGGCGATGCTGTCGGTGACCGTTGATGTGCATCTGGCGCAACTGCGGCGGGAGACCTCTGGATGAGGGCGACAGCCATTTCCTGACCTGCCGGCGACGCTGTCGTGGCGATCGCGCCGACCGCGGGTGGCAATCGGCACGCAACGTGAAGTAGTTCCTGGTGCTTCTGCGGCCCGCCAACAGAGACTTTCGGCGTGGGCAATGGGATGCGCGCTGCCGTTCCGCGGCAGCCCTGTGGAACTGGTTCGGGCAGGGGGTGCGAAAACGATGATGCGGGTTCGGGGAAAGGAGATGGTCGCCGGCTTGGCACTGTTTCTGATCATGGCAATTGCCCGTACCGGGGCAGTGGCGCAGGCCGAAAGCTACGTCGAGGCGCCACGCGTGACGGCGGCACTGCAGCAGGGACACGCTGCCGAGTTCGGCATCGGCATCAGGCGCAACCCCTTGTTGGCAGTGGCCCTCTATTGTGAAGCGGGTACGATGGGCAGCCCGGAAGGCTTCTTCCGTGTCGGCCGCGTACTCGCCAGCGCGCCCCGCCCGCTGCGCAACCCGGCGATGGCCAACGCCTACCTGGCACTGGCTGCCCGCCTCGGACACCACCAGGCACTCCGGCTCTACGACTCACGGGTAGCCAGCGCGATCATCGGGGACGAGTGCGGCGTCTACGGAAGCAGCGCCGACGGTAGCCGCTTCGACCTCGATGGCTATCTGGCCGGACAGTCCCCGGCGAAGCAGCGGCTCGCCCTCCTCATCCGCAACGCGGCACGCCAGTACCAGGTCGATCCGCGCCTGGCGCTGGCAATCGCCATCGCCGAATCGAATCTCGATCCCGCTGCCGTGTCGCCACGCAATGCGCAAGGCGTGATGCAACTGATCCCGGCGACGCAGGAGAGGTTTGGCGTGACCCGTCCGTTCGACCCCGAGCACAACGTCAGGGGCGCACTCGCCTATCTGCGCTGGCTGGACAAGCGCTTCGCGGGCAACTGGCGGCTGATTGTCGCCGCCTACAACGCGGGTGAGGGAGCGGTCGATCGTTACAGCGGCGTGCCGCCCTTTGCCGAGACGCAACAGTACGTCCGCCGCGTCCTGCATTTCTCGGGTTTCGCGGCGAAGGAAAGGGGCTGAGGGTCCCCCGGCAGACACCGTTTCGTCGCCATGCGAACCACATGGAATTCAGTCCCGGGGGCGTGCAGGCGATGCAGCCCGCGTCGCTGCCGGGAGCGGTCCATGACGCGAGGCGGCGGGCGAGCGCATCCATCCGGCGCCTGCGCGTTGTTCTCCCGAGCCGAAAGTGGTCACGGCAGCGCCCGGGCGCGCCCGCCGTCGGCACAAAGCATATTTCTTGCGCTCCATGGCCTCTGTTTGTTGTACTCTTTGCGCCGTCTTCGCCCACCTGTCCATTATCGATGGACATGCGCGCCGCGAGGACGGTGCCGCATCGCCAGGGTCCGATCTTCATCAACAGGAGGTAACATGCGATTCATAGTCAGGTTGTTGAGTGCCGTCATTCCTCTCTCGCTGCTGCTTTGCGGTCCGGCGGTGGCGCGTGACTGGGATGCGATCAAACAGTCGGGAACCATCATCGTCGCCACCGAAGGGGGTTTCCAGCCGTTCAACTACTATGATGGGCCGAAGCTCACCGGTTTCGAGGTGGAGCTTGCCGAAGCGATCGCGAAGAAGCTCGGGCTCAAGCTCGAATGGCGTGTGGTTCCGTTCGACGGACAGATTGCCGCACTGAAGCAGGATCGTTTCGACTTTGCCATCGCTTCGCATGGCTATACGGCGGAGCGAGCGAAGTCGGTCGATTTCGCCAATCCGCACTACTGCACCGGCGGCCAGATCGCCGCGCACAAGGACGGCCCGCTGACCGTTGCGGCGCTGGACGGCAAGACCGTCGGCGTCCAGCTCGCCACCAGCTATGCCGACGCGGCGAAGAAGGTCAAGGGCATCAAGACGATCAAGACCTACAAGGGCGACCCCGAAGCCTTTGCGGCGCTGCGTGCGAAGAAGGTCGATGCCTGGATCTCGGACAAGTTCACCGTCAAGGCGACGCTCGACAAGAACGCCGATGCCGGTATCACCCCCGGCGAACTGGTGTTCGTCGAGCGCGTTTCGATGATCCTGCGCAAGAACAACAAGGCGCTTGCGGAGCAGCTCAATCAAGGGCTGGCCGAGGTGATGAAGGATGGCACCTACAAGGCCCTGTCGGAAAAGTACTTCAAGGAAGATATTTCCTGCCGTACCTGAGCCTGAGCTGAGTCGCGCGCGATGAACTGGACCAGGGAGCACCCGGGGTGGGCGATGTTCGCCGCCATGATCGGGCTGCTCCTCTTCCTCTGGGGGATGGCGCTGCCGCTCGCGGCAGCGCCGGCGCCCATCGGGCCGGCGGCCGAGCAGTTTGCCGACGGGGCGAGGATCACCGTCGGACTGACCTTGATCGCCGGCAGCGCCGGTGTCCTGATCGGCATCCTCGCCGGACTCGGCAAGCTGTCGCGCTTCTGGCCACTGCGCTGGCTCTGCGACAGCTACGTCTGGCTGATTCGTGGCACGCCCCTGTTGCTGCAGATTCTGTTCGTCTGGCTGGCCTTGCCGACGATCATGCCCGAAGGCGTGGAACTGTCCGATTTCGCCTGCGCGGCGATCGCCCTGTCCCTCAACATCGGTGCCTACAACACCGAGTGCGTGCGGGCGGGGATCCTTGCCGTTCCACACGGTCAGGTCGAGGCCGCGCGTGCCCTCGGACTGACGCCGCTGCAGACGTTCATGGACGTGATCCTGCCGCAGAGCATGCGCGTGGCGCTGCCGGCACTGGCCAACAACCTGGCCTCCCTGGTCAAGGATTCCTCTCTGGCCTACGCCATCAGCGTCGTTGAACTGACCATGGTCGGTTACCGGGTACAGGCCGAGAGCTATCAGCCCATCCCGGTGTTCGTGACCATTGCCGCCATCTACCTGATCCTGACCACGGCCTTCACGACCTTGACGGCCGCGCTCGAGGCGCAACTCGATGTTGGTCAGAAGCGCTAGCGGGAGTTGCCATGATCTCTGACGCCGTCCCTCGACCGATCATCGAGGCGCGCGCGATCGGCAAGCGCTTCGGTGCCTTCCACGCGCTCAGGGACGTCTCGGCGACGTTCCACGAGGGGCAGGTCACCGCCATCGTCGGGCCTTCGGGGTCCGGCAAGTCCACCTTCCTGCGCACCCTGAACCGCCTCGAAGCGCATGACTCGGGCGAGATCGTCATCGACGGCATCGTCCTCAGCGACGACATCAAGAACCTGAACGCCATCCGCCGCGAGGTCGGGATGGTCTTCCAGAGCTTCAACCTGTTCTCGCATCTCACGATCCTGCGCAATCTGACGCTGGCACCAATGCGTGTGCGCAGGATGGCGAGGGCGGCCGCCGAAGAGAAGGCCATGAACCTGCTCGAGCGGGTGGGCCTGAAAACGCAGGCCGGCAAGTATCCCGTACAACTGTCCGGCGGCCAGCAGCAGCGGGTGGCGATCGCTCGCGCCTTGGCAATGGACCCGAAGGTGCTGCTGTTTGACGAGCCCACCTCGGCGCTCGACCCGGAAATGGTCAACGAGGTGCTGGCGGTGATGCGCGAACTGGCCTACAGCGGCATCACCATGCTGGTGGTGACGCATGAGATGGGTTTCGCGCGCGAGGTGGCCGATCGCATCATATTCTTCGACGAAGGGGTCATTCTTGAAGACACGACTCCGGAGACCTTCTTTTCCAATCCCGGGCATGAGCGGGCCAGGGCCTTCCTGTCACAGGTCCGGCACGGCTTCTGAGCAGTCGCCGCGGCCCGTAGCCGGCAGAACCCAACCCGTAGTGACCGGCCCCCGCCTCGCCGCCAGCGGCCCGCAACGCGCCGAACCCAGGACGCGTTGTTCAGTCGGCGGCGGCGCTGGCTGAAGGCCCGATCCTCGAAGCCGGGTCCTGCCGGTAGAAGCGCGCCAGGTTGGCGTAGAGATCCGGAAACTCCGCACGCAGCCGCAGCGGCATCTCGAAGAACGCTTCGCTCATGACGGCAAAGAACTCGCCGGGGTTCTCGGCGGCGTAGGGGTCGAAGGCGGTTTCCTCACCACCGCCGTCGGCTCTGTCTACGGCGGCACAGAAGGCATCGTAGCTGGCAAGAAGAACCTGCTGCCATTCGGCGGCCGGCATGCCCGGCGGTAGTGGCGGCATGCCATCGGCTTCGCCGTTGCGCATGTCGAGCTTGTGCGCGAACTCGTGGATGACGACGTTGTAACCGTCACCCGCCATCTGCGCGTCGCGCCAGGAAATCAGCAGCGGACCGCCATCCCAGGCCTCGCCCGATGCCAGCTCCCGGTATTCGTGTACGACGCCGAACTCGTCCTCGATGCAGCGCGGGATGATGAACTGGTCGGCATAGATGATGATGCCGACCCAATCGCGATAGTGGCCGAGGCCGAGGTTGAGGATCGGCAAGCAGCCCTGGACGGCGATCGAGACGCAGATGGCGTCGTTCAGTTCGAGGCCGGCGACGGCGGTGAACTCCTTCTCGGTGAGGAACTCCTCGGCCAGCCGCCGCAGTCGCAGTCGCTCGTCGCTGTCGAGACAGGAGATGAAAGGCAGTTGCGAGCTGACGTCGAGCCACAGCGCCTCGGGGATGCGGGCAGGCTCGCGGCGGTTCCTCAGCCAGCCGAGCAGCTTGCCGATCATCTCGCTCGCGTCGCGCCGCTTGCGGCAGTGGTCATGTAGATGCCGGCGAAGATCAGCGCGATACCCAGGTAATGATGGGGTTGCGGAATCTCGGCGAGGAAGATGGCCGAGAGGATGGTGGCGAAGACCGGCATCAGGTGCAGAAAGAGGCTGGCCTTGCTGGCGCCGACCTCGCCGACGGCGCGATTGTAGAAGACGTAGCCGAGGAAACCGGGAAAGATGCCCGTGTAGGCGATTCCCGCCAGCGCGCCTGGCGAGACGCTGATCGTCCGCCCCTGCGAAAGCTCCCAGGCGTAGGCCGGCGCCAGCGCCAGCAGGCCAACGAACGTGAACGCGGCGAGCAACAGCATCGGGTCGACAGCAGCCGGTCGCCATTGCAGTCCGACGGTGTATAGCGCCCAGGTGAAGACTGCGACCAGCATCCACAGGTCGCCGACGTTGAAGCTCAGTTGTCCGAGGCTGGCGGGATCGCCACGACTGATGATGATGCTGACGCCGCTGAAGGAGATGAGCACGCCGAGCCAGTCGATAGTCCGCAGATGCTTGCCGAGGAAGGCCCAGGAGAGGGTGATGGTGGCGATCGGAATGAAGGAATTGAGCAGCGCGGCGTTGGTGGCCGGGGTGTATTGCAGTCCGATGTAGGCCAGCGTGTTGTAGCCGCCCACGCCCAGCAGGCCGAGCACGCTCACCGCTTTCCAACTCGCGCGCAACCGCGGCCATTGCGCCCGCAGCGGCGGCAGCGCCAGCGGCAGAACGAGCAGGAAGGCGATTGCCCAGCGCCAGAAGGCGAGCGACAGCGGCGGCACCTGCTCGCGCAGCGCGCGGCCGATGACCATGTTGCCGGACCAGAAGAGAACGGTCAGGACGAGCAGCAGGTAGGGGTTGTGCAGGCGATCGAGCATCGCTGGCGGGGAAGGGCAAAGAGCGCATTATGCATCAATGGCCGACAGCGCCCTTATAATGGACCCATGGTGTCCGTCGTTCACTCGCTCGCCGCGCACGGCGATCCCGCCCAGTCGCTGCAGGCGCTCGCCGACGGCCTCCCGGCGGTCGCCGCTGAGCGCCTCGGGCGGGCAGTCGAGAGCGCCCGCGCGCTCTATGCCGAGCGGCTGCTCGGCAGCGGTGAGGAGGTCTGGGGACACGCGTTGGGAACCGCACTGATCGTCGCCGGACTCAAGCTCGACGCCGATTCGCGGCTGGCGGCGCTGCTCTTTGCCGTGCCGGCGCTGCAGGAACGCGGCTTGGCACGGATCGAGGCGGACTTCGGCGGCGGCGTGGCACACCTGGTCGAGGGCATTTCGCGTCTCAACCGCATGCGACCAATCACGCGCAGTTTCGGCGCCCATTCGGCGGCGAGTGGCGAGAGCAAGCCACAGGAGATGAAGGCGCAGGTCGAGATCCTGCGCAAGATGCTCCTGGCGACGGTCGAGGACATTCGCGTCGTCCTCCTGCGCCTCGCTTCGCGGACGCAGACCTTGCGTCACTACGCCACGGAGCCGGACGGGTTGCGCTTGCCGGTGGCACGCGAAACACTCGATCTGTACGCACCACTGGCCAATCGCCTCGGCGTTTGGGAGCTGAAGTGGGAACTCGAAGACCTTTCGTTCCGCTTCCTGCACCCGGAAATCTACAAGGATATCGCGCGTCACCTCGACGAGAAGCGCGGCGAGCGCGAGCAGTTCATCGCCGCCGCGATCGTTCGCCTGAAAGACGAACTGCAGGCCGCCGGTGTCGGCAGCGCCGAGGTCTACGGTCGCCCGAAGCACATCTACAGCATCTGGAACAAGATGCGCAAGAAGGGGGTCGGCTTTTCCGAAGTCTACGACGTGCGCGCGCTGCGCGTCATCGTCGACGAGGTGCGTGACTGCTACACGGCGCTCGGCATCGTGCACCACATCTGGTCGCCGATCGCCAAGGAGTTCGACGACTACATCGCGCATCCGAAGGGCAACGACTATCGCTCGCTGCATACCGCGGTGCACTGCACCGATGGCCGCGCCCTCGAGGTGCAGATACGTACCCGCGACATGCACCGGCATGCCGAACTCGGCGTCGCCGCTCACTGGCGCTACAAGGAGGGCAGCAGGGCGACGCCCGAGGACCGCTACGACGAGAAGATCGCCTGGTTGCGCCAGTTGCTGACCTGGCGCGACGAGGTATCCGACTCATCGGACTGGGTCAGGCATTACAAGCAGGCGGCCTTCGACGAGACGGTGTATGTCCTGACGCCGCAGGGGCGCGTCGTCGACCTGCCGCGGGGTGCGACGCCGGTCGATTTCGCCTATCGCGTACATACCGACCTCGGGCATCGCTGCCGCGGCGCCAAGGTCAACGGCGCACTGGTGCCGTTGAATAGCCAACTGGCGACGGGGCAGCGCGTCGAGATCGTTCTTGCCAAGCATGGCGGACCGTCGCGCGACTGGCTCAATCCGGCGCTCGGCTATCTGTTCACCCATCGCTCGCGGGCCAAGGTCAGGCAGTGGTTCGCCGGCCTGGCACTCGAGGATACTCTGGCCGAGGGGCGGGCTCTGGTGCAGCGCGAACTGCAGCGGCTTGGACAACCGGGGCTGAACCTCAATCCTCGAAAGTTAGCCTATTGTCATTGTTACTTGTAAGCGTGGGAGAGGTGCGGTTTCGGCTGCGGTTTTCGAGGTTGGGAGCGATTGGGGACGAACTTCTGGAGGTTCAACGCGATCTCCTGGAGGATGGGCTTGAGGCGGCGAGTGGTGGCGGTTGCAGCCAGGAGCCAACGGCCGATCTGTCGTTTGATCTTGTCGAGTTCCAAGGTGCGGTTGATCTTGTAGGACGAACCGGGATCGAGGAGGGCATCGGTGGCGACATAGGCGGCCAGTGCATTGAGGTTGTCGAAGACCGCCTTGGCGCCGAAATCCTGGCGCGCCGCATGCCAAGACAAGCCGGAAGTATGCTCCAGTTGCAGCCGGTGCTTGATCCGTTTGAACGCCTCTTCGATTCGCCAACGGCCGTGGTACAGCTCGGCAAACGCGGCGGCCGGAAAGGTCACGGGATCGAGGAGCGATGTCATCACCACATGCACCCGTCCGTTCGGTGTCGCTACCCGCACCAAGCGAACCGTGGTCGGCGTGGCCGGGCATTCATAGTCCTTGGCATCACGGGCATTGGGCGCGCGCAAGACGACGACCTGCTCGCTTCGACCGGACTGCAGGAACTCGCGTACCACCTTGAATCCTCGCGACAAATCGCAGCGGATGCAGAAGGGGATGTGACGTGCCGTCAGCGCCGACACCAGCCAACGACAGGGAAAGCCGCGGTCCATCACGAGCACATCGTCGGAGCGCAGACAATCGATCGCCTCGAAGAACATCTGACGCTCATCGGACAAAGGCTCATGCAGGCGGAAGTTCAGAAACAGCTCGATGCCCGGCAGGTAGAGGCCGAAAGCCACGCCCGTGACGATCGACCGGACGTTGTCCTTCATCATCGTCAGGCGAACCGCGCTGCCATCCGCCGCGACCACCCGTAAACCTCTCCAGCGCGGGAGCGGCAAGTGTTCCTCCACCAGTTCCATGAGGTGCTGATTGACCTCGCCGAACACCAGCGCGTTGATCTTGTAACGTGCCTGGTAGAAGGCTTGAGCGGTGACCTCGCGAACCGAGTCGGCGCGATTGCGCAGGTTGGCGAAGAACTGATCGAGTTCCGACTGGACGGCGGCGTGAACGCTGGAGAGCAGAAAACTGAGGACCGTTGGCAGGGTGAGGGTTCGGCAGCGGGTGAAGTGTTTGGCGTCGAGGCGAGCCACTTGCAGTAACTCTTGTGAAAACAGATACTTGGAGAGTCTGCCAAGTATATTGGCATATTCAGGCCGTCATGCGATTCTCCTTTATAAACAATTGGTTACAGAGCTATTTTGCCGCAGGACTACGGCCGACACAAGGCTTCGCGCGAAATATGCGGATATGCTAACTTGTGAGGATTGGGCTGAACCTGGACGACCTCGCCGTCCGGCTCGGCCTGGCGCGCAGCGAGGACCTCTTCATCGCCATGGCGCGCGCGACGCTGAACCTGCGGCAGTTGCAGGCGGCGGTGCGTGCCAGCGAGGAGCAGGCCGAGGAACGCGTCGTCGACGAGTTGACGGTTCGCCGGCAGCGCGACAGCGACGTCGCGGAGAAGGGCATCCTGATCGTCGGCGTCGGCCGCCTGCTGACACAGCTCGCGGGCTGCTGCAAGCCGGCGCCACCCGACCCGATCGTCGGTTTCGTCACGCGTGGTCGCGGCGTTTCGGTACATCGCGCCGATTGCAGCAACTTCGTGCACCTGCGGGCGACGCACCCGGAGCGGGTGATCGAAACGACATGGGGCGGCAGCAGCGACGGCGTCTTCGCCGTGGACATCGTCATCGATGCCCATGACCGGCAGGGTCTGCTGCGCGATGTTTCGGACGTGCTTGCGCGCGAGAGGATCAATGTCATCGCGGTCAACACGCAGTCGCGCCAGGGCAACGCACACATGAGCTTTACCGCCGAGGTCGCCAGTGTGCCGCAACTCGAACGGACGCTCGCCCTGCTGCACGCCGTGCAGGGCGTCGTCGGCGCGCGCCGCGCCTGAGTGGCGCCGGCGCACGTGCAGCGACGGCGCCGGCCCCTACTAGGCCTTGAGCAGTTCGATCAGTTCGGCCTGCGACGCATGCGGGCTGGTGCGTGAGCTGCGCTTCTGGTGGTAGCTGCCATCCGGCCCGAGTTCCCAGGCCAGAGTGTTGTCGCCGAGATAGATCTGCAGTCCTTCGCTCATCACCCGCCGTTTCAGCTTGCGATCGAGGACGGGAAACGCCAGTTCGATGCGCCGAAAGAAGTTGCGTTCCATCCAGTCCGCGCTCGACAGATAGACCTTCTCCTCGCCGCCGGCGTAAAAGTAGAAGACGCGATGATGTTCGAGCTGGCGACCAATGATCGAGCGGACGCTGATGTTCTCCGACAGACCCTTTACTCCCGCCCGCAGCCCGCAGACACCGCGGACGATCAGGTCGATCTTGACGCCCGCCTGCGACGCCTCATAGAGGGTGGCGATCGTTTCCGGTTCGAGCAGCGAGTTCATCTTGGCGATGATCCGTGAACGCTTGCCGGCACGCGCCGCTTCCGCCTCGGCACGGATTCCCGCGATGACGTTGGGTTGCAAGGTGAAGGGCGCCTGCCACAGGTGTGTCAGCGTCTGTGCGCGGCCGAGGCCGGTGAGCTGCTTGAAGACCTCGTTGGTGTCGGAGCCGATTTCCTCGTTGCAGGTGAGCAGGCCGAAGTCGGAGTACAAGCGGGCGGTCTTCGGATGGTAATTGCCCGTTCCGAGGTGCACATAGCGGCGCAGGATGCTGCCGCCGCCGTTGCTTTCCTCACGACGGACGACCATCAGCATCTTGGCATGGACCTTGTAACCGAAGACGCCATAGACGACATGGGCGCCGACTTCTTCGAGCTTGGTCGCCCAGCCTATGTTCGCCTCCTCGTCGAAACGCGCCATCAGTTCAACGACGACGGTGACCTCCTTGCCGTTCTGCGCTGCCCGCAGCAATGACTGCATCAGGACCGAATCGGTACCCGTGCGGTATACCGTCATTTTGATCGCCACCACCTGCGGGTCGACCGCCGACTGTTCGAGCAGTTCGATCACCGGATTGAAGCTCTGGTAGGGGTGGTGCAGCAAGATGTCACCGCTGCGGATGCCGTCGAAGACGCTCTGGCTCTTCTGCAGGGCCTTCGGCAGGCCCGGGGTGAAGGGCTGGAACTTGAGATCGTGGCGCAGCACCCAGTCCGGAACCTGCATCAGGCGAACCAGGTTGACCGGACCGGCGACGCGATAGAGGTCGGTCTCGGTCAGATTGAACTGGCCGAGCAGGAACTGGGTCATCGCCTCCGAGCAACTGTTCGCTACTTCCAGGCGAACGGCGTCGCCGAAATGACGCTGTGGCAGTTCACCCTGGATCTTGGCGCGCAGGTTCTTGACCTCTTCCTCGTCGACGAAGAGATCGCTGTTGCGCGTGACACGGAACTGGTAACAGCCAAGCACCTTCATGCCGGCGAACAGTTCATGCACGAACTCGTGCAGGATCGACGACAGGAAGACGAACGAATACTCGCTTTCGCCGAGTTCGCGCGGCAGGCGGATGACTCGTGGCAGGACGCGCGGCGCCTGCACGATCGCCGCGCCGGAGCTGCGCCCGAAGGCATCGCGCCCTTCGAGCTCGACGGCGAAATTCAGACTCTTGTTGAGCACGCGCGGAAAGGGGTGCGATGGGTCGAGACCGATCGGCGTGATGACCGGCATTACCTCGCGGAAGAAGAAGTCCCTGATCCATTCACGCTGTTCGGCGTTCCAGTCTGCGCGCTTGAGGAAGCGGATGCCTTCGGCGGCAAGTTGCGGCAAGATTTCGTCGTTCAACAGGCCATACTGCTCCTTGACGATGGCATGAACCTCGTCGCTCACCAGCTGGTAGACTTCGCGCGCCGTCTTGCCGTCGGTGGTGATCGCCACCGAGTTCAGCTTGAGTTGTTCCTTGATGCCCGCCTCACGGATCTCGAAGAACTCGTCAAGGTTGCTGCTGACGATGCAGAGAAACCGCAGCCGCTCTAGCAAGGGTGTGCGCGGGTTCTTCGCCTGCCACAGGACCCGCCGATTGAACGCCAGCAAGCTCATCTCGCGATTCTGGAAGTACTCCGGGGGGAAGCCGGTGGGTGCCTGAAGGGGAGGAGTTTCGCTGGTCGTGGCAACTATGTTCATCGATTCGTTCCGTCAAGAAAGTGGCTCGGACAAGGGTTCATTTGCAGGCGGACATATTACAGCCATAGGCAGCGTGTGGGTCTGCATGGCTGCCATTTTCTTCCCTGGCCGCGATCCGTCGGCGAGCCGTCGCCTCTGCAAGCCGATTGCCAGGGGCGACAGCGGTGGCGCCGGGGGATGCTAGAATGCCCGGTCCAGGCAGATCGCCCTGCACGCAGGCGAACAAGAAAGGCCATGAGTTACGAACTGATTGCCGGGGTGGACCTCGGCTCCAACAGCTTCCGCGTCCAGGTCGGGCGGATCGTAGGCGACCAGATTCACCCGCTGGATACCCTGCGCGAGACGGTCCGGCTGGGTTCCGGTCTCACCCGCGAGAAGTTGCTCGATCATGCGTCGCAGCAGCGCGCGATCACGGCGCTGCGCCGTTTTGGCGAGCGCCTGCGCGGCTTTGCGCCGGACGCCGTGCGGGCGGTGACGACCGATGCCATGCGCGTCGCGCGGAATGCGCCGCTGGTGCTGTTGCAGGCTGAGGCAGCGCTTGGCTTTCCAATCGAGATCATTGGCGGTCGTGAGGAAGCACGGCTGATCTTCATCGGTGCCGCGAATGCGCTACCGGCAGCCAGCCATCGCCGGCTGGTGGTCGATATCGGTGGCGGTTCGACCGAGTTCATCATTGGCGAGGGCACCGTGCCGGTGTTGATGGAATCGTTGTTCATGGGCGGCATCAGCTATCGGCAACGCTTCTTTCCCGACGGCAAGGTGGACAAGAAGCGTCTCTACGCGGCCGAGGTGTCGGCGGCGCGCGAGGTCGAGGCCATCGTCGTCGACTACCAGCGTTGTGGCTGGGGCGAGGCGGTCGGCTCCTCAGGGTCGGCGCAGGAAATCGCGACCTTGCTCGAGATGAACGATCTCAACCCGCAGGGGGTCAGCGGCATCAGCCGGGAGGGACTGGCCAGACTGCGCCAGTTGCTGATTCGCGCCGGTTCGGCGGAAGCGCTGGACCTGAAGGGCATGCGTGCGGATCGCTGCCTGATCCTGCCCGGCGCCATCGCCATCATGTCAGCGGTGTTCGCCGAGCTTGGACTCGAGCGCATGACCTATTCCGACGGTGCGCTGCCGCTGGGTGTGCTCTACGATCTGCTCGGGCGCTTTGCTCATCACGATACGCGTGACGCGACGGTCATCCAGTTCATGCAGCGCTATCAGGTGGACGAGACCCAGGTCAGGCGGGTCGAGCGCACGGCCCTGCTCCTCCTTGGCCAGATGATCAAGCTCGACGCCGTCGCGCACGAGAACGACGTCCACTTCCTGCGCTGGGCCGTTTCGCTGCACGAGATCGGTGTCTCGGTGGCGCACAGCGCGTTCCACAAGCATGGCGCGTACATCCTCGGACACGCCGACATGTCGGGGTTCTCGAAACGTGATCAGGCACGGCTTGCCCTGTTGGTTCTCGGCCAGCGCGGCAAGCTGCAGAAGCTCGCGGCAATGCCGGCTGGCGATCCCAACTGGCGCCTCCTCTTCTGTCTGCGGCTGGCGGCGCTGTTGCACCGTGCGCGTGACGATCAGCCATTGCCCGAGATGTCGGTCAGGGAAGCGGCCGACGGCTTCGAACTCGATCTGCCGGCGCGCTGGCAGACGGGCAATCCGATCACCGCCACGGCGCTGGCGGATGAAGCACTCTTCTGGCGTCGCATCGGCATCACGCTGAAGATCGGCACGGTGCCTCGCGACAGGGTGCTGCAGTTGGAACTGTTGCAGAAATCATAGCAGGTGCGCGGGCGAAACTGGCTGCCCGCAGCAGACCTGGGAATCCCTCTCCCGAGCAAGGAGCGAGCGAGTGAACAGCACGTCGGCTCAGGCCGGCAGCACAGCCGTGGCCGGCGACTGATTCCTGCAATGGCTGCGGCAACGATAGATGTTGTCGAGAATGCGGGCGTCCGGAGGCTGGTGCTCGCCGGTGACTGGCGCCTGGCGACGATGCCGCAGCCGATCGCGGACTTTGAGTTGCAGCTGCAACGACTGGCGGCCGGCAGCCCCGCTTGGGAATTGCACTCGATCGCGCGTCTCGACAGCGCCGGAGCAACCGTGCTCTGGCGAGCCTGGGGCAGACAGTGGCCAGCCGCGCTGGCGCTGTCCGCAGAGCACAGGGCCCTGCTCGAACGGGTGGCGGCGACCTCCCGCGAGCCAGAGGTTGTGGCAGCGCGTGATCCACTGGCGTGGCTCGCAGCGCTCGGTCAGCTTTCGCTGGCGGCCCTGCGCCACTTGGCCGAGATCGTCTCCCTCATCGGGCAACTGGTCCTCGATCTGGGCTATCTCTGCCGGCATCCGCGAGAGATGCCCTGGCGGGAGTTCTCGGCCAACCTCTACAAGAGCGGCGCAATGGCCCTGCCGGTGATTGCACTGATCGGCTTCCTGATCGGCATCGTCCTTTCGTATCTGTCAGCACTGCAGTTGAAGACTTTCGGCGCCGACGTCTTCATCGTCAATCTGCTGGGCATCAGCATCGTTCGCGAACTCGGTCCGATGCTGGTCGCAGTGCTCGTCGCCGGACGCTCCGGTTCGGCGATGACCGCCCAGATCGGCGTCATGCGCGTCACGGAGGAGATCGATGCCCTGGCGACGATGGGGGTTTCGCGCAGTCAGCGCCTGCTGCTGCCGAAGGTTCTGGCGCTGGCCGTCGCGATGCCGCTGCTGGTGATCTGGTGTTCGGCCGCCGGCATCGTCGGCGGCATGATCGCCGCCAAGCTGCAGATGGGCCTCTCCTACGGTTTCTTCGTCGACACGCTGCCCCGCGTCGTGCCGGTGGCGAACGTCTGGATCGGCCTCTGCAAGGGGCTGGTATTCGGTGTGCTGATCGCGCTGATCGCCTGCCATTTTGGACTCCGGGTAAAGCCCAACACCGAGAGCCTGTCGGCGCTGACGACCAGTTCGGTGGTATGCTCGATCACCGTGGCGATACTCGTCGACGCCGTCTTCGCAGTCGCGACGCGCGGTCTGGGACTGCCGTAGTGAGCGCACCCCCCGCAGCCGGCCAGGCCCTGCCACCGGTGATCGAGATTCGCGGGCTGTACACGCAGTTCGGTGACCTCGTCGTTCACCGCGATATCGATCTCGACATCGAAGCGGGGCAAATGCTTGGCTTGGTCGGTGGCTCGGGCAGTGGCAAGACGACCCTGTTGCGCGAGATTGTCGGGCTGTTGGCACCAAGCAGAGGAACCGTGCGCCTGTTCGGCCAGTCGGTGCTCGATGCCGAGCCGCAGCGGCGGCGCGCACTGCGCCGGCGCTTCGGCATGCTCTTCCAGCAGGGAGCGCTGTTCTCGGCGCTGTCGGTCTTCGACAACATTGCTTTTCCCCTGCGGGAGTTGCACACTCTCGACGAAGGAATGGTGGCTGATCTGGTCTTTCTCAAGCTTGCCATGGTCGAACTGGAAGCGCGGCATGCGCGGCTGATGCCCGCCGAGTTGTCGGGTGGCATGGTCAAGCGCGTGGCGCTGGCGCGCGCCTTGTCGCTCGAACCCGAACTGCTGGTTCTCGACGAACCGACGGCCGGCCTCGATCCTGATCGCAGCGAGAGTTTCGTCAAGCTGTTGCGGATGTTGCAGAGGGAACTGGGTTTCACGGTGGTGATGGTGACGCACGACCCCGAGACGCTGGCCGGGCTGGCAACCCGCCTGGCGGTTCTCGCCGATCAGCGGATTGTCGCCTGTGGCACGGCAGCGGAGGTGGCGGCGGTCGAGCATCCCTTCGTGCGCAACTTCTTCGGTTCCGGTCGTGCGGCGGCGGCGATCCGGCAGCGGCAGGGCTGAACATGGAGAACCGAGCACATGCGCTGGTGGCGGGGCTGTTCACCCTGTTGCTTGGTCTGGCAGTGGTGCTGGCTGTCTGGTGGTTCGGCGGCAAGCACGAAGCGACGACGGACTATACGGTGGTCAGCCGGCACAATGTCACCGGCCTCAACCTGCAGGGGCAGGTGCGTTATCGAGGCATCCGGGTGGGCAAGGTGGAAGCGATCGAGCTCGACCCTGCAGAGGTACGCAACATCCTGATCCGGATCAGTGTCGACCGCAACGTTCCGGTCACCCGCAGCACCACCGCGCGCCTTGGTTATCAGGGGGTCACGGGTATCGCCCACATCCTGCTCGAGGACAACGGGAAAGACCAGACGCCGCTCGTCAGCGACGACGGCGGTCTGCCGCGCATCACGATGCAGTCCTCGCTGATCGAGGAACTGTCGGACGTCGGCGGCGCGACGCTGCGGCAGGCGCGGGACTTCCTCGAGCGGGCGAACCTCGTCCTCGACGACGACAACCGGCGGCACCTGGCGGGGATTCTCGGCAATCTCGAGGCGACGACGGGCACTGCCAACGAGGTGGCGCTGCAGTTGCGCAGGTTGCTGGCGGACGAGAACCTGCGCCTGCTGCACAGCACGCTGACGCGCGCCGATCAGGCCGCCGCCGAGGCGGCGCCACTGCTGCTCGAGTCGCGTCGCCTGGTCGGCAGCCTGCAGCCGGTTAGCGAACGACTGGGGCGGCTGATCGGCGAACCTTCGACCGGCGGGATCGCTGCCCTGGTGGCGCGCCTGGACGAGGTCAGCAGCGACCTGTCGGCGAACTCGCGGCAGCTCAACCGGGTGTTGCAGATGCTCGAGGAGTCGCCCCAGAGCATCGTCTTCGGCCCACCGCAGCATGCGCCCGGCCCCGGCGAGGCCGGTTTTGTCGCGCCGACGATGGCCGGGGAGAGTCGATGAACAGCTTTGCGAGCCTTCTTGCCGCGAGCCTGCTGGTGGCCTGCGGCGGCCTGCGCAGTACGCAGCCGACGGATTCCTACGATTTCGGACCACCGCCGGCACGGCTGGCCGACGGAAGCCGCTGGTCCGGAATTGCACTCGAGATCAGGATGCCGTACTGGTTCGATGCGCTGACGATCGAGTATCGCCTGCTCTACGACAACCCGCTCAAGTTGCGCAGCTACGCCGCGAGTCGTTGGGCCGCCGCGCCGGGCCAACTGCTCGCGCAGCGGCTACGGCAGCAGCTCGGCCTCAGCGGTGCCCGCGACCGGAACGCAGAGACCTGTCTGCTGCGCATCGAGCTGCAGGAGTTGTCGCAGCTCTTCGCCACACCGCAGCAGAGCAGCGCGCTGCTGCAGGGGCAGGCGACACTGCTCGACACCAGGCGGCGGACCATCGCCGGCAAAGCGCTCGCAATCGAACAACCGGCGGCCAGTGCCGACGCTCGCGGTGGCGTCAACGCGATGGCAGCAGCGAGCGCGGAACTCGGCAAGGAACTGCTGGCCTGGTTGAATGATGTCGAGAAACGTGGCAGGCTGAACGACTGCCGTGCCACGGCTGGGCAACATCAATAACACTCATTGTCAGAGAGGAGAAGCTGGGGATGTCGAATATCTACCGGGTGGGGCTTGACAAGAATCCTGCCAACTACACGCCACTGACGCCGCTGACCTTCCTCGCGCGCAGCGCCTATGTCTATCCCGAACGTGTCGCGGTGATTCATGGGCAACGGCGGCAGAGCTGGCTGCAGACCTTCACTCGCTGCCGGCAGCTCGCCTCCGCGCTCGTCGCGCACGGCGTCGGCGAAGGCGATACGGTGGCGGCGATGCTCAACAACACGCCGGAAATGATCGAGTGCCACTTCGGTGTTCCGGTCACCGGGGCTGTGCTCAACACGCTCAATACCCGGCTCGACGCCGAAACGATCGCCTTCATGCTCGAGCACGGCGAGGCCAAGGTGCTGCTCACCGACCGTGAGTATTCGTCGACCGTACGCAAGGCGCTGGCCGCATGCCGGCGCGAGATCCTGGTGATCGATGTCGACGATCCCGAGTACGGCGGCCCCGGCGACCGGCTGGGAACGCGCGAGTACGAAGAGTTCATCGCCGGTGGCAGCCCCGACTTCCCCTGGAATGGTCCGGCTGATGAGTGGGACGCGATTTCGCTCAATTACACATCCGGTACCACCGGCAACCCGAAGGGCGTGGTGTACCACCATCGCGGGGCTTACCTCAATTCGATGAGCAACATCGTCAGCTGGGGCATGCCGCCGCACGCGGTTTACCTGTGGACGCTGCCGATGTTTCACTGCAACGGCTGGTGCTTCGTGTGGACCATGGCTGCCAACGCGGGTACCAATGTCTGCCTGCGCCGCGTGGACCCGAAACTGATCTTCGATGCCATGCGTGAGCACGGGGTGACCCACTACTGCGGAGCGCCGATCGTGCATAGCCTGATGGCCAATTCTCCGCCCGAGCTGCGTACCGGAATCAGCCAGAAGGTCTGCGGACTGATTGCGGCCGCACCGCCCCCGGCGGCCGTGATCGAGGCGATGGCCAACATCGGTATCGACCTGACGCACGTCTACGGGCTCACCGAAACCTACGGACCGGCAGCCGTCTGCGCCAAGCACAGCGACTGGAGCAGCCGTCCGCTGGCCGAACAGGTCGAACTCAATGGCCGGCAGGGGGTGCGCTACCATGCGCAGGAAGCGATCACGGTTCTCGACCCGGTCAGCATGGCGGCCGTGCCGTGGGACCGCGAAACGATGGGCGAGATCATGTTCCGCGGCAACCTGGTGATGAAAGGCTACCTGAAGAATCCGAAGGCGACCGACGAGTCGTTTGCCGGCGGCTGGTACCACACGGGCGACTTGGCCGTCATGCACCAGGATGGCTACGTCAAGATCAAGGATCGCTCCAAGGACGTGATCATCTCGGGCGGCGAGAACATCTCGTCGATCGAGGTCGAGGACGTGCTCTACAAGCACCCGGCCGTTATCGCCGCGGCGGTCGTCGCAACCCCCGACCCGACTTGGGGAGAGGTGCCCTGCGCGTTCCTCGAGTTGCGTGAGGGCTGCACGGTCAGCGAGCAGGAAGTGATCGAGTTCTGTCGGCAGCACATGGCGCGCTTCAAGGTACCGAAGCGGGTTGTCATCTGCACGCTGCCGAAGACCTCGACCGGCAAGATCCAGAAGTACGTCCTGCGCGAGCAGGCGAAATCCTCTGCCGCCATCGAGTGAGCAGCTGCCGTTTGCCGGCCAGCGGCTGCCTGCAGCTGCCGGCCGGCGGTTTCGCTTCCCCGCACCGGCGCGGCAGCGATCAATGATGAGGAGAGAAGGATGAACGCATCGACCCCGGCTGAGCCCTACGTCCTGCGCGTCGATGCGCGGGGCGTCAGCACGCTGACGCTGAACCGCGGCAACCAGTTCAATGCCCTGTCGAGGGCGATGATCGGAGCCTTGCAAACGGAGCTGGACGCGATCGCGGCGGACCCTGCCCTGCGCGTCGTGGTCATTGCCGGAGCCGGCAAGGCCTTCTGTGCCGGTCACGATCTGAAGGAAATGCGGGCGAATCATGACCAGGCCTTCATGCAGGATCTGTTCCGCAGCTGCGGCCGAATGATGATGAGCCTCACGCAGATGCCGCAGCCGGTGATCGCGCGCGTCCACGGCATTGCCACGGCGGCCGGCTGCCAGCTCGTTTCGATGTGCGACCTGGCAGTTGCCGCCGAGAGTGCGCGCTTCGCCACGTCGGGGATCAACGTCGGCCTTTTCTGTGCCACGCCGGCCGTTGGCTTGTCGCGCAACCTGGGCCGCAAGCAGGCTCTCGAGATGCTCCTCACCGGCGATTTCATCGATGCCCCGACTGCGCTGCAGCAAGGGCTGGTCAACCGCGTCGTCGCCAGCGACGCTCTCGATGCCGAAGTCGGACTTCTCGCGCAGGCGATCCTGGCGAAGTCTTCGGTAGCCATCGGCATGGGCAAGAAGATGTTCTACCGGCAGCTTGAGATGGGGCTCGAGGCAGCCTATCAGTACGCGTCGGAAGTGATGGCCTGCAACATGATGACCGAGGATGCGGCCGCAGGCATCGACGCCTTCATCGGCAAACGTCAGGTGGAATGGAAGGGACGTTAGACGCAGTGCCCCGTGTTGTCAGACGTTCAGCGACTGCAGCGCGACCCTGCTACCGCCGCCCGGTGGTAGCAGGGTCCGGGCTCGGCTCACTCGTCGATCGTGCCGCGACGACGCGATCATGGCCGGCCGCAGCGGCGGACTGCAGTGCCTGCGCGGCGCGCTTGAGCAGATCGTCGGTCGAGCGGTCGCTGGCCGTGGCTTCACTGGCGCCGACGCTGACGCTGAAGCGGACGATGCCGTCCTCCGTCGGAATGGCGATTTCGCCAATCAGCGCACGGATACGGTCGGCAACCAGCAGCGCCTCGGCGATCTCGGTATCCGGCAGCAGAACGGCAAACTGGCCACCACCAAAGCGGGCCAGCAGGTCCCGCTGACGCAGTGCGCCTTTGGCCGCCTGGGCGACCGCCAGCAGGACCTGGTCACCGACAGCGTGGCCATAACCGTCGTTGATGCGGCGAAAGAAATCGATGTCGAGGAGCATGACCGCGAGCGGCAAGTGTCGGCGCTGCCGCAACGCGAGCTCATCGGCTAGCGTGGCGACGAAGTGCTGTCGGCTGCTGACGCCGGTAAGCTGGTCCGAGATCGCAAGCTCCTGCAGCTGTACGCTGTGCTCGGCGAGCGTGCGCAGCAGGCGCAACGATCGCCAGGCAACCACGGTCAGCGGGATCGTCACCCCCAGGGCCAGCAGAATGGTCCACAAGCCCTGTCGTTGCCAGCCTGCGAGCGCGACATCGTAGTCCTCGAGAACGATGACGACGAGCGGGAAGTCGGGCAGCGAAGAGTAGCTCGCCAACAGCCGCGGATGCTTGCCGGCGCGTTCGTCGAGAACCACGAACGCGCGCGACCGCTGCGGCAGGTGTCGGCTGAACAGATGCCCGCCGGCGAGCGAATGGACAAGCTGCCGGTCTTCCGCCGCCTGCGCCAGAACCGTGCCGTCAGGGGAGAGCAGCGCAATCGCGCCGCCCGGCCGCAGTCGCTCGGCGTCGTAGCCGTGGCTCAGCGCTTGTAGGTC
Source organism: Candidatus Accumulibacter similis (assembly GCA_013347225.1). Classification (NCBI taxonomy): domain Bacteria; kingdom Pseudomonadati; phylum Pseudomonadota; class Betaproteobacteria; genus Candidatus Accumulibacter; species Candidatus Accumulibacter similis. The sequence continues at coordinate 616,194 of CP054595.1, read as the reverse complement.
GACCATCGCCACCATTTGGAGACCGTTCGCATGCCGATTGTTCACCGGCCGGACGACCGGCAGATGAACCCGGGCCGTCGCCGGGTCAGTGGTCGGCCGCCCGAACGCCAGCCGGGAGCCGCCCGGCTGGCGCTCAGAGCGGTCGCTGCCAGCGGGCGACGCCTGCAGCGCGGGGTCCGTGCCGGCTGCCAGAAGTCGGATGTCGAAGAAGTCGCCGCTGCTGTCCCGCAGACTGTCGACCAACCGGCGCAGGCCGGAATCGCGGTGCGGGTCGCCCGCCGGATGGTCCTGCAGCCAGTTTTCGCTTGCGGCGAGAACCGTGTCGAGCAGACGAAACTGTTGCCGCGTCTGCTGCTCGAGCGCGTGCGTCAGACGCTGCAGCGAGATGCCGGCGGCAGCGATGCTGTCGTCGCGGGCAAAGACCAGCGAAGCGATGACTACCGCCCACAGTGCGGCGAGGAGCAACAGCGTCAGCAACACGACGGTTCGCGGCCTGGCCCACTCCTCGACGTGCCTGATGTTCTCTCTTTGCATCGCAGCCCCCTCCACTGCGGATTCAGGGACTGGATTCTAGCAGCCTGCCGGCAACGTCCGGCGAGAATCCTCGCCCCGGGACAGGCGCTCAGGGTCGTTGCCGAGGCACACGGGCAGTCGCCGCCCCGTAGGTCCGGTCTCACTCCGTCTCCGTCTCGCTGTCGACATCGATGACGTCGGTGAACAGTTCGATGGCCGTTTCGGCAACCTGCGCCGTGTCATAGTAGGCGTAGGCACCGGCACCGATGGCACCGACAACGGGAATCCAGCGCGAAACACCCCGTCCGAGCAGGCGCTGCGAGATGTGCAACGCGATCTTGAGGACGATGGCATTGATTTCCGGCCGCGACGCGTGCTGGACGACGAAGCGCTTGCCCACCCTGGCGACCAGATTGGCGACCGCGCGGGTATCGGTGTGCCGGAAGAGGCAGTAGAGCATCTCCTCACGCCCAAGGCCGGCGGTCTTTCCGTGGCAGGCGGCAATATCGGCCACCATCTGCGTCTGCAGCTTCCACAGCAAGCGCAGTTCTGGCAGCAGGGTGAGCCAGCCAAGAGACCCTGGAGGCAGGGAAAGGCTGCCGGCTGTCATCACCGCGCTGCGGGTGGCCTTGCGGACGATGACACGCGCCCGCTGCTGCGGGCTGGCGGCCCGCTGTTCGCTGCTGGACGGCGTGTCACCGACGTAATCCAGAATCGCTTCGGCGATCCTCTGGCTGGGTTGCAGGCGCGTTGCGCGTCGCGAAAAGTGCTTGCCGGGCATGCTGCGGTTTTCCGATGCGGTGGCCACAAGTGTGCGCCAAAGTTGCCGATCTTGCCATCGGCGCGTGCTCTTGCTGGTGGACAAGGAGCAACAAATGTGCGAGGCTCGCGCGCCGTGCCGATACGGTACGGCATGTTGCCTGTTCGCTGCCTGACGGTCAGCTTGTCGCAGCAGTACGCCCGTTTGCCAAGGGAGGGTGTCGTTTCGTTGCCCATCTTCGATAGTCCATTGGCCACACGCCGCCGGGCGCGTCGGCTGCGCCGCCTGCGCGAGTCGGACCTGCGGATCAGCATGCAGTTGCAGAGGATCGTCGTCCGCATTGTCTGGGCCGCCGTTGCCGTTCTGGCTCTCGTAGGGATCGGCACCGTCGGTTTCTTCCATATTGGCGGCGACCACAGCGACTGGTCTGATGCCCTGTACATGACACTGATCACCATCTCGACGGTTGGCTACGGCGAGATCGTTCCGCTGCCGGCGCTCAGCGACCGCGTCTTCGCTGGCTTCATCGCCATCTCCGGTGCCGGTGCATTGACCTTCCTCTTCACCAGCCTGTCCGTGTTCTTCCTCGAGAAGGATCTAGACCATTCCCTGCGGAGACGACGAATGGAGAAACGCATCCAGAAACTGCGCCAGCATTTCATCATCTGCGGTTTCGGCAGGGTTGGCCGCAGCGTTGGCGGCGAGTTGCAGAACACGGGTCGGCACTTCGTCGCCATTGACACCGAGGAAGCGCGCTTCGAGGACAATCTCGACAAGTTCCCGGGACTGCTCTGCCTGCAGGGTGATGCCTCCGACGACGACCTCCTCGAGGCAGCCGACATCCTCGACGCCAGGGGCCTGTTTGCCGTGACCGGCGATGATTCGCGCAACCTGATGATCATCATCACCGCTCGCCAGCTCAATCCCGATCTGCGGATCGTGGCGCGGGCGCAGGAAGCGCGCAATGTCGAGAAGATGCGCAAGGTTGGCGCCGATGCGGTTATCTCGCCGGATTTCACCGGTGGCATCCGCCTGGCGTCAGCCATGGTGCGGCCGCACGTGGTCAGTTTCCTCGACGAGATGGTTCGTTCCGACAAGAACGTGCGGCTCGAGGAAGTCCACGTTCCAGCGGGCTTTCCTGCCACCCGCGTCGGCGACCTGCGCCTGCGCAGTCCGGACTACATCCTGCTTGCCTTGCGTGAAGAGGATGGAAGCTGGGTCTTCAACCCGCGGGTCGATGAAGTCGTCAGCGTCGGTACCACCATCATCGCACTCGCCAATCCGTCGGGGCGGGCGCAGCTCAAGGCACACCTGATCGAAAGGATTGCCTAGCCGGGAGAGCGGGAACGCCGCTGCTGCGCTGCTCGATCGGCGGTGTCGACCGGCTGCTTCGGATGCTTGAAACGTGCCCTGCCGGCGCGCCGGAGGCCGTGGATCAGCCAGCCGTAGCAAGCGACATTGATGGCGACGAGTGCGCCCGCCAGTAGCAGTTGAGTGTCGCGCGTCAAGCCAGGCGGATAGATGATCGGCAACAGGTAATGCGCGACGAAGCTGCCGGAATAGCCTGCCTCGCCAGCCGCCAGACGCAGTTCGTTCTCGAGGGGGGTCAATGGACAGATGCCGCCGCTGATCTCGATGAGTACGCCCCAGCAGGCGGCCGGAACGTGCGCGAATGCGAGCCTCGGCCAGCGCAGGCTCAGGGCGCCACCAGCCACGACAAAGAAGATGAAGAGAAAATGGACGACCACGATGCCGTCGGCGAGCAACCCCTCGCTCATCGGGTTGCCGGCAGCATGGGCCGGGATCGCGGAATCGCTCCCGGGTCCGCGCGAGAATTCCGGAACTGCGGCAGTTGCGTAGCCCTGATTCTCATTCCCTGTCGGTAAAGTTCCTGATCAGTCTGCCGGCCTTCTTGGTTGGTCGCCCGCCAAGCTCGCGGGCGGGTTCCGGTACCAGTCTCCGGGCGGCCTCCTGCGCAGTTCGCCGCTCGCTGCTCGCGAGGGATTCGTGGTACAGCTGCCGGGCTTCGCTGGCGGAGCGGCGCTGCTGCGCGAGAGCAATGACGCAGATCGTCCACCTGAGGTCACCGAGGTTGACTTCGAGTTCATCGCCGCAGCGCAGGATGTGTGCGGCTTTCACCGCATTTCCCGCGAGCCGCACACGACCCGCGGCAACGGCCTGTGCAGCGAGGGCGCGCGTGCGATAGAAACGCGCCGCCCAGAGCCACTTGTCGATGCGCATCGCTGCCAGTAGCAGCGGTTCGGCGGGCATGGCTATTCTCGCGACGGGTGTTTGCCAAGCTTGCGCTGCAGCGTCCGGCGGTGCATCTTCAGGGCTCTGGCAGTCGCCGATATGTTGCCATTCTGTTCGGCGAGGACGCGCTGGATATGCTCCCATTCGAGCCGGTCGACCGACAGCGGCGAGCCGGCGATCGCGATCGCCGAATCACCGTCACTACTCTTGTTGAGTGCCGCCACAACCTGATCGGCGTCACAGGGCTTGGCCAGGTAGTGGATGGCGCCAAGCTTGATCGCCTCGACCGCCGTGGCGATGCTGGCATAGCCGGTGAGCATCACGACGCGCGTGTTCGGGTCCAGCTCGATCAGCTTCTCAATCAGGACCAACCCGGATTCGCCGGGCATCTTCAGGTCGACGACGGCGTACTCCGGAGCCAGAGCCTGCGCTTTCGTCAGTGCCGCCGACACGCTGCTGGCGACCGTCACGGCGAAGCCCCGCCGCTCGAGCGCCCGTGCCAGGACGCGGCGGAAGGCCTCGTCGTCATCCACGAGCAGCAGGGTCGAACGCTCGTCATCCACGGGGGGTTGGCTATCGGGCATGGTCGCTCAGACTTTCAGACGTTTGAGTGGCAGCGTGACACGAGTGCAGGCACCGCCGTGCGGATCATCACGATTGAACAGCTCGACCTTGCCGCCGAAGCGCTCGATGGTGGCGTTGCTCAGGAAGAGACCGATGCCAAGGCCGAGCGGACGGCCTCCGGGATCGTTCTTGGTGCTGAAGAAGGCCTTGCCAAGGCGATTCCTGCTGCTCTCGTCGACACCTGGCCCGCGGTCCAGGATTTCGATCCGACAACTGTCGGCATCCCAGTCGGCGGCGAAGCGAAGCGCATCCGGGTGACCAGCGTTGGCATCGGCAGCGTTGTCGAGCAGATTCAGCAGCGCCTGCTCGAAGGTCCGCTCGGCGACGATCTGCGGTGCCGGCTGCGGCCCGTGCAGGGTCACGCAGAGCTGCGCGTGCGGGCGGATGGTCTGCCAGTCGTCCAGCAGGCGGTGCAGGCACGCATCCAGTGGCAGCGACTGCAGGCTGTCGCCGCGTCGCTGCCCCGTCGAAGCGAGGATCTGCGAGATGGTCTGCTTGCAGCGATCCACCTGCTCGCGCAACAGAAGGATGTCGTCCCGCAGCGCGGTATCGTCACCATGACTGAGTTCGAGTTCGCGCAGCACCACCGCCATGGTTCCGAGCGGCGTACCGAGCTGGTGTGCAGCACCAGCGGCAAGCGTACCGAGTGAGAGGATCTGCTCGTTGCGCAGCGCCTCTTCGCGCGTCGCCGACAGCTCGCGTTCGCGCGCCTCGAGGGCAGCAGCCATGCGTGTGACGAAGAAGGCGACGACGCCGACACTGATGAGGAAGTTCAGCCACATGCCGAGTACGTGCAAGGCGAAGCTGCTGCCGTGGGCAGCGTGCTCGCCGGCACCGCCAGTGGCGCGCGCGAGCAGCTGGTCGAAACGGGCGAGGTCCCCCTGCGGCTGTGGCAACGGCAGGTTCCAGAACATGAGGAACGTGTAGGCGACGAGGGTGACGCCGGCCATTGTCCAGGCATGGCGTGCCGGCAACATCGCGGCAGCCAGCGTTGCCGGCAAGAGGAACAGCGAGATGAAGGGATTGGCCGAACCGCCGGCAAAGTACAGCAGCAAGCTCAGGATGACGGTGTCGATGAGCAGGTGCGCAAAGACTTCGCCGTCGCCAGCCCGGTGCCCCCGCTCGAGTCGCCACTGGGTGGCCAGATTGATCGCTGCAAGCAGGGCAATGATGGCCGCCATGGGCACGATGTCGAGCGGCATCCTGAGCCACGCCACGGCCAGGATGAGCACGACGACCTGCGTCAGCACCTCGACGCGGCGCAGCGCGACGAGGCGCCGCAGTGGGTTCTCGGTCCCCGTCAATGAAGTCAATCCCACAGTCTGAGCGTTACGCAGCATCGATCGGCCGACTCCTGGCAGCGAGCGGAGCGATGGATTCTACGCTGCGCGGCCAGCCGATGGCTGGCGGTGTGGCAATCTGTCGCAGCTCGGCGCGACGCGAGGTGCATCGGACGAGATGCCCCGACGCTGCTGCCGCCCGGACTGGCTTGTGCGGTGGCAACGCCGCTCAGAGCAGGGAAACGGGTTCGCCGGCCTGCGTCGAGACGAGATCAGAGAGTGACGACAGCAACTCCAAACCACTGCGCGTATCGCGCCAGCAGCCTTCCTGCCAACGGTAGTGAAAACCACCAGAGCGGGCCGCGACCCAGATCTCCTGGGCTGCGTCGTGGCGGTTGACGATGATCCTGCTGCCGTCGGCAAAGTCGATCTGCAGCACCTGGTCGGCCACACGTTCGAAATCGAGATCGGCGCCGCTGCGCTCAAGAGCGGCTTCAATCCGGGACAGGACGGCCTCGGCGCGGGCGTTGAAATCGTGCTCTGCCATCTGTGCTACCATTGGCGTCTTTTGCTGTGGCGCATTATGTGCTCATTCCTTGTGCCGGCCACGCTGGCCCTCAGCTTGCTCGCCGGCTGTGGCAATCGTGGCGGCTTGGTCCTGCCACCGAAGCCGCCGGCAGTGACGACGACCGTCGTATCGGGCATTTCCTCGCCGGCCTCCGACACCGACCGCAGTGCGGCAGGAATCCCGACACGCCCAGATTCTAGCACGCCTGCCGCAGAGACCCAGCGATGAGTGCCTTTGTCCGCCGCGAAGGCATCCTGCACGCGGAAGGGGTCTCCCTTGCCGAGATTGCCGAGCGCTTTGGTACACCGTGCTGGGTCTATTCGCGGCACGCGCTGGAAGAGGCGCTCGACGAGTTCCATAGTGAACTGGTCGGTATCGAGGCGCTCGTCTGTTATGCGGTCAAAGCCAACTCGAACCTCGCCGTCCTCGACGTCCTCGCGCGGCGTGGTGCGGGTTTCGACATCGTTTCCGGCGGCGAACTCCGGCGCGTTCTCGCTGCCGGTGCCGATCCACGGCGGATCGTCTTCTCGGGGGTCGGCAAGAGCGCGGGCGAAATGGAACTGGCGCTGCGCGTCGGCATCCTCTGCTTCAACGTCGAGTCCGCTGCGGAACTCGACCGCCTCGATGCCGTTGCCTGCGAGGTCGGCAGGGTAGCACCGATCAGCCTGCGAGTGAATCCCGACGTCGATGCGCGGACTCACCCGTACGTGTCGACCGGCCTCAAGGAGAACAAGTTCGGCGTCGCCTATGAGGATGCACTGCCGCTGTATCGGCGCGCTTCGAGCCTTGCCAACCTGCGCGTCAGCGGCATCGACTGCCACATCGGCTCGCAACTGCTCGAGTCCGCGCCCTTTGTCGAGGCGCTCGACAAGATCCTCCTGCTGGTCGACCGACTCGCCGCCGAAGGTATTGTCCTTGAGCATATCGATCTCGGCGGCGGGCTCGGCATCCGCTATCGCGACGAGGCTCCGCCGACCGTCAGGGATTACCTGGGGCCGATTCTGGCGAGACTTCGCGGACGAAGGTTGCACGTTCTGCTCGAACCCGGGCGACGCCTGGTCGGCAACGCGGGTGTGCTGCTGACTCGTGTCGAATACCTGAAACCGGGCGACGTGAAGAACTTTGCCATCGTAGACGCGGCGATGAACGATCTCGCGCGGCCGGCGTTGTATGGCTCGTGGCACGACATCGTTCCCGTCGTTCGACGCCAGGGTCCCCTGCTGCCTTGGGAGATCGTTGGTCCGGTCTGCGAATCGGGCGATTTTCTCGGGCGTGGCCGCGACTTGGCACTCGCCGCCGGTGATCTGCTGGCGATCATGTCGGCCGGTGCCTACAGCATGTCGATGAGCTCGAACTACAACTCCCGCCCGCGGGCCGCTGAGCTGATGGTCGACGGCAACCAGGCACACCTGGTTCGTCGCCGTGAGACGGTCGAGGAATTGTACGCACTCGAGAATCGCTTGCCCTGAGCGGCGACGGCGAAGTAGGCACGAGCATTGCGGGAGGCTGGGCGCGAGCGAGCGCGCAACGAGACCGATCAGGATCAGGTCCGTCGGCGAGAACACTCTCGCGGAGCTGCCAGCCCCGGCGTGTGCAAGGCCGCGCGCGAGAGGCAAAGATTGGGCCACCTCGCTGCCGCGCCGCGCGGTACATCCAATCGCAACCGCTGCGCTCAATCTTCGGCGCGCACGTCGTCGCCTGGCGGTTCCGGTTCGATCTGCTGGGGAACGTTTTCCCGGTAGAACATTTCCTGTGCCGGACCCTTGCCGCTGTCCGGCGTGGCTACCGAAACGATGCCTTCCGGCATCGGCAGGAAGGACTCGGGCGTGTTGCTCAAAGCCTTTGCCATGTAGCCGATCCATGCTGGCAAGGCCGCGGTGCCGCCGGTCTCGCCTTTGCCAAGGTTGCGCGGCTGGTCGAAGCCGATCCACGAGCAAGCGACGACCGTCTGCTGGTAGCCGCAGAACCACGCGTCCACGTGTTCGTTGGTGGTACCCGTCTTGCCAGCCAGATCCTTGCGCTTCAACGTTGCCGAAGCGCGCGCGGCGGTGCCGTAGATCGTCACGTCACGCAACATGCTGTCCATCAGGTAGGCGTTGCGTGGGTCGATGGCCCGCAGGGTCTCGTCACCGGCGGTAACCGGCTCGGCCTGCGCCAGTACCTGCTTCCGGTCGTCAAGAATCTCGCGCACGACGTATGGCCGGATACGGTAGCCGCCGTTGGCGAACACCGCGTAGGCGGTGACCATCTCCCACGGCGTCACCGAGCCCGCGCCGAGCGCCATGGTCAGATAGGGCGGGTGCTTTCTGGCGTCGAAACCGAAACGGGTGATGTAGTCCTGAATGTAGCGAACACCACTGGCCTGCAGCAGGCGGATCGAAACCATGTTCTTCGACTTGGCCAGCGCCGTGCGAAGTCGTATCGGACCCTCATACCGCCCGTCGTAGTTCTTCGGTTCCCAGGCCTGGCTGCCGGTAACCGTCGCCGGGAAGCTGATCGGCTCGTCATTGACGATCGAGGCCGGAGTGAAGCCACGTTCCAGCGCGCCGGAGTAAATGAAGGGCTTGAAGCTCGATCCCGGCTGGCGCCAGGCCTGCGTCACGTGGTTGAACTTGTTGCGCTGGAAGTCGAAACCCCCAACCAGTGCGCGAATCGCCCCGTCGTGCGGATCAGCCGCCAGGAAGGCCCCTTCGACTTCCGGCAGTTGAGCGATTCGCCAGTTGCCCTTGTCGTCGGTCTGCACGCGGATGATCGCGCCGCGGCGCAGGCGCTTGTTTGGCGGCGCCTTGTCGTCCATCATGCCCGCCGCAAGCTTCAATCCTTCACCGGTAATGCTGATCACGTCGCCACCACGGCGGAACGCCCGCAGCTTCCTGGCATCGGCCTGCAGGACGATGGCCGGTTGCAGGTCCTCGGCCTCCTGATAGTCGGGCAGCAACTCGTCGAGCGCCTCGTCGGTGTCCGACTTTATGCCCGCGAGGTCCACGTAGGCTTCGGCACCGCGATATCCGTGCCGGCGATCGTAATCGAGAATGTTCCGGCGCAGACTGGTATAGGCAGCTTCCTGGTCGTCCTTGCGGATGGTCGTATAGACGCGCAGGCCGCGCGTGTATACGTCGTCGGGGAACCTCTCGGCAGCGATCTGGCGCGCCATTTCAGTGACAAACTCGGCGTGAATCGGCGTCGCGTTGCTCTCGCGCCGAAGCACCAGCGCCTGCGCCAGGGCAGCGTCGTGTTGCGCGTCGCTGATGAAACCAAGTTCGCGCATCCGGCGCAGCACATACTCCTGCCGAATGCGGGCGCGCCGCGGATTGACGATCGGGTTATAGGCGGAGGGCGCTTTCGGCAGACCGGCCAGCATCGCGGCTTCGGCAACAGTCAGTTCTCCCAGACCCTTGCCGAAATAGATGTGTGCAGCGGCGGCAAAGCCGTAGGCACGCTGCCCGAGGAAGATCTGGTTCAGGTAGAGCTCGAAGATCTGGTCCTTGCTCAGGTTGTTCTCGATCTTGAACGACAGCAGCGCTTCGTAGAGTTTGCGCGTGTAGGTCTTCTCCGACGACAGGAAGAAGTTCCTGGCGACCTGCTGGGTAATCGTCGAGGCGCCCTGGCGTTTGCCGCCACCTACCAGATTCGCGTGCAGCGCGCGCAGTACGCTCAGGGTATCGACTCCTCCGTGCTGATAGAAACGCTCGTCCTCGGCCGCGAGTATGGCCTTCTTCAGGACATCCGGGACGTCCTGAATGCTGACCACGGCACGCCGCTCCTCACCGAACTCGCCGAGCAGATGACCCTCGGCCGTGAACACCCGCAACGGGATCTTCGGTCGATAGTCGGTCAGAATTTCAAGTGACGGCAGATTCGGGTAAGCCAGGCTCAGGACGACGACCACCAGTGCAAGTGCAATTGCGGCAAGTCCGAGAACCACGACCAGGGGATACAGCAGCCAGCGAAGAGCGGTAGGCAAGAGAGAGTCCGGCAGGGGTTTTCCACAGGCCGCCATTATATTGGAAGGCAGCCGCCACGAGGCGGCCGCCATGCATTCCGCTCGCCGGCGCCCGTCGAAAGCTGCGGTTGCGGGCGCGGTGCGCCTGCTCGGAAATGCGGTGTCGTCAGGGATGGAGCCCGAGAGGCGTTGAGCCCGGCTGCATCGCGCCGTGTCCTGCCGGCTTGTTGCGCGAGCGATGTCGACAACACCCGCCGTCTTCGCCGCCCATCAGCAGGAGGACAACCAGTCGTTGTCGATCTGCGACAAGCCGGGATGCCGGCGGAGAAATCGCTTTACACTCTGCAGTGTTGTTGTTAGCATCTAAAGTAGAATATCTATAAGTACGCTAACTCTAAATTATTCAAAGGTTTTTTGGGCAAGGGGTACGGTTTTGCAGCTTGATCTTTCGATCTTCAATCCGAAGGCTCGCTCGCTGATCGGACTGGACATCAGTTCGTCATCGGTAAAGATGGTCGAGCTGGCGAGTGACGGCAAGGGGGGATACCGCGTCGAGCGCTATGCGATCGAGATCCTGCCGCGGGATGTGGTCTCCGACGGGAACATCGTGAACCTCGAGGCAGCGGCCGAGTCCGTCCGGCGAGCGTGGAAGAAGCTGGCCACATCGACGAGGCAGGTGGCGATTGCCCTGCCCGCTTCGCATGTCATCACCAAGAAGATCATCGTCGCCGCCGGCCAGCGCGAAGCGGAACTCGAGTTGCTCGTCGAGTCGGAGGCGAACCAGTACATTCCCTTCGCACTCGAGGAGGTCAACCTCGATTTCCAGGTAATCGGCCCGGCACCGTCTTCACCGGACGAGATCGAGGTTCTGATCGCCGCATCACGCAAGGAGAAAGTCGAAGATCGTGTCGCCGTGGCCGAATCCGCCGGCCTGAAGCCGCGCGTTCTCGACGTCGAATCTTACGCCGTCCTCTCCGCCTTTCAGCTGGTCGAGGCAACGCTTCCCGAGGGCGGCAAGGGACAGATCATCGCGCTCGTCGATGTCGGAGCGAACGTCATGAATCTGACCGTGCTGCGCAACGACCAGCAAATCTACGCGCGCGAGCAAGCGTTCGGCGGCAATCAACTGACGCAGGACATCGCGCGCATGTTCAACATGACTTTCGAGGAGGCCGAAGCCGAGAAACGTCGCAATAGCCTGCCGGAAAAGTATGAGACCGAACTCCTGCGACCATTCCTCGAGGCGCTGGCGCTGGAACTGTCGCGCGCGCTGCAGTTTTTCTTCACGTCGACGCAGTTCAATCAGGTCAACCACATCGTCCTCGCGGGCGGCTGCGCGGTCATTCACGGTATCGATCAGGTGGTTGCATCGCGGACGCAGATCAACACCGTCATTGCCAATCCGTTTGCCGGCATGCTGCTTTCCGACCGCATCCGCGAGAAGAGCCTGCTGGCCGATGCCTCGTCGCTGATGGTGGCATGCGGTCTGGCGCTGCGGAGATTCGACGAATGATACGCATCAATCTCCTGCCTCACCGGGAAGAAAAGAGGCGGGCACGGCGTCAGCAGTTCTACGGGTTGCTGGGCCTCGTGACGGTCCTGTCCGTGCTGATCGTCGTTCTCGTCTACTCGATAATCGCTGGCTACATCGCCAGTCAGGAGGCCAAGAACGACTTCCTCAAGAAGGAGATCGCAGTTCTCGACAAGGAGATCGACCAGATCAAGCGGCTCAAGCAACAGACCGAGGCGCTGCTCAAACGCAAGGAAACCATTGAGGCACTGCAGCGCGACCGGGCCGAAGCAGTGCGCCTGTTGACCGAGTTGGCCAAGCAGATGCCCGAGGGGGTCTATCTGAAATCGATGAAGCAGGAAGGGCAGCGCATCCAGATGGTTGGCTTTGCCCAGTCCAGCGCTCGCGTGTCGACGCTGATGCGAAACATAGAGGCGTCGCCCTGGCTCGAGAAGCCTGAACTCCTGGAAGTCAAGGCCGTGACCATCGACAAGCGACGGCTCAACGAGTTCAGCATGAACGCGTCGCTGAAGCGCACTCCGGTGGACAAAAAGGGAGCGAAGTGATGGCGAGGCCTCTTGCGAACATCGATTTCCGGGGCATCATCGGTGATTTCCAGAATCTGAATCCGCGCGACGTTGGTGCCTGGCCGGTCGCACCCCGTGCCACCGTGCTCGTCGTCCTCTGCCTGTTGATTCTGCTCGCCGGCTGGTGGTTCTATTGGGATGACCAGCTGGTGTCCCTGCGTGAGAAGCAGGAGGCCGAGTTGCGACTGCGCGACGAGTACATCCGCAAGAAGGCGCAGGCGGTCAATCTCGATCTCTACGTGCAGCGCCTGAGCGACATCGATCTGGCGTTCGGGGCGTTGCTGAAACAGTTGCCCAACAAGGCCGAAGTCGAGTCGCTGCTGGTCGAAATCAACCAGGCCGGCATGGGCAGGGGGCTGCAGTTCGATCTCTTCAAACCGGGACCCGAACAGGTCCGCGATTTCTACGCCGAGCTGCCGATAACCGTTCGCCTGACCGGCACCTACCACGATTTCGGCGCGTTTGCCGGCGACATCGGCAAATTGTCCCGCATCGTCACTCTGAACAACATCTCGATCAATACCAATCAGCAGAGCAAGGATGGCAGTCTGGTGATGGACGCGACGACGAAGACCTTCCGCTATCTGGATGAAGAGGAAGTGGCGGCGAACCGCAAGAGAGCGGCCGAGGCGGCGAAGGGCGGCAAATGATGCGCATACTGCTCATGCTTCTGTTCAGTTCCCTGATCGTTGCCGGCTGCGCCGACAACGATCAGGAGGAACTGCGCGAGTGGATGAAGACGGCAGCCGCTGGTGTCAAACCGAACATTCCGCCGTTGCCTGTGGTGCAGCCCTACGAACCCGTTCCCTATGATGTGGCCAACCTGACCGATCCTTTCGCTGCTGCCAAGATGGGCGTGGCAGACAAGAAAACGGGCGGCGGTTTCCGGCCGGATCTCGATCGGCCGAAAGAACCACTGGAACTCTATCCTCTCGAGTCACTCAAGTACGTTGGCGTGATCACCAGGAACAAGGTGTCGTTCGCGATCGTGCAGGTCGAAGGAGCGTTGCATCAGGTGAAGATCGGCAACTACATGGGTCAGAATTTCGGCGTCGTCGTCGGCGTGACCGAGTCCGAAATAACGCTGCGCGAACTCGTTCAGGATTCAGCCGGTGACTGGATCGAGCGGACGAGCACCTTGATGCTGCAGGAAAAGGGAGCAAGGTAGATGAAACGGATCAAACATTGGCTGCCCGCCCTGATGGGTGCCCTGTCGCTGCTCGTCGGCGCCGCCACTGCCCAAGAAGAGGCAGCGCCAAACGCGATCGAGTCGATGAACGTCATACAGCAGGGCCCGGTGGTCAACGTCAAGCTGACCTTCAAGGAACCCCTGCAGGCGCTTCCCGCTTCGTTCAGCGTTGCCAAACCGGCCCGCATCGCGCTCGACTTCCCGAATACGGTCAATGCACTGGGCAAATCCAGCCAGACCTACAACGAAGGCGACCTGAAGAGCGCCAATATCGTCCAGGCCGAGGGCCGCACCCGGGTCGTCCTCAACCTCAACAAGGCGATGTCCTACGAGGCGAGCATCGACGGCAAGAGCCTGCTGCTGGCGATGGTCCCAGCTGCCAAGCCGGACAGCACGCAGGCGGTCGAACATTTCGCCAAGGCACACGCCAGCGAGGTCGGCAACAGCATTCGCGACGTCACGTTCCGCCGTGGGAAGGATGGCGAGGGCCGCATCACCGTTGACCTCACCGATGCCAACGCCGGCATCGACATCCGGCACGAGGGCAAGAATCTCGTCGTCGATTTTGTCCGCGTCAATGTTCCGCCAGCACTGCGCAGGAAACTCGATGTCACCGACTTTGCCACCCCGGTGTTGGCGGTGAACACGGTCCAGAAGGGCGGCGATGCGCGCATGACGATCACGCCGCGCGGGCTCTGGGAGCACAACGCCTACCAGAGCGACACGCAGTTCGTCATCGAAGTGAAACCGATCATCGAGGATCCGAACAAGCTGGTACAGGGCTCGCGCGGCGGCTACCGCGGCGAGAAGCTGTCGCTGAACTTCCAGAACGTCGAGGTCCGCCGCCTGCTGCAGGTGATCGGCGAGTTCACTGGCATGAACATGGTGATCAGCGATTCCGTCGGCGGTTCGATCACCCTGATCCTCAAGGACGTGCCCTGGGACCAGGCGCTCGACATCATCATGCAGCAGAAGGGCCTGGACATGCGCAAGAACGGCAACGTTATCCTGATTGCGCCGCGCGAAGAGATTGCGACCAGGGAGAAGCTCGAGTTCGAATCGCAGGCACAGATCGGCGATCTCGAGCCGCTGCAGACCGAGAGCTTCCAGATGAACTACATCAAGGCGGAAGCCGTGCAGAAGCTGCTGCTCGATCCGAAGCAGACGCTGCTGTCCAAGCGTGGCAGTGCGCTGCTCGACGAGCGCTCGAACATGATGTTCGTCAAGGACGCCCCAGGCAGGCTGGCCGAGGTGCGGGCCATGATCGCCAAGGTCGACGTGCCGACGCGACAGGTCATGATCGAGGCGCGGATCGTCGAGGCCGGCGACAGTTTTGCAAAGAACCTCGGGGTGCGACTTGGTTTCACACAAGTCTTCCCGGATGGTGCGGTCCGGATCGGCGGCGACCAGACGGCGATCCGAGGTAACCTGAACACTGAGGCGGCGGTCAACCTGCCCGCGACGCCACGCTCCGGTACCGCAGGCACCTTCTCATTCCTGCTCTTCAACAACGCCCTGACCCAGTTCCTCTCCACCGAGATCTCCGCCCTCGAGTCCGATGGTCGCGGCCGCGTCATCTCCAGCCCGCGCGTGATGACCGCCAACGGGGTCGAGGCGCTCATCGAACAGGGTCAGGAGATTCCCTACCAGCAGAAGACGAGTTCCGGAGCCACCAGCGTTTCCTTCCGCAAGGCGGTCCTTTCGCTGAAGGTCAAGCCGCACATCACGCCGGACGGGAAGATCGCCATGGAACTGGACGTCAACAAGGACACGCCGAACACCCGCCTGTCGACGGGTGCCGGTGTGGCGATCGACACCAAGCACGTGAAGACCGAGGTGCTGGTCGAGAATGGCGGCACGGTCGTCATCGGTGGCATTTTCGAGCAGGTGACGCGCAACAACGTGCAGCGCATACCCTTCCTGGGCGACCTGCCTTACATTGGCTTCCTGTTCAAGAACCGCGAGATCATCGACGACAAGACCGAACTGCTGGTCTTCATCACGCCGCGGATCATTACCGAACACCTGTCGTTGCGCTGACCTTTCCTTGCACGAAGAAGGAGGCCGGCGCCAGCCGGCCCTTTTTCGCCAAGAGCAGCACCGGGCGCTTGCGTTAGAATGCTGCGGTGAGATTCCAGGAACAAACCCGCAACGTCTATCTGGTCGGCCTGATGGGAGCCGGCAAGACAACCGTCGGCAGGGCACTCGCCAGGCGCCTGGGCTACCGCTTTCTGGACTCCGACCATGAAGTCGAGCTGCGCACTGGCGTCAGTCTGGCAACTATCTTCGAGATCGAAGGCGAGGACGGTTTCCGCAGACGCGAAGCGCAGCTCATCGCCGAGTTGGCTGAACTCAGGCGGCACGTCGTCGCCACCGGCGGCGGTTCCGTCCTGCGACCGGAGAACCGGCTGGTGCTGCGCTCCTCCGGCACGGTCGTCTATCTCGACGTGCCGCTCAACACGCTCTACGAACGGACACGACATGACCGCAAGCGGCCGCTGTTGCAGGTCAGCGATCCGCGCCAGAAGCTGCGCGAACTGCTGGCGCAGCGTGACCCGCTCTACCGCGAGGTGGCGGATGTGACCATTTCGGGCAGCCACATCACCGCACAGGCGATTCTCAATCTGCTGCTCCGGGAAGAGGGTGAGGCATGGAAACGCTGACGCTTGCGCTGGGAGATCGTTCCTACCCGATCCACGTCGGTCGTTCGCTGCTCGAACGGGCCGACCTGCTGCTGCCCTCGCTGCGCCAGATGAAAGTGGCGATCGTCAGCAACACCACGGTGGCGCCGCTGTATCTGCGAAGACTGGCGGATCCGCTGCTGCAGGCCGGCGTCGAGGTGGTCGAGGTCGTCCTGCCAGATGGCGAGGAGTTCAAGGAGTGGCGAACCCTGAACTCGGTCTTCGACGCGCTCATAGCCGGTCGGTGCGAGCGTTCGACGACCCTGATCGCTCTCGGTGGCGGGGTGCTCGGCGACCTCGGCGGCTTTGCTGCTGCCTGCTTCCAGCGCGGCATGCCGTTCATCCAGGTGCCGACGACCCTGCTGGCGCAGGTGGATTCATCGGTTGGCGGCAAGACGGCGATCAATCATCCGCATGGAAAGAACCTGATTGGCGCCTTCTATCAGCCGCGACTGGTGCTCGCCGACACCGACACCCTGACGACCCTGTGCGACCGCCAGCTTTGCGCCGGCCTGGCCGAGGTCATCAAGTACGGGCTGATCCGGGATCTGCCGTTCCTCGAATGGCTCGAGCGCAACCTAGAGCGCCTGCTGGCGCGTGACCCGGCAGCTCTGGCGGAGGCGGTGTGTCGCTCGTGCCGCAACAAGGCCGAGGTGGTGGCAGCGGATGAGCGCGAAGCCGGGGACCGCGCGCTGTTGAACCTTGGTCACACCTTCGGGCATGCGATCGAGGCCGGTGTCGGTTATGGCGAGTGGCTGCACGGCGAAGCGGTCGCCGCAGGGACGATGATGGCGGCGCAACTGTCGCATCTGCTCGGCTGCATCGACCGCCACGACCTGAGCCGCGTCGAGCGCCTCCTGCAGCGCGCCGGTCTGCCGGTGAACGGGCCCATGCTGAGCGTCGAGCGCTACCTGGAACTCATGCAGCACGACAAGAAGGTGCAGGATGGCAGGTTGCGGCTGGTGCTTCTGCAGCAGCTCGGGCAGGCCGTGCTGACGGACGAGGCGCCTGTGGCGCAGGTGCGGCAGGCGATCGCCGAACGTACGGCGCATGCCTGAACTCGCCCCCTACGCGGTCAGCGAGGCAAACTCGCGGGGCCGGCAGCATGCGGACTCGCAGCCGGTCCAGCGCACCGAATTCCAGCGCGACCGCGATCGCATCGTGCATTCGACCGCGTTTCGGCGTCTCGAGTACAAGACGCAGGTGTTCGTGAACCACGAGGGCGATCTGTTTCGGACCCGCTTGACCCACAGCCTCGAAGTGGCACAGATCGCCCGCGGCATCGCGCGCGCGCTGCGGCTCAATGAAGACCTGGCCGAAGCGATATCTCTGGCCCACGATCTCGGTCACACCCCATTCGGTCATGCCGGGCAGGAGGCCCTCAACGCATGCATGCGCGACCACGGGGGCTTCGAACACAATCTGCAGAGCCTGCGGACGGTAGACCTGCTCGAGGAGCGCTACGCGGCGTTCGACGGTCTCAACCTGTGTTTCGAGACGCGCGAGGGGATCGTCAAGCATTGCTCGCTGGCCGAAGCGCGCCGTCTCGGCGATGTCGGCGAGCGCTTCCTCAATCGCACCCAGCCGTCGCTCGAGGCGCAAGTCTGCAACTTGGCCGACGAAATCGCCTACAACAACCACGACCTCGATGACGGACTGCGCGCCGGGCTGCTCACCCTCGAGCAACTGGACGAGGTGCCACTCTTCGCCGAGCACGCTGCCGACGTCCGCGCCCAACATCCGGCGATCGGCGGGCGCCGCCTGATCCACGAGACGATCCGGCGAATGATCAATGCCCTGGTCTGTGATCTGATCACAACCACCGCCAGCAATATCGCCCGACAAGAGCCGGAGGACATCTGCGCCGTGCGCCGTGCACCAGCGCTGGTCGCCTTTTCCGAAAACCTTGGTGAAGCGCAGCGGACCATGAAGCGCTTTCTGCGCGCGCAGCTCTACGAGCATTACCAGGTCCGGCGGATGGCCAACAAGGCGCGACGCATCGTCAGCGAGCTTTTCGACGCCTTCACTGCCGACGTCCGCCTGCTGCCGCCGCAATACCAAGCCCCGGCGGATGCCGACCGGTCACGCAGGGTCGCCGACTACATTGCCGGGATGACCGATCGCTACGCCATCCGCGAACACCGGCGACTGTTTGCCGTCGGCGAAGGTTGATCCCGCCGGGCGCCGGCCCGGTAGCCCTGCGCGCTCGCCACGCTGCCGGCCGCGGGATCGCCTCTCAAGGCGCGGGCCAGTCCTTGATGTAGGCCTTGAGCAGCTTGTTCTCCATGTTCCTCTCTTCGAGCACCGCCTTTGCGACGTCGTGAAAGGAGACGATGCCGACGATGGTGTCTTCCTCCATCACCGGCACGTAGCGCGTGTGTGTATCGACCATCATGCGCCGCAGTTCGTCGACGTCCATGTCCGGGTGCGCCGTCGGTGGATTGTGGTCCATCGCCTCGACGACGAGGATCTCGGCGATCGGCGGCGTCGGCCCGACCCGGCGCTCGGTCTGACGCTTGGCGAGAATCACGAGCACTTCGCGGAAGGTCAGCATGCCAGCCAGCTTGCCACCTTCCATGACGATCACCGAGCCGATGTCGTTGTCGGCCATCATGATGACTGCTTCGGAAAGTGGCGAGTCCGGATGCACGGCAAAAAGAGCGGAATCCTTGACCTGCAGAACTTCTTTTACCTCCATGATACCCCCTCGAAAAAGGATGGCTGTTTGCGGCGCCAGTTCATGTCCCAGTCCATTCTAACAGATGTCAAACGACATCCGGCAAACCGCGATCGTTGTCTGGATTGCAGCCGCGGCAGCCGCGGCGGGCGGTTAGCCGAGCGCGCAAGCCGGCAGCCCTGCCGCCGCGCTCGCACCGACGCTGCCCGGCAGGTCGAGCACGCCACAGGAACAACGCCCGCGGCAGCGGGCGTTGTTCCTGTGCGTCACCGACGCGGACGAGTGGGCTCAGGTCTTCAGTGACGCCAGAACTTCATCCAGCATCTTCTTCGCATCGCCGAAGAGCATGCGGTTGTTCTCCTTGTAGAAGAGCGGGTTGTCGACACCGGCATAGCCGGAAGCCATGCTGCGCTTCATGACGATCGACGTCTTGGCCTTCCAGACCTCGAGGACCGGCATGCCGGCGATCGGACTGTTCGGGTCGTCCTGGGCCGCCGGGTTGACGATGTCGTTGGCGCCGATGATCATCGCGACGTCGGTCTGCGGGAAATCGTCGTTGAGCTCGTCCATTTCCTGAACGATGTCATAGGGCACCTTGGCCTCGGCCAGCAGCACGTTCATGTGTCCTGGCATGCGGCCCGCCACTGGGTGAATGCCGAAGCGGACGTTGACCCCCTTTTCCCGCAGCAGCCTGGTGATCTCGTATACCGTGTGCTGCGCCTGCGCCACTGCCATGCCGTAACCGGGAACGATGATGACGTTCTTGGCTTCGCGCAGCAGTTCAGCCGTATCGGGGGCGTTGATCGCCACCACTTCACCGGCCGGCTGCGCTCCGGCTGCCGCGGGCGTACCACCGGTCGTGCCGAAGCCGCCTGCGATGACGCTGATGAAGTGGCGGTTCATTGCCGCACACATGATGTACGAAAGGATGGCGCCGCTTGAACCGACGAGAGCACCTGTGACGATCAGCAGATCGTTGGAGAGCATGAAACCGGTAGCCGCGGCAGCCCAGCCGGAGTAGCTGTTGAGCATCGAGACGACGACCGGCATGTCGGCACCGCCGATTGCCATCACCATGTGGATGCCGAAGAGCAGCGCGATGACGGTCATCACCACCAGCGGCAGCATGCCGTCGCTGACCGAGTGGGCGTTGATGAACTCGCGCCCGAACCAGATCACAACCAGCAGGCCGAGCAGGTTGATCCAGTGGCGCGCCGGCAGCAGCAGCGGGTTTCCGGAGATCTTGCCGGACAGCTTGCCAAAGGCGACCACCGAGCCGGAGAAGGTGACGGCGCCGATCAGGATGCCGACGTAGATCTCGATTTCGTGGATGGTCTTCTCGGCGCCACTCATCTGCGCCGAGGCGGCCGGGTCGATGTAGTTGGCGAAGCCGACCAGCATCGCTGCCAAGCCAACCAGGCTGTGCATCAGCGCGACCAGCTCCGGCATCTGCGTCATCTGTACCGTGCGTGCCGCATAGACGCCGACGCTGGCGCCGACCACCATGGCGGCGATGATCCAGGCGTAGCCAGCAGCACCGACGCGTGGACCGAAGACCGTCGCCAGCACCGCAATGGTCATGCCGATGATGCCGTAGAGATTGCCGCGCCGAGACGTTTCGGGGTGACTCAGGCCACCGAGGCAGAGGATGAAGAGGATGGTTGCACCGAGATAGGAAACGGTTGCCAGACTTTCGGACATGATCATCGTCTCCTATTTGCGGAACATGGCCAGCATGCGCTGGGTCACGGCGAAGCCGCCGAACATGTTGATCGTCGCGAGAACGATGGCGCCGACCGCGAGCCAGCGAATCCACGCCTCGGGACGTGCGACCCCTTCTGCCAGCGGTGGTGCGATCTGCACCAAAGCGCCAATCGCGATGATGCTGCTGATCGCGTTGGTGACGCTCATCAGCGGCGTGTGCAACGCGGGCGTGACGTTCCAGACCACCATGTAGCCGACGAAGCAGGCGAGGACGAAGACCGTGAAGTGGCCGAGGAAGGCCGCGGGGGCGCCCGCACCGATGCCCCAGAAGATCAGCGCGCCGGCAGCGAAGAGCAACCCAACGGCCGTGCTCGAGGCCGACGATCCACCCTTGCCATGACCATGCGACTTGGCGGCGGGCTTGACGGCGGCAGCAGCAGGTGCAGCTGCCGGAGTCATGGACAGCGTCGGCGCCGGCGGCGGCCAGGTGATCTTGCCCTCCTTGACGACCGTCGTGCCGCGAATGACTTCATCATCCATGTTGACGTCGATCACGCCATCCTTGCTCTTGCACAGTTCCTCAGTCAGGCGGAAGAGGTTGGTGGCGTAGAGGGTGCTCGACTGCTTCGACAGACGACTCGGCAAGTCAGAGTAACCGATGATCGTCACGCCGTGCCTGACGACCACCTGGCCCGGCTCGGTGAGTTCGCAGTTGCCGCCCTGCTCGGCCGCCATGTCGACGATGATGCTGCCCGGCTTCATCGACTGCACCATTTCGGCGGTGATCAGCCGCGGCGCCGGCTTGCCCGGGATCAGCGCCGTCGTGATGATGATGTCCACCTCCTTCGCCTGCTTGGCGAAGGTTTCACGCTGCGCCTTCTGGAAGCCTTCGCTCATCACCTTGGCGTAGCCGCCAACGCCGGAACCTTCCTCCTGATAGTCGACGGCAACGAACTCACCGCCCATTGACTTGACCTGATCCGCCACTTCCGGGCGGGTGTCGTTGGCGCGGACGATGGCGCCCAGGCCCGAGGCGGCACCAATTGCCGCCAAGCCGGCGACACCGGCACCGATGACGAACACCTTGGCGGGCGGCACCTTGCCGGCGGCAGTGATCTGGCCCGTGAAGAAGCGGCCGAAATGATGGGCCGCCTCGATCACCGCCCGGTAACCGGCGATGTTGGCCATCGAACTGAGGGCATCGAGTTTCTGCGCCCGCGAGATGCGCGGCACGCTGTCCATCGCCAGCACGGTCGCCTTGCGCGCCGCCAACTGCTGAAGCAGTTCGGGGTTCTGCGCCGGCCAGATGAAACTGACCAGCGTGCCGCCTTCACGCAACAGCCCGACCTCTTCGGTCGAGGGACCGCGGACCTTGAAGACGATGTCTGACGACGACCAGAGGCTGGCCGCATCGGCGACGATTTCCGCACCGGCGGCGCGATAGGCCTCGTCGGAAATGTTCGCCAAGTCCCCGGCGCCGGATTCGACGGCAACGGTGAAACCCAGCTTGATCAGTTTCTCGACCACTTCGGGTACGGTTGCGACCCGTTTTTCCCCCGGTGCCGTTTCCCTCGGCACCCCGATTTTCATTGGCATTCAGTCCTCCATTGCTCGTCACTCGTTCTGCGAGTCCTCGTGTTCAACAAGACCAGTCCGCAGCATGCCCGCCTGGCCCCCCAAAAAAGCCACTTCTTGCCTGTCGAGAACTGCCCCGGCTCGACACCCCACCCTGTTCCTGGCACTGGCCGCGACTGCCGGCCCGCTGCCCTCGCCTGTCGCGAGCACGGCGACCTGACTTCGGCGTGCGCGTGCCAGCTTACCACAAGCGTAAACGGGAATTCATCCTGGCACCCACGGCAGATAACCGGGTTCTCCCGTCGACCGCAGCCATCGCCGCTCGTGCCGCGGTCGGGCCACTCCGTGCAGGCGCGCGCGATACCCCGAACCGGGCAGCGATTGAGCGGCCGCACTTGCCTCCCGGCCAGCCTTCGGCTGTTGCGAGTCGAACTTCTCGGGCGACGAACGGGCTGCCGGTGTCGAGCCGAACGAAGATGCGGCACGCATCTTGCTTCATCTGGCTACCGGCTGCCCGGATGACCCGGTTCGCCGCTGACACCGTGGCGAACGCCCCGTCCCGGTGCAGACACGGCACCAGCTTGCACCCTGTTGGTGCGGTGCAGCATCTTGTCTCGGCATGGCTTTCCGGGTATAGTCGCGGGTCGCGCGGCGTGGCCCGGACGGCCGCGTCGTAACCGAGATGACGGCAATTGCGAGCACGCTCGTTTT
This sequence comes from Candidatus Accumulibacter similis, assembly GCA_013347225.1. Classification (NCBI taxonomy): domain Bacteria; kingdom Pseudomonadati; phylum Pseudomonadota; class Betaproteobacteria; genus Candidatus Accumulibacter; species Candidatus Accumulibacter similis. The sequence continues at coordinate 593,619 of CP054595.1, read as the reverse complement.
CGCGTGCCGTCCAAGTTTTGTGAGGATTCGAGAGTGATGGATTCCGCCATACCTGAAGGGCAGGGTCTTTACGACCCGGCCAACGAGCACGATGCTTGCGGCGTCGGTTTCGTCGCGCATATTCGGGGCAAGAGAAGTCACTCGATCATCGAGCAAGGCCTGTTGATCCTGAAGAACCTGGATCACCGTGGCGCCGTCGGGGCCGATCCGTTGATGGGCGACGGTGCGGGCATTCTGATCCAGATTCCGGATGCCTTCTTCCGCGAGGAGATGGCAAAGCAGGGAATCCAGCTGCCGCCACTCGGCGAATATGGTGTCGGGATGGTCTTTCTGCCCAAGGAATCGGCCTCGCGCCTCGCCTGTCAGGAAGAGATCGAGCGCGCCGTCCGCAAGGAGCACCAGGTCGTTCTCGGCTGGCGCGATGTGCCGGTCGACCATGCCTTGCCGATGTCGCCGACGGTACGGGCGAGAGAACCGATGATCCGCCAGATCTTCATCGGCCGCGGCCCGGACACCATGGTCACCGACGCCCTCGAACGCAAGCTTTACGTCATTCGCCGCAGCGCGGCGAATGCGATTCAGGCGCTCGGACTCAAGCACAGCAAGGAGTTCTACCAGCCATCGATGTCGGCGCGGACGGTCGTCTACAAGGGCTTGCTGCTCGCTGACCAGGTTGGCCAGTACTACACGGACCTCAAGGATCCCCGCTGTGTCTCCGCCATGGCGCTGGTCCACCAGCGCTTTTCGACCAACACCTTCCCGACCTGGCAACTGGCGCACCCTTTCCGGCTGATCGCCCACAATGGCGAGATCAATACGCTGCGCGGCAACTACAACTGGATGCGCGCGCGCGAGAAGGGAACGTGGTCGCCACTGCTGGGCGCCGACCTGGAAAAGATCTGGCCGCTGATCTACGCTGGCCAGTCCGATTCGGCGTCGTTCGACAACGCGCTCGAGTTGTTGGTCATGGGTGGCTACTCGCTGGCGCACGCGATGATGATGCTGATTCCCGAAGCCTGGGAGTCGCATACCCTGATGGACGAGCAGCGAGGCGCCTTTTACAAGTATCACGCGGCGATGATCGAGCCGTGGGACGGACCAGCGGCGGTCGCGTTCACCGATGGTCGCCAGATCGGTGCCACGCTGGATCGCAACGGCCTGCGTCCGGCGCGCTATCTGGTGACTGACGACGATCTCGTGGTGATGGCATCGGAAGCGGGAGTACTGCCGATACCCGAGGAGCGGATCGTCCGCAAGTGGCGGCTGCAACCGGGCAAGATGTTCCTGATCGATCTCGAGCAGGGAAGGATCATCGACGACGCCGAACTCAAGGACACCCTCGCCCGTGCCCGGCCCTACCAGGACTGGCTCAGCCGGATCAACATCAAGCTCGACGAACTGCCGTCACCGCACGCCGCCCAGCCCGGCGCCTATCCGGCGTCGCTGCTCGATCGCCAACAGGCCTTCGGCTACACGCAGGAGGACCTCAGGTTCATTCTCGAGCCGATGGCCGGCTCGGGCGAGGAAGCGACCGGCTCGATGGGCAACGACTCGCCGCTGGCAGTCCTCTCGAATCGCAGCAAACCGCTGTTCAACTACTTCCGGCAACTCTTCGCGCAAGTGACCAATCCGCCGATCGACCCGATCCGCGAACAACTGGTGATGTCGCTCGTTTCCTTCATCGGCCCAAAACCGAACCTGCTCGGCATCAACGAGATCAATCCGCCTTACCGTCTCGAGGTGTCGCAGCCGGTGCTCGATGTCGACCACATGACGAAGCTGCGGCGGATCGCCACCTACACGGACAACAAGTTCCACTCGGCCGAACTCGACATCTGCTATCCGCTGGTGTGGGGACGGCAGGGCGTCGAAGCGCGTCTGGCATCGCTGTGCGCCGAGGCCGAAGATCATGTGCACAAGGGTTCGAGCATCCTCATCGTTTCCGATCGCCGGCTCGATGCCGAGCATGTAGCCATCCCGGCCCTGCTGGCCACATCGGCGGTGCATCAGCACCTGGTGACCAAGGGGCTGCGGACGCGGGTGGGACTCGTCGTCGAAACCGGCGCCGCGCGCGAGACGCACCATTTCGCCGTTCTCGCCGGTTATGGGGCGGAGGCCGTGCATCCCTACCTGGCACTCGAAACGCTGCAGCACATGGCGGGCAACGATCCGGAGAAGGGCGACAAGGCGATCAAGCATTTCATCAAGGGCGTTGGCAAGGGTCTCCTGAAAGTGATGTCCAAGATGGGGATCTCGACCTACATGTCCTACACCGGAGCGCAGATTTTCGAAGCCGTCGGACTGCAGAAGAGGATGGTGGACAAGTACTTCACCGGGACCTCGACGCAGGTAGAGGGCATCGACGTTTTCGACGTCATGGAGGAGGCGATCCGCCTGCACAAGCAGGCCTTCGGCGACGATCCGGTGCTGTCGACGATGCTCGACGCCGGCGGCGAGTATGCATACCGGGTGCGCGGCGAAGAGCACATGTGGACCCCGGAGGCGATCGCCAAGCTGCAGCATTCGACGCGCAGCGGCAGCTACGACACCTACAAGCAGTACGCGCGGCTGATCAACGAGCAGACGGAACGGCACATGACGCTGCGTGGCCTGTTCGCCCTGAAGCCGGTCGGGCCGGCGCTGCCGCTGGCGGAGGTCGAAGAGGCGAAGGAGATCGTCAAGCGCTTCACCACCGGTGCCATGTCGCTCGGCTCGATTTCGACCGAAGCACACAGCACGCTGGCGATCGCCATGAATCGTCTGGGTGGCAAGTCGAACACCGGCGAAGGTGGCGAGGATCCAGCGCGCTTCAGGGTCCTTCAGGGCGGCGAGATGCTGTCCGAGGTCCTCGGCAACTCGCGCATCGAACGCGATTACCAGCTGCAGCCTGGCGACAGCCTGCGCTCGGCAATCAAGCAGGTGGCGTCGGGACGCTTCGGCGTCACTGCCGAATACCTGGTCAACGCCGACCAGCTGCAGATCAAGATGGCCCAGGGGGCAAAGCCCGGTGAGGGCGGCCAGCTGCCGGGACACAAGGTCTCCGAGTACATCGGCTTCCTCCGCCATTCGGTGCCCGGGGTGGGTCTGATTTCGCCCCCGCCACACCACGACATCTACTCGATCGAGGATCTGGCGCAACTGATTCACGACCTCAAGAATGCCAACCCGAAGGCGTCGATCAGCGTCAAGCTGGTCTCCGAAGTCGGGGTCGGCACGGTGGCCGCGGGAGTCACCAAGGCCAAGGCCGATCACCTGGTGATTGCCGGTCATGACGGCGGAACCGGCGCCAGTCCGCAATCTTCGATCAAGCACGCGGGTTCGCCGTGGGAACTCGGTCTCGCCGAGACGCAGCAGACGCTGGTGCTGAACGGCTTGCGCGGTCGCGTTCGGGTGCAGGTCGACGGGCAGGTCAAGACGGGCAGGGATGTCGTCATCGGTGCGCTGCTGGGAGCGGATGAATTTGGTTTCGCGACCGCACCGCTCGTCGTCGAGGGCTGCATCATGATGCGCAAGTGTCATCTGAACACCTGCCCGGTAGGGGTCGCGACGCAGGATCCCGTGCTGCGCCGCCGTTTCTCGGGGCAGCCCGAGCACGTGGTCAACTTCTTCTTCTTCGTCGCCGAGGAAGTCCGCGAGCTGATGGCACAGCTCGGCATCCGCCGTTTCAATGACCTCATTGGCCGCTGTGACCTGCTCGACATGCAACAGGGAATCAACCACTGGAAGGCGCAAGGGCTCGACTACAGCCGCATCTTCCATCGGCCGGCAAACCCGGGCGGCGTCGCGGTCTTCCATTGCGAGGCGCAGGATCACGGGCTGGCAAAGGCGCTCGACAGGGAACTGATCGAACTGGCGCGGCCGGCGCTCGACAGCGGCGAGCCGGTCAAGCTCGAACTGCCGCTGCGCAACATCAACCGCACCGTCGGCGCCATGCTTTCCGGACGCATCGCCGAGCGTTACGGGCGAGCGGGTCTGCCTGACGGGACGATCGACATTCAATTTCGGGGAACTGCCGGGCAGGCTTTTGGTGCCTTCCTGGCACGCGGCGTCACCCTGGACCTGATCGGCGAAGCCAACGACTACGTCGGCAAGGGCCTGTCGGGCGGACGCATCATCGTTCGTCCGAGTGCCGGCTTCCGTGGCGAGAGCCGCAGCAACATCATCGTCGGCAACACGGTCCTCTACGGTGCGACCGAGGGCGAGGTCTTCTTCGCCGGTGTCGCCGGCGAGCGCTTTGCCGTCCGCAATTCCGGTGCGACAGCGGTCGTCGAAGGCGTTGGCGACCACGGTTGCGAGTACATGACCGGTGGCACGGTAGTCGTTCTCGGCATGACCGGACGCAACTTCGCTGCCGGCATGTCGGGCGGCGTCGCCTACGTCTTCGACGAGGAAGGAACCTTTGCCTCGCGTTGCAACATGGCGCAGGTATCGCTTGAACCGGTCGAGGAGGAGTTCTTGGCACGTCAGGGCAGCGACGCGGGCGACGACCTGGAAAGCCACGGCAAGGTCGATGTGCGGCACTTGGGCGAGATCGACGAAGTCCTGCTCAAGGGGCTGATCGACAGGCACTATCGCTACACGAGCAGCCGCCAGGCTCTGCGCGTGCTCAACGATTGGGAGCGTTATCGCCGGCGCTTCGTCAAGGTGATGCCACATGAGTACCGCCGCGCGCTCAGCGAGCTGGCGAAGAAGGAACTGGAGACCGCATAGAAATGGGCAAGCCGACAGGATTCATCGAGTACCAGCGTCTGGCGGAAGCCTCCGAGCCGGTCGCTTCGCGCCTCAAGCACTACCGCGAGTTCGTCCTCACGCTGCCGGACGAGCAAGCCAGCCTGCAGGGTGCGCGCTGCATGGACTGCGGCATTCCGTTCTGCAACTCCGGCTGTCCGGTCAACAACATCATTCCCGACTGGAACGATCTCGTGTACCGCGGCAACTGGCAGCAGGCTCTGGCGGTTCTGCATTCGACCAACAACTTCCCCGAATTCACCGGCCGCATCTGCCCGGCGCCGTGTGAAGCGGCGTGCACGCTGAACATCAATACGGATCCGGTCGGGATCAAGTCCATCGAACACGCGATCGCCGACAAGGGCTGGCAACAGGGGTGGATCGTGCCGCAGCCGCCAGCGCAGAAGACCGGCAGGACGGTCGCCATCGTCGGCTCCGGTCCGGCCGGACTCGCAGCGGCGCAGCAGCTGGCGCGCGCTGGCCATGCCGTCGTCGTGTTCGAGAAGAGCGACCGCATCGGCGGCCTGCTGCGCTATGGCATCCCCGATTTCAAGCTGGAGAAGTCGCACATCGACCGCCGCGTGGAACAGATGCAGGCTGAGGGCGTCGAGTTTCGCGTCAGCCAGGAGGTTGGCGGCAGCGGGCCGGGCGCCGTGCCGGCAACGCGGCTGCTGGCCGACTTCGATGCCGTCATCGTCGCCGGCGGCGCCGAGTCACCGCGTGACCTTCCGGTACCGGGGCGCGAGCTGGACGGCGTGCACTTCGCGATGGAGTTCCTGCCGCAGCAGAACAGGGTGAACGCCGGCGATCGCCTGCCGACGCAGATCACCGCCACCGGCAAGCGGGTCGTCGTCATTGGCGGTGGCGATACCGGCTCCGACTGCGTTGGTACCAGCAATCGTCAGGGCGCCCTGTCGGTCACCCAGTTCGAAGTGATGCCGCAGCCCCCCGAGCAGGAAGACAAGAGCCTGACTTGGCCCTATTGGCCGATGAAGCTGCGCACGTCGTCGTCGCACGAGGAAGGCTGCGCGCGCGACTTCGCCGTGTCGACCAAGCAGTTCCTTGGCGAGGGCGGCAGGCTCAGGGCGCTGCGAGTGGCTCGCGTCGAATGGAGCGGCGGGCGAATGGCCGAGATCCCGGGCAGCGAGAGCGAGATCGCCGCCGACCTCGTCCTGCTCGCCATGGGTTTCGTATCGCCGGTGCGGCAGGGATTGCTGGAAGAACTGGCGGTGGAACTCGATGCGCGCGGCAACGTCCGCGCCACCACCGACGGCGCGGGCTGCTATGCGACCAGCGTCGCCAAGGTGTTTGCGGCGGGCGACATGCGCCGTGGACAGTCGCTGGTCGTCTGGGCGATCCGCGAGGGCCGGCAGTGCGCACGCGAGGTCGATGCCTTCCTGATGGGGCGTTCGGACCTGCCGCGCTGAAGCCCTTTGGCGCACCGCATGGACGCGTCGCTGGCCGTGAAGGCAGCTTCCGGCGTATACTGTGCGCCCTCTCGCGCGCATGACGGGCGTCGCGTTCCCTGCGCGCAGCGCTCGGCGCCACCCACGGCCGAGTGTGACATTGTTGTGACAAGCTCGCGACAGAATCTGCGACAATGCGTCGCAACACCGTGATCACTGGTATCGACACCCGTCTCGCGTGCTGCCGGGCGCTCGGCGTCGGCGAGCCGTTGCCGCCGGCCGGACTGGCGGCAAGCGCAACAAGGACCCATCGTAGCGTCTGATCAGGCTTCAGCAAAATGAACATCGTCATTCTCGCCGCCGGGCAGGGCAAGCGGATGCATTCCAATCTGCCGAAGGTACTGCATCCAGTGGCCGGCAAGGCGCTTCTGTCACACGTCATCGACACCGCGCGCAGCCTTTCTCCCGAGAGGCTCTGCATCGTGCATGGCCACGGCGGCGAGGCCGTGCGGACCGCCACCGCCGCACCCGATCTGCTCTGGGTGCTGCAGGAGCCGCAGTTGGGAACCGGCCACGCGCTGATGCAGGCGCTGCCGCACCTGGCGCCTGCCGGAACGACACTGGTGCTCTATGGCGACGTGCCGCTGACCCGGGCGGAAACGCTGCAAAGGCTTCTGCATGCGGCAAGTGACTCGCTGGCAGTGCTCACCGTCGAACTGGCCGACCCGGCCGGCTATGGCCGGATCATCCGCAACGCTGCCGGCGATGTGACGCGCATCGTCGAACAGAAGGATGCCTCGCCGGAGGAGCGCGCAATCCGCGAGATCAACACCGGCATCATGGCCCTGCCGACCGAGCGCCTCGCCGAGTGGCTGGGCCGCCTGTCGAACGACAATGCGCAACAGGAATACTACCTGACCGACATTGTCGGCATGGCGGTTGCCGACGGTCTGCCCGTGCGTACCGCCCACCCGCAATCGGCAACCGAGGTGCTCGGGGTGAACAGCAAGGTGCAACTCGCCGAACTCGAGCGCGCCGCACAGCGGCGAATCGCCGATCAGCTGCTCGAGCAGGGAGTCCGCCTGGCTGACCCGGCGCGAATCGATGTTCGCGGCGAGCTCATCTGCGGCCGCGACGTGTTCATCGACGTGAACTGCGTTTTCGAGGGCCGGGTCGTACTGGACGAAGCCGTCGAAGTCGGCCCCTCCTGCGTTCTGAAGAATGCGCGCATCGGTTCGGGGGCACGCCTCGCGGCCTTCAGCCACATCGAGGAAGCGGTCGTCGGGCCCGACGGGGTGATCGGGCCGTTCGCCCGCCTGCGCCCCGGAACGGAGCTTGGCCCCGGCGTCCATGTCGGCAATTTCGTCGAACTGAAGAACAGCCGTTTTGCCGCCCAGTCGAAGGCCAACCACCTTGCCTACGTGGGCGACGCCGTCGTCGGCAGTCGCGTCAACATCGGTGCCGGCACCATCACCTGCAACTACGACGGCGCCAACAAGTTCCAGACGGTGATCGAGGACGACGCCTTCATCGGTTCCGACACGCAACTGGTGGCGCCAGTGACGGTTGGTCGTGGCGCCACGCTCGGCGCCGGAACGACTCTGACCCGCGATGCCCCGCCGGACACGCTGACCCTCTCGCGCGCCCGGCAAACCTCCATAGCGGGCTGGAAACGGCCCCAGAAAATCAAGAAGTGAACTGACCATGTGTGGCATCGTTGCCGCGGTCGCTGACCGCAATATCGTTCCCGTTCTGCTCGAAGGTCTGCGCAAGCTCGAATATCGCGGCTACGACTCGGCCGGGCTCGCCCTGATCAACGACGGCGGCCTGCACCGGCTGCGCGCGGTCGGCCGGGTTGCCGAACTGACGGCGCAGGTCGAGGAGACACACGCTGCGGGCCGCACCGGCATTGCGCATACGCGCTGGGCAACGCATGGCGTGCCATGCGAACGAAACGCCCATCCGCACATCTCCGGCGGGTTGGCCGTGGTCCACAACGGGATCATCGAAAACCACGAAACGCTGCGTGCTCGCCTCCAGGCTCTCGCGTACGTGTTCACGTCCGACACCGATACCGAAGTGGTCGCGCATCTGATTGCGCATGAGTTGAAGACCGACAGCGATCTGCTCGCTGCCGTCCGCCGGGCGGTTGCGCAACTGCAGGGCGCCTATGCGATCGCCGTCCTGCGCGAAGCCGACCCAAGCCGCCTGGTCGTTGCGCGTGAAGGGGCGCCGCTCCTGCTTGGTCTGGGCGAAGACGGATTCTACGCTGCCTCCGATGCCTCGGCGCTGGTGCAGGTCACGCGCCGGATGGTCTACCTCGAGAACGGCGACTGTGCCGAACTGAGGCGCGATGGCTACCGCATTGCCCGCGTTGACGGCACCCCGGTTGAGCGGCCGGAAAGCGAATCGAACCTGTCGGCAGAGGCGATCGAGCTGGGCAACTACCGGCACTACATGCAGAAGGAAATCTTCGAGCAGCCGGTGGCGCTGGCAAACACCCTCGAGATGCTCGGCGCGGCGCGAAGCATCCAACCGGGCATCTTCGGCGCCGAGAGTGAAGACCTGCTGCGGGGTGTGCGGCAGGTGCTGATCATCGCCTGCGGCACCAGCTACCATGCCGGCCTCGTGGCGCGCTACTGGCTGGAATCCATCGCCGGCGTTGCCTGCTCGGTCGAGGTGGCGAGCGAGTACCGCTATCGCGACTCGGTGCCCGACCCGCACACCCTTGTCGTCACCATTTCACAATCGGGTGAAACCGCCGACACGCTGGCCGCGCTGCAGCACGCCAAGTCGCTGGGCATGAGCCGTACGCTGTGCATATGCAACGTGCCCGAGTCATCACTGGTGCGAGAGAACAGCCTGCGTTTCATCACGCGTGCCGGTCCGGAGATTGGCGTTGCGTCGACCAAGGCCTTCACCACCCAGCTCGCGGCCCTTTATCTGCTGACGCTCGTGCTCGCCAAGGTTCGCGACCGGCTCGACGCCGAGCAGGAGGCAAGCGAACTGCTCGCCATGCGACACCTGCCGATGGCCGTCAGCATGATCCTCGAACTGGAGCCGCAAATCCGCGACTGGGCCGAGTGTTTTTCGATGAAGCACCATGCCCTGTTCCTCGGCCGCGGCCGGCATTATCCGATCGCCATGGAAGGTGCGCTGAAACTGAAGGAAATCTCCTACATCCATGCCGAAGCCTATCCCGCCGGCGAACTGAAGCATGGTCCACTGGCACTGGTCGATCGCGACATGCCGGTGATTGCCGTGGCGCCCAACGACGCCCTGCTGGAGAAGCTCAAGTCGAACCTGCAGGAAGTGCGGGCCCGAGGTGGCGAACTCTGGGTGTTCGCCGATGCCGACAGCGAAATGAAGGAGTCGGACGGGATTCACGTGCTGCACCTGCCGGAGCATTACGGAGCGTTGTCGGCACTGCTGCACGTCGTGCCGCTGCAACTCCTCGCCTATCATGTCGCGCTGGTGCGCGGCACGGACGTCGACAAGCCGCGCAATCTGGCGAAGTCGGTGACGGTCGAGTGAATCGCCGATCGCGGGGCCACGCCATCGGCAGCAACCCTCAGTACTTCACGCGCGCGAAATAGCTCTTCTCCGACGCCTCGAGGGCCTGCCGCAGGGTGACGATTCCCATCTGTGCCAGCAGCGGCAGCATCCTGAGGAAGACCTCGGCCGTGGCACAGGCGTCCCCGAGCGCGCTGTGGCGACCTTCGATCACCACGCCGAGGCGCTCGGCGATGTGGTCGAGCTGGTGCGAGTCCTGATTGGCGTGCAGCACTCCGGAAAGCAGCAGCGTGTCGAGGACTGGCTGACTGAACACCACGCCTGTCGAATCCTCCTTCAACTGCAGAAAGCGCATGTCGAAGGCCGCGTTGTGGGCAACGAGCACGGTGTCGTTGCAGAAATCATGGAAGGCGGGCAGAACGATGTCGATCTGGGGCTGCCCGCGCACCATGTCGTCGGTGATGCCGTGAATGCGAACACCCTCGGGTCGCAGGAAGCGTTGCGGGTCGACGAGATGGTCAAAGTTCTCGTGCCGCAGGAGGCGGCCGTTGACGATGCGCACGGCACCGATCTGGATGATCTCGTCCCCGGCAGCGGGTTCGAGCCCGGTGGTTTCGGTATCGAAGACGGTGTACGCCAGGTCGCTCAATCGCCGGTCGAGATCGATGCTCTGATCGCGGAAGTGAAAGAGGTCAAAATCGTAGTACTCCGGGCGTACGCTCGGTTCGTCGCCGACCGGCTGCGCCTGCAGGCTGTCCGGCAGAGCAACCGGCAGGACGAAGCGAAAGAAGCAGCGCTGCTGGCTGGCCTTTTCGCGTTCGTACCAGATTTCACCCCCATGGCGGTCGATCACGTCGCGCAGCGACAGCGGTGAGCTTTCGCTGCCCAGTTGCATGGGCTCGTTTTCCCAGGTCGCGAACGTCTCCGACGAGATGGCATGGTCAGCCCAGATGATGTCGAGGTAGACGAGCCGGCCGCAAGGCAGCAAGCGGAAGCGCAGGTCCGGGATCCGATGCTGGGCGACCAGTCTCGCAGCCAGAAAACAGATCGAAAAGACCAGGGAAAAGCTCTCGGCCCGCAGCCAGACCGATTCATCGATCTCCTCGCTGCTGGTTGCCAGCTGCAGTTCCTGCTCGATGCGACGCTGTGCGGCGGTGACCAGATCCAGCCCCTGGACCTCTTCGAGCGGCCAGCGTGTCTTCAGCGAATCGGCGAACTCGCTCATCGTCCGGTCGAGGCGCTGGCTCATGCGGACGACCTCGTCGCTGATGATGCCAATGAAGCGCTCGCGGATTTCCGGTTCGATGTCGGGGTAGTCCAGCAGGTTGCCCACGGCGACGCGGATGTTCGCCAGGCTGCCGCGGGTACCGTCCGTCAGTGACTGCAGGACCTGATCGCGGCGGGATTCCTGTTCCAGGCTGCGGGTGATGTTCTCCACCGTCAGCACGTAACCGGTCATCTCGCGCTGTCGCGGCGCGTCATCGGTTGCCAGCACCGGCACCAGCTGGACGCGCAGGAGCTGGCCACCGCGCGCCGCCGTGATGAAGGTGGCGATTGCCGTGGCCGCGCCCTTGTGCAGTCGCTGACGTACGACGTCGAGGGCGTGATCGATCTGACTGCGCTCGAGTATCGAGAAAATCGACCTGCCGAGCCCGATCAGTGCACCGCCGGCGACCGCCGTGCTGCCGAGAGCGAGTGCCCGGAACTGCAGCCGGGCGCGGCTGTTGTAGAGCAGGATCCGCCCCTCGCGGTTGCACACCACGACCGCCTGGGCCAGCTCCGACATCAGCGCCGCCAGCCGGTTCTTTTCCTCCTCCACCGACGACTTGGCTGCGGCAATCTGCGCCGCGACATCATCCATCAGACCGTCGCGCTGCTGCGCAAGGTCGTTCGTCGCCGCGGCCAGCAGGCGGACCTCCGGTGGTCCCTCCGGTGTGACCCGGAAGTTGCGGTTCGCCGCCAGCATCAGACGCAGGTTCTCGGCCATCTTCAGCAGACCCTGCACATACTCCCGGAAGAGATAGCGAATGACCAGGAGACCGACGAAGAAGCCAAAGGCGGTCATCATCGTACCCAGCGAGAGGTGCGGTGCGATCAGGCGGACGAGCGCCGCGCGCTCGTCCGCCTGGGCATCCGCCCACACCAACGCCGCCGTGATCAGGAAGGGGCCGGTCACCAGCAGGAAGAGGATGATGACCGAGATGGCCAGACGGAGGCGCGCGTTCATGGTTCGATGGTCGGCAAGGGTTGGTGGGCAACGGCTGGAAGTCTCGGGCATGTACCCGGCCGCTGCGCACCAATTCTACCGGCTAACGTTCGCCCCGGCGCCAGGTGTCTGGCCGAAGATGGGGAATTCCCGGCGCCGCCATGGCGTGCGGGAGCCAGGCCGCCAATTGGGTGCGTCTACCTGCACCTGCACGACAAAGGCCTGTATCGTGAACGCCGTTGCAACTGCCTGGAGAAACGGCCATGACCCTCTGCCCGATTGCCATCGTTGCCGGCTGCAAGAAGTGCCCGGCGTTTTCCATCTGCCCGCTGAAGACTGTCCTCGGCGATGCACCGAAGCCCGGCGAAACTCCGGACAGGCAGGCTCCGGCAGAGAAGAAGTAGCCTCGCTCGCCAGCCCCGCGACCCGCCCGGGAGGCGTTGCCACGCCAGTCTGCCGTGCACCCCGGGCGGCGCGAGCCGGCAGGGGGTCCACAGGCGGCCGGCTTCGCGGCTGCCTGCCGGCATGACGTGCTCCTTCAGAAAGCCGCGATGCCGGTCTGCGCCCGGCCGAGAATCAGCGCATGCACGTCGTGCGTTCCCTCGTAGGTGTTGACCACCTCCAGGTTGAGCATGTGGCGGACGACGCCGAATTCGTCCGAAATGCCGTTGGCACCAAGCATGTCGCGCGCCGTGCGGGCGATCGCGAGCGCCTTGCCGCAGGAGTTGCGCTTCATGATCGAAGTGATTTCCGGCGTCGCCGTACCGTCGTCCTTCATGCGCCCCAGTCGCAGGCATCCCTGCAGCCCGAGCGCGATTTCCGTCTGCATGTCGGCGAGTTTCTTCTGCACCAGTTGATTCGCCGCCAGCGGCCGCCCGAACTGCCGCCGGTCGAGCGTGTACTGACGAGCCGTGTGCCAACAGGACTCGGCGGCACCGAGAGCACCCCAGGCAATCCCATAGCGCGCCGAGTCGAGGCAGGTGAAGGGTCCCTTCAAGCCGCGGATTTCGGGAAAGACGTTCTCCTCGGGAACGAAGACGTCGTCCATGACGATCTCGCCGGTGATCGAGGTGCGCAGCCCGAACTTGCCGTGGATCGGCGGGGCGCTGAGGCCGCGCATTCCGCGGTCAAGCACGAAACCGCGGATGGCGGCCGCATCGTCCTTCGCCCAGACGATGAAGACGTCGGCGATGGGTGAGTTCGTGATCCATGTCTTGCTGCCGGAGAGGCGAAAACCTCCGCCGACGGCGCGCGCCCGCGTCTCCATGCTGCCGGGGTCGGAGCCGTGATTGGGCTCGGTCAGCCCAAAGCAGCCGATCAGTTCGCCGCTTGCCAGTTGCGGCAGGTAACGACATCGCTGCTCCTCGCTGCCGAAGCGAAGAATCGGCAGCATCACCAGTGACGATTGGACGCTCATCATCGAGCGGTAGCCGGAATCCACCCGTTCGACCTCGCGCGCGATCAGCCCATAGCTGACGTGCCCGAGACCGGCGCCACCGTATTCGGATGGAATCGTCGGGCCGAGGAGACCCATCGCGCCCATTTCGCGGTAGATCGTGGTGTCGCTTCGCTCGTGGCGGAACGATTCCAGCACGCGCGGCAGAAGCCTGCCCTGGCAGTAATCCTGCGCCGCATCGCGCAGCCGGCGCTCGTCGTCGTCGAGCTGCGCATCGAGGAGCAGCGGGTCCTGCCAGCAAAATCGGGGCCGGGCTCGCGTCGCCATCATCGTCTCCCTGTCAAGTCGCCGCCGGCGCGTCCCGCGGGGCGTGCAATTCGCCCTGCGGCAGCGGGCCACATGGCGGATGCAACCCGGATTGTACGCACTGCGGGCCTGACCGGAGGTTGACTTTCGCTCACCGTCACCACCCGTCGGCAGGCGTCGGCTGCGGATCCCGCCGCGTCTGGCGAGCGACGGCCAACGCGGGTTGCCGAGCTGGTGAGGCACGGCGGCCGATTGACTCGCGGCAGCAAGGCCCGGATACTCGCGACGTTGCCGGCGAGATTCCGGCGATGCAAGGCAAGGGACGCCGGTCCGCGCTGCCGTCGGGCAGCCATTTGCCGGTACCGCCGTTTCACTCCTGACTGGGAGGTTCCTCCATGGGTCTGCGGCTGAAATTCAATCTCGTTCTGCTTGCCGTCTTCCTTGCCGGCTTTGCCGTCACCGGCTACGTTTCCCGGACTCTGCTTGACCGGCACGCACGCGAGCAGGTGCTGGGCGAGGCGCGCCTGGTCATGGAGGCGGCGCTGGCAGTGCGCGCATATACGGTCGACCAGGTGCGACCGCATCTCGTCGGGCAGATGGACAAGGTCTTCCTGCCGCAGACGGTGCCGGCGTTTGCCGCCACCGAAGCCCTCAACCATTTGCGGCGAAAGTACGTCAACTACGCCTACAAGGAGGCGACGCTCAATCCGACGAACCTGCGCGACCGGCCTGCCGACTGGGAAGCCGACCTGATCCACAGCTTCCGGAACCGTGCCGACCAGAGGGAAATCAGTGGTGAGCGCGACACGCCCACCGGTCGCCTGCTCTACGTCGCGCATCCGATCCGAATCGAGTCGCCGGCGTGTCTCCAATGCCACAGCACACCCGATGTCGCGCCGCCGTCGATGCTCCGCATCTACGGCCCGGCAAACGGATTCGGCTGGAAGCTCGATGAGGTCGTCGGGGCGCAGGTCGTTTCGGTGCCGATGTCGGTGCCGCTGGAGAACGCCGCACTGGCCTTCCGCACCTTCATGCTTTCCCTGGCAGCGGTGTTCGTGGTCGTCTTCATCGTCCTCAACCTGCTCCTGTCGTGGCTGATCATCCGGCCGGTGACTCGCCTGTCGGCGGTAGCCGACAAGGTCAGCACCGGCGACTTCGAGCAGCCGGAGTTTGCCGAGGAGGGCGGCGACGAGGTTGCGATTCTGGCCAGTTCGTTCAACCGCATGCGTCGCAGTCTCGAGAAGGCGATGCAGATGATCGATGGCTGAGCGCGCGATGGGCGGGAGCGGCAACGAAGAAACCGGCCACGCCGATTCTCGTTCGGCAGCTGCCGACAGCGACCTGCTGGCGCTGCCGGCGGGCTACGCGGTGCACGAATACCGGATCGACCGCGTTCTCGGCAGCGGTGGCTTCGGCATCACCTACCTCGCACACGATACCCATCTCGACTGCCCGGTGGCAATCAAGGAGTATCTGCCGCGCGACACCGCCGGGCGCGGGCCTGATCTCTCCGTGCGGCCGCACTCGACTGCCGGCGCCAGGTCCTTCGCCTGGGGTCTCGATCGCTTCCTGCACGAATGCCGTGCACTCGCCAGCTTTCACCACCCGGGGATCGTCCGCGTGCTGCGCTATTTTGCCGCCAACGACACGGCCTACATGGTCATGGAATACGAAAGCGGCGAACCACTCGACAGGTGGCTGGCCGGTCGGGAGCCGATCGACGCCGCAACCCTGCAACGCATCGTGCGGCCGTTGCTGGACGGGCTCGAGACCATCCACAACGCCGGCTTCCTGCATCGCGACATCAAGCCGCGCAACATCTACATGCGGGCCGACGGTTCGCCGGTACTGCTCGACTTCGGCTCCGCCCGCCGTGTCGGTGTACCGGGGCAGGAGCAGTTGTTGACCGCCGTCGTGACGCCTGGCTTCGCGCCAGCCGAGCAGTACCAGCCCGACGGCAGGCAGGGCCCGTGGAGCGACCTCTACTCGCTCGCCGGGGTGATGTACTGGCTGGTCACCGGTCACCTGCCAACCGAAAGCCTGGCGCGATTGCGCGAGGACCCGATGCCGGCGGCAGCCGTGATCGGCAGGGCCGACCTCTACGGCAAGGCGATGCTGCGGGCGATCGACTGGGCACTGACGCCCGACGAGAACCTGCGCCCCCGACGGGTGGCGGATTTTCGCCGCGCCTGTCTGCCGCCAGCCGGACAACCTGCGGCGGAAGCGGCGGACTCGCCGGCGGTGCTGCCGGCGCCCGGCAGTTCCTTCAGCGAAGGCTGCAGCTTCATCGGCGCGGTCCTCTTCAGCGACGTGCCGGGCGCATCGACGCCAGCCGATGCGGCTGCCGAGGCGGCGCTCAAGGAACGTCGCCAGCTGCTGGCGACACTGGTCAGCCGGGCGGTTGCCGGAGTGCCGGCGGGCAGCCGCCTGGCGGCGAACACGCGCGAGGGCTGCGCCGTCTGCTACGTCGGCGATCCCGAGGATGCACTGCGCACCGCCAGCCTGCTGGGGGCGGCGGCGAGTGAACAGGGGCTTGCTCTGCACATCGGCATCAACCTCGGGCCGGTACGGGTGCAGCCCGACCCCGGTGGCCGCTCGCGCCTGCTCGGCGACGGCGTCGCCACCGCCTTCCGCGTCATGCGCTTCACCGAGCCGGGACAGGTGCTGGTCAGCGCCGCCTATGTCGATCTCATTGGGCAGCTGCGACGCAGTGCGGCGGCCTGTTTCACCGCATTCGGCCAGCGGCGGGACGCGCACGACCGGGTGCACGACCTCTACCTTTACGTCGGGACTGCGCACGCACTGGCTTCGCATCCGATCACGGCCAATGCCGCCGCAACGCAGGCGAGCGACCTGACGCCGGCGGTCGTCGAGGACGCCGAGCGCCTATTGACCAGGCACATTGGACCAATGGCACGCATCCTGGTGCGCAAGACGCTGCCGCGCGTCGGCGGGCGCGACGAGTTGCACCGCCTGTTGGCTGAAATGATTCCGGACCCGGCCGCCCGATCTGCCTTTCTGACCGCCGCCACGCACAGGTGGCAGCAGCCATCGACGAGCCGGAAACCGGACAGCACCCCGCACCCCGGCTCCCCCTCGCCGGCAGCTGTGGCAGCGCCGTTGCCCGTCACTGCTGCCGACCCGGTAACGGGCAGCGGTATTGGCGATGCCGACCGCGAACGAATTGGCCGCATCCTGGCGCGCCATATCGGACCGCTGGCGAAGGTCCTGCTGCGTCGTGAAGCCGCCAGGGCGGCCGACGTGGATTCTTTGTGCCGCGCATTGGCCAGCCAGATCGACAGTCCGGAGCAGCGCGAGCACTTCCTCAGGGAGGCCGGCCTCGTTGGGGGGCAGGGCTCGTAGTTCCCTACCGGCTGGCGACTGTGGACGAAGCTGACGCGCCCTCGCGTCAGGCCGGGCGCAAACCTCAGTCGCGGCCGCAGCATGGCGGGCGAAGCTGCGATTTACGGCAACGGGTCTTGGCGGAACGAACTACTGCAGCAGTCCTGCCCGCAACAGGGCGTCGATCATCAGCTGCGTCAGTTCAGCGACCTGCCCAGCCTGTGCACCCGATGGCGGCGCCGTGGCGCTGCCCGACCAGAAGACGGCGCCGCTGGCAGCATCCAGCATGGCAACGCTGCACGTCATCCCCTGCGCCGCCGTCGGCCAGCCGATCGGAAACGACAGACCGAGGCCGCCGGCGCTGAAACCGCCGTTGCGGTAGCCGCCGCTGCCACCGCCGACACCGATGCCCACCTGCGGCGCCGGATTGACCACCGCCAGGTCGTCCGGCGACAGTTGCACGCTGGCTACGGCGAACGCTCCGGCACGTACGGCGGCAGACCGGATCTCCTCGTTGCCGGCCATGCCGTCGGCCGGCAACTGCGACACGGCGTAGCTCTGGATTCCCGCCACTCCCGTCCGCTGCAGCCGCATCTTCCACTGGTCCTCGCAGATGCGACGCAGCGAATGGTCGCGACTCTGGCAGACCACCAGCACCTGCTGGCCCTTGAGCACGGCACCGGCGACGTTCGCGTCACGCCACTCGCTTGTCATTTTGGTCGATGCACAACCGGCAAGCGCCAAGCCGACCAGGCTCGCCGCAAACGACCACCACCGGGTTTTCAGGGTCGGACGCATCGCCTCTCCTTCCTTTTCTGGCTTGCCAGTCGTCATGATACCCCCCACATCGCCTGCCTCGGCACAACATGGGCCGCTGCGGACTGACGGTGGCGACTCACATCAGAACGATGTCGTACTGCTCCTGTGAGTAGCTGGGCTCGGCCTGCAGCGAGATCGGCTTGCCGATGAAGTCGGAGAGCATCGCCAGCCCCTGCGACTCCTCGTCGAGGAAGCTGTCGATCACTGCCTGGCTGCCGAGGACCCGATACTCGCGGGCATTGAACTGGCGCGCCTCGCGGAGCAGTTCGCGGAGAATCTCATAGCAGACGGTGCGCGCCGTCCGCACCTCGCCACGACCGCCGCAGGTCGGGCACTCCTCGCAGAGAACGTGAGCCAGCGACTCGCGGGTACGCTTGCGTGTCATTTCGACCAGGCCCAGCGCGGTGAAACCATTCACCGTCAGGCGGGTGTGATCGCGCGCCAACGCCTTGTTGAACTCGCTGAGCACTGCCGCCCGGTGATCGTCGTTCTCCATGTCGATGAAGTCGATGATGATGATGCCGCCCAGATTGCGCAGGCGCAGCTGGCGGGCGATCGTCTGCGCGGCCTCGAGGTTGGTCTTGAAGATGGTGTCGTCGAAGTTGCGGACGCCGACGAAGCCGCCGGTGTTGACGTCGATGGTGGTCATCGCCTCCGTCTGGTCGATGATCAGGTAGCCGCCGGACTTCAGGTCGACGCGGCGCGCCAGCGCCTTCTGGATCTCGTCCTCGACCCCGTGCAGATCGAACAGCGGTCGTTCGCCGACGTAGTGCTCGAGCAGCGGCGCCACCGTCGGCGTGTACTCGACGGCAAAGGCAGTCAGGCGCTGGAAGTTCTCGCGCGAATCGATGACGATGCGTGTCGTCTCGGGGTTGACGAAGTCCCGCAACACGCGTTGCGACAACGACAGCTCCTGGTAGAGCAGGGCCGGCGGTGCGGCCGTGGTCGACTGCGCCCGGATGTCGCGCCACAGCTTGCGCAGGTACTCGATGTCCTTCGCCAGTTCGGCTTCGGTCGCGCTCTCGGCCATCGTGCGGACGATGAAGCCACCCGGTTCGTCGCCGGGCACCAGCCGTCCGAGCTTCTCGCGCAGGGCCTCGCGATCGGCCTCGCGCTCGATCCGCTGCGAGATGCCGATGTGCTTGTCCTGCGGCAGATAGACCAGCATGCGGCCGGCCAGCGACACCTGGGTCGACAGGCGTGCCCCCTTGCTGCCCATCGGATCCTTGATGACCTGCACGAGAATGCTCTGGCCTTCGCACAGGAGGCGCTCGATCGGTCGCAGTGGCTCGTCGCCGGAGCGCGGTTCCCGGATGTCGGCAACATGGAGAAAGGCGGTCCGGCCGAGGCCGATGTCGATGAAGGCGGACTGCATCCCGGGCAGGATGCGCACGATGCGTCCGAGGTAGACATTGCCGACGAAGCCACGACTGGCACTCCGTTCGATGTGCAGTTCCTGGACCACACCCTGGTGGGTGACGGCGACGCGCGTTTCCTGTGGTGTGAAGTTGATCAGGATTTCTTCTGACATGAGATGTCGATCCGCGCAAAGGGAGTGGGAACTGCGGCAACGAGAGTAAGATTCCTGCTGGCCTCATTCTACCCTCTCCGACCGCCGCGCCGAATGTCTCTTCCCCCTGCAAAGCCCCGATCTCCCGAATTGCTCGCTCCCGCCGGGTCGCTGGCGATGCTGCGCACGGCACTGGCCTACGGTGCCGATGCGGTGTACGCCGGGCAGCCGCGCTACAGCCTGCGGGTGCGCAACAACGACTTCGGCGATCTGCAGGCGCTCGCCCAGGGTATTGCCGAGGCGCATGCGGCGCAGCGCAAGCTGTACGTCGTCAGCAACATCCTGCCGCACAATGCCAAGCTGCGCACCTACCTGGCGGACATGGCGCCGGTCATCGCCAGCCGGCCGGACGCGCTGATCATGGCCGACCCCGGGCTGATCGATCTGGTTCGTGAAGGCTGGCCCGAAATGCCGATACACCTCTCGGTACAGGCCAACACGCTGAACTTCGCTGCCGTGCGTTTCTGGCAGAAGCTCGGCATCGCGCGGATCATCCTCTCGCGTGAGCTGTCGCTGCACGAAGTCGAGGAGATCCGGCAGCAGTGCCCCGATATCGAACTCGAGGTCTTCGTCCATGGCGCTCTCTGTGTCGCCTACTCGGGACGCTGCCTGCTGTCCGGCTATTTCAACCACCGCGACCCGAACCAGGGCAGTTGCACCAACTCGTGCCGCTGGGACTACCGCCTGCACGCCGCCGGGCACGATGCGACGGGTGATCTGCAGCCTTTGTCCGGCGAAGCCGGTCGGGGGCGCGCGGCCGGCTGGCTGCTCGAGGAGAAGGAACGTCCCGGCGAGATGATGCCGATCGACGAGGACGAACATGGAACCTACATCATGAACTCGAAGGATCTGCGGGCGGTCGAGCACGTTGGCCGGCTGCTCGAGATCGGTGTCGATTCGCTGAAGATCGAGGGGCGGACCAAGTCTCCCTATTATGTCGCGCGCAGCACGCAGGTCTATCGTCGCGCCATCGACGATGCCGCTGCCGGCCGGCCGTTCGACCCCGCACTGCTCGGCGAACTCGAGGGCCTGGCTAATCGCGGCTATACCGCCGGTTTCCTGCAGCGGCACCACGAGCACGACATGCAGAACTACCTGCGTGGCCACTCGGAGTCCGGGCGCAGTCTCTACGTGGGCGATCTGCTGACCTGGGATGCCGTCGGGCAGCGTGTCCTGATCGAAGTCAGGAACCGCTTTTCGGTCGGCGACCGCCTCGAGGTCATCCATCCCTCGGGCAACCGCCGGCTGACACTGCAGTGCATGCACGACCTGGCGGGGCGCGCGATCGGTGTTGCGCCGGGCAATGGGCATCGCGTCTGGATTCCCTGTCCCGTCGAGCTGCCAGGCGCATTGCTGGCGCGTTTCCTCTGAGCCAAGCCGAAGCATGCCTGCCCCGCATCTCTTCGTCGACATCTCGGCGCACGGCTTCGGACACCTGGCGCAGGCAGCGCCGGTGATCAACGCTCTCGTCGAACGCCTGCCGACGCTGCGGCTGACCATCCGCAGCGGACTGCCGGTGGCAAAGCTGCACGAACGGCTGCGATGCGGCTTCAGTCACCTCGCCGCGTGTAGCGACTTCGGCTACGTCATGCTCGACGCGATGCGCGTCGACCTGGAGGCAACGGCGCAGGCCTACCGCCGCCAGCACGCCGACTGGGAACAACTGGTCGACCGGGAAGCACGCCTCTTCGCCAACCTGCAGCCGACACTGCTGCTCAGCGACGTCGCCTACCTGCCGCTGGGAGGCGCAGCCCGCGCCGGCATCCCGTCGGTGGCGCTTTGCTCGCTCAACTGGGCAGAGCTGTTTGCCCATTTCTTCGCTACCGCCGACTGGGCGCCGCCGATCCACCAGCAGATGCTGGCCGCCTACAACGGGGCCGAGTTCTTCCTGCGTCTGACGCCAGGAATGGCGATGGCGGATCTGTCGCGGCGACGGTGCATTGGCGTGGTGGCGGCCCTCGGCGTCGATCGCCGGCAGACGCTGCGCCGTCAACTCGCCTGTCGTGCCGACGAGCGGCTGGTGCTGATCGCCTTTGGTGGCATCGACACACAGTTGCCGATCGCCGACTGGCCCCAGACGACGGGCATCCGCTGGCTGGTGCCGCAGGGTTGGCGGCTGCGGCAGGCCAACACGACCGATTTCGAGCCGCTCGGCCTGCCGATGATCGATCTCCTGTGCTCGGTCGATGCGGTGATCGCCAAACCCGGGTACGGCACCTTCGTTGAAGCGGCGTGCAATGCGACACCACTCCTGTATGTACGACGACAGGAGTGGCCGGAGCAGGACTGCCTGATCGACTGGCTGCACGCGCATGCCACGTGCGCCGAGATCGGTGCGGCCGAACTGCGCGCAGGCCGCCTGCAGGCGGCACTTGCCGACCTGTGGCAGCGACCGCTGTCGCGACCGCCCCTGCCCACGGGCACCGACGAAGCCGCCGCTTGCCTCATGCCCTGGCTCGCAGCCGCCGCGTCACCGGTCGGTGGTCAGCCGTCTGCAACATGAGCCAGGAATCGACGCGCGGCCCGCAGCGCCGTCGCCTGCAGGTGGCGGCGGGCATCTGCATCCTCGGCGCCGGCCTGGGCATCGGCAGATACCTGGCGGAACGGCCGGGGCCACCGACCGGCAAGCCGATCCGCACCGACCTCTCCGATCTGCCGCCGGGCAGGCTGCGCGTGCTCGACTGGCAGGGACGGACGCTGTGGATTCTGCGGCGCTCCAGCGACGAGGTGGCGACGTTGGCGAAGGACGAGAGTCTCCTGCTGGATGCCGCCTCCGAGCACTCGCTGCAGCCGGAGAACTGCCGCAATCGCCATCGTTCGCTGCGGCCGGACGTCTTCGTTGCCATCGGCCAATGCACGCATCAGGCGTGTACGCCACAACTGCGCAGCATCGCCGGCCATGCCCCCGGGTTCCTGTGCCCGTGCCACAGTTCGAAGTTCGACCTTGCCGGCCGCGTCTACCGCGGCGGCCCGGCGCCGGCCAACCTCGTCATCCCGATCCATCGTCTGCACGGTGAGGCTCAGATCGTGGTTGGCGAAGCCTGACAGTCCAGCCAGACCTCCACCGGAGAACGCCGTGCCCGATCACCTGCCGACCACGCCAGCACGCAACGCCACCATGGATGGTGAGCACCGCATTCAACTCGAACTGATCGCCGCCCTGTGCGCCGCGGTCGATGCGCATGCCGGAAACGAGGAGATCAGCGTCATCCTGGAGCGGCTGCTCGACTTCAGCAAGGCGCATTTCCTCTCCGAGGAACTCCTGATGCGCCTCGACAGCCATGACGAGTTCGATGACCATGTCGAAGACCATGCGCAGATGCTCGACGCGCTGGAGGCCATGCTCGACACTCACCGGGTCGGTGGCACGGCGCTTCTGCCCGGCCAGGCCGGAAAGCTCCTCACGTTCCTCGTCCGCCACATCGAGACGCGTGACGCGCGCTACGCCCGGACACCAAGGATCTGATCGTGCCGGCGGTGCTGCCGCGCCGCCGCCGATGGTGACTGGCGTTGGCGTCGACGCCAGCTTGACAAGCCATGCCGTGGCGGGTAGATTCGCACCCCTGCCTCGGGTTGCAATGAGGTGGCGCCGATTTGACACCAACAGATTGCGGGCGCGTTAGAAATCCAGCTAAAGCGAGGCTCACAGCACAACCCGTCGCGCCTTGCGCCGACGGGTTTTTGTTTTGTCCCAAGCCACTCCTCGCCAGAGGGTAAATCAGGAAACCAGCATGCAGCCCGACCGGACCGCCGAACTGAGAGAACGCCTCGAACACCAGATCCTCGTTCTCGACGGAGCGATGGGAACGATGATCCAGCGCCACAACCTGTGCGAGGCCGACTATCGCGGCAAGCGTTTCGCCGCACACGCGCATGACGTGAAGGGCAACAACGACCTCCTGCTGCTGACGCGCCCGGAACTGATCCGGTCGATCCACGCCGAGTATCTGGCGGCTGGCGCGGACATCATCGAAACCAACACCTTCAACTCGACCAGGGTCTCACAGGCCGACTACCACCTCGAAAGCATCGTCCACGAGTTGAATGTCGCCGGTGCACGGCTGGCACGGGAAGTCTGCGACGAGTTCACTGCCGCCGATCCGGCCAGACCCCGTTTCGCCGCCGGTGTGCTCGGGCCAACCTCGCGTACGGCGTCGATCTCGCCGGACGTCAACGACCCCGGCTATCGCAATACCAGTTTCGACGAACTGGTCGCCAACTACGAGGAGGCCATAGACGGGCTCTGCCAGGGGGGGGTCGACCTGCTGCTGGTCGAGACGGTCTTCGACACGCTCAACGCCAAGGCGGCGCTGTTTGCCATCGCGAGCCATTTCGAGCGGGCAGGACGGCGCTGGCCGGTGATGATCTCGGGGACGATCACCGACGCTTCCGGCAGGACGCTGTCGGGGCAGACGGCCGAGGCCTTCTGGAACTCGCTCAACCACGTGCGGCCGCTGAGCTTCGGTCTCAACTGCGCTCTCGGTGCCGGCGAACTGCGGCAGTACGTCGAAGAGCTGTCCCGGATCTGCGACTGCTTCGTCTCGGCGCACCCGAATGCCGGGCTGCCGAATGCATTTGGCGGCTATGACGAAACGCCGGAACAGTTGGCGGCGGAGATGGCCGACTGGGCGCGGCACGGTTTCGTGAACATCGTCGGCGGCTGCTGTGGCACCTCGCCCGCGCATGTCGCGGCGATCGCCCGGGGCGTTGCCGGAATCCGGCCACGGCGGGTTCCGGCCAGCGAAGGAAAGATGCGCCTGTCGGGACTCGAGCCCCTCAACATTGGCCAGGATTCGCTGTTCGTCAATGTCGGCGAACGAACCAACGTCACCGGCTCGCGAGTCTTCGCGCGGATGATCCTGGAGGGGCGCTTCGATGATGCGCTGGCTGTCGCCCGGCAGCAGGTGGAGAACGGTGCGCAGATCATCGACATCAACATGGATGAGGCGATGCTGGATTCGCGGGCAGCGATGGAGCGCTTTCTCAGGCTGATCGCCAGCGAACCGGATATCTCGCGCGTGCCGATCATGCTCGACTCGTCGAAATGGGAAGTGATAGAGGCCGGGCTCAAGTGCATTCAGGGCAAGGGAATCGTCAACTCGATCTCGATGAAGGAAGGCGAGGCCGAGTTCCTGCGGCAGGCCAGGCTGGCGCGCCGCTACGGAGCGGCGGTGGTGGTGATGGCCTTCGACGAGTCCGGTCAGGCCGACAGCTTCGCGCGCAAGACGGCAATCTGCAGCCGCGCCTACCGGTTGCTCACCGAAGAGGCAGGCTTCCCGGCCGAGGACATCATCTTCGATCCGAACATCTTTGCCATCGCCACCGGCATCGAAGAACACAACGACTACGCCGTCGCCTTCATCGATGCCTGCGCCTGGATTCGCGCCAATCTGCCGGCAGCGCAGATCTCCGGCGGGGTATCGAACGTCTCCTTCGCGTTTCGTGGCAACGACGCGGTGCGCGAAGCCATCCACACCGTCTTTCTCTATCACGCCATCCGCGCCGGTCTGTCGATGGGTATCGTCAATGCCGGGATGCTCGGGGTCTACGACGATCTCGATCCGGAGTTGCGGGAAAAGGTCGAGGATGTGGTCCTCAACCGTCGTCCAGACGCCGGCGAGGCGCTGGTCGATTTCGCGCAGACGGTCAAGGAGGGCAAGGCGAGGGACAGTGGTCCCGATCTCGCCTGGCGCGCGCAACCCGTCGCCGAGCGTCTGACGCACGCGCTGGTCAGGGGAATCACCGACTTCGTCGTCGCCGACGCCGAGGAGTGCCGGGCGGCGCTGGCGGCTGCCGGCCAGCCGCCCCTGGCGGTCATCGAAGGGCCGCTGATGAACGGCATGAATGTCGTCGGCGATCTCTTCGGCGCCGGCAAGATGTTCCTGCCGCAGGTGGTCAAATCGGCGCGCGTCATGAAGCAGGCCGTGGCACACCTGATTCCCTACATCGAGGCGGAGAAGCTGCGCACCGGCGTCGGCAACAAGGGCCGGATCGTCGTCGCCACGGTCAAGGGAGACGTACACGATATCGGCAAGAACATCGTCGGCGTCGTGCTGAGCTGCAATGGCTACGAGGTCATCGACCTCGGCGTCATGGTGCCCTGCGACCGCATCCTGCAGGCGGCACGCGAGCACGCGGTGCAGGCGATCGGCCTGTCCGGACTGATCACGCCCTCGCTCGAGGAGATGAGCCATGTGGCGGCCGAGATGGAGCGACTCGGATTCGCCACCGCCGCTGACGGTGGCGCAGCGGTGCCGCTGCTGATCGGCGGCGCGACGACCAGCCGCGCACACACGGCGATCAAGATCGCACCGAATTACTCCGGACCCGTGGTCTACGTTCCGGACGCTTCGCGCGCGGTGGGCGTCGTGACGCGACTGCTGTCGGTCGACAGTTCGAGCGCGTTCGTCGACGAGGTCGCGGCCGACTACGCGCGGTTGCGCACCCAGCACGCGAACAAGAAGGGCAGCGTCCTGCTGCCGCTCGCCGAGGCACGTGCCAATCGCTTCGTCTGGAATGCTGACCCCGGCTACCGACCGTGTCCGCCGAACAGACCGGGACTGCACGTGCTGTCGCAGGTGGATCTGGCGAGCCTGGTACCGTTCATCGACTGGGGTCCATTCTTCCAGACCTGGGATCTCGCCGGCAGCTACCCGAAGATCCTCGACGATGCGGTCGTCGGCGGCACCGCGCGCGCCGTCTTCGCCGACGCGCAGAAGATGCTCGAGCAGTTGATCGCCGGGAAGTGGTTGCATGCCAACGCCGTCTTCGGGCTCTTTCCGGCGAACGCCGTCGGTGACGACATCGAAATCTATGCTGACGAGTCCCGTCAGGAACGGCTGATGACCTGGCACAACCTGCGCCAGCAACACGAGCGCCCACCTGGCAAGCCGCACTATTGCCTGAGCGACTATGTCGCCGGCCGCGGCACGCCGGACTGGGTCGGCGCCTTCGCCGTCGGCGCCGGTTTCGGCATCGACGAGAAGCTCGCCGAGTTTGCTGCGGCGCACGACGATTACCATTCGATCATGCTCAAGGCGCTTGCCGACCGTCTCGCCGAAGCCTGTGCCGAGTGGCTGCATCTGCAGGTCCGGCGGGACTACTGGGGCTACGCTGCCGGCGAGACACTCGAACAGACGGCGCTGATTCGCGAGGAGTATTGCGGCATCCGCCCCGCCCCCGGTTATCCGGCATGCCCCGACCACACCGCGAAGCGTGCGCTCTTCGATCTGCTCGATGCGCCGCACAACGCCGGCATGGCCCTCACCGAGAGCTTCGCCATGACGCCGGCAGCAGCCGTCTCGGGCTTCTACCTGGCGCACCCGCAGGCACGTTACTTCGCCGTCAGCAGGATTGGCAACGACCAGCTCGAGGACTGGGCGAAGCGATCGGGCTTCAGCCTCGATGAGTCGAGGCGCTGGCTGGCGCCCCTGCTCTGATCCGACCCCGGACCGAAGTGCCGTCGATGCCCGCGCGCGCCCTGCCCGACTTCGTCACTGCCGACGTCGATCTGGCCGGGCGGACGACGCTGGCCCTTCCCGGGCGCGCGGCGTATCTTGCCGCGATCCGCTCCTGTCGCCAATTGGCGCAACTCGCCGGGTGGCAGGCAACGCGACGCTTCGTTCTCGGTGGCGGCAGCAACGTCGTGCTCAGCGGAGACTTCGACGGCCTGCTGCTGCAGATGGCGATCGCTGGCCGCGAACTGGCCGGCGAGGATGCAGAAGCGTGGTACGTCCGCGCCGGCGCTGGCGAGAACTGGCACCAACTGGTTCTCTGGACGCTTGCCAATGGCTGGCCGGGTCTCGAGAATCTGGCGCTCATCCCGGGCACTGTCGGCGCGGCGCCGATTCAGAACATCGGCGCTTACGGGCTCGAGCTTGGTGATCGTTTGCAGTCGCTCGAGGTGTTCGACATGGATCGTGGCAGGCCGCTGCAACTAGATCGTCCCGCCTGCCGCCTTGCCTACCGTGACAGCGTTTTCAAACAGCAGGGATGGCATCTCGATGCCCGCCGTGTGGTCACCAGCGTCACCTTCCGCCTGCCAAAGAACTGGCGGCCACTGACCGGCTATGCCGATCTGGCCGCCGAACTGGAGCGTCGACAGCTCGCCCGGCCGGATGCGCGGCAGATCGCCGATGCCGTCATCGCCGTTCGCAGCCGCAAGCTGCCCGACCCGGCTGTTGTGCCGAACGCGGGCAGCTTCTTCCAGAATCCCGTGGTTTCGGCAGAGATCGGCGAGCGACTGCGGCGGCAGTGTCCCGATCTTCCATGTCACGTGCAGCCGGATGGGCGGCTGAAGATTGCCGCCGGCTGGCTGATCGAACAGGCCGGATGGAAGGGCCGCGACCTCGGCCGTGTGGGCATGTACGAGAAGCAGGCACTGGTCCTGGTCAACCGCGGCAGCGCCCTCGGGAGCGAGGTGATGGCGCTGGCCCAAGCCGTCCAGGATGCCGTGCGGCGGCGCTTTGCGGTCGAGCTGACGCCCGAGCCGGTCGTCCTCTGACGGCATTCCGGCGCCGCCGCCGAGCGTCAGAAGACCTCGTCCGGGCGCAGGAAGCGCCACTGCCCGAGCGGCAGGTCGCCGAGTCGGACGGCGCCGATGCGGACGCGCTTGAGGCCGAGCACGCGCAACCCGACCAGTTCGCACATGCGCCGGATCTGCCGCTTTCTGCCCTCGCGCAGAACGAAGCGGAGCTGATCGGCGTTCAGCCATTCCACTCGCGCCGGTTTCAACCGGCGATCATCGAGGCTGAGTCCGTTGTTGAGCAGCGCCAGCCCGCGATCGTCGAGCTGGCCATCGACGCGCACCAGGTACTCCTTGTCGATCTGCGAATCCTCGCCCACCAGCTGTCTTGCCACCCGCCCGTCCTGCGTCAGCACGAGCAGTCCGGTCGAATCGATGTCGAGCCTGCCCGCTGGAGCCAGTCCCCGCAGGCAGGAGGGATGGAAAGCTGGCGTATCCGCAGTGCGGAACTGCCTTTCCGGCTGGATCAGGGCCACCGCCGGCGTGCGGCCGGGTTCCGGCTGTCCTGAGACATAGCCGACAGGCTTGTGCAGCAGGATCGTCCGGCGCGCTTCCTGATTGGCCAGAGCCCGCCGGTCGAGGGTGATCACTGCGCCCGGGGAGGTACGGGTTCCGAGTTCGCTGACCCGCTTGCCGTCGACGAACACCCAGCCTTGCGCGATGTAGTCGTCGGCGTCGCGACGCGAGCACAGGTGACGCTCGGCCATCAGCTTGGAGACGCGAACGGTGGCTGGCGGAGCGCTGACGTCGGTCGCCCCCCCCGTCGGCTCGCCGGAAACCACTGCCGGCGATCGCTGTGGCGGTGCCCGCAAGGGCGGCGCCGTACGGCGGTCGACCTGCTGCCGCGGCGGGACCTGGCCTGTCGCTGCACTGCGCTGCGGTCGCGCAGCGCTATCGGCCGGCGCCAGCGCCGAGCCGGCCATCGCCTTCACCGGTCGCGTCCTGGATGCCTCCTGGGGTGGCGGCCGCGAATGCCCTGGCGACGGTCTGTCTGGCCGGGCAGCCATTGCTCAGGCGATGTCGAGCAACTCGATCTCGAACACCAGCCTGGCGTGTGGCGGGATCAGCTTGCCCGCGCCGCGCGCACCGTAGGCCAGCTCGGCCGGAATCGTCAGCTTGCGGATGCCACCGACGTTCATTCCAGGAACCCCCTCTTCCCAGCCGGCGATGACGTGGCGCCCGTCGAGAGGAAAGCGGAAGGGCTCGTTGCGGTCGACGCTCGAATCGAATTTCTTGCCATCGGCCAGCCAGCCAGTGTAATGGACGATGACGTGCTGGCCGGAGGTCGCCTTCGGGCCGCTGCCGACGATGATGTCTTCGATCTGCAGACCGCTGGAGGTGGTGACGATTGGCATTCTGGCTCCTCGATGATTGGCAAAGCCCGAAGTTTAGCCCAGCATGGCCAGAGACGGCCAGTGGCATGAAGCATGCGGAAGTGCTCATCGCTGCGTGCCGCCGGCAACCTGGCGGCGGCACGATCCGCTGCTTGGTCCGTCCCTGTCCTGCTCAGCGATGCAGCGGATGGAGCGGCGACGGCGACATCAACGGGGGCTTCGTCGATGGGTATTCTTGCTGGTATCATTCTTCCGGGCATTGAACGCATGGCTGGTGATCAGGCCAGGCAGGACGGGCCAGCGGTCGCAACCGCCGATGGCAGCCTGCAACCCCTGCCCGGTGGCTGCCAGGCTGCTTCTGCGGTCGCGGCGACAGCGTTGGGGCGACTCGACCGGCGAAGACGATATTCGCCTGCAGAACGGTGGGCTTCATGAAATTCCTTAGCACGCGTCCGGCAATGAAGCGTCTGCTCGACCTGGCCCTTGCAAGCATGGCGGCGCTCCTCTTCCTGCTGCCGGCGACCCTGATCGCATTGCTCATCAAATTGACGTCCCGCGGCCCGGCTCTCTACTGGTCTGATCGCGTCGGCCAGCACAACCGCGTCTTCCGGATGCCCAAGTTCCGCAGCATGCGGCTCGGTACACCGGCTGTGGCAACCCACCTGCTGGCGGATCCGCAGGCGTACCTGACTCCTGTCGGATCGTTTCTGCGCCGCTCGAGTCTTGACGAACTGCCGCAACTGTGGAGCGTCCTGGTCGGCGACATGAGCCTCGTCGGACCGCGACCGGCCCTGTACAACCAGCACGATCTCATCGAGTTGCGAACGCAGCGCGGCGTCCACAGCCTGCTTCCCGGGCTGACGGGTTGGGCACAGGTGAATGGCCGCGATGAGCTGCCGATCCCCGACAAGGTCGAATACGACGTCGAGTATCTGCGCAACCAATCCGCATGGCTCGATCTGCGCATACTCTGCCTGACAGCCGCCAAGGTCTTGTTCCGCGATGGCGTCAGCCATTAGGCACCGACACCCACGTCGCTGCGGCCCGCATGGGTCTGAAAGCCCGTGCGGAGTGCTCGTGAGGAAGTCGTCGCGAACGTGGCACGAGGTGGGGCACGCGCGCGGAGACCAAGCAGGGTCCCGGGTGGCACTCCGCGCCGTGCGCCGCCGTCAGCGGCTCGCGGTGCGCGTCATGCTGCTGGTTGATGAGCGACCGTGCTGCGCGCCATGATCGTCCTGTTCACCGATTTTGGCATCGATGACCCCTACGTCGGGCAGATGAAGGCAGCGCTGCTGCGGGCGGGCCGCCGTGACATGCCGATCGTCGATCTGCTGCACCGCGTACCCGACTTCGCCGCGCGCGCCGGCGCTCATCTGCTGGCTGCGCTGCAATCCACCTTCGACCGTGGCAGCGTCTTTCTCGCGGTGGTGGACCCGGGGGTCGGCAGCGATCGCCAGGCGGTGGTCGTGGAGGCAGACGGCAAGTACTATGTCGGCCCGGACAATGGCCTGCTGTCCGTGGTGGCAGCGCGTGCCCGCGAGCGGCGATACTGGCGCATCGTCTGGCAGCCCGAATGGCTGTCGACCTCGTTCCACGGGCGCGACCTGTTTGCTCCGGTCGCTGCCCGCATCGCCGCCGGCGACTGGCCGGCAGGCTGGCTGGCAGCGAGCGACGGGCTGCAGCAGACTCTGCCGGTCGACGACCTGGCGGAAATCATCTATGTCGATCACTATGGCAATGCGATGACCGGGATGCGGGCAGCGAACCTGCCGCAGCAGGCGAGACTGCGGCTTGGCAGGCGACACGTACCGCGGGCGCGAGTCTTCGCCGAGGCTGCTGCCGGTGAGGCGTTCTGGTACGGGAACAGCATCGGTCTCGCAGAAATCGCCGTCAACCGCGGCAGTGCCGCATCGCTCCTGCTGTTGGCTCCAGGGTCGCCGGTGGAAGTCGTCGGCTGAGGTGCCGTCCGGGGACCGGGGAGGCCGATCGCAGGAGAAGGGATGTTCAGGGCGACGCGATGTCGCGCCGCGGCCGCCGCTCGAGGTCCTGATCGCTCATCGACAGCGGGTCCTCGAGCGGTTCCAGGTGGGTCGTCACGTGTGCCTGCGGCAGAAGCCCGCGGATCTCGTCCTCGATGCGCTCGACCCGGTCGTGGCCCTGCTGCACCGTCCACTGCCCGGGAACGAGGACGTGCAGGCTGACAAAGCTGCGGCTGCCTGCACGGCGGGTCCGCAGCGCATGAAAGGCGAGGCCCTGCGCCCGATGCACTGCCAGCAGGGCTTCGATCCGTGCCAGCTCCGGGGGCGGCAGCGACACGTCGAGGAGACCGGAGAGCGACCGCCGCATCAGCTGGAAGGCGGTCCACACGATGTTTGCTGCAACGACGAGCGCGATCGCCGGATCGAGCCAGAGCCAGTCGCTGAGCCAGACGAGCGCGACACCGGCGATCACTCCCGCCGAGGTCCACACGTCGGTCATGAGGTGCTGTGCGTCGGCCTCGAGGCTGATCGAATCGTGCTCGCGACCGACGCGCAGCAGGATGCGGGCCGTCGCCAAATTGATGGCCGAGGCCAGCAGAGAAACCATCAGCCCGACACCCACCTCTGCGAGCGGCTGCGGGTCGAGCAACCGGACGAGCGCGGCATAGCCGATGCTGAGCGCCGCCAGCAGAATCAGGAAGCCCTCGAAGGCACTCGAGAAATACTCGGCCTTGCTGTATCCGTAAGCGTACTCATCATCGGCCGGAAGCGCCGCCAGGGTCAGCATCCACAGCGCCATCAGCGCACCGGCAAGGTTGACGAAGGATTCGATGGCATCGGAGAGCAGACCGACCGATCCGGTCAGCCACCAAGCCACACCCTTGAGGGCGATCGTCAGCGTCGCCGCGGCGATCGACAACCAGGCATAACGTGTCAGCGATGCCCTGCGCGGGGCGCCTTGGTTCATCTTGCCGGCCTTGTCCATGAGTTGCTGATCCTCATCGCTTCGCGCTGTCCTCCCGGATGTCCACGCGCCAGCCTGCCGCGGCCCCCCCTTGCGGCTCGCGGGCCAGGTTCTGCGTCCGGGCGGCGGCGGATACCCGGATCCAATTCCTGCCAGTCTACCGCAGGGGCAGCGCGAACGAGGAAGAAGAGGTTGCTGCGCCGGATCCAAGCGACGCACCAGGCGCGCCTTCCTGACCACCGCGACGCGCAGCACGAGGGCGAGGGTTGGGCTGTCGGCCGCGATGCCGGTCGCCTGCCGGCCAATGATCCGTCGCAAGCTCGGCGTAAGGAAGTCACGGCAGAATGGTGGTCTGCGGTGGACGGGCCGCTTGTGGCGGCACCGCACCGGCTGGCCCCGGACTGCTGTTGCTTGCCCCCATCGTTCGCCGCCACGCGCGTCGTCACCGGCCGACAAGCTTCCCAGCCCGGGATGTGCTGCGCTTTGTTCCGCTACTTCCCGAGCGTGCCTGCCGTGACAATGAGTCAATGACCACCTGCGAGGATCCTTTCGTCGTTCTCGGCGTTGCCCAGGAGGCATCACGCGAGGACATCAGGAGCGCCTACCGCCGGCTGGCGATGCGCTGGCATCCGGACCGCAACCCATCGCCGGCTGCTGCTGCCGAGTTCAAGCGACTCCATGCAGCCTACGAGTTGCTGCTCGACGACGAGCGCCTGGCCGCGTGGCGCGCGGCTTGCCACGGCGCCGCGGCGGATGGCGCGGCGGTCGGCGACGATCTCGTGCAGTCGTTGACGCTGACTCTCGAACAGGCAGCAGCGGGTTGCCACCGCACCGTCGAGCTGCTGCATCGCGTTCGCTGCAGCAGTTGTGCCGGCAGCGGCCGTGTGCAACACAGCCATTCGGTACCATGTCCTGCCTGCAGCGGTTGCGGCAGGGTCGTGCGCACCGGCGGCAGGACCGCTCGCTGCGACACCTGCGGGGGCCATGGCTACCTGCGCGAGACCGCTTGCACGAATTGTGCCGGCAGCGGCTGGCGGAACGAGCCGCGCACGCTCGAAGTGACCGTTCCACCGGCATTGGTCGGCGGCGAGCGCCTGCGCCTGGCGCGGCAGGCACCACTGTCACCGGGAGACGAGCGCAGGGTCGCCGGCGATCTCTACCTCGAGATCAACCTGGCTGCGCATGAACTGTTCGTCCTCGACGGGCTGGATCTGCACTGCCGGGTTCCGGTGAGCATCTTTCGCCTTCTGTGCGGCGGTCGCATCGAAGTCCCGACGCTGAACGGCACGACATGGATCGAGCTGCCGCCGTGGTCACCGACTGCCGGCGATCATCGCCTGGCTGGCCTGGGTTTCCCTGGCAAGGGGGAGCGTGCCGCTGGCGATCTGGTGCTGCACCCGCAGGGCGTCCAGCCACAGCTTGCCGCGCGCGAGGACTGCCAACTTCTCGAACTGCTCGACTGGCGACTCGCCGCGGACCTCGAGCAGCGCGCGCCGCTGCTGGCCGACTGGCAGCAGCAGCTGCGCGCGCGCCGGGAGGGGCCAGTCGTTTGAGGCTGCCTCAGAGGCGGCGGCCGACAGCGGTCAGGTAGGGCAGTGCCAGGAAGGGCCAGAGGCTGGCCATCCAGCGCGTGAGACCGTTGAAGTTGAGAAAATGGCCCTGTTTCCAGGCCGCGAGTGCCGCTTCGGAATAAGGGTTGGCCGGCGTCAGGTTGACCAGGGCCGTGCCCGCCATCAGCGCCACCGCGGCCAGGGCCACGCGCATCGATGCCGGCAGCAACAGGCTCAGGGCAAGCAGGACGCCGCCAATCAGCAAGCCGACCTCGGCACCGGGAGTCAGCCAGGCGAAGGCCTCCTGCGGCGCGACCAGGACCGCCGCGGCCAGCGTCCTGATCACCAGCGCGAGGCTGAAGAAGGCAAGCAGCGCCAGGTGCGTCGGCGAGCGGTCGGCGAGCAGGGTGCGTACAAACAGGCCGATGACGACCGTGTTGCAGCCGATGATCGCCGCTTCGAGGACGAAGAAGGAGTGTGCTGCATAGGGGACGGCCGGCGTCAGCTCGAGTACGTTGCGCAGGTCGCCGCAGCCGAAGAGCAGGGTCTCCGGAGAGGACTGGGTCAGCAGCCAGATGGCGAGGAGTACGAGCCCGGCCTCGGCCTGCGCCGTCGGAGCGAGCAGTTGCTGTTGCAGGCCAGCGATTCGGCGCAGGATGCGCTTGCCATTCCAGGCACCGAGCAGCGCGCCGATTGCCGTACCGGCGGCGTTGCAGGCCAGATCGAGATTCGAAGGTACGCGGGCCGGCAACCAGTTCTGTAGGCACTCGAGGCCGAGACTGAGCAGGCTGCCGACGAGCACCGCCACCGTCACCGCCGCCGCGCGTCCGCCCGGCAGGTGCCGCAAAGCCAGGGTCAGCAGAAAACCGAGGGGCAGGTAGGCGAAGACATTGACGGCGAGATCGAAAGCGGTCCAGTAGCGTGGCCAGCCCGCGTCGAGGAAGTCCAGCGGTGCAACGCCGAGATGGCGCCAGTTGGCGAAGGGGTAAAGGCTGGCGTAGACGACCAGCACCAGATAGGCCAGCGCCAGGTAGAGTGGCAGGCGTGTCGGTCGGGGCAGTGGCCGACCGGTCCGTCCGGCGCCGACCGTCGCGTCGCCGTTCGACCCGAACATCGGCGTGAGGCTTGCGTCCGATCGCGCCTGGTACTCACTTTCGACCATGCTGGTGCAGCGCTGTCGCGTGGTGCGTCTGGGCGGCTGCACGGTGGTGCATGCGGGCATGCAGATCATGCGCCGGAGTCGACCCACCGATCCGCTGCGGCAACAGCGAGCCGGCGATCATGCCGAGCATGCTGACCCCGAGTCCGATCAGTTGTGCGGGAACCAGCGGCGCGTCAACCAGCAGTTCGATCAGCAGCCAGGAGACGAGGCCGCCGACGATCGCCGCCAATGCGCCCTGGGTGGTGGCGCGCTGCCAGTAGGCGCCGAAGAACAGCGGCACGAAGGCGCCAGCAAGCGTCACCTTGTAGGCGTTCTCGACCATCTTGAAGATCGAGGCTTCGGAATTCAGCGCGAAGACGAGGACGATGGCGGCGAAGCAGACCAGCGTCAGGCGCATGATGCGCAGGAACGCGTGGTCGCCGATCGCGGGAAAGAAGTTGCGCACGATGTTTTCCGAGAATGCCACCGAAGGTGCCAGCAGCGTGGCTGAAGAGCAGCTCATGATCGCCGACAGGACGGCACCGAAGAAGATTGCCTGCGCGAAGACCGGCGTGTGTTCGAGGACCAGTGTCGGCAGGACCAGTTGGGCATCGCTTTCGATCAATGCGTTGAACTGCTCCGGATTGATCAGCGTCGCGGCGTAGGCGATGAACATCGGCACGAAGGTGAAGCAGAAGTAGAGCCCGCCGCCGAGGATCGAAGCGTAGATGGCGATCCTCGCCGTCCGTGCCGAGGTGACGCGCTGGAAGACATCCTGCTGCGGGATCGAGCCCAGCATCATCGTCATCCAGGCGGCGATGAACGCCAGCCACTCGGCAGCACCGGTGTCTGGGAAGAAGTCGAGCTTGCCGGCCGCTGCCGCCTGCCCGACGACGACCACGACACCGCCGCTGATGCCGGCAATCAGGTGGGCGATGTAGAGCATGCCTCCCATGACGACACTGATCTGCACGAAGTCGAGAACGGCGACCGAGAGCATGCCGCCGAAGGTGGTATAGGTGAGGACGATCAGGGTACCGAGAATCATGCCGGCGGCAGGCGGAATCGCGCCATCGGTGACGACACTGAAGACCAGGCCGAGGGCCTTGATCTGTGCCGACACCCAGCCGAGATACGAGGCGACGATGCATAGCGTCGTCAACACCTCGACCGTGCGGTTGTAGCGCAGACGGAAGAAATCGCCCAGGGTGAGGATGTTGAGCCGGTACAGCGTGGTGCCGTAGAAGATGCCGGCGATCACCAGGCACAGGCTGGCGCCGAAGGGATCGGCGACGACGCCGCGCAGACCGTCCTTGACGAAGGTTGCGGAAACGCCGAAGACCGCCTCGGCGCCGAACCAGGTGGCGAAGACCGTGGCCGTGACCACCGGCAGCGGCAGCGAGCGTCCGGCAACGGCGAAGTCCTTGCTGTTGTGCACGCGCGTCGCTGCATAGAGCCCGATGGCAATCGACAGCAGCAAATAGATGACGACGAACCAGATCAGCATCGCGAGGCCCCGGTTGCGCACGTGGTTCTTCCGGCAACGCACCGCAGACCGGAAGCTGTCGCATTTCGTCCGGCGTCGGCGCTGCTGCATCCGGCTTCCGGAGCCCCGTGCGGCGGGTTCGCGGCGTATTATCCCAGAAAATGCTGCGGCTTCGCAGCCCGCTGCCTTGCCTGACCGCCGCGCACGCGCGCTTCGCCGCTGGCCACGGAGGCCGGCTGCACGGCTGAAGACGGCAGCCGGTTGCCGCGGCCCGCAGCCGCTCGGCACGATCAGGGAGGGCAAAGCATGCGCGAGACGGTGACCATCGCTACCCAGCGGCGTGAGCAACTGCTGGACATCACGCACGAGGTGGCAGCGGTGGTGGCGCGCAGTGGCATCCGCGACGGCCTGGTATCACTTTACGCACAGGGTGCGACCTGCGCCATCATGATTCAGGAGAACTGGGACGAAAGCGTCCAGACGGACGTGGTCAACCTGCTGCAGCGGCTGATTCCACGTGGCGTCTGGCTGCACGACGAGCAGGACGGCAATGGCGACGCCCATCTCAAGGCCGGGTTGGTCGGTCCGTCCGAAACGATACCGCTGATCGATGGCCGGCTCGGCCTGTCGCGCTGGCAGAACGTCTTCCTCTGCGAGTTCGACGGACCGCGTCGCGAGCGCCGCGTGGTGTGCACGGTGATTGCCGATGCTTGACGGCTGGTGACGAAGCCGCGCCTGCGTGGCACCTGCCGAGGCGGCAGCCGGCACGGCGTAGCCGCCCCCGGCTCAGCGCGATTCCTTGACCATGCGACCGAAGCTCGGCTGGATCGGGCGGGCATTGTGCCGGTAGAGGCGGGAGAATATCGCCAGTTGCTCGGCGGAAATCTGCAGCGGTTGCCGCAGCACCAGCCACAGCACGCCCTCGCTGCAGGGCGGTGTGGTCAGCGAGCCCATGTAGGTGTAGTAGCTCCGGTCGGCCGGCAGCAGTTGGGCGAGATCGATGCCCAGGCCAGGGGGCATCACGTACTCCCCCTTCTCCAGCGGCAGGTTGTTCCATACCGTCTGGATCAACGGGTGCTCCATGCCCTTCTCGAGCAGGACGGCGACGACCGCCAGGCGGCCGTCGTCCGAGCGATGAACGAGATGCGCCACCATCTCGAAGGCCTTGCCGTTCACGCGCTCTTCCGACGGCCGATGAAAGTGGAACTGGATCAACTCGTAAGTCTTGCCGAGGAGGCTGATGCTGCTGCCGCCGACCTCGACCTGGATCGTGTGCCCGTTGTCGATGACGCGAAGCTCGGACTGACGATAGCGGAACTGGATCGGCTCCAGGTCAACGCGAAAGCCATCGCGTATGTCGATCGGCGACTGTCGCATGCCGGACGCGCAGAGGGCGTACTCGGGCTTCAGGTTGCCCCAGTGTTCCGGACCGGTCTCCCCTTCGTACGACCAGTCATGCGGTCGGGCTGGCCGCAGGGCGCCGCCGGGGTCGGAGCGGTCCACCGCCTGCGCCCTGCCGGCACGTGGCGTCATGGCGGTCGGCTCGGTGCGCGCGACCTGCGTGCCGCGCACGGAACGAGGCACCGGGGTGGCCGGGGCGGCGGAGGCGGCCGCGGCGGTCGCCCCGGCGGGCGGAACGCGCCGCGTGCCGGGCTCGGGCTCGGGTTTCGGGGCGGCCGGCGGCGGAGTCTGCAGGTTGGCACGGCGGACATCGTTCTGTACCAGTGCCTCGTTCGCCTTGCGCAGCTCGCCAGTGGCCTCGTTGACCTTGTCGGCGGTGCGGCGGGCGGCGATGGCCGCTTCGCCGCCGGGCTTTGGGCGACATACCTCGCGCAGCAGCTTGTCGTCGAGCATCCCCGAGCGAACCGGCATCTCGATCTGCACCTTGACCTCATCCTCCCGCAGCAACTGGCCTTCTTCCTTGAAGTAGCTGCGCTTGAGCGTGCTGTAGCTGCGCGCCGCACAATCGTAGCTGCTCAGCGCCTGGACGATGCGGTAGGCCGAGGAGGTCTTCGGATCGATGATCGGCTTGTCGAGGATGATGCGCCCGAGAGCGACGGTACGTCCGCGCTCGTCGCGAGTGATGCTGCCACGGTCGATCTCGATCCGCTTGCCCGGCTCGGCCGAGATCACCTGCCAGGCAGCCGGCGCCGGCGATGGCGCCAGCGCGATCAGAGTGGCGGCGATGATTCTGGGGTGTGGCTGCATCCGGCGGCTCCGCTGATTCGTTTCCTAGACGAGTGAGTTCACGGCGGTTGCGGAGATTTCTTTAGGCGCGTGCGATGCTGCGGCCAACGGGGCAGGCATCGGCGTGGCGAGGGCGGACGACAGGAGCTCTACGGAGGGGGACCCGCCGGAGCGGTGTGCAACAGCCGTCGGTCCATTGCAGCAGCGTTCGCTCGCCGTCGACAGCGCAGACGGCAAAAAGCCCTGGCGGGCTGCTGCCCCGCCAGGGCTGAAGGTGATGCGACCGACTCAGTGGCTGGCGCCGGAGGCGCCGAAACCGGTCTGGGCACGCACGTACTGGTCCTCGAAGGCGTCGATCTCGGCCTTGGCACGCGGACTGGTGTCACTCTTCGACATGATGTAGGCGAGGAGGAAGGCGATCGGCATGGCGAACAGCGCCGGCTGCGTGTAGGGGAACAGCGCCGCCTTGTTGCCGAGCACGTCGACCCACACCGACTTCGAGAAGAGGACGAAGAGGACGGCCGAGATGACGCCGCCGTAGCCACCCCAGATCGCGCCGCGCGTCGTCAGTCCCTTCCAGTACATCGACAGGATCAGCACCGGGAAGTTGGCTGCGGCAGCGACGCCGAACGCCAGGCCGACCATGAAGGCGATGTTCATCTTCTCGAACGCGATGCCGAGGACGATCGCCAGCAGGCCCAGACCGATGACGGCGTAACGCGAGACGCGCACTTCCTCCTTCTCGGTTGCCTGGCCCTTGCGGATGACGCGCGCGTAGATGTCGTGCGAGATCGCCGCCGCGCCGGCCAGCGCCAGCCCGGCAACGACCGCCAGGATGGTGGCGAAGGCGACCGCCGCCAGGAAACCGAGCAGCATGTTGCCGCCAACTGCCCTGGCAAGGTGCATGGCGACCATGTTGCCGCCGCCGATCAGCTTGCCGCCGACGACGCCGCCCTCGAAGAACTCGGGGTTCTGGCCGACGATGAGGACCGCACAGAGGCCCATCAGGAAGATGACGTTGAAGAAGAAACCGACGAAGCCGGAGGCATAGACCACCGATTTGCGCGCCTCCTTGGCGTTGCCGACGGTGAAGAAGCGCATCAGGATGTGCGGCAGGCCGGCGGTACCGAACATCAGGCCGAGACCGAGCGAGATGGCGGTGATCGGATCGGCGAGCAGGCTGCCCGGTGCCATCAGCCTGGCACCCAGCTTGTGCACCGCTTCCGCCTTGGTCAGCAGTTCGGTGAAGGAAAAGCCGAACTGCGTGTAGGCGAGGATCAGCGTCAGCGTGCCACCGCAGAGCAGCAGGCAGGCCTTGATGATCTGCACCCAGGTCGTCGCCACCATGCCGCCGAAGGCGACATAGACCATCATCAGGATGCCGACGATGAAGATCGCGATATTGTAGTCGAGGCCGAAGAGCAGCTTGATCAGCTGCCCGGCGCCAACCATCTGCGCGATCAGGTAGAAGACGACCACCACCAGCGACGAGATCGCCGCCATCGTCCGCACCGTGCCCTGGTCGAGCCGGTACGAGGTGATGTCGGCAAAGGTGAAGCGGCCGAGGTTGCGCAGACGTTCCGCCATCAGGAAGAGGATGATCGGCCAGCCGGCGAAGAACGCGAGCATGTAGATGTAGGCGTCGTAGCCCTGGCTGTAGGCCATCGCCGTCAGACCGAGCAGCGTCGCTGCCGACATGTAGTCGCCGGCGATCGCCAGACCGTTCTGGAAGCCGGTGATGCCGCCGCCGGCGGTGTAGAAGTCAGCCGTCGTCTTGGTCCGGCTGGCCGCCCACTTGGTGATGAACAGCGTCAGCGACACGAAGATCAGGAACATGATGATCGCGTGCCAGTTGGTCGCCTGCTTGGCGGCCGCTTCCACGGCCGGGCCGGCATGCGCCAGGCCGGCAAGGCCAAGGAACGCGAAGGCCGATAGGGTGCGTGCGATCATTTGCCCTCCCCCAGTTTCTGTGCTTCCTTGATCATTTCCTGCGTCAGGTCGTCGAACTCGCCGT
Organism: Candidatus Accumulibacter similis; assembly: GCA_013347225.1. NCBI lineage: Bacteria > Pseudomonadati > Pseudomonadota > Betaproteobacteria > Candidatus Accumulibacter > Candidatus Accumulibacter similis. The sequence goes on along the minus strand of CP054595.1, from coordinate 553,154 downwards.
TGGCGCGGCGGACGTAGACCAGCGTCAGCAGCCAGAAGAAGACGAACAGGACCATTTCGACCGTGTAACCGATGGGCCACATCGATCCCTCGGCGATCTTCTGCCCGAGCAGCCCCGGGTTGAAGGCGACGAACATGAAGAAGCCGTAGAACAGGATCAGGACGATCGCCGACAGGGTCCACGCGAAGCGCCCCCGCTTCTGGACCAGTTCCTGGAATTTGGGATTCACCCGCATTCGCTCATACATCACACTACTCATGATAACTTGACCTCCTCTTTGGTATTGTTTACGCCAATTTGCAGTGGTGTTGACCAGGTACAGACAAGACCATCCCCTTGCCGCGCGGAATACTAACCCAGATCAATGGCTTGTTCAAACGATGACGACAGGCAAGAACACGCGGATCGTCGCCTTCGCGGCGGCGGTAGCGACAGTCGCGATGGCCGGGTGCCAGCCGCAGGCATCCTCCTCCGCGCCGCAGCCGGCGGCCCGGCCGGCGCTGACGGTCAGCGCGGTGACGCCGGAACTGCTCGACTGGCCGCGGACGCTGGCGGCGGGTGGCAACGTCGCCGCCTGGCAGGAGGCGATCATCGGCCCCGAGCTGAGCAATTACCGCATCACCGAGGTGCGCGCCAACGTCGGTGACCGGGTACGCAAGGGCGCCGTCCTGGCGCGCATCGACAGCGATGCGGTCGACAGCGAACTGGCCGAGACGCGGGCGGCAGTGGCCGAGGCCGCAGCGACGCTGAGCGAGGCGCGCGCCAACCACGAGCGCGCGAAGCAGTTGCGCGACAGGGGATTCTACAGCCCACAGCAGGGGATCCAGAGCCAGACCGCCGCCGAAACGGCGCTCGCCCGGCTGCATGCGGCACAGGCCCGCCTGCGCTCGGCCGAGCTGCGGCGCGGCAAGGCAGATGTCCTGGCGCCGGACGACGGCATCATCGCCGCCCGCACGGCGACGGTCGGTTCGCTGACGCAGCCGGGGCAGGAACTCTTTCGCCTGATTCGCGGCGGCCGCCTCGAATGGCGTGCCGAGGTCACTGCCGGTGAGCTGGCGTACTTCCGGCGCGGCGTCCCGGCGCGCCTCGAGGCCCCCGGCGGCTCCCGTGTCGAGGGCAGCGTGCGCGCCGTCGCGCCGACCGTCGATCCGCAGACGCGCAACGGCCTGGTCTATGTCGATCTGCCGCCGGCTGCCGCCGATGTCCTGAGCGCCGGGATGTTCGTGCGCGGGCAGTTCGAGTTCGGGCGCCGCCCGGCACTGACGTTGCCACAGTCGGCAGTGCTCCTGCGCGACGGCTTCAGCTTCGTCTTCCGCATCGATGCGGCGGCGGCGGCAAGCGCGGAGCAGTTGGCGACCGTGCGCCAGGTGAAGGTTGGCAGCGGTCGTCGCCAGGGCGACCGGGTCGAGATCAGCAGCGGTCTGGCCGCCGGCGAGATGGTGGTCGCCAGCGGCGGCGCCTTCCTTGCCGATGGCGACACGGTTCGTCTGGTCGCTGCCGAGACGCGGCAATGAATGTCTCGGCGTGGTCGATCCGCAACCCGATCCCCTCGTTGCTGCTCTTCGCCCTGCTCACGCTGCTCGGCCTGATGGCCTTCAACGGGATGGGCATCCAGCAGTTTCCCGACGTCGACCTGCCGACCGTTGCCGTCAGTGCCAGCCTGCCCGGAGCGGCACCGGCACAGATGGAAAACGAGGTGGCGCGCCGGATCGAGAACTCGGTGGCGACGCTGCAGGGGGTCAAGCACATCTACACCAAGGTGCAGGACAGCCTGGCGACGGTCACCGTCGAGTTCCGGCTCGAGAAGCCGACGCAGGAAGCAGTCGACGACGTACGCGACGCGGTTTCCCGCATCCGCTCCGATCTGCCCGCCGACCTGAAGGATCCGGTGATCTCGCGGGTCACTCTCGCCGGTGCACCGATTCTCACCTACACCGTCGCATCGAGCCGCCTCGACGACGAAGCACTGTCCTGGTTCGTCGACAACACGGTGACGCGAACGCTTCTCAGCGTGCGCGGGGTGGGCTCGGTCACCCGCGTCGGCGGCGTCAGCCGTGAAATCCGCATCGAACTCGACCCCGCCCGCCTTTTGGCACTGCGGGCGACGGCGGCGGACATTTCGCGCCAGTTGCGCGAGGTGCAGCAGGAGGCCGCCGGTGGTCGCGCCGATGTCGGCGGGGCCGAACAGTCGGTGCGCACGCTGGCGACGGTGCAGTCCGCCGAGGAACTCGCGGCGCTGGAGATCGCCCTCGGCGATGGCCGGCGCGTGCGCCTGAGCGAGCTGGCGACGGTCAGCGATACTGTCGCCGAGCAACGCTCGGCAGCCCTGCTCGATGGTCGGCCGGTTGTCGGCTTCGAGATCGTGCGTGCCCGTGGCGCCAGCGAGGTGGCCGTCGCCCAGGGTGTGCAGGCGGCGCTGCAGGGCTTGCAGGCGGCACATCCGCACATCAGCATCAGCGAAGCGTTCAACTTCGTCGACCCGGTGGTCGACAACTTCGAGGGCTCGATGTGGCTGCTGCTCGAGGGCGCGTTCCTCGCCGTCGTCGTCGTCTGGTTCTTCCTCCGGGACTGGCGGGCGACGCTGGTGTCGGCAGTCGCCCTGCCGCTGTCGGTCATCCCGACCTTCGCCGCCATGTACCTGCTGGGCTTCACCCTGAACGTCGTCACCCTGCTCGCGCTGTCGCTGGTGGTCGGCATCCTCGTCGACGACGCGATCGTCGAGATCGAGAACATCATGCGCCACCTGCGGCTCGGCAAGACACCGTACCAGGCGGCGATGGAGGCCGCGGACGAGATCGGCATGGCAGTCATCGCGACCACCTTCACCCTGATCGCAGTGTTCCTGCCGACCGCCTTCATGAGTGGTGTCGCTGGCAAGTTCTTCGTCCATTTCGGCTGGACGGCAGCGATCGCCGTCTTCTTCTCGCTCGTCGTCGCACGCATGCTGACGCCGATGATGGCCGCCTACCTGCTGCGCCCGCCGCGCGGCAACCAGCCGGAGGCAGCCTGGCTCCGGCTCTACAGCCGTTGGGCGACCGTCTGCCTGTCGCACCGGCGGACGACGGTGGTCGCCGCGCTCGCCTTCTTCATCGGCTCCTTTGCGCTCCTGCCACTGCTGCCGAAGGGCTTCCTGCCACCCGACGACCTCTCGCAGACGCAAGTCTATCTCGCGCTGCAACCCGGCAGCAGCTTCCGCGAAAGCCTCGCCGCCGCCGAAGCGGCGCGGCGGATCGTCGAACGGAACCCGCATGTGCGAATGGTCTACACGGCCATCGGCGGCGGTGCGACCGGCAGCGATCCCTTTGCGCCGCGCGGCGCGGCCGAGGTGCGCAAGGCGACGCTGACCATCAACATGACGACGCGCGCCGAGCGCGGCGGCGTCAGAAAGCAGGACGTCGAGCAGCAGTTGCGTGCCGCCCTGAGCGCCCTGCCGGGTGTCCAGGTGAAGGTGGGTCTCGGCGGTTCGAGCGAGAAGTACATTCTTGTTCTGGCGGGTGAGGACGGCGCGCTGCTCGCCGAGCATGCGCGCGTCGTTGAACGCGAACTGCGCAGCCTGCCTGGAATCGGCGCCATCACCTCGAGTGCCGGGCTGGTGCGTCCGGAACTGGTGGTCCGGCCGGATTTCGCCGCCGCTGCCGACCTCGGTGTGACTTCGGCGGCGATCGCCGAAGCACTGCGCATCGCCACCGCCGGCGACTACGACCAGAGCCTCGCCAAGCTCAACCTGGCGCAGCGGCAGGTGCCGATCGTCGTCAAGCTGCCAGCGGCGGCGCGCCAGGATCTGGGCCTGCTCGAGCGTCTGACGGTACCGGGAACGAATGGCCCGGTGATGATCGGGCATGTCGCCAGCCTGAATCTCGCCGCCGGTCCGGCCGAGATCGACCGCTACGACCGCCTGCGCAACATCAACTTCGAGATCGAACTCAACCAGCAGCCGCTGGGTGAGGTCGAGGCGCTGGCGCTGGCGCTGCCGAGCCTGCAGAAGCTGCCACCGGGAATCCTGCAGACGACGGTCGGCGATGCCGAGGCGATGGGCGAGCTGTTCCGCGGCTTCGGGCTGGCGATGCTCACCGGCGTGCTCTGCATCTATGCCGTCCTGGTCCTCCTGCTGAAGGACTTCGTGCAGCCGGTGACGATCCTCGTCGCCCTCGTCCTGTCGGTACCCGGCGCCTTTCTCGCCCTCTTCGTCACCGGGACGGCGCTGTCGATGCCGTCAATGATCGGCCTCATCATGCTGATGGGAATCGCCACCAAGAACTCGATCCTGCTCATCGACTACATCGTCCTCGCCCGCCGGGATCTCGGTCTCGACCGCTGGCACGCCCTGCTGGACGCCTGCAGCAAGCGCGCCCGGCCGATCGTCATGACGACCGTCGCCATGGGCGCCGGCATGCTGCCGATCGCCATCGGCCTCGGTACCGACCCCAGTTTCCGCGCGCCGATGGCGATCGTCGTCATCGGCGGACTGATCACCTCGACCTTCCTCAGCCTGCTCGTCATCCCGGTCGTCTTCACCTACGTGGACGACGGTATCGCCTGGCTGCACCGGCTGCTGCCGCGGCGCCGCTCCTGACCGTCGCGTCGCCATACGAGCAGCGTTGTCGCCGCGGGGACGCTGCTGCGGCCGGCGCTGCTGAGCAACGAGACAGACGGACGGCTAGCAGCCCGCGCTCGTTGCCTTCCCTCGCCGCGCACTCGGGGCAGTGCCTTCGTGGCGTCGCCACACGCGGCGGAAGTCGCGTGCCGAATTGAAGCCGCTCAGTTCGGCGACGCGCTCGACCGACAGCCGCCGATCGCCAAGCAGTTCGCGGGCACGCGCAATCCGAAGGTGCTGCTGGTAAGCGGTGACACCGATGCCGGCGTGTTCGGCAAACAGTCGCGTCAGGTGCCGCTCGCTGACGTGCGCCCGTTGGGCCAGTTCAGCCAGCGTCCAGGCTCGCAGCGGTTCGCTCGCAATGGCGTCCTGCGCGCGATGCACGGCCGGATGCAGGTGGTTGCGATGGCTCAGCCATGGGGAAAGTTGCTCGTCATGGCCGCTGCGGCGCAGGTAGACGACCAGACGGCGCGCGACCCGCGCGGCCAGCGCGGCACCCGCATGGCGCTCGATCAGGTATAGCGCCAGGTCGATGCCGGTAGTGATGCCGGCGCTGGTCAGCACCGGTCCGTCCTCGACAAAGATCCGGTTCTCCTGCACCAGTGCAGTCGGTGCCGCCACCCGCAGATCGTCGATCAGGCTGTGGTGGGTCGTGCACTGGCGATGGTCGAGCAGGCCAGCAGCAGCCAGCAGCAATGCGCCGGAGCAGATGCTGGCGATGCAGGTGTCGGCGCGTGGCGCGCGGCGCAGCCAGTCGACGACGGCGAGCGCTTCCGGCCGCGCGTAGTCCTCCACTTCGCAGGCGTTGCCGGTGACGACGACCAAGCTGTGCGACGGCAGTTCGGGCGGCAGCGCACTCATTCCTGCGATGTCGACAGTTAGCGAGGTGGCGAGGCGCGGCGTCGGCGCGACGTGGTGGAGAAGGAAGTCGCCGCCCATCTCGGCGGCCATGCGCAGAGTCTCCGCGGGCCCGACGTAGTCGAGCAGCAGGACGTTCGGGGTGACGACGAACCACACCGACAGCGTCATGGTCGCACTCCGACCCGGACCAGCAGGCGGCGGCCGAACAGGTTGATGGCGAGGCCCAGCATCAGCAGCGCGGCACCGGCGAAGTGGACCGGTTGCAGCGTCTCGCCAAACGCCAGCCAGCCGGTCGTCAGCCCGACCAACGGCACCAGCAGGCTGAACGGCGCAACTTGGTTGACCGGGTAACGGGCGAGCAGACGCGTCCACAGACCGTACCCGAGCAGCGTCGCTGCCCATGCGAGATAGGCCACCGCGGCGAAGGAGCGGAGGCTCAAGGCGCCGATCGCCGCGTCGATCGCCGGCAGCCCCTCGAGCAGCAACGACAGCACGAGGAAGGGCAGCGGTGGCACGAGGCTGGCCCAGACGACGAAGGCGAGTTGGTTGATCGGCCCGCAGTGGCTCACGGCACGGGTGACGATGTTGCCAATCGCCCACATCGTGGCGGCGGCGAGCGTCAGGAGAAAGCCTGCCAGGGGCATCGTCAGGCCATGCGCCGAACCGATCAGCGCCAGGCCACCCGCTGCCAGCAGCAGTCCGCCGAGCTGGTGGCCCCGCCAGCGCTCGTTGAGCCAGAAGGTGGCGAAGACCATCGTCAGGAAGGCCTGTGACTGCAGGACCAGCGAAGCAAGGCCCGACGGCATGCCGAGGTGGATGGCCGAGAACAGGAAGGCGAACTGTCCGACCGAAATGGTCATGCCGTAGGCCAGATAGAGGCGCCACGGAACCTTCGGTGGGCGCAGGAAGAGCAGCGCCGGGAAGGCCGCGAGCAGGAAACGCAGCGCGCCCAGCAACAGCGGCGGCACGTCGGCAACCCCGATGCGGATGACGGAAAAGTTGAGGCCCCAGACCGTCACCACCAGCAGCGCCAGCACCAAGTCACGCGGCTGCATGGTTCCCGGGCCTGTCGCCGCTGCCGACAACCGCCGCCGGCTTGTAGACGCGCCGCGTGGACGCCGGGTGACGCGCCAGGCCGTCCGCCGGTCGCCGCGGACGACGCAGCAGTTCGCCGCGGCAGTTGGGGCAACGCCCGCCCAGTCGTGACTGGGCGCAGGCAGCGCAGAAGGTGCATTCGAACGAGCAGATCATCGCCTCGCTCGAGTCCGCCGGCAGGTCACGGTCGCAGGCCTCGCAGTTCGGGCGCAGTTCAAGCACGCGCTTCTCCCGGATCCTGCAGGCATTCGTCTACGCCCGGCACGGGCGCAAAGCGCCCGGCAAGCACCAGCTCGCTGTGATCCTTGATCTCCGCCGGCGGGACGGTGGGGCCGTTGCATGGGCGCGTCATGGCCGAGGTCAGAGTCGCGTCGATGGCGACGAGTGCGGCGCGGCGCTCGCCGGAAACCCCTGCTGCGGACATTTCTGCACCTCGATCAATGTGAACACCGCCAGCTTAACGCCAGCCAGAGAGGATGGCGATACCGTCGCCGGACGCGAAGCGGACATCATCCGCCATCCATGGCGGGGAACGGTGTGCGCCCGCGAGGGACTGGCGAATCGTCGCTCGCAGCGGCAGCGTCGCCCGGTCGCCCGGCTTGCGGCGTTTCCCGGCACTCGGCCACAGCCGGCGGCACCATCGTCATCGATCCGCAACCGCGAAGACATCGGGCTGCAACACAGGCCGTGCATTGTGCACCGGTCCCGTCACCAGGTCCTTACACATGACTGAAAAGCTCAAGATCGTCGGCGCGCTTGGAGAGGACGCGCTCCTGCTGCCGACGCTGGTCAACGATGCGCTGACCGCCAACGACCGCGCCAAGTACTACTTCTCGCTGCTGCAGGGCGCACGCTTGCGCGCCGACAACCTCGAGCGCCCCTTCTCCACACTGCGCGAGGAGCGCATCGCATCGTCCGTCGATCAGCCCGAACTCGACCAGGTGGTCGCTGCGGCGCGGCGCAGTCCAGAAGGCCCGTACCTGGTTCCGCACTCGGGGGCGATCGTGTGCCAGCTGCTGGCCGCGGTACGCGAGATGATCGCACCGCTGGCGGCAGTCGCCGACGGCGAGGTGAGCAGCAGCTACGGCGAGCGACTGGCATCGCTCGCGGTGGCGGCCACGACTGAGGACGACATGATCGAAGCCGAGTGCATCGACGCCATGACGCGTGCCGACCGCCACCATGGTGACAGCCTGCATCTGCTGGTGATGGACCTGCACAGGGAGCTCAACGTCCTGCAGGCGGCTCTGGCGACCGAATTGGTGGACGACGCGATGACCTACGGTCTGGCGGACGACGATCGCGAACTCGTCGCGGCCTTCATGCAAGGGGTCAGGCGCACGGCACCGCTGAAGTTCGATCATCCGGGACTCGGCACGACTGCCGCACGTTCGGGCGGGGTGGTGGTGATCCAGAACGACATCGGCACGACCGACGCGCATGTCCTGGTGATCCGTGTCGACGACCTGAGGGTGACGACGCTGTACTCGGATGTGCACCTGCAGCGACTGAACTTCTTCGCTTCGCTGTTCGCGTGCTGGGACGTACGCTGGGATGACATCCTGTCGCGCCACGACGGCGCCATGGACGACGGCCTCTATCACCTCGCGGTTGCGCGCCATGAGGCCGGCGACCGCGATGGGCTGCTCGACTTTCTCACCTTTCTCGGTTCCCGGCTGGTCTTCCTGATCGACTGGAACAGAGCGCGCAAACGGCTGCGCAGCCTGCTCGGCAAGGCCGACGCGGCCGAGCTGCTGAAATGGGCGGCCGACGAGGACATCGGACACATGGGCTTCCTCAAGTGCGGGGGCGAGGAACTGATCTATCGCGGGCTGGCGCTCGCGGCGAAGGGCGATTACCGACCCGGCCTCTTCCTGCACGACGTGCTGCCGCGCCATCTGGCGCGGCAGTTCATGCAGTTCGTCTTCCGCACGGCCACGCTCGGATTGCGCGAAGGCAAGCAGATCCTGCTCATCGAGGACGAGGTGGTCGTCGAACTGTCGCGCTTCTTCCGCAGCGCGGAAGAGCGGTTGCTGGACATGGCGGCCGAGCACGCGGCGCTGACCTGGGAGGTGGCTGCGGGCCTGCGCGACTGTCTGCTGCGCGCCCGCCTGGCCGACTGGCAGCGGCACTTCGGCAACAACGCCGAGCGCGCCAAGGCGTGGGAGTCGCAGGCCGACGAATTGGTCCAGTCGGCACGGCTGGCGATGCGCCGCAGCGACCCGGCGGCCTTTGTGACGCAGCTCATCGAAGCTGCCGACGAGGTCGTCGACTGCCTCGAGGATGCGGCCTTCCGCCTGACGACCCTGCCCGCGGAAAGCGGCGGCGAGCTTTGCCGCCAGCTCGAGACGCTGACGCGGCTGGTCCTGGCCGCCGCCCAGGAGTACGTCAAGGTCGTTGCCACCGCCCGCAGTGGTCGTGACGGAGCGTCACGCGAAGACATCCAGGACCTGCTCGCCGGTGTGCACCGCATCGTCGCCCTCGAGCATCAATGCGACGACGCCGAGCGCGCGGCCGAGGCCGCGCTGCTGGCCCGCGCCGGCAACTTCCGCGAGCTCCATGTCCTGGCGGAGACCGGCAAGAGCCTCGAACAGGCGGCAGACGAGCTGATGCGCGTCGCCCTGAAGTTCCGCGACCACGCACTGAGCGAAGTTGCCGCACACTAGGAGAATGACATCATGGCTGCAGCATCTGCATCACCACGCCCGGTGTTCCTGTTCGGCGGCAAGGTGGCCGCGTCGCGAACGGGCAGCGTAGACGAAATGGGCTTCAAGGCCTTCAACCTGGTGGCGATGACCGCTGCCGGGCTGCCGGTCCCGCAGGGCTTCGTCGTCTCCACCGGTCTCGCCAGGCAGGCCGTCACCGCCGCAGGCGGCGCAACGAGCGAATTGCGTGACGCACTCGCCGACGGGATCCGCCACATCGAACGGGAGAGCGGGCTCGGTTTCGGCGCGCGGCGGCGGCCGCTGCTCGTCTCGGTTCGCAGCGGCGCGCCGATATCGATGCCCGGGATGATGGAAACGCTGCTCGACGTCGGCGTCAACGATCTGACGGTCGACGCGATCATCCGCAGCACCGGCAATCCGCGCCTGGCCTGGGACTGTTACCGCCGCCTCGTGCAGGGCTTCGCCGAGGTGGTGCACGATTGCCCGGCAAGCGCCTTCGCCAGCGGTCTCGAGGAGTGCATGCGCGCCTGCGGCGCCGGCAGCCCGCGCGAGATCGATTTTCGCAGTCTCGCCGCGCTGACGCGCGACTATCTGGCGCTCTTCCAGGAACTCACCGGCGCACCGTTTCCGCAGGACCCGATGCGGCAACTCGAGCAGGCGGCAGTGGCGGTGGTTCGTTCATGGCAGGCGGAGAAGGCCGTAAGCTATCGCCGGGCGCGCAACATCGGTGACTCGCCGGGGACGGCAGTGACGGTGCAGCGCATGGTCTTCGGCAACGCCGGGGGCATGTCGGGTGCTGGTGTGGCCTTCTCGCGCGACCCGTCGACCGGAGCCAACGAGCTCGACATGGATTTCCTGTTCAATGCGCAGGGTGAGGACGTGGTCTCGGGTAGGCACGCGCTGGCGGACGAGGTGCCACTGGCGAAACTCTTACCGGACACCCGGCGCGAGATCGAGGCGATCGCCGTGAAGCTCGAGGTGGAGTTCGGCGACGCGCAGGAGTTCGAGTTCACGGTCGAGGATGGCAGGCTGTTCATGCTGCAGACGCGCGCCGCCAAGCGGACGCCACTGGCGGCCCTGCGCATCGCAGTCGAAATGGTGGCCGCCGGACTGATCGATCCCGCAGCGGCATTGGTGCAACTGCAGGGAATCGACGTGGCCGCCATCGAGGAAGTCACACTGGCACGACCGGACGAACTGCAGCTCCTGGCCAGCGCGACCCCGGCAGGAATCGGCATCGCCGTCGGTCGCCTGGTTCTCGACGTCGAAGCCGCGGAGCGGCTGGCAGCGGCCGGCGATCCCGTGCTGCTGGTGCGCCACGAAACCGCGACGGCGGACATCGCCGGGATAGCGATCAGCGCCGGTATCCTGACCGCCCTCGGTGGCCGCACCTCACATGCAGCGGTGGTGGCGAGACAGCTCGGCAAGGTCTGCCTGGTCGGCTGCCGCGAACTGGTGGTCGACCCGCAGGCGCGCCGCTGCCGGATTGGCAGCCACGACCTCGCCGAGGGCGACTGGCTGTGCCTTGACGGCAACGACGGCCGCATCCATGCGGGCAGGCCGGAAGTGGTCCGGAGGAGGCCGGACGACTTGTTGCAGCAGGTGGAGAAGTGGCGCCGTGGGCTCGCCGCCGACAGCGCGATCGATACGACTGCAGTCGCGCGCGCCGCCTGAAAAACTTCGCCGACAGCCGTACAGGCGAACGTCGGCCGTGCGTCAGCACTGGCTTGGCGGCAGCCCGGACGCGGCTTCCCGCGCGCCCCCTGCCGGCGCGGATCCCTCCCTGCGCGCACGCCGCAGCCGATCCCGTGCCGGGCATGGTCGGTGGTGCCACTCGTTGTTCAGCGACGCTGACCGCAAGCGGATCCCGCTTCGCCAGCGCTGGCGCGCGAGCCTGGGGCAGGACTGGGACCCCGGGCCGAACGGCGGGCACGGCTTGCGCGCCTCCTGGGCCTCGATCCATGATGGAAACTCACGTTGACCGGTGCCGCGGCGATCAAGGATAATTTCTCTCAGGTTCTCGAATTTCCATCCCTTTCGCCGGCATGCGCCAGTGACTTGGCCGCCATATGCCATTCCGGTAAGCGGCAACGAGCCAACCGCTTCGGGCGGTCTCCGCCGACGAGTCTGCGAAGGCGCTGCCGGTGGTGGGCAGTCGTGGCGCCAAGATTGAATCAACCTTCGACAGGATGTCTATGCTCAGGCCTCTGAAATTGGTGCTCGCACTGGCCCTCGCCGGTACCTCGTGCCTTTCTGCTGCGGCGGAACTGACTGCGACCACGACAACCTCTGTCAATGTCCGCGCGGGACCCGAAAAGAACTTCCCGACCGTCACTTGGCTCTTGAGCGGGACAAGGGTGACGGTTGTCGGCTGTGTCGCCAACTGGCGGTGGTGTGATGTCACTGCCGGTCGTGACCGCGGCTGGGTGTACTCTCGCTTCCTTTCCATCCCGTTCAATGGCAGCGCAGTCACCATTCTCAATGGCGGCCCCAACCTCGGCCTGCCGCAAACCGATTTCTCTCTCGGCGAATACTGGGACAGCCATTACCAGCGTCAGCACTGGTTCGGACGCAAGGCCTATTGGCAGAAACGCTGGGACCGCCGCCCGCCGCCGCGTGAGTGGCGCGAGCCCTCGTCGGCGGCAAGACAGTGATCGGTGATCGCGAAGCAGTGGCAGTTGCCACTGTGGAAAGGCGGTTTGGCACTGTTCGCTAGCCTGCCGACGTGATCCTGCGTCCATTCGCCGGGCCCGACCTGCCGCTGTCCAACGACGTCGCCCAACAGGCACTGCGGCGCCGGTTGGTTTGGCGCGCCATCAGCCACGGCACCGGATCTGAAGAGGGGTCCCGTGCCTTCGCTTGCCTCGTCAGCCTCACAGGGAACTGCGGTCGTCGCGGCGAAGCCGCCTGGCAGAGCCTCGGCACCGCCATCGCCGCCGCCACCGCTCGCAACGGCTTGCAGCTTCCCACGATCCCCGCCATCCCGGCAACCGTGTAGGCGAGTGAATGATCACGCGCGGAAGCCGCAGACCGACCGAATATCCGGAACGATCATGCAGCGCCAACGGGTGGTGGGATCGGCAGAGCACCATGACAGCGCGACTGTCAGGAAAGCGGGATGGATAGACTGCAACGGCTGGTGCACGCTACCGCCCTGATGCTGCTCGCAGGTTGGCTGCTGTACATCGGCAAGAACATCTTCGTTCCGGTCTTCTTCGGTCTTTTCGTAGTCTATGTGATCGTCGGCCTGGCGCAGGCCATGCACGGCGTTCCGGTACTGGGCAGCCTTCTGCCGCTGCAGGCGAGATACGCACTCTCGGTGCTCGCCATCACACTCTCATTGCTCGTCGTCGTCTATCTTTTCCTGATCAACAAGGACAGGTTCCTGGCAGTTGCCCCGCAATATCAGGAATCGCTTCTGGCCGCCATCCAGAGACTCGCGGTGTTCCTGCGCGTCGAGACTGAACCGACGTGGACGACCCTGCGTCAGGAACTTTTCGCCCAGATAAACATCCAGCGGCTGCTCGGCTCGATGCTGGCCTCGGTGTCGTCGAGCATCGTCAGCGTCATCGTGGTCTTCCTGTATGCCACCTTCCTGCTGGCCGAGCGGCGCTTTCTCCGCCAAAAGATCGAAAGCATGTCGAGCGATGCCGGTCGCGTGGCCCGGATTCGGGCGGTCACCGCTGACATCAACAAGCGAATCGGATCCTATCTGGCACTGAAGACATTCATCAACTTGTTTCTGGGAGCAACAAGCTGGGGGATCATGGCCTTCGCTGGACTTGAATTCGCAGCCTTCTGGGCCGTGCTGATCGCCCTTCTCAACTATGTTCCCTATATCGGATCATTTCTCGGGGTGCTGTTCCCAGGCATCATGGCGGTCATGCAGTTCCAGGATCCGAGCGTGATCGTCTGGGTGTTGCTGGGACTGGTACTCGCCCAGTTCCTGATCGGCAACTTTCTCGATCCTTATGTCATGGGCAGTTCGCTCAACCTGAGTCCATTCGCCATCCTGGTCAGCCTGGCGATGTGGTCCGAATTGTGGGGAATCGCCGGCGCATTTCTGGCGGTGCCGATTACCGCCGTGATGGCCATCATCTTTTCAGAGTTCTCCAGTACGCGCCCGATTGCCGTCCTTCTCTCGCGGAACGGCAGTCTGTGAGAGCAGCGAGAGGGAGTCCCGGCGACCCGGGACGTGCGTCGCGATCGTCCCTCACCGGATTGAAATGCTGGCCTTTGCGGGGCAGCACAACACTCGCGAAAAGTCTTGCTGACGGGCGGGGAATCGGACATTGAACTTCAGGGAGATCCTGGATCTCTTCAAGGCGGCTGCCGTGAACTGGGTGGATGACCACGCCCAGAGCATGGGAGCGGCCTTGGCCTTCTACACGATGTTTTCAATTGCTCCCCTGCTGTTGATCGTGATTTCAATCGCCGGGTTCTTTTTCGGCGAGCAGGCCGCTCGCGGTGAGATCTTTGCCCAACTGCAGGGATTGCTGGGGACACCAGGAGCGCTGGCCGTTCAGGGTCTGCTGGAAAGTGCGGGCAAACCAGCCGAAAGCGCGATGGCAGCAATCTTCGGACTGATCTTTCTCTTCATTGGCGCGACCTCCGTCTTCGCCGAGCTGCAGGACGCGCTTGATCGCATCTGGCGCGCGCCGCAAAAGGCGAGAACCTCCGGTATCTGGAGATTGGTACGCGGCCGCCTGTTGTCTTTCGGCATGATCCTCGGAATTGGCTTCCTGCTGACGGTTTCGCTGGCTTTCAGTGCGGGTCTGGCGGCCTTGAGCAAGTGGCTCGATCCGTATGCGACAGGTTGGGCCACGATCGAGAACACGAGCGAGGTCGCACTCGGCACCATGCTGGCGACGGCGGTTTTTGCCATGATCTACAAGACCATGCCGCGCGTCCGGATCCAATGGAGCGACGTCTGGGTCGGTGCAATCGTCACATCGCTCCTGTTCATCACCGGCAAGGCGCTGATCGGAGCCTACATCGGGAGAAGCGGCGTTTCACATCATTTCGGTGTTTCCGCCTCGCTGATCATCGTGCTGCTCTGGGTTTACTATTCCGCCCAGATCTTCCTGTTCGGTGCCGAATTCACCTGGGTTTACTCGCACAAGTTCGGTTCGCGCAAGGGGCAGGCGTGGCCAAGCCATGCCGGAACACTCCAGGGAACCGACGGCCGGCCAGGCGCCGGCCGCTGAAGGGGCCTCGCCACTTCCCTGCTGGCGCATTGCGAAGAGCTCCTGGCGATGGGCAGGCGCGCCCACGCGACCCGACCGTCTGCGCCCGGCGTGCGGAATGTCGACGGTGCGGGTTCAAGTCAGAAATCGTCGGGATCAGCCGTCACCTCACCGCCAGCCGGCCAGTAACCCAGGTCGCGACGAAGTTCGGTATGATTGCGGGCCCAGGGCCTATGCAAGCAGGCCTGCGCGGATCTTTCCGCAAGAATCCACCGTCGCCGCGTGAGGAGCAAGCATCGGGCCTGGAGATCCCGGATCGGAAGACCACGCTTGGGCGGTGAGCAGGAAACAGATATGTCGAGAAGGACAGTGGCCACCAAGGGACTGCCCGGCAGTCCTACAGGAAGGAGTCATCACTTGATCTACTTTGCCGCTCTGGTCGTACTCGCCACCCTCGTCGCCATGGCGTCGGGTCGGGTTCCTGCTGTCCTCGCACTGGCTGCAGCGATCTGCGTCGCGGGCGTCACCGGTTTGGCACCGGTGCCGACCCTCCTCGCCGGCTTGAGCAACGGCGGGATCATCACCGTGGCGGCGATGCTCGTCATCGCCAAGGGCATCGTCCATACCGGGGCGGTGTCGCGGGCGACCTGGGCGCTGCTGTCAACCGTCACCAGCGCCCAGAACGCCGTGCGTCGCCTTGCGCTGCCGATCAGTGTCGGATCCGGCCTGATGAACACCACGCCGATCGTTGCCATGCTCGTCCCGGCAGCCAAGGAGCTGGAGCAGAACCGCGGCATCAATGCCCGGGAGGTGCTGCTGCCGGTCGCACACATCACGACCCTGGCCGGCTCGGTGACCCTGATCGGCACCAGTTCGAACCTGCTCATCGCCGGCATAGCTGCGCCAGCGGGCGTCGACATGACGATGCTGTCGTTCGCCCCGGTGGCCTTGCCGGTCGCCATCGTCGGCGCAGTAATCGTCTATCTGATCGCACCGCTGATGCTGCGCGGCCAGGGGGAAACGGTCGTCGCCGCCCGCGACTGGCGAGTCGAAATCCCGGTCTCCGGAAAGGCGCTGGCGATCGGTCGCGTGGCTGCCGACTTCGGGATCGACCAGACACAGCAGTACGCCCTCGATGCGATCCGGCGGTGGGATGCTGACCTCGATCCGTCGGCGCCGATCGAGGCCGGCGACACCCTGGTCTTCTCGGCGACCGAGGGCGGCGTCACCGCCTTGTGGGGCAGCCCGCTGTTCGGCCTGGCCGAACAGCGTCTCTACCGGGTGTCGGTTGGCTCGGGCGCCAACGGAACGGTGCGCGACTTCGAGACCGACGGCGGCATCCGGGTCATCGCGGCGCGGACCAGCATCCCTTTGCGCGACACCGAGGTGCGCCCCGGCGCGACCGCGTTCGTCACCACCCCGAGCAAGTCCCTGCTGGTCGACCAGCCGGAGGTGGCGATCTTCGAGAAAGCGGCAGGCCTGAGCCCACAGCCGGCGAAGACCGCGTTCGCTCTGGCCATCCTCGTCTCGGTCATCGTTTCGGCGTCCTTCGGCCTGGTTCCGGTCGAGCTGGCTTCACTGACCGGGGCAGTCCTGATGGTGGTCACCGGCATCCTGACGCCGAAGTCCGCCGTGCGCGCCCTGGACTGGAACGTGCTGTTCATTCTCGTCGGGTCGGTGGCGCTCGGCGCCATCGTCGTCGAGAGCGGCCTCGCCACCGTCCTCGCCGACGCCATCGGGCGCCTCGCCGGAGGCAGCGTGCTGCTCGTCGTCATCGTCTTCGCGGTGACGACGGCGATCGTCACCAACCTCGTCACCAATGCAGCCGCGGCATCGATCCTGACGCCGGTGGCGATCGGCATCGCCAACGAACTCGGCATCAACCCGGTGTCACTGCTTGCGCTGATCGGGACCTGCATCTCGTTCACCTTCATCAACCCGTTCAGCCATCAATCGAACCTGATGGTGATGCAGCCCGGTGGCTACACCTCGGCCTCATTCGCCCGGTTTGGCATCCCGCTGGTCGCCGGATCACTGGTGACGGTCGTCGTAGTCACCTACCTGCTGCTGCACGTGCAAATGCGGTTCTAGCGGCAGCTCGCCGGCCGGCGGGGTCGCGCCACGCGCGGCCGCCGCGGCCAGGCCAGTCCCGTTCGCCGCGCCCGCGACGGCGAGCCGCGCTAGCCAACTCCGGCAACAAAGGCGCGCCAGCCTTCAGCGGGCAGAGTCAGGCCGACTCCGGGTAGCGGGCATCGTTCGGATACGAGGCAAAATCCTTGCCGCGTGCGCGCCAATCCGCCAGCCACTGTTCGGCAACCGTCTGCCCTTCCTCGCGAAGTTTGGCGAAATGGCCAGCGCTGCGGTCGAATTTCGACGTGTGCCGGAGACCCCAGGCGGTTTCGCGCCTCATCTTGATGGTCCGCACCTCGACGATCTTCCGGCCCTGCAGCGGCGGATGGCGATCGCCGTGTTGCGCGATCCAGCGATTGATCGTCAGGATGTGGTCGAGCTCCTGGTTGAGCGAGAGATTGCCGGCGAGGTCGTTCTCCCGATCCTTGATGTCCTCGAGGCTGACCTTCTGCGATTGCGGCGAGATCTCCTGAGGGTTGATGCGCACGACCCAGATTTCGTCAGGCTTTGCTGCCTTTGTCGCGGCGTCCAGGAGGTCGCGAACGGGAGGGTTCTGCGAATACAGGCCGTCCCAGTAGTATGCGTTTCGCGTCACGACCTTGTTCGCTTCGCAGGTGGGGAACATCGTGTTGCCGATGACTTGCGCCGGCAGGATCTCGGGCAGCGTCCCCGACGCTGCCACACCTTCGAGCGAGAAAGCCCGCCGCATGCGCCAGCGCGTGATGTCGTATTGATCGAACTTCGGTGGGTGGGCGAGCAGACCGAGTTCCTCGAGCGTCTTGTTGGAATCGAAGATCTCGAAGTTGCCGCTAAGCACCTCGATCGCGCCGACCAGGACGCGCCGCTCGGCCTTCGCCACCGCCGCCCAGTCGATCGTCGCGAAATCCGGACAGAGCGCGGCGAGCAGCTCCGGGAAACCCAGGTAGTCGCTGCGCGCACCCATCATCGCCAGCGCCGATAGACCGATATCGCCGTGCCCCGAGTAGGGATTCGATCCCGGGAACGGCATCCCCTGCGCCTTCCACTGCAGCAGCGTGCCGACCATCTGGTTGTGGGCGATTTCCGCCGGCGTCGTTGCAGCGAAGTTGTTCCAGAGGAAATTCAGCCGCTCGATCGCCTTGTCGAGCGTGCCGCAGTCGGCGTCCGAAGCGTTCGGGACCAGTCCGTACCAGGTGGCCAAGGCGCAAAGCGCTCCGGCAGAGGTGCCGCTGATCGAGATGATGTCGAACTTGCCTTCATCTCCCGCCTCGGCATCCCACGCCTTCTTGGTTTCCAGGATCTGCGTGAGAACGCCCCAGGTGAATGCTGCGTGCGTACCACCGCCTTGACAGGCGATGGCGATTTTCTTCGTGCTCATGTCAGGTCTTTCACGTTGATCAAGAAAATGGACGACGCCACGGCGTCCTCCCGGTTAACCGCGTCCGCTGCCGGGGGCCCTCAGGGTCGCTGCCCGGCGCGCGAGCGACACCTTCGCCGGCCGAGCCAGTGCAGGAGTCAAGACCCTCACGGCTAGAACGAACCGACTGTCGAGCCCACGGCAATGACGGCAGCGAGCGCCAGCAAGGCGCCGACAATCGCGACCATGACGATGTCGAGGTAGCTTTTCCGGTGCGTTGCGCCGCAGACGGCGAGCAAGGTCACGACGGCGCCGTTGTGCGGCAGGCTGTCGAGCGTCGCCGCACCGATCACCGCCACGCGGTGCATCAGTGCCGGGTCGATGCCATGCTCGGCGGCGAGCTGCATATAGGTTTCTCCGAGTGCGCCAAGGGCAATGGTCAGACCGCCCGAGGCCGAACCGGTAAGTGCCGAGAGCACATTGGTGGCGAGCGCCAGGCCAACCAGCGGACCACCTTCGATGCCCAGTACCCAGTCGCGCACAGCCGCGAAGGCGGGCAGTGACGCGACGACCGCACCAAAGCCCACCAGACTGGCAACACTCAGCACGGGCAGCGCCGACGCATTGAGGCCCGCGTCTACCGTGTCGCGCAGCGCCAGCAGACGGCCCCGGTTGAGCAGGTACAGCACGACGATCGCCAAAGCCAGCGCGACGATCACCGACCAGACGCCGCCGACGCTCGCCAGCGAGGTTTCGCCCCAGCGCAGCTCCGCCAGGTAGCTCGTGTCGAGGCGCGGCAGCACCAGCAGCGACATCGCCAGGTTGACCGCGATGACGACGATGAGCGGCAACAGGGCGACGCCGAATCCCGGCAGTTGCGGACTGCGCGTGCCGTGCTCGACCTCTGCCGGATCGAATTCGTGCGACGCCGTGGCGCGCTCGCGCACCACCGGGTCGTGCGCTGCCCGGGAGGCCGAACCGATGGCGGCGGCAAAACCTTCGCCGCCGCTGCGCGCGGCAGATTCGGCGCGCGTCAGCCACCAGAGGCCAAAGGCCAGCATGATGCCGGCGGCCATGAAGCCCAAGCCGGGCGCCGCGAACGGCGTGGTGCCGAAGAACGGCATCGGGATCGCATTCTGGATCGCCGGCGTGCCCGGGAGGGCCGACATCGTGAAGGTCGCGGTGCCCAGCATCACCGCCGCTGGGAGCAACCGGTTCGGAACGTCGGCGGCGCGGAACAGCGCCTGGCCCATCGGGGCGAGGACGAACATCGCGACGAACACGCTGACACCGCCATAGGTCACCAATGCGCCGGCCAGCACGACGGCCAGGATGGCACGGTTTGGTCCGAGTCGCTCGGTCATGAAATGCGCGATGGCGGTGACCGATCCGC
Source organism: Candidatus Accumulibacter similis (assembly GCA_013347225.1). Taxonomy (NCBI): domain Bacteria; kingdom Pseudomonadati; phylum Pseudomonadota; class Betaproteobacteria; genus Candidatus Accumulibacter; species Candidatus Accumulibacter similis. The sequence continues at coordinate 533,893 of CP054595.1, read as the reverse complement.
TGTCGTCCATCAGCTTGCCGAACAATGCACCGAGCAGGAACAGCGGAAAGAACTGCGCGATGAATCCCGCGGCCGAACCCATGAAGGTCTGGGTCCAGTTGGCGAGCAGGGGATCGCCCGCAAAAGCTGCCGCGATCAGCGCCGCGACGGGAGCCAGCCCGAGCACGCTCCAGCCGCGAAAAGCCAGCCAGACGAGCAGTCCGAGGCCGAGCAGGATGCCAAGCAGACCCATGATCAGAGTGTCTTCAGCAGAGGGTGAGGTCGAGCATCCGGTGTTTGCCGCCGCCTTCAGCTTGCGCGTCGCCCGACCAGCCCGCCGGACGGCTCGCTTCTTCACGCCACGAGGCGTCATTCTATGGCAAGTACGAGGCGATCGTCCATCGCCCGTGTCGTTCCGGTCGTTCCGCCGCCACGCTGCGGGGCAGGCGGTGGCCCCGAGGATCAGGGTCGATGCCGGCAATCACCGTCGAGCCGGACATCTGCCGTCTGCTACCGCTGCCGATCGGCAGCCGGCGGCGGTACGAGTGCTCCGGACGCGCGCCGCAGGTGCAGTTCGCGTTGCGGCAACGGCACCTCGACGCCAGCCTCCGCCAGGCCGTCGCGAATCGCCACGGACAGTGTGCTGTGCACCGCCACCCAGTCGGAACCCGGGTTGGTCCACGCCCGCACGCTGAACTCCAGCGCCCCCGGGGTCAAGCCGGTCAGGACGGCGATCGGGGCCGGCGAAGCGGCGATGCCTTCGACCGCACGCGCGATGCTCACCAGCAGTTCGATGGTCTGTCCGGGGCGCACGCTGTAGCCCGTGCTGACGGCGACGTGAATGCGCCGGCTGCTGCCGCTGAGCGTCCAGTTCACCAGCTTGTCGGCCAGCAGCATGCCGTTCGGCACCACCACCTCGGCACCGTCGAAGGTGGTGATGGTCGTGGCACGCATGCCGATGTCGCGGACCTTGCCGCTCATCCCGGCCACATCCACCAGGTCACCCACCCGGATCGGTCGCTCGAACATCAGGATCAGCCCGGCGACGAAGTTCTTCACCACGTCCTGCAGGCCGAAACCGATACCGACGCCGAGCGCACCGAAGACGAGAGCGAGTTGCCCCACCTGGAAGCCGGCCATGGCCAGCGCCAGCAGAAGACCGATGAACAGGATGCCGTAGTAGGTCAGCGTCGAGATGCTGTCATCCACCCCGCGCGGCAAGGCCAGCGCTGGCAGAAGGTCTTCGTAGAGCACCAGACGGATCGTTTTGGCGAGCCAGAAGGCGGCCCAGATCGCCAGCGAAAATGCTCCGAGGCTGCCCAGGCTGATCGACAACAGGCCGAGCTGGAATTCATGTGTGAGCACTGTCACCAGCGCGGTGGACAGCGGGCGATAGACGCGGAACGACTGCAGCGCGTAGACCAGCCAGGCCAGCACCATCAGTGTGCGACCGAGGCGGGCCGCCAGCGGGATCAGCGAGCCGGAATGGCGCCCGGCGAAACGCGCCAGCGCCGAGCGGGGAACCAGTACCTGAAGCAAGGCCACCACTACCGTACTGCCGGCGTACAGGGCCAGCGCGGCATAACTGCTGTCGAGCAGCGCACCGGTGAGCATCGTCGCCAGTGAGATGTTGCCGAGGACGTTGGAACCCGCCGACGCGAGCAGGACGACGCAGGCCACCCAGCCAAGGAAAGTCAGCGCCCAGACGGGCATTGGACCGGCCTCGTCGGCATCGCGGCGCCGCGCGCGCAGCATGCGCCCGGACAATGTCAGCAACATCAGCAGGTTCAGGGCGAGGAGGACGCTACGGTAAAGCAACTGATCCCCGAGCAGCATCGAGGCCATGGTGTTGAGAAAATAGAACACCGCGCTGGAATAAGCCCAGGGACCGACGCTCGCGAGCACGCGGCGCTGGACAAGCGCCAGCACCGGAATCCAGGCAAGCAGCATCATCGCCTGCTGGCGGAAGATCGGCCCCTGGATGTCATAGACGACGGCGCCGATCAGGACGAGCAACAACCATGCCGCCCAGGGCCGCGAGAGAGCGCGCATGGACGGCTCGGTGGCTTGCCCGCTGGCCACCAGCGAGCGGGCGCGATACCGCAGCCAGACCATCGCCGGCAGGAGCAGCAGGGCGCCGGCCGCGAAGGCCGGCAGCCAGCGAACGTTGGCGGCGTCGTAACTGCTGGCGAACGCACGCTCGATGTCGAGGCTCCGGGTCACTCCGGCTGTCAGCGGCTCGCGTGCTTCGGCGTTGCGCAACGCCAGCCACAGCGGTGGCGTGTCCATGCTCATCAGCCGCCGATCCTGCTCTTCGACCATTCCCGCAAGCGAGGCGACTCCCTGTTGGATCTGGGTTGCCAGCGCGCCACCGGATCGTCCGAGAGCGAGCAATCCGGCAAGTGGCACCGAGAGGAGTTCTTCCGCGTCGTCGATCCGGGCGATCATCTCCTCAACGCGTTCACGCAGCGCGGGCGCGAGCCCTGCGGTTTGGTCGGTGGCTTGCCAGACCAGCCGTCTGTTCGCCAGTTCGGACACGTCCTCGGACCGGGCGTTGATCGTGCGCGCCAGTTCGGCACGCGTCTGCGCGACGGATCTCTCGTACAGCAGCCAATGGCGCTGCAGGCTCTCAAGCCGGCGCACCGACAGCGCGGCCAAGTCTCGCTTGCCGGACCGCTCCTCGAGTTGCCGGACGGCCGCGGAATGACGCGCCAAAGCCTCTTCGTAGCGCCGGGCGGCATCCGGCACCCGGGCGCGGTGCACGATGGCCTGGATGTCCTGTTCGTCGGCGTCGGCGCGGGCCGGTATGTCGGCGGGCCTGATGGCCAGTGCCTGTGGTGTGACATCGACCGGCGGATGGCTGTCGGCGCCAGCGGTGACCGCCTGCCCCCGAGCGGGTATCGCCACCAGCGAGAGCCACAGCAGCAACGTGCCGACGGCAAGCCAGGCATGGCTCGTCGACTGGCCAAACGTCCGGCGGCCGCCAGTCGACCGGTGGCTGCGCGCGAACAGAAGGAATGGACATCGCATGAGTCTCGTGGTCCCTGATCGTCAGGTTGGTGGGCAACGCCCGCGGTTCTGCAACCAGATGCCGGCGACCGATCGGGGCGAGGCTTTGTCGCTTCTGGTGCATCGGCGTTCCACATCGGGGCGCTGCAGCCGATTCTCCGTCGCGGAGTGTCGCATTCCTGCGGCAACGAAAGCAATCAGGGGCGAACGGACGCGCGCCTGCCGTCGGCCTGCTGGGCAAAGCTGCCCCAACCACGGGCGATCCAGAACCCGGCCAGGGAACCCGGGACGCACACCCGCTGCCAGTGGGTTCGCGCCGTGGCGAGGATCGCCGCGCCGGCTGGAGTCACCGCTTCGCGGTCCCCTTGTCGGTTGACAAGTCGCTGCCCGGGATGCATCCTCTGCCGGGCTTGAAAGATCAAGCGTGCTGGATATCCCATCTCCCGCTGGCCAGCCTGGCCACGGACCTACCCTGTTCATTGCAACCCTTCTGGCTGCACGCCAGAGGCGCTTCGAGGAGTGCCTTGATGACGGAGACCGACCCCAGCACGACTTCGCCGACAACGACGCCGGTGCACGACCTGCGGGAGACCGTCGAGGAGCGAAAGGCGACTGGCAAGCTGGCGCGCAAGCGGGCTCCGCGAGGCGCGCTTGCGCGTTGGGACGAGACCTCGCGCGGGCATGACGCCCTCGAAACGATCGTTGCCCAGAACGCGATCCGGGATCCCGGGTTGCTCCCCGTCCGACACGGTCGCATGGTCGCCTCGCCGTGGAACTACTACCGTGGAGCAGCAGCGGTGATGGCCGCCGATCTCGCGTCCCGGCCCCACAGCGGGCTGCTCGTGCAGCTCTGCGGCGACGCCCACGTGCTCAACTTTGGCCTCTGGGCGACGCCCGAGCGGAACCTCATGTTCGACCTTCGCGACTTTGACGAGACGCTGCCCGGGCCTTTCGAGTGGGATGTGCAGCGACTCGCCGCCAGCCTGGTGGTGGCGGCCCGGGAGGACGGTCTCAAGGCGGCGACGGCGGATGAGGCGGTGATCACGGCAGTGGAGGCGTACCGGGACCGCATGGCCCGCTGCGCCAGGATGAGCGAGCTCAGCCTCTGGTACGACGGCACGCACGTCGACAGCCTGATCAGCTACTTCACACCGGCCGACCGCGAACTGATCGCGGTGCACATCGAGAAGGAGTCGAGGAGCCGCACTCACCTTGGCGCGTTCGCCAAGCTCACCTCGATGGTCGATGGCCGGCCACGGATCGACGAGGACCCACCATTCCGCTTTGCCATCGACGACGAAGAGCAGGACGCGCTGACCGACCAGTTCCTCGCTGGCTACCGGATGACCTTGAGGGAGGATCGGCGCTTCCTCTTCGACCGCTTCACGCCGGTTGACGTGGTTCGCCAAGTCGTGGGGGTGGGCAGCGTCGGCATGCGCGTCTATCTGGTCCTCCTCGAGGGCCGCAGCGGCAGCGACCCGCTGTTCCTGCAGATCAAGCAGGCCGGTCCGTCGGCATATGAGTCCTGCCTCGGCCGCAGCCAGCACGACAATCATGGGGCCCGGGTGATCTCCGGCAAGCGGGCGCTGCAAACGGCGACCGGCATCTTCGTCGGCTGGGGCTCGTTCCGGGGCAGGGACTACTATGTGCGGCAGTTCCGTGACATGAAGATCATCCTCGATATCAAACTGCTCGCCCCCTGCCTGGTCGAGTTCGCTGCCGCCTGCGGTGAGACGCTGGCGCGCGCCCACGCCCGCTCGGGCGACGCCGTGGCGATCAGCGCGTACCTCGGCAAGGGCTCGCAGTTCGCTACCGCCCTTCGCGACTTCGCCCGCCTTTACGCCGACCAGAACGAGCGCGACCACGCGCAACTCGAGCGTGCCATCGCCGCGGGTACGGTCGCGAGCGCGCCCGGTTGGTAGGACCAAATCTGCAATCGCCTGTCTCGGGCTTGTCCGCCAAGCCAGCAGGACTTTGACAAGGAGCCGCTCCGTGTCCGTAAACTTCGCCATCCAGCGAACCGCCTTCCTGTCCGGAACCAACGCCCTGCTGACGCTCGCCGCGTTGACGCTGCTGGCGGCCTGTCAGCGCGCCGACGAAGCGTCGGCGCCGGAGATCCGCCCGGTGCGTGCAATCACCATCGAGAGCCGTGCCGCGAATGGGATGGTCTCGCTGACCGGCGTCGTGCAGGCGCAGACCGAGATCAACGAGTCCTTCCGCATCGACGGCCGACTGGTCGAGCGGACGGTTGACATCGGCGACAGCGTCAAGCCCGGGCAACTGATCGCGCGACTCGATCCGCAGAACGAGGAAAGCAGCCTGCAGGCGGCACGTGCGCAGCTGGCGGCAGCAAGGGCGCAGTTGGTCGAGGCGCGCAGCAATCATGCGCGCATGCGCGAGCTGGTCGCCGAGGACGCCGTCTCGCGCGCCTCGTTCGACCAGGCCGTGGCCGTGCTGAAGACCACCGAGTCGCAGGTCGAGGCGGTCCAGTCACAGGTCAGCCTGGCGGAAAACCGCTTGAGTTACACGCGCCTGATGGCCAACGTGGCTGGCGTCGTGACGGCGCGCGGGCCGGAACCCGGCGAAGTCGTTTCGGCCGGACGGATGATCGTGCAGGTGGCGCGCGAGGGTGCGCGCGACGCCGTGTTCGACGTGCCGGGCCGGATCAAGGACATCGCGCCGAAGAATCCGGAGATCACCGTGGCGCTGGCCGATGACCCGCGGGTGACGGCTGCCGGCCGGGTACGGGAAGTCGCGCCGCGCGCGGATCCGGTGACCGGCACCTTCGCCGTGCGCGTACGCCTGATCGACCCGCCTGCGGCCATGCGCCTGGGCAGCACCGTTACCGGCAAGATGCAACTGCCCGAGGCGCTGGCCATCGAGGTGCCGGCTTCGGCGCTGGTGCGCGCCGACGGCCAGACCGCGGTCTGGGTGGTCGACCCGGCTTCGAGCGCCGTCGCGCTGCGCAGCGTCGAACTGGGCGCCACCAACGCCAAGGCCGTGCAGGTGACCAAGGGGCTGAACCCCGGCGACGTCGTCGTCACGGCCGGCGCGCAGGCCCTGCGTCCCGGCCAGAAGGTGCGCCTGCCGGAGGCCCGCTCGTGATCGGACCGAACCTGTCGGAATGGGCGCTGAAGAAGCGCTCGCTGGTCGTCTTCCTGATGATCCTGGCCGTGGTGGCCGGCGTCATGTCCTTCTTCAAGCTGGGACGCGGCGAGGACCCGGCCTTCACCGTGCGCACCATGGTCGTCGCTGCCGCCTGGCCCGGCGCCACCGCGGAAGAGACCATGAAGCAGGTGACCGAGCGGCTCGAGCGCACGCTGCAGGAGACCGACTACCTCGACCGCCTCCGCAGCTACACCGTCGCCGGGCAGACGACGATCTTCGTCGACCTGAAGACGTCGACACCGCCGGCCAAGGTGCCCGATATCTGGTACCAGGTGCGCAAGAACATCGGCGACATGCGCCACACGCTGCCGCAGGGGGTACTCGGGCCGTTCCTCAACGACGACTTCGGCGACACCTTCGGCATCATCTACGCGTTCACCGCCGACGGCTTCAGCTTCCGCGAACTGCGCGACCATGTCGAGGAAGCGCGCTCGCGGCTGCTGCAGGTGCCCGACGTGTCGAAGATCGAGGTGCTCGGCGCGCAGGACGAGCAGATCTACATCGAGTTCTCCACGGAGCGGCTTGCCGGCCTGCGCCTGAACCTGAACCAGATCATCGCCACGCTGCAGGCGCAGAACCTGGTGCGTCCGGCCGGCACGATGCAGGGCGAGCAGGAGCGGGTATTCCTGCGCGTGACCGGTGCCTTCGACAACGAGCGCGACATCGAGGCGGTGAACATCGTCGCCGGCGAGCGCATCTTCCGCCTCGGCGACATTGCCAAGGTGCGCCGCGGCTTCACCGATCCGCCGCAGCCGATGTTCCGCGTCAACGGCAAGCCGGCCATCGGCCTGGCGATCGCCATGCGCGATGCCGGCGACATCCTCGCCCTCGGCGACAACCTGCGCAAGGTGATTGCCGAGATCGTCGCCAACCTGCCGGTCGGCATCGAGACGACGCTGGTCGCCGACCAGGCGGTCACCGTCGACCACGCGATCAGCGACTTCATGACCTCGCTGTGGCAGGCGATCGTCATCATCCTGGCGTGCAGCTTCGTCAGCCTGGGAGTGCGCCCGGGCACGGTGGTGGCGCTGGCCATTCCGCTGACGATGGCGATCGTGTTCGCGGTCATGGACGTGGCGCACATCGACCTGCATCGCATCTCGCTGGGCGCCCTGATCATCGCGCTCGGGATGCTGGTCGACGATGCGATGACCACGGTGGACGCGATGCTGCGCCGGCTGGGTGCCGGCGACAGCCCGGACCACGCCGCGACCTTCGCCTACCGCACTCTGGCCGCGCCGATGCTGATCGGCACGCTGGTCACCATCGCCAGCTTCGTGCCGATCGGCTTCGCCAGGAGCTCGGCCGGCGAGTACACGTTCTCGATCTTCTCGGTGGTGGCCATCTCGCTTCTCGTCAGCTGGCTGGTGGCGGTGATCTTCGCGCCGCTGATCGGCAAGGCGCTGTTGAAACCGCCGCAGAAGCAGGAGACCGAGCCCAAGCCGGGCAAGCTGCTGCAGATCTACAGCGGCTTCGTGCAGGGCGCGATCCGCATGAAGTGGCTGACCATCGGCGTCACGCTCGCCGCGTTCGTTGCCGCGGTGGTCCTGTCGAGCCAGGTGTCAAGGCAGTTCTTCCCGTCCAGCGATCGCCCCGAGCTGACGGTCAATCTGACGCTGCGCCAGAACGCATCGATCTTCGCAACGGAACAGGATGTCAAGCGGCTGGAAGAATTCCTGAGGATCGACCCTGACGTCGATCACTTCAGCAGCTACGTCGGCCGCGGCGCGATCCGCTTCATCCTGACGCTGGACGTGCAGCTGGCCAACCCCTTCTTCGGCCAGTTCGTCGTCGTGGCCAAGAACCTCGAGGCGCGCGAGCGGCTGCACGACAAGCTGGAGAAGATGCTGGCCGAGCAGTTCCCCGACGTTGTCGCGCGGGTCTCGCCGCTGGAGCTGGGGCCGCCGGTCGGCTGGCCGCTGCAGTACCGCGTCTCCGGCCCGGACAAGGACGAGGTGCGGCGCCTGGCGATGGAGCTGGCCAACGTGGTCGGCAGCGACACGCGCGCGCGGCACGTGCACTTCGACTGGATGGAGCCGGCGCGCCAGCTGCGCGTCAAGATCAACCAGGACCAGGCGCGGCAACTCGGCGTCAGTTCGGCGGCGATCGCCGGCGTGCTCAACGCTGCCATCTCCGGCACGCCGGTGACGCAGGTGCGCGATGACATCTATCTGGTCAACACCGTGGTTCGCGCCAGCGACGGCGAGCGCGCCTCTTTCGAGACGCTGGCGTCGCTGCAGGTGCCCACGCCGAGCGGGCGCATGGTTCCGCTGCAGCAATTCGCGACCTTCGTCGAGGAGCAGGAGTTCCCGCTGGTGTGGCGCCGCAACCGCGTGCCGACGCTGACGGTGCGCGCCGACGTCATCCGTGGCGTTCTGCCCGACAGCGTGGTGGAGGCTCTGGCGCCAAAGATCGCCGAGTTCAACGCCGGGCTGCCCAAGCCCTACAAGGTCGAGACCGGCGGCCTGTTCGAGGAGAGCCAGGTCTCGCAGGCCTCGGTGTTCGCCGTGGTGCCGCTGATGATCGTCCTGATGCTGCTGGCGATGATGGTCATGCTGGTCAGCTTCCGCCGCCTGGCGATGGTGGTGGCGATCATGCCGCTGGGGCTGATCGGCGTGGTGACATCGCTGCTGGTGTTCAACCGGCCGCTGGGCTTCGTCGCGATTCTCGGCATTCTGGCGCTGATCGGCATGATCGCCAAGAACGCGGTGATCCTGATCGTCAGCATCGAAGAGGAGCGCGCCGCCGGCCGCGGCGTGCGCGATGCGGTGCTGAGTTGCGCCACGAATCGCTTCCGGCCGATGATGCTGGCCGCGATGTCTACCGTACTCGGCCTGCTGCCGATCGCGCCCACCGTGTTCTGGGGCCCGATGGCCTTTGCCATCATGGGCGGCCTGCTGGTGGCGACGGTGCTGACGCTGGTCGTGCTGCCGACGCTGTACATGACCGTGTTCGGCAACGAGACGACGCCGACGGCCGAGGCCGTGGAGCAGTCCTCATGAGGTCGTCGCCGGCGGCGGCCAGCCCGGCCGTTGCTGAGGGGATCCCGGCGGACGTGGCAGCGAGGGGCGTGCGATGAGCGCCGCGCCCGCCGGCAACCCGACCCGTGCCCTGGCGGTGCGTGCGCTGTTGTACTTTGCGCTGTGGATGGTCGTCGACCAGAGCGCCAGGCCGGCGAACCTGCTGTTCGGCCTGCTGGCCAGCGCTGCCGCCACCTGGGCCAGCGCCAGGCTCCTGCCGCCGGCCGACGACCGCGTCCGCCTCGGCCAACTGCTGCTGTTGCTGCCGCGCTTCCTGTGGCAGTCACTGCTCGCCGGCGCCGATGTCGCGCGCCGCGCCTTCGCAGCGCAGCCGCGCCTGCAGCCGGGTTTCGTCGACTATCCCGTCGGGCTGCCACGCGGCGCGGGGCGCAGCGCCTTCGAGCTGATCGCCAGCCTGATGCCGGGCACGGTGGCGAGCGGCGGCAAGGCGGACATGATCGAGTTCCATTGCCTCGACACGGGGCAAGCGGTGGTCGAGCAACTGGCCGCCGAGGAGCGTGCCTACGCCCGGGCGCTGCAACCGGAGCTGCGGGATGGCTGATTTTCTGCTCTCGGCGGCGGCCTTCGTCGTGCTCATGGTCGCCGGCGGCCTGGTGCGCGTGGCGCGCGGACCAGGCCGCGCCGAGCGCATGATGGCTGCGCAGTTGTTGGGCAGCGGCGCCATCGGCGCGCTGCTGCTCTTCGGCGCGGCCTCCGGCGAGAGGGCGATGTTCGATGTGGCGCTGACGCTGGCGCTGCTCGCGGCCTTCGCGTCGATCGCCTTCGTCAAGTTCGCGCTGCGCCAGGACGAGAAGGTCGCCGACGACGACGCCACCGAGGGTAACCGGTGAGCGTCGTGCTCGATGCCTTCAGCATCGTCGCCATCGTCGCCGGCCTGGTGTTCTTTCTCGCCGGTACGGTCGGCCTGTTGCGCTTTCCCGACGCCTACACGCGGCTGCATGCGCTGACCAAGGCCGACAACCTCGGCGTCGCGCTGGTGGTCACCGGTCTGCTGCCGCAGATGGATGGTTTGCTCGCGGCGCTGAAGCTGCTGCTCGTGTGGCTGCTGCTGATGCTGTCGAGCGCGGCGGTATCGCAGCTAATCGCGCACTCGGCAAGGCGCCGGGACTGCAGCGAATGAGCGCGCCGGACCGTTGCCGGGCGCTCATCGCGCAACGCGCGGGGTAATCGCATGACGCCGCTGCTCAGCCTGGTCGTTGCCTTGCTGCTGCTCTGGCTGGCGCTGTGGACCGTGGTCGCACGCGATGCCTTCGTGGCAGTGGCCGGTTTCGTCGTCTATGGCTTGCTGCTGTCACTGGTCTGGGTGCGCCTCGCCGGCATCGACGTCGCGCTGACCGAGGCGGCCATCGGCGGCGGCCTGACCGGTGCGCTGCTGCTCGGCGCGGTGGGGCGCCTGCGCAGCACCGAGGCGGCGGCCGCGACCGAGCGCAGCGGCGCCGGTACGCGCGCATACGCGGCGTTGCTGTCGCTTGGCGTCACCATGGTGCTGGCGCTGTGCGTGCTGGTCTTGCCCGAGCCCGCGCCGACCCTGGCGCCGCTGGCGGCCGACAACCTGCCGGCCACCGGCGTCGGCAACCCGATCACCGGCGTGCTGCTCGCCTTCCGTGCGCTGGACACGCTGCTCGAGGCGATCGTGCTGGTCATCGCCCTGCTCGCCGTCTGGTCGCTGGCGCCGGACCGCTTCTGGGGCGGTCGCCCCGGACCGCGCTACGCCGCCGACCCCGACGGCGTCCTCACCTACCTGGCGCGCGTGCTGCCGCCGATCGGCATCGTCGTCGGCCTCTACCTGTTCTGGGCCGGTGCCGATCACCCGGGTGGCAAGTTCCAGGGCGCCACCATCCTGGCGGCGATGTGGCTGCTGGTGCAGATGGCCGGCCTGGGCGATGCGCCGCGCAGCGACGGCCGCTGGCTGCGCGCCGGCATCGTCATCGGACCCCTGGCGTTCGTCGCCGTCGGCCTGCTCGGTGCCTGGCAGGCGGGCGCCTTCCTGGGCCATGCGGACGGCTGGGCCAAGCCGCTGATCGTGGTCATCGAGCTGGCACTGCTGCCGACCCTGGTGCTGGTGCTGGCCTTGCTGTTGAACGGCGCGCCGGCGCGCAACAGCGGCAACCTGCCAGCCCGGGATGGCGGGCGATGAACGTCGAGACGCTGTTCGCGCTGTGCGCCTGCGCGCTGGTGGGCATCGGCCTGTACGGCCTGATCGTGCAGCCACACCCACTGCGCAAGCTGGTGGCCTTCAACATCATGGGTTCGGGCGTCTTCGTCCTCTTCGGCGCGCTGGCCAGGCGCGGCGCCGCGGCCGGCATGGCCGCCGACCCGGTGCCGCAGGCGCTGCTGATCACCGCCATCGTCGTCGCCTTCGCCGCCACCGCAGTGACCGTTGCCGTGCTGCTGCGGCTGATCGAATCCACCGCCACCGCGTCGCTGGCCAACGAGCCACCGTCCGGCGAGTGAACGGACGCACCGGCGGTGGCACTCTCGACGGGCACCCAAGCAGGCGCGCTGCTGGCGGCGGCAGTGCTGTTGCCCTTCGTCGGCATGCTGCTCGGTTTGCTGCTGGGCGGGCGCCAGGTGCAGTGCGTGGCCTTCGCCTCCATGCCCTTGGGTCTGGCTCTGGCGCTCGGCATCACGGTCGCCTGGCTGCGCGAAGGCCAGACGCTGGTCTACCTGCTCGGCGGATGGGCGCCGCCGCTGGGCATCGCGCTGCGCGCCGACGGGCTGGCGGTGGCCATGCTGCTGGCGGTGGCCGCGGTGGTCTGCGGCATCGGCCTGTACGCGCGCGCCGACTTCGCCACGCCGCCGGACGCCAGGGAATCGCGCGCCGCGTTCAGCTACTGGCTGCTGCTGATGGCGGTGTGGGGCGCGCTCAACCTGGTGTTCGTCAGCGGCGACCTGTTCACGCTCTATGTCGCGCTGGAGCTCCTGACCTTCGCCGGCGTGCCGCTGGTGTGCCTGGCCGGCAGCGGCGAGACCCTGCGCGCCGCGTTGCGCTACATACTGTTCGCGCTCTGCGGCTCGGTGCTGTACCTGCTCGGCGCGGTCCTGCTGTACGGCGGCTACGGCACGCTGGACATCCCGCTGCTGGCCGCCGCGGTGCAGCCCGGAGCGATCGCCCGCACGGCTCTGGCGTTGATGACCGCCGGCCTGCTGGCGAAGACGGCGCTCTTCCCGCTGCACATCTGGCTGCCGCCGGCGCATGGCGGCGCCCCGGCGGCAGCCAGCGCGGTGCTCTCGGCGCTGGTGATCAAGGGCTCGTGGTTCCTCGTCCTGCGACTCTGGTTCGACGTGATGCCGGGAGTGGTGACCTGGGCCTCGGCGCAACTGCTGGCGGGACTCGGCGCGATGGCCATCGTCGCCGGCAGCATCGTCGCGCTGCGGCAGGAGCGGCTGAAATTGCTGGTCGCCTATTCGACGGTGGCGCAGATCGGCTACCTGTTCCTGATGTTCCCGCTCGCCTTCGACGCCACCGGCAACGCGCTGGTACACGGCGCGGCATCGACCGGCGGACTGCTGCAGGCGGTGTCGCATGCCACTGCCAAGGCCGCCATGTTCATGGCCGCCGGCCTCGTCTATGCGGCGCTCGGTCACGACCGCATCGCCGACCTGGCCGGCGTCGCCCGTATGCTGCCGGTCACCGTGCTGGCGTTCGTGCTCGCCGGCATTGCGCTGATGGGAGTCGTCCCGAGCGGCGCCTATCTGGCGAAGAAGCTCCTGCTCGACGCCGCCGATGGCTCGCGGCAGTGGTGGTGGACGATCGTGCTGCAAGGCGGCGCCGCATTCACCGCCGGCTACGTGGTGCTGGTGCTGGTCAATGTCCTGCGCCGTCGCTCCGCTGCACTGATCCCCGTCAAGCGCGTTTCGCGCCTTGCCGAGTTCGCGGCCCTGCTGCTCGCCGTCGGCTCGCTGGCGCTGGCCCTCGCCGCACTCGGGCCGCTTCCCGGCCATCCCGTGTCGAGCCCGCTGGCACCGAAGGAACTGGCGACGACGCTGCTGGTGCTGTTGGGCGGCGCGCTGCTGGCGCTGGGACTGTCGCGCGCGCCGTTGCTCGCTGCGCCGGGGCCTGCTGCGGGCGCTCCTGCCGGCCGGCTGCGCCAGGCGGCGCTGGCGGTGGGGATGGCCTTCGAGCAGGGCGACCGGCTCGTTCGGCGCTGGTCGTTCGCCAGCATCGGCCTGCTCACGCTGGCGGCGCTGTTCGGCGCCCTGCTGCTCGTCGGGCCAGCGACATGAGTGCCGCGCGGCCCCCCTCAGGGAACCCCGAGCGCAGGTTGGCGCGGATGAGTATTGCTACAATGCGGGCCGGGGCATCTCGCCGTGCACGGCGTTCGACCAGCGGTCGCCGCCGACCGCTGCTCCGCATCACAGGAGAGTAAGCGACATGAGGATCAACGTATTCGTGGCACTGCTGGCCAGCGGCCTTGCCGGCTGCATGGTCGGGCCCGACTACGTGCGCCCGACGGTGGAATCGCCCACCGCATGGCGCATCGATTATCCGATGGCGGCCGACGTGGCCAACACCAGATGGTGGGAGCAGTTCGGCGACCCGGTGCTGAACGATCTGGTCGACGGCGCGCTGCGTGAGAACCTCGACGTGCGCATCGCAGCGGCGCGAGTGGATCAGTTCATCGGCGCGCTGACCGCCACCCGCTCGCAGTTGTACCCGCAGGTCGGCTATGGTGCCGAAGCCAGCCGGACGCGGGCCAGTCGTGTCGGCCAACCGCCGCTGCCGCCCGGCGCCGACCCGTATTTTTCGCTCTACGAGGCATCGCTCGGCGCGTCCTGGCAACTCGACCTGTTCGGTCGCGTGCGCCGCCTCAGCGAGGCCGCGCAGGCGCAGGTCTATGCCAGCGAACAGGCGCAACGTGGCGTCGTGCTGTCGCTGGTGACGAGCGTCGCGACCAGCTACATTTCGCTGCGCGCACTCGACCGCCAGTTGGAAATAGCACAGGCAACCGCCAGGAACTTCGGCGCCACCGCCAGGCTGTTCCACCTGCGCTTCAAGGCCGGCATCGTCGCCAGGACGGAGGTGATGCAGATCGATTCGCAGTACCAGCAGGCGCTGGCCGCGATTCCGGCGTTCGAGCAGGCGATCGCGGCGCAGGAGAACCTCATTTCGATCCTGCTCGGCCGCAACCCGGGGCCCATTGTACGGGGCAAGGCCATCGACCAGCTCGTCGCCCCCCTGATCCCGGCCGACCTTCCCTCGACACTGCTGCAACGCCGGCCCGATATCCTGCAGGCGGAGCAGAACCTGGTGGCGGCGAATGCCAACGTTGGCGCCACACGCGCACTGTACTACCCGAGCGTCTCGATCACCGGGCTGCTCGGCAGCGTCAGCACGGCCTTCAGCAGTGTCTTTACGGGCCCGGCAAGCGCCGGCCTGGTCGCTGCCGGCGTCAGCGGGCCGATTTTCACCGCCGGCGGGATCGCCGGCCAGGTCGGTTCGGCCGAGGCACAGTACCAGCAGGCGCTGCTGGCCTATCAACAGACCGTCCTCGGAGCGTTTCGCGAGACCAACGATGCGCTGACCGGGTCGCAGAAGAAGATCGAGGAAGTCGCGATGCAGAGCAAGCGGGTGGACGCCTTGCGCGAGTTCGCCCGCCTTTCGAGGCTGCGCTTCGACAAGGGCGTGGCGGCTTATCTCGATGTCCTCGTCGCCGAGAACGAGTTGTTCGCAGCCGAGCTGGCAGGGGTGCGCTTGCTGGCCGATCGGTATGCGCAACTGGTCAATGTGTACCAGGCGATGGGCGGCGGCTGGGTGGACCTTGCAGCCGCGATGGCGCCGACGGCGCAAAGCCTGACGACCGCGCAAACGCAGTAGCGGCCGTCCGCCGTCTACCTGACTGTCCCACCGCCAGCGCAGAAGTCGAGACAAACCGCAAACCGACACCTATTCGAAGGAATGACCTTGAGCCACCATCTTCGCAGCGCACCGAGACGCGCTCTCCCCGTCGCGGCGCTTGCCGCGATGTTCAGCCTGGCCCCGGCTCTCGCGCCGACGATCGCTCGGGCCGAAATCAACCTCATTGCTCCGGGCCGCACCATCGATCCTGCCGCACCGTTCAGGCTCTCGCTGATGGTGACCGGTGAGGCCGAATCGCGTTCGTATGCCCTGCCCGAGGTACTTCGCGTCAACCTGACGCCTGACCTGGGCGCCGTGGCGCGTGTGGAATTGCGCCGTGAGACGCCGGTGCCCGACCAGATCAATCTGCGCCGGGGAGAATTCCGGCGCATCGATTATGTCGGCGAGGTGCCGGCGAACCTGCGCGGCCGGATTCGCGTCGACGCCATCGACATGGATGCTCCGGCGATGCTGGTGCAGCTCTCCACGCCGATGCAGGCAGCAGCGGCAGAAGCCACGCTGCCGCCAAGCGGCGGCGGCGAACGCCTGGCACAGGCCGACGCGGCAGCGACACCCGACCGCGCGCCAGTGACGATGCTGAGCGTGCGCTCCGACAACGACCCAAACCGGCAGGATGAAGGCCGCCTGAGCTTTCACGAACCCATGTTCTTCGTTGCCGGTGCCGGCAGCGATGCCAACGCGCAGGCGCAGTTGAGCTTCAAGCTGCGCCTCTACGAACCGGCCGACAAGAACTCGCGCCGCTTCCTCGACAACCTGTACTTCGCCTATACGCAGGCGGCGTTCTGGGATCTCACTGCGGATTCAAAGCCCTTCCTCGACACCAACTACATACCCAGCTTCTTCTACTACGTCCCCAATACCGACTGGCGCGTCGGCGGCAATGCTGTGGGCATCGCGGCCGGTTACGAGCACGAATCCAACGGCAAGGACGGTGACGATTCACGCAGCATCGACACTCTGTTCGTGCGACCGTACTTCAGCTTCGGCGACACCGGCGATTTCCACTGGACCTTCTCGCCCAAGCTCTACGTCTATATCGAAAAGAGCGAGAACCCCGATATCCAGAAGTACCGTGGCTACGGCGACTTCCGCTTTACCTACGGCAAGAACGACGACTGGCAAGCGGCGTGGATCCTGCGCAAGGGAACCAAGTCCAGTGCGTTCAGCTCCGACCTGCAATTCACCTACCCGCTCAACAGGCTGTCAGCCGGCCTGTCCGGCTACCTGATGGCACAGTATTTCACCGGCTACGGCGAAACCCTGCTTGACTACAACCAGCGCGAGCCGTGGAGCGTGCGTGTCGGCTACGCCATATCTCGCTGACGGGGAAAGCCGCTCGGGCAAGGCCAGACCGCCGCAATGAGGGCATGGCGGCGGTTTTCGTCAATCAGCAGCACACCCGAAGAAGCACTCGGATCAGCGTTGGGCCATGGCCGCATCGCGCCTGGCCTTGGCGGCGGCCATGGCTTCATTCCGGGCTTCGATGATCGGCTTCATCTTGGCGTCGAAGTCGGGCTTGGTGGCCTCCGTGGCCTGCCTCCTGGCAACGCGCCCGGCGACCACCGGATCCTTGCCGCTCGCCTTGGCTTCGGCCACGGCCTTGTCTACAGCAGCCTGAACGGTAGCAGCACGTTCCGCACGGATGGGCCTGGCGGCTTCATTGAACGCATTCCGTGCAGCACGCTGCTCGTTGCGCATCACCACGATCGGGTCGCTACTGGCCTTGGCTCCGGCTGCGGCTGGGGCAGGCGCTGACGTCTGGGCATGCACAGGCCCACCCATCAGGGCAAGCGACAAGGCGGAGGCGACGATCAGATTCTTCATGGCAGTTCCTTCAACGATTGTAAGGGTAGCGGGACGGGGAAGACCGACCGCGCCAGCAGCCGCTGAGCTCGCCACAAGACGGTCGCGAAGGCAGTGTAATGGTGACAACCTTCTCTGGTCAAACACGAGCCAGACCGGCGGAGCCCCCGCACAGGCGCAAAGGATCCGCAGGATGGCAACGACGTCGCGGGGGGCGAGTGAACCGTGCCAGGGCACACACCACGCAGGCCAGTCTGTTCCGTTTGCGCCGGTCGTGAGAAGGGCATGGTCGGTGTGAACGGCCACCGCCCCGGTGTTCGAACAGCGGCTGCCCAGGTCGTTCGTCGCGGCGAGTGCCGAGACCGGAGCATGTGATGGGGCGAAGGGCTGTAGTACACTGTGCTGCGGATGATCCAACCATAGGGAACGGACGATGCCGCTTCCTCCTCTCACTCCGACATGAAATCGAGGACTCGATGATCAAGACTCTTCTTCTCGCGGCACTCGTCGTCACCACTGCACTGATCGGCGGCACCGCCCAGGCGCAGGCCGGCTCCGCAACGCTGGCCAGGATCAAGTCCGCCAAGCTCATCAACGTCGCCTATTCCCCCGATTCGCTGCCGTTCTCGTTCGTGGGCGACAACAAGGAGCCGGCCGGGTATTCGATCGACCTGTGCAGACGCGTCATTGCGCAGATTGCGCGTGCGGTCGGCGACGCGAACCTGAAGGTGAACTGGATTGCCGGTTCCGTCAGCGAACGCCTGCAGATGGTCGCCAGCGGGCGCGCAGATCTGGAGTGCGCCAACACGACGCAGACGCAGTCGCGCTTGGCAAAGGTCGACTTCTCCAATCTCATCTTCATCGATGGCGGCGGGTTTCTCGTCAAGGACGGATCGCCGATCAATCAGTTCACCGATCTGGCGGGGAAACGGATCGCGGTGCTCAAGGGAACGACCACCGAGAGCCGACTCAACGACATGCTGCGCCTGTTGCAGATCAGCGCCACTGTGGTGACCGTTGCGGATGCGACGAGCGGCCTGGCGATGCTTGAGGCGGGCGACGTCGAGACCTACGCCGGCGACAAGATCAAGCTCGTCGGCCTGGCGGTGCAGGCAAAGGAACCCGCCAAGCTGGCGTTGCTGGCGGAAGACCTGTCGATCGAACCCTACGCGATGGCCCTGCCACGCAATGACTCGGCTTTCCGTCTCGAGGTCAACAAGGCGCTGACGCAGGTCTACATGGGCGGCGACATCGAACAGATCTTTGCCCGGTGGTTGGGCAAGCTGGGGCGGCCGACCGGCTTGCTGTCGGCGATGTTCCTGCTGAGTTCGATTCCCAACTGAAGAGTCCATCCATCCGCACGGGAGAGAATGAAAATGACCCAGCTTTCGCCATGGCAGCGTTTTGCCGCCGTAATGAGTACCGCCTTCGCGCTGCTGCTGACCGGCTGCGAAACCACGCCGGCGTTCCAGGTTTCCGGGCCCGCGTGGCGTGACGGTACGGTCGAATCGATCGTTCAGGACACGGTGCAGAGCGGCAACACCACCGCCGGTACCCTCGGCGGTGCGCTGATTGGCGGCCTTCTCGGCAATCAGGTCGGCGGTGGCAGCGGTCGGACCGCGGCGACCATCATCGGTGCGGGTGGTGGCGCCTTCATCGGCAACCAGGCCGCGCAGCGCCAGACGCTCGTCTGGCGCATCGGTGTGCGCTACGACGACGGCTCTCTGGCCACGATCCAGCAGACGACGGCGCCAGCCCTGCGCATCGGCGACCGTGTTCGCGTCACGGCGAACGGCATCGAGTTGCTCAGACAGGGTCCCAACTAAGGATTTCCTTCCCGCTGCGACGGGACCGACATGAGCCCATTCCGGGCCGAGCGCCGGCGCCTTCTGCTCGGCGCGGGCGCCGCCGCCTGCGGGCTGCTCGCGGGCTGTGATCTTTCCCTGCGCGACGGAGTGTTCAATGCCTGCCTTGCCGAACTGCCGGCCGAACTGCGCGGACATCCGCTCGTCATTGCCGCATGGAACGGGCTCGACGCCGCCAAGGTCTGGGACACCCATTGCCATGTGTTCGGCAACGGCGACTCCGGCAGCGGGCTCTGGTTCGACCCGCGCATGGAGCGGATCTGGAATGTACGCGGCTACGTGCAGCGCGAGTTCTATCTCAATGCCTCTTGCGTCGACGAGCGGCCGGGCAAGGTCGACACGAGTTTCGTCGAGCGTCTGCTGGCACAATGCCGGAACATGGCGCCCGGTTTTCGTGCGCTGCTCTTCGCTTTCGACTGGGCGCGCAACGAGGCAGGCGCGCCGATGGCGGATCGCTCGACCTTTCATGTCCCGGACGACTTCGTCGCCGGTCTTGCCTTCAGCCATCCCGAGCATTTCCTTTGGGCGGCATCGATTCATCCGTACGATCCGCGCGCGCTCGACCGCCTCGACACGGCGGCGGCGCTTGGCGCGCGGGCCATCAAGTGGCTCCCTTCGGCACAGAACATCGACCCCGCAGACGCACGCTGCGACCGCTTCTACGCCCGGCTCGCCGCCTTGCGCATGCCGCTCATCACGCATGCCGGCGACGAGCGCGCGGTGCATGGCTTCGGCGAACACCTGGGCAATCCGCTGCGCCTGCGGCGACCGCTCGACGCGGGCGTGCGGGTGGTGGTCGCGCACTGTGCGTCGCTCGGCAGCGGACACATCGACGACCTGCGCTCGACGAAACTCAGCAACTTCGACCTGTTCGCGAAACTGATGGACGATACGGACTACCGCGCCAACCTGTTCGGCGATATCTCGGCAATCACGCAGGGCAACCGGATGAGCGTGGTCGCGTCGTTGCTCGAGCGTCGCGATTGGCACGAGCGTCTGCTGAACGGATCGGACTATCCCCTGCCCGGTGTCGTGCCCCTGATCTCCCTGCAGGCGCTGGTCGATTGGCAGTTGCTGGATGCAGGCGCCGTCGATGTTCTGCGTCGGCTGCGCGACATCAATGTCCTGCTCTACGATTTCGTTCTGAAGCGCAGCCTGCAGAAGGACGGCCAGGGCTTTGCGAAGCCGGTGTTCGAGACGGCGCCGTTTTTCATCCCTTCGGCATGAGTGGAGAAGCCTCCCAGCCGATCGACTGCCGTTGATACCGCCTTGTGGAGCCCACGCGAACCACCGCCCGGTCAGCGAGCTTCATTCGCTTCCTCGAGCGGAGGGGAGCCCCGATGATAGAGCGGACGCCGTTGTCACCCCTGCAGCCACTCGCCCGACTGAAACGCTGCGCGCTGCTGGCGCTGGCGCTGATGCTCGTCGGCTGCGGCTCGCTGCCGCGCAACGGGGTGCCCAGGGAGTTGATGTCGAGCGCCTCGATCCCGGGCATGCCGGACGTGCGTGCGCCTGCCGGGCTGCGAAGCCCGGTGATGGAGCGCGACGTGGTGACATCCTTTGTCCAGGAGTCAGCCAGCGACTTCCCGGCAATGGCGGACGGCACCGTACTTCATCCGCACCTTGCCCTGTCCGGTGGCGGTGCCAACGGGGCGTTTGGCGCCGGCTTTCTGAACGGCTGGTCGAGCACCGGCAAGCGGCCGACCTTCAAGGTGGTGACCGGCGTATCGACCGGTGCGCTGATGGCGCCATTCGCCTTTCTCGGGCAATCCTGGGATGAGGCCCTGCGCGAGTTCTATACCACCACGCGCTCGCGGGACATCTTCGCGCTTGGGGCGTTCCTGTCGACCGTCAGGGAGTTGTTGTTCGGCGAGAGCATCGCCGACACGAGTCCGCTCATCGCGCTGATCGAGCGGCACGTCGACGAAGCCTTGCTGCGCGAGGTCGCGCTGGCCCACCAAGGCGGCCGGCGCCTGTACATCGGGAGCGTGGATCTCGATTCGCAGCGCTTCATCATCTGGAACATGGGTCTGATCGCCAGCAGCGGCCATCCCGCTGCGCTGCCGCTCTTCCGCCGGGTCATGCTGGCTTCGGCCGCCATTCCGATCGCTTTCTCGCCGGTACTCTTCGAGGTGGAGGCCGCCGGACAGCGCCACGACGAGATGCATGTCGACGGTGGCGTGGCGGCGCAGGTATTCAGCATCGGCGGGCTGCTCAGTGCGCGCGAACTACGTCGGCAGGCCGGCCATGGGGCGCTGCGCGAGGACATCTATATCATCCACAACGGCCAGCTGGCCGCCGATCCCGCGACCACACGCCGCTCGATTCCGGACATCGCGCGACGCACCTTGCAGGCCGCCGGCAAGTCAGCCGTCGTCGGCGACCTCTTCCGCATCTACGCGCAGGCGCTGCGCGAACACTCGGGGTATCACTGGATCACCATCCCCGAAGGCATCAACCTCGCGGGCAACGAGACCTTCGATCCGCTGGTGATGCAACGGCTCTACGACATCGGTTACGCGATCGCACGTTCCGGACCGCTCTGGAACGTCGTGCCGCCGGGCGTCAGCGGCGAAACCGGAGCGATGCGGGATGGCGTCGATCAGACTGGCGCAAGGTCATCTGGTGGGCAAACACCCGCGGGCGGTGGCCGACAGCAGGGGCGGGCCGATGGCGCGGCGCAGTGAGCGTCGAACTGCCGGGTCAAGGCCCGGGATCGCGCTCACGCATCGGGTTCGTGCACACATCGGCGCCATCGCGCGGCAACGGACCGAGTGTAAACCACTCGATCGGCAGCAGAATCGGTGATGCGATCAGGCGCAGAACCGATTCGAGCAGGTCGCGCGGCTCGATGCCGAAGCGGAAGTCGGTGAGCGTTCCACTGACGCGCAACGGGGTCTGCAGGCGAAACACGGCCAAGCCCTTCCCACGCGGGCGAAAGACGAATGCCAGCTGGTCCCGGGCCAGGTTGGCGCTGCCCGTACCGCGAACGCGCACCCGCGTCGTATCGATGATGATCCTGTCGTCGCTGAGCCTGCCATCCTTGAGGTCGAAGCGCCCAACGACACAGTTGAGAACCGCGTCGCCGCCCGGATCGATCAGGGGCACCACCGTCAGCAACAGATTCACCGACCACAGGCTGAAGACGCCGCTTTGCAGCGCAGTCGGCCAAACGGCGAAATCGACCTGGCCGTCGGCGTGGTGCATGATCGTAGCCAGCGACGGGGCTCTGCCGGCAAGAGCCAGGTTCAGGCTGACGAGTCCTCTGAGGTTGTCCGCCCGCCCGAGGCGGCGAGCGATGATGCCGTAGTCGAAGCGCTCGACATAGGCGCCGGCGGCGAGCGCGACATCGGATTGGCTCGGGTCGTACTCGGCGGCGAGCCGCAGGGTTCCCCCTGGGATGTTGACCTCGGCCGGGCCAATGAAGACGCGCCCGTCGACGACCTGGACGCGCAGGGATCCGTCGGCCAGCCGGTCGTCCCCGGCCAGCACCTCCTGCACTTCGACAGCGATGTGGGAATCGAAGCGGCGCAGGAACCCGGCACCGAGCAGTCGCTCGCTGCGCACGACGACCGTGCCTGCCGACCGGCGCAGGCGTTCGGCAGCGCTGACAGGTGGCGACGGATCGGCCACGCGCTCCGGCAGAGGGAAGTCGTCGAGTTGGATGCTCGGGGCGCTCAGCCGCAGGTCGAGCCGTGGCCGTGGCCGGCTCATGTCCAGCGTGCCACTGCCCTTGAGGCGGCTCTCGCCGACTCGCAGCTGGAGTCCCGGCACCTCGTAGCCGCTCGCCGTCATGTGCAGCGGGCCGCGCAGCGACCAGGGACCCCACGCCGGGAGTTCGACGCGCGCCAGTCCGCTGAGCATATCCAGCCGTTCGCCGCTCATCTCGAGGTTGAGCTGACCGGTGCGCCCGAGCGGCAGCGCCACCTCGCCGTCGAGTGTCAGCCTTGCTCCAGCCGCCTGCGCAGCCAGCGCGAAGGGCAGATGCGTCGCATCACGCAGCAGGTCCGCGAGCGTCCCGGTGCTCAAGGTTAGGTCGAACGCGGTCTGCTCGAGCGTTCCGTCGAGACGCAGCCGGATCGGCTCGTTCGGTTGGACCGCGATCGCTGCCTCACCGACGCGGAAATCGACGAGCGAGCGCTGCAGGGTGCCGAGGACGCTGATGTGGCCGCCGACCACGCGCACCTCGAATGCCGACAGGCTGGCGAGCTCGCGCAGGGTGTTGCCGCGCCCGCGCAGGCTGATCTGCAACCTTTCCGCACGCCCGGCGGTGTCCTCGGCGGCGCCCAGGTCACGCAGCAGGGCGCCGAGGTCGACTTCGCCGGTGGCCAGTTCGAACCGGGCTTCAGGCCGCCCGCCGCGCAGGTCGAGTGCGACGAGCCCGCTGAACGGCTCGCCGGCGACCTTGCCGGCGAAGGTCGAGGGCAGCAGACCGCCGGCGCGGACGCGGCCGGCGAAGCGGACGTCCAGCAGATCGGTGCGGCCGAGAATGACGCGCTGCAGCGCCAGATCGAGGTCGATGTCAGCCAGATCGACGGCGTCGGGAAAAAGCGGCGCGTCGTGGCTGCGGGCGGTGCCGACGCGCAGCGTCGCGAGTTGCGGAACATCGATCAGCCGACTGCGCACCGCGGCGACGACGACCGGCTGGCCGTCGCCACGGGTACGCCGGGCGTCTACCGTCAGCTCGCTGCGGCCGAGCCTGAGCGTCGTCTGCTCGAGGGACCACGCGTCACTGGCGATCCGCATGCGCCCGCGCAGGGCGAGGGGCAGCCTTGATTGCGGCGCGACGCCCAGCCAGCGCGCCAGCTCACCGGTACGGCGGGCCTGCAGGGCGAAGTCAAGAGCCGTTTCGTGCTTCGCCACGGGGTGCGCGAGCATGCCCTCGATGCGCAGCTTCGCCGGCGCCGCGGCGATCTCGAGTTCGACCGGCATGGCCAGCCCGCGCAGCATGTCGGGCAGCGTGCCGCCGTGCAGCGAGAGTTTCAACGGCTCGGCCAGCAGCGTCGCGCGCCCACTGCCACGCAATCGTTGCCCACGGGGCAGGGCAAGTTCGAGTGTTTCGAGCGTGCTGACGAGCGGACGACCGTCGGCCCGGTTGCCACTGCTCACGCGGGCGTCCCGCGCCGCCAGCGACAGCTCCAGGTCACTCAACAGTGCGCCGGCCGTCTCGCCACGGCCGCCGAGGCGCAGCTCGATCTGCCCGAGCCTGCCTGCGCCATCGGCAGCACCGGTCATCTGCCGCACGAGGCCGTCGAGCGCGACATCCTGCGCTGCGAAGCGCAGCGCCAGCGTCGGCGTCGGTGCCGCCGTATCGAGGTCGACGCGACCGGAGAACGGGATGCCGGCCAGCGTCGCGCTGATCGGCATCCGCACGCCAGTAACGTCGGCACGCAGGTCGAACTTCGCGTCGTCAACATCGACCGGCAGGCCGCGCCACTCGCCGATGTGCAGGTCGAGGCCGATGTCGAGGGGCACGAGGTCGCGCAGCAGCATCTGCCCTTGCTGCGCGACCGCATCGGGGGCATCGTCCGGTGCATCCTGACGGCTCGCGTAGAACGGGCGCAGGTCGAGGGCGGCAATGCTCAGCGCCCCGCTGAGTCGCGGTCGGGCGCCACCAAAGGCGAGCCTGAGCTGCCCGGCAAGTTCGTTCGTCGCGGCGGCGGCGCGCGACTCATCGCCGGCAGCAGCCGGGGCAAGCGCGGCGGCATCAGGGCCGAAGGCGAAGCGCGCCTCGCCCTTGCTCGCGTCGACGGCACCGCTGGCATGCAGCCGCGCGCCCGGAGCTTCGATGTCAAGGATGAAGGGCCACGGCTCCGCCGCTTCCCGGATCAGGCGCAACGGCCCACCCTCGGCGGTGAGCGCGAACGGAAACTGCGTGCCCATGCGGCCACGCATCGTCAGGTGCAATGTTTCGTTCGACCCTCCGCTCACCAGCAGTTCGTCGAGATCAAGGGCGTGGTGTGTCGCCGAGCGCGCATCGCGGTAGTCGACGGCAAGCCCGTGCAGGGCAATCTGCCCGACCTCGATCCGGCCCGATGAGGAAGCCGCAGCATCCCTTCGTTCCAGGTCCCAGTTGCTGCGCCCGTCGCTTGCCCGTTCGAGCGACAGGCGAACGGTGCTGGCCTCGAGGCTGCGCAGGTGCAGCTCACCAGACAGGGCGTCGAGCAGATCGATGCGGACGCGCGCATCGGCCAGAGCAAGAAACTCCCGCGCCGTAAAACGGGGCGGGTTGTGGATTCGCACCGCGCCGACGCGCAGCTCCGCCATGCGGCCCAGCGACAGCTCGAGGGGCCCCGCCAGGAAGACCGGGCGTCCGAGGGCGATCGAAGCCCGCTCTGCTGCCCAGTCGCGCCAGCGCGAAGCGTCGATCGTCGCTCCGGTGATGAGCAACGCGACGATGGCGAAGAGCGCCGCGGCGAAGGGGAGAGCGACCAGCGCCGTGAGCGCGACGGGAAACCAGCGCCAGCGGCTCATCGAAACCGGCGCGCCGCATGCCGATGCAGGACGCGCCCGGGAAAGAGAAGGATTTTCAACCCGGCAACCAAAGACAACCCAGAGTGAGCCGAAGTATCGTTGCCTTGCATGCCACGGTCAATGCCTGCATTCCGCTGGGGAGAACGTGCAGGACCGCGCATCCTGCCCCTGTCGCCAGCGGCCGTGAGTTGCTCCTGCCCGCCCGTCGGGTGGCACGACCGGCTTGCCCGCCAGGCAAGCGGGCAGCGAAGGGGACTGGATCCGGCGCCAGCCGCCCTCGCTCGGCGATCCGGCCTAGCCCAGTTCGACGGGAATGAAGATCCTGGCGTTGCCGCGGTCGACCAGGACAGCGATGCGCTTGCCGGCCTTGTTGATCAGGTCGCGCAACTGTTCCGTACTGGAAATCGCCTCGCCGTTGACCGCGACGACGATGTCACCCGGCTTGATGCCTGCCCTGGCGGCTGCTCCGGTGACGTTCTGCACGACGACACCGTTGCTGACATCGGAGCGCCGCTGCTCGTCCGGGGTGAGCGGACGCACCGCCACACCGAGGCGTCCCTTGCCGGCGTCAGGGGTGCCGTTGCTGGCCACCTGCTCATCGGCGAACTTGCCCACCTCGACATCGAACGGACGCGTTTCGCCCTTGCGCCACACCTGCAGCTTCGCCTGCTCACCGGGCTTCATCGACGAGACGATCGCCGGCAGCTCATTCGAGGAACCAATCTCCTTGCCGTTGATCGCCAGGATGACGTCGCCTGGCTCGAGACCGGCCTTCGCGGCTGGGCTTCCCTTTTCCACCGACCCGACGAGGGCTCCGGCGGGTTTCTTGAGCCCGAAGGAGTCGGCAAGCGACTGATTCACCTCCTGGATCGCGACGCCAAGCCGGCCGCGCTGTACCTTGCCGTGGGTGAGGATCTGTCGTTCGACGTTCATCGCAACCTCGATGGGGATCGCGAACGAAAGCCCCTGATAGCCGCCACTGCGCGAATAGATCTGCGAGTTGATGCCGATCACCTCACCCGCCATGTTGAACAGGGGTCCACCCGAGTTGCCGGGATTGACCGCGACGTCGCTCTGGATGAAGGGAACGTAGCTGCCGTCGGGGAGGGACCGCGAGGTGGCCGAGACGATGCCGGCACTGGCGCTGCTCTCGAAGCCGAAGGGCGAGCCGATGGCGAGGACCCATTCGCCGACGCGGGTGTTGCTGGCGGAGCCGATCCGGACTGCCGGCAGATCCTTGGCGTCGATCTTGAGGACGGCGACGTCGCTGGCAGCATCGAGGCCAAGCACCTTGGCCTTGAATTCGCGCTTGTCGGTCAGCTTGACGATGACCTCCTCGGCGCCATCGACGACGTGGGCATTGGTGAGAATCGTGCCATCCGGACTGACGATGAAGCCCGATCCCAGACCGCGAGCCGGTGCATCGCCCCGGTTCTGCGGAGCGCCAAAGCGGCGGAGGAAGTCCGGGATCGACTCGTCATCGTCCAGTTGCGGTGATCCGTGTCCGCGCGAGCCCGCCTTGCCCGTGCCCGATACACTGATATTGACCACGGACGGACTGTTGCGCGCAACGATGCCGCTCATGTCCGGCAATGCGGCGCCCGCCGCTGCGACCGCCGGGGTCATCGTGGGAGGAAGAGTGACTTGCGGTGCAGGCGACTGCGACGCGGGGGCGTCGGCGTGGCCGAAAGTGTAGGCGCCGGTCAGCGCCGCCGCGACCGCGGCTGCGCCCGCGGTCAGTTTGAGCTTGTTCGAGTTCATGGCGTTCTCCTGGGTGAGTTCCGGGCAGGCAAGATGCCCACCGACGGGAGAAGCATGCCCCGGCAAGACTTAAGGCCGACTTAACCCATGTTCAACAGCCCATCCGGCGACTCAAGGAGGAGGCCATGGCTGCGCTTTCGTTGCTGGCGATCTTCCCGGCCAGCCGGTTGCCCAACTGCAGGCCTGGCGAGATCCGGGCGAAACCGCAGCTACCCGGGGTGAAGCGCGAGGAGGCGCGGGCAGGAGAGTGAAGGGGAAGCACACGCTGTCTCCGGCGGATGGTTCGCGTGCCGGTGGCGCTGGTGAAAGTTGCGATGGGCGACGACGGGCACCTGCGCGGTTGGCTCCACGCGGGTGTCGTCCTCGGGGGGATCGGCGCCGGTCATGCTCCCGTGGCGGTCGCCCCTGTGGTCGGCGACCTTGCTGCGAAGACTCCGGTGGTGCTCGCCAGCCGTGCAATGACCGCCCACGTGTTGACGCAGACCTCGGCCATCCGGGCGCCGAGATCGACCTGATCAGGCGCCGGGCCGTCCCCTGCCGGGATCTCTCGGGCCTCGAGGCGCTGCTGGAGATCGTCCTGCGGTCCGCGAAGGGTGCCGCCAGGATTTCCGCGGCGTTCGCGCCCCATCGCTGGATGCCGGGGACATTCCCCGGGCTTGTCGGATCCGGAGCATCTTCGTACCCGTTCCCTGACTTGAATGAGCTCGGGAAGGGCAGAACGCGTGCGGCGCTCCGTTGGGTTTCTCCTGTCTCTCGGCGCCGGCCGTGCAGGCTCGGACCGGCATCGGTCTTCTCCCTGGTGACGCGTGACTTGCCGCGAGCCCCTTGCATGACCGGCGTCCCGCCGGGCTCCCTGTGGCTTCGTCGCGGCTGCCGTCAGCCGGAGCTCTTTTCGATTGACTGCCGGCTCTGCGACCAGCCATACTTTCTCGCGCAGGTTTGAGTTTTCCTTCCATCCAACATGGCGTGCTGCAAGGCCGATGCCAGGAAACATTTCAAGGCGAGAGTATGCTGGGAACTGTCGGACGAATCCTGAAGTGGCTGCTGCTGTTGATCCTTGTGGTGAGTGTGGCGCTGCTGGCCTTGCGCTCGTTTCGTGTGCTCGGCGGCCCGCCGTTGCAACCATGGCATACCTTCGTGCCAACGGAACTTTCGGCGGAGCAGCTCGACGCTGCCGACTGGACTCGCTACCTGGCACAGGAGGACGAAATCTTGGCCAGCGTACGCGGCGAGGTCAGCCAGAAACTGGCGAACGACCAGCGCGTGCCGATCAATCGCTACTTCGAGGCGAGTCCGGTATATCCCGCGCGCTTTGCGCAGGACTGGAACCGCTCGTACGTCATGGAACCCGAAGGCAAACCGCTTGGCGTGGTCGTCCTGCTGCATGGTCTGACCGATTCGCCATATAGCCTGCGGCATGTCGCGAGACATTATCGTGCCCACGGATTCGTCGCCATCGGCCTCCGTTTGCCAGCCCACGGCACTGTGCCTGCCGGCCTGACCAACATCCGCTGGGAAGACTGGATGGCGGCAACCCGCCTTGCCATACGCGAAGCACGTCGGCGAGTGCCTGCTCCGGCGCCTCTGCATCTGGTGGGGTTCTCGAACGGCGGCGCGCTGGCCATGAAGTACTCGCTCGATGCCTTGGAAGATCCGCGACTCGCGCGCGCCGAGCGCATCGTCCTGTTCACGCCGATGATCGGCATCACCCGTTTTGCCCGCTTCGCCGGTCTGGCCAGCCTGCCCGCGCTGCTGCCGCCATTTGCCAATGCCGCCTGGCTGAGCGTCGTTCCGGAGTTCAATCCGTTCAAGTACAACTCGTTTCCGGTCAACGGCGCGCGCCAGTCATTCCGCCTCACCGACTCGCTGCAGGCGCAGATCCAGCGCCTTGCTCGAGCTGACAAGCTCGGCGCCCTGCCGCCCGTGCTGACGTTCCAGTCGGCGATCGATTTCACCGTCAGCACACCGGCGATCCTGACGGCACTCTACGCGCATCTGCCGGACAACGGCAGCGAGATCGTTCTCTTCGACGTGAATCGGACGCTCAAGTTCGCCCCGCTGCTGCGCCCTTCTTCCTACGTCGCAGTCGACCGCCTCGCCCCCACGACACCAGTAAGCTATCGTTTCACCACCATCGCCAACGCGAGCGACGACAGCGACATGACGGTCGAGCGAAGCATCGCGCCCGGCCAGTTGCAACCCGTTGTGCGCCCCCTGAACCTGCCATACCCGCCGGGAATCTTTTCGCTGTCGCATCTCTCGATCCCGATCCCGATGGATGATCCACTGTACGGAATGCATCCCGACCCGAAGACAAAGGACGATTACGGGTACAACCTGGGCGCCATGGATGCCCGCGGTGAACGTGGCGCACTGATCGTCGACCAGGACTTTCTGACACGGCTGTCATCAAATCCATTCTTTCCATACCTGCTCGAACGAATCGACGGCGAAATCGAGCGCCCGTCGGGCCCGTCGGGGCTCAACATTGCCACGCCGGCGCAAGCGGGACTGCCGGTCAGATTCGAAGCCGTGTTTTCCACACTGCTGCCGTCCGATGAAGAGTTGCAGCCATTCTCGGGACCCTGAAGGCAGCCATCGGCCTGCGGCCAGCATGCCAGGCGCGTCGCCCGGAGGTCGTCGCCAAGGTCGCGCCGCGGCGTCGCCATCACCGCCGCTCCAGGGAATTCTCGCCTCGTCATCGAGCGGCCAGCCGGGAGCGTGCTGGCTGGCAGCTTGGCCAGGACCGTGACATTCTCCTGGCCTCGCGGTCAGCGAGGCTGCTGGCGACGCGCGTGCATGACTGAACCGATGGTCGCCCGGCCGGTGCAGGAGTACCGCAATGCGAAAGCCTCGCTCGCCTTGCCGCGTTTCGTTCGCCGTGACGCATGACACCCTGTTGCCACCGTGCAACGGTAGACCCGACGGGCAGCGAAGTCGCGGGCAGGCGACGCACCACCCCATCCACATCCACGCTATGCTGCGGCCAATCCGGTGAACTTTCTTAGCGAGGGTCGTATGAACGTTTCGTCTTGGCGCGTTGCGATGGTGGTGCTGCTGGGTGCGCTGCCCGTGGCGGCTGGCCCGGCGCGGGCCGGTGCCTATGTCGACCCAGTCACGGATGCTCCCCCGACGCAGGGGCGCGGAGCCACAGCCTGGCAACCCTTCGTTTCAGTCACGCCGCTCTACCAGGGGAGCGCAGACCTCGACAACGGGGGTGACTTCACGGTCGGCGGCGCAGTCGTGAGGGGCGGCGCTTCCTACGACTTTGGCGGCGGCACGCGGGCAGGCGTGACGCTCAACTACGACTATCTCGACTATTCCTTCTCGGGCGCAAGGTCATGGGGCGGCAGTTCACCCTGGGGCGTCGTCCAGCGTTATGGTGTAAGCCTGCCGGTGTCCTTCGCGGTCGGCGATGGCTGGCGACTGGCGGTAGCGCCCTCGGTCGACTGGTTCAGGGAAAACGGTGCGAGCACGGGCGACTCGCTCGTCTGGGGTGCCCTCTTCTCTGGCACCAGACGGTTCGCTGATGGCAATCTCATCGGTCTGGGAATTGGCGTATACGACGGGATCGAGAAGACCAGCGTGTACCCGTTTCTGCTCGTCGATTGGCGCCTCGGTGAGCGCTGGCGCCTGATCAACCCCCTGGCGAGCGGGCCGACCGGCCCCGCCGGCATCGAACTCGACTACCAGTTCGATGGCGGTTGGACCGCGGGCGTCGGTGTGTCCTACCGGGCCATGCGCTTTCGTCTGAGTGACGATGGTCCGACACCGGACGGGGTTGGCGAGGAGCGCGGGGTGCCGATATTCCTCCGGGTCTCGCGCCAGTTCACCGACCAGATGGCGCTGCATCTCTACGGCGGCATCGTGGTGGCCGGGCAACTCCGGGTGGAAAATTCATCCGGCAACCTGTTGCGCAAGGACGATTTCGATCCGGCGCCCCTTTTCGGCGCCACCTTCATCGGGCGGTTCTGAACTCGGCGAGCGGGCCGGCCGGCTCCCTCGCCCGAAGCCCCCGCATCGGCGTCTTGCCAAGCAGCCAGCGCGGGACAGCGGCGCACGGGGCTTTGCCCAAACGTGCTTTCGCTACTCGCTGCGCAATGCCGGCAACTGGCCGGGATTCTGCACACGCGGGCACCACTTCGAGCGCCCGCGAGCCTGACCTCGCGGCCTGCACCGGTCCACTCCATCGACGGTCTCTCGTAGCCGGCCGCCTGAAGGCGCAATCTCGCTCCGGCCACGGCGAAGCTCCGCTCGACAACGACCGGCGCCTTCGCTTCATTTCCGCCATTTGGCGCTGACGGCGCCGGTCAAGGCGCCACGGCGCTGCTCACGGTTGCTCATCGGCAAAGCGATGTCATGCCAAGGCAGTGAGCTCCGGGGGCGCTGGCGAATCGGTCGCCGAGCCCTTGGCCGAAACTTGCTGCGCGACTCGACCCAGGGCACAATGCAGCAGGCGGCATCTTGCAACTCCAGCGGTTTTTGAAAGGTGGTTCTTGATGAGCAATTTCTGGGATTTCATGTGGCTGATCGCCTCGGCGTTCCTGTTCGTGGGATATCTGCTGATCCTGTTCCGCATCGTTTCCGATCTCTTCACGGACAGCGAACTCGGGGGTGGCTCCAAGGCCTTGTGGCTCATCTGCCTGCTCTTTCTGCCCATGTTGACCGCACTGGTGTACGTGATCACTCGCGGCAAAGGCATGGCCGCGAGGCAACGCGCCTCGTATGAGCATTCGCGATCCGAGGCGGAGTCCTACATCAGGCGGGTGGCCGGAAGGTCGCCCGCCGAACAGATCGCCGACGCCAAGGCGCTGCTGGACGCCGGTACGATCACTCCGGAAGAGTTTTCCAAACTGAAGGCCAAGGCCCTCGCCTGATCCCGATTTGTCGAGCCGTGGCAGCGAGCCATTCGCGCTCCAGCCCCCTACCACTCACCCACTTTGGAGCAAGTCCATGAAAAACAATTCATTCTTCCACGCGACCCTGGGCGCAGCCGCGCTCGCACTCGGCCTCGGCTCGACGCTGGCCGAAGCTCAGTCGCGCGTGCAGTACGGGCGCGTGACCAACGTCGTGGCGACGACCGTCACCGACACGACTGCCCAGAACGTCGGCACCATCGTTGGCGGCGGCATTGGCCTGTTGACCGGCAGCGGGCAGTCCGGCAGCAATCGCGCCCTGCGCACCATCGGCGGCGCAGCCGCCGGGCGAGGGGTTGGCCATCTGGCCGGCCGCTCGCAGTCCTTCGAGTACACGGTACTGACCACCGGCGGCGCGACGGTGCGCATCGTTTCCGACCAGGCGGGCAAGGTCGTCGGGGATTGTGTGGCCGTCGAACAGGGCCAGTTCAACAACATCCGGCTCGTCTCCGACGACCGCTGCGCCCCCACGCGCACCGCACAGCCGACCGTTGCGGCAACAGCGGCTGCCGACGTGCAGGCTGCCAATGCCTGCGACCAGGCCAAACAGCAAGCCCTGAATGCCGAAACCGACGAGGCATTCACCCTTGCCGAGCGCCGCATTCGCCTGTTGTGCGGCGAGTGATGGTGACCAGACCACAGGCTGGCGGCTCGCGTCGGCAGCGGTGGTGGTACCGCGAGTCCTGGCGTCCGGGTCTTGCCGGGCTGCCTCGACGCTCAACACGGGCGCAATGATGCGGCGGCAGGGCATCACGAAGCGACGACATGGATGCCGCAGCGAACGCAAGGGATGGCGTTGCCGGCGGGTCGACATTGCCGGTTCTTTCGCTGGCTGCCGGCCCCGGAATTCCAGCACAAATGCGCACCCGACCACGCCGCAGGTGGCGCGTGCCGTTGCAGGGTTTTCTTGATCGGGGATGAACCGGACATGTTGAAGTTCGCCGCTGCACTCGGGGTCTCCCTCGCCTGCTCACTGCCTGCCACGGCAGCGGAGGCATCGCTGATCTGTTTCGGCAATGAGCCTTCGTGGAGCCTGTCGTTTGCCCCACATGGCACGGCACGGCTGGAGTTTGCCGATCAAGGGCCCATCGAGTACCGCGGCAGTGAGACGCGTCCGGAGATACCGACGGAACGTGCATGGCGCGGCAGGCCGACCAGCGGCCGAACTGGTGAACTGGTGGCCTTCCTCACCGGTGCAACCTGCAGCGATGGCATGTCCGAGGTGCAGCACCCCATCACCGGGCGCGTGTCGCTGCCCGATGGACGTCTGCTCGTCGGCTGTTGCCGGGTCCCGGCTGCGACCGGGACGCCGCCGCCGGCCATGACCATCGAGGGTCCGACGTGGCGCCTCTCCGCCATCGCCAGCAGAGAGCCCGGCACCACCGGCCAGACCGGGCAGCCGGTGACGGCTCGCTTCGAGGCCGGGCGAGTCGTCGGGTTTTCCGGTTGCAACCAGTTTTTTGGCGGCTACACGATCGCAGGCGACCGCATCACCTTCGCCCCGCTGGCCGGGACCATGATGGCCTGCCCGCCTTCGGCAATGGCACTCGAGAAGGCGGTTCTGGCCGCTCTCGCCGGCACCGTTCGCTACGCGGTCGATGGCGACCGGCTGACGCTCACTCCGGCAGCGTCTGCGGCGCTCGCTTTTCAGGCCGAACCTCCGCCAACCCTGACAGGCGTCGTCTGGCATGTCACCGGTTTCAACAACGGCCGGGACGCGGTGGTGGGGCCCCTGGCCGGTACCGATCTGACGCTGTCCTTCGACGCTGGAATGATACAGGGGCACGCCGGCTGCAACAGCTTCCGCGCGCCTTACTCGAGTGACGGTGCGCGGATGACCGTCGGGCCGGCGATGACGACGAGCAAGGCCTGCGCCGGCGAAGGCGTGATGCAGCAGGAACGCGAGTTCCTGGCGGCGCTGGCAACGGCAACTGTGTGGAGCGTGCGCGGCGGCATGCTCGATGTGCATCGCGCAGACGGGCAGCGTGTGCTCAACGCCAACGCAGAAGCCAGGTAAGGCAAGCCCTGCCAACGACTCGCCACGGTACGCCGCAAGCGCAGATGAAGGGTCAGCCGACCTGCCGGCACGCACCGGATCGACCGCCGGCTGCGCGCCGCCGCGCGACGTCGCGGCATTCCTGCTGGCACTGGTGCCGCGCCCCTTGGTTTGTGCCGGACTTCGCAGTCCCGCCAGGATTCGACACTGCTACAACGGAGGAGATGAAATGCGTTACGTCTATATCGGACTGGTCGTGGTTGCCACCGCCATCGTACTGCTCTTCAAGGTCCAGAACCTCAACGCGGTCACGGTGTCACTGCTGGGAATGAGTGCGACCGTCCCGGTCTTTCTCCTGGTCATCGGCGTCTACCTTCTCGGCATGCTGACGGGCAGTTCCCTCGTGACCCTGCTGCGCGACTGGATTCGCCACGCCAGAGGAGGCGACTGACTCTGCCTGACAGGCTGCGCGTAGCGCCTCACCAGCGGCAGCGCCCTCGGCGCACGGGGAGCCCTGCGGTCGCGCGCCCTGTGAACTCTCGGCAAGGCGCGGGCTCGCCATCAGCGCCGTCGGACGACGTCCGGACACTGGGCGGCTAATCCAGAATCGCAGCCAGAGCCCAGACGTAGAGCGCTCCGACCGACAACTGCAGCGCCGCGATCGGCAGCCCGATACGCAGGAACTGGGCGAAGCTCACACGCTGGCCATTTGCCCCGCAGATGCCGACGGCGACGACGTTGGCGGCGGCGCCGATGAGCGTGGCGTTGCCGCCGAGGGTGCCGCCGAACATCATCGCGACGAATACCGGCAGCGTTGTCGATGGCCAATTGACGAAACCCGGGGCCAACGCGATCTCAGGGGCGGCACCCGCCGCCACCAGGTAACCGGTGACCATGACCAGAGCCGCAGCGACAACGGGGATGTTGGCCAGCAGGCTGGACAGCACCCCGATGCCGGCGAGCAATACGAAGGCCACCGGCATCAGGTCGGCGCCGAGCCACTGGTAGACCTGGATCGACAGCCCCTGCAGCAACTCGGTCTTGATGAACGCCTGGACCAGCGCGAAGATGGCGCCGAGAAACAGGATCGTCTTCCAGTCCACGTCGCGGATCACCTCGCCGACCGGCTCGACGCGCACGCCATAGACCAGGAGCAGCGCCAGCGCCGCGCCGATGATCGCGACCTGTGGCGGGACGATGCGCGTCGGCAGGTACTCGCCAAGCATGAACAGGGTCACCATGAGCAGCAGCACGAGCAGTGACAATACCAGGAAACCAGGACGTTCCAGGGGAGCGGGTGGGCGGGCCTCCGGCAGGGCCACCCGCGCCGCCCAGACCTTCGGCAACAGTAGTGGCAGCAGCGGCACGATCGCGAGCACGGCCAGCAGACCGCCCAGGCTGACCTGCCGCAAATAATCGGGAAACGACAACCCTATCGCGCTGCCCACCAGAAAGGTGGCGGGGTCACCCACCAGCGTCAGCATCCCGGCGGCGTTACTGACGATCGCCGTGATGATCAGGGGCCCGACGAAGTCGACCTGGAGCGCCCGGCAGACGTTGACGATGACCGGCGCCACCAGGATGACCGCGGTGGCGTTCGGCAGGACCGCGCAGATGGGCGCGACCATCGCGACGATCAGCAGCAGCAGCCGCTTGCCGCTGCCGCCGCTGGCGCGCAGGAAGATGTCGCCGATCCGCTCGAAGATCCCCGTCTTGCCGATCACCCGCGCCACCACCATGCCACCGAAGAGCAACGACAGCGGCCCACCGGCGGTGTGCACGATCGGCATCAGGTCGCTGCCGTCGAGGATCCCGAACGCGATCAGCGTACTCACCCCGAGCAGGGCAGCGACCACCATGTCCACAAGATCGAAGGCGATGCAGATGATGACCGCGGCAAAGACAGCGATCGTGAGGTTGATCTGGAAGTCTGTCATCCGGGCATCGCTCAGTCGATCGGTGGCGAGTAGTGGAGTCCACCGTGCATCCACAGCCGGTTGAGACCGCGCTCGATCTTGAGCGGGCTGTTTCGCCCGACGTTGCGCTCGAAGACCTCGCCGTAGTTGCCGACGGCCCGCAGCGCCCGGATCCCCCACTGGGGCTCGATCCCCAACGCCTGGGCGATGATCTTGCCCTCGTACGGATCCTGCCGCAACAGGGGGTTCCTGTTGTCCCTGATCTCCTCATCAATCCGGTCACGGGTGACGCCGTATTCCTCGCCGAGGATCAGCATGTTCAGAACCCAACGGATCACCGTCGCCCACTCCGGATCGCCACCCCAGACGACCGGGCCGAGCGGCTCCCTGGAAATGCGTTCGGGCAGGATCACGAAAGACCCCGGACCACCCGGCGCACGCAGACGCATGGCCGCGAGCTCGGCGGAGTCCGCAGTATAGGCCTGGCATTGGCCGGCGAAGAGGGCCGCCGCCGCTTTGTGGGCCGAGGCCATGGGCAGAAGGCGGAACGACCTGCCTTTCGCCTTGAAATAAGCCTCCAGGGTACGCTGGTGCGTCGTTCCCTTCTCGACGCAAATGGTCGCACCGTCCAGGTCGGCGAGCGTGGCCACCTTGGCGGCTGCGACCATGAAGCCCTGGCCATCGTAAAGGAGGATGCCGGGAAAGCGCACCCTCAATACGGCCTCACGGGTGAGGGTCCATGTCGTGTTGGCAAGCAGCAGGTCGACCCTGCGCGTCTGCAGCGCGGGAAATCGTGCGGTCGTCTGCAGCGGCACGAACTCCACTTTCTCGGGGTCGTTCAGCACCGCCGCAGCGACCGCACGGCAGAAGTCGACTTCCAGCCCGCGCCACTGTCCGTTGGCATCGCGCTCGGAGAAACCAGGAATGTCCTCACTCACCCCGCAGCGCAGTTGCCCACGCGATGTCACACCGTTGAGAACCTCGGCGGACTCGACCTGTGGCACGGCCGCGAGCATCAGAGCCAACAGGGCCGCACAGCAAGCAGCCAGTTTCATCCGGGATCTCCGAAATCGCGGGACGATGGATTCATTCGTTGTCATGGTCCGGCATGCAAACCCCGACGTCGACCCAAGCTCTCGCGGCATCTGCGCGGCACGGACGAGGGTATCGTCGCCGTGCGAAAGCGACGGACGCAAGTCTCGGCTTCCGGCATCACGGGCTGGTTGAGTGTACCGTCGTACCCCCCCAAGATCGAGATACTGCGCGGGATACTACCCAACGCACGCGAATCACGCAATGCTGTTCGGTGACTCGGCCGTCATCGTTGGCACGGGAAGCGCGTCGTCAGTGCGAGCATCGCCACCGTGTCGAAAGCAAAGGGCGGCCCGGGCAGATTTCCGCCGCTGCTCGACAGCACGGCCAACAGCATCAGGGGCCAGCGCGTGGCTGGATTCCGTGGCCAGCTTGCGAAAGTCTCGGGCTCAATCCTTGTGATCGGCAGCGATTGCCCTCGAGGCCGCCACGAGGAAGAGGGTTCCGCACCGCGAAATCCGGCGCGGGGCACCCGTTCCCAAGTGAGAAAGTGCTGCCGCGTGCCGGCGTGGCACACGGGGGGCAGTCGAATCGCTCCTGGCGACGGGAGCGGTTCCGGGCTGCCTCCCGGCGACAGGCATCGGTCAGGAGCAGGTAGTCCGCAGGCGCCGCAAGGACTCATTGGCCTTGGGCAAGACGGCCGGGTTCTCGTCCGGGAAGTAGCGCTGGCCCTTGGGTATCTGCTTGCTTCCCAGCGGTGGCCAGCCACGCACCGGGATGACCTCTGGCACCAGACCCGACAGGTCTATGCTGCCGTTGTCGACATCTCGCTGGCAGACAAACAAGACTCCATTGGCGGCGGTCACCCGATCTCGCACGGCGGCGAGCGGTGCCGCTGCGGTCCGTGAGAGCGCACCGGTTTCGGGTGGTATCGACAGGAGAAAGAAGCGCCGGCCCTCAGGATTGTTCGCCATGGCCTGCTCGGCCGCAGCCTGGAAACTGAAGCCTGCGCCAGCGATGTACAGACCGCCCTGCGATTGCGCGGAAACCGGCCCTGCGACGCTCGCGACACAGATGGTGGCGGCGAACCTGACGACCTGTGATCGCCAAGCGCATCGTTCATGAAAGGGGGACAT
This sequence comes from Candidatus Accumulibacter similis, assembly GCA_013347225.1. Taxonomy (NCBI): domain Bacteria; kingdom Pseudomonadati; phylum Pseudomonadota; class Betaproteobacteria; genus Candidatus Accumulibacter; species Candidatus Accumulibacter similis. Next base: position 495,937 of record CP054595.1, on the reverse strand, counting down.
GGGTTGGCTCCTCAGCGCCGACCAGGAAGAATATCAGGATTGCGCAGGAGATCCATGCGATTCCGCGCAATGGTCATGGCGCGCCGGCTGGGCCGATCAGGACATGCCATCCGGTCAGCTGCCGTGGGGCCCCTCATCAGCCAATCCCGCAATCGCCGAACGGACGATGTCGTGACCAGCGCTCAGGCGGCGCGCGTCTCGCCGCCGCTGTCAGCGGCGCTCGCCGACAGGCGATTGACGCCATTCACCAACGCCCTGATCGAGGCGGTGACGATGTTGCCGTCGATGCCTACGCCATAGCACTCACGGCTGCTGCCGGCGCGGGCCAGTTCGAGGAAGGCGCAGGCGCTGGCAGCGCTGCCCGTGCCGGCCATTGAACGCTCCTCGTAGCTGCGCACCTGGACGCCGACGCCGATGCTGTGCAGGGCATGCACGGCGGCGTCGATCGGCCCGTTCCCTTCGCCCGCGAGCAGGTGCACCTGGCCGTCGATCTCGATCGTCAGGCGGATTCCCTGCGCCTCACCGTGCTCGACGAGGTGATGCTCGACATAACGCATCGGCGTCTCGCCAGCGAGGTAGGTGCTGGCGAACAGCTGCCAGATCGCGGCTGCGCTCATCTCGCCGCCATGGCTGTCGGTGTGCGCCTGCACGACGCGTGAGAATTCGACCTGCAGCCGACGCGGCAGGACGACGCCGTACTCGGCCTCGAGCAGGTAGGCGATGCCACCCTTGCCCGACTGACTGTTGATGCGGATCACCGAGTCGTAACTGCGGCCGACATCGGCCGGATCGATCGGCAGATAGGGAACGCGCCAGTGGCCCTCGGTACTCTGGACGCCGAACCCCTTGCGGATCGCATCCTGATGCGAGCCGGAGAATGCGGTAAACACGAGGTCGCCGACGTAGGGGTGACGCGGGTGGATGGGCAGGCGGCTGCAGTGCTCGACGGTGCGGGCAACGGCGTTGATGTCCGAAAAGTCGAGTTGCGGCGAAATCCCCTGCGTGTAGAGGTTCAGCGCCAGGGTGACGATGTCGACGTTGCCTGTGCGCTCGCCGTTGCCGAACAAACAACCCTCGACACGCTCGGCGCCGGCCATCATCGCCAGTTCGGCCGCGGCGACGGCCGTGCCGCGGTCGTTGTGCGGGTGCACGCTGAGGATCACGCTGTCACGACGGGCAAGATGGCGGTGCATCCACTCGATCTGGTCGGCATAGACATTCGGCGTCGTCATCTCGACCGTGGTCGGCAGGTTGAGGATCACCCTGTCGTCCCGGTTCGCGCCCCAGGCGGCAGTGACCGCATCGCAGATTTCCAGCGCGAAGTCGAGTTCGGTGGCGGTGAAGGTCTCCGGGCTGTATTCGAGCACCCATTCGGTCTGCGGGCGCTCGCCCGTCAGCTGGCGGATCAGGCGCACGGCGCTGACCGCCATGTCGACCACTTCCGCCCGGCTCATGCCGAACACGTTCTCGCGGAACGGCTTCGAGGTGGCAGTGTAGACATGGACGATGGCGCGCCGCGCACCGGCAAGCGAGTCAATCGTCCGCCGGATGAGGTGCTCGCGCGCCTGCGTCAGCACCTCGATGGTCACGTCGGCGGGGATGTGCTGCCCTTCGATGAGGCTGCGGACGAAATCGAAGTCCGTCTGCGAGGCAGACGGGAATGCGACTTCGATCTCCTTGAAGCCGATGTCGCAAAGCGTATGGAACATCCGCATCTTGCGCTCGACGCTCATCGGCTCGAAGAGCGCCTGGTTGCCGTCGCGCAGATCGGTGCTCATCCAGATCGGCGCCCTGTCTATCGTGCGGTTGGGCCACTGCCGGTCGGTGAGCTTGACCGGCGGGAAAGGCGAGTACTTGCTGGCGGGATTCTTCAACATGTTGCGGCTCCTTGAATGCCCTGCTGTGATTTGCTGACGGCTGGAATGCTACCAGCAAGGCGCCGGCAGGTGGTTGCGTTGTTGCCATCGGTTGCCGGGCGGTTTGGCACAATATTGCGCCGCCAGCCAAGAATGGTAAGATTTGTGTCTTGACTTTCATCGGGATTGCAATCTCGTGCAACTGGATCGTTTCGACCGCAGGATCCTGCAGGTGCTGCAGGAGGACGGGCGGATCAGCAATCAGGATCTCGCCGAACGCATTGGCCTGTCGCCATCGCCCTGTCTGCGGCGAGTGCGCGCGCTCGAGGAAGCCGGTCTGATCATTGGCTATCGTGCGCTGGTCGACCCGCGAGCCCTCGGTTTGTCATTGATGGCGCTGATCCACATCTCGATGGACCAGCACACGCCGGAGCGCTTCAGCCAGCTCGAATCGGCGATTCGCGAGATCCCGGAGATCATCGAATGCCTGCTGATTACCGGCCAGGCTGCCGATTACCAGCTCAAGGTGGTGGTGCAGGACATGGATGCCTACCAGGACTTGCTGCTCAACCGGATCACCGGCATCAAGGGGGTGACCGGGGTGCATTCGAGCTTCGTTCTGCGGCGCGTGGTCGACAAGACGGCGCTGCCGATCGGCGAGCGATGAGCATCGAGGCGCTGCTCTACTGGGTCGGCATGGCAGCTGTGGCGGTCAACGCGCTGACGGGGGTCCTCGACTCCGGTCGCAAGCACATGGACCTGATCGGCGCGCTGCTGGTGGCCGTGGCGACCGCGCTTGGCGGCGGCACCGTGCGTGACCTGCTGCTCCAGCGCAACGTCTTCTGGGTCGTCGACCAGACCTACCTCGCCGCGGCCCTGGGCACCGCCGTCGTCACCTTCTTCGTCGCCCGCGCCTGCCGCGTACCGCCGCGCCTGTTCCTGATTCCCGACGCCATTGGCCTGGCGCTGTTCACCATCGTTGGCACGCAGGTGGCGCTGCAGTGGCATGCTCCGTGGCTCGTGGCGAGCCTGATGGGGGTGATCACCGGTGCCGTCGGCGGCGTCCTGCGCGACATCCTGTGCAACGACGTGCCGCTGATCTTCCTGCAGGGCGAACTCTACGCTTCGGCGGCGTGGGTCGGTGCGCTGACGATGATCGCCGTGCAGGAGGCTGGCGTTGCCCCCGTCTACGCCTCCTGGGCCGGGATGGCGATCGTCCTCGGCCTGCGCCTGGCGGCGATCCGCTTCCGGCTGGTGCTACCGACCCTGGCGCAACCGAAGAGAAGTTGAACGGCCGACGTCGACATCACCGGCGACGCTGCCGCCGGTCGTGCCAACCACAGGCACACACATCGTTCCAAGCATGCACGAGAGCAGACAGCCGCCACCGCCGGCGATGGTTGCGGGGCGGATGCAGGCGGCAGCGCGCGGCCGGTCGAAGCGGCTGCGCGACGACAGCCCGCCGTCGCCGGCGCTAGTCGCGTTCCGGACGGGCAGACGTCTCCGCCGCTGCCGGCGGGCGATAGGAGGCCGCCTCCCGGAAGAGCCAGTCGCGGAACGAGACCACCGCCGGCTGCTGCTCGTCGGCGGGACGCGAGAGAAAGTAATACGAGAGCGGCGACTCGATGATCGTCGTGAACAGGCGCAGCAGACGACCGCTCGCGAGATCGTCCACCGCCAGCGTGTGCCGCGCCAGTGCAACACCCTGTCCGGATGCGGCGGCCATCAGCATCAGGCTCGAGTCATCGAAGATGGCGCCGCGCTGCGGTTCGTCGATGACCAGCCCAGCAGCGCTGAACCACGGTTGCCAGTGCTCGTCCGGCGATCGCAGCAGGGGAAGTGCGATCAGTTGCGCCGGGCTGCTCAGCTCGTGGCGATGCTGGAACTCTGGCGAACAGACCGGGTAGTACCAGTCCTTCATCAGCAAGCGGCAGCTCAACCCCGGGTAGTGGCCATCACCGAAGCGCAGCGCGACATCCGCTTCACCGCCCTTGATGTTGGCCAGGCGGGCGCTCGACTGTACCTCGACATCGCAGTCGGGATGGCGGGCAATGAAATTGCCGAGCCGTGGCAGCAACCAGCGTGCAGCGAAGGAGGGCATGCAGCTGACCCGCAGGCGGCGGTACGGGCGGCTGGCAAGCAACCGCTCCGTGGCTTGGTCAATGTCGGCCAAAGCACGAGCCAGTTGCTCGGCATAGGCAGCGCCGTCCGCCGTCAGCCGGAGGCCGCGGCCATGGCGCTCGAACAGGGCGATGCCGAGATGGTCCTGCAACTGCCGCAGCTGGTGGCTGACCGCACCATGCGTCAGGTGGAGCTCGGCGGCGGCGCCGGTGACGCTCTGGCTGCGTGCCGCAGCGACGAAGACGCGCAGGCTGCCGAGTGCTGGTGTGCGCCGGTGATCCGCCAATTTTCCTCACATGTCAGGTGAAAACATTTCGATTGTAACGGCGCCGGCGGCGGCTGAAAATGGCGTCGTAGGTGCCGCGTGCGCCGGCATCGGGAACAGGAAAGGAGAAGCTCATGGCAATCCGCAGACCATCAATTGAATTCGCGGTCGGTGCTGCCGAGGCGATGTCTCTCGAACGGCTTGCCGGCTGGACCCTGACCGCAGTCAGCGACCGCATCTGGCTGACCGAGGAAGAAGGGGGTCGCGACGTCTGGCTGCTGCCCGGCCAGCGCCACATCATAGCCGGTGCCGGCAGGGTGGTTGTCGAGCCGTGGCTGGGAAAGGGCGGTGCGGCAGCATGCGCGGCGACGATTCGCCTGCTGCCGCCGGCGGGATCCTGCTCGCGTCAATGGCGCCTGCCCGGGTTGCGACCGCGCGGCCTGGCCGTCGCCTGCGCCTGAGAGGTGCCGTGGAAGTCGTCGCCAGGGCTGGCGACGAGGCCAGGAGCGCCGCCGCGACGAACGGGCGCAAGCCGACCATGTGGCGGCAGTGGCAGGATTGCGCTGCGCTCTGCCGCCGCCAGTTGCCGCAGCGGCGGGCCGCGCCGCGGGTCGACCGCGCGGCAGATTCATCAACGCCTCTGCACCCGTGACGACCGGCGGGGAGCAGCGTGATTACGATCGGAGACTGAAGATGACGCAAACGACGAACGGCGGGCAACATCAGTTGCTTGGCCTCTACGATTCGCCTTTCGTCCGCCGGGTGGCGGTGAGCATGACGCATTACGGGATTCCCTTCGAGCATGTGTCGCTGTCGGTGTTTCGCCACATGGACGCCATGCGACCGCTCAACCCGCTGTTCAAGGTGCCGATGCTGATGCTGCCCAACGGCGAGAGGCTGTACGAAAGCGCCTACCTGCTCGACTACCTCGATGAACTCGCGGTCGAGCGCGGCATCTCCCCGCTGACGCCGCGCAGCGGTGCCGACCGCCGCCAGGTGCAGCAGTTGATGGCGCTGGCGATGGTCGGAACGGAAAAGGCGGTGGCCATCGAATACGAACGCAAGCGGCCGGCCGAACTGCAGTGGCCCGACTGGACGAGTCGCCTGCGGGCACAGATGCGGCAGGCGTTCGCGATGCTCGAGGAGCGCCTCGACGGCGACTTCCTGTTTGCCGGGCGCCTGACGCAGGCCGACATCTCAGCGGCCGCCGGTATCGGCTTCATCCGCTACGTGCTGCCGCACGAATGGCCGGCGGGATCCTATCCGGCGCTCGAGCACCTCGCCGCGCGACTCGAGGCTAGCGAGGCCTTCAAGGCGGTGCCGATCGAGGAGTGACGCGCGCTGCGAAGATCCACTGGCTGACATGCGGCGAGCACTGGCTGACATGCGGCGAGCTCGTCTGGCGCGCGGACGCGTCGCCCCGATCATCCTGACGGCCACTCAGGCGTCGACGGCGGTCCGTTCCGGTTCGGCGAGGGCGGCAACCCAGTCGGCAATCTGGCGGTAGACGCGGGCATCGGTCAGCAGTGCCATGTGTCCCAGCCTGCCCAGGGTCGCCGTCTGTACGTCGCCGGCGACCGCCTGAGCGGTGGCGCTGCAGAGCGTGACCAGCCCGTCGCCGAGCAGGCGGCCGAAACGGTGCTCGACGTCTTCGGCCAGGCTGCCACCGAGAAAACGATAGGCAATGTGGCCGGCTGCCGGATGCGCCCGCGCGACGCCCGGCCCCTGTCGCAGATCCTGGATTCCCTGACTGCGCGCCGTGGCGATCCTTGCAAGGGGTTGCGTGACCGGTGATACATGCAGGGCCGAGGTGACGAGGTGACCCAGCCGCTCGAGGGGCGAACCGAGTTGCGGTGCGCCGAGGCAGATCAGCATGCGCATCGCCTGCGGCCAGCGCATGCGAGCCGCTGCGGCCTGCTCACACGCGGCGATCGCGACGAGGCCGCCCATACTGTGGCCGATGATGATCAGCTCACTGTCCGCCTGCGGCCACGTGGCGAGCAGCCGTTCGAGCAACGCGGCCAGTTCGCCGCCGTTGCGGCTGATCGGCAGGCCGCTGTTATAGCGCAGGTAGAGCGGCGTGTAGCCCATGTCGGCCTGCAGTCGCCGACCGAAATCGACTGCCGATGCGCCGCCCGTGGCAGCCGCGCGCGGCTGCCACGAAGATTCGTCGCACGCCAGACCGTGCACGAAGACACACACTCGCCGGCCAGAAACCGGCAGCGGGCTGCACGGAGAATCTCCGTCGAGGCTGAGGACGATGCCCTCGTGACGGAGTGTCATGGCGATCGCCAGGCGGTTGTCGGTGGCGGCGAGATGATCGCCGAAGACGCCGTTCAGCGCGCTGTGCACGCGCGTCGCGAGGCCACCGCGCGGCTCCGCCGGTGGCTGCTGCAATCGCCGTTCCTCGATCAACGCCGCGGCGCCGAAGACGACGCCACTGGTGTGATGAATCGCTTGGTAGACGCCTGCGACGATACCATCGTGGGCGAGCTGTACGAGTCTTGTCGGACCGGCCAGCAGGGGCACTCGCCGCAGGACGGAAAACGACTTGGCGGCGATTGCGTGATGCATTTCGCGCACGCGTGCCGTCGTCTGCTGCACCGCCGTCTTTGCCGCGTGGCTGCCGCCGGCACGCGGCGAGCGGCTGACGGCCTTGGTCTTTACCAGTGGCATGGGGTTGCGTCCTTGAAGTAGAGTTGCAAAGCGTCTTCAGTATATGGCAGTGTCGCCACCAATGGGCAGGCGCTGACCAACGGTGTCAGCGGCACGAGCACCCTGCCTGGGTTCGCCCACATTTCTCGTCGTAGTGCGAAACGTCGTTGAGCAAGTGCAAGCGGGCACTTACGGCGCTCGTGAAGTCGAGGATGCTCAGCGCTGCCGGACTTTGCTCGAGGCGGTCACGATAAGCCCGCACGTCGAGGCCCAGCAGGCTGCTGATCAGCAATCGGTTGGTCCCCTTGTGGGATACCAACACGACCGTTCACTGCCGATGCCGCTCGACGATCGTGCGCAGTGTGGGCAGTGCGCGGTTGAGTACATTGACACCGGATTCTCCACCCAGAGGAGCGACGGCGAACGGATCTTCCTGCCAGAGGGCATACTCGGCCTGAAACAGGCTTTCGATCTCCGACCGACGCAGTCCCTCCCAGTGGCCATAATCGATTTCGCGCCGGCCGGGATCGGCGATCGGCTTCAGACCATGGGGGAGCGCCAAGGTGCGCGCGGTTTCCATGGTGCGTTGCAGCGGACTGGCGTAGACGGCATCCAGCGTCGCTCGTTTCAGCCGCTCGGCCAGACACGCCACCTGTCGGCGGCCTGCGTCCGCTAGAGGCACATCAGAGGAGCCGGCGAACCGGTCTTCGGCAGTTAGATCGGTGGCGCCGTGGCGCACCAGGTAGATTCTGGTCGGCATTCGAGTTCCAGTGTTCGTTCCTGCCGGGTGTGTTTCCCGTCAAGCGGGCTGCGCGTGGCACCAAGGCAAGGGCTCATTGATGCGGACGAGCTGCCGGCCATGGACGGCCCCACCGATGGTCGCCGCGCCCGGAAAGCCCATGGCGACCACGCCAGGCGGCATTCACGAAGGATCGGGCGGGAACACGCCCGCTCCCGTGCCGCCTCATGGCGAGTGTCAATTCCTCAGGTAACGCGACCGGATCGTTGCCACTGCCGCGGCGATGACCGAATCAACTTCGCCGGCCTCGCTGCACGATCCCGGCAGGTCTTGCAGAAGACCGTCCTCCAGCCCATAGATCCAGGCATGCAGAATCAGGGGCTGGCGTCGCTTCCAGGCATCGCCGACCAGCGTGGTGCGAGCGACGTTGCGCACCTGCTCGATGACGTTCAGTTCACACGGGGCGCGCCAGCGGCTCCTGTCGTCCGGCAGCGCGGCCAGGAAGTCTACGTGCCGATCGCGCACATCCTGAATGTGACGCAACCAGTTGTCGATCAGTCCGAGTGCGGGCCCTTCGAGGGCGGCCCGGACACCGCCGCATCCGAAGTGCCCGCAGACGATGACGTGGCGGACCTTGAGCACATCGATCGCGTCCTGCATCACCAACAGGCAATTGAGATCCGTATGCACCACGACGTTGGCGATATTCCGATGGACGAACACTTGGCCCGGCTTGAGACCGGTGATCTGATTTGCCGGTACCCGGCTGTCCGAACAGCCGATCCACAAGTAGTCAGGATCCTGCAGGGCTGCCAGCCCCGCAAAGAAGTTGCGGTCGGCAGTTCGCATGTCGTCGGCCCAGCGGGCGTTGGCGACAAACAGTTCAGGCAGGAACTTCATGCTGGAGTCCTGCAATGAATACGGCGCGCGCTGGCGCCGGCGTGCCGACTGCCCGACGCCACACCTTGGTCGACGGGCCTCGCCCGTGATCAAGAATCTCAGTTCCCTCCCCGCAAGGCGCGAGTTCAGCTATCCCCTCGACGACGCCCGCTCCGGGGATGGGCAGGAAGCGCCGCTGGCAGCAGGTTGCCAGCGGGCGCAACCGTACGGTCAACGACGAAGGCTCAATGAGCCTCATGCGCCAGCTCCCGTTTGTCTGGCGAACGCCAAGGCCATGAGCGCAGCATTTCACGTTCGCAGATGGACTCCTTGGGCAGGTGGTCGACGAACATGTCGAACTGCTCTGCGTGGGCACGCGCCTCGGACGTGCCCGCCTTGCCGCCGACCGACATCAGGTCATGGAAGATGTTGCGCGAAAGGGGGTCCGCCATGTTGTAGCTACGGAACGGCAGCATCGCCATCGGGTCTCGACGCATCGCCGCCCGGCCAATGGCCGCGGCTGTCGCTTCCGAACCCATGGTCGCGGCCAGATACAACCCGTGGCTCCAGTTGAAGGCCTGGAAGACCAGTGGCATGTCCTTGCTCATCCTGCCACCGAACACGAAGGCGCTGATCGGCACGCCGTCCGGGTCTTCCCAGTCCGCGTCGATGCTCGGACACTTGCTGGCCGGCGCCGTGAAGCGCGCGTTGGCATGCGTCGCGACGCGGCCGCAGTCGGGAGTCCAGTCCTCGCCCTTCCAGGCGATGGCATGCGCCGACGGCCGACCGTCCAGTCCTTCCCACCAAACATCGGCGTCGTCGGTGAGCGCGGCGATGCCCCTCCTCGGCGGCATCCAGCGACCGAAGCGCATCACCGGCGGGCAGGCGCCACCACGCTCGCCGCGTGCCGCAGAAACCGGGATAATCGGCAGCTGACTCGCGCGCAGGAAGCAGCGCCGGCGCCCGACAATGAGGCACCAATCCCTGCATCGTCACTGAGGCCACATGCATGATCATCGATGATTCCCAGCGGGGCTCGGGCTTCCTCCTGACGGAGTCCGCGCGACTGCTGCGCAAGCTGGTCGACCGACGGTTGCAGCCGCTCGGACTGACGCGTGCGCAATGGTCGATACTGGCGATCCTGTCGAAGCAGGAGGGGCTTTCGCAGTCGCACATATCCGCCAGGCTCGAGATCGAAAAATCCACGGCCGGCCGCCTGATCGATCAGGTCGAGAAGAGCGGCTGGATCGAACGCCGTCGAGTTGCCGGCGACCGACGCGCATGGGGCATTCATTTGACCGACCGAGCGCGGCAACTGCTGGCCCAGGTCGAGACGGTCATTCGGTGCAGTCGAACGGAGATGCTCCACGGCCTGTCAACGGAGCAACAGGAGCAATTGTCCAAGATCCTGACAACCGTCAAGTCGAATCTCGCCGCTGCCCTTGAACTTGACCGGTCGGAATCTCCTGCGCCCGATTCGGCAGAAGGAACCATCTGAGTTCTCGCAGTGGGCACCGCCAGCCCGAGCGCATCAAGATCACGCCGGGAACGCCCGACCGCAGGCCCGGTGCGGGTTGGCGCGGCAGCGTTGCCCGGCCGCGACTCGACGGCCCGCAGCTGTCAGGCGAACTTTTCAAGGGCGATGCCATGGCAACGCAACGGGCCAAGCTGATGGAACGTATCGGCCGACTCAAGCAGAAGAGCCGCGGCGCCAGCCAGCACTAGCAGGTTCATTCCGTCACCGAGGAAAGGGGGCACGACGGTGACGGCGATCACCTGGCAGAAGGACCGGTTCCCGGCACGATGGCCACACATCCCGGCGCCCCTTGCCTGCGGACCAACGAGCTCGCCTGGGAGGACGCGAAGCTCTGGCGGACCTGCACGATGCTGACCGTCCTGGAGGGTGTGTTTCGCAGCCTGAAACGGCGAGCTCGGCTTGCGAGCCATTCATCACCATCTGGAAGCGCGCTCGGACGGACATCTTTTCGTCAACGCCCCCGCCTGCCGGTGCGTCCAGTTCCTGCGCGCAAAGCTCAAGGCCGTGCGACTCACCGACAACCGGGCGACCCTGCGGGCCATTCTCTTCGTGCAGCGTCAAGTGATCGCGCCCGCCGCACAGCCGTTGCTCGACAGCGGCATCCTCAACGCTTTACTCAGCGTGATACTGGTCTGGTGATGAACGATGCCCGGCGACCACGAAGGTGCGCGGTGGGCCGAAAAGAGGGTCGGGCACGCGAGCGCTGCCGGCGGAGTATCGCAGCATCGACCGACCGCTAACCATCCGGCCGCGACTCGCCGCTCGCAAACCCCGGCACAGACCAGGCGATTGACTTTGTCTCGCTCGGCCATACAATCCCGGCCAGTACGGGCAGCATGACGGCCTGGTCCGGCAGTCCCCGCCAGCCGCCGGATCGCGGGCAGCCCGCCCGCACGCCTTCCGCAGCAGCAAGCGGCAGTTGCCATCAATGGTCATCCTGGAGAAACACCCGCATGTCGCACTGGACCTGCCTGGCGATCGCCATCGTCGCCGAAGTGATCGGCACCTCGTTTCTCAAGAGCTCGGAAGGCTTCACCAGATTGCTGCCGTCGGCGATCGTCGTCGTCGCCTACCTGATCGCCTTCTACTTCCTGGGACTCACCCTGAAGACGCTGCCGGTTGGCATCGCCTACGCGGTGTGGGCCGGCGCCGGCGTGGCCCTGATCACGCTCGTCGGCTACCTGTTCTTCGGCCAGGCGCTGGATGCGCCCGCGCTCGTCGGCATCGTGCTGATCGTGGCGGGCGTGGCCGTCATCAACCTCCTCTCCGCCAGCGTCAGGGACGGCGGGAGCTAGGAGCGCTGGGGGCCGACCTGGCGCCCGTGGCAAGCAGAGGTGAAAGTGGTTGCAGCAACGACCAGGAGGCTGGGCCGTAATGACGCGCGCTGACGAGGGTTTGGCCACTGGTCATGGTAGGGTCCAGGCTTCCGGGGCTCTTGTGGGTACACCATCAACCATGCAGCGCCAGTGCGCAGACGCAGTTCGCATTCCGGGTCGGGACGAGTTGCTTCGGTAGCCCCAGCAGTTGCCTGGAACGCGCCCGTGCTCGACAAGGGCTTCCGGATGAGGCACCGAACGTGCTCAAGCAGCCGCCAATCGGCAGCAGCCGGCGCCGCGGTCAGGCCCCGGAAGATGCGAGGCCAGTTGTGCGTCACCGAAGATCACGCGCTCTTGAAGCCGCGTGCAGCACCTCCTCGCCGCTTCGTTCCCGTTCCGTTGCTCCTGATGCTGCCGCCCCCCATCCACCCGGCGATTGACCAGCCAGCAAACCGCCAACGCGTCGCTCACTCTTCCCCTGGCCGGGTTGAGCCCTCACTTGCCCGCTGCCAAGGCCAGCGGCCCTCGAGTTCGACCTGCAACGCGGTGCTCAGGAAGGTCCGAATGAGGACGATGAGGCCGAGGACGAGGACGCCCTCGAGCGTCGGCGTCACCGCCACGGTGCGGATGATGTCGGCGGCCACCAGGAACTCCAGGCCAAGCAGGATTCCTCGGCCGATGTCCTGGCGGAACAGCCGGTAGCGATCGGTTGCTGCTCGATGGCGGATGACCAGCCGAGCGGCTGCGACCAAGGTGCCGAGGACGATGACGAGAACTCCAAGGCCGTCAAACAGCAGGCCGACGATTTCGGCAACTTCATTGAACGATGACATCGAATGGTCCTCCCGTCGTGCCGTGTTTGCGTCCCGGGAATCGGGCGCAGTCTGCTCCCGGTCCGCAAAGCGGAAGCAGCCGCCAGCTTCCGAGGCGATCGCCGACCGTCATTCTATCCCGAGCCGCCGGCGGCATCCTGATCGCCTCGCTCACCGACGGCAACTTCGGGCTGGCGCTGCCGATCAACTGCCGTCGCCTTCTGCAGTCGAATGGCCCATGCCCGCTGAGCGTCGGCCGCAGCCGCCGTTTGACCGCCGTCGCCGGAGGGCGGATACTCCGCGCGCCGCCTTCAAGGCCCAACCGGACTTCCTGATCTTGAGCGATCCAGGCAACGCGCGCGATTTTGTCTTCACCGATGTGGCTTTCCGCCAGTATCGGCGGCGTCGGGCCGAGCGCCTGCTGCGCACGGGGATCGGCTTCCTCGTCACCTACGCGGCCATCTGGAGCATCGTCGCGCTGAGCCGTGACGACATGCCGACGCTGCTGCTCCAGGGCGTTTCCTTCTGCGGTGCTGCGTGGGTGTGGTCCTGCCTCTCGCGAGGACAGCTCGGGCTCGCCAGCCACAGCTACTTCTGGGTCGTGATTCCCGTCGTCGCCGGCCTGATTGCACTGGAAGGAGTCGCCAGCCCGTTTCGCAGCATGAGCCACCATCATCTGCTGCCGCTGACCATCGGTGCCTACCTTCTGTTCTTCGAGCACGGCAGCCGGGCACGGGAGCTGTACGCACTGGTCTGCCTTTTGATCTTCGTTGCCGTCGAACTCGGGTTGCTGTCGTTGCCGCCCGTCGGCCTGCCCTACTCGCTGGAAGCGCAGGAGACCGGTCGCTGGATCCTGTTCTTTGCCGGCCTTTCCTCGCTGATGTACGTCGCCCATCTTTTTCTGGCCGACCTCGCCGAAGCCGAAAGACAACTGGCGGGCGCCAACAGGCGGCTCGAGGATCTTCTCGAAAACATGCTGCCGGCGTCGATCAGCCGGCGCCTGCGTCGTGAAGGGCGGACCTTTGCCGATGCGTTCAGTGACTGCAGCGTGCTCTTCGCCGACATCGTCGGGTATACCTCGCTCTCGGAGTCGGTGCCCAATGTCGTCGGCCTGCTCGATGCGATCTTCTCGCGGTTCGACGACCTCACCGAGGAAGCCAGGCTCGAGAAGATCAAGACGATCGGCGACGCGTACATGGTGGCCGCCGGCATCCCGGAGGCGCGTGCCGACCACGCCGTGGCGCTCGCCGACCTGGCGCTGCGACTGCGGACGGCGATCAGGGAGTTCCCGGGGCTCGAGATTCGCATCGGCATCAACTCGGGTGCCGTCGTCGCCGGCGTGATCGGCAAGAAGCGCTTCATTTACGACCTCTGGGGTGACACGGTCAACATTGCCTCGCGCATGGAGTCGCAAGGCATCTCGGGTGAGATCCAGATCAGCGAAACTACGCGTGCCCTGCTCACACCGGACTTCGTCTGTGATGAGCGGGGCGAGATCCAGATCAAGGGCAAGGGATCGATGCGCGTCTTCCTGCTCAAGGGACGTGCGGCTGCTGGCTGAGCACTTGTGCGGACGGACATGGCGCGTCGTTCGCCCGGTCGCGTGTGGCATCTCGGTCGGCTCGAGACGATGCCTGAAGTACCTCTCAGGCAGCCAGCCTGCGCTGCATGCGACGCATCAGCCAGCCGAGCAACGGCAGCTTGGCGTACAGTTCTTCGGCGGCGTCCCAATAGTCGCGATGCCAGCTCACCTTGCCATCGCCCGCAAAACGCAGGTGCGACACACCACGGATGACCTGCGGGGCACCGCCGCGACCGTGCGTGGCCAGCCGGAAATGCAGTTCCCAGACGAGCACTGCCGCCTGCCCATCGACGAAGCGCTCGGCGACGATGAAGCGGGGCTCGCTGATCTGGGCAAACATGTGGGTGAAGATGCGCTGGATTGCCGGCACGCCGCGCACATCGTTGAACGGATCCTTGAAGCAGGCGTCCGCCGCATAATGGTCGGCAAGGAAGCCCACGTTGTCCGGGTCGAGGTGCTCGAAGAACCGCACGAGTGCATCTACGGCGGCGCGCGTGTTCATGGCAAGCGCCCGCCGGCGCCGGTCAGCATGCGCACGAGCGGGAAGTAGAGGCGGTAGGGCAGATGCGCCAGCAGCTTCATTGCGCGCGTGAAGCGCTTCGGGAAATGGATCTCGAATGCCCCGCCGGCGAAACCGGCGATGGTCTCCTGCGCCGCCTGTTCCGGCGTCAGCAGCGCCGGCATGGCGAAATCGTTGCCGGCCGTCAGCGGCGTGGCGACGAAGCCGGGGTTGATCACGCGCACACCGATGCCCTGCGGCCGCAGGTCGAGGTAGAGGGCCTCGGCGAAGTTGATCAGCGCCGCCTTGGTCGTTCCGTAGATCAGCGACTTCGGCAGGCCGCGATAGCCGGCGACACTGGCGACGAAGGCGATCTGGCCCCGTTTCTGGCGCAGCAGTTGCGGCACGACGCAGTGGGCGAAGGCAACGGCAGCAACCAGATTGACATCGATCATCCGCCGCGCCTGCGGCAGGTCGATGCTCCAGGCGCGCATCGGCCGATAGTCGGCGGCGACATAGATCGCCAGGTCGACGCCACCCCAGGTCGCCAGCAGGGTCGCCCATGCGCCCCGCAGGCTGTCCTCGTCGGCCGCATCGCAGGGCAGCACAAGCGCCCGTTCGGCGCCGGCGGCGACCGCATGCAGCCGCTCTGCGTTGCGCGCCGAGAAGGCGACGCGGGCGCCACGCTGCAGCAGCGCCCTGCCGAGCGCCGCGCCGATGCCACTCGAGGCTCCCAGAAGCCAGACGCGGCAGTCACGCCAGTTAGTGATCGCCGGATTGCTCATCGCTTGCGAAGGCTCAGGGTCACCTCGCCGAGGTCGAAGCCGAACTTCGACATCCGTGCGCGGTTGAGCATCACCTGGTCATCAACAAGGAACATCCAGTCGTCGAAATCGACGTGCCAGACGCGACCATCGACCGGCAGCGCCAGCACGTAGCGCCAGTGCAGCGCGTTGCCGGCGACTTTGCCCTCGGCATCGCCGACGACGTCGTCGGCGCGCCCGACGTAGCGCCCGTCAGCGCTGCGGGTGATCGTCCACACGCGCCGCGAGGTGCTGCCATCCGACCAGGAGAAGTGCTCGTCGAGGGTGCCGACAGCGACGCCATCCCGCGTCGCCCAACTGGCGTCGATGACGACATGGAAGCGCTTGACGACCTGCCCGGAGCGATCCTGGAAGATCCCCCAGCCATCTACGGTGCCTTCGAAGTACCGCGCGAGGTCGAGCACCGGTTGCTCGCCACGATAGCGATCCACCGCCACGCCGCCACAACCGCCAAGGCCAAGGACGCCACACGCGAGACAGAGCAGCCACAGCCCCTTCATCGCCCCATCTCCAGCGAGTCCCGCCAGCGCCAGGCGAGGAGCGCGGCGCCACCCTTGAAGGCAAGCGGCAGCAGGCAGTACACAGCGACCAGACCGGCAGTGTCCCCGGCAGTGCCCGGGCGATAGCCGACGAGGTCCAGCAACGGCAGCGAAAGGCCCGCGGCAAGGGCGAGATTGAGCTTGGCAACCAGATTCCACCAGCCGAAGTAGGCACCGGCGCGCGCCCGGCCGGGGCGTTCCCCGCAACCTTGCGACGGCTGTTCAGACATGTCGGCAAGCAGCGCCGGGGGCATCGTCAGATCGGCGCCAAGGGCGGCGCCGGAGAGCAGGCAGACGAGCGCAAAGGGCCAGAGGTCACCTGCGCCGAGACCGGCAGCCCAGACGAAGGAAGCGACGGCGACCAGCATCGACAGCAGCCAGGACCGGACACGCCCGAAGCGGCGCGCGAGTCCCACCCAGAGCGGCAGGAAGGCGACGGCGCTGGCAAAGTAGAGCGCCAGGAAGGCGCCGCTCCAGGCGTCCGCCTGCAGTACGTCGGCAACGAAGAACAGAACCAGCGTTGCGGGCAACGCTGCGGCGATGCCGTTGAGCACGAAGACCAGGAGCAGCTGCCGGAAGCGGCGGTCGCCGAGAACGCTGCCGAGGTCGCCGAGAAGGCTGGCGCGCAACGGCGTCCGGCCCCCCGCCGCCGGCGTCGCCAGCAGCGTCCAGCTCGCCAGCATCAGCAGCAGCAACGGGAAGAGCCTGGCGAAACCCGAGAGTCCCTGCGCCAGGTCGCTCGACAGCAATCCGGGCAGGGCCGCCGCGACGATGACACGAAGCAGGCCGAAGCCCTCGCGGCTGGCGGTCAGGCGCGTCCGCTCAGCGGTGTTGCTGCCAAGCTCCGCACCCCAGGCCTGGTGGGCGACGCTGGCGAGCGAGAAGGCAAAGTAGGTCAGCAGCAGTGAGGCCAGCAGCCACAACGGGGCTGCCGTCGACGGCGGATGCAGCAGTGCCAGCATGCCGATGGCGAGGCCAGGCAGGGCGAACAGGATCAGACGTTGACGGCGACGGGAGCGGTCGCTCCAGGCGCCGAGGAGCGGGTCGATGGCGGCGTCGAGGAGGCGCGCGCCCAGCAGAAGCGCGCCCAGCAGACTCAGGCTCATGCCGGCGGCCTCCGCATAGAGGCGCGGCACGTAGACATAGACCGGCAGGGCCGCCATCGCCAGCGGCAGGCCGAGGGCACCGTAGGCCAGCAGCGCGCTCCGCGGCAGGGCAGCCGGCAGGACGGCGCAGTCCGGTGACCGGCTCATGTCCCGGGCCGCCTGAGGAGCGCCGCGCGCAGCGCCGGACTGCGAGTGCGCGGATCGAGCCAGATGGCGAAGAAGTGGCGCGCGAAGTCGGCATCGAGCACCTCGCCAGTCGGGCGGCCGCGATGATAGAAGATGGCTCCGCGACCGGGGATGTGCAGACCGACAATGCTGTCGCCCTCGCGCACGTCGGGGAAGACGCGGAGCAGCTCGGGTCGCCAGCGTTCGAGCTGGGCTTCACGGGCGCCAAGACGGCGCATTTCGTCGATGCTGGTATCGACGAGGCGCTCACGCGCGATGTCGCGGCGGTAGTCGAGTTGCAGCGCCGATGCCCAGGTCTCCGGCGGATTGTCGGCCGCATCGCCGCGCACCCAGAAGGTGGCCCGATAGAGGGCTATACCGAACCAGCTCATATCGCCGCTGCCCCATTGTCGCCAGCCGGGATCGCCGTTGCGCAGATCTTCCGGCAGCGCGCTCGCAGCGGTGCTGCCAAAGAACATCAGGAGCGCCAGCAGTGTCTTCATGGCGCGTGCCGCAGTTCGAACTGGACGACGTCGGTGCACTTGCTGCTGAAGCCCGCCTGGCAGTAGGCAAGATAGAAGCGCCACAGTTGCCGGAAGCGCTCGTCGAAACCGAGCGCGGCAATGCGTGTCCACTGCCGTTCGAAACGGGCGGACCATTCGGCCAGCGTGCGCGCGTAGTCGTTGCCGAAGCCGAAGGCATCATGCACGAAAAGACCGGCTGCCGCCGCCCCCTGCCTGAAGGCGGTGCGGCTCGGCAGCATGCCGCCGGGAAAGACGTGCTGCTGGATGAAGTCGGTGCCACGCCGGTAGCGCGCGAAGAGATCGTCGCGGATCGTGATGCTCTGCACGAGGGCGCGGCCATCGGCAGCCAACAGCCGCTTCAGGGTACCGAAGTAGGTCGGCCACCAACGTTCGCCGACAGCCTCGAACATCTCGATCGATACGAGGTGATCGAACCGCTGTGCGCCGACGTCGCGGTAGTCGCACAGTTCGATCCTGACCTGGTCAGCGATGCCGGCAGCGTGCATCCGCCGGCGGGCGAATTCGGCCTGCGCCGGCGACAGCGTCAGACCGACTACCCGCAGATCGGCTTCCCGCGCCGCGGTTTCGGCGAAGCCGCCCCAGCCGCAGCCGATCTCGAGGACGCGCTGGCCCGGACGCGCGTGCAGGCGCTGCAGGATGCGTCGATACTTGGCAAGCTGTGCGCCGGCGAGCGCGAGTGGCGCATCATCGGCATAGAGTGCGCTCGAGTAGCTCATCGTCGGATCGAGCCACAGTCGATAGAAGTCGTTGCCGAGATCGTAGTGCGCCATGATGTTGCGCCGTGAGCCCGAGCGGGTGTTGGCATTGAAGAGGTGCCGCAGGCGTGCCGCGAGCAGGCTCCACCAGCGGCCATAGACGGCACCGGCAATGTGCTGCCGGTTGTTCGCCAGCAGGGTCAGCAATGCAACAAGGTCCGGGCTGTGCCAATCGCGGTCGATGAAGGCCTCGGCGAAGCCAACGTCACCACGTTCCAGGATGCGGTCGAAAACGGTCCATGAAGCGATCTCGACTGCCGCCGTGCCGGTTCCCGGCCGGCCGCTGTGTACCGTCGAGCCGTCCGGGAGCCGGATTTCGAGGCTGCCGAGCTGCATCGTGTCGAGCAGCGCAAGGACGATGCGGGCGCTTCGTGGCAGGCGTGCGACTGGGCTGGATGCAAGGGGAAGGCGGAGGACGTTGTCCAGTGCGTTCATGACGAGAGTTCCTCGGCGGGAGGTTGTGGCTTGGCGAAGAAGGGCACGCGCCTCAGCCAGAGCCGCAGCGCCTGCCAGTGGATGCGCAGGACGATGCCGATGGTCAGCAACGGCAGTCGGCAGAAGGCGCGCAGAAGCGGACCGGTGCGCAACGGCTGCGCCGCACCGGAAATCGAAGTGTGCAGGAGGTCACCGCCGGCATCGGCGTGCTCGATTCGCGCCAGTCGGCGGCCAGCGCGGGCGTGGAAGCGAAAACGGTAGTGACCGGCCACCGCGATGAATGGCGAGACATGGAAGACCTTGCTGCGTTCGATCGTCTCGCCATCGCGGATCGGCCGGCCGTCGGCGTGCGCCAGGAGGTACAGATGACGTTCGCCGAAGGTGTTGTTGACCTCGGCGAGGACGGCGACCAGTTCGTCGTTGCCATCGTTGCAGAACCAGAAGCTGACCGGGTTGAAGACATAGCCAAGAACGCGCGGAAAGCACTGCAGCCAGATCTCGCCGTCGGCGGCGATTCCGCGCCGCTGCAGCAACTGCCGGATCCAGTGGAGCGGGTGCGAACCGTCACGGGCACCATGGTCGGCATAATGGAAGCTGAACACATTGCGCCGATTGATCGAGAACAGGAAGCTTCCCGCCGCGTCTACGCGCGTCAGCGGCAGGAGGCAGTAGTACACGGGATAGACGAAGCGATTGCACACGGGCCGCAGCCGCCGGTGCATCACCTGCCCGACGAATAGGCTGGCAGCCGGCGCGCTCATGCCGCGAGCCCGGCTTGCGAAGGTGCCGGCAATGGGGCTGGCACCACGGTCGGTGATTGCCAGGGTGCCCGGCAGCCGAGTGCATTGGCCACGCGCAGTGCCGACCGCAGCCCGTCCTCGTGGAAGCCGTAGCCGTTCCAGGCGCCGGCAAACCAAACGCCGCTGGCGCCGGAGATCCGGGGCAAGTCGCGCTGCGCGGCGATCGCCGCCTGGTCGAAGATCGGGTGCTCGTAGTCGAACTCGGCGATCACTCTGTCGGCGCGGGGCTCGCGCTGCGGATTCAGGGAAACCAGCAAGGGCGTGCGGAACGGCAGCGGCTGCAGGCGATTGATCAGGTAGGAGACGCTGACCGGCCGCCCATCCAGCTCGTGGTTGCTCGACAGGTAGTTCCACGCGGACCACAGGGCCGGCGAACGCGGCAGCAGCAAGCGGTCGGTATGCAGGACGGCGCGGTTCGGCGCATAGCGGATCGCTCCGAGGAGCGATGCTTCAGCTTCCGTTGCCGAGTCGCCGAGGATCGCCAGAGCCTGGTCGCTGTGGCAGGCAAGCACCACCTGGTCGTAGCGCTCGACAGCGACGTCGGTTGCGAGCTGCAGCCCATGCCCACCGCGCTGCACGCCGCGTACCGGCGTCGCCAGACGCACGTCGGCGAGGCCGGCGGCGAGCTTGCGCACGTAGTCGCGGGCACCGCCGCTGACCGTGCGCCAGCGAGGCCGGTCGAACACCTGCAGCAGGCCGTGGTTGCGGCAGAAGCGGATGAAACTGGTGAGCGGATAGTCGAGCATCTGTCGTGCCGGACAGGACCAGATGGCGGCCGCCATCGGCAGCAGGTACCATTCGGCAAACGGTCGCGAATAGCCGCCGGCAGCGAGGAATTCGCGCAGGCTGCCGTCATACTCCGGATACTGCTTGAGCCAGGCGACACTCTCGCGGTTGAAGCGCAGGATGTCGGACAGCATGCGCCAGAAGTCGCGGCGCAGCAGGTTGCGCTTCTGCCCGAAGACGGTGGCGAGGCTGCTGCCCGCCCATTCCAGTTGCGGATTCTCGAGGCTGACCGAGAACGACATCTCGCTTTCGATCGACGCTACCTTGAGATGCGCAAACAGTGCGGTCAGGTGCGGGTAGGTGCGAGTGTTGTAGACCAGGAATCCGGTATCGACCGCATGGGTGCTGCCGTCGAACGTCACGTCGACGGTATTGCTGTGACCGCCGAGGTAGTTGCCGGCCTCGTAGAGGGTCACCACATGCCGTTGCGAGAGTAGCCAGGCGCTGGCCAGGCCAGAGATTCCAGAGCCGACGACGGCGATGCGCTGAGCGGAGTCCATGGGCAGCTCCGGGGAGTTCAGGCGCCGCGACCAGCGGCGTTGCGACCGCTGATCTCGGCAAAGGCCGAGTGGTTGTGGATAGACTCGAAGTTCTCGGACTTGACGGTCCACTCGGCGATTCGCGGCTCGCGCATCAGGCGCAGCGCGATGTCGCGAACGAGGTCCTCCACGAACTTCGGATTGTCGTACGCGCGCTCGGTGACCCATTTCTCGTCCGGTCGCTTGAGCAGACCGAAGACTTCGCACGAGGACTCCTCTTCGGCGATTCGCAGCAATTCCTCGGGACTCATTCCCGAGCGCAGGCGGACGGCGATCGTGATGTGCGAGCGCTGGTTGTGCGCGCCGTAGTCGCTGATCTCGCGTGAGCACGGACACAGGCTGGTGACCGGGGCGACGACCTCCAGATCGAGCTCGACCGGCTCTCCCGGGCGTTTGCCGACGATCATCCGCACGTCGTAGTCGAGCAGGCTCTCCACGCCCGACACCGGCGCCACCTTGCTGACGAAGCAGGGAAAGGCCAGTTCGATGTCGCCGCTGTCGGCGTCGAGATGCTGCAGCATTTCCTCGAAGAGACGCAGCAGGCGGTTGAGGTTGAGTGGCGCACGCCGCTGCTCGAGAATCTCGAGAAAGCGCGACATGTGCGTTCCCTTCTGCTCGGACGGCAAACCGACCGTCATCGAGAGCTGGGCGACCGTGTGCTGCACCTTGCCCGACGCGTCGAGCAATGCCAGCGGGTAACGCAGCCCCCGGACGCCGACCTTGTCGATGGCGAGCCGGCGAAGGTCGGCGCTCGCCTGGATGTCGGGGAGGAAGAAGCGTTCGGGTGCGTTCATGATGTGGTCTCCAGGGAGATGAGGGGTTTGCACCGCAGCGATGGCTAGCGACCGAGAAACTCTTCGATCCTGGCGAGCAGCGTCCTGTCGTCAGGCCCGACACGGCTGCCGAAGCTGAGGACCCGGCGGCCGTCGCGGTCGATCAGGTATTTGTGGAAATTCCATTGCGGCGCGCTGCCGCTGCTCGCTGCCAGTTGCCGGTAGAAGGGATTGGCCTGCTCGCCGACGACCGTCGTCTTGGCGAACATCGGGAACTGGATGCCGTAAGTGAGGCGACAGAAATCGGCGATCTGACGATTGTTGCCCGGCTCCTGATCACCGAAGTCGTTGGCGGGAAAGCCGACGACGACGAGACCACGCGGCTCCAGGCGCGCATAGAGTTTTTCGAGCCCATCGTACTGCGAGGTGTAGCCGCAGTGGCTGGCGGTGTTCACCACCAACAGGACCTTGCCGCGCCACTGACACAGCGACTGTGGCTTCTGGTCAGTCAGGGACGGGAAGCTGTGATCGAGCAAGCGAGGGCAGTCAGCCGCCGCCGATGCCGGCAGGGCGCCTGCGAGAAGCGCGACGGTGACGAGGTTTCGAAGGATTGGTCTCATGTTGTCCTGGACAAACAGCAGTGCACGACGCGAATATAGGCATTCCGCGCTGCCGCGTCAAGATGTTTTCTCGTGGTGTCCAGGACATTGAAGTCCTGATGTCCGTTGAACTTCACTTGCGCCGGGTTGCAGGTGGCGCGGGCAGCGCCCGAGGCGGGCGAAAAAAAAGCCCGCCGGCTGGCGGGCTCTGCTTGCGGTGAGGCTACCGGCGATGCCAGCTCACTCGAATTCGATGATGACCTGATCGACCGACAGGCTTTCACCCGGGGCGGCGACGACCTTCTTCACCTTGCAGTCGCGCTCGGCCTTGAGGACGTTCTCCATCTTCATCGCTTCGATCACTGCCAGCTTCTCGCCCGCAACCACCTGCTGCCCGTTGGCCACCGCCACCTCGCGCAGCAGACCCGGCATCGGCGACAGCAGGAACTTCGACAGGTCCGGTGGCACCTTCTTCGGCATCAGCGCCAGCATGCGCGCTGCATTGGCGGTCATCACCGTCGCCTTGACCTGCTTGCCGAAATGGACGACGCGATAGAGCAGACCGATGCGCTCGAGCTGCAGGCAGATCGGCGCTCCGTTGCAGGTACCGCGGAAGACTAGTTCACCAAACCTCCAGTCGGAAACGAGGTCGTATTTGTCGACACCATGGGTGACCGAGTAGCCGCCAGGGATCGCCACCACCGAAACCGGGTAATCCTTGCCCTCCATCTGGACGACCCAGTCCCGGCCGACCTTGCGCTGGTGCCCGGGCATCTGGTCGCTGATCTGAACGGCACGATCGATATAGCGACGACGACCAAAAGCGGCGAGCGCGGCGAGCAGGCCTGGGTCCTCGTGCACCACGCAGGACTCGTCGAAGCCGTTCGGAAACTCTTCGGCGATGAAAGAGGTGGTGAACACCCCCGAGAGGAAGCGCTGATTCTGCATCAACGCGGCCTGGAACGGTATGTTCGAGTCGATGCCGCGGATGACGAAAGCGTTGAGCGCGTCGCGCACGCGGCTGATCGCCTGGTCGCGAGTGCCGCCATGACAGATCAGCTTGGCGATCATCGAGTCGTAGTACATCGAGATCTCTCCGCCCTCGAAGACGCCGGTATCGACGCGCACCTGGCCTTCGGCAACCTCTGGCGGCCGGTACTTGACGAGACGCCCAACCGACGGCAGGAAGCCGCGGAACGGATCCTCGGCGTTGATCCGGCACTCGATGGCCCAACCGTTGATCTTCAGGTCTTCCTGGGCAAACGGCAGCTTCTCACCGGCAGCAACGCGAATCATCAGTTCGACGAGGTCCAGCCCCGTGATCATCTCGGTGACCGGGTGCTCGACCTGCAGGCGGGTGTTCATTTCCAGGAAATAGAACGACTTGTCCGAGCCGACGACAAACTCGACCGTGCCCGCACTCTGGTACTTCACTGCCTTTGCCAGTGCCACCGCCTGCTCGCCCATGGCCTTGCGGATCTTTTCGTCGATGAACGGCGACGGCGCTTCTTCGAGAACTTTCTGGTGCCGGCGCTGGATCGAGCACTCGCGCTCGAACAGGTAAGCGGTATTGCCGAATGAGTCGGCGATGATCTGGATCTCGATGTGATGCGGTCCCTCGACAAACTTTTCGATGAACACGCGATCGTCACCGAAGCTGTTGCGCGCCTCGTTGCGGCAGGCGTCGAATCCCTCCGCCGCTTCCTGGTCGTTGAAGGCGACCCGCAGGCCCTTGCCGCCGCCACCGGCGGACGCCTTGATCATCACCGGATAACCGATGCCACTGGCGATCGACACCGCCTGCGCGGCGTCGGCGATCTCGGCATTGTAACCAGGAATGGTGTTGACCCCGGCCTGCATGGCCAGCTTCTTGGAGGCGATCTTGTCACCCATCGCCGCCACCGAATAGTGCTTCGGGCCGATGAAGACGATACCGCTCTCCTCGAGTCGGCGCGAGAACTCCTCGTTCTCCGACAGGAAGCCGTAGCCCGGATGGACAGCTTCGGCACCGGTCCGCTTGCAGGCGTCGATGATCTTGTCGATCACCAGATACGACTCCTTCGATGGTGCCGGACCAATGCAGACGGCCTCGTCGGCGAGCAGCACGTGCATCGAATCCTTGTCCGCTTCGGAATAGACGGCCACCGTCTCGATGCCCATCTTCTTGGCTGTCTTCATCACCCGGCAGGCAATTTCGCCCCGGTTGGCTATCAGAATCTTCTTGAACATCACTATTTCTCCCCGGGTATCAGAGCGGAATGTTGCCGTGCTTGCGCCACGGGTTTTCCAGCTTCTTGTTGCGCAACATCGCCAGTGAGCGGCAGATGCGCTTGCGCGTCTCGTTCGGCATGATCACGTCGTCGATGAAGCCGCGTGCGCCGGCGACGAAGGGGTTGGCAAACTTCGCCTTGTACTCGGCCTCACGTGCGGCAAGCTTGGCCGGATCGTTCTTCTCCTCGCGGAAGATGATCTCGACCGCGCCCTTCGGCCCCATGACCGCGATCTCGGCCGACGGCCAGGCAAAGTTGACGTCGCCGCGCAGGTGCTTCGACGCCATTACGTCGTAGGCACCTCCGTATGCCTTGCGGGTGATGACGGTGATCTTGGGCACCGTACACTCGGCGTAGGCATAAAGCAGCTTGGCGCCGTGCTTGATGATGCCGCCGTACTCCTGGGCTGTACCCGGCATGAAGCCCGGCACGTCGACGAAGGTGATCACCGGAATGTTGAAGGCATCGCAGTAGCGGACGAAGCGGGCAGCCTTGATCGAACTCTTGATGTCGAGGCAGCCGGCGAGCACCAGCGGCTGGTTGGCGACGATACCGACCGTCGAACCGTCCATGCGGGCAAAGCCGATGACGATATTCTTGGCGTACTCGCGCTGCAGTTCGAAGAAGTCGCCATCGTCGGACACCTTGATGATCAGTTCCTTGATGTTGTACGGCTTGTTGGGGTTGTCGGGAACCAGCGTGTCGAGCGAGAAGTCGAGGCGGTCGGCCGGATCCTGCGACGGTACGCGCGGCGGCTTCTCGCGGTTGTTCGATGGCAGAAAGCTGATGAAGCGGCGCAGCATCATCAGCGCCTCGACGTCATTCTCGAACGCCAGATCGGCAACACCGGACTTGCTGGTGTGGGTGATCGCGCCGCCGAGTTCCTCCGCGGTGACATCCTCGTGCGTGACCGTCTTCACCACTTCCGGACCGGTGACGAACATGTACGAAGAGTCCTTGACCATGAAGATGAAGTCGGTCATCGAAGGACTGTAGACGGCGCCGCCGGCGCACGGACCCATGATCAGCGAAATCTGCGGCACGACACCGGATGCCAGCACGTTGCGCTGGAAAACCTCGGCATAGCCGGCGAGCGAGGCGACGCCTTCCTGGATGCGCGCCCCACCCGAGTCGTTGAGACCGATCACCGGCGCCCCGACCTTGATCGCATGGTCCATCACCTTGCAGATCTTCTCGGCATGCGCTTCCGACAGCGAACCGCCAAAAACCGTGAAGTCCTGCGAGAAGACGAACATCAGCCTGCCGTTGATCGTGCCGCAACCGATGACCACGCCATCGCCGGGGACCGACTGTTCAGCCATGCCGAAATCGTGGCAACGATGTTCCATGAACATGTCCCACTCTTCGAACGAACCACTGTCAAGCAACAGCTCAATCCTCTCACGGGCTGCCAGTTTGCCCTTGCTGTGCTGGTTGTCGATGCGTTTCTGGCCACCACCAAGACAGGCCGCCGCGCGCTTTTCTGCAAGCTGGCGAATGATGTCGTGCATAAGTCCTACTCCCTAACGGTCGCGTCAATCAGAACTACGGAAACAGGTCGGAGATATCGCTGGAAATTGTCTGGCAGTCGGCTTCTTGTTTTTCTGTTGCATTCAGTGTTTCAGATAGGCCAGCAGACGTGACGCCGCGGCACCGGGCGTCGTTCGGCCCTCGGCGACGTCGCCAGTGAGGACCGGCAGCGCCGAGCGCACGGTCGCGTGCGAGCGAAAGTACTGCCGCAAACCGGAATCGATCAGGTTCCACATCCAGTCGACGGCCTGCCGACGTCGCTTGTCGTCGAACTCGCCACTGGCGATCATCGTCGTCCGATAGCGCTCGACCTCGGTCCAGAACTCGGCTATGCCGCTCCTGGCGAGAGCACTCATCGTCAGCACTGGCGGCCGCCAGTTCGGACTCGTGCTGCGCAGCATGGTCAACGCGGCGCGCATCTGGTTGCGGGCAAAGGCCGCTGCCCGTTCGTCGATGTCGGCCTTGTTGAAGACGATCAGGTCGGCGATCTCGACGATGCCCTTCTTGATGGCCTGCAGGTCATCGCCGGCATTGGGCAGCTGCAGCAGGACAAAGGCATCAACCATGCCGGCCACGGTGGTCTCGGATTGCCCGACGCCAACGGTCTCGACGATGATGACATCGAAGCCGGCAGCTTCGCAGACCAGCATCGCCTCGCGCGTCTTGTCGGCGACCCCACCCAGCGACCCGGATGATGGACTCGGGCGGATGAAGGCTTCGTCGCGCTGGCAAAGCAGTTCCATTCGCGTCTTGTCGCCAAGGATCGAACCCCCGGAGACCGACGACGACGGGTCGACGGCAAGCACGGCAACCCGTCGGCCGGCCTCGATGAGGTAGAGGCCAAGCGACTCGATGAAAGTTGACTTGCCGGCTCCGGGAGCACCGGAGATGCCGACCCGAATCGTTCGCCCGGTATGCGGCAGCAGCGCCGCGAGCACGTGGCGTGCGCGTCGCTGGTGGTCACCATGGGTCGACTCGACGAGGGTGATGGCTTTCGCCAGCGCCCGTCGGCGACCGGCGAGAACGCCATCAACGAGATGCTGGTCGGCAGCCGAAAGACTGCCGGCAGTTGCACTGGTCATAACCACTTCCCGCTCGCCGGCAACGAAACCGCTCAGGCGGCGGCGTGTGCGCGTGCCTTGCGGATCTCCGCGAGAACGGTCATCGCCGAATCCTCGATGCGTGTGCCCGGACCGAAGATGGCTTTCGCACCGGCCTGGAAGAGGAAGTCGTAGTCCTGCGCCGGAATGACGCCGCCGGCAAAGACGATGATGTCATCGGCTCCCTGGTCCTTGAGCGCGCGCACGAGCGCCGGCAGCAGCGTCTTGTGGCCCGCGGCGAGAGATGAGACGCCGATGGCGTGGACGTCGTTCTCGATCGCCAGCCGTGCAGCTTCTTCGGGCGTCTGGAAGAGTGGTCCGACGTCGATGTCGAAACCGAGGTCGGCGAAGGCGGTGGCGACCACCTTGGCGCCACGGTCGTGGCCATCCTGCCCCAGCTTGGCGATCATGATCCGTGGCCGGCGTCCCTCGTCCTCGTTGAACTTGAGGATTTCGGCCTTCAGGGTTTCCCAGCTCGCCATCCCTTCGACGACCGCGCCATAGACACCGGAAACCGTCTGCTGTGTCGCACGGAAGCGTCCGAAAACCTTTTCCATGGCGTCGGAGACCTCGCCGACGGTGGCCCGCAGCCGCATCGCGCGCACCGTCATGTCGAGCAGGTTGCCTTCACCGGTTTCCGCGCAGCGTGTCAGATCGGCAAGCGCCGCCGCGACGCTGGCGCTGTCGCGGCTTTCACGAACCGACTTCAGGCGTGCCACCTGCGCTTCGCGCACGGCGTTGTTGTCGATGTCGCGGATTTCCAGGTCATCTTCCTTCGCCAGCTTGTACTTGTTCACACCGACGATGACGTCCTTGCCCGAGTCGATGCGCGCCTGCTTGTCCGCGGCGCAGCCTTCGATCTTCATCTTTGCCCAGCCGGACTCGACGGCATGCGTCATCCCGCCCATGCTCTCGACCTCCTCGATGATCTTCCACGCCTCGTCGACCAGATCCTGCGTCAGTTTCTCCATCATGTACGAGCCGGCCCACGGATCGATGACGTTGGTGATGTGCGTCTCTTCCTGGATGATCAGCTGTGTGTTGCGGGCGATGCGCGCGGAGAACTCGGTCGGCAGCGCGATCGCCTCGTCGAGGGCGTTCGTGTGCAGCGACTGCGTGCCGCCAAAGACGGCAGCCATCGCCTCGATCGTCGTGCGCACGACGTTGTTGTATGGATCCTGCTCGGTCAGCGACCAGCCGGAGGTCTGGCAATGGGTGCGCAGCATCATCGACTTCGGGCTCTTCGGCGAGAACTCGCGCATGACTTTCCACCACAGCAGCCGCGCGGCGCGCAGCTTGGCGACCTCGAGGTAGAAATTCATGCCGATGGCGAAGAAGAACGACAGCCGGCCGGCGAATTCGTCGACGTCAAGGCCCGAGGCCAGCGCCGTCTTGACGTACTCGCGCCCATCGGCGATCGTGAACGCCAGTTCCAGAGCCTGGGTCGCGCCGGCTTCCTGCATGTGGTAGCCGGAAATCGAGATCGAGTTGAACTTCGGCATGTGGTGCGCGGTGTAGCCGATGATGTCGGAAATGATCCGCATCGACGGCTTTGGCGGATAGATGTAGGTGTTGCGGACCATGAACTCCTTCAGGATGTCGTTCTGGATGGTCCCTGACAGTCTTTCCTGCGGCACGCCCTGCTCTTCGGCGGCGACGATGTAGCCGGCCAGGATCGGCAGCACGGCGCCGTTCATCGTCATCGAAACCGAGATCTTCTCCAGCGGGATGCCATCGAAGAGGATCTTCATGTCCTCGACCGAATCGATCGCCACGCCAGCCTTGCCGACGTCGCCGGTCACCCGCGGATGGTCGGAATCGTAGCCGCGATGCGTCGCCAGATCGAAGGCCACCGAGACACCCTGCCCACCGGCAGCCAGCGCCTGGCGATAGAAGGCGTTCGAAGCCTCGGCGGTGGAGAAGCCGGCGTACTGGCGAATGGTCCATGGACGCACCGCGTACATCGTCGCCTGCGGGCCCCGGACGAATGGCGCCAAGCCGGGCACGGTGTCGGTGTATTGCAGGCCCTCGACATCCTTCTTCGTATACAGAGGCTTGACGACGATCCCCTCGGGCGTCACCCAGCTCAGGGCATCAACGTTGCCACCCGGTGCGGACTTGGTGGCGGCCTTCTTCCAGGCATCGAGATTGGCGGAATTCGGCAGATCAGGGCTGTTCTCGTTGGACATGACGGAACCTTTCAGGAAATCTGTGGATTGGGGCGGGCAGGCCAATAGGCGACGCCGCAGCCATGGTATTCGCGGCGGGAGACGCGCTGCCTAGCGCAGCCTGTTCGAGCTCTTGACACCCCGCCCAGCGAATAATACTGT
Organism: Candidatus Accumulibacter similis; assembly: GCA_013347225.1. Lineage (NCBI taxonomy): Bacteria > Pseudomonadati > Pseudomonadota > Betaproteobacteria > Candidatus Accumulibacter > Candidatus Accumulibacter similis. The sequence goes on along the minus strand of CP054595.1, from coordinate 466,580 downwards.
ATCCATAATTATGAAAGCAAGTTTCCGGGATCCTGACTCACCGTACGAAGAAGAACAGCCATGGCGCCGAGTCGAATAGCGCAGACGGCCCTCTACCAAGAAGTCGCCGAGCGGCTGCGACAACAGATTTTTGCGCACGAGCTGTTGCCCGGAATCCGCATCGACGAGCAACAATTGGCCGTCGACTACGGCATCAGCCGGACGCCACTGCGCGAAGCCCTGAAGGTGCTCGCTGCCGAAGGGCTGGTCACCCTGCGGCCACGCCGCGGCGCCTTTGTCACCGAGATCTCGGACCAGGATCTGGACGAGATCTTCCCCCTGATGGCGATGCTCGAGGGCCGCTGCGCCCTTGAAGCGACGACAAGGGCGAGGCCGGAACAGGTCGCCAGACTCGAGGCACTGCATCGCCAGTTGCAGCGCTTTGCCGCCAGCAACCAGATTGGACGCTTCTTTGAAACGAACCAGGAGTTTCACTTACGCATCCAGGAAATGTCCGGGAACCGCTGGCTGCGGCAGGTGATCCAGGACTTGCGCAAGGTGCTCAAGCTGACCAGGCTGTTCTCGTTGAGCATCGACGGTCGACTGCAGCAATCGCTGGATGAGCATGCCGGCATCCTCGAGGCGATCAAGGCCGGGGACGCGCTGCGCGCGCAGACGATGATGCACGACCATATCCTTGCCGGCCGCCAGGCGCTGGCGCGTGGCACGGTCGAGGAGGCAGGGGCCATGCCGTGAGTGGCAGCATCCAGTACGATTGCGATGGCGAGGTGGCAACCGTCACGCTATCGAATCCGGCGAAACTCAACGCCGTCGACTCCGTCATGTGGCGGCAACTGGCGTTGGTCGTCAGCGAGCTGGCTGCCGACAACCGGCTTCGCTGCCTGGTGCTGCAGGGTGAGGGAGAACAGGCCTTTGCCGCCGGCGGCGACATCGAGGAGTTCGCCAGTCGGCGTGATACCGTCGAGCACGCGATGGCCTATCACGCACAGGCCGGAGCCGCGCTGCAGGCAGTCGGTGACTGCCCCCTGCCGACGATCGCGCTGATCCGGGGCGCCTGCATCGGAGGCGGCCTGGAGATCGCCGCACAATGTGACCTGCGCATCTGTGGTGAGTCGGCCCGCTTTGGCGCGCCAATCAACCGGCTCGGCTTCTCGATGTATCCGGTCGAGATGGTGGCCCTGTTGCGCCTTGCTGGTGCGCCGACAATGCGTGAACTGCTCCTCGAGGGTCGTATCCTGGGAGCCGCCGAGGCACTCGCCAAGGGGCTTGTCACGCGTGTCGTTGCTGACGAGGCAGTCGCCGCGGAAGCCTCCGCCACAGTCCGGCGAATCTGCCAGGGAGCGCCGCTGGTCGCGCGCTGGCACAAGCAGTTGCTGCGCCGTCTGCAACAGGATCTGCCGCTGAGCGACCAGGAATTGCGTGATTCCTTCGCCTTCCTCGAGACAGCTGACTACCGTGAGGGAGTGGCGGCCTTTCTCGCCAAGCGGGCACCAAGGTTTCGCGGCTGCTGATCGGCAGTCACGCCAGCAGCCGCCAGAGCATTCGCGCCGCGAGCACGACCAGCAGCGCGGCAAAGAGGCGTTTCAGGGTCGCCACCGGCAGGCTGTGCGCCAGCTTCGCACCGAACGGTGCCATCAGCATGCTGCTCGGCACGAGCCACAGGAAAGCCGGCAGGTAGATGTAACCGATACTCCCGGCTGGCAGGCCGGGATGCTGCCAGCCATTGAAGAGATAGCCCAGCGAACCGCCAACGGCGATCGGGAAGCCGATGGCCGCCGAGGTGCCGATGGCGTTGTGGACGCGCACGTTGCACCAGGTGAGGAAGGGGACGGTCAGCGACCCGCCACCGATCGACACCAGGGCCGAGACGGCGCCGATGCCGATGCCGACTGCGACCAGGCCGATGCGTCCAGGCAGTTCGCGCGCGGCCTTGGGCGTCAGGTTGAAGACCATCTGCCCCGCCACCAGCGAGACGAAGATACTGAAGAAGATGGCCAGCGGCTGCGCCGGCACGCTGGCCGCCAGCAGCGTCCCCAGCAGCGTGCCAAGCAGAATCCCGGGCGTGATCTGGACGACGACCGGCCATGACACGGCACCATGACGATGGTGGGCCAGTAGGCTTGAAAGCGAGGTGAACAGGATCACGGCCATCGAGGTGCCGAGGGCCAGATGCAGGGCCTCGTCCGCCGGAAAGCCGGCCTGCGCGGCAAAGATGATGGTCAGCGACGGTACCATCACCAGCCCGCCGCCGATTCCCAGGGCGCCGGCCGCAAAGCCGGCAAACAAGCCCAGGGCGACATACGCCAACCACCAGCCCAACGCCGCCTCCCGGAAGAAGAAACTTGCAGGCGGCTATGATCCCACTTTTTTCCGGTCGCCGTAGTTCTTCTCGACCCAGTCGCGGTACGCGCCGGACTGCACGTTGCGCACCCAGTCCTCGTTCGCCAGGTACCAGCGAACGGTCTTGTCGATGCCGGAAGCAAAGGTCTCGGCAGGCTTCCAGCCAAGGTCGCCCTCGATCCGACGCGCATCGATCGCGTAGCGGCGATCGTGGCCGGGACGGTCAGTGACGTAAGTGATCTGCTGGCGATAGGGCCTGCCGTCGGGACGCGGGCGCAAGTCGTCAAGCAGTCCGCAGACGGTGTGCACGATTTCGAGATTCGCCTTCTCGTTGCCACCACCGACGTTGTAGGTGGCGCCCGGCAAGGCCGCCGCCAGAACTCGCCGAATCGCCGCACAGTGATCGCCGACGTAAAGCCAGTCGCGAATCTGCTGGCCGTCACCATACACCGGCAGCGGCTGGCCCGCCAGCGCATTGACGATCATCAACGGAATCAGCTTCTCGGGAAACTGGTAGGGACCGTAGTTGTTCGAGCAGTTGGTGGTCAGCACCGGCAGGCCGTAGGTGTGATGATAGGCGCGCAGTAGATGGTCACTGGCTGCCTTGCTCGCCGAATACGGGCTGTTCGGCTGATAGGGATGGTCTTCGGTGAACGCCGGTGCGTCGGGTGCGAGCGAGCCATACACTTCGTCGGTCGACACGTGCAGGAAACGGAAGCTTCGCTGGGCGTCCTCCGGCAGCAGCTTCCAGTACGCGCGGACTCTCTCCAGCAACTGGAAGGTGCCGACGACGTTGGTCTGGATGAACTCGGCGGGGCCGTGGATCGACCGGTCCACGTGTGACTCGGCAGCGAAGTTGATGATCGCCCGCGGCTGGTACTGCGCGAGGAGGCGGGAGCACAGTTCGCCGTCGCCGATGTCTCCGTGCACGAAGATGTGGCGCGCGTCGCCGGACAGCGAGCTGAGGCTTTGCCGGTTGCCGGCATAGGTCAGCCGGTCGAGATTGACGATCGGCTCGTCGCTCGCCGCCAGCCAGTCGAGTACGAAGTTCGCGCCGATGAAGCCGGCACCGCCAGTAACCAGTATCATGTCCTCAAGCCTTCGAATGCGGCTGCCGTCGGCGACGCGGCTGCGGATCCCTGGTCATCTGCCATAGGTGTCTTCGAGACGGACGATGTCGTCCTCGCCGAGATAGCTGCCAGACTGCACTTCGACGATCTCGAGGTCGATCTTGCCCGGATTCTCCAGGCGGTGAACGACACCCAGCGGGATGTAGGTAGACTGGTTCTCGGACAGCAGCAGCGACTCGTCGCCGCGAACGATGGCGGCGGTGCCCTTGACGACAACCCAGTGCTCGGCACGATGGTGGTGCTTCTGCAGGCTGAGACTGGCGCCGGGCTTCACCAGGATCCGCTTGACCTGATAGCGGGAGCCGTGCGCGAGGCCCTCGTAACTGCCCCACGGCCGGTGGACGACGTGGCGGTACTCCGTCTCGCAGCGGCCAGCGCGCTTCAGATCGTCGACGAGCACCTTGACATCCTGCGCCTTCGCCTTGTCGGCAACCAGCACCGCGTCGGGAGTCGCGATCACAACCAGGTCCTTGACGCCGACGGTCGCCAGCAGCCTGCCCTCGGCGAACAGCACGCAGTTGCTGGTATCGACACTGCGCACGTCGCCACGCCGGGCGTTGCCGTCGCTGTCCACCTGGCCGATCGTCGCCAGCGCGTCCGATGCGCCGATGTCGTTCCAGCCGGCATCGAGGGGAATGACGACGCCGTGATCGGTCTTTTCCATCACCGCGTAGTCGATCGAGTCCGACGGGCTGGCGGCGAAAGCACTTTCGTCGAGACGGACAAAGTCGAGATCCAGCCGCGCCGCCTGGCAGGCTGCAGCCACCTGCTGGCGCATCACCGGCGCAAAGCGCTGCAGCGCGTCGAGAAAGCTGTCGGCACGGAACAGGAACATGCCGCTGTTCCAGAAGTAGTCACCCGCGTCAAGGTACGTCTTTGCCGTGGCCGCGTCGGGCTTTTCGACGAAGCGGTCGAGCACATAGCCGCCGGGCAGCGGAGCGCCGCGGCGGATGTAACCGTAGCCCGTCTCCGGGCGGTCCGGCAGGACACCAAAGGTCACCAGAGCACCGGCCTGCGCATGCGGAATTGCCGCCTGCACTGCTTCCTGGAAGGCAGCGATGCCAGCGATGACGTGATCGGAAGGCAGCACCAGGAGCAGTGGCGGCGCCTCGCTGCCAGCGTCGGCGAGTGCCCTGATGGCGGCCGCTGCGACGGCCGGTGCCGTGTTGCGGGCCGCGGGCTCGAGCAGGATGTCTGCCTTGAGGCCAATCTCGAACAACTGCTCGGCAACCAGGAAGCGATGGTGCTCGTTGGCAACGGCGATCGCCTTGCCCAGGCCGTCGAGCCCGGCGAGTCTGCGCAGGGTGTTCTGCAACAGGGAATGGTCGTCGACCAGGCAGAGGAACTGCTTCGGATAATGCGTCCGCGACAGAGGCCACAGACGGGTCCCGGATCCTCCACAGAGAATGACCGGACGAATCACGGGGGATTTCATTTGCATCGTCTCCAGACGGAACCGACTTGCCACGCAGCGCGGGCGCGAGGCGGGATTATAGCCGGCAGATGATGCCCCGGCCACGACCGGCGAGGACCGGCGAGGACCGGCGAGGACCTATAATGCGCACTTCCCGCCCGCCACCGATCTTCGTCACCCTGACCCGGCGATGCATATCCTACTGCTCAAGACGTCGTCGCTCGGTGACGTAATTCACAACCTGCCGGTAGTCAGCGACCTGCGGCGCAGTTTCCCCGAAGCCGCCATCGACTGGTGCGTCGAGGAGAATTTCGCCGACATTCCACGCCTGCATCCCGCGGTTGGCGAGGTGATTCCGATCGCCATCCGGCGTTGGCGACGCCAACTTGGCCAGTTCGCCACCTGGCACGAGTTGCGCGACTTCCGGCAACGGCTGCACGCCAAGGCCTACGACTTCATACTGGACACCCAGGGCCTCGTCAAGAGCGCCCTGGTCAGCCGGCTGGCAAGAGGGCGGCGCCTCGGCTACGCCGCCGAGGCGGCACGCGAATCACTCGCCGCGTACTTCTACGACGACACCTTCGTCATTCCACCCAATGTGCACGCAGTGCAACGCAATCGCTGGCTGGCGGCCGCGGCTTTCGACTACCCGGTCGACCTGCCACTCGACTTCGGGATATCCGCGCCGGCCATGGACATCGGCTGGCTGCCGGCAGGACGGGTTGCGGTCCTGCTGACGGCGACCAGCCGTGACGACAAGTTGTGGGATGAAGTACACTGGCGCGCACTTGGCCGTGAACTGTCGCGCAACGGGGTGACCACGGTGTTGCCGGCCGGCAACGCCCACGAGCGGGAGCGTGCCGAACGAATCGTCTCTGCCGTGGACGGAGCGATCGTCGCGCCACCGCTCGGGCTGCGGGAGATCGCAGCGCTGCTGGCGAGAGCCAGCGTCGCGATCGGGGTCGATACCGGCCTGGCACACCTTGCCGCGGCCTTGCGTGTGCCGGTGATCGCCCTCTACGTGGCGACCGATCCGGCGCTGACGGGGGTCTTTGGCAACGGATTCGTCCGCAATCTGGGCAACGCGGGCACGCCGCCCGACCCCGCCGCGGTCATCGCCGCCGCCGAGCGGGTGCTGCGGCAGTGATCCGGCTGCTCTATTCGCTCCTCTTTCACTTGGCGCTGCCACTGGTCTGGATGCGGCTTCTCTGGCGTTCCCGCCGGCAGCCCGAATACCTGCGGCACGTCGGCGAGCGTCACGGCTTCTACCCACCGCCACCCGCTCGGCCACTGATCTGGCTGCATGCGGTGTCAGTCGGCGAGACCCGTGCCGCCGAGCCACTGGTCGACCTGCTGCTGCAGAGACACCCCGAACACGCAGTTCTGCTGACCCACATGACGCCGACCGGCCGGGCGACCGGGCGTGACCTCGTGCAACGCCACCCCGACCGGCTGACGCAGGCCTACCTTCCCTACGACCTGCCGGCTGCCTGCGGGCGTTTCCTCGATCATTACCGGCCACAGATCGGGCTCCTGATGGAGACGGAGATCTGGCCCAACCTGATCGCCGCAGCAAGGCGACGAGAGATACCGATGGCGCTGGTCAATGCCCGCCTGTCGCCCCGCTCACAGCGCGGCTATGCGCGACTGTCGGGCCTCACCCGGCCGGCAATCGCCGCATTGAACGCGATCGCCGCACAGACGGCGGCGGACGCTGCCCGCCTGCAGGCAGTTGGCGCCCGGCAGGCGGTCGTCTGCGGCAACCTGAAGTTTGACGTCACGCCGCCTGCTGCGACGCTGCACCTCGGAGCACGCTGGCGACAGGCGCTCGGCTCCCGCCCGGTCTGGCTGGCCGCCAGCACCCGCGAGGGAGAGGAAGCACTGCTGCTCGATGCCTTCGCACGCCTGCCGGATCGTCACCTGCTGCTGCTCGTCCCACGTCACCCGCAGCGCTTCGCCGAGGTCGCCGGACTGATCGCCAGCCGACGGCTCGCCTGCTGCCGCCGCAGCAGCGACGAACTGCCGGACAGGGAAACGCGCGTCTGGCTGGGTGACAGCATGGGCGAAATGCCCGCCTACTATGCGCTCGCGGACCTCGCACTGATCGGCGGGACGCTGCTGCCCTTCGGCGGACAGAACCTGATCGAAGCGGCAGCCTGTGGCTGCCCGGTACTCCTCGGCCCGCACACGTTCAATTTCGCGCAGGCAAGTACGGATGCGATCGCCTGTGGTGCCGCCCGCCGCATTGCCGATGCCGACGAGGCCGTCGCCGTCGCCGCCGAGCTTCTGCAGCAGCCGCTGCTGCTGGCGAAGATGCGCGCTGCCGCGAGCAGCTTCAGCCAGACGCATCGCGGCGCCACCGAACGGACGGCAGCTCTGGTCGAAAGCCTCATGGCGCCTCCAACAGCTGGTTGATCCGTTCGACCTCGGCCTCGCTCAGGGTGCCGACGGCCGCCTTCAGGCGCAGTTGATTCTGCAAGGTGTTGTAACGGGCTCGAGCCAGGTCCCGGCGCGTCACGTAGACCTGATTCTCGGCATTGAGGACATCGATGTTGATTCGCACGCCGACCTCGTAACCCAGCCGGTTTGACTCGAGCGAGCTGAGACTCGACAGCAGCGCGGCCTCCAGCGCCCGTACCTCGGCAAGACCATTGACGACACCGAGGTAGGCCTGGCGCGCGCTCAGCGCGGACGTCCGGCGGACATTGTCGAGCGAGGCCCGCTCGGCGTCGCGACGTGCGGCCGCTTCGCGCGTGCGTGAGTTGACCGCACCGCCCTGAAAGATCGGGATGTTGACCTGCAGGCCGATCTGCCGCGTCGTCGTATCGATCGAGCCCAATCCGGACTGGCCGGGGCCGTTGTTCTGGCCGTAGTTGGCGACCACATCGACGGTCGGGTAGTGACCGGCACGGTTGATTTCGACGGCCTTGTCGGCAGCCTCGGCGGCGGCTTCCTGCGCCTGGACGACAAAGCTGTCGCGCTCGGCGGCCTCGACCCACGGCTCCATGCCGGCGGGTTGCGGTGCTTCCATGACCGCCTTCGTCTTGAGCCGGTTGAGTTCCCCCGGATCCTTGCCGATCAGCACGCGCAAGGCGTAGCGCCTCACTTCCAGCTCGTTCTCGGCGGCGATTTCCTGTGCCGTCGCCAAGTCGAAGCGTGACTGCGACTCGTAGGTGTCGGTGATGGTCGCCGTACCGACCTCGAAGTTCTTCTTGGCCTGCTCGAGTTGCTGAGCGATTGCCGTCTTGTTGGCCTGCACGGCGCGCAGGTTCTCGATCGCGACGAGAACATCGAAGTACGCCTGCGAGACGCGCAGGATCAGATCCTGACCCGCCTGTGCAAAGTTGGCCTCGGTCTGCATGACCAGCAGCTTGGACTGGTCGTACTGGACGAAATTCTGCCAGCGGAACAGCGGTTGCGTCAGGTTGACGCTGTAGGCGTTGCTGTTGAACCGGTTTCGGCTGCTCGTGCTGAGGTTGCTGCCACTGATCCGGGTGTCGAAGCTGCCGTCGTTGCCGAAGGTATTGCCGGTCGCTGCGACCGTCGGCAACAGGCCGGCAAGCGCCTGCGGTTGTTTCTCGCGCCCGGCCTCGGCGATAGCACGCGCAGCAGCGTATTGCGCATCGTGGGCCAAGGCATCGCGATAGACCTGCAGCAGGTCGGCGGCCGCCACTGCCCCGGACAACAATAGGGCAGACAGCAGGATGGCGAGCTTGTCGACGCCAGGAGCACGAAGCATTGAGCTATCTCACTTTCGGCCAGGATGGCGCAAGGGCAAGGCAGCGCGCCGCGCCAGATCACCCCGTCGCCAACACCGCGGCAGTCGCCGCCTGTCGCGCGCTTCGCCTCTCGAGGAACAAGACCGCAAGCAATCGCGTCCTGTCCGACACCGTGCGCGCGATCCGCGGACCCGGGATGCTCAGAAGACGAATCCGGAGCACTGGCGCGAGGTCAGTGGCATGACCACGGTTTCAAAAAGGTTGCGGGTCTTGTAGGCGTGCTCATCGGTGCGGACGATCAGGCGGGCCTCCATCACCGGAGCTTCACCGATGAATGCAACCAGCCGGCCGCCGACCTTCAGTTGTTGCAGGAAGACGTCCGGCAACTCGGGCAGCGAGCCGGAGATGACGATCACGTCGTAGGGCGAGGGACCGGACCACCCCCTTGAAGCATCCCCCGTCTCCACCGTGACGTTGACGACCCCGGCCTGCTGCAGCCGTCGCCTTGCATTGTCGGCCAGTAGCGGGTCGATCTCGACGCTGAAAACGTACTCCGCCTGCGACGCCAGAAGGGCAGCCATGTAGCCACTGCCGGTACCGACCTCGAGGACGATGTCGGTGTTCCTGATCGCCAGTTCCTGCAACAGACGTGCCTCGAGCTTGGGCTGCAGCATGGTCTGGCCGTTGCCGATCGGCAACTCGAGGTCGGCAAAGGCCAGGGGCTTCAATGCGTCCGGCACAAAGTCCTCGCGCCTCACCTCGCCGAGCATGTCCAGCACCGCTGGGTCCAGCACCTGCCAGGGGCGAATCTGTTGCTCGATCATGTTGAAGCGCGCCCGCTCCATGTCCATAGTCACCACAGCCATAGCATTCCCCGTCGCAAGCGTATCGTCAGCGTTGTCAGTCGTCCGCGCAGCAGGGCGTGCTGTCTCCTGCTCCTGCGCCTGCGATTATAACTCCGATCGGCACGGGTTCGCCGTCGTCAAGGGCTGGCAGCGCAGCCGCGAGCCACCGGCTGCAAGCGGCAGCCAACCGGTTAACGACAAAACGGCGCCTGCTGGCGCCGCGTGCGCGTGGCTCTGCCGCCGACTCAGGCGGCGGCAAGCCCCTTGATCTGTGCCGAGAGGCGGCTCTTGTGGCGCGCCGCCTTGTTCTTGTGGATGATCTTCTTGTCGGCGATGCGGTCGATCACCGATACCGAGTCTTGGTAGATGCTTTGCGCGGCCGCCTTGTCACCGGCAAGAATCGCCTTCTGGACACGTTTCACCGCCGTACGCAGCGACGAGCGCAGGCTGGTATTGTGGGCGCGCTGCTTGACGGCTTGGCGAGCACGCTTGCGGGCTTGTGCGCTGTTGGCCATGAGTTGGATCCTTTTGGAGGCTGGAGATCGGTCGAGAGGCGCGGAGTATACCGACTGCCGGCAGCCGATGCAAGATGCAATTGCGATAGGCGATCGACCCGCGTCACCGGCAGGCTATTGCATTCGCCCGCATTCTCCCCCATCCTGCCGGCGTCTGCCGATGCCGTTTCGCGTTGCTGGCGCTGCGGAGGCTTGCCGGGCAGCAGGCGGCGGCACGGCGCTGCCGGGTGCACGGCTGGCAGCGAAGGGGCCGACCGGCCACGCCACATGACAACATGCCTACGGGGGATGCGGCTTTGCGGCTCGGTATAGACCTGGGTGGCAGCAAGATCGAGCTGGTCGCGCTCGACGACTGCGGACGGGTGCTCCTGCGCCGCCGGCGAGCGACACCGGCGGGCAGCTACCGCGGGACGGTTGCCGCCATCGGCGAACTGGTGGCGGCAGCCGAGCGGGAACTCGGCCAGCAGGGCAGCGTCGGTGTCGGCATTCCAGGCGCCGAGTCCGCGGTTGATGGCACGGTCAAGAACGCCAACTCGACCTGGCTCATCGGCAACGCCCTGCGTGACGACCTGCAGACCCTGCTGCAACGGGAAGTCCGTCTCGCCAACGACGCCAACTGTTTTGCCCTGTCCGAAGCCACGGATGGCGCCGCAGAGGGTGCCGAAACGGTCTTTGGCGTGATCCTCGGTACAGGCGTTGGCGGCGGCATCGTCGTGCGGCGGCAAGTGCTGGCGGGCGCCAACCGGATAGCCGGGGAGTGGGGGCACAATCCGCTGCCGCTGCCGGAAGAGGAGAGCCTGCCGCCCCCACCATGCTACTGTGGCCGCCGCGGCTGCATCGAAACCTGGCTCTCCGGTCCGGCGCTGGCGGCCGATCATCTGCGGCACGGCGGAGAAGCGCTGACCGCGCCGCAGATAGCGAGCCGCGCGAACGGCGGCGACAGCGTCTGCGACGCGACCCTGCAGCGCTACGAGCGGCGCTTGGCGAAGGCGCTGGCCATGGTGGTGAACATCCTCGATCCGGATGCGGTAGTCCTCGGCGGCGGGCTTTCGAACATCGATCGGCTGTACTGCTCGGTGCCGAAACTGTGGCGTCGGCACATCTTCTCCGATTCTGTTCATACCCGGCTTCTGCGCAACAGGCACGGCGACTCTTCCGGCGTCCGCGGCGCCGCCTGGCTCTGGAATGCGGCCTGAGTTCCTCCTGCAAACGACCGCAGATGGCGGCGACGCCCGACGCGGGCGATCGACGTGGCACATCGGCCGCGCGGTGGAGTGGTTGACGAGCAGCGGAAGGGCGGGAGATTCATAGAAGATGCTGTGGTTGCGGCTTTTCCTGCCCTTTGCCGGGGCCTACTTCCTCTCCTACCTCTACCGCACGGCGAACGCGGTCATCGGACCGGCACTGGCCGATGAGCTGAAACTCGGAGCGGGCGATCTGGGTCTGCTGACCAGTGCCTACTTCCTGACCTTTGCCGCCGCTCAGCTGCCGCTGGGCATGCTGCTTGACCGCTACGGGGCGCGCCGTGTCGAATCGGCGCTGCTTCTGGTCGCCGCCGCCGGTGCTGCCACGTTCGCAGTGGGACAGAGCATCGGTGAGCTGGCGGTCGGGCGTGGCCTCATCGGTATCGGTGTTTCCGCTTGCCTGATGGCGGCGTTCAAAGCCTTCTCGCTCAGCTTTCCGGTGGACCGTCAGGCTTCACTGACCGGCTGGATAATGACCTCGGGAGGACTCGGAGCACTGGCTGCAACGGCTCCACTCGAAGCTGCGCTGCAGCTCACCGGGTGGCGCGAAATCTTCTTCGTGCTCGCCGGGCTGACGCTGATAGTCGCCAGCTGGCTGTTCGCCAGTGTCCCGGAAGAGAAGGGCGCGAGCCCGCCCGAGGCACTGGCGACGCAGTGGGAGGGGGTAAAGGCGGTCTTCGCCAGCGCCCACTTCTGGCGCTTCGCACCGCTCGGCCTGTGCCTGACCGGCGGCTTCATGGCGGTGCAGAGCCTGTGGTCGATTTCGTGGCTGATGCAGGTCAGCGGCTACACGCGTGCGCGTGCCGCCGACCACATGGCCGGAATGAGCGTAGCGATGCTGCTCGCCTACGTGCTGATCGGCCTCCTCGCCACCGCTCTCGCAAGGCGCGGGATCAAGCCCGTCCGTTTGCTCGGTGCTGGCCTCAGCCTCTCGCTGGTCACGCTGGCACTGATCGTCAGCGGGGTGGGTACGCAGAGTTACCTGCTCTGGCTCGCCTACGGCAGCTTCTCCAGCTTTGGCACGCTCGCGTACTCGCAGGCCGCGGCCGGCTTTCCGCTTGCCCTCTCGGGCCGCGCCAACACGGCTTTCAACCTGATGGTGTTCATCGGTGCCTTCGGCGTCCAGTGGGGGCTCGGCCTGTTGATCGACCTGCTGCAAGGACACGGGCAGAGCGCGGCGACAGCGCACCGCTATGCATTTCTCGTCCTCTTCGCAGCGCAGTCGGCGTCGCTGACCTGGTTCTGGATTGCCGGGCACCGGCGACGCTGAGCCTTGCCGATGGTCGCTGCTGCCGCTCAGCGGTACAGCGACATTGCGCCGAGGCGGCGCTCGATCTCGGCCGTCATCTGACGGTAGTTCACGCTGTCCGGCGCTGCGAAACGTCGTTCGAGTTCGGCTGCCGACAAACCTTCGGGCAGCCCGGTGAGCGATGGCGCCAGGTCGCCGTCGCTCAAGGGCTGCTGCAGTGCCACCTGCAGGCGGGGGGAGCCCGCCGCAACCAGCTCGCCGAAGCGGCTTCCGGCGCGATCGGCTGCCAGATCGGCGAACGAGAAGCCGCTGCCGCCGCGCGCATCGCGCATTTCCTTGTCGAGGCCGATAGCGTTCGCTGCCGGCTCACCCGCCCAGGCGGCGAGCGCGGCCGAGACGACAAAGGGCTGCGCGCTGTCGTGGCGGCCGTGCAGGCTCAGTTTCACGCGCCGCGGGCGCGGCCACCGGCGCGCGTCCGGCAGTACCTGCCCGAGCGAGTTGCCGGAGACGTGGGCCGCCAGGACGAGCAGGGCAGCGCGGCCGCAGCGCGGTGATCGGTCAATGCAGGAGCGCAGCAGCGGTGTCAGTACCTGCGCCAGCGGTACCGATGCCGCCCCGGCACGATGGTCTAGAAGGCCGGCAAGGGCCGTCTGGGCAGTTCTCAGACTGGCGGTGTCTGCGGGCGTGATGGCGAGCGATCGCGCCTGCTCCAGCAGTTCCGGCTGCCAGACGTAGTGGACGACGACGTTGCCAGAACCGGCATCGAAGTCGACCCGGCGAATTGCCCGCTCCGCGACCTGCCACTGCTCAGCCATACCGGCAACGCGGATCACCGTGCCGGCGATGACCTCGGCCAGCCACGCCGGCACTGGCAGCGCAGCCAGCGAAGCGGCGGCGATCCGCGGGCGGCCGTCGGCAGCGGCGACGACGGCCGACAGGTTCAGATAGCGTGTCCCGGACAAGGCATGCAACGGAACGCTCAGGCGAAGCTCGCCGCAGCCGTCGGCGACGACGAAGGCGCCGCGCCCTCCGAGGCTGCGACTCGCGAAGTGGTTGGTGGCGGTGTCGATCAGTCCGGCCGGAATGAGGGCCGTACGCTCCTCGCCGCGCTGCAGTCGACTGGGGTGATGGCTGGCCAGCAACTGCCGGGCGTCAGCGATCGAACTTGCCGCAATGCTCTCACTGCGACTGACCAGTGGCTGGCGTTCGGCGATCAGCAGCCACGACGATAGCACCGCCAGCGGCAGCAGCAGGAGCAGCAGCCAGCCCCTGACGCGCCGCCGGTTCAAACGGAGACGGGCGGCACCTGCCCGCTTCTCGCTTGCACATCGCCGACGCGCAACGCGAAACCGGCCTTGGCCAGCATCGCTGCCTCGATCTGCAGATCGGCCCGAGTCAACGGATGCGCCGCCAGCCAGCCGTCAGGGAACAGCAGTCGGAGGCGCTGCCGATCGACCTGCAGGATGAGCGGCGGCAACGGCTCGCTGCTGCGGCCACGATGCAGCACCACCGCCAATCGCAGCAACGTGCAGAGACGCCCGGCGGAGCGTGCCCACGCCTTCGGCAGCGCAGCGAACGCGTCGGCGGGAAAGGAACGCCGGTGGCGCCTGACGAGAACGGCCAGCAGAAGCTGGTCGTCACGCGAGTAGCCCGGCAGATCGGCGTGCTCCAGGACATAGGCGCCGTGCTTGTGGTACTGGTCGTGCGACAGCAGGAGGCCGATCTCGTGCAGACGGGCGGCCCGTTCGAGCACATGTTTCGCCTCCTTGCCGGCCAGACCCCATCTGGCGCGCACCTGGCGCAGCAGCTCGAGCGCCGTCGCGCTGACCCGCTCGGCCTGCGCCTGATCGAGGGTGAAGCGGCGGATGACGTCGGCAATGGTGCGGTCGCGCACGTCCTCGTGCCGGATACGGCCGAGGAGATCGTAGATGAGGCCTTCGCGCAGGGCGCCCTCGGAGACTTCCAGCCGCTCGATGCCGAGTGTTTCGCAGAGTCCATGCAGGACCACGAAGCCGCCAGCGAAAACTCGTGCACGCGGCGGCTCGAGTTGCCAGCGACTGACGAGTCCCGCCGGGTCCGATGTCTCGAGCAATGCGGCGCGCAGTCGGCGCAGCGCATCGAGAGTGATCCCCTCGCGACTCCAGCCCTCGCGGACGATCACATCCTGGATTGCCTTGATGGAGCCGGAGGCGCCTGTCGCCATCTCCCAGCCACGCGCGAGGTACTCTTCGCGGACGGGCTCAAGGTGCAGTTGCACCAGCAGTTCGGCCTGACGCAGGCGGCCGGCCGTGACGCGACCGTCCGCAAAGCAGGCACGGCTGATGCTCACGCAGCCCATGCGCAGGCTGGCCAGGTGCAGCGGGTCGAAGGCCTCGCCGATGATCAGCTCGGTGCTGCCGCCACCGATGTCGATCACCAGCCGCTGCCCGGCAACGTGACCGACACTCTGCGCCACGCCGAGGTAGATCAGTCGCGCCTCCTCGTGACCACTGACGACCTCGACCCGATGAGCCAGAGTCTGCTCGGCGCGAGCGACGAACTCCGCGCTGTTGCGCGCCTGGCGCAGGGTATTGGTGCCGACGATGCGCACGCGCGCCGGCGGGATGTGGCGCAGGCGTTGGGCAAAACGCGCCAGACAATCGAGCGCCCGCTGCTGCGCTTGCGGCGACAGGCGGTTGTTGTCGTCGAGACCGGCGGCGAGTTGAACCATCTCGCGCAGACGGTCGAGAATCTGTACATGACCGTCGGTGATGCGCGCGACGACCATGTGGAAGCTGTTCGACCCGAGGTCGATGGCAGCTACGAAATCGGAAGACATTGAAGCACTCCTCAGGCTGACGGACGGCGAACGCCGCGACCGGCGTCATTCGCCCCGAGTATCCCCGCCTTCATTGCCGGCCGTCAAGCTGCGGCCACCGCCAGAGCGGCCGTCCTCCGGCCATTGGCGGGTGGTCACAAAGGGGACCGCAGGGACCGGCTGCCGCCGGCGGACGGTCAGAGATCGAGCGGATCCACCTCGAGGTGCCAGCGCAGCCTCGCCGGCGCCCGCAGCGCCTCGATCTGCGTCACCCAGTCCGCGAGAAAGGCCTGCAGGGCGCGACGCGACGGCGACTCGACGAGAAGCTGGCCCCGCTCCATGTTGGCGCGGCGCGACAGGCGCATCGGCACCGGATCGTAGAAGCAGATCCCTGCCGCGGCAGCGACTGCCGCGCAATCGCGGGCCGCGGCCAGGAACGCGATGGCGTCGGCCATGCGGGGCGCCTCCGCCCGCAACATGGCCTGGTACGCGTAGGGTGGAAACCCGGCCTGGCGACGTTCCTTGAGCTGGGCGGCGGCAAATCCTGGGTAGTCGTGGTGCTGCAGCGCCTGATAGAGCGGATGGTCGGGGAACTGCGTCTGCAGCAACACCTCGCCAGGGCGCTCGGACCGACCGGCGCGCCCGGCAACCTGCATCAGCTGGGCAAAGAGGCGTTCGGGTGCTCGCCAGTCGGCGGCGAAGAGCGCCGCATCGGGGGCGATCGCAGCGACCAGCGTCAACTTCGGAAAATCATGTCCCTTCGCAAGCATCTGCGTGCCGACCAGGATGTCCGCCTCGCCGTCGTGAATTCTTCGCAACAGTTCCGTCCATTGCTTGCGGCTGCCGGCCGAGTCCCTGTCCACGCGCAGCAGTCGCGCTTGCGGAAAGCGTTCGGCAAGCACCATCTCGAGACGCTGCGTACCCCTTCCCAAAGGGCGCAGGTCCTGATTGCCACAGGTCGGACACTGCCGCGGCAGCCGGGTCTGGAAGCCACAGTGGTGACAACGCAGGCAGCGGTCGACCAGATGCAGCACGAGGTTGGCCGCACAGCGCTCACAACCGGAGATCCAACCGCAGGCAGGGCAGCTCATCACCGGCGCATAGCCGCGACGGTTGAGAAAGATCAGGCTCTGCTCACGGCGGTAGAGGCACTGCTCAATCGCCTGCAGCAGGGTGCCCGACAGCCCGTCCTGTGGCTTTTCGAGCCGCGTATCGATGATCCGCACCAGTGGCAGACGGGAACCCTCGACGGCCCGCTGGCGCAGTGAGAGCAGGCGATAGCGTCCGCGCCCGCCATCGCCCGTGGCGTTCGCCCAGCTCTCGAGCGACGGCGTCGCCGAACCGAGAACGACCGGAACGCCGCTGTCGCGGGCACGGAACACAGCCAGGTCACGCGCTGAGTAGCGGACCCCATCCTGCTGCTTGAACGAGCTGTCGTGCTCTTCGTCGACGATGATCAGACCGAGTTCCGGCAGTGGCGCAAACACTGCCAGCCGGGTACCGAGAACGATGCGCGCGTCGCCACTGCAGGCCGCCAGCCAGTTGCGGCTGCGCGCCGCCTCGGCGAGATCGCTGTGCAGGCTGACGAGCCCCGCAGCAGGGAAGCGCTCGGCAACCCGTGCTTCGAGTTGTGGCGTGAGATTGATTTCCGGCACCAGCAGCAGCACCTGCTGGCCCGCCGCCAGCGCGCGCTCGATGAGGCGCAGGTACACCTCGGTCTTGCCGCTGCCGGTGACACCATGCAGCAGGTAAGCATGAAAGCCGCAGCCATCGGCCTGCACTGAACCCAGGACCATCTGCTGTTCGGCAGTCAGCGGCGGAGGCGGCGCAGCGGGTCGGCTGCGGCCGGGCTTTCGCCCCGCCAGCGTCCTTGCCGGCGCCAGTGCGCGCATTCGGGCAGGAAGCGTGCCGAGCATGACCTGTCCGAGTGGCGCGTGGTAGTAGGCGGCGCAGAAACTGGTCAGGCGCAACCACGCATCCGGCAGCGGGCCCTGGTCGCGAAGGACCTCAAGAACCGGTTTCAGCTCGGCGGGGGCCAGTTCGCTGGCCACGCCAACGGCGACGATGATGCCGATTCTCTGTCGCTGGCCAATGGGAACGCGCACCCTGCAGCCGACATCGGCAGCCGACAGGTGTTGCTCGTCCGGAAAGCGGTAGTCAAACAGGCGGCGCAGTGGCAGATCGAGCGCGACGCGCACCACGCACGGCTCGGTTTGCCGTTCGGCCATCGCTCAGGTCCGCGGCCGGACTGGGCCACTTAGCACCGTAAGCTCGTGCCAAATCTGGCAAAGAGGGGTAAGGCGCTCACTTAGCACGAGTTTTCGCTGTTCCCCCAAGGCCTGTGGATAACTCTGTGGAAAGCGCCTCCCGAAAGCACCGCAAAGGCGCTTGCAGCAAGGGCTACAGCGTCCTTGCCCAAAATTTCAGCAATATAAAACGCATTTTAAATCAATGCTTTAAAAAACTGCCGAACAGCGACCGCGCGCCGGTCAGAGCCATCGCACAATGAGCGCCTTGTTGTGAATAAGTCAAGTCCCCTGGGCCAATTTATTGGCCGACCGGCGCAGATCGCGGCTGCACTGGTGCACTGCGTCGATCAGGGCCTTGACGTTTTCCGGCGGTGTGAACTGCGAAATCCCGTGTCCGAGATTGAAGACATGTCCGCAACCGTCGGCACCGTAGCTGCCGAGGACCTTGCCGGCTTCGGCGACGATCCGCTCGGGCGGAGCGAAGAGGACAGCCGGATCGAGGTTTCCTTGCAGCGCAACACGCCGACCGACACGACGACGGGCTTCGCCGATGTCGATCGTCCAGTCCACACCGATCGCGTCGCAGCCGCTGTCGGCGATCGACTCCAGCCACAGGCCGCCGCCCTTGGTGAACACGATCGACGGCACCCGCTCACCGCCGCGTTCGCGGATCAGGCCGTCGACGATCCGCCGCAGGTAGCGCAGCGAGAACTCCTGATACGCTGCAGCCGAGAGCGAACCGCCCCAGGAGTCGAAAATCATCACCGCCTGGGCGCCGGACTCGATCTGGGCATTGAGGTAGGCGATGACGGCATCGGCGGTCACCGACAGGATTCGATGCAGGAGGTCCGGCCGCCCGTAGAGCATGCCCTTGATGTGACGGTAGTCGCTGCTCGCGCCGCCTTCGACCATGTAGCACGCAAGGGTGTACGGGCTGCCCGAGAAACCGATCAGCGGCACCGAGTTGTGCAAGGCCCGCCTGATCTCGGCAACGGCATCGGTGACGTAGCGCAGGTGGTCCCAGGGATCCGGCGCTGTCAGATCGCGGATCGCCCATTCCTCGCGCAACGGACGCTCGAAGCGCGGACCCTCGCCATCGGTGAAGTAGAGACCCAGCCCCATCGCGTCCGGTACCGTCAGGATGTCCGAAAAGAGGATGGCAGCATCGAGATCGTAGCGCGCGAGCGGCTGCAGCGTCACCTCGCAGGCCAGCGCCGGATTCTTGCACAGTTGCAGGAAACTTCCGGCACGGCGCCGCGTTTCGCAGTACTCCGGCAGATAGCGACCAGCCTGGCGCATCAGCCAGACCGGCGTCTGCTCGGTCGCCTGCCGGCGCAGGGCGCGGAGGAAGGTATCGTTGCTGGGTCGGGTCACTGTTGGCTCCGCCGCTTCGGGATTGGGTTGCACACCGGGGATTGTCCGCCGTTCCGCGGCTATTTGCGCCAGAACGCCGGCGTCAGGACCACCAGCAGGGTGAAAATCTCGAGGCGGCCGAGAAGCATCGCAATGGTACACACCCAGGTCTGAAAATCGGTGAGCCCGGCAAAGTTGTTCGCCGGGCCGACCTCGCCAAGCCCGGGACCGGTATTGTTGATGCTGGCGACGACCGCCGTTACCGCGGTGATGATCTCGAGACCGGAGAACGAGAGCAGCAGGGTCATCGAGACGATGCACACCATGTAGATGAAACCGAAGGCGAGCACGGCGAAGAGGATGTTCGGCGGCACGACGCTGTTGCCGATCTTGATCGGGTGCACGGCGTTCGGATGCATCGCGCGCGCCAGTTCGCGATACACCTGCTTGTAGAGGACGATCGCCCGGATCATCTTGATGCCGCCACCGGTGGAACCGGCGCTGGTGGCGAAACTGCACAGGAACAGCATCCACAGCGGCGCGAAGAATGGCCAGAGCGCGTAGTCGGTATTGGCAAAGCCGGTGGTGGTGGCGATCGAGACGACATTGAACGCCGAGTAGCGCAAAGCCTCGAGGAAGGTGGGATAGACCTCATGCACATCGAGGAAGACGGCGATGCCGATGACGCTGCCGACGGTCACCAGAAGGAACCAGCCGGCCTCTGGATCGGCGGCGTACGGGCGGAACGAACGCTGTGAGACGACGAGGAAGTGCGTGGCGAAGTTGCAGCCGGCGATCAGCATGAAGGCGACGCTGACCGCCTCGATCGCCGGCGAGTCGAAAAAGCCGAAACTCGCGTCGTGGCTCGAGAAGCCGCCCAGCCCCATGGTCGTGAACATGTGCATGATGGCGTCGAGCCAAGTCATTCCCGCCCAGTAATAGCCCAGCGTGCACGCGATCGAGATCAGCACGTAAACGAACCACAGCCCCTTGGCCGTTTCGGCCATGCGCGGGGTCATCTTTGAATCCTTCATCGGCCCCGGTGTCTCGGCCTTGAACATCTGCCGGCCGCCGATTCCCAACAGCGGCAGGATGGCGACGGCGAGAACGATCAACCCCATGCCACCCAGCCAGACGAGCTGCGTGCGCCAGAAGTTGATCGACACCGGCAGATCGTCGAGGCCGACGAAGACCGTCGCGCCGGTTGTCGTCAGCCCCGACACCGCCTCGAAATAGGCGTCGGTGAAGCTGGCATCGAGCTGCAGGATCAGCGGCATTGCAGCATAGACGGGCAGGACGGTCCACACCAGGGCGACCATCAGGAAGCCGTCACGAATCGTCAGGTCGCGCGTTTCGCGGCGCGTCACCCACCACAGGCCGAAGCCGGTGCCGGCGGTCAGCAGGAAAGCCTCATCGAAAGCGCTCTCGGCGCCATCATGCATGAACCAGGAGAGCAGCAGGGGGATCAGCATCGTCATGCCGAACATGAATATGACCAGCGAGAGTACCCGCACCACCGGGTAATAGCGTTGCATGGCGTTTTGCCTCAGAAGAAGTGGAAGCCGACGGAGAAGAGCTTCTCGACCTGCTTGACGACTTTCCTGTCCAGGCAAAAGACGATGACGTGGTCATCGGTCTCGACGACCACGTCCTTGTGCGCGATCAACACGCGGCCCTTCTGCTTCTTCTTTGCCAGCCCGAGGTAGCCGACGTCGCGGTTGCGGCCGAGATCGCGGACGATGGCGGCGATGAAGGCGCCATGTATCTGCGGCAACTCGTCGATTCGCCGGCCGACGACCTTCGAGGTCTTGCGATCCCCGTGCGCAACGATCTCAAGCGCTTCGGCAGCGCCACGTCGCAGGCGGTGAACCTGCGCCACATCGCCCTGCCGGACATAGGTCAGCAAGGAACCGATCGACACCTGCGCGGGTGAAATGGCGATGTCGATCGGCCCCCCCTGTACCAGTTCCGCATACGCCCGGCGGTTGATCAGCGCCAGCACGCGAGCACAGCCCATCCGCTTCGCCAGCGAAGCGGCCATGATGTTGTCCTCGTCGTCGTTGGTCAGCGCGAGGAAAAGATCCATTGACTCGATGGCTTCCTGTTGCAGCAACTCCTCGTCGGTGGCATCGCCGTTGAGAACCAGTGCCGACTTCAGTGCGCCAGCGACGTGATCGGCGCGGCGCCGGTCCGCCTCGATCACCTTGACCTGGCAGCGTGCCTGCAGCGTTTCCGCGACGCGCAGCCCGATGTTGCCGCCACCGGCGATCATCACCCGTTTCACCGGCTCGACCGAACGGCGCAACTCGCGCATCACCGCCCGGATGTGCTCTTCTGCGGCAAGCAGGAAGACCTCGTCGCCGTCCTCGATGACCGTTTCCCCGGTCGGCGTGATGGCGCCATCGCGGCGGAAGATGGCAGCGATGCGGCCATCGATCTCCGCTGGCAGATGGCCACGCATCTCCTGGATCGGACTGCCGACGAGCAGGCCTCCAGCGTAGGCGCGCACGCCCACGAGGACCACCGACCCACCGGCAAAACTCAGTACCTGCAGCGCTTCCGGGAAGTCGACCAGGCGTGCAATGTACTCGGTAATGACTTTTTCCGGCACGAGGGCGTAGTCGACGGCGAAGTTCTCGGGCGCCAGCAGCGTTTCGCTGTCGACGAAGTCGCTGGCACGCAGGCGGGCGATGCGCGACGGAACGTGGAAAACGCTGTGCGCCACCTTGCACGCGACGAGATTCGTCTGATCGCTCTGGGTGACGGCGATCAGCAGGTCGGCGTCATCGACGCCAGCGCTCGCCAGGACCGACGGATGCGCCGCGTTGCCGAGCACCGTCTGGATGTCGAGGCGATCCTGCAGGTAGGCAAGTCGGTCCTGGTCGCTGTCGACCATGGTGATGTCGTTGTTCTCGGAAGCGAGACTCTCGGCAACACTTGCCCCGACCTGTCCAGCACCCAGGATCACGATACGCATGCTGTTTCATCTCCCCGAAACGCGGGCGCCGCCCGGCTCACGTCAGTCGCGCTCGTCGCCGCGCCGGCCGATGTTGAGGCCAAGCTGCTTCAACTTGCGATAGAGGTGCGTCCGTTCGAGACCGGTCTTCTCCGCCAAGCGCGTCATGCTACCTCGTTCTCCGGTCAGATGGTACTCGAAATACATCTTCTCGAAGGCCTCGCGCGCCTCGCGCAACGGCTGGTCGAAGAAGCTTGCCGGCAAGGCCTGCGTCACCCCGTTTTCTGCCACCTCGGTCTGCAGAATACGGGTCACGTCGTCGGCGCTGATCTCCTCGTCGAGCGCTGACAGGGCAAGGTTGCGCACCGTGCCAAGCAGCTCGGCCCATTCACCGTGCCAGCGGTGCAGACGCAGCGCATTCTGGGCACCGCTGGAGAAATGGCGCAAGGGCACCTCGCCACGCTCTGCCAGATGCGCCAGCAGCAGCGAGGCGATCTCAGGAACATCGTCGGCGTGCCCCGAGATCTGCGGCAGAGCGACCCACACTTCGCCCAACCGACTCACCAGCGCCGCATCCCAACCCGACTCGACAAGCGCCGCCAGTGGCCGGCTGGAAGCAGCCACCAGTTGCAGGTTGAGTCGCTCCAGTCGCTCGAGGGCAAAGGCCAGGCTCATCTGTTGCAGCTTGCCGAGGTGCGCCAGATCGGCGATGAAGAGGATGCCGCCGCTGGCCTTCTGCAGCATCTCCTGCGTCAGCGCCGAACTGGCCGTCGATAGATCGAGCCAGGGGGTCAGCGGCGTCTGCAGCGTGCGGGCACAGATTTCGGCAATCGCCCCCGAGGCGCTCTTCAGCAGCAGCACCGACGTCTTCGCGGCGGCCTGCTCGAGGCGGCGCTTGAGGTCCTTGAGCAGAGGCGAGTGGGCAAACGCATCGAGGGTGAGCGGCTTCTTGACCAGCAGCGTCTCGTGTTTGAGCGCCTTCTTGACGGTCAGCAACAGTTTCTGCAGCGCAATCGGCTTCTCGAGAAAATCGGTCGCGCCGATGCGCGTCGCCTCGACCGCCGAATCGATCGTGCCATGACCCGACATCATCACCACCGGCATGGTCAACAGGCCGCCGGCCGACCACTCCTTGAGCAACGAGATGCCGTCGGTGTCCGGCATCCAGATGTCGAGGAGAACGAGGTCCGGACGCCTTTCGGCACGCAGCCTGCGCGCTGCTGCGGCATTCTCCGCCAGCCATACCGAGTGGCCTTCGTCGGCCAGGATCTCGGAAAGGAGTTCTCGAATACCCATTTCATCGTCGACGATCAGTACTTGCGCCATGTTCAGGTCCCGGAAGGAGTCTTTTTGGAACGGCTGTCGGAGTTCGGCTGCGGAGCAAGGGGCAGACTGATGCTGACCTCCGCGCCGACCGGCTGACGGTTGTTGATGGTGATGCGCCCATGATGCTCATCGACGATCTTTTTGACGATCGCCAAGCCCAGTCCCGTGCCGCGGGCCTTGGTGGTGACGTAGGGCTCGAAGACGCGTGCGATGATCTCGGGCGGAAATCCAGGGCCATGGTCCTTCACCACAAGCTCCGCCGAATTCTCCGCGCAGCGGGTGACGATGACGATGCATGGTGCCACTGCCCCTTCCTGCGCGTCCTCGGCGTTGCGCAGAAGATTGTGGATGATCTGTCGCAACTGCGTGGCGTCCCCGAGGACCAAGGGCAACCGGGCGGCGAGCTTGCGCTTGATCTGCACGCGCGAAGTCTCGTAAAGGCCCAGTACCTCGGCGATCAGTGCGTTCAGGTCGACCGCTGCCAGATCCGGCGC
The DNA here is from genome assembly GCA_013347225.1 of Candidatus Accumulibacter similis. NCBI lineage: Bacteria > Pseudomonadati > Pseudomonadota > Betaproteobacteria > Candidatus Accumulibacter > Candidatus Accumulibacter similis. The sequence continues at coordinate 442,949 of CP054595.1, read as the reverse complement.
CGGCAACCGCGCATAGTCGCTGAAATCGTTGACCATGCGCTTCATCGCCTGCACCTGGGTGATGATCGTCCGCGTCGCACGGTCGAGCATCTCGGCGTCGGCACCGCTCAGGTGATCGGCAAGCTTCATCTGCAGTCGCTCGGCGGAGAGCTGGATCGGCGTCAGCGGGTTCTTGATCTCGTGCGCCAGACGACGTGCCACCTCGCCCCAGGCTGCGCTGCGCTGCGCCGCGATCAGCCGCGTCACGTCGTCGAAAACGACGACGTAGCCGCCATGCGATTCGGCGGGCAGTTCGGTTCCACGCAGGAGAAGAATCTGCGGCAGGCCACCCGCGTGATCGAGTTCGATCTCCTCCTGCCATTCGCGACGCTCGTGGTGGACAAACGCACTGTTGATCGCTCTGCCGAGTTCCTGCTGCCGCGCCCAGAGATCCGTCGGCTGGCCGAGCAAGCCGTCGAAGTCGTCCGCCAGGATGCTCAGCGCGCCCTGATTGACGGTTCGCAGCACCAGGCGTCGGTCGAAGACGAGAACGCCGGCAGAGAGGTTGGCGAGGATCGATTCGAGGTAGGCGCGCGCAGCTTCCAGTTCGCTCCGATGGCGTTCGTTGTCGCGGCGTACCTCATCGAGCTGGCTGGTCATCTGCTTGAACGAACGGGTCAGGATACCCAGTTCGTCACGGCTGTAGACGGCCTGACGCGGCGTGTAATCGCCAGCAGCCACGGCCTGGGTACCCTCGGCGAGGATCGACAGCGGCGCCGACAGGCGACGGGCCAGAACGAAGGCCAGGGCGATCGCCGTGAAAAGTGCCAACAGCACGGTCAGCGTCAGCGTCATGGCATAGATGCGCGTCAGGCCCTCGCGACCCAGCGACAGCTCCTGATAATCCGCGTACACCGTCTGCACTCGATCAGCGTTGACCGCCAGAGCGCCGGGCACCGGGTCGATGAGCTGCAGGAGGCGAGTCTCGACACCGAGGCCGGCCGGCATGACGGCAATCAGGACGCGCAGCTTGAGATCCTTCTCGCCACTGCCCTCGATGACCGCATAGCGTCGCTCCTTGCGCGCGACGAGCAGTTGTTCGCCGCTTGGCTGCGACGGCAGCAGCGTCGCCAGATCGCCGGTCGCCGTCGCCAGCAGTTCGCCGCTGGTAGAGAACAGGGCCGCCGACTGCACCCCGTGCTGCTCACGCAGCCGGTTCAGGTCGAGCCGTCGTTGTGCTTCCGAACGCTCGGCGAGTTCGAGCGCCATGATCTGCCCCTTGACCGTCAAGTCTTCGAGCAACGAATCGAGCGCGCTGCGCCCGAGGTTGAGACCGGCTTCGAGGGCCTTTTCGACGCGAACGTCGAACCAGGTCTCGATGCTCTTGGTCACGAACTGGACGGAAACGGCATAGATCAGCACGCCAGGCAGGACCGCCATCAGGCCAAACATGAGCATCAGGCGCAGCTTGAGACGTGAGCCAAAGACCTGCGCCCGGTGCTCCCGCCAGAGCACGTGCAACTGCCAGGCGATCAGTGCCAGCAGCGAAAGCGCGACGATCGCGTTGAGGCCGAGCAACCACGGATAGTGGCTGGCGAAGAGCGCGGTGTTCGCACTCGCCGAGGCAAGCAGAAAGAGCAGGATGCCGCCAAAGGAGGCGGCGGCAACGATCAGGCTCTTCATCTGCTGTCGGGGACGGCTACGGGAACGGGTACGACGGCGGACGCCGCCGGTACGACGAACTCGGCCGGGCTGAAGATCCAGCGCGCCCAGTCCGATGAAAGGTTCCAGTCGCGGTTGGCGAGAGCGTTGACCTGGAAGGTCTTCGGCATCTGGCTCAGGTCGAGGCGCATGCGGACGGCTGCCTGGTAGCTCTCACCAGGCCGGACGGCACCCCGCTCGAGGACCAGCCAGCTGCGCAAGCGCGACAGTATCCTCTGCGCGTCGTCGAGCGAAGCAAAGCTCTGGTGCAGCGCGCCGCTCGACAGGCGGTACTGGCGGGTCAGTGCATGGTACGAGAGCTGGAACGTCTGACTGCGGCTGATGACCTGCTCGTCAAGCCAGTACCAGCGCGCCCGGGTCAGTTCGAAGTCGACCACGAAGTAGAGAGTGACGCCGCGTGCTATGGCATCGTCGAGGCGAGGGTTGAGGTTGATGTTGAAGTCCGCTGACAGCACATAGCCTTCGTCGCCGGGTGAAAGCATCGGATTGCGGACACTGATGTCCACAGCCAGGCTACTGGACGGTCCTGACAGAAGCAGCAGACCGAAAAGGCAGCAGCTAAGCAGCTTTCTCCAGTAGCGCATAATAGAATCCGTCATGTTCTTCTTCGGGCAGGAGTCGTTCTTCGAGCAGGCGCCTGGCAGCCGGCTGGCGAAAGAGAAAGGCGTCGATCTGCGCGGCATTCTCGTCGTCGAACACTGAGCAGGTCGCGTAGAGCATTCTTCCGCCGGCCTTCAGCAATGGCCACAGCGCATCGATGATCTCCCGCTGCAGGTGAACGAACCGCCTGATGTCGCTCTCGCGGCGCAGGTACTTGATATCCGGGTGCCGGCGCACGACACCTGAAGACGAGCAGGGCACGTCGGCAAGAATCGCGTCGAAGGCTCGCCCGTCCCACCAGTCGGCGGTCCTTCGACAATCCGCCAGCACCACCGTCGCCGACAGCCGCAGGCGACGCAGGTTGTCCCGGATCTTTCGTACCCGGCCCTCCTCGATGTCCAGTGCCAGCAGTTCGACCTCGGCCCGTTCCAGCAGATGGCAGGTCTTGCCTCCCGGCGCCGCACAGGCATCAAGCACGCGCTGGCCCGCGCGCGGCGCCAGCAATTCGGCGGCACGCTGCGCGCCCGCATCCTGGATCGACAGCAGGCCGTCGGCAAAACCGGGGAGTGCGCCCACGGCAACGGCTCGAGCAAGCAACAACGAAGCGGCGCCGACCGGCCGCGCGACAAGGCCTGCCGCCTGCAGCCGCGCAGCGTAGTCCGCGACGCCTATGCGCCGCTGGTTGACGCGCAGGGTCATCGGCGGCGGGCGGTTGCCAAGTGTAACGATCTGCTGCCAGGAATCCGGGTAGCCACGACGAAGTCGCTTCAACCACCATGCCGGATGTTGGTTCCGGGCCTCGTCGTCGTCGAGCATCGCTCGCTCGAGCGCTTCGCGCTGCCGCAGATAGTTGCGCAAGACGCCGTTCACCAGTCCCTTGAAGGCGCCACCCGCGATATCGCCGGCCGCAGCCACCGCCTGATCGACGACCACGTAGGCGGTCTCCGGTCGAGACTGCAGGCGATACAGCGCCGCCAGGAGAAGCGCCTCGGCTTCAGCATGCGGCAACGACCTGGCGAGCAAACGTCGCAGGAGGAACTCGCCACAACCATAGCGCCGCAGTGTCGCGTAGGCAGCATCCTGGGCCGCGGCACGGGCCGGCGCCGCCTCGCCGGCAAGCGGCGCGAGGGCTTGCGCCAGGCTCTGTCCGCCGCGCACGGCAGCGAGGACACGCGCCGCCAGAAGCAGGCTGAAGGCCAACGAATCGGGTGGCAGGCGATCGGGCTGGCCGACAGACGTCCCGCTGCGCACTCGCCGGGCGCGCGACGACGGGGCGGATGGTGGTGATGGCAAGCGCTGGTTTTCCATCGACGGTCGAAAGTGCGGCGAGTTTAGCACGACGGGGGAAGCTGGCGAGGCTGGCGCGGAGGATCGATAATGCACGCATGCTGCGAACATCGGCAAGAACCTGTCTGCTGCTTCTGCTGCTCGGCGTCGCGCCGGCGGCGGCGGCCTGGAACGCCGCCGGCCATCGCCTCAGTGCGATGATTGCCTGGGAGAACCTCGATGACGCCAGCCGGCTGGCAGTGACGGCGATCCTGCGCGAGCATCCCGACTTCGACCGCTGGCTGGCGCGCAGCAAGGGCGGCGATCCGGGCCGGGGCGCGTTCGTCGAAGCCGCGACCTGGCCCGACGACATTCGCCGCGACCGGCGCTTCTATACCGCCGGCAGCGAGGAGCCGACGCCAGCGCTGCCCGGCTTTCCGGACATGGAGCGACGGCTGGATTGGCACTATGTTGACCGGCCACTCGATCCTGCCGCGAACATAGGCGCGCCGGCAGGTGAAATCGAGCGACAGATCGACAGGCTCGCACGCTCGGTCGGCAACCCGAGAGCCAGTCCCGCGGAGCGTGCCTACGCCTTGCCATGGCTCATTCACCTCGTCGGGGACGCGCACCAGCCGCTGCACGCGGCCAGCCGCTACTCGGTTGATGGCCGGAGCGACCAGGGCGGCAACGCGGTCAGCATCGTCAATCCGTTCAACACGCGCTATCCGGTGACGACGCTGCACCGCTACTGGGACGAACTTCCAGGCCCACCGTGGCTGCGCGACAGCCGCCTGGCGGCCGCTGTCGCCAGCCTCACCGCGCGCTACGCGGCGCCCAGGAGCGAGACGACAGCGGCGCAGTGGCTGGACGAAAGCTGGCATCTGGCGCGTGGTCAGGCTTACCCGCCAGGCGGAGAAGAGGCACCGACAATCAGTCCCGATTTCCACCAGCAGGCGCTGGAGATCGCGAATCGGCGCGTCACCGAAGCCGGCTACCGTCTCGCCGCGCTGTTGCGCAAGGTGCTGGCGGGCGACGGAGCCGCGGCCACCAAGGCACCCAAGCGGTCGCCGCAGCCTGCTGTTTCACGTGAAACACGAAGCAGCGGCCACTGAACAGCACCGCCGCCCGCTCCTTCGGGGAACGCTAGCCGGCAGCCCTCAGCCAGTGGCCACGGCACAACGCGAACCCACAGGCACCGCGGTGCCGTTCAGGAATTGCGCCACCGCCAACCTCCGGCCACCCGCCTGTTGCACCTCCTCAACGCACAGGGCCCCTTCACCACAGGCAATCAGCAGGCCGTCGTGAGCAGCCCCGATGATCAGACCGGGAGAACCGCTGCCGACGACCGGACGCGCCGTCCACACCTTCAGCGCCTTGCCGTTCAGCACGCAGCTTGCCCCCGGCTGCGGATTGAAGGCCCGCACCTGCCTTGCCAGCAGCTCCGCAGCCAGGCGCCAGTCGAGCATCGCCTCGGCCTTGCCAATCTTGGCAGCGTGCGTGACCCCGCTCTGCGGCTGCGGCCACCCAGGCAACGGCAGGCGTTCGAGCACCTTGACGACCAGTTCGGCTCCCTGCGTCGCCAGTCTGTCGTGCAGCGAGGCGGCGGTGTCATCGTCACGAATGGCCTGCCCTGCCGCAAGCAGCACCGGCCCGCTGTCGAGCCCGGCGTCCATCTGCATGATGCTGATCCCGGTTTCACGGTCACCGGCAAGTATTGCCCGCTGGATCGGCGCCGCGCCACGCCAGCGTGGCAGCAGCGAAGCATGGATGTTGATGCAGCCCCAGCGCGGCAGATCGAGGACGGCCTGCGGCAGGATCAGGCCGTAAGCGGCAACGATCAGGGCTTCCAGCCGGCTGGCACGAATCTCTTCCTGGACGACGGCATCGCGCAGGGTCGCCGGCTGCAGCAGCCTGAGTCCGGCCGCTTGCGCCAGTTCCTTCACCGCCGACGGGCGCACCGCCAAACCACGCCCCGCCGCGCGATCCGGCTGTGTCAGCACCAGTTCGACCTGGTGGCCGGCCGCCAGCAGAGCACGCAGGGCAACGGCCGCGAACTCCGGTGTCCCGGCGAAACCCAGCCTCATGCAGTGATTCGCGCCTGTTTGGCCAGCTTGTTGCGGATGCGCAACTGCTTGAGTTGTGACAAGTGCTCGACGAACACCCGCCCCTGCAGGTGGTCCATCTCGTGCTGGAGGCAGACCGCCAGCAGACCGCTGGCCCGGACCGTCTGCTCCCCGCCGTCGAGATCCAGGTAGCGGACGACCACATGCTCGGCCCGCTCAACCCGGTCGTAGATGCCGGGTACCGACAGACAACCCTCCTCGCACTTCTGCGAGCCCTCCTGCGACTCGATCTCCGGGTTGATCAGGACGAGCAACTGGTCGCGGGCTTCGGAGGCATCGACGACGATCAGTCTCAGATGGACATCGACCTGTGTTGCCGCCAGACCGATCCCCGGTGCCTCGTACATCGTCTCGGCCATGTCGCGCGCCAGCCGACGAATGCCGTCATCGATCCGCGCCACCGGCGCGGCGACCTTTTTCAGACGCGGGTCAGGAAAACGAAGGATCGGCAGCAAAGACATAAAAAGCTTGATCGAATAAGTAACTACGTGCAGAATTTAAGGCACTGTCTCGACAATGCCGGCATCCGTGAACGCACGCACCGGAGGCTTGGCAGCAGGATTGCCGAATCGATCAACTCCGACAGGAGCCTCGACCCTGAGTTCCCCCAAGAGTGCGGCTACACGTACGAGGATAACACGATGATCCGCTTTCTGTTCGCCTTCATCCTGGCCACGCTCGGCGGGATTTCCGGCGCTGCCGCTCAGGACCTGGAACTCGCCGGCGGGGCTCCCGAGAGACACATCGTCGTCCCGGGAGATACCCTCTGGGGAATTTCCGGCAAGTTCCTCAAGAACCCATGGGAATGGCCGCTGATCTGGCGGATGAACCGCGCCGAGATCCGCAATCCCCACCTCATCTACCCCGGGGACGTCATCGTCCTCGAACGTCACGCCGACGGCAGACCATGGCTGCGCCTGCAGAGTACACGACTACTGCCACGAATCTACGCCGAAGGGATCGACCCGGGCGTACCGCCAATCCCCCCGAACGAGATCCGCCCGTTCCTTTCCGAACCGCTGATCGTCGACAAGGACGGTCTGGCGAACGCTGCGCGCATCGTCGCCCTGCCGCCGGATCGCATCTTCCTCAGCCGAGGTGACCGCGCCTATGTCGCCGACGCCGACCCCGCGCAGCGCGGCTGGCAGATCTACCGTCAAGGCAAGCCTTTGGTCGATCCGGAAAGCAGCGAGGTTCTCGGCTACCAGGCCTACTATCTCGGTACCGCCCGCCAGGTCGAGCCCGGCAACCCGGCCACCTTCGAGATACTGACCTCGAAAGAGGAGATCGGCCGCGGCGACCGCCTGCTGCCTGTCGTACGTCCCGATCTGGTTCCCTATGTCCCGCACAAACCGGACTTCCGGGTCGACGGCCGCGTGATATCGGTCTACGGTGGTGTCGATGCCGCTGGTCGCGGGTCGATCGTCGCCATCAACCGCGGCCGTGACGACGGTATGGAGATCGGCCACGTCCTGGCCCTCGAACGCAATCGCACCACCGTCGAGCGTGACGAATACGACGCGACAGTCGTCATCCCGATTCCGCCGGAGCGCGTGGGGCTGCTGTTCGTCTTCCGCACCTTTCAACGAATCTCATACGGCCTCGTCGTTCAAGCCATCGGTACCGTCGAGGTCAACGACTTCGCCCGCGTCCCGTAACGATGAGAGCAGGGGCAGCCGAGTTGCTGCCGTGGCTGCGCCTGACCCTGACCCCCGGAATTGGTGGCGAGACGCAGCGCAAGCTGCTGCGCGCCTTCGGCCCGCCGGACGCGATCTTCAACGCTGGCCGATCCGCGCTGGTGGCGGTGGCAGGCAGTCGCGCCGCCAGCCTGCTCCTCGACCAGGACAATGGCGCAGCGTTCGAGCACGCCCTCGCCTGGGCGGCGCAACCGGCGCAACATCTGCTCTCTCTGGCTGATCCCGAGTACCCGCAGTCGCTGCTGCAGACTCCGGATCCACCAACCCTGCTGTATGTTGTCGGCCGCCTCGAACTCCTCAACTCGCCGGCACTGGCCATTGTTGGGAGCCGCAATCCGACTCCCCAGGGGCTCGGCAACGCCGAGCGCTTCGCCGCTGCGCTGGCCGATGCCGGTCTGACCATCGCCAGCGGCCTCGCGCTCGGCATCGATGCCGGCGCTCACCGCGGCGCACTGGGACGCTCCGGCAGCACCGTCGCTTTCGTCGGTACCGGTATCGACCGCGTCTACCCGGCCAGCAACCGCGAACTGGCGCGGGAGATCGGCCACCGCGGCGCGATCGTTTCCGAGTTCGCCCTCGGCACGCCACCGCTGGCCGCCAACTTCCCGCGCCGCAACCGGTTGATCGCCGGCTTCTCGCGCGGCACCCTGGTGATCGAGGCAACGGTTGACAGCGGTTCGCTGATCACTGCGCGCATCGCTTCGGAACAGGGACGCGAGGTCTTCGCCATCCCGGGATCGATTCACTCGCCGCAGTCGCGCGGCTGCCACCGGCTGATCAAGCAGGGAGCGAAGCTCGTGGAAACCGTCGCCGACGTGCTTGAAGAACTGCGCTGGAGCACAACGAGCGGTGGGCCTCCGACACCAACGGACCTACCGGATGCGCGCCTCGACGCGGCGACCGATGCTGGCCGCCTTCTGCAGTCCTTCGGTTTTGATCCGTTCAGCCTCGACGAAGTCGTCAAGCGCATGGGCCTCGGCGCCGACCGTGCCGCAGTGGTCCTGCTCGAACTCGAACTGCACGGCGATATCGCCAGCATGCCGGGCGGTCGTTACCAGCGGCTGCCCGCATCATCGACGAACGGCAGCCCGTAGAACCGCGGCGCAGGCTTCCGACGCGGCATTGCGATCCCCGACGACAGAGTCCCCTCGGGAGCGGCCACGCCAACACCAATCGGCGGCCCTGCGCCCGGCACATCGACGCTGCGGGCAGCTGCCCGAGCCGTCGATGTGCCGGGCGCCACTGGCGGCGACGGCGGGGTTGCTTGCCAAGCCCGGCGGACTCCTCTTATCATCGTCCGCAAGCGCTCCGCTGCGGAGCACCCCGCGACCCCACCCTCGCCCCCCTGTGCGGCTGACAAAGACCCCATGAGCAAGAAACTGATCATTACCGAGAAACCGTCCGTCGCTGCCGACCTCGCGCGCGCGCTGGGTGGTTTCGTTCGCCATGAGGACTACTTCGAGAGCGAGGATTATGTTGTCTCTTCGGCCATCGGCCACCTGCTCGAGCTGGCCTGCCCCGCTGAGTACGAGGTCAAACGTGGCAAGTGGTCCTTCGCTCACCTGCCGGTGATACCCCCCCATTTCGCGCTGCAGCCGATCGCCAAGACCGAGGCCCGCCTCAAGCTGCTGCTTCGCCTCATCAAGCGCAGGGACGTGGTCAGTCTGGTAAACGCCTGCGATGCCGGTCGTGAAGGTGAGTTGATCTTCAACTACATCAGCCGACACGCCGGCACGGGCAAGCCCGTCGAACGGCTGTGGCTGCAGTCGATGACACCGCAGTCAATCCGGGATGGCTTCACCCGGCTGCGCAACGGCAGCGAGATGCACGGACTGGCGCAGGCCGCTATCTGTCGCTCGGAATCCGACTGGCTGGTCGGCATCAATGGCACACGGGCGATGACGGCGTTCAACTCGAAGAGCGGCGGCTTCCATTTGACCACGGTCGGTCGCGTGCAGACGCCCACGCTGGCGCTGATCGTCGACCGTGAAGACCGCATCCGCAAGTTCACGCCGCGCTCCTACTGGGAGCTGGAGGGTCTCTTCGCCTGCGCGGCTGGCCACTACCGGGGCAAGTGGTTCGACGAAAGGTTTCAGGGCAGGGAGGAGGATGAACACGCCCGTGCCGACCGCCTCTGGGACGAGGAACGGGCAGCCACGCTGCGACGGCAATGTCTGGGCCAACCGGGCACGGTCAGCGAGGAATCGAAGGCATCGAGCCAGCTCTCACCGCTGCTCTATGACCTGACCAGCCTGCAACGCGAGGCGAACGGGCGCTTCGGCTTCTCCGCCAAGGTGACCCTCGGGTTGGCGCAGGCGCTGTACGAGAAACACAAGGTCCTCACCTACCCACGCACCGACTCGCGCGCCTTGCCCGAGGACTACCGGCCGACGGTGGCGAGCACGCTGGCGATGCTCAGCGGCGCGGCGGCCGGCAAGGCAGCGGAGGAAAGCCTGCTGGCGCGTTACGCGCCCTTTGCGCAGATGATCCTCGAGCGTGACTGGGTGCAGCCCAACAAGCGGATTTTCAACAACGCCAAGGTTTCCGACCACTTCGCGATCATTCCGACGCTGCAGGCGCCGAAGCATCTGTCCGAACCCGAGTTCAAGCTCTACGACATGGTCGTCAAGCGGTTCCTCGCCGTCTTCCATCCGGCCGCCGAATACCAGGTCACGACACGCATCACCCGCGTCACCGGTGAACCCTTCAAGACCGAAGGCCGCGTGCTCGTCAATGCGGGCTGGCTGGCCGTCTATGGCCGCGAGGCACAGGAAGGTGAAGACGGCAACCTCGTCGCTGTCGCTGCCGGAGAACGGGTGCACACCGAGGACGTGCTGGTCGCCGCGCAGCAGACCAGACCCCCCGCGCGCTACTCCGAGGCGACCCTCCTGACCGCCATGGAGGGTGCGGGCAAGGCCATGGATGACGAGGAGCTGCGCGCCGCCATGGCCGGCCGCGGGCTCGGCACTCCGGCGACCCGCGCCCAGATCATCGAGAACCTGCTGGCCGAGCAGTATCTGCTGCGTGAGGGTCGCGAATTGCTCCCCACGGCCAAGGCCTTTTCGCTGATGACGCTGCTCAACGGGCTTGGCATCCCCGAACTCACCGCACCCGAACTGACCGGTGAGTGGGAGTGGAAGCTGGCAAGAATGGAGCGTGGCGAGATGTCGCGCGACGACTTCATGAGGGAAATCGCCGATATGACCCGGCGCATCGTCGATCGGGCGCGAAGTTACGACAGTGACAGCATCCCCGGCGACTTCGGCGAACTGGCGACTCCCTGCCCCAAGTGCGGCAAGGTCATCAAGGAAACCTACAAGAAGTTCCAGTGCCAGGGTTGCGATTTTTCGCTCTGGAAGATCGTCGCCGGGCGGCAGTTCGAAGCGCGCGAGATCGACGAGTTGCTCGAGCGACGCCGGCTCGGCCCGCTGACCGGCTTCCGCAACAAGCTCGGTCGGCCGTTCAGCGCCATCATCCAGCTCAACGAGGACCATGCCCCGGTCTTCGATTTCGGCCAAGGTAGTGCCAGTGACGACGGCAGCGCCGAAGAGCCGGACTTCTCGGAGAGCGAAGCGCTCGGTACCTGCCCGAAATGTGGCGCCCGCGTCTTTCGCCACGGCATGGCATACGTCTGCGAAAGGTCCGTCACGGCCGGGCGCAGCTGCGACTTCCGCTCCGGTACCGTCATCCTGCAACAGCCGATCGAACCGGACCAGATGCGCCGGCTCCTCAGCGACGGCCGCAGCGAACTGCTGCGCGGATTTGTCTCGGCTCGCACCCGCCGCAAGTTTTCCGCCTACCTGGTCCGTGCCGCCGACGGCAAGGTCGCTTTCGAGTTCGAGAAGCGCGAACCGAAGCCGACCGCGACCAGGACACGCGCCGCAGCGACCAAGTCTGAAGGCGCAGCGACGGTCGCCGCGGCGACCAAGCCTGCCGCTGCGGCGACCGTCTCTGCGCCTGCAGCGCCACCGGCGCGGCGCCGCAAGGCAGCCGGCTGAGCGACCAGCCGGCTACACCGCGGCTACACCGGCCAACGGCCGGTTCCACGTGGAACCGGCGCGCACTGCCACCCGGCTGCCGCGCGTGCCCCACTCTTCGCCGAAGCATTGCCTGACGCGGACCAACCACCCATCGCCGAGCGCCGCTTGCCGCGGCAGCGATCAGGCAATGAGCACCCCGGGCGGCGGGGAATCGGCGATCGCAGCGCGCAGGACATCGATCGCCTGCGGCCTGGGAAAGGTAGCGCGCCATGCGATCACCACCTTTCGCACCGGTGCCGGATCGCTGAACCGGCGCACGCTCAACAGCGAATCCTCGCGCGGCCACGAAGCCGCCGCCGAAGCTGGAACGACTGAAATTCCGGCGCCACTGGCAATCATGTAGCGTACCGTCTCCAACGAGCTACCTTCGAGCGATCCCTCGGTTCCACCCGGCGCCGAAAGTTGTGGGCACGCCTGCACCACCTGATCGCGAAAGCAGTTGCCATTGCCCAGCAGCAACAGGTTCTCGGCCGCCACCTGCCGCGTGTCGATCCGTTCCTGCTGCGCCAGCGGGTGCTGACGTGGCATCACGACACAGAAAGGCTCCTCGTAAACCACTCGCGACACGACTCCGGGCTCAGCGAAAGGCAGGGCAACAACGATCACATCGAGATCACCCCGCCGCAGCTGCCCCGCGAGATTGACGGTGAAGTTCTCCTGCAGGTAGAGCGGCATCCGCGGCGCCCGCGCGTGCAGGGAAGGGATCAGCCGCGGCAGGAGATAAGGTGCGATCGTGTAGATCGCGCCCAGCCGCAAGGGCCCAAGCAACGGATCCTTCCCCTGCGCCACGATCTCCTTCAGTCGCGCCGCCTCCTCCAGCACCCGCTCCGCCTGTTGCGCGATCTGCTCGCCCATCATCGTCAGGCGCACGTCAGCCGAGGAACGCTCGAAAAGCACGACGCCGTAGCGCTGCTCGACCTTTTTCACGGCCACCGACAGCGTCGGCTGACTGACATGGCATTTTTCCGCCGCATGCCCGAAGTGCCGCTCGCGCGCCAGCGCCACGATGTAGCGCAGTTCGGTCAGTGTCATCGCCGGCTCCACCCGCACGACGACGGTCGGCCGCAGCGAGCACGCCGGGCAGCAGCGGCGTTCCCGACAGTTGCCGCAGAGACCAACGACAGCGTTCTCATGACCATCCTGGCTTTCCCTCCATCGCCGCGTGACCACCGTGCTGCAACCCGTCGGCCGTTGCCGCCGAGCCGCCAGCGGCCAATCGCTCCAGGTCGGCTGCCTCGAGCCACATCCATTCTCCGGCGCGCAGCTCCGGCGGCAGCACGAACCCGCCAATGGCTACCCGATGCAGACTCTCCACGCGGTTACCCACCGCCGCCAGCATTCGCTTGACCAAGTGGTAGCGCCCGAGCGTCACGCTCAGGCGAAGGCGCCTCTCGTCCAACCGCTGGCAACCGACCGCAGCCACCGCCAGCGCTTCATCGCGGAGCGTCACACCAGCGAGCAGGGCCGCAACCTGCGCGTCGTCGACGACATGCCGCGTCCTGAGCTCATACACCTTCGCGACCCGCTTGCGGGGTGAAGTGTAACGGTGCACGAAGGCGCCGTCGTCACTCAGCAGCAACAGGCCGCTGGTGTCCGCATCCAGCCGCCCGACCGCCTCAACCCCACGCCGGATCAGCGGCAACGGCAGCAACGAGTAGACGCTCGGATGATGCTGCGGCCGATGCGAACACTCATAGCCGAAGGGCTTGTGCAGCGCCAGATACGCTGCCCGTCGATGGCGCCAGCAGACGCCATCGACGGAAAGGACCAGCCCCGCAGCTTCGAACTGCTCGGCCCAGTCAGCGCACCGACGACCATCCACACTGACCCGGCCATTGGCAACCAGCGCTCGACATTCGGCGCGACTGCCAAAACCCTGCGACTGCAACAGACGCGCCAGCTCCATTGCGCTATTGTTCGCGGATTGCGGACCTGCAACAATGGCGCCGGGGTTCAGGACCAATGGAGAAGCAACCAATGCTCGTCAAATTCACCTCAAGCACCTCCGGCCAGATCATGATGTTTGCCACGGTCGCCCGCCAGCTACTCGAGGCCATCGGCAAGGACTGCAGCGCGCGTGGTGTCATCACCACCGAACAGCTCCCGGACGCGATCACCCGCTTGCGCCTGGCGGCGGCTGACCAGAAAGCCTCGCCCGCTGCCACGGGCGGCGAACCCGCACCCGCCCGCAATGGCGATGTTGATGACGAATCACCGACCGTTGGCCTCGGGCAGCGGGCCTTTCCCTTGATCGAGCTCCTGCAATGGACGCAGCAGGAAGATGGTTTCGTCCTCTGGGAAGCCGACAGGGATTTCTAAGCTGCCGAGCGGCACCTGGACACCATTCCCTGCCCCCTTCGCGCCGCGGCCCGCTCTGCGGCATCGCCCTGCCCGCCGCGCTGACTGCCGACGAGGATCTGCGGACCGCGCCACAGAACATGCCCGGGGTCCCGTTCAGACCTTGTGATAGACCTCGGCTCCGCTGCGGACGAACTCGATCGACTTCTCCTCCATTCCTCTGAGCAGCGCTTGTTCCTCGCTGAGTCCCTGGGCGACAGCGAACTCCCGGACCTCCTGCGTGATCTTCATGGAACAGAAGTGCGGCCCACACATCGAGCAGAAATGCGCCACTTTCGCCGACTCCTTGGGCAGCGTCTCGTCATGGAACTCACGTGCCTTGTCCGGATCAAGACCGAGGTTGAACTGGTCCTCCCAGCGGAACTCGAACCGGGCCTTTGACAGCGCGTTGTCGCGAATCTGCGCACCCGGGTGGCCCTTCGCCAGATCCGCAGCGTGCGCAGCCAGCTTGTAGGTGATGATCCCGGTCTTCACGTCGTCCTTGTCCGGCAATCCGAGGTGCTCCTTCGGGGTGACGTAGCAGAGCATCGCCGTACCATACCAGCCGATCATTGCCGCCCCGATGCCACTGGTGATGTGGTCGTAGCCCGGAGCAATGTCCGTGGTCAGCGGTCCGAGTGTATAGAACGGCGCCTCCCGACAGTACTCCAGTTGCAAGTCCATGTTTTCCTTGATCATGTGCATCGGCACGTGACCCGGTCCCTCGATCATCACCTGCACATCATGCTTCCAGGCGATGTCGGTCAGCTCGCCGAGGGTCTTCAGCTCACCGAGTTGGGCCGCATCATTTGCGTCATGGATCGATCCCGGGCGCAGGCCATCGCCGAGACTGAAAGCCACGTCATAGGCCTTCATGATCTCGCAGATTTCCTCGAAGTGCGTGTACAGGAAGCTCTCGCGGTGATGTGCCAAACACCACTTGGCCATGATCGAACCGCCGCGCGAAACGATGCCCGTCAGCCGGCCTGCCGTCAGGGGCACGTAGCGCAGCAGCACTCCGGCATGGATGGTGAAGTAATCCACCCCCTGTTCAGCCTGTTCGATCAGCGTATCGCGGAAGATTTCCCAACTCAGCTCTTCCGCCTTCCCGTTGACCTTCTCCAGCGCCTGGTAGATCGGCACCGTGCCGATCGGCACCGGGCTGTTGCGGATGATCCACTCGCGGGTTTCATGGATGTTCTTCCCGGTCGACAGATCCATCACCGTGTCGCCACCCCAACGGATGGCCCAGGTCATCTTTTCGACCTCTTCCTGGATGCTCGATCCGAGTGCCGAGTTGCCGATGTTGGCATTGATCTTCGTGAGGAAGTTGCGGCCGATGATCATCGGCTCGCTTTCCGGGTGGTTAATGTTGCACGGAATGATCGCCCGGCCACGCGCCACTTCGGAACGGACGAACTCGGCAGTGATCTCTTCCGGAATGCTCGCGCCGTGGCTGTTGCCGGGGTGCTGACGACAGAGGATTTCGGCCAGCCGCCTGCCTTGTGGGCCGGAATTGCGCAACTGCTCCACATACTGCTGCCGATTGCCATTCTCGCGGATTGCGACATACTCCATTTCCGGAGTGATCATGCCGCGTCGGGCATAGTGCATCTGGCTGACGTTGCAGCCGGACTTGGCACGCAGAGGCTTCCTCTGCAGACCGGGAAAGCGCAGTTCGTCAAGCGCCAGATCGGCTGCCCGCTGGCGTCCGAACTGGGAACTCAGTCCCGCCAGTGGTTCGCTGTCGCCGCGCCCGGCGATCCACGACGCTCGCATGGCCGGCAAGCCTTGCCTGACGTCGATCTCCGCCTGTGGATCCGAGTACGGACCCGAACAGTCGTACACATAGATCGGCGGATTCCTCTCGCCACCAAAAGCCGTATCGGTATCCGCCTGCGTGATCTCGCGCATCGGTACGCGGATATCGGGTCGACTGCCAACGACGAAGACCTTGCGTGAGTTGGGCAACGGCCTGACCGCTGCTTGATCCACATGTGCGTCGGCGGCCATGAACTTTTCGTTAGCATTCATCGTTGTTCCTTGCGAGGGCGGATGGCGGGGCCGGACTTGCAACTACTGGCTGCAAGGGCTTGACCAGGCGCCTGGGATAAAGGTTCATTCCGCTGTTCCCGGACAGATCGGGTTGCCGCTGCAAGCTGAGGCTCGACGTCTGTCGGGCAAGGGCACCGGCGACAACGGGCGCCGCCGGGAACCGCCAACGTGGGCCGCCAACTTAAATGATTTGCTGGTCTTTGGCAAGAATTGCCGGCAGCAGCGAGCGTCTGCACCGAGACGAGCGACGCGATCGAAGTGCCACTCACACTGCTGGCTCTGGGCGGCCGCAGCTGTCATCATGGCCTGCCAGCCACAAGCGCTGGCGTCCCCACGGGGATTCGAACCCCGGTACCTACCGTGAAAGGGTAGTGTCCTGGGCCTCTAGACGATGGGGACCCGGGTCAATGATCTTTCGCCGCGCTGGTGGAGGTACGCGGGATCGAACCGCGGACCTCTTGCATGCCATGCAAGCGCTCTCCCAGCTGAGCTATACCCCCGCTCGAAAGAAGCCGCGATTATAGGATTCGGGCAACCCGTTGTAAAGGCGGCGCGCACCCACTCACGGGGAAGGCGTGCCCTTGCCCGTGAGCACGGCCGCCGCATCGATCAGCTCGCGTTCGCCAGCAGCAGCGAGCAGCAGCCTCAGATTGCGCCGGCGAAGATTCCTGCTCAGACGCCATGGCCGCAACCGGGCATCGGCTATGTCGATCAGGCCGAAGTGACCATCGGGCAGATGGAGGACGTTTCCCAGGTGCAGCGAGCGGAAGTAGACTCCCTTCTCGTGCAGTTCGATGACGAAACGGCTGAAGGCGCTCCTCAGCTGCTGCCGCGTATCCGCGTCGATTCCAGCGCGCAGCAACTGGCGCAGGCTGTCTCCCGGCAGTGGATGGTAGTGGACCGCGTCGCGGGCGATCCCCGGGATGCGCACGACGGCGATGATCTCGGGCACCGCTATTCCGCGGCGCCGCATCGCCACGGCGTTGTCGGCGAAACGCTGTGCGTAGGGGTACCATGCCGCCGAAGACAACAGGCGCTTGCGCCGAAAGAGCTTCAGGATCGTCCCGTCCGCCAGGCGCAGAACCTTCTCGCCAAAGCTGTCGGCTTCCAGTACCTCGGCACCGGCGCGCAACCGCAGGTACTCTTCCGTTGTGAGTCGCTTCATTCGCGCGCCACCTCCGGCGGCCAAAGAAGCCCAAGTTTAGCTGTTTATCAGGCTGCCGTTGCACGCTTCCCGAGCCGCGCATCCGGCTTCCTTGATTGACCGTAGAATGGCAGCTTTACATGCGGTGACGCGACGATGAACTTCATGCATGCACTCGGCTCGGCCTGGAAGGACCGCAACACCCTCCTCTGCGTCGGCCTCGACCCTGACCCTGCTCGCCTGCCAGCGCATCTCAAGGGCAGGCCGGACGCCATCCTCGAGTTCTGCCGTGCGATCGTCGACGCGACGGCCGACCTGGTCTGTTGCTTCAAGCCGCAAATCGCCTATTTCTCCGCCTGCCGTGCCGAAGAGCAGCTGGAAGCACTGATCGCCCATGTCCACTCACGCCATCCCGGCGTACCGGTGATCCTCGACGCGAAGCGCGGCGACATAGGCAGCACCGCCGAGCAGTACGCCAAAGAGGCATTCGACCGCTACCAGGCCGACGCTGTCACGATCAATCCCTACCTCGGGCGCGACTCGGTGGCTCCCTACCTGGCGTATCGCGACAAGGGGATCATCCTGCTCTGTCGCACCTCGAACCCGGGCGGCAGCGACCTGCAGTTTCTCGACGTCGGCGGCGAAAAGCTTTACGAACGGCTGGCCCGCATGGTCAGCGAGGAGTGGAACGAGAGTGGGCAGTGCGGCTTGGTCGTCGGTGCCACCTTTCCGCGCGAAATCGCCCGCGTCCGCACACTGACCGGCAACATGCCGCTGCTCGTTCCGGGCGTCGGCGCACAGGGCGGCGATATCGAGACGACCGTCCGTGCCGGTTGCGACGGCAACGGCAACGGGCTGATGATCAATTCCTCGCGCGCCATCCTCTACGCTGGCAGCGGTGAGGACTACGCCGAGGCTTCGCGCATCATTGCCCGCGAAACCCGCGATGCCATCAACCGCTATCGCGCCCCCGCGCCCGCAGCAGCCAGGCCGTGAAGCAGACGGGCGCCCGCCGGCAGCAGCCTAAGCGGCCCGGCACGAAACGCGGCGCTGATCAGACATCGATATTGCGCGCCGCCAGCGCATTCGTCTCGATGAAGTTGCGCCGTGGCTCGACCAGTTCGCCCATCAGCGTGTTGAAGATCTCGTCGGCACCGATTGCGTCTTCGACCTGTACCTTGAGCAACCGGCGCACCTGTGGGTCCATCGTCGTTTCCCAGAGCTGTGCCGGGTTCATTTCCCCAAGACCCTTGTAACGCTGCTTGCTGACGCTGCGCTCCACCTCGCTCAACAGCCACTGCATGGCCTGTGCAAAGCTGCTGACACTCTTCTTGCGGTCGCCACGGGCAACGACGCCACCCGGGCCGAACAACCCTGACAGGATCTCGGCAGTCTTGCGCAGTTGTGCGTAATCACCGCTGACCAACAGATCGTCGTCGATCACCCCGAGCTTCAGGTTGCCGTGCAGGATCTTTTCCAGCCGCAGCTGCCAGCGCTCGTTGGCCGAATCATAGCCGGCAACGATATTGATCTCCAGCCGCTTGTCCACCGCTGCCATCAGCCCCTTGGCGGTTGCGACTGCCGACTGCTCGTCCGCCAGCTCGAGCTTCAGGTTGCAGTCGATCAGGGCATGCAGAACTTCTGGATTGATCAGGTGCGAGAGGCGGTTGATGACGGCCTCGGCAAGCAGATACTCGCGCGCCAGATGCTCCAGTGCCTTGCCGGCGATTTCCGGAGCACCTGCCTGCGGCGTCAATACCGCGCCTTCAAGCGCAAGCGTCAGAAGAAACTGCTTCAGCGCCTGATCGTCCTTGATGTAGCGCTCGACCTTGCCGTGCTTCACCTTGTAGAGTGGCGGCTGGGCGATGTAGATGTGTCCCCGCTCGACGAGTTCCGGCATCTGCCGGTAGAAGAAGGTCAGCAGCAGCGTGCGGATGTGCGCGCCATCGACGTCGGCATCGGTCATGATGATCAGGCGGTGATAGCGCAGCTTTTCGGGTTTGTACTCATCCTTGCCAATTCCCGTGCCAAGGGCAGTGATCAGGGTGGCGATCTCCTGCGACGAGATCAGCTTGTCAAAGCGCGCCTTCTCGACATTGAGGATTTTTCCTTTCAGTGGCAGGATCGCCTGGAACTTCCTGTCCCGACCCTGTTTCGCCGAACCTCCGGCAGAATCACCCTCGACCAGATACAGTTCGCAGAGCGCCGGATCCTTTTCCTGACAATCCGCCAGCTTGCCCGGCAGGCCAACGCCGTCGAGCAGGCCCTTGCGTCTCGTCATCTCCCGGGCCTTGCGGGCGGCATCACGTGCCCGTGCCGCCTCGACGATCTTGCCGGTGATCACCTTCGCGTCCAGCGGCCGCTCCTGCAGAAACTCCGTCAGTTTCGCCGCAACCACCTCCTCGACTGCCGGGCGGGCCTCCGACGACACCAGCTTCATCTTCGTCTGCGAGGCAAACTTCGGGTCCGGCATCTTGACCGACAGGACGCAGGCAAGTCCTTCGCGCATGTCATCACCGCTGATGTCGACCTTGGCCTTCTTGGCTATCTCGTTCTCTTCGATATAGCGGTTTATGACGCGCGTCATGGCGGCGCGCAGGCCGGTCATGTGCGTGCCGCCATCGGCCTGCGGGATGTTGTTGGTGAAACACAGAACCTGTTCGGCGTAGCTGTCGTTCCATTGCATCGCCACCTCGACGCTGATCGCACCGGCAGCGGCAAGCGATTCCCCGGCAGCGTGGAAGATGTTCGTATGCAGGACGGTCTTCGTGCGGTTGATGTACTCGACGAAGCCCCTGACACCACCGAGAAAGGCAAAGTTTTCCTCCTTCCCCGTGCGCTGGTCGTTGAGCCTGATCTTGACTCCATTGTTGAGGAAGGACAGTTCTCGCAGCCGCTTGGCGATGATCTCGTAGTGGAACTCGACCGGACCGAAGATCTCCTCGTCGGCCATGAAGTGCAGTTCCGTTCCGCGTTTCTCAGTTTCACCAACCACCCGCAGCGGTGAAACCTCGACACCATCGCGTACTTCGACCAGCCGATCGACCACCAGCCCGCGATTGAACTCGATCAGGTGCTTCCGGCCGTCGCGGCGGACAACCAGCCGCAGCCAGCGGGACAGCGCATTGACACAGGAGACGCCGACCCCATGCAGCCCACCGGAAACCTTGTACGAATTCTGATTGAACTTGCCGCCCGCGTGCAGCACGCACATGACGATTTCCGCCGCCGAACGCTTCGGCTCGTGCTTGTCGTCGAGCTTGATTCCAGTGGGTATGCCACGCCCGTTGTCGGTGACAGAAATCGAATTGTCGGCGTGGATGGTGATCACGATGTCGTCGCAATAGCCTGCCAGAGCCTCGTCGATCGCGTTGTCGACGACCTCGAACACCATGTGGTGCAGGCCTGTCCCGTCCGAGGTGTCACCTATGTACATGCCGGGCCGCTTGCGAACGGCCTCCAGACCCTCCAGTTGCTGAATGCTCGACTCGTCGTACGTTTCCGTCTGCTGCTTCTCTTCGCTCATCATGAACCCAATGTCTTGCCGCCGTCCAACATCAAAACTGCTCTGAAACCTGCTGCCGTCGCGATTCAGATACGCATTGGCATCACGACGTACTTGAAGCGATCGTTGCCCGGTATGGTCAGCAGCGCACTCGAGCTGGCATCGTTGAAACCCCAGTCGATCGTCTCGCCTGAACTGTTGTTCAGCACATCGAGCAGATACGAAACGTTGAAACCGACATCCAGCGGCTCGCCGCCGTACTCGACCTCGATTTCCTCCTGTGCCTCCTCCTGCTCGGCATTGGCGGCAATGATCTTCAGGCTGCCCTCGGCAAGGACCAGCCGAACGCCACGAAACTTCTCGTTGGTCAGGATTGCCGCGCGCACCATCGACTGCAACAGCACACTGCGCTGGACGCGAATGACGTCCTTAAGCGTCAACGGTATCACCCGCTGATAATCCGGGAAACGACCATCGATCAGCTTCGAAACGAGGCTGATCTGCCCGAACTGGAAGCGGATCTGGTTCGGCAGAATGTCGATTGCCAGGGGCTCATCGGTGTCGGCAAGCAGACGGTTGAGTTCAACGACCGTCTTGCGGGGCAGGATCAGCTCCTGCCGGACGTCCGCATGCTCTCCGCTGCCAGCGGCGCCCGCGGCCAGCGGCATGCTGGCATAAGCCAAGCGGTGACCGTCGGTTGCCACCGCCCGCAGTTCGCCCTCCGCGAGCAGCAGGAGAAGTCCGTTGAGATAGTAGCGAACGTCCTGTGTCGCCATCGAGTAATGGGTCTGCGCGAGCAGTTGCCTGAACTGCTTCTGCGTCAGCCTGAGGCTCCTCGCTTCCTCCTGTTGCGACAGTGTCATGCTCGGGAAATCCTCTGGCGGCAGGGTCTGCAGGTTGAAACGACTCCTGCCCGCTCTGACCTGGAGGCGTCGGTCCTCCAGCAGCAGACTGACCTCCGCCGTCTCGGGAAGCGATCGCAGGATTTCCTGCAACTTGCGCGCTGCGACCGTCACCGCACCCTCACCTTCGCCTCCGACATCCGCCGTCGACGTCGTGATCTGGATCTCGATATCGGTCGCCAGCAGCGTCAGCACCTCGCCGCGCTTCTCGAGCAGCACGTTCGACAGGATGGGCAATGTGTGGCGTCTCTCCACAATCCCCGAAACTGCCTGCAGCGGTGCCAGGAGAACGTCTCGCCGTGTTTTGATAAGAAGCATGTATCTCAATCCTATAAAGACTAAGGTTCGGACAAGTCTGTTGATGATTTCCAGTAACACATTTAATTCAATCAGTTGCATCAATCACAGGGGGATGTACGGCGACGGTATGGGGCTGTGGACAAAAATGGACAAGCACGCTCCAGCGCCGTACACCGGCTGTTGTCCACCATCGGCCAGCCATCTTCCCACCGACTTTTCCCCAGCCGTGATCACCCCTTCAGCACCTGCTCGAGCACATGCACGTCGTGGTTCAGCGCCTCATCCTTGAGGCGCAGTTGATCGATGGTGCGCACGGCGTGCAGCACGGTCGTGTGGTCGCGGCCGCCAAAGTGCTCGCCAATCGATGGATAGCTCTGCGACGTCAGGTTCTTTGCCAGCCACATGGCGATCTGCCGTGGTCGGACGACGACGCGTGTCCGCTTCTTCGAGAACAGGTCGGCCACCTTGATCTTGAAATATTCTGCCACCGTCTTCTGGATTCCCTCGACCGTGATCTGCCTGTTGACCGAGCCGATGACATCCTTCAGCGCCTCCTTGGCGAGATCCAGGGCAATCTGTCGACCGTGAAAGGCCGAGTAGGCAAGCACCTTCTTCAGGGCGCCCTCCAACTCGCGAACGTTCGATCGCAGGTGCTTGGCGACGTAGAAAGCAACTTCGTCGTCGAGGGCAACCTGCTCCTGTTCGGCCTTCTTCTTCAGGATCGCGACGCGCATCTCGGTCTCAGGTGGTTCGATCTGCACCGTCAACCCCCAATCGAAACGCGTCACGAGGCGATCCTCGAGGCCGGAAATGTTCTTTGGGTAGGTGTCACAACTGATGACGATCTGCTTTTTCGACTCGCTCAACGCATTGAAGACGTAGAAGAACTCTTCCTGCGTCCGGTTCTTGCCGTTGAAGAACTGGACATCGTCGAGCAGCAGGACGTCAAGCGAGCGGTAATAGCGCTTGAACACATCGAAGGACTTCTGCTGGTAGGCGCGGACAACGTCGGAGTAGTAGTCCTCGGCGTGTACATAACGCACCACCTTGTTCGGCCGCTGCTCCAGGATCGCGTTGCCGATCGCGTGGATCAGGTGGGTCTTGCCGAGTCCGGCACCGCCGTAGATGAACAACGGGTTGTAACCGGCTTCACCCGGTTGGTCGGCGACGCGGTGGGCGGCAGCGCGGGCAAGGTCGTTGGCCTTGCCGACAACCAGGTTCTCAAAAGTGAAGCCGGCGATCAGCCGCGTCTTCTCGTAGCCGGAGCGCTCCTGGTCGGCGGTCCTTGCCGGGCGCGAAGTGGAAGCGGCGATCGCCGGCGACGCCGTCCTGCCGCTGTTGGTCGCTACCGGTGCGGGTTCGGCATTTGCTGCCGGTCGCTCAGCCAGACTCAGCGTGATGATCACGGGCAGAGCAAAATACTCGCTGCCGAGCGCTTCGATGCGTGCCAGATAGCGCTCCTTGACCCACTTGAGGATGAATCCGTTTGGCGCCAGCAAGCGCAGGCCGCGCACCAGGTCGTCCTCCCCCTCGAGCCGAAGCGGACGGATCCAGGTGTTGAACTGCTGAGGCGGTAGTTCCTGCTCGAACTGGCTCAGACACGAGGACCAGAAGCTACTCATCGGCGACCATCGTGGCAACCAGCGGTTGCCAGCCGAAATCCCGGCCCGCTGCGACAAACAGTGGCTCTTTTCTTGAAAACAGAAGCATGGCTAGCGTTGCCCGGGATGGTTGGCGGCCACGACAGCGCTTTTCCGGGCGATGCCGGCCGTCCCCCGATGGCCCGCTGCCCCTCCTGTCAGAACCCGCAAGGTGCAAATTCTAACCTGTAGCGACAAAGTTATCCACAGCTCGAAAAAAAATATGGCCTTGACAAGGCTTGCTCCGAGGCTGTCTAATCCACCCTTTTTTCCAGCTTTGAGTTCAAGGGTTTAGCCATGAAACGTACCTATCAGCCGTCAGTCGTTCGCCGCAAGCGGACGCATGGCTTTCTCGTCCGCATGTCCACCCGCGGTGGTCGCGGAGTGATTCGTGCCCGCCGTGCCAAGGGTCGTCAGCGTCTTGGCGTTTGAGCGTAGCCCCTGACGCCGCGAGCGAACGTCCGCCACGCCCGGCAGCCTTTCCGAAGCAGCACCGCCTGCTCAGGAAGGATGAGTACGGATCGGTCTTTGCTTTCCGGAGGGCGCTGAAGAGCCGCCATTTCCTGCTACATTATCGGCCTCGCGAGGCTGCGGACGCTCCGGGAGCGAGGCTCGGCCTGGTCGTGGCCAAGCGTTTCCTGCGCCGTGCGGTGGACCGGAATCTGTTGCGGCGGCTGGCGAGGGAAGAGTTCCGACTGCTGCGTTCCGACCTGAATTCCAGCGACCTCGTGCTGCGGCTGGCGGTCAAGCCATCGGCCCTTGACCGGCAAGCGATGGCTGAGGAAATCCGCCGCTTGCTGCGCAAGCTCATTTCACCCCAACCATGAGCCGATGAAACATCTTCTCGTTGCGCTGATAGGCTTCTACCGCTATGCGGTCAGCCCGATGCTGGGTCAGCGTTGCCGTTTCTTTCCCAGTTGTTCACAGTACGCAGCAGAGGCGGTGCAGCGGCATGGCGCCTGCCGCGGAACGAGCCTCGCCGTTCGCCGGCTCGCACGCTGCCATCCCTGGAACCCGGGCGGTTTCGATCCCGTACCCTGACCAACGACTGAATACTCTAGGTTTTCATGGACAACCGACGCCTCCTGCTGCTGCTCATATTCTCGTTCTCGCTGGTCATGCTGTGGGATGCCTGGCAGAAGTACAACCAGCCGCAGGCGCCTGCGGTCGCTGCTGCGGGAACGGCTGCGGCACCCGCCCCGAAGCCGAGCAGCAGCCTGCACGCGCCGCTGCCGGCGGCGCCTGCGGCGGTAGCTGTCGGCACGGCGGAGAAGGCCGACACGGTAACCGTCGACACCGACCTCTTCAAGGTCGAGATTTCGCGTCAGGGTGGTGACATCATCCGCCTCGAGCTGAAGGACTACCGTGACAGCGTCAGGAAGGACCATTTCTTCACCCTTTTCGGGCCGCAGCATCAGTATTACGCGCAGAGTGGTCTGATCGGCGATGGCCTGCCGAACCACAAGACGTTGTTTGCGGTGGCCCCCGGCAGTCGCGAGCTTGCCGGCGACGCACAGACGCTGGAGCTGCGCCTCGAGGCGGTGGCTGGCAACGGAGTCCGCGTCGCCAAGGTCTACACCTTCACCCGTGGCAGCTATCTCATCGGGCTGACGCACGAGATCGCGAACGGCAGCGGCAAGGAGCTTCTGGCGCACGCCTACTACCAGTTCCAGCGCGACGTCAAGGCGCCCGACGGCGAGAGTTACATGGTGTCCACCTTCACCGGTCCCGCGGTGTTCACCGATCAGGAGAAGTTCCAGAAGGTCAATTTCGCGGATATCGAGGCCGGCAACGCCAAGTTCGCGACCAAAGCCGACAACGGCTGGATCGCAATGATCCAGCACTACTTCGTCGCCGCCTGGATACCCGAGCCGGGTCTGCCGCGCGAGTTCTACATCCGCAAACTGGAGAGCAGCCAGAATCCGGCGGTTGCCGCCGGAGTCATCGTTCCGGTGCCGCTCGTCGCGCCGGGAGCGACGGTGTCGCTGGCGGTACCGGTCTTCGCCGGACCACAGATCCAGTCGACGCTGGAGCACCTGGCGAAACCCCAGGCTGACGGTGGCATCGGTGCGCAGGGTCTGCCTTTGGTCGTCGACTATGGCTGGCTGACGATCATTGCGGCGCCGATCTTCTGGTGCCTCGAAGCGATCTACAAGCTGGTCGGCAACTGGGGCTGGGCGATCGTCCTCCTGACCGTCGCCATCAAGCTGCTGTTCTACCCGCTGTCGGCGGCCAGCTACAAGTCGATGGCGAAGATGAAGACAGTGACGCCACGACTGATGCAACTCAAGGAGCGCTACGGCGACGATCGACAGAAACTCAACCAGGAAATGATGGCCCTCTACAAGCGCGAGAAGATCAACCCCCTCGGCGGATGTCTGCCGATTCTGGTGCAGATTCCGGTCTTCATAGCCCTCTACTGGGCTCTTCTGGGTGCCGTCGAAATCCGCGACGCGCCCTGGATTCTCTGGATCAAGGACCTCTCGGCACAGGACCCCTACTACATCCTGCCGCTGATCATGATGGGCACGATGCTCATCCAGACCAAGCTCAATCCGACGCCGCCAGACCCCATCCAGGCGAAGGTCATGCTGATGATGCCATTCATCTTCGGTGTGATGTTCTTCTTCTTTCCGGCTGGTCTGGTCCTCTACTGGGTGGTCAACAATGTCCTGTCGATTGCCCAGCAATGGCAGATCACGAGGATGATCGAGAGTGGCGGAAAGGCCGCCAACGACAGCAAGGCCTGAAAGGGCACGAGCCAGTGACACCATAGCCGCCATCGCGACCGCCAGCGGTCGCGGCGGCATCGGGGTGATTCGCGTTTCCGGTCCCGGGTTGCTGGATTTTGCCCAAAGCCTCAGCGGCAAGCGACCAACGCCACGGCATGCGACCCGTGCCGATTTTCGGATGGCCAACGGCACGGTGATCGACAGCGGCCTGCTGCTCCACTTCCCGGCGCCGCATTCCTTCACTGGCGAGGATGTCCTCGAGCTGCAGGGGCATGGCGGACCGGTCGTTCTGCAGATGCTCCTCGCCCGCTGTCTGGAACTCGGTGCCCGCCTCGCCGATCCGGGCGAGTTCAGCCGCCGCGCCTACCTCAACGGCAAGATCGACCTGGCGCAGGCCGAGGCCGTCGTCGATCTGATCGACGCATCGACTGCCGCCGCCGCGCGCAGCGCGGTTCGCTCACTGCAGGGGGATTTCTCGCGCGAGGTCGGCCAGCTGCGCGCGCAGCTGGTCGAGCTGCGCGCCCTCGTTGAGGCAACACTCGATTTTCCCGACGAGGAGATCGACTTTCTCGAGGCCGCCGATGCGAGTGGGCGCCTCACGCGCCTGCAGGCGCGCCTGGCGCTGGTCTTCGAGCGCGCCCGGCAGGGCCGGCTGCTGCAGGGTGGTCTGCACGTCGTTCTCGCCGGCCAGCCGAACGTCGGCAAGTCGAGCCTGCTCAACCGCCTCGCCGGCGACGACCTGGCGATCGTCACCGCCATACCGGGAACCACTCGCGACCTCGTTCGCGGCACCCTGCAGCTCGAAGGAATTCCGCTGCACGTCATCGACACGGCCGGGCTGCGCGCGACCGAAGACCAGATCGAGAAGATCGGCATCGAACGGACCTGGCGCGAGATCGCGCGCGCCGACGTCGTTCTCCTGCTGGCCGATGCGCGCCTTGGCGTCGGCGCCTCCGAGCGCGAGATCCTCGCCCGGTTACCAACCCATCCGACGCGGGTAACCGTCCTCAACAAGATTGACCTCGTTCCTGCCCGCGCCGAGCGCCGGCAGGAAGACGACAGCGTGGTCATCTCGCTCTCTGCCCACTCCGGCGAAGGCGTCGAACTGCTGCGCGAGGAACTGCTGCGAATCGTCGGCTGGCAGCCAGCCGAGGACGTTTTCATAGCCCGCGAGCGCCACCTGCAGGCGCTTGCGAACACCCGCGAGCATATCGCCACGGCGCAAGCGCAAATGCCGCAGCTGGAACTCCTTGCCGAGGAACTGCGTCTGGCGCAGCTAGCGCTGGGAAGCATCACGGGCGAGTTCAGCAGTGACGACCTTCTCGGCGAAATCTTCGGTCGCTTTTGCGTCGGCAAATAGCGAGCTGTCGGGCATGCCTCGAACTCTTCCGCCAGCGCCGCTAGCTTTCGCAGCCGGGCGAGGATGACCGCGCGACCCGCCAGCAGCGGGGTGTGACGCCACTCCAGCGGGAGAACGCCCGGCTGAAGGCGCTGGCATCGGCGTAAGCAAGCGCTGCGGCGATTTCACTCAGTGACATTGTCGAATCATCGAGCATTTGCCGGGCGATCTCGAAGCGTACCTCGTCGGAGAGTTTCTGGAAGGTCGTTCCGCAGGCCCGCAGGTGCCGGTTCAGGGTACGAACATGCATCGAGAAAAGGGCCGCGATCTGGCCCGCCGCAGCCCCGTGCGTCAGCAGCGCGGTCCGCAGCACGCGTTGCACCTGGTGCGCGAAGTCACCCGCGGTTCTTGCCTCGAGTTCGTCTATCTGCTTCTGCAGCAGGCGCCGCAACTCGGGGTCCGCTGTCGCGAGCGGGCGTGTCAGCCAGTCGGCTGGGAAAAGCAGTGCGTTCTGCTCGGCGTCAAAGCGCAGTGGCGACTGGAAAAAGCGGCGAAACGGGCCAATGTCGGGCGGCTCGCGGTGGGCAAGGAGAACCTCGCTCGCCTGCCAGCGGGGCCCACACAGGCGGCGCATGATGTTGAAAGCGACGGCAATGGCGCCGTCGGCGATCTGCTCGGCGGCCTCGACGGCTGGCTGGTAAATGGCGTAGCCGAAGAGCGCCGAGTTTCCGTTGACCACCAGCGTCGGCACTGCACCGCGGTCGTGGTGGTGCAGATAGCGAACCAGCGTGCGCAGGGCCGTCGCGACGTCCGGCGAGTGTTGCACGAGGAATCCGACCAGACCGAGCGACGCAGGACCGCCCCGCTGGCCAACCAGGAGGCCGAAATGGCTGCAGCCGGTTCTGGCGACACAGCGCGCAACCAGACGGCCCAGGCTGACGAAGGGAATCATGTTGTCGGAGTCATCGAAAAGGCTCGGGCTGAGCCCGACCTCGGCGAGCAGTTCCGCCGGGTCTACGCCGTGGTCGCGCAGCACCGCTGGAATCGTTGCTGCCCCACCAATGCGGATGACCGCCTCGCCAAACGCTCTCTTCGCTCGCAACTCTCAGCTCCCGCTGTCGAAAATGGCGCTCTTTCCAGGCTTCCCGCCGGCCGAACGCCGCCGATCTGTCGTAAATTGTATATCTTCTGTCGCGAATCGTCTCGACACG
Source organism: Candidatus Accumulibacter similis (assembly GCA_013347225.1). Classification (NCBI taxonomy): domain Bacteria; kingdom Pseudomonadati; phylum Pseudomonadota; class Betaproteobacteria; genus Candidatus Accumulibacter; species Candidatus Accumulibacter similis. Next base: position 414,354 of record CP054595.1, on the reverse strand, counting down.
CCAGTGAAGTGAAAGCATCATAAGGCGCACTGCGAAGACGCGGGGGCGGTTGGGATGCGTCAGATGCTGCCAATCGGCGAACGGCGTCGAACGGCTGTTGCCTCTGCGGCAGGCTTTGCTTGACGCGCGCTTCACCGGACTGGCACTCGGCGCCACCTTCCACTTCCAGTTTCGTGACAAGCTTTTCTTCCAAGGAGGCTGACATGCCATCAGTTTTGCGTTTGCTGGCGTCTGTTGCAGTCGCCGCAACGTCTCTGGCGACCAGTGGTTGGGCGCTCGGGCAGCAGGTCACCGGCACGCTGGGCTCGCCCAGTGCCACCAGCACCATTGGCAACCAGCAACTGCCGGCACCCGATCCGAAGTTCGGTGGCGTCATCAGGAACGACGCGCTGCAGTCGAAGCCGTGGTGGGCGCCGCGCATCGTGCCGCCGAAGGGCGCACCGAACGTGCTGCTGATCATCACCGACGACGCCGGCTTCGGTGTTCCGAGTACCTTCGGCGGCGTCATTCCGACGCCGACGATGGATCGCATCGCCGACGAGGGGCTGCGCTACAACCGGGTTTTCTCGACCGCGCTGTGCTCGCCGACGCGCGCCGCGCTGATCACCGGCCGCAATCACCACTCGGTCGGTTTCGGAGTGATCTCCGAGCAGTCGACCGGTTTTCCCGGCTACAACAGCATCATCGGCAAGGACAAGGCGACGATCGGCCGGATGCTGGTTGACAACGGCTACGCGACCGCCTGGTTCGGCAAGGACCACAATGTCCCGGCCTTCGCCGCCAGCCAGGCCGGACCGTTCGACCAGTGGCCGACCGGCATGGGTTTCGAGTACTTCTACGGCTTCGTCGGCGGCGACGCCAACCAGTGGCAGCCGAATCTGTTCCGCAACACGACCCAGATCTACCCCTTCCTCGGCAAGCAGCCGGGTACGTGGAACCTCATCACCGCGATGGCCGACGAAGCGATCGACTACATGACGCGGATCCACCAGACGGATCCGGGCAAGCCGATCTTCATCAAGTACGCGCCGGGGGCCACCCACGCTCCGCACCACCCGACCAGGGAGTGGGTCGACAGAATCAGCGCGATGCATCTCTTCGACGGCGGGTACGAGAAGCTGCGCGAGACCATCTTCGCCAACCAGAAGAAGCTCGGTCTGGTTCCCAGCGACGCCAAGCTCACGCCGTGGCCGAACGACATGCTCAAGCCGTGGGACGAGCTCACGGCCGACGAGAAGAAGCTCTTCATCCGCCAGGTCGAAGTCTTCGCCGCCTACGCCGCCTACAATGACTACGAGATCGGTCGCGTCATCCAGCACTTCCAGGATCTCGGCAGGCTCGACAACACGCTCGTCATCTACATCAACGGCGACAACGGCACCAGCGCCGAGGGCGGGCCGATGGGCACACCCAACGAAGTCGCCTTTTTCAATGGCGTTGCCGAGATGCCGGCCGACGTGCAGATGAAGTGGTACGAGGTCTGGGGCACCGAGCAGACCTACAACCACATGTCGGCCGGCTGGTCGTGGGCCTTCGACACACCGTTCGACTGGTTCAAGCAGAATGCTTCCCGGCTCGGCGGCATCAACCAGAACATGGTCGTCTCCTGGCCGGCGCGCATCAAGGACAAGGGCGCCCTGCGCCAGCAGTTCGTGCACGTCATCGACGTCGTGCCGACCATCCTCGAAGCGGCGGGCATCAAGGCGCCGGTGATGGTGGATGGCATCAGGCAGGCGCCGATCGAGGGCACCAGCTTCGCCTACACCTTCGACCCCGCCAACTCCAAGGCGGCGTCGCGGCACAGGACGCAGTACTTCGAAATGATGGGCCAGTGGGCGCTCTATGATGACGGCTGGCTCCTGAGCACCAAGGTCAACCGCGCGCCGTGGCAGGCTTTCGGGACCGCCAACCCCGATCCGCTGAACAACCAGATGTTCCAGCTCTACAACCTGGGCAAGGACTTCAACCAGACGGAGGACATCGCCGCGCAAAACCCGCAGAAGGTCAAGGAGATGCGGCAGAAGTTCCTTGCCGAAGCGAAGAAGCATCAGGTCTTGCCGCTGGATGCGTCGGTGGCAGCCCGTATCGTCGCGCCGCGGCCGAACATCACCGCCGGCCGGACGGAATTTGTCTACACGCGGCCGATGACCGGGTTGCCGCAAGGGGACTCGCCGTTCCTGCTGAACTCGTCCTACACGATCACCGCCGACATCGACGTGCCGCAGGGCGGCGCCGAGGGCATGATCCTGACTTCCGGCGGCCGCTTCGCGGGATACGGCTTCTACCTGCTGAAGGGCAAGCCGGTGTTCCTGTGGAATCTGATCGATCTGAAGCGGGTGAAGTGGGAGGGCACCGAAGCCCTCACACCGGGGCGGCATGTCCTTGAGTTCGACTTCAAGTACGACGGCCTCGGCGTCGGTACGCTGGCGTTCAACAACATGAGCGGCCTCGGCCGGCCCGGCACCGGTGTCCTGAAGGTGGACGGCAAGGTGGTGCAGACGATCACGATGGAAAAGACACTGCCGATGATCCTGCAGTGGGACGAAAGCTTCGACATCGGTTCGGATACCCTCACCGGGGTCAACGATGCCGACTACACGCCGCCATTCCCGCTCACCGCCCGCTTGAACACGCTGACCATCCAGGTCAACCGGCCACAGCTCTCGCCGGCGGACATCAGGAAGCTGGAAGCGGCGATGGCTGAGGCGCAGGACGGCAAGCCGCCGACGGGCAAGTAAGCGAAGCGGCTGGTGTCCCGAAGGGGGCGACAGCCGCTTCCATTTTCATCTGACGGGAACCCATGAAAACCGCGGCTGTGTTCTACCTTTCACTCTTTACCCTTGCAATCGGAACCGTCCCTGCGGCGGCCGTTGCCCAGGTTGTCCCCAGGGCGGCAAGCCAGTCCGAATCCGCCTTTTCGGCCCTGTCTGGTCGCTGGGTGCGGCCCGACGGCGGCTACGTCATCAACATCAGGAGCGTCGATGCCAGCGGGAAGCTCGACGCGGCCTACGCCAATCCGAACCCGCTGCCGTTTTCCAGGGCTGAAGCGACGCGCGAAGGCAATGCGATCAAGCTCTTCTTCGAGCTGCGGGCCGCTGGCTACAACGGATCGACCTACACCTTGACCTACGACCCGGCAGCCGACGTGTTGAAGGGCGTCTATTTCCAGGCGGTCGCGCAGCAGAAGTTCGACGTCTATTTCACCCGCTCAAGGTGAGACTGGTCAACAACATCTGGTCGCTTGGCGCCAGCGGAACCTGCGGGTCGTACAACAGCGCCACCATCCAGCCCTTCATCAACTACAAGCCACGGACGTTGCCGCTGCGCGTGACGTCGAGGTGCAGGCGACGCCGGAGTGTCGCATGGTCGACGGTCGGCGCGTCTGCCGCTAAGCAGCTTCGGTCTGTGGTTGACCTCCGGTCGTTTGGCGGGCCCCTCCCGGGTCCATTTGTCCCCTTTTTCGAAAGCGAAAGCCACCATGTCGCAGTTCGACAACGTCTCCATCGTCAAGAAGGCCAACATTTACTTCGACGGCAAGTGCGTGAGCCACACCGTGCTCTTCCCCGACGGCACGCGCAAGACCGTCGGCATCATCTTTCCCTCATCCCTGACTTTCACTACCGGCGCGCCCGAGATGATGGAACTCAACGCCGGCCGCTGCCGCATCCGCCTCGCCGGCGCGAGCGAGTGGCAGACCTACGCGGGCGGCGAGCGCTTCTCGGTGCCGGGTAACTCGAGTTTCGACATCGAGACGCTCGAAACCCTCGACTACGTCTGCCACTTCGAATGATCGGCTGCCTGCGCGGACGTCGCCGCGCCGCTTTCAGGGGAGCGGGCAGCCCCGCCGACTGGCGCAGATGATGCGGCACGGGCGTCCCGTCGCCGACATGGCCGGCGACGCGGCCGTTCGCAGGCATTCGTCGGGCGGCATCGGCAACTCGCCGCTGCTCATCGTGGCGTCGATTCCCAGTGCCTGGAGATCGTCAGCACGGTCGCCGAGACCGCCCGCGCGACGCAGGACACGGGAACGGCGAATCGTTTCGCGACTTTCGCGACTTTCGCGACGCCGACCGCTGCCTTGCCGAAGGTCGACGTCGCAGGCAGCGAGGATATCGGTTTCGTGCAGGCTCACGTCGGGGGCGTCGAGCTCGATCCACTCGAGACGGGCCAGCACGGCACCACCCTCCGGAAATTTGCTGCCGGCTCCGTCTGCTCAGGCTGCCCTTGAAAGAATCCGGAGCGACGACGATGCGCAGGACGACTCTCGCTCCAGTGACGACCAGGTGCAGCCGGCGAGCGCTGGGCGGCGATCGGGCAGCCGCCAGCCCGGCCAAGCCTCAGCCGCGGATGCGCGCCGAGCTGACCACCGCCTCGAAGCGGCCGACGTTCCGCGCATAGTAATGGCTGCGCGGCGCCTCGAAGATGAGGAGATACAGCTTGCCCCCGCGTACCGTACCGTAACCGACGCCGCGCATCTCGAGTTCGTCGGCTTTTCGCACGCGCGAGAACTCGAAGCGGAAGCCATCGCCGCCGGCAAAGGTAGTCGGGGCCAGCTTCTGGCGCTGGAACGAGCTGCCATCGTGGGTGGCGAAGACTTCGTACATCTCGACGATCTCATGCGCCTGCATCGTCGCCCGGTACTTCGGCACCTGGCGGTCCTTGCGCTGCGGCAGTTCGGCAAGCGTCTCGCCGTCGGCTATGCCGACATGGAAGACGAGGCGGTCGAGCGGCAGACCGTCGAGGGTCCATACCTCGCTCTTTCGCGTCAGGCCGATCGAGTACTGGTTCCAGGCGCCGTCGAGCGTGACCACGAGCGAATCGCGTACCGTCACTTCGCCTGGACCGACCTTCGACATCCCGGCACAGCCCGCGAGCAGCGCCACCACGAGAACCAGCAGCCAGCGTGACATTTCAGATTCCTTCGTGCAGGTAGCTGCGGATCATCTCGGCATCGTCGGCGTCGGGACGCAGTGACAGGTAGCGCCGGAACGAAGTGCCCGCCGCCGCCATGTCGCCGGCCTGGCGCTGCAGCATGCCGCGCGAACGGAACATCTCGGCCGGGCAGTCGGCGCGCGACTCGGCGGCAGCATACTCGTTCAGTGCGCGGCTGGCGTCACCGTCGGCCGCGCGCAGCCGATAGGCCTCACCAAGGAAGAAGCGCATCTCGCCATCGTCCGACTGCCGCAGCAGGCGCTCGAGGAGGGCGATCGTCTCGCCCGCCTTGCGCCGCCTGAGTTCGTCGTCGAGCCATTGCCGGCGATGGCCGCGAACCTGCCCGGCGTAGGCTGCACTGGCCGGGTCGCCGCCGTCGCCGTTCATCGTCGCAGCGCGGTCGGCCATTGCCTGGCTGCGCTCTTCCGGGTCCGGGTGGCTGGCGAAGAAGATGCTGCGGCTGCTGGCATCGCCCGACCATTCGGCCTCGGCCTTGAGCTCCGCGACCAGTTGCTGCCAGACCTTCGCCGCTTCGATCGGCGGATAGCCGGCAGTGGCGATCAGCTCCTGGCCGATGCGATCCGCCTCGCGCTCGTGTTCGCGCGAATAGGCGAACATGCCCGCGAGCAACGCCAGTTGTGCCAGCGAACCTGCCGCGCCGACGCCGGCAGCACCGAGCGCCATGCCGAGAAACTGGCCCAGGGCGGTGCGCGACTTGGCGTCGCGCAGCTGCTCGAGGCTGTGGCGACCGACGTAGTGACCGATCTCGTGGCCAAGGACAGCCGCCAGCTGCGCCTCGTTCTCCATTCGCAGCAGGAGCCCCGTCCACACCTGCAACATGCCGTTGGGTGCCATCGCCGCGTTGAAGAACGGCGAGCGGACTATGTACACGCGGATGTCTGGGCAATGCTCGCCGGCCAGACGGCAGGCGAGCCCGGCCACGTAGGCATTGAGAGCGGCGTCGCGCAGCAGGAAGCGGCTTCGCTTCAGACGCTCCTCCTCGCGCGACAGCAGAGACCAGAGGCCGCCTTCGTCGCTGCCGGGCTCTGGCCGCTCGAGCCGCGCCGGCAGCGGACCCGGAGCTGCGGCAAACAGCGTCGGGGTCCGCGCGAGCAGGCCGCAGCAGGCACAACCGGTGAGGAACTGGCGCCGCAGCATCGAAGCTATTCCGGGAACTTCTCAAGCAGTGCGTCGCACGACTCGCGCGCCTTCTCCAGTTCGCGCAGATCGCCGGACTGGCGCAGCAGGGTGTTGAACCAGAGCACGCGTCCGCTGCCCAGATCGACCAGCGAGGCGTAACCGACCTGCATGCCGCCGCTCAGGCCGAAGCCGAGCAGGGCACCGACGACCATCATGGCGACGCGCTCGCTGCTGGCGTAACTGTCACGAACGAAGGCGAAGAGCGCGTAGTCGGCGCCGGTACGCGCCCGCATCAGCGCTGCCTCGTCACCGAGCGACCAGTCGAGCCGGCCCTCCTTGGTAGGCAGTTCGAACAGTCCGCGGTGGTGCATGGCGATTGCCTGGCCGACCGCCCCATGTAACCGGTTGAGGCTCTCGACGACTTCGTCGACCTCGCCCGGCAGCGGCATGAAGTTGACCTTGAGCGCGCTGCTGCGGGTGAGGAAGGCCTGCCGCAGGTTGGCTTGCGCCTTCTCGGTCCATTCGGCCTGCGGCTCGAGAATTCCTCCGGCGCTGACCGAGAAGAGCTCGATGTCGAGCGGCATCAGCAGCACGACGGCACCCTCTGGCAGACGGGTAAAGCCCTCGGCGAGGCTCGCCGCCCGCAGGGGCAGCGACAGGAAGGCAACGAAGCACAACCAGAGCCAGCGCCTGCAACGGGACATGGGCATTCTCCGGAGACCGCCGGCGACCGCCGCCAGGAAGCGCACCGTTCGCCGACACTGCACGGAGATTATGCGCCGCCCCTGCCAGTGTGGTCAATCCATGGTTGGCAGTCCGGTCAATCGCGCCGGCAGCGTCCTTTGGCCGCTCCCGCGCCGCGGCACCGGTTGGCGGTCGTGCGCCGGTTCAGTCTGCCCGTCCGGCGGGCAGCGCTCGCCGCGATGTTCCGGTGTACAGCTGTCGCGGACGAGCGATGCGGTACTCCGGGTCAGTCAGCATCTCTTCCCAATGCGCCATCCAGCCGGCAGCCCGCGCCATGGCCAGGGTGCAGGCGAACATCGAAGACGGAACGCCCAGCGCATGCTGTACGACCGCGCAGTAGAAGTCTGCATTAGGCTGCAGCTTCCTGTCGACGAAAAAGCGGTCCTCGAGGGCGATCTTCTCGACTGCCCTGACCAGCTTGCCGAATCGTCCCTGCTCGAGACCCTGCTCCTGCAGGACCTCGGCACAGGTCTGGCGCAGCAGCGGCAGCCGTGGATCGTTCCGTCCGCAATGCCCGCTGCCGAAGCCGGGCAGGCGGGCGCCGTCGTGCAGCTCACGGGCAAGGGCGACGATGCCGCTGGCGCGAGCTTCATCGCCGAGGCCGGCGAGAAGCGCCAGGCAGGCCTCACTGGTGCCGCCGAGTGCCTTCCCCGACAGACAGGCAATCGCCGCCGACAGGCAGGCGTAGGGGTTGGCTCCCGACGAGCCGGCCATGCGCACCGTCGCGGTGGCGGCATCCTGCCCGCAGTCAGCATGCAGCGTCAGCATCCGGTCGACGGCGCGGACCAGCACCGGATTCGGCGTGTACTCCGCGCGTGGCGTGGCGAACATCATGTAGAGAAAATTGGCGCTGTATGGGAGGTCCGGCCGTGGCCTCATGAAGGGCTGCCCGATCGAGTACTTGTAGGCCATGGCGACGATCGTCGGCAGCCGCCCGACGACGCGCGCAAAGCGGAGCTCCCGCTGCTCGGGGGCGCTGAACTCGCCCGCCGCGTGATCGAATGCCGACAGCGCACCGACGACGCCGACCATCACCGCCATCGGACGCGCGTCGCGCCGAAAGCCCTCGTAGAGCTTGACCATCTGTTCGTGCAGGGTGGCCTGCCGCCGGATCGCCGCAGCGAAGGAGGCGTGCTGCTCGCGGTCCGGCAACTCGCCGTTTCGCAGGAGGTAGGCCACTTCGAGAAAATCGCACTGGGTTGCCAGCTGATCGACCGGGTAACCCCGGTAGAGAAGTTCGCCACGCTCCGCGTCGGCCAGGCAGATCCTCGATCGACAGCTGGCGGTCGAGGAGAAGCTGGAGTCGTAAGCGAAGTAGCCGCTGCTGGCGCCGAGGTGGCGGATGTCCACGTACCTGCTGCCCTGCGTTGACAGCAGCAGCGGCAGCTCAACCGCCGGCTCGCCATCCACCGTGAAAGTCGCCGTCCGATTGCCGCTCGCCATCCCGTTCCTCCCTATCCGTCCGAAACGCCGTTGCCCGAGGCCGTCCAAGCCACGTTCAGCTCCAGTAAACGCCCATTCCTGGGGCCCGCTGGCGCGCCGATGCACCGTCTCTGTGCCGCCGACAAGGCGGCATCGCCGTACCAGCACGGCTGCGCCGCCGGGTGCCGTCGCGAGCGCTGACCGGCGCCCGTGGCGATCGCAGCGTCGCCGCAACAAGGACTTGGGCCCGCAACCCCGAGTCTGCCGGCCGTTCTGCCGCCACCCTGGCGAAGCAGCCGCGAACGGCCGACGGGCCGTGGCGTGGCCGCCACGGCCCACTCGCAAGCAAGATGCATGCCACGCCTGAGTGGCATCTTGCACGGATCTTGCTTGAGTAGAAGTTGACGAGACCCTGTCCCGCGTGGCGGACGGGGCAGGCGCGGCGACGCGTGGGGAACGGACTGCCGTTCCCCAGTGCGAAGCGCTGCCCTCACCAACAGTGGAGTACCCGACATGAGAACACCGATGCTTCTTCCCTGGCTGGCGAGCCGGGCGCGAGTCAGCGAGGCGCGCGCCGCAATCCTGTGGCGTGAAGCGATGCTGCGGGCCGAGGAAACGACCGGCGAGCGAGAGACCTCGTGTTACTGGGGAGCCGCCCTGGCGACTCTGCAGGAGTTGCTCGCGCTCGAGCGCTGGCGTCCGCAGACACTCATGGCGTGGCCATGGCTGGTGTTGCAGGGCGGCATCGAACGCGGGTCGTGGTTCTGCCGCCACTGGCTGTCGCCAGGGCTTCTGTCGTCGACCTGCCGTGCCTGGCGGCTTTCGCCCGTCGACACCCCGCAATGACCGGGCAGACGGCGGCCCGGCAGCAACTGATCGGCGATCTCAAAGCACGGCTGCAGGCTGAGCAGCGGCTGCTGAACGAGCGCTTCCTCGGCAACGCCGACGCCGCAGCCCTGCTGCGCGACCGCTGTCGGCTGATCGACGAAGTGCTGTGCGATGCCTGGCAGGCTCTCTCCCTGCCGGCTTCGCTTGGCCTCGTAGCGGTCGGCGGCTATGGCCGTGGCGAGTTGTACCCGGCCTCCGACATCGATCTCCTCGTCCTGTTGCCGGAGGAGGCCGATCAGGCGCTGGCCGGGCGCCTCGAGCAACTGGTCTGCCTGCTCTGGGACATCGGGCTGGAGACCGGCCACAGCGTGCGCACCGTCGAGCAATGCCTCGAGGAGGCTGCCGGCGATACGACAGTGCAGACGGCGATGCTCGAATCGCGACTGCTCGCGGGCAGTCAGCGGCTCTTCGCCGGCTTCCGCTCGATTCTCGCTGCCAACCTCGATGCCTGCGCCTTCCTGCAGACGAGGCGGATCGAACAGGAAGACCGCCATCGCCGCTTCAACGACACGCCCAACAGTCTCGAGGCGAACTGCAAGGATGGCCCGGGGGGCCTGCGTGACCTGCAACTCGTCCTGTGGATCGCGCAGGCTGCCGGTTTCGGCAAGTCTTGGGGCGATCTCGAACGATACGGCTTCATCACCGACGACGAGGCGCGGCTGCTCGCTGGTTGCGAACACTTCCTGCGCCACCTGCGAACGCACCTCCACCTGCACGCCGGCCGTCGGGAAGACCGTCTACTGTTCGAATATCAGACATCGCTGGCCGAGAAGCTGGGCTGCTCCGGCAGCGAAACGCTGCGCCCGAGCGAACAGCTGATGCAGCAGTACTATCGGCGGGCGAAGACGGTCACGCAAATCTGTGCCATCCTGTTGCAGAACATGGCGGCGACCCTCCTGCCACCGCCCGATGAACCGCCGCTGTCGATCAACGAGCGCTTCCAGAACGTGCACGAGTTCCTTGACGTGGTCGATGAAGATGTGTTTCAGGTCGAACCCGCGGCGATCCTCGAGACCTTCCTGCTACTGGAACAGCATCCCGAACTCAAGGGCATGAGCGCGCGGACGCAGCGTGCTCTCTGGCGGGCGCGAAAACGGGTGGACGAAGACTTCCGCGGCCGGCCGATCAACCGTGCCCGTTTCCTGCAGATTCTGCAGGAGGAGCGCGGCTTGGTGCACGCCTTTCGTGCCATGAACCAGTTCGGTGTCCTCGGGCGCTACCTGCCGAGCTTCGGACGCATCGTCGGCCAGATGCAGCACGACCTGTTTCACGTGTACACGGTCGATCAGCACAGCCTGCAGGTGCTGCGCAACCTGCGTCGCTTCACGATGGACGACTTCGCACACGAATACCCGCTGTGCAGCCGGCTGATCAGCGATCTTGGCAAACCCTGGCTGCTCTACATCGCCGCCCTGTTCCATGACATCGCCAAGGGGCGCGGCGGCGACCATTCGGAGCTCGGTGCCGCCGATGCGCGCGAGTTCTGCGACCAGCATGGCCTCTTTGCCGAGGACAACGAGCTGATCGTCTGGCTGGTTCGCCACCACTTGGTGATGTCACGCGTGGCGCAGAAGCAGGACGTCGCCGACCCGGCGGTGGTGGCGGCCTTCGCTGCCGTCGTCGGCGATGAGCGGCACCTGATCGCACTCTACCTGTTGACGGTTGCCGACATCCGCGGCACCAGCCCGAAGGTATGGAATACCTGGAAGGCGCAACTGCTCGAACAGTTGTTCAACGCGACGCGGCGCAACCTGCTGTCGAACGGTGAGAACCTGATGACGCGCGGCGTCATTGCCCAGCGGCAGCGCGAGGCGATGCGCCTGATGCGCTACCTGGCGCTGCCCGAAGGCGCACACGAGAGGCTGTGGCAACAGCTCGACACCGTGTACTTCCTGCGCCATGCGGCCGAGGAGATCGCCTGGCACGCGCGTGCGCTGCATGACCGCTTCGCCAGTCGCCAGCCGATCGTCAGTGCCCGTCTCAACCCCCTCGGTGCCGGCATCGAGGTGATGGTCTACACGCACGACGAGGCGGAACTATTCCTGCACACGGTCGGTTTCTTCAGCCGTGCCGGCTACAGCATTGTCGATGCCCGCATCCATACAACCGCGCACGGCTACGCGCTCGACACCTTCGTCCTGCTCGATCTCAGCGACCGCGACTGCGATCGGGCGATGATCAGCTACATCGAGCACGAACTCGCCGATCGACTGGCCCGCCGCCTACCGCTCGAGGCGCCGGCGAACGGGCGCATGCCGCGACAGGTGAGATACTTCCCGCTACAGCCGCAGGTCAGCATCAGGCCGCTGGTCAGCCTCGAAGCCGACGATACCGGCAGGCTCTTCGTCCTCACGGTCGTTGCCGCGGACCGGCCGGGCCTGCTGTTCATCGTCGCCAGGGAACTGGCCGGGCACGGTGCCAGCCTGCACACGGCGAAGATCGCCACACTTGGCGAACGTGTCGAGGACACGTTCCTGATCAGTGGCGGCCATCTCGAGCAGAGCGCCAACCGCGTCAGGCTCGAGACCGACCTGCTCAGACAACTGCAACTCTGAGCCGCCGACGCCTCATCCAGCACGAGCAAGCCGATTACCTACCCCGGAGCTGAAAGTGTCCATTCATGTCGCCCTCAACCATCTGACCCGCTATCGCTACGACCGTCCGGTCACGCTGTCGCCCCAGGTCGTCCGCCTGCGTCCGGCACCGCATTCGCGAACGCCGATCCTCAGTTACTCGCTGAAGATCACGCCGGCACAGCACTTCATCAACTGGCAGCAGGATCCACAGGCCAACTACCTCGCCCGCCTGGTCTTTCCCGAAAAGACGCGCGAGTTCTGCGTCGAGGTCGATCTGGTCGCCAGCATGTCGGTGATCAATCCCTTCGACTTCTTTCCCGAACCCTACGCCACGACCTTTCCCTTCGCCTATGAGGAATGGCAACAGGAGGAACTCGAACCCTACCTCCACTGTCTGCCGCCGACGCCGCTGTTCCGTGAATTGCTCGCCAGCATTGCGCGCGCGCCGCGCGCCAGCGTCGACTTCCTCGTGGACCTCAATCGACGGATCCAGCGTGCGGTCAGCTACGTCATCCGCCTCGAACCCGGCGTCCAGACGCCGGAAGAGACGCTTGCCCTCGGTTGCGGTTCGTGCCGCGATTCGGCGTGGCTGCTGGTCCAGTTGCTGCGTCATCTCGGGCTGGCTGCCCGCTTCGTGTCCGGTTACCTGATCCAGCTCGTGCCGGACGTCAAATCCCTCGACGGCCCGTCGGGGACCGACCATGACTTCACCGACCTGCACGCCTGGTGCGAGGTCTATTTGCCGGGAGCCGGCTGGATCGGCCTCGATCCGACCTCGGGTCTGTTCGCCGGCGAGGGACACATCCCGCTGGCATGCTCGCCGCAGCCGTCTTCGGCGGCACCGATCACCGGTTTCACGGAGGAATGCGAGTGCCGCTTCGAGCACCACATGCGGATCGACCGCTGTTGGGAAGCACCACGAGTGACCCTTCCCTACAGCGACGGGCAGTGGCTGGCGATAGAAAGGCTGGGCCACCAGATCGACGCCGAGCTGGCTAGCGGCGACGTTCGCCTGACGATGGGCGGCGAACCGACCTTCGTCTCGATCGATGACCACGACGGCGCCGAGTGGAACACCGACGCTCTCGGACCGACCAAGCGCGTCCGCGCTGCGGAGATCTACCACCGCCTGCGCGAGAAGTACGCGCCCAATGGCCTGCAGCATTTCGGCCAGGGGAAATGGTATCCCGGCGAGCAGTTGCCGCGCTGGTCGCTGAACTGTTTCTGGCGGCGCGACGGCCAGCCGATCTGGAACAACCCGGAGCTGTGTGCCGACGAGAGTCGCGACTACGGTGCCGATGCGGCGCTCGGCGGCCGCTTCCTCGACGCCCTTGCGCAGCGGCTGGCGCTCGATCCGCAGCATGTCTTTCCCGCTTTCGAGGACATCTACTATTACCTCTGGCGCGAACACCGCCTGCCGGTGAACGTCGATCCTTTCGACTCCCGTCTCGACGATGCACTCGAACGTGAGCGCCTGCTGCGAATCTTTCGCCAGGGACTCGACGAGGTCGTCGGCTACGTCCTGCCGATCAGGCGCGCCAGCGGTGGTGGCTGGCAGAGCGGACCGTGGTTCCTGCGCGGCGGCCGCTGCTACCTGATCCCGGGCGACTCACCGATCGGCTACCGCCTGCCGCTCGACTCGCAGCCCTGGGTGGCGAAGGAGGATTATCCGTACATCCACACACCCGATCCGACGCAGACCTTCCCGCCGTTGCGCCCGCATGCCGAGATCCGGGCCCAGTTCGCCGTCAGCCACAGCGAGAGCCTGGGCGCCGAACGGGCGGCGATCAGCAGCGAGCGCTTTGCCGAGCGGGAGCTGCAACGGGTCTCCGCAGCACTCGAGCACGCCGCCGCCGACGGCGAGCGGACCCGTTCCGCAGCCGCAGCGGCGGTCATCCGCACCTCGGTCTCCGCGCAGGCACGCGCGGGCGTACTGTATGTCTTCATGCCGCCGACCGAGACGCTCGACGATTATCTCGAGCTGGTCGCCGCGATCGAGGCCACCGCCGAGGCGCTGGCGACGCCGATCATCATCGAAGGCTACGAGCCGCCCTCCGATCCCCGCCTGACCAGCTTCCGCGTCACGCCGGACCCTGGCGTCATCGAGGTCAACATCCAGCCGTCGGCAAGCTGGCCGGAACTCGTCGAGCGGACGACGCATCTCTACGAGGCGGCGCACCTGTCCCGCCTCTGTACCGAGAAGTTCATGCTCGACGGGCGGCATACCGGCACCGGCGGCGGCAACCATTTCGTCTTCGGCGGCGCGCACGTGCTGGACTCGCCATTCCTGCGTCGCCCCGATCTGTTGCGCAGCCTGATCAGTTTCTGGCACAACCACCCGGCGTTGTCGTACCTCTTCTCCGGCCTGTTCATCGGGCCGACGAGCCAGTCGCCGCGGGTGGACGAGGCGCGCAATGACTCGGTCTACGAACTCGAGATCGCCTTCAGCCAGTTTCCCGCCGCTGGTAACGCTGGTGAGTGTGTGACCCCGTGGATTGTCGACCGCGTGCTGCGCAACCTGCTGATCGACTCGACCGGCAACACCCATCGCGCGGAGTTCTGCATCGACAAGCTGTACTCTCCCGACGGCCCGAACGGCCGTCTCGGACTGCTCGAGATGCGCGCCTTCGAAATGCCGCCGCATGCACGCATGTCTCTCGCCCAGCAATTGCTGTTGCGCGCCCTGATCGCATACTTCTGGCGCAGCCCCTACGCTCCCGAGCGGCTGGTGCGCTGGGGTACCGAGTTGCACGACCGCTTCCTGCTGCCGCATTTCGTGCAGCAGGACTTTGCCGACGTCCTCAGCGAGCTGCGTGCCGCCGGCTACGCGCTGCAGGACGAGTGGTTTGCGCCGCACTTCGAGTTTCGCTTCCCGCTGCACGGACGGATTCACGCCCTCGGCATCGAGCTCGAGCTGCGGCACGCGCTCGAGCCGTGGAATGTCATGGGTGAAGAAGGCAGCATCGGCGGTACGGTGCGTTACGTCGACTCATCACTCGAACGACTGCAGGTCAAGGTCACCGGCATGGCCGGCGAGCGCTACGTCGTCAGCTGCAACGGCCAGGCCTTGCCGATGCGCTCGACCGGCAAGGTTGGCGAGTTCGTTGCCGGCGTGCGCTACCGGGCGTGGAATCCGCCGTCGGCGCTGCATCCGACGATCGGCGTGCACGCGCCGCTGACCTTTGATCTCGTCGATACCTGGATGAAGCGCTCGCTCGGCGGTTGCCAGTATCATGTCGAACACCCCGGCGGCCGCAATCCGGACCGCTACCCGGTCAACGCCAACGAGGCCGAGGGTCGCCGTCTGGCGCGCTTCATCCCCTTCGGTCACACCCCCGGCGCGATCGAGCTGTCGCCGGTTGCAGCGAATGTCGGCTTCCCGTTTACGTTAGACTTGCGACGATCCTGAACCTGCCGGCGCGGTGATTGTTGCCGCGCCCTGTTTTCATGCCGCCATCGCTCGTTTCGTCCTATCCGAAGAAGACTGACCGTTTCGACGAAATGCTCGCCGACGACGGCAGCGTGCGGCCGTCATGGCGCTCCTTCGTCTCGCAACTCGATGCGGCGACGCCGGAGCAGATGCGACACCGGCTCGATTACGTGCGCCGGCGGATCCTCGAGAACGGCGTGACCTACAACGTCTACGCCGATCCAAAGGGCGCCGACCGTCCCTGGGAACTCGATCCGCTGCCGCTGATCCTGTCACCCGGTGAGTGGCAGCGCCTGGCGGCCGCGGTGACACAGCGGGCGCGCCTGCTGAACGCCGTCCTGCAGGATCTCTACGGCCCGCAGAGCCTGCTGCACGACGGCAGCCTGCCACCGGCATTGATCTTCGGTCACAAGAACTTCCTCTGGCCCTGTCGCGGCCTGCGGCTGCCGGGCGACATCCATCTGCATCTCTATGCCGCCGACCTCGCGCGCTCGCCTGACGGCCGCTGGTGGGTGATCGCCGACCGCACGCAGGGCCCTTCCGGTGCCGGTTATGCGCTCGAGAACCGGACCATCGTCGGCCGTGTCTTTCCCGAGCAGTTCCGTGACCTGCATGTGCAGCATCTGGCCTCGTTCTTTCGCGATCTGCAGGACAGTCTCGCCTACTGGGCGCCGACCGCCGGCGAGACGCCGCTGGTCGTCCTGCTGACCCCGGGGCCATACAACGAAACCTACTTCGAACATGCCTATCTGGCGCGCTATCTGGGCTTTCCGCTGGTCGAGGGACACGATCTGACGGTCCGTGGCGAGCGCGTGTATCTGCGGACACTCAGTGGGCTGCGCCGCGTGCACGCCATCCTGCGTCGCCTCGATGACGACTTCTGTGATCCGCTCGAACTGCGCAGCGACTCGACACTCGGCATTCCCGGACTGCTGCAGGCGGTGCGCGCCGGCAACGTACTGGTCGCCAATGCGCTCGGCAGCGGGCTGCTCGAGTCGCCGGCGCTGCCCGGCTTCCTGCCGGCGGTCAGCGAGAAGCTGTTGGGAGAGAAGCTGTTGATGCCGTCGGTCGCCACCTGGTGGTGTGGCGAACAGGCCGCGCTCGAGTTCACGATCGAGCACCTCGACGACCTGGTGATCAAGGGGTCGTACCCGTCGCAGCGGTTCGACCCGCTGTTTGGCAATGAACTCAAGGGCAGCCAGCGACAGGAGATGATCGCCCGCCTGCGCGCCAGACCACAGGCCTACGTTGCCCAGGAACTCGTCAACTTCTCGCAGGCGCCGGCGTGGCACGACCGACACGAGCGCGCGCTGCTGCCACGGGGAGTCGGCCTGCGCGTCTTCGTCGCGGCGACTCCGGCTGGCCACATCGTCATGCCCGGCGGCCTGACGCGCGTCGCCGCGATGTCGAACGCGCGCATCATCTCGATGCAGCGTGGCGGCTCGAGCAAGGATACCTGGGTCCTCACCGAGCAGGCAGTCAACACCTTCAGTCTGCTCAAGCACTCGGTTGGCAAGGCGGATCTCGTCCGCGGCGGCCGCAACCTGTCCTCGCGCGTCGTCGAGAGTCTTTTCTGGTTCGGGCGCTACGCCGAACGCTGTGACAAGACTTCGCGCCTGCTGCGCGTCGCCCTGTCGCGACTGGTCGACGCTGGCGGCGACGCGCAGCAGGCGCTGGGCGCCATCTGCGATCTCGCCCGCGTCCTGCAGGTGCTGCCGGCCGCCGAGTCGACAGATGGCAATCCCGAGACGGCGCCGCCGTCGCGCGAAGCGGAACTCCTGCGCGCCGTCTGCGGCGAGGAGTGGGGCGAGGGTCTGGCTGGCGACATCCACCGCCTGCTGTGGGTGGCGACGCAGGTGCGCGAGCGCTTCTCGCTCGACAACTGGCATGCGATCAATCGCCTGCAGCAGCGGTTGCAGCGTTACAGTGCCGCTGCCGAGGCGCTGCCCCCGGTACCGAGCGATGCCCTGGCTTTCCTCGACGAGGTGCTTCTCACCTCCTCGTCGCTCGCCGGCTTCGCGATGGACAACATGACGCGCGACGATGGCTGGCGTTTCCTGATCATCGGCCGACGGATCGAACGTCTGGTGTTCCTTGCCAATGCCGTTGCCGGCTTCCTCCGCCTCGACTCGACGCGAGTTGCCGGCAGCCTCGAGTGGCTGCTCGAACTGACCGACAGCATCATCACCTATCGTTCGCGCTACATGACCCAGCCGCAAGTCTTACCGACACTCGACCTGATCGTCTTTGACGAAGGCAATCCGCATTCGGTGTCCTTCCAGTTGCAGATCCTGGTCCGCTACCTCGACAACATGACCCGCCTGCTCGGTGGCCCGCGCGAGGACAGCATGCGCTCGGCGCGCGCCGCACTGCAGGGCTTCGACCTCGGCCGCTTCGAGGGACTGAGCTTCAGCCAGTGTCGCTCGTGCGATCCCTGTCTCGACCTGGCGCTGCGGCTGGGCGACATTTCGCTTGCGGCGGCAGCGCTCTCGGATCGTCTGGAGATGCGTTTCTTCAGTCACGTTGGCGACGTCAGCCGGCAAACCTTCTCTTCGTGATCGACGTGACTCCGCCGCCGGCCCGCTATCACATCCTGCACGAGACGAGCTACCGCTACGAGAGCCCGGTGTCGTTGTCGCGCCAGTTGCTGCATCTGACGCCGCGCGATGGCAGGTGGCAAAGCTGCCTCGCGCACCGGATCAGCGTCGCGCCGCAGCCCACAGCCGAGCGCGAGCGCCACGACTGCTTCGGCAACGTCGTGCGGGAACTCGCGCTCGAGTTCCCGCACGACAGTCTCTGCGTGTGCGCCGAGAGCACGGTCGAGGTGGCGTCGCATCTGCCCAGGGAGGCCGCGGTGGCGCTCGCCAGCGCCGGTAGCGCGGCGGCCGCCGGGTCGGCACACGCGCCCGGATACCTGAGCGCCTCGCCGAGTTGGGAAAGCGTGCGCGATGCGTTGGCCTACGGCGCGCGGCCGGTGCTGCTCGACGCTGCGTGCTACCAGTTCGAATCGCCCTATGTGCGGGTGAAGCACGAGTTCGCTGCCTATGCCAGGAGCTGCTTCACGCCGCGGCGCCCGGTGCTGGAGGCGGTGCAGGCACTGATGAGCCGTATCTACCATGAGTTCGAGTTCGATCCGGAAGCCACCACGGTCGCGACGCCGGTTCTCGAGGTGCTGGCGGAAAAGCGCGGCGTCTGCCAGGATTTCGCCCACCTGATGCTCTCCTGCCTGCGCTCGCAGGGTCTTGCCGCGCGTTACGTCAGTGGCTATCTGCTCACCCACCCACCGCCCGGTCAGCCGCGGATGGTCGGGGCCGACGCCTCGCACGCCTGGGTTTCGGTCTACTGCCCCGAACTCGAGGGCGGACGCTGGGTGGACTTTGATCCGACCAACAACCTGTTGCCCGACACGCAGCACATCACACTCGCCTGGGGCCGGGATTTTGCCGACGTCTCGCCGCTGCGCGGCGTCATCCTCGGCGGTGACGCGCACGATCTGGAAGTCGCCGTGACCGTGACGCCGCTCGCCGTGGTGGGCGACGAAAGTCTGGCACTACCCTGAGCCGCGCGCGGGCCACCGCCGCGCCGGCGCCCGGCGGTGGCGCCGTCCTTGCCGCTGGCGCCAGTCGCGTCACAGTTGCAGGCCGAGCCTGTTGTCCTTGCGCCACGGTTGGCAGCGATCGGGGTTGCGTTTCTCGTCGCGGTCGGTTCTAATGTGGCCTCGTTCGACCACTCCAGCATCTGGCGCCAATGTTCCGTCATGCCAAGCCCGTAGCGCATCGACCGGCGGTGGCCAGTGCCACGCGCTTTGACGCCGCTGGTTTGCTGGCGGTCGCTGTAGTACGCCTGGCAGGCGTACGACGTGACGCACCGTCGAGGGTCGAGAGAAGCTAGGTCGGGAAGACGACGACAGATTCCAGAAACCCCCGCCGGTGCAAACCGAGCGGGGGTTTCGCCTTTATTGCGGTCCAGCGTCCGCCGCATCCAGTGGCGCTTTTTTTCAGGAGAGTGCCTTGAGCAGAGAAGCCCCAGAATCCCTCAGCGGTGCGCAGATCGTCGTCCGCCTCCTCGAACGACAGGGTATCCGGACGCTGGCCGGCATCCCCGGCGGCGCCATCCTGCCGATCTACGATGCCCTGTCGGCATCGAAGCTGATCCACCACGTCCTCGCCCGCCATGAACAGGGGGGCGGCTTCATGGCGCAGGGAATGGCCCGTGCCACCGGGAGGCCCGCGGTGTGCATGGCGTCGTCGGGTCCGGGTGCGACCAACCTGCTGACGGCGATCGCCGATGCCAAGCTCGATTCGATCCCGCTGGTAGCGATCACCGGCCAGGTGCCGCGAGCGATGATCGGTACCGATGCCTTCCAGGAGGTCGACACCTACGGTCTCAGCATCCCGATCACCAAGCACAACTTCCTCGTCGGTTCGGCGGAGGAACTGCTGCAGGTGATTCCGCGTGCCTTCCGCATTGCCGCCTCCGGCCGACCCGGTCCGGTAGTCGTCGATATACCGAAGGACGTGCAGAATCAGGTGGTCGAGGTTGCCGAGTGGCCGGCACCGGGCGCCGCCGATCCGCTGCCGCCGCCGGCGGAGGAGCTGATCGGCGCCGCCGCCGCGATGATCAACGAGGCGGTCCGGCCTATTCTCTACCTTGGCGGCGGCGTCGTCCATTCGGGGGCCGCGGCGGCTGCCGTCGCGCTTGCCGAGAAGGCGAGCCTGCCGACCGTGATGACGCTGATGGCGCTCGGCGCGATGCCGGTCGATCACGAGCTTTCGCTCGGCATGCTCGGGATGCATGGCGCCCGCTGCACCAATCTGGCGCTCGACGAGTGCGATCTGCTGATCGCCATCGGTGCCCGCTTCGACGACCGCGCCACCGGCAAGGTGGCTGGTTTCTGCCCGCAGGCGAAGATCGTCCACATCGACATCGACCCGTCCGAGCTGGACAAGATCAAGACCGCACATGTCGGCATTGCCGGCGATGTCGGAGCTGTCCTGCAGCGGTTGCTGCCCGCGATCGACGGTGCCCGGCGCGTTGGGTGGCTGGCGCGCGTCGCCTCGCTGAAGGCCGAGCACCCGCTGCGCACGCCGGGTATCGACGATCCGCGGACGCCTTATGGGCTGATCCGTGCCGTCGCCGACTGTCTCGACGACGAGGCAACGATCACCACTGACGTCGGGCAGCACCAGATGTGGGTGGCGCAGGCCTACCCGCTGCGCCGGCCGCGCCAGTGGCTGACCTCGGGTGGCCTCGGCACGATGGGCTTCGGCGTGCCGGCAGCGATCGGCGCCGCGCTCGCCGAACCGCAGCGGACAGTCGTCTGCTTCAGTGGTGACGGCAGCATCCTGATGAACGTCCAGGAACTCGTAACGGCAGCCGAGGAGGGGGTCAATGTCAAGATCGTGCTGATGAACAACGCGTCGCTGGGGCTGGTCTTCCAGCAGCAGACGCTGTTCTACGGCGAGCGCATCTACGCCTCGAAGTTCAAGGGAATGCCAGATTTCGTACGCGTCGCCAAGGGCTTCGGCGTGCCGGCGATCGATCTCGATGGCGCCAGCGATCCGCGCGCGGCGCTCGCTGCCGCGCTGTCGACACGCGGTCCGATGCTGATTCACGCCGGCATCGAGATGCGTGAACAGGTGCTGCCGATGGTGCCGCCCGGCGCCGCCAACAAGGACATGATCGGAGGCTGAACGATGAACTCGCTGACAAGAACCGAGAATCAGGCGCTGGCGCGCGCGGTACTCGAACTGGATGTCAATAACCACGCCGGCGTGATGTCGCATGTCGTCGGTTTGTTTTCCCGCCGCGCCTACAACGTCGAGGCGATCCTCGTGATGCCGGTCGGCAGCGGCCAGACCAGTCGCATCTGGTTGCTGGTGAATGAGGACGAGCGTCTGGAGCAGATGGTGAAGCAGGTCGAGAAGCTCGAGGACGTGCTCGCAGTTCGCCGTCACGGAGCCGAACACGAGGTCTTCATCCGCCTCGAGGAGTTCTTCCGCTGATCGCTGTCGCTGCGCGTGGCAGAGACGCTGGTGTGGGCTACCGGCAGCGGTCTCAGCGGTCTCGCTGAGACCGCTCGAAGCGGACGATCGTCCGCCCGTCGGCGGTCTTCCTCGGCTGCCCTTTCCAGGCGTGTCCGTAGACCACTTCAACGGTTGCCGGCAGGCGGCCGTCGCGCGCCAGTCTCTCGTAGGCCGCGCGTGCAGCCGCCCATGCCGTACGCCCCATCAGCCCCTGCCGTCGACCATGCATGGCGCAGCCCGAGCCGCTGCGGCGCAGGTCGGCGATGAGGTCGTCGAAGCTGGCGTAGGTCATCGTCAGCATTTCGGCATCCATCACCGGGTCGCTGAAACCGCATTCGACGAGCATGTCGCCGTAATCGTGCATGTCGGTGAAGCGTTGCGTGTGCGGATGACCGTCGCTGAAGCTCGCGCGCAGCTCCCGCAGCGTGTCCGGGCCGAAGGTCGAGAACATCAGCAGGCCGTCGATCTCGAGTACGCGATGCATCTCGCGCAGCGCCGGCAGCGGATCATCGAGCCAGTGCAGCATCAGGTTGGTCCACAGCAGGCCGAAGGAGCGCACGCCGAACGGCAGCGCAGCCGCGTCGGCAGCCAGCAACGGCGGCCGGTTGCCGCGCACGAAGGGCAGCAGCCAGCGCAGGCGCGAGCGTCGTGCCTTGCCGGCGCGCAGCATCGCTTCGCTGAGGTCGGCGCCGATCACCGCCGCTGACCCATAGCGCTCGTGCAGCGCCGTCAGGCTGGCGCCGGTTCCACAGCCGAGGTCGAGGATTCGTTTTGGCTCGATGCGCACGTAGTCGAGCCGTTCGAGCATGCGGCTGCCCACCTCGCGCTGCAGCACCGCCACTTCGTCGTAGGTCGGTGCGGCGCGGGCGAAGTTGCGCCGCACCTGGCGCTGATCGACGAACTGCGCCGGTGCCGGGCCCATCAGGAACTAGATCGGCCGCAGCCCGAGCCTGTCGAACAGCGCCTCATCGCGGTCGGCTTCCGGGTTGCCGGTCGTCAGCAGCTTGTCGCCGTAGAAGATCGAGTTGGCGCCGGCGAGGAAGCAGAGCGCCTGCAGTTCATCGCTCATCTCCTGGCGTCCGGCCGACAGCCGGACGAAACTGTTCGGCATGGTGATGCGCGCCGCGGCGATGGTGCGGACGAACTCGAAACCGTCGATCGGCGCGGCGTTTGCCAGCGGTGTTCCCGGGATCGGCACCAGGTTGTTGATCGGCACCGACTCTGGTGGTGGATCGAGATTGGCGAGCTGGACAATCAGCGCGGCACGGTTGCGGCGCGACTCACCCATGCCGATGATGCCGCCCGAACAGACCTTGATGCCGGCTTCGCGTACCTGGCCCAGCGTGTCGATCCGGTCGGCATGCCTGTGGGTGGTGATCACCTGCCCATAGAACGATGCGTCGGTGTCGAGGTTGTGGTTGTAGTAGTCGAGTCCGGCTTCCTTGAGTTCTGCGGCCTGCCCCTCCTTGAGCATTCCCAGGGTGACGCAGGTCTGCAGGCCCAGTCCCTTGACGGCACGGATCATCTCGCTGACCCTCGCCAGATCCTTGTCCTTCGGGCCACGCCAGGCAGCGCCCATGCAGAAGCGTGACGCTCCCTTGTCCTTGGCCGCCTGCGCCGCCGCGACGACCTCGTCGAGCGGCAGCATCGCCTCGCGCTCGGTGTCGGTGTTGTAACGGGCGGCCTGCGAGCAATAGCCACAGTCTTCGGAACAGCCGCCGGTCTTGACGGACAGCAGGGTCGAGCGTTGAATCTCGTTGGCGTCGAAGTGCTCCCGGTGCACCTGCTGCGCGCGATGGATCAGATCCATGAACGGCAACTGGTAGAGGGCTTCGACTTCGGCGACAGTCCAGCGGGCGGCCGGCTTGACGGTTGCAGCGGCTTCCTCGCGCGGGCGCGCGGCGACTTGCGGAATGGCATTCATGATTGGTGAACCTAGAGTGGGTGTGATATGAGGCCGGTCAGCGCGAATTCTTTACGAGGCCCCGCAGGATGTCAATCTTAACCGAAACCGCGGCCCTGGTCCGCGCCGCGTGCGCTGCGCTGCTGTCCCAGGATTGTCTGCTGTGCGCCGCGGACAGTGGCACGAGCCTGCTCTGCCAGGCCTGTGAGAACGATCTGCCGCGGCTGCCGGCGGCACGGTGCCCACGCTGCGCACTGCCCACTCCGCTCGGCGAGGTCTGTGGTCGCTGCCTGAGCCACCCGCCACACTACGACGCCGGTACGGCCGTCTACCGCTATGCCTTTCCGATCGACAAGCTGGTGCAGTCCTTCAAGTACGGACATCGGCTGGCCCTTGGCGGCTGGTTCGGGGAAAGGCTGGCGGCGGTGCCGGAGCGCATCGAGGCCGACCTGATCATCCCCATGCCACTGCATCCGCTGCGGCTGCGCGAACGCGGCTTCAATCAGGCAGGCGAACTGGCCCGTGTCTTCGGCAAGGCGCGGCACCTGCCGATCGACAGCCGCAGCTGCCGGCGCATCCGTCACACGGCTGTCCAGGCCGAGCTGCCGTGGCGTGAGCGGGCAAGGAACGTACGCGGCGCCTTCGAGTGTACGGCCGATTTCAGCGGCCGGCGACTGCTGCTGATCGACGACGTGATGACCACCGGCACTTCGCTGGATGAACTGGCGCGGACGCTGAAGCTGCACGGCGCGGCGCAGGTGACCGTCCTTGCGCTCGCCCGTGCCCTGCCGCCGGCTCAAGGGTCCTGAGCGCCTTGCGGTGGCGCCACCGGGCGCAGCGGGATCGGTACCGACATGACGATCGAGGTACGCGTCTCGCCGTAGTGGTTGATGCTGCCCACCAGTTGCTCGAGGTGAGCGATGTCGCGCGCGACGATGCGCAGCAGGTACGAGTCCTGGCCGGTGACGTGCAGGCATTCAGTCACTTCCGGCAGCGTTCGGAGCAGCGCCAGGAGGCGCGCCTTGTCCGCCTGCGGCGTCGTCATGGCGATCATCGCCAATACCCCGTAGCCGAGCGCGGCGACATTCACCTCGGCGCGGTAGCCGGTCACGACACCGGCTTCCTCGAGCCGCTTCAGCCGTTCCGAGACTGCCGGCAGCGACAGACCGGCTTCGGCGGCCAACGACTTGAGCGAGACGCGGCCGTCACGCTGCACGGCGGCGAGAATCTTCCAGGCTTTCGCATCGAGTTCCATGGTTGTCAGGCCGGCAGTGGCTCCAGCCTGAATTTTGAAGGAAAGTCGATGCTCTTTCCTTCATTCTTCCATTCAGGTGCGGGCTGGGCGGTGCCAGAATGCAGCCCTTCTCCGGTTTCAGTCGCGGGACGGTGGCAGTGGATGCTCTTCTCTTTCTCAAGGCGGGCCTGATCGGTCTCTCGATCGCCGCACCGGTCGGGCCGATCGGCCTGCTCTGCATTCAGCGCACGCTGGCGCACGGCGCTCGCATCGGTTTTGTCAGCGGCCTCGGGGCCGCCGTCGCCGACGGAGTCTATGGTGCCGTCGGCGCGTTCGGCCTGGCGGCGGTAACGCAGTTCTTCGTCACTCTGGCGCTGCCGCTCGCCGTCGGCGGTGCGGCCTTTCTCGGCTGGATGGGCGTGCAGTTGTACCGCACGGTGCCGCCCGCACGGTCGTCAGGAGCCGCCGATGACGTCGGCGCCTGGCGTGCCTTTGCCTCGGTCTTTGCCCTGACGCTGACCAATCCGATGACCATCCTGTCCTTCATCGCGGTCTTCGCGACGATCGGCGGCGGCGATGCGGCGACGACCGGCACGGCGGCAGTGATCATGGTTCTCGGCGTCTTTTGCGGATCCGCGCTCTGGTGGCTGGCACTCGCATCGGCAATCGCCGCCATCCGCCAGCGAATCGGGCCGCGCGTCCTGCAGGCGATCAATCGCACTGCCGGCACATTCCTGCTCGGCTTCGCGATCTGGCAGCTGATCACGGTCCTGCGGTGACCCTTTGGTTGATTCGCGTGCTCCGCCGGTGCCCGAGCGTGTTGCTCGCGAGACCGGGCGGGCGCGTCTGCACCAGAGCGCGACATGGGCGAAGGATGTCGATCGTTCGTCTGTCCTGGGTGCCGCCGATGAAGCACCGGTCGCCGGCGACCGGTTCCGAATCCACGCGTGACTGCGAAGGCCGCAGCGGCCATCGCGCCGCCGCTCGTCGTCGTGTGCCAAGCCCGGTGGGGTACGGCCGTGCTGCCCATTCGCGGCGCCAACGGTCATCGTGCGCGACATCAGCGAACGCAAGCGAGCGGCGCAGCAACTGCAGGAGAGTGAGCGGCAGTACCGGGAACTGGGCGAAAGCCCGAACAGCATCATGCTGCGCCGGAATCGGCAGGGTGAAACGCCATGCGTCAATGCGTTTGGCCTGGGCTTCCTCTGCAGCAAGGAAAAGGAACTGGTGGGCCAGTATGTGGCCGGCACGGTTGTTCCGCCCGACGAGGGCGCAGGTCGCCACCGGCGCCCGTTGATGGAGGCCAGTTGCCGGCATCCCGAACAGTTCGAGCAGAACGTCAGGGAGAACATGCTGCACACTGGAGGAACGGGTGGTCTAGCGTACCGCCGAACTGCGGCAGGCGATGGAGCAATTGGTGCCGGCCGCGAAGCTGGCGGCACCGGGCCATCGGGTGGCCGGCATGGCGCACGAGCTCAACACACCACTGGGCACAACGCCTGGACTGTTGCCGGCGCGTTCGGTGCCGACGTGCGCCGCGTCGCCGCCGTCGTCCCCCTGGGGGGCACTCCGCCGTTCCCGGCTTGACAGCTTCCTGACCCGAAGCAAGGAGGCTGTCGATCCACTCGAACGCAACGCCGCCCGGGCCGTCGACCCGATCGCGGGTTTCAGGCAGGTCGCGGCCGATCAGGAGAGTGTGCGTCGCCGACGCTTCCCGCTGCGGCAGACGGTCGAGGAGTGGCTGCTCACCCTGAAACCGCTGCTGAGGCACACCGCTCATCGCGTCAAATGGGATAGCCCTGCCGACCTCGACACGGATGATTACCCCGTCCGCTGGAGCAGGTGCTCAGCAATCTCATCGGCAACTCCATCCGGCACGGCTTTGCCGGCATCGCCGCCGGGTTTAGCGGCATCAGCGTCACGCCGCTCTGCGGTCGCTCAATCGATGACGCGGACTTGCACTTCGCTGGCCGCTGGCACGCCACGTTCGACCCGCAGCCGGAGGATGTCGATCGTTCGGCCGTCCTGCGTGGCGACGATGAAGCGCCAGTCGCCCGGTGGCGGGTTGAGTACCCACGAGTAGCCGCGAAAGCCGCGATCGCGCCCGCCTGTGGTCGTGAACGGCCGGCGATAGACGAGCCGCCAGCCGTCTGGTCCGCGGACCTCCCAGCGGTGCTCGAGGTCTGCCGTCACGCCCAGCGGTGCGAATACCGCCGACAATCCGTACAGGCGCCCGCCTGCGGGCACGTGGACGACGCCCGCCTGGTCGCGCCACCACTGCCACCACGCCGCCCGCTCCACCTGCACGGCATAGCGTCCGGAGTCCAGCACGAAATCCTGTCCCACTGCCAGTTGCCGTTTGACGAGCGGCACCGGTGCGATCATGTCGAGGCTGAAGGCCAGCATCAGGAGCGCACTCAACCCCCAAGCCGGCCCGATGCGGCCCGGCCGCCGTGGTGCCAGCCAGTGCAGGCTGTGCGTCAGGATGACCCCGGCGATGGTGGAGGCATAGAACCAGAGGGGATTCAGGCTCCCGAGGGCATGTGGCAGAGCGAAATTGAAGAGGAGGATCGTGTTCAGCGCAAGCAGGGCCCAGGTCAGTGTGAAGCGTCGTCCGTAACGGTTGCCGGCAAACTCGTTGCCGACCAGCAGGGCGGCGAGGAACGCCGCCGTCAGCCAGGTGCCGAGGTGTCCGGAACTCTTGAAATAGAGAATGAACAGCGCCGAAAAGATGCCGCCGAAGAAGAACTGCAGCAAGAGGTAGGGCGCTTGCCAGAACAGCCAGGCCAAGCGGACGCGGAGCGTCGCGCTGCCCGCAGGCGGCGTCAGGCCACGTGCTTCGCGGCGAGCTAGCCAGAGCGTCAGCACAGCGGCGCCCGCGAGGAATGCGCCGAGGCGCCAGAAGTCGACGACGCGGATGCGTTGACCAATGGTCAGCGCA
Source organism: Candidatus Accumulibacter similis (assembly GCA_013347225.1). Taxonomy (NCBI): domain Bacteria; kingdom Pseudomonadati; phylum Pseudomonadota; class Betaproteobacteria; genus Candidatus Accumulibacter; species Candidatus Accumulibacter similis. Next base: position 387,118 of record CP054595.1, on the reverse strand, counting down.
TCCCAGGCGAAGCCACCGAGGAACGCCGCCAGCGGATAGAGGCGGCGCAGCACAGGGGCGATCCGCAGACCGCTCAAGCAGGGTGCCGCCCGGCGAACGCGCACACGGTGTACGCGACGAGGCTCCGGCAGGCGTGCTGGCGCTGCTCGCGGGGTCGGTACGGGCGGTGTTCCTCGGTCATTGCGGCAAACTCTCGTGTCGGTGGTGCCCGTCGCCAACTGTGTTTGTCGGTCCACAGAGTGGGCGCACCGTTGGCGGAACACAGCGCTGAGGGACTCCGATCGATCGTGAAAAAATGTCCGGGACGGCAAGCCATCACGGGACGTGATGTTGCTATAGTACCAATCCCGTTGATCGAGGAGGGGCCGCCATGCACAGGACTCGCAACTGGCTCCGTGCGTCATTCGTCTGCCTCGCCGCCGTGTTCACGGTCGGCACGGCAACGGCGCAGCAGGTCACCGGCACGCTGGGCTCGCCCAGTGCCACCAGCACCATTGGCAACCAGCAACTGCCGGCACCCGATCCGAAGTTCGGTGGCGTCATCAGGAACGAGGCGCTGCAGTCGAAGCCGTGGTGGGCGCCGCGCATCGTGCCGCCGAAGGGCGCACCGAACGTGCTGCTGATCATCACCGACGACGCCGGCTTCGGTGTTCCGAGTACCTTCGGCGGCGTCATTCCGACGCCGACGATGGATCGCATCGCCGACGAGGGGCTGCGCTACAACCGGGTTTTCTCGACCGCGCTGTGCTCGCCGACGCGCGCCGCGCTGATCACCGGCCGCAATCACCACTCGGTCGGTTTCGGAGTGATCTCCGAGCAGTCGACCGGTTTTCCCGGCTACAACAGCATCATCGGCAAGGACAAGGCGACGATCGGCCGGATGCTGGTTGACAACGGCTACGCGACCGCCTGGTTCGGCAAGGACCACAATGTCCCGGCCTTCGCCGCCAGCCAGGCCGGACCGTTCGACCAGTGGCCGACCGGCATGGGTTTCGAGTACTTCTACGGCTTCGTCGGCGGCGACGCCAACCAGTGGCAGCCGAATCTGTTCCGCAACACGACCCAGATCTACCCCTTCCTCGGCAAGCAGCCGGGTACGTGGAACCTCATCACCGCGATGGCCGACGAAGCGATCGACTACATGACGCGGATCCACCAGACGGATCCGGGCAAGCCGATCTTCATCAAGTACGCGCCGGGGGCCACCCACGCTCCGCACCACCCGACCAGGGAGTGGGTCGACAGAATCAGCGCGATGCATCTCTTCGACGGCGGGTACGAGAAGCTGCGCGAGACCATCTTCGCCAACCAGAAGAAGCTCGGTCTGGTTCCCAGCGACGCCAAGCTCACGCCGTGGCCGAACGACATGCTCAAGCCGTGGGACGAGCTCACGGCCGACGAGAAGAAGCTCTTCATCCGCCAGGTCGAAGTCTTCGCCGCCTACGCCGCCTACAATGACTACGAGATCGGTCGCGTCATCCAGCACTTCCAGGATCTCGGCAGGCTCGACAACACGCTCGTCATCTACATCAACGGCGACAACGGCACCAGCGCCGAGGGCGGGCCGATGGGCACACCCAACGAAGTCGCCTTTTTCAATGGCGTTGCCGAGATGCCGGCCGACGTGCAGATGAAGTGGTACGAGGTCTGGGGCACCGAGCAGACCTACAACCACATGTCGGCCGGCTGGTCGTGGGCCTTCGACACACCGTTCGACTGGTTCAAGCAGAATGCTTCCCGGCTCGGCGGCATCAACCAGAACATGGTCGTCTCCTGGCCGGCGCGCATCAAGGACAAGGGCGCCCTGCGCCAGCAGTTCGTGCACGTCATCGACGTCGTGCCGACCATCCTCGAAGCGGCGGGCATCAAGGCGCCGGTGATGGTGGATGGCATCAGGCAGGCGCCGATCGAGGGCACCAGCTTCGCCTACACCTTCGACCCCGCCAACTCCAAGGCGGCGTCGCGGCACAGGACGCAGTACTTCGAAATGATGGGCCAGTGGGCGCTCTATGATGACGGCTGGCTCCTGAGCACCAAGGTCAACCGCGCGCCGTGGCAGGCTTTCGGGACCGCCAACCCCGATCCGCTGAACAACCAGATGTTCCAGCTCTACAACCTGGGCAAGGACTTCAACCAGACGGAGGACATCGCCGCGCAAAACCCGCAGAAGGTCAAGGAGATGCGGCAGAAGTTCCTTGCCGAAGCGAAGAAGCATCAGGTCTTGCCGCTGGATGCGTCGGTGGCAGCCCGTATCGTCGCGCCGCGGCCGAACATCACCGCCGGCCGGACGGAATTTGTCTACACGCGGCCGATGACCGGGTTGCCGCAAGGGGACTCGCCGTTCCTGCTGAACTCGTCCTACACGATCACCGCCGACATCGACGTGCCGCAGGGCGGCGCCGAGGGCATGATCCTGACTTCCGGCGGCCGCTTCGCGGGATACGGCTTCTACCTGCTGAAGGGCAAGCCGGTGTTCCTGTGGAATCTGATCGATCTGAAGCGGGTGAAGTGGGAGGGCACCGAAGCCCTCACACCGGGGCGGCATGTCCTTGAGTTCGACTTCAAGTACGACGGCCTCGGCGTCGGTACGCTGGCGTTCAACAACATGAGCGGCCTCGGCCGGCCCGGCACCGGTGTCCTGAAGGTGGACGGCAAGGTGGTGCAGACGATCACGATGGAAAAGACACTGCCGATGATCCTGCAGTGGGACGAAAGCTTCGACATCGGTTCGGATACCCTCACCGGGGTCAACGATGCCGACTACACGCCGCCATTCCCGCTCACCGCCCGCTTGAACACGCTGACCATCCAGGTCAACCGGCCACAGCTCTCGCCGGCGGACATCAGGAAGCTTGAGGGTGCGCAGGCACCAGCGCTCGATGGAGCGAGCCGGTGACCAGGGCGTAGAGCGCCTGGTGCGAGCACGGCGCTCGCTCCGGCAGCGCTTTGCAGCGTGCGGGCGGCCGCGGACAGGCGGCGGCCCGCCGCTGCTTCCCACCGTGGCTCCCCGCGAAGCTGTTGCTCCGATCGACCAGCCGCAGCCGATTTTCCGAGCGCCCGTCAGCAGCGTTGACGAGACGTGGCTCCAGCCAGCGCAAACACCGCGCGCCGACGCCGGGCCCTTCGTCGTTTCGGAAGCGGGCCGTCTCCGGCCGCAATTGCCACTTTCTCCGCAACAGGTGTTGACGCACGGGGAAACGACGGTATAATGCGCCCCTCTTGCTGCTCGGGCAGCACCGCAGTCTGGCTTCCGGGCCCGCCTGCAGCTCTTTAAAAATGAGACAACCGATAGGTGTGGGTTCTTGGTCTGGTGGTGGTTTGCGAGAGTTTTGCGCGGGCTGCCGAGAGATGGAAGGACTCGCACGGAAGTTTAGCTGCTGATTCTGGGATGAGGGTTCTGGTGTTGATCCGGGGTTTGAGTTCTGGGGTTGGTAGCGCGTCGAGCGAGAGTTTTGGGATTTGAACTGAAGAGTTTGATCCTGGCTCAGATTGAACGCTGGCGGCATGCCTTACACATGCAAGTCGAACGGTAGCGCGGGGCAACCTGGCGACGAGTGGCGAACGGGTGAGTAATGCATCGGAACGTGCCCTGGAATGGGGGATAACGTAGCGAAAGTTACGCTAATACCGCATATTCTGTGAGCAGGAAAGCAGGGGATCGCAAGACCTTGCGTTCTGGGAGCGGCCGATGTCGGATTAGCTAGTTGGTGGGGTAAAGGCCTACCAAGGCGACGATCCGTAGCGGGTCTGAGAGGATGATCCGCCACACTGGGACTGAGACACGGCCCAGACTCCTACGGGAGGCAGCAGTGGGGAATTTTGGACAATGGGCGGAAGCCTGATCCAGCCATGCCGCGTGAGTGAAGAAGGCCTTCGGGTTGTAAAGCTCTTTCGGTGGGGAAGAAATTGCACGGGCTAATATCCTGTGTAGATGACGGTACCCGACTAAGAAGCACCGGCTAACTACGTGCCAGCAGCCGCGGTAATACGTAGGGTGCGAGCGTTAATCGGAATTACTGGGCGTAAAGCGTGCGCAGGCGGTTTGGTAAGTCAGATGTGAAAGCCCCGGGCTCAACCTGGGAACTGCATTTGAGACTGCCAGGCTGGAGTGTGGCAGAGGGGGGTGGAATTCCACGTGTAGCAGTGAAATGCGTAGAGATGTGGAGGAACACCGATGGCGAAGGCAGCCCCCTGGGTCACTACTGACGCTCATGCACGAAAGCGTGGGGAGCAAACAGGATTAGATACCCTGGTAGTCCACGCCCTAAACGATGTCAACTAGGTGTTGGGAGGGTTAAACCTTTTAGTGCCGTAGCTAACGCGTGAAGTTGACCGCCTGGGGAGTACGGCCGCAAGGCTAAAACTCAAAGGAATTGACGGGGACCCGCACAAGCGGTGGATGATGTGGATTAATTCGATGCAACGCGAAAAACCTTACCTACCCTTGACATGTCAGGAATCCTGGAGAGATTCGGGAGTGCTCGCAAGAGAACCTGAACACAGGTGCTGCATGGCTGTCGTCAGCTCGTGTCGTGAGATGTTGGGTTAAGTCCCGCAACGAGCGCAACCCTTGTCATTAATTGCCATCATTGAGTTGGGCACTTTAATGAGACTGCCGGTGACAAACCGGAGGAAGGTGGGGATGACGTCAAGTCCTCATGGCCCTTATGGGTAGGGCTTCACACGTCATACAATGGTCGGTTCAGAGGGTTGCCAACCCGCGAGGGGGAGCCAATCTCAGAAAGCCGATCGTAGTCCGGATCGCAGTCTGCAACTCGACTGCGTGAAGTCGGAATCGCTAGTAATCGCGGATCAGCATGTCGCGGTGAATACGTTCCCGGGTCTTGTACACACCGCCCGTCACACCATGGGAGCGGGTTCTGCCAGAAGTAGTTAGCCTAACCGCAAGGAGGGCGATTACCACGGCAGGGTTCGTGACTGGGGTGAAGTCGTAACAAGGTAGCCGTAGGGGAACCTGCGGCTGGATCACCTCCTTTCTAGAGAAGAGCTGGATCGAGAACTCACAACCTATCGGTTGTCACAGGCTGCACATGCGGCGGGTCTGTAGCTCAGTCGGTTAGAGCATCGTCTTGATAAGGCGAGGGTCGTTGGTTCGATTCCAACCAGACCCACCAGCGTTGCGACGGAGCGCCGGAGATTGGTGCGACGGATGGGCGTTGAGTTGTTGAGCGCGGCGGGGGATTAGCTCAGCTGGGAGAGCACCTGCTTTGCAAGCAGGGGGTCGTCGGTTCGATCCCGTCATCCTCCACCAGGGTTGTGTGCGGCGAGTGAGTGGTCAGGCCTGCGGGGTGGTGGCACCCTGCAGGCCTGACCCCTTACGGGGTCTGTGTTCTTTAACAAGATGGAAGAAGGTTGTATTGCCGGCATCCCGGGACATTGGGTTGCTGGTGATACGGTTGTGATTGCATCGAACCCCTGTGCCTATTGGTATGGGGGTTGCACCGAGTTGCCTGTGGCGTTGTGTTCTCGACAAGAGAGCGCAAGGTTATAGGATCAAGCGAATAAGTGCATGTGGTGGATGCCTTGGCGATTACAGGCGATGAAGGACGTACAAGCCTGCGAAAAGCTCTGGGGAGCTGGCAATGAAGCTTTGATCCAGAGATGTCCGAATGGGGAAACCCACTCCGCGAGGAGTATCCCACGCTGAATACATAGGCGTGTGGAGGCGAACCCGGCGAACTGAAACATCTAAGTAGCCGGAGGAAAAGAAATCAACCGAGATTCCCAGAGTAGTGGCGAGCGAAATGGGAGCAGCCGGCAAGTGATAGCGATCGTGTTAGCGGAAGCTTCTGGAAAGTGGCGCCGTAGTGGGTGACAGCCCCGTACGCGAAAACCTGATCGTGGTACCAAGCTTGCGACAAGTAGGGCGGGGCACGAGAAATCCTGTCTGAAGATGGGGGGACCATCCTCCAAGGCTAAATACTCGTAATCGACCGATAGTGAACCAGTACCGTGAGGGAAAGGCGAAAAGAACCCCGGGAGGGGAGTGAAATAGATCCTGAAACCGCATGCATACAAACAGTGGGAGCCCCCTCGTGGGGTGACTGCGTACCTTTTGTATAATGGGTCAGCGACTTACGTTCAGTAGCGAGCTTAACCGCATAGGGGAGGCGTAGGGAAACCGAGTCCGAATAGGGCGCCTAGTTGCTGGACGTAGACCCGAAACCAAGTGATCTATCCATGGCCAGGATGAAGGTGCGGTAACACGCACTGGAGGTCCGAACCCACTAATGTTGAAAAATTAGGGGATGAGCTGTGGATAGGGGTGAAAGGCTAAACAAACTTGGAAATAGCTGGTTCTCTCCGAAAACTATTTAGGTAGTGCCTCAAGTATCACCGACGGGGGTAAAGCACTGTTATGGCTAGGGGGTCATCGCGATTTACCAAACCATTGCAAACTCAGAATACCGTTGAGTGCGAGCTTGGGAGACAGACATCGGGTGCTAACGTCCGGTGTCGAGAGGGAAACAACCCAGACCGCCGATTAAGGTCCCAAAGACATGGTTAAGTGGGAAACGAGGTGGGAAGGCTCAGACAGCCAGGAGGTTGGCTTAGAAGCAGCCATCCTTTAAAGAAAGCGTAATAGCTCACTGGTCGAGTCGTCCTGCGCGGAAGATGTAACGGGGCTCAAACCATGCACCGAAATCGCGGATATCCGCAAGGATATGGTAGGAGAGCGTTCTGTAGGCCGTTGAAGGTGTCTCGAGAGGGATGCTGGAGGTATCAGAAGTGCGAATGCTGACATGAGTAGCGATAAAGGGAGTGAAAAGCTCCCTCGCCGAAAGCCCAAGGTTTCCTGCGCAACGTTCATCGGCGCAGGGTGAGTCGGCCCCTAAGGCGAGGCTGAAAAGCGTAGTCGATGGGAAACGGGTTAATATTCCTGTACCTCTTTGTAATGCGATGGGGGGACGGAGAAGGTTAGGTCAGCCGGGTGTTGGACGTCCCGGTTCAAGCGTGTAGGCAGGTCTCTTAGGCAAATCCGGGAGATCAATGCCGAGGCGTGATAACGAGTGGTCTCTGACTGCGAAGTGATTGATACCATGCTTCCAAGAAAAGCCTCTAAGCTTCAGTTACAAGGAGACCGTACCGCAAACCGACACAGGTGGGCAGGATGAAAATTCTAAGGCGCTTGAGAGAACTCAGGAGAAGGAACTCGGCAAATTAGCACCGTAACTTCGGGAAAAGGTGCGCCCTGATAGGTTGTAGCCCCTCGCGGGTGAAGGCTGAAAGGGTTGCAGTGAAATGGTGGCTGCGACTGTTTAATAAAAACACAGCACTCTGCAAACACGAAAGTGGACGTATAGGGTGTGACGCCTGCCCGGTGCCGGAAGGTTAATTGATGGAGTGAGAGCTCTTGATCGAAGCCCCGGTAAACGGCGGCCGTAACTATAACGGTCCTAAGGTAGCGAAATTCCTTGTCGGGTAAGTTCCGACCTGCACGAATGGCGTAACGATGGCCACACTGTCTCCTCCTGAGACTCAGCGAAGTTGAAGTGGTTGTGAAGATGCAATCTCCCCGCGGTTAGACGGAAAGACCCCATGAACCTTTACTGTAGCTTTGCATTGGACTTTGAACCGACTTGTGTAGGATAGGTGGGAGGCTGTGAATCCGGGACGCTAGTTCTGGTGGAGCCAACCTTGAAATACCACCCTGGTTTGTTTGAGGTTCTAACCACGGCCCGTGAATCCGGGTCTGGGACCGTGCATGGTAGGCAGTTTGACTGGGGCGGTCTCCTCCTAAAGTGTAACGGAGGAGTACGAAGGTACGCTAGGTACGGTCGGAAATCGTGCTGATAGTGCAATGGCAAAAGCGTGCTTGACTGCGAGACCCACACGTCGAGCAGGTACGAAAGTAGGTCATAGTGATCCGGTGGTTCTGTATGGAAGGGCCATCGCTCAACGGATAAAAGGTACTCTGGGGATAACAGGCTTATACCGCCCAAGAGTTCATATCGACGGCGGTGTTTGGCACCTCGATGTCGGCTCATCACATCCTGGGGCTGTAGTCGGTCCCAAGGGTATGGCTGTTCGCCATTTAAAGTGGTACGTGAGCTGGGTTTAAAACGTCGTGAGACAGTTTGGTCCCTATCTGCCGTGGGCGTTGGAAATTTGAAGGGGGCTGCTCCTAGTACGAGAGGACCGGAGTGGACGAACCTCTGGTGTACCGGTTATGACGCCAGTCGTATCGCCGGGTAGCTAAGTTCGGAAGAGATAAACGCTGAAAGCATCTAAGCGTGAAACTCGCCTTAAGATGAGATTTCCCCGGGGACTCGATCCCCCTCAAGGGCCGTGGTAGACCACCACGTTGATAGGCTGGATGTGGAAGCGCAGCAATGCGTTGAGCTAACCAGTACTAATCGCCCGTGCGGCTTGATCCTATAACCTTGCGCTGCAACTCAAACACATCACAACCCCTTCTTCCCCTCTTGCGTCCGCAGACACACCGCGGACACTCCCGTTACGCTTGGCGGCAATAGCCCTTTGGACCCACCCCTTCCCATCCCGAACAGGACCGTGAAACGAAGGAACGCCGATGATAGTGCATACCTCATGTGTGAAAGTAGGTCACCGCCAGGCTCCCAACCAACCAAAAGCCCTCCCCACTCACTCGTGGCGAGGGCTTTCGGCTTTCCGCTTCGCTGATCTGCATGGCTGAGGCACCATTTGGCGAGAGGCTTCTGGTTGCGACGAGCGATGGTTCGCATTCGCTGTACCTGCCGGCGGTCGACGAGCATTACCACTCGTCACATGGCGCGCTGCTCGAGTCTCGGCATGTCTTCATCGGCAATGGCTATGGTGAAGCGGCCGCGTTGCAGCGGAACCGGCTGCGGGTGCTGGAGGTTGGCTTCGGCACCGGCCTCAACGCCCTCCTGACATGGCAGGGCAGCCGCTCTGCCCGGCTGGCGGTGGCCTATGTGGCGATCGAGCCCTATCCCCTTGACGACGATTTGGTCGCGCTGCTGAACTACCCCGAACAGCTCGCGGTGACGAGGGCGCGGGCCATGTTCGAAGCCATTCATCGCTGCCGATGGGGAAGCGAGCGGCAGCTCGACGAACACTTCAGGTTGCAGAAGTGTCATTGCAGCTTCAGCCAGTTTGAGCCGCAGGGGGAGTACGATCTGGTGTACCACGATGCGTTCTCGCCAGCTGTGCAGCCCGAAATGTGGACGCGCGACGTTTTCGCAAAGCTGGCCGGCTGCATGAGCGCCGGCGCAGTCCTGGTCACCTACTGCGCCAAGGGCGAGGTTCGCCGCAATCTGCGTTCGGTCGGACTGGAGGTGGAGAAGCTGCCCGGTGCGCCGGGAAAACGCGAGATGACGCGGGCCCGGCGGCCATGACGTCACACTGCTGTGGGTGGTGCGGCGTGATGCCGCCCCCGGCTGTTGCCTGTTGTGCTGCCGAGCAGGCGACCAGCGGCGCTGGAGTGGCGGCGCTGGAGTTCAAGCGGCCGGCGCCGATCGGTCAGTACCGCTCCCGCGGACGTCGGTTTCCGGGGACACGCCGTTTGCGCGGCACAAGGCCTGTCGCGTCAGTGCCGACAGGGATACGCGCTGCCGGCCTTCGCCGTCGAAATTGCCGTCGTCCAGCCAGCGTGAGAAGGCCGCCGCGAGCGCTGGCCATTCGCGATCGATCGCCGCGTACCAGGCGGTATCCCGGTTGCGACCCTTGACCACGGTTGCCTGCCGGAAGATCCCCTCGAAAGACAGGCCGAGGCGCAGTGCGGCGGTACGCGAAGCCGAATTGAGCGCATCGCACTTCCACTCGCAGCGCCGGTAGCCCAGCTCGAAGGCATGTCGCAGCAGCAGGTAAATCGCTTCGGTGGCGCCTGCGGTACGCTGCAGGCGGGGCGAGAGGTTGATGTGGCCGATCTCGATCGAGCCGCTGGCCGGGCTGATCCGCAGGTAGCTCGCAACACCGGCCGCAGCGGCGGAATGCCGTTCGACGATGGCATAGAACAACGGGTCCGGGCCGCGGCAGTTGGCGTCGATCCATGCCACGTACTCGCCGAGATCAGCGAATGGCCCATAGGGGAGGTAGGTCCAGTTGCGGGCGCGCTTGTCGAGCACATTGGCGGCGTGCAGACTGGCCGCATGACGCTCCGCAGACAGTGGCTCGAGGCGCACGCGCCGCCCCTCGAGCGCACGCCAGAGGGGCGGCGCGGGGGGCTGCCAGTCCGCGATCTCTGCGCCCACTGGCAGTCCGAGGTGGTTCAACGTCGACGATGCCACTTTCCGTCACGTCGCCTGCCGGGACAGCGGCGGCTCGCGGATCGGCAGATTGACGAAGTCAGCCGTCGTTGCCAACGCCATGGCGCCGTACCCGATCCACGGGTAGCCGGCGAGGCGAAGAGTCGCGGCGACTGCCGTGCGCCCATCATGGCCACAACGGTGCCCGCGGACGCAGCGCGGACTGCGCAATGGGCAGGGGTGTCCAGTGGGCGAAGCATTTCCAGGCATGTCGGGGCAGCGAAAGCGGCGAAGCCTCGATTGTAGTGCCACCTGCGGCGCAGCGGGTCCGCACCATGGGCGGCGAGGCGGGCTCCGACGTCCGCCTCCCTCTTGCGGCGGACTGCCGTTTGACTGCAGGCTCCCAGATTCGGGATAATCGGGCGCTTCCGTGAGCACATGCCCCGTCGGGCAGCGATGTGTGAAGCGGCCTCAGACATTTCCCATCCGCCAGATCGACGAGGCGACTCCTCTGCGGGGCGTCGCCACAACCCATGAACACCCTGGTTCCAGCCACTGCCTCCGCCTTCACCCGCGCCGACCTGACGCGCGCCGAACGCACGCTGCTGCGCGATGGCCGCTGGGCGAACGCGCGTGTCGAACGGGTCACGATTGCCGGTGCGGAGTGGACGGTGAAGGACTTCTCCAGCCGCTCCTGGTGGGTGCGGAACATCCTGGGCCGCTTGCTGTTGCGGCGGGAACTGCGGGCCCTGCAGCGCCTGCAGGGCATCGCCGGCACGCCGGGCGATGCTTTCAGGCTTGATGCGCATGCCATCGCGGCACGCTTCGTTCCGGGCCGCAGCCTGGCGAAGATCGAGCGCGCGCTGATCACGCCGGGCTATCTGGTGCGCCTCGAAGGCTTGCTCGAGGCTGTGCATGCGCGTGGGGTCGTCCATCTCGACACACGGGGTGCCGGCAATCTGCTGATGCTGCCGGACGGAACTCCGGGAATCATCGATTTTCAGGCGAGCGTGTCGACAACCTGGATGCCGCCTCGCTTGCGCCGACTGCTCGAAGAGCTGGACATGGCGGGGGTCTACAAGAAATGGGCCGCATGGCAGCCGCAAGCGATGGATGGCGAACGGCGTGCCCGCTTCGAACGCAGCAATCGCTGGCGCAAGCTGTGGCTGCCCCGCGGTTATTTTGGTTTGAGCAAGAGGCGGCGTGCCGGTCGGCGCGAATCCGGCTCATGAAAGGTAGAGCATGAAGGAAACCTCGAACGGAATCTTCCACCACCCCGGTTTGCGTCGCTTTCTCGTCCGCATGCGGGCGCCGATCGTCATTCTCGGGATGATCGTCGTCGCGCAGTTCGTCCGCAGCGACTGGCTGCTACCGGGCTTCGCCGTCTCCATGTGCGGCGAGTTCATTCAGCTCTGGTGCTTCGCCTCGCTCGACAAGAACTCGACGCTGACCGCCCGCGGCCCTTACACGATGGTGCGCAACCCGATGTACCTCGGTCGCTTCTTCATTCTCTTCGGTTTCCTGATGCTGCTGGCGAATGGCTGGATCCTGATCGCCTATACGATTCTCTACTGGCTGTACATGGATGCACGCGTGCAGCGGGAGGAGGCGCACCTGCGGCCGATCTTCGGTGCCGCCTACGACCACTATTGCACGACCGTCCGGCGGTTCCTGCCCGTCTGGCCGGCAACCGGCGAGACGGTGGGCTACTGGAACTGGCAGCTGTTTCGCCAGAACAACGCCGGTTTCAACCTGGCGGCGACCCTGGCGGCGTGGGCTGCCGTCGCCGCCTGGGCCCTCTGGGGCCTGCCGCTGCTTGTCGGCTGAATGCGGTCAGCGGAGTTGCGACGGAGCCTGCCGCCCGTTTGCTCGATGGGATTGTCGGCGCCGCAGCGGTCTGGCCCACGATCCATGATCGCCCAGCTCAGGTTCGGAATTGGGCCATCGTCGCGCTCAGTCCGTTCGCCAGATCCCGGAGCGTTTGCGCTGCCTCGGCAGTCTGCTGGGCGGCCGCGTTGTTCTCTTCGGACGACTGCGCCACCTGCTCTACCCGGCGCGCGATCTCCTGGCTGGCGATCGACTGCTCGGCGATCGCGTTGCCGATTTCGCCGACGGCGGACACGACCTGATCGACGCTGCCGCGGATGTTGCGGATGGCCTCGCCTGCCGACCCTGCGAGTTCAACGCCGCGATCGACCTGCCGCACCGCGCTGGCCATCGAATCCAGCGAATTGCGGGTCTCCTGCTGAATCTGCAGCACCATGGCGTTGATCTCGCTGGTTGCCTTGGCGGTGCGCTCGGCGAGCTTGCGCACCTCGTCAGCGACAACCGCGAAGCCGCGTCCCGACTCGCCAGCGCGTGCAGCCTCGATGGCAGCGTTCAGCGCCAGCAGGTTGGTCTGGTCGGCCACTTCCCTGATCACCTGCACGACCGTCGAGATCTTCTCCGAGCTCTCGTCGAGGGCGTGCATTGCCTGCGAGGTCTGGCGGACCGTATCGGCGATCCGGTTGATCTCGTTCGTTGCCTGTTCGATCACTTCTCCGCCCCGGTCGGAGAGTCCGGACGCAGCACTTGCCGTACTCAGCGCGGCGCGCGCGTTGTCGGTCACCTCGCCGATGCTGACCGACATTTCCTCGACCACCGCCGCCATCGACGAAGCGGAGTCGCTGCTCGAGTGCGAAGCCTCTGCGACCTGTTGTGCCGAAACGGCCAGCGACCGCGCTGCCTCCTGCGTGCTGGCGACCGTCGACGCGACGTCCGTCAGCATCGCGCGCAGCCGTGACTGCATCTGCTGCTGGTGCGCCATCAGGCTCTGCGTATCGCCCGCCGGCAGCAGCACGTCCTGGCGCAGGTCACCGCCAGCAATGCGCTGAACGAGCTGCCTTGCCTGTTCCGGTTCACCTCCAAGCTGGTCGGATATCCGGCGGGTGACCAGGTAAGCGACGCCGGCGGCCAGCAGCAAGGCGACAACCAGCAGCGCCAGCATCAGCTTCTCCGCCAGAGACTGCGCCTCGGCGGCAGCCTTTTCGGCCTTGATCTTGCGGTCCTGCTGAATCTGGATGAACTTTTCGCTTTCACTTGCCGCCTCACGCTGCAGCGAGCGCGCGTCTCCCTGGACGAGGGCACGCATGGCATCGGTCTGGCCCTCCCCGGCCAACGCCTTCACCTGATCGTTGCCTCGCCAGTACCGCTCATTGAGCTCGCGCATGCGGGCCGCGAGCTGTCTCGTTTCCGGGCTGCGCTGCGTCTTCTCGAGCTCCTCGGCGAGCCGGGAGCTTTCCCTGCCCGTTGTCGTCACCCGTTCCAGCTCCTTGTCGCGCTCATCGGCTGCACTCACCAGTGCATTGAGCTGGTAGCGGCGCATGTTGTTGACCTGGGCAGCGATGTCGCGGGCGAGCGACTCGTTGCGAGCGGCGCGGACGATATTGTCTACGTGTCCGTCGATGATGTTCATCTGCACTGTGGCGGTCACGACCAGACCGGTCATCAGGACGGACACGGCGGCGAAGCCACCCCAGAGAAGCGTCTTGATCTTCATTGGTGCTAATCCCTCGAGAAAGAATTGGTATCCGGTGCCCTGCGGAGAAAGCAGGAAGCAGGCCTGCCGCGACAGTGCAGCAGCATGTGCACGGCTGTCAAGCACCCTGCGTCGCTGCACCGGCACCCGGCAGCAGCGCCGTTCCGTGACCACCTGACGGACGAACGCGACGTTGAAGGTCACTCCCTGTACGGCCTGGAAGTAGGTCCCGAGCAGTCATCCGCGCCCGGGTACGCACTGCAGGAAGTACTTCGAACCGGAGTAATCGACGCCGTGCAATTCGCCGAGGATGCCGAGCTTGCCGTCCTTGCGCGTCCACTCGCCGCGCGCGGCGTGGATCGGGCGTTGACTGCAATGCGCGGCCTGAAGCTGGCCGTCGCTGGCGACGCGCCGGACTTCCAGGACGTAGCCACCTTCGGTGCGAAGCCAGCGTCGGGGGAGCCCCGGGACGGCTTCACCCGTCGCTGGCGACGAGTCGGTGGCAACCGCAGTCTGTGGCGGTACGGTCACCGCCGCGCAGGCAAGGAGTGCGGTGACGCCGCGGAAGAGACGTGGCCTCGGGTCGAGCCGCGCCGTACCGCTGCGCGCGGTTGACCCATCGCGCGTCGTGTTGCTCATGTGCGCTCCGGGGTGATGATGATTTGCATGCGCAGCTGCGGCAGAGCGTCTGGGCAACCGCGCGTCACCGGCCGGCGCCGGATGCGACACTGGCATCTCGGATGCGATGCCTTGCCAGCGCGATCAGACGGCACCAGTTTCGCTGCGGGTCCGCATGTGGCCTCGCAGTTGCGGGCGCGGGCTGCGACCGTCGCTTGCGGCACCATCTTCTCCCCCTTGGCAGCGCTTCCCGTTGGGCGCACCAGCCGGCGAGCCCGGTGTGATCCGCAGTCAGGGTGAAAACTGGTAGCATGTGACTCCTCCCCCGGCCGCCGGCAACATCGCGGACAGCCAGGGTTTTCGGCACCATCGGGAGTATCGACGCCATGCCCATCTTCGAATACGAGTGCGCTGCCTGCGGGCAGGAGTTCGAGAAGCTGGTACGCCAGTCTTCACCCGCACTGCACTGCCCGCAATGCGACAGTACCGACCTGCGCAAGAAGCTGTCGGCCTTCAATGCAGCGAGTGCCTCGCCCAGCAGGCGCAGCGATCTTCCGGCTCCCTGCGGCAGCTGCGGACACCCGGACGGGCCGGGAGCCTGCCACCTGCACTGAACGCCCGGCTGTCGGCGGTCGCCTGGAACGGGCTGGCATCGTCCTTCGCCGCCCGTCGACGGTGGCCGGCGGGCGCGACCGTGGCCGGGTTGCGCCCTTTGGGCGCTCGCCGGAAGGGATCTCGACCGCATCATGACGTCGCCGGGCCACGGTCGGCATCGTCCTCGACCAGTTCGCGGTAGGCATGCCAGGTGGCATGGCCGACGAGCGGTGTGGCGACGATCAGGCCGACGAAGAGCGTCGCAAAGCCGATGCTGACGATCAGGACAATGCTGCCTGCCCAGAGCACCATCGGGCCCGGATTGCGGCCACAGACGACGAGGCTGGCGATGGCCGCGGTGATGGCATCGGTCTTGCGATCGAACATCAGCGGCAGCGACACCGCGCCGATGGCGAAAACGAAGGCAGCGAAAAAGCCGCCGACGGCGAAATAGACGAGCGAGAACTCGGCCTGCTCGAAAGTCAGGACGCTGCGCACGACTTCGGCAAAGCTCGGCAGACCGCCCGTGAAGAAGAGCGCAAAGACGACCATGGATGCGCGTGCCCAGATCAGCAGGACGATTGTCAGCAGGGCGGCGAGGAGGCCGACGTTGGGTAGATTGGGGCGCCAGGCGGCGAGCGTCGGAGCCAGCCTTGGCGGTTCACCGCGTTCCATGCGACGGCTGAGGTCGTACAGTCCGATCGCCAGGAACGGACCGACCAGCAGGAAGCCCGTCGTCAGCCCGGCGAAAAGCGCATAGGCTTCGGCAAAGACGATGTACATCAGCCACCCGGCGGCGGCGAAACAGCTGCCGTAGAACAGGCTGGCGATACCGGCCGTGCGGCAGTCGCGCCAGCCGGCGACGAGCCAGCGGGGGATTGCCGCGGCCTCGATGTTGCGGATGACGGGGAAGTTGCTGACCGGGTGCCCCGCCTGCGCGCTGTCATTGTTGCTCATTCCTCTACCCTCCACAGGCTGCGACCATTGCCGATCGCGCCCCGTCCCGGGCCGCGACACAGCCAGGATGCCGCGGCGTTTCGCCCGCTGCGGCCGGTCACGCGCGGGTGCCCGGCGGGTCTGTCCCGGCGCCGGCCTGAGAGCGGAGTTCGGGGGCTCCTCCACCCCTTCCTGCCGCAAGATGGCAGGTGACTTCCGCAGACGGAGAATACCATCAGCTGCCAACGGTGGAAGACCATCAGCCGCTGCCGAGCCGGCAGCAGCCTCGCCGCTGCCGCCGCGCCACCCTCCCGGCGGCCCGGCGGCGGCCGCATGTGCTGCACTCCGCCGGCACAGCCCGATCGCTGCCGCGATCGCGTATAATCGCGCTTTTCCCTGTTCTTTCTGAAGGTTAGTCATGCCCATCTATGCCTATCGCTGCGCTTCTTGTGGTTTTGCGAACGATCACCTGCAAAAACTCAGCGACCCGGCCCTCGACACCTGTCCGGAGTGCGGCCAGGTGACCTACGTCAAGCAGCTGACGGCTGCCGGTTTTCAGTTGAAGGGCAGTGGCTGGTACGTCACCGACTTCAAAGGTGGCCAGAAGCAGCCGCCGTCGAGCAAGGAAACGCCTGCGGCGACGGAGGGGGCGCCCGCCACCAGCGACGGGGCGCCTGCCGGCGACAAGGCGGCCGCTGCGGCACCGGCGGCGGCGTCTGCCAGCACCGACGGAGCGAGCGCGTGCGCCGGCAACTGATCAAGCGTTACTTCATCACCGGCCTGTTGATCTGGGTGCCGCTGGCGATCACCACCTGGGTGTTGACGATGATCATCGGTACCATGGACCAGTCGCTCCACCTGCTGCCGGCAGCGATTCATCCGCGCACCGTGCTCGGCTTCGACATTCCGGGTAGCGGGGCGATCCTCACCTTGCTGATCATCCTGCTCACCGGTGTCATCGCCGCGAACTTCATCGGTCAGCGGCTGGTCGTCTGGTGGGAGAGGCTGCTGGCGCGAATCCCTGTGGTCAACTCGATCTACAACAGTGTCAAGCAGGTTTCCGACACCCTTTTCTCGTCGTCGGGCAACGCCTTCCGCAAGGCGCTGCTGATCGAATACCCGCGCCGTGGCGCGTGGACGATCGCCTTTCTCACCGGCCGCCCCGGCGGCGAGATGGCGCGTCACCTGGCGGGCGAGTACGTCAGCGTCTACGTGCCGACGACGCCGAACCCCACCTCGGGTTTCTTCCTCATGTTGCCCCGAAGCGAGGTCGTCGAACTGGAGATGAGCGTTGACACCGCGCTGAAGTATGTCATCTCGATGGGTGTCGTGGCACCACCGCCACCACGGGTCGCCGGCCTTTCCGGCGGCTCGATGATCAACCGCAACAGCTGAAACGGACCAGAGCATGCGAACTCATTATTGTGGACAGGTCGATGCGCGGCTCGTCGATCAGGAAGTCACCCTCTGTGGCTGGGCCCACCGGCGTCGCGATCACGGTGGCGTGATATTTGTTGACCTGCGTGACCGTGAAGGCATTGCCCAGATCGTCTGCGATCCGGACCGGGCCGACATGTTCCGCACCGCCGAATCCGTGCGCAACGAATTCTGCCTGCGTGTCAGGGGCCGCGTCCGTGCCCGACCGCCGGGCACGGTGAATCCCAACATCCCGAGCGGCGAAATCGAGATCCTCTGCCACGAGATGGAGGTTCTCAACCCGTCGCTGACTCCACCCTTCCAGCTCGACGAGGAGAACCTGTCGGAGAACACCCGCCTGCTGCACCGGGTGATCGATCTCCGGCGTCCGCAAATGCAGAAGAACATGCAGTTGCGCTACCGCACGGCGCGCGCCTTCCGGCGCTTTCTCGACGCTGCCGGTTTCATCGACATCGAGACGCCGATGTTGACCAGGAGCACACCGGAAGGCGCGCGTGACTACCTGGTTCCGTCGCGCGTTCATCCCGGCCAGTTCTTCGCCTTGCCGCAGTCGCCGCAGCTCTTCAAGCAGTTGCTGATGGTCGCCGGTTTCGACCGCTACTACCAGATCACCAAGTGCTTCCGCGACGAGGACCTGCGTGCCGACCGGCAGCCGGAGTTCACCCAGGTTGACATCGAGACGTCCTTCATGGACGAGGGCGAGATCATCGCGCTGATGGAGGAGCTGATCCGCACGGTGTTCGCCGAGGTCATGGCGGTGCAGCTGCCACGGCCCTTCCCTCGCCTCAGTCACGGCGAGGCGATGCGGCGTTACGGATCCGACAAGCCCGATCTGCGGGTGACGCTCGAACTGGTTGAAGTGGCGGACGTGCTCAGGGACGTACCGTTCAAGGTCTTCGCCAGTGTCGCCAACAGTGAAGGTGGTCGCATTGCCGCACTGCGCGTTCCCGGTGGCGCCAGCCTGACGCGTGGCGAGATCGACGCCTACACCCAGTTCGTCGGCATCTACGGAGCCCGCGGTCTCGCCTACATCAAGGTCAACGATGTCACCCAACTGAACGAGGCCGGCCTGCAGTCGCCGATCGTCAAGAACCTGCACGCCGCAGCGCTACAGGCCATCATCGAGCGTACCGGCGCGGTCTCCGGCGATCTGATCTTCTTTGGCGCCGACCGGCGCAAGGTGGTCGACGATGCGCTTGGCGCGCTGCGGGTACGTATCGGTCACGAGAAGGGTTTCGTGAACGGAAGCGCCTGGGAGCCGGTGTGGATCGTCGACTTCCCGATGTTCGAGTATGATGACGAGGCACGTCGCTGGAACGCCTGCCATCACCCGTTCACCAGCCCGAAAGAGGAGCACCTCGGGCTGCTCGCAACTGACCCGGGGCGTTGCCTCGCCAAGGCCTACGACCTGGCGCTGAATGGCTCGGAACTCGGTGGAGGATCGGTCAGGATTCACCGCGCCGCGGTCCAGGAACAGGTCTTCAAGGCGCTCGGCATTGCCGACGACGAGGCGCAGTCCAAGTTCGGCTTCCTGCTCGACGCGCTGAAGTACGGTGCGCCTCCGCACGGCGGCCTGGCGTTCGGACTCGACCGAATCGTCACGATGATGGCTGGCGCCGAGTCGATTCGTGACGTCATCGCCTTCCCGAAAACGCAACGGGCGCAGTGCCTGCTCACCGATGCACCGAGTGGAGTCGACGAGAGGCAGTTGCGGGAACTGCACATTCGCCTTCGCCAGAGGGTCGATACGCAGGTCGAGATCGGCAAGGGATAGGTTGCCCCGATGGCGAGAATACTGGCCGTCGTCCGGCTGCTTCTGTTGGCGATTGTCGGCTGCTGCCTTGCGGGTTCGGCGGCCGCGCGCGAGAGTCGCGAGATTGGCAGCGTTGCGCTCGGCGAACTGCCGCCGGAGGCCATTCAGACCCTGCGGCTGATCCGCGAAGGCGGGCCCTTCCCCTATCCGCACAAGGATGGCAGCGTTTTCGGCAACTTCGAGAAGCGGCTGCCGCTGCAGCCGCGGGGCTACTATCGCGAGTACACGGTGCCGACGCCGGGCCGGCGTGACCGCGGGCCGCGCCGGATCGTTGCCGGCAGCGGCCGCGGTGGCGATGTCGCTCGTTCCGGCGAGTACTACTATACTGCCGATCACTATCTCAGTTTTCGCAGGATACGCGAACAGCCATGATTCCCGACGAGTTGCTCGCCACTCTCGAAGACGCCAACGCCAGCGGCGTCTTCCATCTGCCTGCCGATTGCCGCGAGGCGGTCGGGAGAGCGGCCGCAGAAGCCGGATTCGCCTGTTTCGAAGTCAGTCTTGCCGACTGTTCGCACCTCGACGAGGTGCTCGCCAGGCTTGGCAGTGGTCTCGACTTTCCGGGTTGGTACGGGCACAACCTCGACGCGCTCAAGGATTGCCTGACCGATTTTTCGTGGGCGGCAGCGGCCGGCTACGTGGTCATCATCGACCACGGCGAGGGATTCCGCGCGCAGGAGCCGGCAGCCTTTGCCGTGCTCGCGGACGTCTTCGCCGAGGCCATCGGCGAATGGCGGGCGCAGGGATATCCGATGTGGATCCTCCTCGATCTGCAGGCGCCCGGACTGGCCACTTTCGCCGCGACTCAATGAGCCGCTACAAGCGGCCGGTTTCAGTGCTGGTCGTGATCCATAGTCCGGATCTGCAGGTGCTGCTGCTCGAGCGGGCGGCTCACCCGGGTTACTGGCAGTCGGTGACCGGCAGCCAGGAGTCCGGCGAGGATCTCGTGGCGACGGCGGTGCGGGAAGTGCGCGAAGAAACGGGACTTGCCGCCGCCGCCACCGATCTCTGCGACTGGCAAATGAGCAACCGCTACGAGATCTTCGCCGAATGGCGGCACCGCTACGCGCCCGCGGTGCGCTGCAATACCGAGCACGTCTTCTCCCTGCAGATGGCGGAACCAGTGCCCGTCACCCTGGCAGCCGGCGAGCATCTGGCGTACTGCTGGCTGCCGTGGCGCGAGGCGGCAGAGAGGTGCTTTTCGTGGAGCAACCGCGAGGCCATCCTCATGCTGCCGGAGCGGCTGGTTGGGCAGCAGCTCTGAGCGACTCTTCCAGGCAACGCCGGCAGTAACACCCCGATCCAGGCGCTGCGGCCGCGGCCAGAGGGGGTAGCTGACGACACCAGCAATCGCTCGCCGATGAAGCCATCATGCCGCAAGCGAATGGAGCGCCACAGCGCGCGCAGCGGGCTTCGCCACCACCCAGCGCGGACTCAATCACGGGCCAGCAGGCCATCGGCGATCCAGCCCTGCACGAAGCCGGCGGCGGTTGCTGCCGGTTCGACATCACCAGAGTCGGCGATCAGGTCGCAGCAGGCCGCGAAGGAAGCACCAGTCGTCAGCGCTTCGATGACCTTGGCTTCGACGGTGGCTGCCGATCGCCAGCGGCATTCGAGCTGCGGGCGCCAGACGAGAAGCACGTGTGGCAGAAACAGCGGCTCGTCGCTGCTGGCGAGAGGGTCGGCATCGAGCGCCCTCCAGATCGGCTCGACCTGCCAGTCCAGGTGCAGTATCTGCAACGACGGCAGGAGTCTGAAACGGTGCCGCGGCCAGTCTTCCGCGCGCAAAGCGGCGAGATCGGTGGCGCCGAGTGCCTCGGCGTCGGCGGCGTCGAAGGCGGCGCGCGTCGCCCAGTCCATCCGGGCCAGGTCGACCAGCGACGGATGCGCCAGATGTTCGCGTGAAGAGGCGAGGAAGTCGGACAGACAGTCACCGAACCAGCGAATCGAGCGGAACGTCGACGGCCGCCTGGTGATGTAGCCGTCTGCCAGAGCAGCAAAGGCGTCATCGCCGATGGCGCGCTGCAGGACCGGGTAGTTGTCCTGGAGGGCTGCGGTGAGTCGTGCCCGGTAGGCTTGCAGGTAGATGCCGAAGCCGCCGCCGCTGCCCGAGCCTTCGCCGGCGAAGAGGCCCGGCAGCGGATTCCCGTCGAGGATCGCTTGCTGGCAGCGTCGTTGCAGCTCTACGAGTGTGCCACTGGGACTCATGCGGCCCACCTGGCGCCACCGGCAGCGGAGCCGGCGATGCGGCGAGCCCTGTCGAGTTCGGTGAGCAGCGACTCGAGCGGCGGGATGTCGTCGTCGCGCTCGATCATCGCCGGTACGGGCCCGAGGCGATTGACGGTATAGGCGTAGAGGTCCCACACGGGATCACAGACCGGCTGGTCGTGCGTATCGATCAGGTAAGTGCCATGGTCCTCGTGGCCGGCGAGGTGGATCTGCCGGACCGCGGCGGCCGGCATGGCGTCGATGAAGGTGCGTGCAACGAAGCCATGATTGACGCTGCTGACGTAGACGTTGTTGACGTCGAGCAGCAACCCGCAACCACTTCGCCTGACCAACTCGGCGATGAACTCCCACTCGCTCATTTCGTCCGCGCGGTAGCGGACGTAGCTGGAAACGTTCTCGAGCACCAGTGGCCGTCCGAGCGTCTCCTGCACCTGTTGCACGCGCGGTATCAGGTGGCGCAGGCAGCCCTCGGTGTAGGGCAGGGGCAGAAGGTCGTGCAGGTTGAGGGCAGAGGTGCCCGTCCAGCACAGATGATCGGATATCCAGGCCGGCTGAATCCGCTCGGCGAGGCGGCGCAATTCCTGCAGATACGGCCGGTCCAGAGGCTCGCTGCCACCGACCGACAGCGACACCCCGTGCATCACCATCGGATAGTCGCGGCGGATGCGGTCGAGATGCCAAAGCGGCTTGCCGCCCGCAACCAGATAGTTCTCGGAGATGACCTCGAGCCAGTCCACCGGCTGCGGGGCAGCGATAAAATCGCGATAGTGCTCGCTGCGCAGACCGATCCCGAAGCCGCTGACAAGTTCCTGCATCAGGCCTCCCTGGGCCGAGTACCGGGTTCCGCCGGCGCCGGTCGCCGACGGGACCCCGCGCGATGGTTACTTGACGACTTTGCCACCGGCGTCGGTGCATTCCTTGGCGCTGCCCTTGGTCACCCAGCCCTGGCCTTTGCAGGAGTTCGTTCCCTTGCACTCGCTTTTGGCGGTCTTGCACTCCGAGGAGCCCTTGCACGAGTTCACCCCGGCACAGCGGACCGTTGCCGCGTCGGCGGCGTGGGCGGTCGGGGCAACCAGCGTACCGGCGGCAAAGAGGGCGGCGGCGGCAGCGGCGATAGCGACACCAGACTTCTGATTTGACATGTGTTTCTCCTTTTGGTGGATGGGGTGGGTCAGACTTGGCCCTGCTGCGCCCGATTGCCTGACAGCGTTTAGACGCGCGAATCGAGGAATTGCTTACATTTCCAGCAAGTTTTTTTTCAGTGCGGCGCGGACCAGCTGCTGGAGCCGTGCGGGGGG
Source organism: Candidatus Accumulibacter similis (assembly GCA_013347225.1). NCBI lineage: Bacteria > Pseudomonadati > Pseudomonadota > Betaproteobacteria > Candidatus Accumulibacter > Candidatus Accumulibacter similis. The sequence goes on along the minus strand of CP054595.1, from coordinate 364,468 downwards.
CCGCGGCGTCGATGCGTGCCCCCTCCCCCGGCGACCGCCGCCGTGGGGTGGCAGAGCAGTCTGTCCAAGCCCGCTGCGCTGAGTGTGCGAACCTTTCTTGCAATTAGCACTCTCATGCGCCGAGTGCTAGAATGATTATTTGAGAAGCTTGCAGGAGGAATGACTGACATGACCCACGCCCTGACCATGCCGGCGGTTTCCGCTGCCGGCAGCATCGATTCGTACATTCAGGCGGTGCGGCGCATCCCGATGTTGAGCGCGGAGGAGGAGCTTCGCCTTGCCACCCGTTTCCGGGAGGAAGACGATCTTGACGCTGCGCGGCAGCTGGTTCTTTCGCATCTTCGGCTTGTGATCGCCGTGGCGCGCGGCTATCTGGGCTACGGCCTGCCGCACGCAGACCTCATTCAGGAAGGCAACATCGGGCTGATGAAGGCCGTCAAGCGCTTCGACCCGGGGCATGGGGTGCGCCTGGTTTCCTTTGCCATCCACTGGATCAAGGCCGAGATCCACGAGTACATCCTTAGGAACTGGCGGATGGTCAAGGTCGCGACGACCAAGGCGCAGCGCAAACTGTTCTTCAACCTGCGCAGCATGAAAGGCAGCAGCGATTCACTGAGCCAGGCCCAGGTGGCGGACATTGCCCACCGCTTGAGCGTCAAGCCGGAAGATGTCGTCGAAATGGACTCGCGCATGGCCGGGAACGATCTGGCGCTCGAGGGCGACAGCAACGACGAGAGCGCATTTGCGCCGATCGACTACCTCGCCGACGCGTCGAGCGAGCCGATGCGGGTGCTCGAGGGACGGGCGCGCGATCAGCTGCAGCAGGATGGTCTGCAGACCGCGCTCGCTGGTCTTGATCCGCGCAGCCGGCGAATCGTCGAAGCGCGCTGGCTGAACGACGAGCACCCAGCAACGCTGCACGAGCTTGCGGTCGAGTTCGGCGTTTCCGCCGAGCGCATCCGGCAGATCGAAGTCAAGGCGATGCAGAAAATGCGCACCATCCTGGAGCCCATGGTGCCCGGGGGTCGCTAGGCCCGCCCCAGCCAGCGATCTTCCCCAAGCTCGTGGCTGGTGCTCGCCACAACTCAGGCCACCGCCGACACACCCGCGAGGCTATTTGCCGCGCGTCGCTGCATATTCGGCAACGGCGGCGATTTCGGCATCGCTGAGGCGTGCGGCGATGTCCCGCATTACTCTGCCTTCGTCATTGTTGCGGCTGCCATCCTTGTACGCCTTGAGCTGCTTCTCCAGATAGTTCGCATGCTGGCCGCCGATCGCCGGCGCCAGGACGGTGGGTGCCTTGCTCATCAGCTTGCCCCAGTCGCGATTTCCCTCACCCGATCGGCCGTGGCAGCCGATGCACGCCGGCACCACCTGCGGGCGGCCCTTGCCCTTGAAGAAGAGCTGCTCTCCCTTGGCCAGGAGACCCTTGTCGCTCACTTCGTTGGCCGTCATCCTGTGCTTGGCAAAGTAGGCGGCGATGTCCGCCAGATCGGCTTCGGCGACGGCCTGGGCCTGCGGTGACATCTGTTCGTTCTTGCGCCGTCCTGACTTGAAGTCGTGTACCTGCTTGATGACATACTCGGGCAGCTGACCAGCGAGCTTCGGCCACGGATCGGCCGGCGGCGGCAGCGCGATGCTGTTGCCATCGGGGCCGTGGCACGCGGCACAGACTTCCGCCTTGGCCTGACCGAGCTCAGCGTTCCCTGCGGCGAGCGCGGCACCGGTGACCCCAAGAAACGCCATTCCCAGCATGGACGCGGTCTTGAACATGTTCCTTCCTTCCTCCCCACAGGGCAAAAACGAGACTTTGCACGACGCCGTACATTCTGTCATAATTCTGCGACAATTTGTCACAGGCCGGGCATTATGAAGAGTCGCCGCCTGGCTGGCAACCGGGCTCGAGGAGCGCCCGCCGTCAAACAGGGACCACGAAGGGAGGATTCGCGATGTCGCAGTACGATGCTGCCCACCACCATGCCGGCCACGGCCACGCCCACGCCCACTGGGACTACAGCATCTGGCCGGCGATCATCAGTATTGGCGTTTTCGCCTGGAGCCTGGCCTTCTGCTTCCAGTTCGTCTATCACATGCCCTTTGCTGCCCTGATCGCCTTTGGCCTGGGCGTGCCGATGATCCTCGGTGGCGTTGCCGGCTGGACCAACGAGGCGATCGGCAAGGGTGAGGGCCTCTCGTATGGCGCGATGGGCTGGTTCATCCTCGCCGAGGCGATGATCTTCGCCACCTTCTTCGTCTACTACTGGTACATGCGCCTTTCGGCCCCTTCCTGGCCTCCCGCCGGGACGCCGACATTGCCGATCGCCTACCCATTGGTGATGACCGTGATCCTCGTTTCCTCATCGTTCACCATCCACATGGCGGAGGAGGAGGCGATGCATCGCGGCGATCGGGGAACCGTTCTCAAGTGGTTGCTGCTGACCATGCTGCTCGGCTTCACATTTCTCGGCATGTCGATCTACGAGTGGGGTCACCTGATCAAGGAAGGCTTCACCATCTCGAGCAACAGCTTCGGAACGACCTTTTACTCGATCACCGGGCTGCACGCTTCGCACGTCATCGTCGGCCTGGCGATCTTCACCGCCGGGCTCTTTCCTGCCCTGAAAGGCACCATCCCGGCGGGGTTCTGGCGGCCAGCCAGCCTCTACTGGCACTTCGTGGACATCATTTGGTTCTTCGTCGTCTCGCAAGTCTACTTCTGGTAGCGGTGTCGGCATTCGCGTACGCAGTCGGCGAGCCAACCCGCAACAGTTCGCCGGACACCTCCATCATGCGCATCGACGAACCGCAGTTTCTCGGTGCGCGGCTGGACCGTGCGGTGGCTCTCACAGACAGCGACGGGCAGAGCTTCCGGCTGGGGCAGATGTTCGGCAAGCCGCTGATCCTCCTGCTGTCCTACTACGGCTGCGATGGCACCTGCCCGACGATGAACATGGAGCTGGCGAAGGTGTTGGCGAGGGTCGAGCGCTTCCGGCTGGGCGCCGACTACCGGGTGCTGACCGTGTCCTTCGACCAGCGCGATTCGAGCGCCACGGCGGCCGACTTCCTGCGCAAGAGCGGGGGCATCCCTGAGGGATGGCGCGACGGCTGGCGGCATGCCGTCCTTGCCGGCAACGATGTTGCTGCCTTTGTCGGCAGCGTGGGGTTTCGTTTTTTCTGGTCGGATGCGGCGAAGGCCTTCCTGCATCCGAACGTGCTGGTTTTCGTCACACCGGAAGGCCGGGTTGCGCGCTACATCTACGGCACGCGGATGGACGCCAGGGCGATCGAACTGGCGCTGACCGAAGCCGATTGGGAGCGCATCGCCAACTCGACGGCAGTCTTTGACATCGTGACCGGCGCGTGCTTCAGCTACAACTATGAAGAAGGCACGTATCAACTGAATTACTCGCTGCTCGCGGGTGTAGGGTCCCTGTTCCTGGGTCTCGCCTTGATGGGCTTGGGAGCATGGGGATATCGGAGGAGGTTCGGGAGGTTGCATGAATAGCATACTCAAGCACTGGGCAGCGACGGCTCTGATCGCGGTCAGCAGCGTTGCGATGGCGGCAGGTGGGGATGGGCAGAGCAGTGGCCAGGGCCCGGGGTCGGGCAATGTCTCGAAGCTCCAGTATCTGCATCAGGGCGAGGCCCGGATCACCGATCCGGCTCCAGGATGGGATTACCTCTGGAAGGAGGTGCTCATCGACATCACGGTGATCGGCATCCTCTTTGCCCTGATGACGGCCTACTTCATCTGGCGCTATCGACGCGTGCCGGGTGGACCACAGGTGGGTAGCGGGCCCAAGCTGTCGCCTGCCGCGGCGATCGGCTGGGCGGTCATTCCGGCCTTCGTCTTCCTGGCTGACGACTTCTTCCTCGCGGCCAACGGCTGGGTGCTCTGGAACAAGTACCGCGACGTCCCGGCCGATCGTCTCGAGGTCCATCTCGAGTCGGGGATGTACAGCTGGGACTACACCTATCCGAACGGGATGCAGACGCAGAACGAACTGATCGTCCCCGCGGGCAAGGCGGTACTGCTGCGCATGACGAGTCGTGACACGCTCCACAGCCACTTCATTCCGGACTTCCGGGTGAAGGAAGACTCGATGCCGGGCCGCACGACCTATCTCTGGTTCCTGCCCAGAGAGGCCGGCAAGGAGCATGTGGTCACCTGCGCTGAATACTGTGGCGTGATGCACTCGTACATGGCGGGCCGCGTGATCGTCAAGACGCCGGAAGAGTTCAAGCGATGGTATGAAGCGGGCGGGGCTGCTGCCAAGAAAAGTAGTTGAGTGACGGGAGGACGCTGGACATGAATCTGAAAGAATGGATATTCACCACTGACCACAAGCGCGTTGGAGTGCTGTATCTGATCGGCTCCATGGCTGCTTTCATCGTTGCCGGGGTCATGGCGCTGTTGATGCGCATCGAGCTGTCTACGCTGGGACCAACGATCACCAGCAATCCGTCGAGCTACAACGTCTGGCTCTATGCGCACGGGGCAGTGATGATTCTCGGCTTCCAGATCCCGGCGTTGACCGGATTCTTTGCCAACTACTGCATTCCGCTGATGATCGGCGCCAAGGACGTCGCCTTCCCACGCGTCAACGCCCTGTCGGTGTGGCTGTTCTACGTCGGCATCATTCTCGCGCTGCTCACCTTCTTCATTCCCGATCCGCCGGACGTCATGTGGACCGGCTATCCGCCATACTCGACGATCACCGCCGGCAATACCGCCCTCTACTCCTTCACGGTGCTGATCCTCGGCTTCGCGTCGATCATCGGCGGCGTCAACTTCCTGACGACCATTGCTTACATGCGTGCGCCGGGACTGACCTGGAACAAGCTCAACATCTTTGTCTGGTGCACGCTCGGCGCCTTCATCCTGCAACTCATCTTCGTTCCCGTTCTGGGTACGGCGGTGACACTGATCAGCATGGACAAGTATCTGGGAACGCACTTTTTCGATCCGACGCGCGGTGGCGACGTCCTGACCTACCAGAACCTCTTCTGGTTCTACTCGCACCCAGCCGTCTACGTCATCTTCCTGCCCTTCTTCGGCGTCCTGTTCGAGATCGTCGCGACCTTTGCCAAGAACCGGGTGTTCAACTACAAGGCGGTGGTCTACGGCGGCATCGGCGGCATCATCCTCCTGTCGGGCGTCGTATGGGTCCATCACCTCTACGTGACCGGCATGGTGGACTGGATCCGCATTGGTCAGATGGTCACCACGCTGATGATCTCGGTTCCCGTCGGCCTCATGCTGATCGGCCTGGTCGGCACGCTGTACAAGGGGTCGATCACGTTCGAGACGCCGATGCTGTATGCTCTCGGCGTGTTGTTTCTCTTCCTCATCGGCGGCCTGACCGGTATCCCGCTCGCTCTGACCTCCCTGACGCTGCATCTCTCGGATACCTACTACGTTGTCGGGCACTTCCACTATGTAATGGCGGTTGCCGGGACCTTCTCGATCTTCGCCGGCGTCTACTACTGGTTTCCGAAGATCACCGGCCGCATGTACAACGAGTTCTGGGGCAAGCTGGGTTTCTGGGTCACCTTCGTTGGCACCAACATCGTCTTCTGGACGATGATGGACATCGGTGTCAAGGGAATGCCGCGCCGTTACTACGACTATTCGCATTTCTCGCAATTCGAGGGCGCGCATCAGTTGATGACGCTGGGAGCGGCCATTCTCGGCGTCGGCTTTGCCATTGCCCTGCTGAACTGGATCATCGGCGCCATGAAGGGTGCACCGGCTGGCGACAATCCATGGAAGTCGATGTCCCTCGAATGGACCACGGTATCGCCGCCGCCGCATGGCAACTGGCCGTCGCCGCCGAGCGTCAGTGAGGAGTGGACGCCTTACGCCTACGACAACAAGCGCTGAGTCTGTGCGGATCGGGCGCCGCTGCTGGCGCCCTTTCGCCAGCGCCAGTGGCTTTTCGGCGACCGGGATGAGCAGGCGCTGGTGGCTGGCCGCAATGGCTGCAGGCGCACTTCTGCTGCTCGTCGCAGCAGGCCTCATCTGGCGTGCCTTGTCTGTAGAGCGTGGGGTGGCCCCTCTGAACCCGGCGCAGATGAGGCTGCAGTCGGCGATGGTGCTGGATGACGAGCGGCCGTTGCCCGCCTTTGAACTGCTTCGCGAGGGCGGGAAATTTGCCAACCGTGACTTCACGGGGCGCTGGACGCTGCTCTTCTTCGGCTATACCTTCTGCCCGGACATCTGTCCAACTGCCCTCTACCAGCTGAAGGAGCTCAAGAGCATGCTGGCCGAGCGAGCCGTTGTCCTGCCGCAGGTGTTGATGGTTTCCGTGGACCCGCGCGACGACCCGCAGACCCTGCGCCGCTACACGAACGCGTTCGACCCCGACTTCATCGGTGCCACCGCTGACGACGCCGGACTGGCGCCACTGGTGCAGCATCTCGGCGTTTACTACTCGCGCCACGACAAGGAGGGCAAGGCAGATTACGCCGTCGACCATTCGGCGGCGATCTACCTGATCGATCCGCGTGGCCGTCCGAAGGCCGTTTTCCCGGCGCCGCAGGCAGTGCCGGCGATGTTGCACGATTACCTTGCATTGGTGCCATGAGGTGCTGCGGCAACCGCGCCGTGTGAAGAAGCAGGCGCCGGGCGGCGGGCGTGCCGTTTTGCGGCGCTCGTTCCGGCGAAGGCCAGGCGACCGCGGCGGCTGCGCTCACGCATCCGAGGCGCCGAAGCCAGCACGATCACGTCTTTTCTGGTGTTAAACTCGCTGACCATCTGGATCGCATAAGAGTTCATGAAAGCCACGACTTCTCTACTTCTGCAGCCGACGTTGCAGCGCGTGCGCGCTTTCGTCGCGCTGACCAAACCGCGTGTGGTGTCGCTGATCGTCTTTTGCGCCGTCATCGGCATGTTCCTGGCCTCGCCCGGGCCGGTGCCGATGCCGGTGCTCGCCTTTGCGACCATCGGCATCGCCTTCGTCGCCGGTGCCGCGGCGGCCATCAACTGCCTCGTCGAGGAGCACATCGACGCGCGCATGGCGCGCACGCGGGCGCGGCCGCTGCCGCTTGGCGAGGTCAGCGCCTTCGAGACCTTCTTTTTCTCCGGAATCCTCGGCGGGGCAGGGTTGTCGATCCTCTACCGTTTCGTCAATCCGGTGACGATGTGGCTGACCCTGATTACCTTCGTCGGCTATGCGGTGGTCTACACGCTGTACCTGAAGCCGCGCACCTCGCAGAACATCGTCATCGGCGGTGCGGCTGGGGCGATGCCGCCGGTCCTGGGCTGGGCGGCAGTGACCGGACAGGCGCCGGCGGAAGCGTGGCTGCTCTTCCTGATCATCTTCGTCTGGACGCCACCGCACTTCTGGTCGCTGGCACTCTACCGTGCCCGCGAGTACGAGGCCGCCGGGTTGCCGATGCTGCCGGTGACCCACGGTGCGGCGTACACCCGCCGCCACGTCTTCCTTTACACGCTGGGCCTGAGCGCGGTGACGCTGGTCCCCTACGCGATCGGGATGAGCGGCCTGCTGTACCTGGTGGTCGCGGTTGCCCTCAACGGAATCTTCCTGGCCCACGCCTGGACCATCTGGCGCAATTACTCGGACCTGGCGGCGCGCAAGGCCTTCCGCTGGTCGATCATCTACCTCGCCCTGCTCTTCGCTGCCCTGCTGATCGATCACGCGCTCTGACCTGCCGCGCGGGGTTGCGCCGCCGCAGGCAGGGGTGGACTGCCGACGGGGGCTGCGCTCAGGCCTGTTCCTGCCCCCCGGCAAGCGCGGCAAGCAGCTTGTCGTGCACGCCCCCGAAGCCGCCGTTGCTCATGACCAGTACCTGATCCCCAGGCCTGCTGGCCGCCCTGACGTGCTCGACCAGGCGATCGAGGTCATCGTCCACCCGCAGCCGGCTGCCGAGCGGCGCCAGCGCTTCGGCAGCATTCCAGCCGAGGCCGGCGCTGTAGCAGAACACCAGGTCGGCTTCGCCCAGGCTGGTCGGCAGCAAGTCCTTCATCACCCCCAGTTTCATCGTGTTCGAGCGCGGCTCGATGACCGCCAGGATGCGGCGGCTGCCCACCTTGTTGCGCAGACCTTTGACGGTCGTCGCGATTGCCGTCGGATGGTGGGCGAAATCGTCGTAGACCGTCACCCCGGCCGCCGTGCCGCGGTGCTCGAGACGGCGCTTGACGTTGGTGAAGCTTTGCAGCGCCTGCAGTCCGCGCGTCAGCGGCACGCCGGCGTGGCGAGCGGCGAGCAGGGCGGCGACGGCGTTGTTGCGATTGTGCGCTCCGCTCAGATGCCAGCTCGTGCTGCCGATCAACTCGCCGGCCTGCCTGAGCTGCAGGCTTCCGTCGCCATCGCTTCCCTCTGCGTACCAGCCGGCAGCGTCGTTGAAGCGCTCGACCGGTGTCCAGCAACCGCGAGCGAGCACCCGTTCGAGACTGGTTTCGGCGGCGTTCGCGACGATCAGGCCTGAGCGTGGCAGGGTGCGCACGAAATGGTGGAACTGTGTCTCGATCGCCGCCAGATCGGCAAAGATGTCGGCATGGTCGAACTCCAGGTTGTTCAGGATGGCCGTCCGCGGGCGGTAGTGCACGAACTTCGAGCGCTTGTCGCAGAAGGCCGTATCGTATTCGTCGGCCTCGATGACGAAGAAGGGCGACCTCCTGAGCTCGCCGGGCAGACGCGCCGAAACGCCGAAGTTCAGCGGCACGCCACCTATCAGGAAGCCGGGGCTGAGTCCCGCGTCCTCGAGGATCCAGGCAAGCATGGCGGCGGTGGTCGTCTTGCCGTGTGTGCCGGCGACCGCCAGAACCCAGCGCTGCCGCAGTACGTGCTCGGCCAGCCATTGCGGACCGGAGACGAAGGGCAGATTGCGGTCCAGGATTTCCTCCAGCAGCGGGTTGCCGCGCGAGATGGCGTTGCCGACCACGAAGCAGTCCGGATCGATCGCCGTCTGCGCTGCCTCGTAACCTTCGATGACCTCGATCTCGGCCGCTGCCAGCTGGCTGCTCATCGGCGGGTAAACGCCGCTGTCGCAACCGGTCACACGATGCCCGGCAGCACGCGCCAGCTGCGCCACGCCGGCCATGAAGGTGCCACAGATACCGAGGATGTGAATATGCATGTCGCGAATCCAGGTTAGAATCAGCCGCGAAAGGCTCGATTGTAACCCTGCAAGCCCGCCTCGCGGCCGGGTACGGCCCACCCGTCGGGCGCAACGCAACACTCCGGGAACCTTCGATGAGCAGCCGCCAGGATCGTCAGCGCAGTCCGCAGCAGCGCCGCCCGCTCGCCGCCCTCGCAGCGCGCCTGATGGCCGAGGGCGGCATCAGTGACTTCGCGCTTGCCAAACGCAAGGCGGCACGCCAGCTCGGGCTGGTGGAGAACGCCGCCCTGCCTGACGACGCTGAGGTCGAGGAGGCGCTGCGGACCTACCAGCGGTTGTTCCAGGGAGACGAGCAACGGGCGAGGCAGCAGCAGTTGCTCGCCATCGCCGCGCGCCTGATGAGCACGACGCAGCGCTTCAATCCCTATCTGACCGGTGCGGTGCTAGACGGTATCGCCGGACGCCACGCCGAGATCGACATCCAGCTCTTTGCCGACAGCGCCAAGGACGTCGAGATCTTCCTGCTCAACGAGAAAGTCGATTTTCGTCACAGCACACCGCGTACCGACCGTGCAGAGGCCGTCCTGACCCTGGTTGCCGGCGAGGCGACGGTCAACCTCGTCATCTACCCGCGGGATCAGGAACGAGTCAGCTTGCGCACGCGTGACGGCAGGCTGCGCGAGCGGGCTCGCCTGGACGGTGTGCGCAGACTGCTCGCCGAAGCCTCGAAGGGCGGCTTCTGAGGCGCGTACTGTAGAGGTTCTGCTGGACATAATGCCGTCATTTGCGGCAAACTTGCGCCCATGAAGAAGCAAAAGGACACGTCGTCGAGCGCCGGCCAGCCGCCGGAGGCGCCGCGTCTGCTGGTACTGCATGGTCCCAACCTGAACCTCCTCGGCACGCGCGAACCGGTCCACTACGGTTCGACGAGCCTCGCCGAGATCAACATGGCGCTGGCGCATCGCGCCGCAGCGGCCGGCGTCCATCTCGAGACGTTCCAGAGCAACCACGAAGGTGCATTGATCGAGCGCGTGCACGCGGCGCAGCAGCAGGGCGTCCGTTACCTGATCGTCAATCCCGCCGCCTACACCCACAGCAGCATCGCGCTGCGCGACGCCCTCGCCGGTACCGGCATCCCCTTTGTCGAGGTACACCTGTCGAACGTGCATGCGCGCGAGCCGTTTCGTCACCACTCTTACTTCTCCGACCTGGCGATCGGTGTCATCAGCGGACTCGGCAGCGAGGGTTACCTGCTGGCGCTCGAGTACCTGCTGCGCCAGATCGCGGCGGAGTGAGCGCTTCGTTCAACTCAATTGCGGCCACTGGTCGGGGGCTGGCACGGACCTGACCGCACGAAGAACAATCATTGGGAGCAAGAGAATGGATCTGCGGAAACTGAAGAAACTGATCGATCTGGTCGAGGAATCGAGCATCACCGAACTCGAGATCAACGATGCCGAGGAGAAGGTTCGCATCGTCAAGCATGGCGGCATGGTCTCGCATCACTACTCCATGTCCCCGGTCGCGCCGTCGCCGAGCACGGTCATCGCCGCCGCGCCGGCAGAGGTGGTAGCGCCCGGTGAGCCGGAATTGCCGGCGGGCGATGCCGTCAAGGCGCCGATGGTCGGTACCTTCTATCGCGCACCAAGTCCGGGCGCCGAGCCCTACGTCGAAGTCGGCAGTACCGTCAAGGCGGGCGATACCCTGTGCATCATCGAAGCCATGAAGCTGCTCAACGAGATCGAAGCCGAGCGGTCGGGGACCGTGAAAGCGATTCTGGTCGAGAATGGCCAGCCGGTCGAATTCGGCGAACCGCTGTTCATCGTCGGCTAGGAGACGCTTTCACCATGTTCGGGAAAGTCCTCATCGCCAACCGCGGAGAAATCGCGCTGCGCATTCAGCGTGCCTGCCGCGAGCTGGGTATCAAGACCGTGGTCGTCCATTCGGAAGCAGACCGCGATGCCAAGTATGTCCGGCTGGCGGATGAATCGGTCTGCATCGGTCCAGCGCCGTCGGCGCAGAGCTACCTCAACGTGCCGGCAATCATCTCGGCCGCCGAGGTCACGGATGCGCAGGCGATTCATCCCGGCTACGGCTTCCTGTCGGAAAACGCCGATTTCGCCGAGCGCGTCGAATCGTCCGGCTTTGTCTTCATCGGACCGCGGCCGGAGACGATCAGGCTGATGGGAGACAAGGTCACCGCCAAGGAGGCCATGCGGATCACCGGTGTGCCCTGCGTACCCGGATCGGAAGGCGTACTGCCCGAGGATCCACGGGAGGTTGCTCTGCTCGCCAGGGCGGTCGGCTACCCGGTGATCATCAAGGCCGCCGGTGGCGGCGGTGGTCGCGGCATGCGTGTCGTGCATACCGAGGCGGCACTGATCAACGCCGTCAACATGACGCGTACGGAGGCCCAGAGCTTCTTCGGCAATCCGCAGGTCTACCTCGAGAAATACCTGGAGAATCCACGCCACGTCGAGATTCAGGTGCTCGCCGACAGCTTTCGCAACGCCGTCTATCTCGGTGAGCGCGACTGCTCGATGCAGCGCCGTCACCAGAAGATCATCGAGGAGGCGCCGGCCCCCGGCATCCCCACCCGCCACATCGTTCGCATCGGCGAGCGCTGCGCCGAGGCCTGTCGCCGGCTCAACTACCGCGGTGCGGGCACTTTCGAGTTCCTGTTCGAGAACAACGAGTTTTACTTCATCGAGATGAACACCCGCATCCAGGTCGAACATCCGGTCACCGAGCTGATCACCGGCGTTGATCTGGTTGCCGAGCAGATCCGCATCGCGGCTGGCGAGAAGCTGCGCTTTCGCCAGCGCGACCTGAGCTTCCGCGGCCATGCGATCGAATGCCGCATCAACGCCGAAGATCCCTTCACCTTCGTACCGTCGCCGGGCAAGGTCAGCTTCTACCACCCACCGGGGGGGCCCGGTATCCGTGTCGACTCGCACATCTATCATGGCTACACCATTCCGTCGCATTACGACTCGATGGTCGCCAAGGTGATCGCCTACGGCGACAGCCGCGACCAGGCGCTGCGTCGCATGCGCACGGCACTGTCGGAAATGAGCATCGACGGCATCAAGACCAACATCGCCCTGCATCAGGAACTGCTGCAGGATTCCCGGTTCATCGAGGGCGGCACCAGCATCCACTATCTCGAGCAGTGGCTGGCTGCCAAGGGCGAGGTCAAGAAAGGCGGCTGACCAGCGCCGATGACCTATGGCCTGGCTATCCCTGAGCATCCGCACCGATTGTCAGCACGCCGAGCGGCTTGCCGATGCGCTGCTCGAAGCCGGGGCCATCGCCGCCAGCATAGAGGACGCGGATGCCGGCACCGCCGACGAGCAACCGCAGTTCGGCGAACCCGGCTCGTTCAGTCGCCCAGGCTGGGAGCGCTCGCTGGTCGTTGCCCTGCTACGCTCGGATAGCGACGTCCGTCAGGTTCTGCTGCACTGCGCCGCGCAGGCCGGTCTCGCCGACCCGCCCCCGTTCAGCCAGGAGGAAGTGCCTGAGCAGGACTGGGTGCGCCTGACGCAAACCCAGTTCGAGCCGATTCGCGTTTCTCAACGCCTGTGGATCGTTCCCTCCTGGCATGCGCCACCCGATCCCGGGGCAATCGTCCTCGTCCTTGACCCGGGAATGGCTTTCGGCACCGGTTCGCACCCGACGACCCGGCTCTGCCTCGAGTGGCTCGAGCGGTCGGTCCGACCGGGCGCGTCGCTGCTCGACTACGGCTGCGGCTCCGGCGTGCTGGCGATCGCTGCCGGCAGGCTGGGTGCGAGCGAGGTCGTCGGCGTCGACATCGACCCGCAGGCGGTGGCGGTGGCACGCGAGAACGCCGTGGCCAATGGGGTCGTTGCCCGCTTCCAGGAATCGGCCGATCAACTGGACGGCCAGTTCGACATCGTCGTCGCCAACATTCTCGCCAATCCGCTGCGGGTTCTGGCGCCGGCGCTTTGCAGCCATCTGCGCCCGGGCAGTCTGCTGGCACTGTCGGGTATCCTCGTGGAACAGAGTGATGACCTGATCGAAGCCTATGCGCCCTATCTGTCGCTGGCCGTGGTCGACACACGCGAGGGCTGGGTCTGCCTTGCCGGCAGCAGGAACTAGCGATGCGCACCTGCTGCCCGACCTGCCGGACAGTCTTTCGCGTCACTCCCGAGCAGCTGCGGCTGCGGGCGGGCAAGGTTCGCTGCGGTCAGTGCCGCGCCGTCTTCAACGCCGTCGACAACCTCTTCGACGGCGACAGCCTCGCTTCGCCGGCAGTTGCGTCGCTGGTTGCGACAGCCGGAGCGACATCGCGGCTGCCGCCCGAAGCGCGCGCCAGCGCTCACACGGAGCCGACGCCGAGCCCGGCCGAGCCGGTCGCGAGACCGGTGGCCGTCGCCAGTCCGTCGGTGGTTGCGGCGGTGAGCGACATCGCGACCTTGCCGGCCCCCATTCAGCGTGCGGAGGAGCCGGAGCGCGCGGCAGACGAGTCGTCGCCTGCCGACCGGCCGTCGCCGGACGCCGCCGCCGCCGACCAGTCGCTGCCGGGCGCAGCGGACGGCCTGTCGGACCCGTCGCGATGGCTGGCGGAGGCGCCCGGCGTGCCCCCGCCGGCGCCGCGCAGCGTGCGGACGACCTTCCTCGTCGTTGCCGTGCTCCTGGCTTGCGTGCTGGCGGGCCAGTTCGTCTTTCACCAGCGCGGTAGCATCGGCATCAGCGCGCCGGCCCTGCGGCCGCTGCTGGCGGCGTTGAGTGCCGCCTTCGGCAGCGAAATCCCGCTGCCGCGCCAAGCGGCGCTTGTCAGCATCGAGAGTTCGGACCTGCAGGCACACCCGGGACGGGACAAGCTCCTCGTCCTGCAAGCCACCTTGCGCAATCGGGCACCCTACCCGCAGGCCTATCCCGCGCTGGAGCTGACGCTCACCGATACCCGTGACAAGGCGGTCGCACGGCGTGTCCTGCTGCCCGAGGAATACCTGTCGCCAGCCGCACTCACCGACCCTTCGTTCCCGACGAACGCCGAGACTGAGGTCAAGCTCTGGCTGGAAGCACGGCAGATCGACGCTGCCGGCTACCGGCTGTACCTCTTCTATCCCTGAGCAGGACGCCTGACCGCGATCGAGGACCCTGCCAGTGGCGGTGCTATACTCTCTGCCGCCCCACACCTTCCGACCGACGCCAGATCCCATGCCCATACTCATTTGCGGCTCAATCGCCTTCGACAACATCATGGTCTTCCATGATCGCTTCAAGAATCACATCCTGCCGGAGCAGATCCACATCCTGAACGTCGCTTTCCTGGTGCCCGAGATGCGACGGGAGTTTGGCGGTTGTGCCGGCAACATTGCCTACAACCTCAAGCTGCTCGGTGGCGATCCGCTGATCATGGCCACCGTTGGCGACGACGCCGATCCCTATCTCCAGCGCCTCGACGACCACGGCCTGGCACGCACCCACGTGCGCCGGATTGACGGCAGTTACACGGCGCAGGCCTTCATCACCACCGATCTCGACGACAACCAGATCACCGCCTTCCATCCGGGAGCGATGAGCTACTCGCACCTCAACCGCGTTGCCGACGTGCACGGCGCGACCCTGGCGATCGTCGCCCCCGATGGGCGTGACGGCATGCTGCAGCATGCCCGCGACTTGGCAGCGGCGGGCATTCCCTTCGTCTTCGATCCGGGTCAGGGTCTGCCGATGTTCTCCGGTGACGACCTGACGGAGTTCATGCGGCTTGCCACCTACGCCTGCTTCAACGACTATGAAGCGAAGCTCCTGTGCGACCGCACCGGCGCCTCTCTCGAGGAACTCGCGGCGGCGGTCGAAGCACTGATCGTGACGCGCGGCGGTGCCGGTTCTCACATCCATGCTGGCGGTCGTTGCATCGAGATCCCATGTGTTGCGGCGGCTGCCGTCGTCGACCCGACCGGCTGTGGTGACGCCTACCGCTCGGGACTGCTCTACGGCATCGCCGCCGGCTGGGACTGGGAGAAGACCGGCCGACTGGCGGCGGTCATGGGCGCGATCAAGATAGCGCATCGTGGCGGGCAGAACCACCGCCAGCAGCGCAGCGACATTGCCGCGCTCTTTGCCAGCGCCTTCGCCAACGCACCATGGTAGGACTGAGTTGGCTGCGGACAGACGCCAGCTGCGGCGCAGCGCAGAGCACCGACCCGGCGTCGACAACGCGGCCACGGGGGCGGGCGCAGCGTGGACGGGCGGCGGCGCACACGACCGGACGGGCTCAACCGCTGGCCGTCCTGTTCGCTGGCGGCTTGCATTCGTTGGCCAGCGGACGCCCGCTGTGGGCATCCATCAGCACGCTTTTCCACGGCAGGTCGATCCACAGCAGACCGTTCTGCCGGTCTTCGTAACGCGGCAGGCCGGACGACGAAGCCTGCCGCTGCAAGGTGTGCTGCTTTCCCTCCCAGCGTACCTCGATCGCCCGGTCACCGCGCGCGTGCCGCTCGACCTCGACGCTCTGCCCCAGTTCGCAGCGATAGGTGCCGCTGGCAAGCCGGAAGTCGAGCTGCTGTCGTTCCGACTTCGTGCGAGCAACCTTCCTGTCGCTGCTTTCCGTCGCCGACTGCGGCCCGCTGGTGGCGCACGCGGTGAGCAGCAGGACAATGAAGGGCAATGATCTCGTGACAGGCAACTGCATGGCTATGGTCCTCCGGTCGATTGCAGGGAAAGATACCATTTCCCGCCGCCGGATGACCAGACCGCAGGCGCCGTTGCGGGTCGCCATTCGCTTGCCGACGACGGGCCGCGTTGCCGATGCGCTCCCGGCAGCGACGCCGCCGGCGGCGCGGCGTCTCGAGGCCGGCAGCCGCTGCCCATCGAGGTCTCGCCGATGAGTGCTGACGATCGTCCGTGCTTCCGGGAATTGACCGGCTGTTACGAGCCGTCGGGAATCTTCCAGCTGGCCGACGGCCGCTTCATCGTTGTCGAGGACGAGGAACAATGTCCACTGAGCCTGCTGCGCTTCGACGCCAGTGGCCCGATCGACTGCACGCCACTGCGGCTGCCGGCCGCACACCGCGATGATACGGATCGCTGGCGGCTCGATGACCTGGAGGCGGTCACCGGCGATCACTCCGGCTGCGTCTACGCGGTCACCTCGCACTCGCGCAACAACGCCGGCGACGAGAGGCCGGTGCGGGAAAAACTGCTGCGCTTTCGCGTTGCCGGTGGCGAAATGGTCGAAGCGCGAATGGTAGTCGATCTGAAGCGGGCGCTGGCCGCCACCCATCCCCTGCTGGCAAAGGCTGCCGACCTCCGGCAAGTGAAGAAGAGCAGTGGCCTGAACGTCGAAGGGTTGGCGATGCGGGCGGACCGGCGTGCATTGATGCTGGGTTTCCGCAGTCCGCTGCTCGACGGGCGGGCAATCATCGCCTGCATCGACAATCCCGATGCCATGTTCGACGACGGGCGGGCGCCAGTGATTGCCAGCGAACTCCTCAGCCTCGACCTGCATGGACATGGCATCCGGGCCGTGTCGCACGTGCCGTTGCTCGATGGCTATCTCATCGTCGCCGGTCCGGTCGGCCGCGGGCGAACGCAGTTTGCCCTGTGGTTCTGGCGTGGTGGGCAGGAGGATCCTCCGCGGCGGGTGAGCGTTCGCGGTCTGCCGGGCTTCGAGCACGCCGAGGGGGTTGGCGCGGCGCTGATCGGTGGCCGCCAGTGGATCATCATCGTCAGCGATGACGGCAGTCGTTCGGAGGGCCGGTTCGCCAGCTATCTGCTCCTTGACCCGCGGCAATTGCAGATCGAGTGCCGCTGAGCAGCCGGCCGGCCGGTCGGCGGGCAAGCGGTGACTTGCCGTCGTATCCGCAGTTCGGCGCGGCGATGGTCGCCCGCAGCGATCGTCGGTTGCGCTAGTATTCACCCTCGTTTCTCTGGAGATCACCAGCATGCCTTCCCTGTTCAGCCCCCTCCAGCTCGGCGCCGTGAGCGTGGCGAACCGCATCTTCATGGCGCCGCTGACGCGCTGCCGGGCCGACGCCGAACACGTTCCGA
This sequence comes from Candidatus Accumulibacter similis, assembly GCA_013347225.1. NCBI lineage: Bacteria > Pseudomonadati > Pseudomonadota > Betaproteobacteria > Candidatus Accumulibacter > Candidatus Accumulibacter similis. The sequence goes on along the minus strand of CP054595.1, from coordinate 347,365 downwards.
CCGCCTTGATGGCCGAGTACTACGCGCAGCGAGCGAGTGCCGGGCTGCTGATTGCCGAAGCGACCATGGCAATGGCGGGACACTCCTCGTTCTGGACCGAACCCGGAATCCATTCGCCTGCCCAGATCGCCGGCTGGCGGCACGTCACTGACGCGCTACACGCGGCCGGCGGCCGGATCTTCCTGCAGATCTGGCACGGCGGGCGCGCCTGTCACCCGTTGCTCAACAACGGTGCCCAGCCCGTGGCACCGAGCGCGATTCCGATCACGGGCGATGAGGTGCACACGCCGGAGGGCAAGAAGGCCTATGTCACGCCACGCGAGCTGCGCGACGACGAGTTGCCGGCGATCGTTGCCGGTTTCGGTCAGGCGGCCGCCAACGCGCGGGCGGCCGGGTTCGACGGGGTCGAGGTGCACGCCGCCAACGGCTACCTTCTGGACGAGTTCCTGCGCGATGGCGCGCACGGGCCCCTATGGCGGCTCGTTCGCCAATCGTGCCCGCCTCCTGTGTGAGGTGCTCGAGGAGGTCTGTTCCGTCTGCAGCAGCGATCGTGTCGGGGTGCGCCTGTCGCCCCTGAACAGCTACAACAGCATGATCGACAGCGACCCGATCGGACTGGCGAGCTGGCTTGCCGGCCGGCTCAACGACTTCGACCTCGCCTACCTGCACCTGATGCGCGGCGACTTTTTGCAGCAGCAGAGAGGCGATGTGCTGACGCCGGTGCGAGCCAAATACAGAGGCACCTTGATCGGCAACATGGGCTATTCAGCGGACGAAGCCGATCGGGCCATCAGCGCCGGCATCCTCGACGCCGTTGCCTTTGGCACGGCCTTCCTGGCCAATCCGGACCTGCCGGCGCGAATCAACAGCGGCGCGCCGTTGAACGAGCCCAATCCGGCGACCTTCTACACCCCCGGCCCGGCCGGCTACACGGATTATCCCTTCTGGGTGCCCGAGTGATTGGCGGGCCCGAGCGGGGTGCCGTACCTCTTCCGGCAGCAATGATTCCATCGCCTCGATCCGTGTCTCATGCGGCCGGGAGGGTTCACCTCATCCAGCCCCACTCGCGCGACCCGTTGCTTCAGGCAGGAGAAGAATCATGAAAGACCTGGTTTGGGACCAGATACTGAGCGTCGGCGTCGACGAAATCGACGACGATCACCGCAAGTTGGTGAGTATTTTCGATATTCTCAATCATGCCGTGGTCGATGAGGAGTCGCCGCAATATCTGGCGGCGACATTGGCAGAGCTGATCCACTGTACGCTCTGGCACTTCAGCCACGAAGAGCGGTTGATGCTCAAGCATCGTTATGATGCGATTGAGGAACACAAGGCCGAGCATCGGGAATTGATCAAGAGCGCTCGGGAACTGCAGCAAGAGCTCCTGCGGGCGAACCATCCCGTGCTCGAGGAGCACATCGAGTTCCTGGAGCGCTGGTTGACCGAGCACATACTCACTGCCGACTTGCGATTGGGTTCCCATCTTTCCCAAGTGATGTAGCCTTCGCGCAGGATTTGCGTGGCGCTGGAGGCTTGCGGTGCCACTGTTCGCCCGGCCCCAACCTCACCGGCGGCCGCTGCCACCACTTCGTTTTCGGCGCTGGTCTCGTGAACCTTCGCGGCCTTGCATCTCGCTCACTTGCGTGCCGCCCGAGCATTTGAGCAACGGGTGGTACGTTGCGTTACGTGTGAAAGCGGCCGGCGATTGCATGAGCGGGCCGGAGTTCAATCGAGCCAGCGGATGGGCGATGCAAGTGCCGGGTGCCTGCCGGGGCGGTCGACATAGTGGCGGGCGATCGCCGCGATGTCGACGGCAGGATCAGTGCGTAGAGGGCATCCCAGTTGGACGTGTGCGGATAGGCGATGAGGACGGCGTGTGCCGGCCGATCCGTGTCGCGGCCAACCTGAAAGTGGTCGCCGTGAGCCGGCGTGAAGTTGGATGTTCTTGGGGTGGATGTTCTTCGAGGGATTGATATCGAGCTGGTGTTTCTTCGCTGCTTGGTTCTTCTTTGGTTTTCTTTCCAGATCGTGTAGTAGCCCGTCCTGTGATGAGGCAGGAGGCGACGCGAGATGGGCAGAGAGAAGCAGGACCCCTGCGTGAATTGCGGTCGGGCCTTCGTAGCGGACAGGCGTAACGCGCGGCACCAGCGTTATTGCGGGGCGGCGGCATGCAGGGCGGCGAGCAAACGGGCCAGCCAAGCCGGATGGCTCGCCAAGAACCCCGACTATCACCGTGGACCGGAAGCGGTGGCGCGGGTCCGTGCCTGGAGGCAGGATCACCCGGGATACAGCCGGGGCACGCGTGCGCCGGCTGCCGAGGCCGCGAGACAGGCCACCTTGCCGTTCGAGCCCGACGCCTCCGCACCGCTGCCAGCAGAGGCCGAACTGCTGGTGAAGACATCTTGTAACGCTGCCGAGGCCGACCCGGCGCCCCCGCCACAAGATTTCTTGAACGCCCAACCGGCTGTTCTGATTGGCTTAATTTCTCATATCTGGGGGAGCACGTTACAAGATGACATCGCCTCGGCACTGACCCGGCTGCTACAACTGGGACAGGACATCCGAGGAGGCACACATGAACAGTCCGACGAAGCGGCCATTGAATCCGCAACGCCAGCGCCAGGTGCCCGCGCACTTCAGCTGGCTCGATCATCGGCTGGTGCGGGAACACTACATCGAGAAGGCTGACGTCTGCGCCTGGGCGCTGTACCTGTTTCTCGTCACCGTCGCCGACGCCTGCGGTCTTTCCTACTACAGCGAGGCCAGCCTCTGCCGTCGGCTGCAGATCGATGCCGGTCGGCTGGCCCGCGCTCGCCGGGACTTGATCGCCCTCGACCTGATCGCCTACGACGCACCGTTGTACCAGGTCCTGAGCGTGCCCGAGTGTGTGCCGGTCAGCACGCGTCTGGCGCGGCTGCGCGCTGTTCTGGAGAGCCGGCCATGATCGACTATGCCACGTGGTGTGCCATTCGCCAGGGGGTGGCCAGTCATCTGACGGCCCCACAGCTCGCCGCCAGCCTGAACCTGGACGTCAAGACCGTCCGCCACTGGATCGACCGCCCGTATGCTCCGCGGGCGCGCGTCCCGCGGACCAGCAAGCTCGACCCCTACAAGGGGCGCATCGTCGGCTGGCTCGATGCGCACCGGCTCACCGCCCAGCAGGTGTTTCAACGCCTGCGGGATGCTGGCTACGAGGGCGGCATCAGCATCGTCAAGGACTACGTCCACAAGATCCGCCCGCCCCGACGCGAGGCCTTCCTGACCCTGGCCTTCGCGCCTGGGGAAGCCGCCCAGGTCGACTGGGGAGAATACGGCACGATCGCCGTCGGCAACACCCGCCGCCGCCTGTCCTTCTTCGTCATGGTGCTGGCCTGGAGCCGGAAGATGTACGTCGAGTTTGCGCTCTCGCAAACGATGGAACACTTTCTGGCGGCACACATCAAGGCCTTTGCTGCCCTGGGGGTGCCGCGCAAGGTCATGGTCGATAATCTGCGCACTGCGGTTCTGCGCCATGTGCGTGGCGAGCCGGTGCAGTTCAATCCCCGCTATCTCGACTTCGCCCGCCATTACGGCTTCGAAATCGTCGCCTGTGCGCCCCGAAAAGGCAATGAGAAGGGACGCGCGGAAAGGAGCGTCGCCTATGTCAAAAGCAATTTCCTGGCCGGCCTGGAACTGCCCGACTTCAGCGTGCTCAATCCGGCCGTCAGGCTGTGGCTGGAGACGGTGGCCAACGTCCGCCAGCATCGCGAAACGCAACGCCGGCCGGAAGACCTCTGGGTCGAGGAACGCGCTCTTCTGCAGCCGGTCAATCCCCGGCTCTTCGATGTCGGCCGCGTCCTGAGCGTTCGTGCCAACCGACAGTTCCGGGTCACGCTCGAGAGCAATCGCTATTCGGTTCCCGCCCGCCTGGCGGGACGACCGGTGACGATGAAGGTCTATCCGGATCGCGTCTGTGTCTATCACGACGGCGAACTGGTCGCCCGCCATGGCCGTTCGTTCGAGCGCCATCAGGACATCGAGGATCCCGATCATGCGAAGGCCTTGATCGCTCAACGTCGTCATGCCCGCGATGCGCTGGTACTGAAGCGCTTTCTCGGTCTGACGCCACTGGCCGGGAAGTATCACGCCGGCTTGCTCGACCGCCGCGGGAATGCGTTGGCGCATGTGCGCAAGATCGTGGCGCTGGCCGAGATCCACGGCGACGATGCGGTCGTGCGGGCGATGACCGATGCCCTGGCCTTCGAGGCGTTCAGCAGCGAATACATCGCCCATCTGATTGACGCACGTCGTCGCCAATTGCCCGAAGCGAGCCCGCTGCTGCTCATCCGCCGGCAGGATCTCCTGGAGCTTGAACTGCCACCGGCAGACTTGTCGGCTTATCCAGACATCCCCACAGGAAGCGATCCGCAAGACGAGGCAGGAGGTCATCATGGCCATGACTGAGGCCATTCTCGCGAAGCATCTGGGTCGTTTGCAGTTGCCGTACTTCGTTCAGCACGCGCCGGACTTGATGGCTCAGGCGGCTCGCGAGTCGTGGTCTCATGGCCGCTTTCTCGAAGACCTGGTGGCCGGCGAGGTCGCTCGCCGCGACGAGGCACTGATTGCCCGCCGCATCAAGGCCGCGCGCTTGCCCGGCATCAAGACGCTCGACGGTTTCGACTGGTCATGGCCGAAGAAGATCAATCGGGCGCAAATCCAGCATCTGTTCCGCCTCGACTTCGTGCCGTCCCATGGCAACGTGATCCTCCTCGGCGCGGTCGGCGTCGGCAAGACCCATCTGGCCATCGCTCTCGCGCATGCTGCCTGCCTGCAGGGCCTGACGACGCTGTTCACCACCGCCGTCGACATTGTCAATGCGCTGGCCGCCGCCCAGGCCACCGGCGGGGTCAAACGCGAGATGGCCAGACTGCTCAAACCCGCCATCCTCTGCGTCGACGAATTGGGCTATCTGCCAATTGACAAGTTTGGCGCCGATGCCCTCTTCCAGGTGATCAGTCAGCGCTATGAGCGCGGTTCGACCATCATCACGTCGAATAAAGCCTACAAACAGTGGCCGGAGATCTTCAACAACGACAGCACCCTCACGGCCGCCTTGCTCGACCGCCTGCTGCATCATGCCGAGACACTGGTCATCGAAGGAACGTCCTACCGGATGCGCGAGCAGCACGACGCCTGACTCAGAACCCGTCCTCGCCCAAACCCTGCACCGACCGCCTCTGCCCACGGGCCGGGCAGCCCTCTCTTTGCGCGCTCTGACCAACGTTCCAGACGACCGCTCCTGCCTCCCTCGCACCAGATTTATGTCGGCTTGTGGACACCGCTTTGACTCCGGCGCCGACAGCTCGCTCAGGGTCCAGCCGTGCAGCGCCAGCAGACGGGAGGCTACGTTTTTCAACATTCGCGTACTGTCGCTCAGCATGCGATTGCCCGCATGGTAGCGGAGAAGAATCGTCACGTCCGAGCATCACCATGGCGATGCTATGCTCCGCTCTGCTCCAGCGTGCTCCGGCGGTGGCCAGCCGTCATGGCCTTCCGCAACCGGATTGCCAGACCAGGCCCCCAAGTGCACAGGAGTACAACCATGCCGCTTCGGCTCGCTCCCCCGCGAGCGGGCGCGCGGAAGGGCATCGGCAAGGCTTGGAATCGGGTTTGTGCCTTGCCGGGGCGATTTTCACCGTGACCGTCGAGTTATGCATGCCCACCCTGGGAATCAATCATTACAATCTGCGCGCCCCACGCCTACTCATGGAGGAGTTGCGCAGCTTCTACTGCGACGTCGTTGGCCTGATCCATGGCGCGCGACCGCCTTTCGGCAGCTTTGGCTACTGGTTATACGCCGGGGGCCAGCCGATCCTGCATCTCTCGGAGGCACGGCCCGGCGAGCCGCCCGGGACGGGGGCGGTATCGACCTTTGACCACGCGGCCTTCAGCTGCTGCGGGCGCACTGACTTCGAACGCAAGCTGACCGGGTTGGGAATCGCCTTCACGACGGCGCGCGTGCCGGGCACGACGCAGGTCCAGCTCTTCATCAGAGACCCGGCAGGCAATGGTGTGGAACTCAACTTCGCCACTGAAGACGCCTGAGGGGGCTCGCCAAGGATTCCTTGCTCCGCGTCACGCTGTGGGCGCGGCGACCGGCTGCCTTCGAGTCCGCCATGCCGTTCGCCTGCAACGTCGCGCAGCGTGCGGCAAGCGCGGCGCTCAGCTCGGCATGGCTTCTTGCCTGGTCCCGCCCGCCCGACCGGACGGAGCAAGACAGCACAGGCATTGCCGGAGGGCTTGCAGGTCACTCTTCTTGTCGTAGAAGGCATGGGCTCCGGCTTCCAGGCACCGCCTGCGGTAGACGTCCTCTGCGTGGTTGGTGAAGACCAGCACTTTCGTCTCCGGATGGCTTGAGCCCACCGCGCGCAGAATCTCCAGACCGCTGCCATTGACGAGTTGGATGTCGAGCACGACGACATCCGGCGGGCTGCTGCGAATGCTTGCGATCGCCGGACCCGGACTGGCAAACTCACCGACCACATCGGCACCCTCGACATTCGCGAGCATCTCGCGCAGCATCCGTCGGACAACGGCTGAATCATCGACAATCAGGATTGACAGCATGGTCACGGGAAGAAATCGACAACGGTCTCGCGAGAGATGGGCGTCACCGGAGTGGTTTCCGTCCGCCAGCCCGCCAAAGCCACATTGCCACGGTCGGCAGGAGCCTGCGCCGGCGACGGCGGCGTCAGTGCGGCAGCCCGCGGGAGTCGGCAGATGCTCGCCGGAGCAGCAGCTTTGCGACCTGGTCATGCACCACCAGTGCGACGTTCGGCAGTAGGCTGAGGGAGATCAGCCCCGGAACGCTGGTGATTCCCCGGCGCAGCACGATGACCACCAGCGGATCGGGCACGCTCGCGGATCGGTTGGCCAGGGTGGCATGGACAAAGGCTCGCGACGCCGTGCTCCAGCCAATGACGATGACATCAGGTGTGTGCCTTGCCGCACAGTCGTAGGCATCTTCGATCGAACGAGCGGTCGCCACGACGACGAGTCGTTCATTCGCGCGCAGGGCACTGTCGACGTCGGCCAGAAACAGGTCGTCGGTGTCGACCAGGAGGAGACGGGTGCAGTCTTGCTGCAGGGGGGGCGATGCACAGGCGTTCATGGTGATCTCCGGCACTGGGCCGCGTGAGGAAGGGGCTCCTTCGTGCGCGGTACGATGTGCAGATAGGATCATCCTCCAGCGGCCGGAAATCGACCATCGGCGCCGGACGCATTCTTGCTGTAGGTGCTGGACGACATCGCCGCAGCAGGGGAATCCCTACATCACACGTCTGACGGTGCGTTGTCCGCCAGCGGCGTTGCCGGGCGAGGGTCAGACGGCGACACGCTCGCTGCTGCCAGGGCTCACCGACGGCCCGGTTGCCGGCTTCGGGTGTGCCCGGTTCAGGAGAGCATCCCCTTCTCGAGCGCGTGCCGCGTCAGTTCCGCGTTGCTCTGCAACCCGGTCTTCTCGACGATTCGGGCACGATAGGTGGTCACCGTCTTCGGGCTGAGATGCAGCGCCTCGGCGATGTGGTTCAGGCTCTCGCCGGCGGCAATCCGCCGCAGCACCTCGATCTCGCGGTCGGACAGTGCATCGGCCCCCGATTTCCTGCCCTGCCCCACCTCGAAAGCCAACCGATCAAGCAGCGCCGGGCTCACATGTTTGCCGCCGCCGGCGACCTTGGTGATCGCCGCCAGGAGCGTCGCCGGCGCGCTGTTCTTCGTCAGGTAGCCGGCAGCGCCGGCTTTCAGTGCGCGCACGGCATAGACCTCCTCGGCATACATGCTCAGCATGAGCACGGCGAGCCCGGGGCGCTCCGTCCTGATCTGCTTCAAGAGGTCGAGGCCGCCCTTGCCCGGCAGGCCGATATCGACCAGGGCGACATCGAATTCGTTCTGGCGGACCATCCTGATCGCCTGCTCGGCGCTCTCGGCCTCGCCCGCCACTTCCATGCTGCCGCTCTGCGCCAGCAGCAGCCGCAAGCCTCCACGGACCACGGCATGGTCATCCACCAGCAGGATCTGCAGCTTGCGTCCGCTCATAGCTCCTCAAACCGGCATGCGCAGAGCCAGGATGGTGCCCCCTGTGGCGCCGCGCGAAAGCTTGATCTCGCCACCGAAGCGGGCGGCACGTTCCTGCATTCCCAGCAGGCCCCAGGACTCCGTCTTCCTCAAGGCGCCTTCGTCGCTGCCCACACCGTCGTCCTCGACCGCAATCATAACGGTAGCCGCTTCGCAACGTACACGAATCTGTGCGTGTGTCGCGCGGGCGTGGCGAACGACGTTGTTCAACGCCTCCTGAACGATGCGAAACATCGCGGTTGCCCGCTCGGCGTCGACCTCGACTGTTGCAACCTCCGGGGAAAGGGCGACGTCGCATCGCAGACCGGTCCGTTCGCCAATCTGACCGGCGTACCACTCGATCGCCGTCCATACTCCGAGGTGGTCGAGCACGCTTGGTCGCAGATCGCTGATGATGCGACGCATCGTATCCACCGCCGAATCGAGCAACTGCGACGCGTGCGCAAGCTGAGCGTCGCCGGGCACTGCCGCCGCGTGCGCGCGCTCGATTGCCATCGCGATTGCCCACTTGACCCCCGTCAGGGTGCTGCCGAGGTCATCGTGCAGTTCGCGTGCGATCCGCACCCGTTCCTCCTCGCGTACCCGTTCCAAGTACCGGGAAAGCTGTCGCAGCTCTTCGTTGGACGCCAGCAGCGCATCCTGGCTGTGCTTCAGCGTCGTCATGTCGACCACGTTCACCAGGACGCCGTCGATGTCGCCATTGACGTTCCGATGTGGCGCGTACGAGGACAAGGTCCAGAAGAGACGCGGATCGTCGTGCCGCTCCGCCACCGCCTCCGCAGCAAGGAGTTCCGTCGTGCCGCGCAGGCGCGGCACGAACTCGTCGGCGACGACCACTTCTCCTGCCAGCGCGCGTTCCAGGTGAGCGTGTATGCCGAGTCGTCGTGCGTTGGGAAACAGGTCATCGAGGGGCCTGCCGATCGCCGCGGCGCGCGGTAGACCGATGGCGCGTTCGAGGAAGCGATTCCAGACGACCACCCGCAGCGCCCGATCATAAACCACGAACCCTTGATTGACATTGTCCAGAAGTTCCTGGGCGAAACCTTCGGCCTGCAGCCTGGCCGTGATGTCCTGGACCGTTGCGACGAAGAAGTCCACGCGGCCATCCTCGTGCCGCACCGTCCTGACGTCTGCAGTGACGTTGACGACCCTGCCATCCTTGCGCACGAACCGCTTGTCGGTCTGAAAGCCGTTGCTCGTGCCCTTCAGCATGCGCTCGAACTGGATCCGCTCGCCTGCGAGGTTGTCGCGGTGGGTAAGCTCGATCCAGGTCAGCTCGCGCAATTCCTCGCGCGGGTAACCGAGGATCTCGCAGAGACGATCGTTGAAACGCAGCCAGCGCCTGCTGTCGGCCGCGAGGGTGGTCATGCCGACGAAGGGAAGATCGAAGAACAAGCGCACCAGGCGGTCCTTCTCCATGCTCTGGGCTTCCAGTTCGAGCTGGTGCGTTCGCAGTTGCTGCCTCCACAGCAGGACGATCAGGAGGGAGACGACCAGGATGGCGCAGGTGGCGACCAGGCTGACCCAGAACACCAGGTTGCGCAGCGGTGAGAGGACTTCGTCGCGATCGATCTTCGCCACCAGATGCCACGGCGTACCGCTGACCGGGCGCGTTGCCGCCAGCACGCTGACCCCGCGGTAATCCCTGCCCTCCAGGACCTGTGGGGTGCCGGCGACGACGGCACGGGCGGCCGGCAGATCGAGGTCATGGAGAGGCTGACTGAAGCGCAGTGCGGTGGCGGTACGATGACGCAGCTCATTGAGGTACAGCACGGTGTCACCCTGCCGGCGCACCAGCAGTGTCTCGGCACTCGGGCTCGGCGTCGGCCAGCTCTGGATCAACGGGAAGACGACCCGTTCGACGGGCGTATCGAGGATGACTGCGCCCACCGTGCGCCGCTGGCCGTCGATTTCCCTGACCAGCGGTGCAACCCAGTCGAGGTGGACACGGCCCGAAAGGCTGCGATAGAGATCCGTCGTTGTCACTTGGCTTGTTTCGAATGCCTTCCGCAGGGCTCCTTGCACCGGCGCTTCGGCGTTCGCTCCGTCCGCTCCGACGGCGAGGACTGGTTGGGCGCTGTTGTCCACCAGCACGAAGCCGTCGTAGGAGTGCGCCCGTTGCAGCGTTGCCAGACGCTCCAGGATGCGCTGTCGTGCACCCTGGTCCCCGCTGGGTGCCGTCGCTCCTGAGGCATCCTCAATGAGACCGGGGCTGGCACTGAGGACAACGGCGTCGCCACGTCTCTCGTCCAGCCAGGCTTCGATCTGGCCCGCCTTGAGGATGGCGATCGCCTGCAGATCAGAGAAGGCCCGCTCCTTGAGGCGCGGGGCTTCCAGGCGGTAGATGCCCACGGCAAGCAGCGGCACGATCGACAGCAGGCCCACGATGACGGCGGCGACGGCACGCAAGCGTGACTGGTGAAGCAGACCGGCTGCGGGGGAGTGGAGGTTCGCTGGCACCGGTCGAGAATAACCAGCCCCTCACCGGCGGTCAATCCAGCACTCGGCTCTGCAGCTGTCGTCGGAGGCGGATGAGGGTCTGTGCGGACTGATCCGGATGGTTCGAGTCCGCTCACAGGCCGGCTGCAAAACACTGCCCCGAAGCTGCAGGCGGGGCGGCTTGCCGGGGTTTCTGGTGGTGATGGGTGGAATCGAACCACCGACCTAAGGGTTATGAATCCATGCTTCAAACCATTTATCCCCGTTGATCGGGATGAATGACAGGCGCACAAATGTCGAGAAAACAGTACGTTGCGTCAAGTATGCGTTGCGCAACGTTGAAGGGCGTTGCTATAATCTGCTTACTATTCGCTTACTGGAGTCGTCGGTGAGCAAGCTTGGAGGGTGGGCGATGAGCATGAACAGGGTAAGCTTCACGGCGGGCAGAGTCTCGCAGTTCGCGTGCGAGGCCGGCAAGGCAGCATCCTTCCTGTGGGACACGACAACGCAGGGGCTGGGCTTGAAGGCGTCAGCAGGCGGGGCGAAGAACTACGTTCTGCAGAGTCGCTTTGGTTCTGGCGCGACGCTGCGCTTGACGATCGGCAGCACCAAGACGTGGACGCTGTCCGCCGCTCGCGAGGAAGCGCGCCGGCTGCAAGCGATGGTCGACCAAGGTGTAGACCCGCGCCAAGAGAAGCGCGACCGTATCGCCGCCGCCGAGGCCAAGCGCGAAGAGGAGAAGCGCATCACGGCGTCCGCAATGGAAGCGTGGCAGCAGTACATCGAAGCGCGCAAACCGCGGTGGAGCGAAAGCCACCTTGCCGACCATGCGACCGTGAGCAAAGAAGGGGGGAAATCGCGAACACAAGGGCGCCGACCGGGGGAAAGCGACAAGACCTTACCGGGTATTCTGCGCCCGCTGCTTGCCCTTCCTTTGAAGCAGATAGACGCTGACTGCGTGCGCGCATGGCTGCAAGTCGAGTCCGCCAGCAGACCCACACACGCCCGGCTTGCCTTCGGGTTACTGCGCGCGTTTCTCAACTGGTGTAGCGACCGCCCCGAGTACCGCGACCAAGTACATGCTGGCGCTTGCAGCACACGGCTGGCCCGCGACGAATTGCCGAAGAAATCCACCAAGGACGACTGCCTGCAACGCGAGCAGTTGGCGGCGTGGTTCGCCGCCGTGCGCCAGATCGGCAACCCCGTCATCGCCGCCTATCTGCAGACCGCCCTGCTGACCGGTGCCCGGCGCGAAGAAGTGGCCGGCATCCGGTGGGAGGACGCCGACTTCACTTGGAGATCGCTGACCATCAAGGACAAGGTCGACGGTGCGCGCACGATCCCGCTGACGCCCTACGTCGCGTCGCTGTTGGCCGGCTTGCCGCGCCGCAATCAATGGGTGTTCAGCAGCCCGACAGCAGCGTCTGGAAGGCTTCAGGAGCCGCGCATCATGCACAACAAGGCGTTGGCTGCGGCCGGCCTGCCAGCACTGAGCATCCACGGTTTGCGCCGCTCGTTCGGCACGCTGGCGGAGTGGGTTGAGTGCCCGGCCGGCGTATCCGCGCAGATCATGGGCCACAAGCCGAGCGCGACCGCTGAGAAGCACTATCGTGTGCGCCCGCTCGATCTGCTGCGCATGTGGCACACCAAGATCGAGTGCTGGATTCTGGAGCAGGCAGCCGTGCCGCAACCGGCGGAACGTGAGCCGGGCACCTTGCGAGTGGTCAAATCCGGCTGAACGCGCCGGCATCGACCGGCGTGGCTTCGTGTTGATGGCCGTTAAGTTACGGCTTACAATGTTGCCGTGATCAAGACCTTTCGCCACAAGGGACTAGAAGCCTTCTTTCGCACAGGCAGCAAGGCGGGCATTCAACCTCACCATGCTGGAAAGCTTCGTGTGCAGCTCACGACGCTGGACTGGGCGCGAAGTCCTGACGACATGAATGCATCAGGATGGCGGCTGCATCCGCTCAGTCATCATCTGGCGGGGCATTGGTCCGTGTGGGTCAGCGGCAATTGGCGCCTGACCTTCACGTTCGATGATGGCGATGTGATCTTGGTCGACTACCAGGACTACCACTAGGAGAAACGCATGAGCAGGATGCATAACCCGGCGCACCCCGGCGAAGTGCTGCGGGAATGGCTGCCGGAAGACATGACGGTGACGCAAGCGGCGAAGGAGTTGCAGGTTTCCCGCGTGACGCTTTCCAAGGTGCTGAACGGCAAGGCGGGTGTCACCGCGGGTATGGCACTGCGTCTGTCTGCCTGGCTGGGCACCTCCGCCGATCTATGGATAGGGATGCAGAGCCAGTGGGATCTATGGCAAGCCGAGCAACTACCAAGGCCGAACATCAAGCCGTTGGAAAGACTCGCCGCCTGATCGAGTCTTGCCGCGCCTATCCCCAGGCTGATCACCGGCGGAGAGCACCGGGTACCTTCACCCGGCTGGCGCAGCACCCCGTTGAAGGAGCGCGAGAAGGAGCGCCAACATGCACGTCGTGGTCCTCATCAATGGCCGCGAGGCCATTCCGGTTCGGGCGATTCCGCTGGTGGCCCCGGTCCCTTATGGTGTCAGGTATCTGGTGGAAGGATTGATGTGCTGCGACCGCTCTAACGCGATGCACGGACTGACAGCCTACCAGTGGTCGCCGGGGAAAAAGCAACCGCTTGCGGTTCCGCCAACGCAGTGGATGCAAGTCGATAGCCGACTGCGCGCCTTGAAGGCATCACTTGAACGCCAAGAGCGCACTGAGCTTTTGTCGCGCGAGGAAGGTGAAGACAGGTATAAGAGAGAGTCCATCAGTATTCTGCCGGCTGGGGTGTTTGTCTGGAAGGACGACTTCGTCGAGGCTCGTACGCGAAAACTTCGGCGAGTCCCAGAGCACGAAATTGTTGCTCTTGAGGATTCCTCGCGTGACCACCTCAAATTCCTGCAGCAGCAATTGGAACTGCCGGCGAACGATCCAGCTGCCGATCAGTGGGAGTACTCCCTCGGGGAGAACTGGCGAGAGCAGCTTGCCGCTTACATTGCTGAAGAGCGTGCCATTGATCCTTTTCAGTCAGAGTCGATTATCTTGTACGAGCGAAACCGTTGTGGTCAAGCTCCGCTGACTGATGTCAGTTTCTCGCCATTGGTGGAAGCTGATCTGTGCAAGCGTGTGATGGAAGGGTTCGAATCTCTTTTACCTGCTGAGGCACCCGATCGGACGCCCACAGTGCATCGGCGGGAGAGCCAGCGCCCCGTGTCGAGTACGTCTGCAGCCGATCTGCCTCAATCAGTAATCGACGCGATGGCCGTGGGCTACAAAGACCTAGAGAAACTCTGCAACGTCGACGATGACTTCGGCGGGTACGTTGTCAAGAAGACTGGCCTCTACGTGAAAAACCATAAGAAAGAAAACAAACACGCATGGCGCCTGCTAGCGCCAAGCGAACGATCCGTTCTCGCGTGGCATCCGACCGGGAAATACGACAAGCCTGCTCTCTCTCTCCCTTGCTCCTTTGGCGAGTTGTGCGCATTTCTCGAAGAAGCCGGCTTAAACGGCGCAATTGACCAGTTCGCGGTACCAGAATGGCTGAAGGAGGCAGCGCAGAGCGCTTTGGCGAAAACACAGACCACAGGAGAAAGCACAGAAGGCGTCTCGTTCGAGGACCGCGATATCCGGGCCAGGACACCGGAAGATCGGAACGTCAACGATGCAACGAAGGACAGGTTTACAGAACGCGCGTTCAAATTCGGCTTCGACATGGTTGCGAGAGCAAGGAATGGCGAACACAACTGCATGGCGAAGTGCGCCTTGGCAAATCTGAACGACGAGAAGTGCATCCAGCTTGCACATTCGCATGAACTGCGCATCGCAGACTGGACCGCGCTGACCGGGGTCGGCTGTGGTGAGCTTCCGTCGTACCTCATCACTGCCAAGGGAGTCGCCTTCAGAAATTGGACTGAGCGCGAGATCAGGGAAGCGTCTGTTGACCAACAAATCGATATGCATCGCGATAACGAGGCCGAGCCTTTGCGATTCCCCTGCACGCCCGTGAGGTTCATGCAGTTCATCGACGCAGCGCCGCCAGGAAGCCACAGCTTCACCGTCCCTGAGGCTTTCAGACGGGCCCTACTAGCTTCAGAGCGCTCGACAGATGTTGCGGTCGAGGCCATCCGGCAGGTGAGTCAAGATCAGGGTTGCAAATCGTCGGAAGCGAATCCTGAAAACGAAGTGTCGGCCAAGAAGCCAGCCGAATGTGGCGGCAAGGCCGCCCTTGTATCAAGCGAGGCGTCGCAAGAATACAGCAGCACGGCCGGTGACGTGTCAGGAAGGCCGCCACGGCGAGGGTTCCAAGAGAGAGAGGTTCTTCGAAAGAGAGACGCCCTCATCGCGGAGCTAGAGCCAATATGGCCAACCATTAGGCAAGATCTGAGCGACGCATCCCGACCGTCTTCGGGTTTATCCGCTGCCGCCAGGTCCGAAAAGTATGGATTTTGGAGAGTCTTTCCGGCCTTGGAGTGGGCGTCGCAGAGAGGGAAAATAGTCAAGAAGGATGCCGAGGCCTTTATCAGACAGAACGATGAGAGCGAACTGGCATTCATACTCAAGACCATTCTCCAAGCCTCTTGACTTACCGCATTCTTACCGCAGTCCTGCCGCAATTATTCGGAAACCTTCGGAAGCAATATAAATCCACGCGCCAGCATCCATTGGTCTCGCAATCCCGCGGGAAGATCGGTGCGGGTTTTCCACTCAGGAGAACCAGCGAATGGAAAATAAGAGTACCCGTGAAGAGCGGATCCCATACGATCAGAGCTGTGACCAGTTCGCCGCCCTCAACCAAGTCAAGGGGCAGTCGGTCCGGTCGAGGATCTGCCGCACCGGAAGCTATTTCGGAGTAGTTCCGAGGAAGCTTGCCAACGGCCGCCTGGCCTTTCCCGCAGTGCAGGTCGAGCGATGAACGCGCGCTTGCTCTCTACCGCATCCCATGGCTCGACGGCGGACGATCGTCCCATCGAACGGTTCCGCGAAGCAATTGCCTCGACCGGCCTAGCTCCGCCGGAGCACATCGAGTCCGACGGCAGACTACACCGTTTCCATGTCGCGGGTGACAAGTCGGGCAGCCGCAACGGCTGGTACGTTCTGCATCTCGACAGGCGCCCCGCCGGCGCGTTCGGCAGTTGGAAGCTCCGGGGCGGTCACACCTGGAGCAGCGACCAGACGACGGTCTCCGCGGTGCAGCGACGGCGCTTCACCCGGCTCGTCGAGGCGGCCCGGGCTCAGGAACGGGCGAAACGACAGGACGAGCAGCAAGCGCTGGCGGTCAAGGCACAGAGGCAATGGGAACTCGGCTCGGACCCCGATCGGCTGCACCCCTATCTGGTCGCCAAGGCTGTCACGCCCCATGCGTTGCGCCAGCACGGTGTCGCCCTGCTCGTGCCGCTCGTCGATGAACACTTCCGCCTCTGGAACGTCCAGAGGATCTTCCCGAACGGCAGCAAGCTGTTCAATCGCGGCCGTGCAGGGGGCCTGTTCTGCCCGATCGGCCGTCTCGAACAGCCCAGCCAGCTGCTCATCTGCGAGGGCTGGGCTACCGGAAGTACGCTGCACGATTCCACCGGGCACGCCGTCCTTTGCGCGATGAGCGCCCACAACTTGGTTGTCGTCGCGCGCGCCGCACGAGCGACATGGCCAGACGCCGAACTGACGATCTGCGCCGACAACGATCGGGGTACGCCGGGGAATCCGGGAATCGCCGCGGCGACCGCCGCCGCAAAGGCCGTCGGCGCCCGGCTGGCGATTCCCGAGTTTCCGGACGGCACGAGGGGGTCGGATTTCAACGATCTCGCGCGCATTCTCTCCGAGCGGAGGACGGCATGAGCTACGACGAACCCCCTGCAGACCCGTCGCTACCCATCCCGAGCATTGGAGAGATCGTTGCCGACGCGCCAGAGGTGAGTTCCTTTGCAGATGACGACGCCGCCTTGGCGGACCGCATCATTGCCGTGTCGGCCGCCAATCCAGCCGCCTACCTTGAGGAGGATGCCATCGCTGCCTTCACCCGGATTCGCGAGGCGGACCCAGCAGAGTACGAGACGCTGCGGATGCGACTGAAGCAGGCCAACAGAGCGATCCGGGTAACCGCTCTGGACAAGCTGACGTGTTCAGCCGGCGAAGCGAACGGTGTCCGTGACAGCCTGGCGTCACAGCTGACCGATCTGGCGGCGGAGCGCTGCGAACTGTGGCACGACGCGGACGGCAACGGCTACGCCAGCTTCGACGTTGCGCACGACGGCGGGGGAACGCATCGTGAGCACTGGCCCATCGAATCGCGCGGGTGTCGCGAATGGCTCGGCCGGTTGTGTCACACGGAGCTCGATGGCGTGCCGGCCTCCGAGGTCATCAAGGCGACGTGCAACGCTCTCATCGGAAAGGCGAAGTTTGACGGCGAAGAGCACGAGCCCGCCAAGCGCGTCGGCCGCACCGAGGCGGGTTACTGGCTAGACCTCTGCGACGAGGGATGGCGCGCGATGCTGATCACGGCGGCCGGGTGGACGATCCGCGAGGCACCTGAGCCGCGGTTCGTCCGCAGCAGGGCGATGCGCCCGCTTCCGCACCCGGTGTGCGGAGGCAGCCTCGACGCCCTTTGGACGCTGCTCAACATTCCCGAGGAGGAACGTGGTCTGCTGCTGGCCTGGGTGATCGAGTGCTACCGGTGCGACACGCCGTACCCGGTCCTCGAACTGGTCGGCGAACAGGGCAGCGCGAAGAGCACGGCGCAAGAGACGCTGCGGACGTTCATCGATCCAAACAAGGTAATGTTGCGTGGCCGGCCGAAGAGCGTCGAGGATGTCTATGTGGCCGCCGGAGCAAATCACGTGGTTTCGATGGAAAACCTCTCTGGTATCTCGCCGGAGATTTCCGACGCCCTGTGCACGATCGCCACGGGTGGCGGTGCAGCCAGCCGGCAGCTGTACACCAATGGCGAGGAGCACATCATCGAGGCGCACAACCCGGTGATGCTCAACGGCATTGGCGCGGTGATCACGCGCTCGGACCTACTCGACAGGGCCATCGCGATCTGCCTGCCGAAAATCGAACAGCGGATGACCGAGGCAGAGCACGGCGAACTGCTGAACAAGACCGCCGGCGAGATCATGGGTGCGCTACTGGACCTCTTCGTCAGGACGCTGGCCAAGCTGCCCACGGTGCGCATCGACCCGGCCAAGCGTCCGCGCATGGCCGATTTCGCGATGCTCGGCGAGGCCATGCACCAGTCGTACGGTGGCACGCCGGGGGCTTGGCTGGAGCGGTACGTTGCGCACCGGCAGGAGGCTGTCCGGCGCACGATCGACGCCTCGCCCGTCGCGGCCGCGTGTCTCGAATTCGTGGCCGGCGGCAATCGCTACGCCGGAACAGTCAAGGGCTTGCTGGAACGGCTGAACAGCCTGGCTTCCCGCCACAGCATCGAGCGCGGCGACTACTGGCCGAAGTCCCCCAAGGGTCTTGCCGACGCGCTGCGCCGCGCGGCCCCGGCCCTGCGACAACTCGGCGTTCATGTCGAAATCGACAGCAAACCGAAGCGTGACGGGGTCCATTGCGAACTTCGACAAGGGGAAGGATACATCGCCGCAGATGGGGCAAACAATGGGACAGCACGTTCACGAAGTTCACCATATTCACGGACCGAGCCTGACGAGGAGGTGGAACTGTGAATCCCGCCGACCTGCGAGCTCTGGGTGTCGAGGTCAGCTTGAGTGAGGAGGGGAAGGTGCGCCTGCGCGCGGCACCCGGCGTACTGACTCCGCAACTCAAACAGGCGATCGTCGAGGCCAAGCCCCGGCTGCTCGACGAGCTGCGAAGGCATCGGCAAGAAGCGGTGAACGTGGTGAACATGGTGAACTTCGATGCCCATTGTTTGACCACAGGGATCGGACCATCACCCGCGAGCAGGAACGATCACCGCGCGCCGGCTGCGGAGACGGTCACCGACCCCAAGCAGTCCGGCGCGCTTCTCGACGGCGGCCTGAGCAGCGAAGGGGAAACGGCCGTGCTCGCCTGGCTGGCGCAGATCGGCGAGTCCGACGAAGCCATCGTCGGCGATGTGCTCGCGCAGTGTCGGCACGATGCGGACGCACGGCAATACTTCCTTGGCCGAGCGGGCGAGATTGCGTTACCTCCGGGATGGACGAGCGGCGGTGCTGTGGTCTACGTGGCAACTTGCGCTCTGGCGTCCGCATCGTCACCAAGCCTGGCGGAGTCGGCTCGGCCATCCGCGGATACCGGCCAGCGCTGGGAACCCTGCGGCACTGACCGTGCCGACCGCGCACACAGAAATCAGTAGCTACCGGAACAAGCTTAACGGCCGTTGCAGCGGGCATTTGCTTGCTGCTGCCCCTGGATCGCGATCTGATCACATTCCGCCTCGCCCCCTCGTACGCGCTATGCCGTCGACGCTCTCACCGCTTGTCGCGGGCCGACAGCGCCCAAGTAGGGCAAGCCATGCTGCCGCATGTCGACCGTCATGTCGTCGGACAAGTACACGGCGGGAATCCTCTCAACCGCGGGGACCTCCAGCGATCGGCGAAAAACTTCGGCGGTATCCTGATCGAAAAACTCCTCGTCACTGGGCCTCCCTGACTCGCGATGGAAGACCCGCCATCTCTTGGTGCTCGCCACCTTCCGCACCTCGAAGTTCCGACTCAATGTCGGCAACGGCGCCTCAGCCAACTGCGCGCCCCATGACCTTACGAGTTTCTCAACCGCGGCCGGGACGATTCGGTCATAGAATGCTTTCAGGCCGTCGGCATTTGCCCAGGGGAAGCGCTCGGCGTGCAGTCTCCCCGGCAACCAGGCTATTCCCGAAAACTCCCGACTTGCGGCAAGCAGCAGCATCATCCTCAGCGCGACTTCCAGCCAATGGTTGAGGTAAGGATTGAAAGGGGGCGGCTGCAGGTCATCGTCCCAGTCGAAACTGTCGACGGCCGCATCATCGATCGGTTGTCGCCTCCTCGCCTCCTGGATAACCGCCCGAAGCTCCTGATTCCAGTCACTCTGGATCTCTTCGAGGACGAGCAGACGCGCGCCCGCAGGCGTCGTGCGCTCGGTGCTCCGCACATGGGCAACAATATTGGGAAGGTCGAAATGTGGTCCCCAGTACTGCGCGGAAAGGTTGGGCGCGGTAATGAGCCATTCGGTGTAATTCGCGCCTCCGGGGAGTACGTAACGCGTGAAGTGATTGCGGCTCCTGGTTTGGCCGACGAATCCTTCCGTGGCAAGGCGCCGCGCCATGCGCTCAACCAGCATCCGGCCATACGCCATCGCCTCTTGAGCGGTGGCAAAGCGCCGTTCCACCGGGTGCGACGCCAGTTTCTTTCGTCCACGCGGAACCGAGAACGACCAGTACCGATTCCGGCCAAACAGACCGGCGTCGACTTCCACATGCAGCCAGATGCACAGCCCGAAGCTACGATCCGCGTAATGCAACAGACGGACCTCGCGTCGCCCTCGCCGGACGACGATGGCCGGAAGTTCGCTGGGGCGCTGTTGTTTTTCGTAGCGGACGAGCGGCAGATACTCATCGGTGACATGGCGTTGAAGAACCAGTTCGCAGGGAGGATCGTGCTTCAGGAAGGCGAGCAGCTCGTCCAGGTGCAGAGGGCGTGCCGGATGCTTCTCAAGCGCCGGGATGATGTTCGACCACTCGATCTCGACCGCAGTGACGCCCTTTTGCTGCAAGTTGCGAATGGTGCCAATCCACTGTTGCGGCGTTCCTTTCGTCTGGCCAGTCGCCGCAAGCCGCCGCTGTAGCGGCGACCATAGTTTGATCGGTGAAAGCTCGTATTCCTCCCCTGTTCGCTTTTTCATGGCGTTGAACTCGGCCCTGCCCTCGTCACTTGATCGACATCGCCGTTCAGCGCGCGAAACCGCCGGCGCAGGCAGCGTCGATCATGCTCCTGATGTAGCTGTCGCTGTCCTCCTCCTGGAACAGGATGTGCCGCCTCTGCATCTCGCTCTTCTCCATGTTCCACAGCATCGTCATCGTGTGCGAGTGCGTGTTCGAGACGATGAACGACTGCAGGCGCACCGTGACATCGCCGAGGCGTTGTTCGATCTCCTTGATGCTCTCGTGAAACTGGATCTTTGGATCGCTCGGCCCGAGATTCCGGATACCTTTGGGGTCCACGAAGATCACGTGTTGCATGCCGTCCGCGAGTAGCCAGAGGATGAAGTCGGGGTGGAAATTGCCGGCCTCGAAGAATCCCACACCACGGCCCTTGCTCAGGTTGCGCAGCAGGTAGAGTTCTCTGGTTTTGAAGAAGGCGGCGTTGGCATCGTGGAACGTCTTGAGATCCTCGACGAAGCGGCGCTCGCCCTTGTTCAGCGCGGTGGGGCTGATCTCGACGACCTTCGTGTCGAGATAGAGCAGTGGCTGATACAGATGCTGGCCGAACCAGATCGCCTGCATGCCCCCGAATGCCCACGACTTGAGCTCGCCTTTCACGATCGCGGCCTTCAGTTCTTCGAGCTTGGTGACAATCTCCTCCTGCGACTTGTCGATCAGGATGCGGTAGCCGCCGCTCTGTTCGGGAGATTTCTTGACGCTCAGGAAGTTCGGGTCGTCCTCGGCGAGGTCACGATACTCCAGGTGCGGCAGTTCCCAATCGCGTTTGCGGAACGTGTAGTAGCGCTCGGTGTACTTCCTGAGCAGGGAAACGGCGATCTCCTCCCACAGACGCACTCTCTCGAAAGAATCGGAGGCCAGTTCTTCAGCCGGAATCTGTAGCCGGTACCAGCTCTGATCGGCGAGCAATCGCTCGATTGCCTGTCGCGTCAGGTTCAGGTTGTACCAGCCGCGCTCGGCTTTGAAACGCTCCAGCTCGAAGGTCATCCGGTCGAGGTCGAGGAAGGCCACATGCCGCGCGCTGAGGTGGGTCTCGTTGAGCGCGGCATTCGCATCGCCGCCAATCAGACCACCCGCTTTCATCGCCTGAATCTTCGGGTACCAGTTGAGCACGACCTGGTTTTTCTGCAGGTACGCCGTGCTCGGGTCACGGGACGGGTCCGGCCGGGCCAGCGTCGGCACCGGCCCGAGCTTGCGGAACGCGTCGCCGAATTCGGTGCTGACGCCGTTGATCGTCCTCTTGAGGCGGACGGTCTTGAGCTTCTGCGTGCCGAGGTTCCTGATCACCGGCAGCAGGAACGGAATACGATCGTCGTTGGCAGGCAAGCCCTCTTCTTTGAGGAAATCGCGGAACTGCGCCATGTAGTCGGCGTGGATACCGAAGATGCCGAGGGTCTCCAGCACGCTGAGGTGCCTGGGGCGATCGACGCCGTCGGGTAGGCGCGCCCTGCTGCTGCGCTTGAGGCTCAGGTCGTAGCCCTTGAGCCGCACGCCGCGTCCGAAGAGCTGGATGATCTGCGCGCCTTCCCCTTTGCCGACGTTCATCAGGCCCATGGTGGACACGCGCCAACTGCTCCAGCCCTCGGTGAATTTTTTCGAGCCGATCAGGAGATTCACCGTCGACTGCGGCTTGTTGATCTCCTGAAACAGCGAGCCCGAGAATTCGCGCTCGCCGGTCGCCAGGCGATGCTGCTCGCACAGCTTGACCAGCTTGGCATCGTCACCGACGTTGATGACGCCGAAGTCCTCGTTGTCGGCGCCGAGTCGTAGCGCCACTTCGCCGGTCGCTCCCTTCAGGTTCTCGACATAGAGCTGCCCGCCGCCCGGCGCGTTGAAGAGCGTTGTGAGCGTCTCATCGAAAACCTGCGCGGGCGAAAGCCCGCAGGTGTTGAGATAGGCGAAGCGTCCGGCAAACAGGTTCCTGCCCGTCGCGGTGACCAGGCCCTGATGCAGGACACGTTCGATGTGCTGGATGCTCGCCGCGCGGTTTGCCACATAGCGCGAGAGGAACTGCAGGATCTCCACGATGTCCGCCGCGTCGCGCGTGGCCAGCGTCGCCGTCACGCTGCCACCGACGAAGATCCACAAGGGTTTCTCGACGTGGAAGGGCCGGAAGTTCGCGCCCTGCTCGCGGTAGAGTCGCTGCTGCTGGAAGAACGACAACAGGCACGCCACCAGATACACTTCAAGGTGCTCCCGCTGTGTCCCTTCGTCGAGGTTCAGGATCTGGTAGTCCTTGCCGAAACCGTCGCCGTAGAAGTAGCGGTACGAGTAATCGAACAGCGTGCTCCTGGCGTACAGATCGATGAGCCTCGGCCAGCCCTTGACCGCCTGCCCGAAAGTGGCCGAGTACTCGAACGAAAAGCCCTTCTCGCACAGCGCGTTGCGAAAGCGCATCCACGCGCCCTCTTCGCCGCTGCTCGTGCCGCGGTGGCCCTCGTCCACCAGTACCAGATTGTTGCCCTCGAAGGAGTCGATGGCGATGGTCCTGTCGCCCATCTCGTCGCGCAGCCGGGTCACTTCGAGGATCTCCACCGCCTGACCGGTGAACAACCCGCGCCCATCCTTGTTGAACAGTTCGGCGTCGATGCCCGCCGCCGCGAACTCGCGCAGGTGCTGCCGGGAAAGACCCTCGTTGGGCGTCAGCAGCAGGATGCGGTTCAGTTCCCAACGCCGCCCATGCGTCTGCAGCGCGTGCTGGTACTGCAGAATGTTGGCGTGCATCAGGAGCGTCTTGCCGCTACCGGTGGCGCTCCAGTAGGCCAGCTTGTTGAGCTGCGGCCAGGCTTCGGCGGTTTCGTCGAAGGGCGCAATCTGGTCAGCCTCCGGCTTGTCGGCGTTGTAGATGGCGATCTGCGCGTTCAGCGCGGCAAGCAGCGCCTGGGGATCGCGAAAGTAACGGTCGAGATAAATCTCGGTGAACAGGAGGGTGAGGTACTGGAAGTACTTCCAGACGATCGGCCGCTCGCCGTGCGTGAGACGCCGCTCGTTCAGCCGTTGCGTGTGCCTGACGATGTTCTGGTCGTATTCGAGCAACAGCTCGGTTGGCAGTTGCGTCAGGTTGAAGAGCTGCGCCGTGAGCGCGTGGTGAAAGTGGTGGACCTGGTTCTCATCGAGACCTTCCAGGCTTTCGTGGCGCAGGTGTTCGGCCAGTTCCTCGAAGTGCTTGACGTTGAACAGCGACAGCAACCACTGATTCAGCACCAGCTTGTGGGGGAACGGTATCTGTGGCTGCCTGCTGGTGCGGCTTCGCGGCGCGGCAGGGGTTGCGGCCGCTGGATTGCGGGGGCGTGGCATCAGCGGTCTCCCTCGGCGAAACCGGATTCGCCAACCGCAGGCTCGCCAACGGTCGTTTCGCCGAGTACCCCCGCCGCCAGTTGTTCCTCGATGAAGCGCTGCATCTCTTCTTTCTTCGGCAGTTCCAGCAGGTACTTCGATACGAACAGCCCGTTGTCGATGCCGGCCAGCGCGTACTCCACCAGGGCGTGATCCTTCTGCGTGCACAGCAGGATGCCCACCGGCGGATTGTCGCCGGTCGTCATCATGTTCTTGCGATACCAGCTCACATAGGTGTTCAGTTGGCCGATGTTCTCGTGGCTGAACGCGGCGACTTTCAGTTCCAGCAGGACATGGCATTTGAGAATCCGGTGATAGAAAACGAGGTCCACGAAGTTGTGGCTGTCGCCGATCAGGATGCGCTTCTGCCGCGCCTCGAAGCAGAAGCCGTGGCCGAGTTCGAGCAGAAAGTCGTGCAGCTTGTCCAGGAGCTGATCTTCAAGGTGCGATTCGCTCATCACCTCCTGTGGCTTCAAGCCCAGGAACTCGAAGACATAAGGGTCGCGGATGGCCAGCGTCGGCCCGGCGCGCTCGGCACCTTCCTGAGCCAGAGCGGCCAGCTTCGCCTTATCCTTCGAAAGCCCGGATCGCTCGTAGTAAAGGCTCGCAATCTGCCGCTTCAGCTCACGCACCGACCAGTTGCCACGAATGCACTCCAGCTCGTAAAAGGCCCGTTTGGGCGCGTCGTCGCATTGCAGC
This sequence comes from Candidatus Accumulibacter similis, assembly GCA_013347225.1. Lineage (NCBI taxonomy): Bacteria > Pseudomonadati > Pseudomonadota > Betaproteobacteria > Candidatus Accumulibacter > Candidatus Accumulibacter similis. Next base: position 322,888 of record CP054595.1, on the reverse strand, counting down.
AGCTCCGCGATGTGGCTGAACGAGAGCCTGTTCAGGAGATCACCGGCGGCGACACCGAATTCGGGAGTCGGTGACTCCCGATTGTTGGTCACATTCGTTTGCGGCAAGAGGGTGATGCCGAATTCGGGAGTCAGCGTCTCCCGAATCTGCGGATAGATCAGATAGAACTGGCGATAGCGTCGCAGCTCTCTCGCCTCGGCGCGGCTGACACCCGCCGCCGCCAGCCGTTCCGACAAGCGCTCCAGCAGCGTGTCACCGTACCGGGCGCGGTCCGCACCGTCTTGCTCGTACTCCGCGATGTACAGGCCGATCAGCCAGTTGCGCAGCGTGAGGTGGGTATTGACCGCTCGCGACGCCTGCGCGGCCAGCCTGGCGTGCGCCTGCTCGATGGTCGCCACCAGCCGTTCGAAAGACATCGCGGTGGTCGCCGAGGCGGTCATGCTCATACGCCCTCAGCCTCGAACATCAGCCGATGGAAGTCCTCCTCGATCAACCGCACCTTCCAGAGGTCGTCGGGCGTCTTGAGGTTTTCGAGGTTGTTGCCGCCGTTGACATAGATGAGGTCGAACTCGCTGTCCTTCGCCGAGTAGCCCTGTTTGGTGAACCACTCGTCGAGCACCAGATTGTCCTGCTCGGGTTCGCCGGTGAGCTTGCGCCAGATGATCAGCGTCCTGCGGCCGTCAGGGGTGGTGCCGGTGACGGTGCGGAACCAGTACGGGCCGAGGGCATCCTGCTTGAGTCGTCCGTCGAGGCGCAGGCGCTTCTCGCTATCGCGCTCGAACGACGTACTGAAAGTCTGCGGTGCGGCGATGTGCTGGACGGTCAGGCCGATGAGCCAGTTGAAGGTTTCCAGCAGATCGACGTTGACCTCGCGGCTTTCGTCCGATCCTGGCCGCTTGACCTTGAGCCTGTAGGCGGTGGGATCGCTGAACGCCTGCACGTTGAGCAGCGACTGGCTGCCGCGAGTCTCGACGTCGAGCATGTAGCGCAGCATGTACTGCTCCTTGAGCTTGCCCGCCCCTTGTGCTGGCGCGAGGTCGAGCAGGCTCCGCTGCTCCTTAGTACGTTTCAGTTCCAGGTTGTTGAGTGTGTCCTCATAGGACTCGAGGCGAATGATCTTGATGCATTGACTGATACCCTGGCGCGAAACCGGCTTGCCCGCGCGCCAGTCTCGCGAATAGACGGCTTTAAGGACACGAGGTTTAAGGATCGCGTCGAAATAATCCGCGATCTCAATGAGGATGAACTTCCGCCGACCCCTGTCGCCGCGGTTTAAGTTAATGACCGCATGTGCCGTGCTTCCAGAGCCGCCGAAACAATCCAAGATGGCACTGGTGCTTTTCGCAGCATGCAAAATGAACCGAGACACGAAGTCGGCATGCTTCGGCGCCAAGAACATGCCTGATCGACCGAACATTGCCGATGTCTGCTTTTCGCCATCGGAGTAGTCCACGATTATGCTCTTGCCGACGTTTGTCCCCACCTCATGTAGAAAGCGCTTCAGGCGCGGGACGTTGTTCTCATTGGGGCCCCAAACGATTCGACCATCACGATCCAAATGCACGAAGCTCCGCGCATCTGGCGAGTCATCATGATAGGGCAAATTCCAGCCACGACTGGGGCATGGACAATACCTCCCGGTGACGGGGTGTGGTGGCTTGTAAAAGCGGTAGTTCTTATGGCTGGGATCGCGAGTCGTGGGTGACTGCTTGGTAGCTGGCATTGAAATGTTGTCGCTCGCCCAGATCCAGATGCGCCCTTCCTTGGCCTTGGCCTCAACCTCGGGCACGATCTTCTCATGGGCGTCGCGATACTCTGCATGACAGTAAGGATAGATGCCCTTCCAGGGGTCGTTGCGCTCTTCGTCATCCCAGAGAAGCCCTTGTGCCTCTATTTCCTCCCGGTATGCAATTTGGTGCTTCTGATACAAGCTACGCAGTTCGCTTTCGATTTCATTAACTGTAGGGTAAACGGGGTTGAGCGTCGAAACGAGGTCTAAGACCTCTTCGTAACCGGGCTTGGGTTCGCGAAACATGCTGCGATCCTGCTCAGCCGTGGCGCGGTGCTTGGCATACACTAAGACGTACTCATGGTTCGTCGAGTAATTTGGGGCTTGGCTGTTGTTGGTGTTCATCGCCCAGATTAATTCCTCGACGCGGTTGTCTATGCCAAAAATCTCATCAAGGACGTGCTGAACGACCATCCGCTCGGCCTTGTCGATGCTGACAAATATTGCTCCATCCTTCGTCAGTGTGCGCCAAAGCCCCTCCAACCGATCGTGCATCATCGCGGCGAACGATGAGTGTTTGTAGTCATTTTTGTATGGGATTGCGCTGCTCGCGGTGTTGTAGGGAGGATCGATGTAGACGCACTTTACGCTGTCGTCGCAGCGAGCTTCTAGCAAGCGCAGGGCTTGGAAGTTGTCGCTGTGGATCAATACCCCGTCTACGTTTGCGTCCAACCCGTCTGACGCGTTCAACAACCTCTCGCTGAAAATGGAGCTGAAGAAACGCGTGTCCAATGGAAGGCTGGCATGTGCCTTGAGAAACCCTGGGGTGAGAGGCACAGAGTAATCAACGGCCGGTTCGGGGAAAAGTCCGTGCTGAGCATCCCGATTGGCTATTGTGATCTCATCAATCGCAAACAGTTTCACCCATTCCTCGCGCTGCCCGTCATTCGCCGCGACCTCCGGATAGAACTCCTCGGGAATGCGGTCGAGGGTGATGCACCACGACGTCTCTACCACGAACTTCTTCTTCAGCCACAGCTTCTTCTGGAAGTCCTCCAATTGGGCGAGGAAGTCGATGATCTTGCCGGCGATCCTGCGGATGACCTTGATCTTGGAGAGGTACTGCTCGACGCGGGGAACCGTCTCGTCTTCGACGTCGTCGAGGTGCATGACCTCGTTCTTGATGTAGAAGTCCAACTCGCGCCGCAGGAAGCCACCGAGATCCTTGTGGATGAAGTAGTCGAAGGTGTTGCGTGCGGTGTAACGCTTGAGGTGTGCCTCCAGCCTTGTGTAGTCAGCCCCTTCGCCGCTCGTCGTAACGTGCGATCTGCCCAGATCTGCTATCCACGCGGCCAGCGATGGGTCCGCCACCGCCAGGACGCGCTTGACCGCGAGCGCGATCAGGTCCTTCTGCGCCGGCGGTTTGGTCTTGCCGTCGCGAGCATCGTCTGCCCAGTCGATGGCGGTCGCCGGACGATACTCGAAGCGGATGGTCAGTTCTTTCCCCTGCTCGCCATCTTCCTCGGCGATGAAATCACGGCCCGAATCGCCGGCGGCTGCCAGGATGAACACGCGGTCCTTGCCTTCGGCGGCCTTGACGTTGCCGTGCTCGCCCTCGACAGCGTCCACCAGTCGAAAGTGCACCCTTCGGCAGTTTTCAGTTTTCAGTGTTCGGTTTTCAGTCTGAACACTGAAACCTGAAAACTGAACACTACTGCTCCCCTCCAGCCGAAAACAGTAATCACGCAAGTACTCGCTGGTCTTGATGTAGTACTGGTCCTTGTTGGCCCAGTGCAGCGTGACTTCCTCGCCCTCGTAGGGGATGGCGTACACGCCCGGCTTGTACACGCGCTTGGCGAGAAAATCGCCCTCGGAGTAGTAGCGGCGGAAGAAACTGTAGAGGTGGTCGTAGACCTCGCTCTCCAGCGCACCGATGTCCACGGCGTCATTCTTGATTCGAGCACGCAGGTCCTTGACCTTGGGCAGCGTCTCGGGGTCGGCGCCGAGTGACTGTGCCTGTTCAATGGCCTTGGCCAGCTCCTTCTCGATCTCGGCCTTGTCGGCGGTCCGGTATTGACCGAATGCCGCTTGTACCTGCGGCAGCAGATCCTTGTCGAGGAACTGCGACACCTCGGCGCTCTTGGCGTGCATGACGCGGTAGAGGCCGAAGTCCAGGTCTGGCTGGTCAAGCTGGAACAGCTCGTGCAGGAGGGTCTTCAGCTTCTCGTATTTCTGGCTCATGGGAGTTTTCAGTGTTCAGTTTTCAGTGCGGGGGGTGATGGAGCGGGCGAGGCCGGTGAGCATTCTGGAGATCTCTTTTAGTTCGGATACGAGCGGGCTCATTTCTTCGGGTTTGAGAATGCCAATTTTGCTGGCAATGTAGCATTGCGTTCGCAATTCGGCGGCAGAACCGCGCGCAATGGTCAGGAAGCGAGCGAAGTCCCGTCCCCCACGTTCAGCCCCTTCCGCAATATTCGAGGCAATCGAAACCGCCGCACGCTGCATCTGGTCCCGAAGTCCATATTCCCGGCATTCCTGCAGCAGCTCATAGACCCGCACCGCAAGCTGACACGCCCGTTTCCAGACTTCCAACTTCTCAAATGACTGATACATGACCCACCCTCAGAGAACTGAACACTGAACACTGAAAACTCACTCAACACCCCATCGTATGGTGAAGAGCGCCTCGGTCACGGAGCGCTGGGCGAGGCGTCGTTCCAATGATTCGATCAGGGAATCGCGCTTCTCCATGATCTCGTCCTCGGCCTTGAAGATGTCCTGACGCTGGCGGCGCTGCTGCTTTTCCAGCTTCTGCAAGTGTTGCTGAATTTCATGCTGCTCTTCGAGCGTCACCGCCTGGCGCGCCTGCCGCCGTAGGGCCTTGATCTGCTCCTTGGTCGCTGCTAGCGCCTTCTCCGCCGACAGCACCATGTCGTCGGCCCACTTCTCCAGCTTCTCGCGCGCCTGGTGGAAGTGGACGTTGTTCTGTTCGAGCGAACGGCTGATGGTCGCCTTGGCGTGCCTTTCGGCCTCAGCCCCCAGGCGTTGCTGCACGCTGGCCGGAATTTCCTCATCACCCTGCAGACGCCCGGAACAGCCGAAGAGCTTCTCCATCGTCTCCTGGTCGAGCGAGGCACCGCCATCGGCAAGTCCTGAGAACAGCAGGTACTCCTCCCGCTCATAGGACTCGACCACGAGACGGGTGAGTGTCAGGAAACCCCTCTTCCCACGAAGTGCTTCGACCGCATGGATGCGCGTCGGATGATGTGAAACATCGAAGACGATTCGCACCGGAGGTGTCGCGATCGCCTTGGCGCTCTCGACTACATACTCGCCCAGCGGATGCGAGAGCCGATAGAGATACTGGCAGCGCGCCTCGCCGTCATCCTCATCGGCAGCCTGTGCCGACCGGCGCTGGTTCTTCGAAATCAGGTGGTAGCGACCCGGATGAACGGTGCCTCCGCTTCCCGACTGAACACTGAAACCTGAGCACTGAACACTTTCAAGCAACTCGAACGCCAGCGCGCCGTCGTCGAAGCTGGCCCGAGCGTCGAGCATGAAGCGTGTCAAGGACCAGAAGCGCTGGCCAAAACGATCCAGCTGCGCCTTGGCGTCGTCAAGCTGCAGCCGAAGGCGATGGTGCACATCCTCGTCGAAGTGCTCGAACAGTGTCCGGCGTGTATCGTCCATGCGGGTGCGGATCTGCTCGTCCATTTCCTCTTGCAGGGTGCGAAACGCCGCATCGATCTCCTGGGGCGTTCGGCATCTCTGGTAGATGGCGAGGATGCGCTTCTCGAAGTCGACGCCGGACTCGATGGTTCCAAGCACTTCGTCGGAGGCGCCGAAGACGCCGTTGAAGAGGTTGAACTTCTCGCCCAGCAATGCCAGGACGCGGCGGTCGGCCTCGTTACGTTCGTTCAGGAAATTGATGACGACTACGTCGTGCTTTTGCCCGTAGCGGTGGCAACGACCGATGCGCTGCTCGATGCGTTGCGGGTTCCACGGTAGGTCGTAGTTGATGACCAGCGAACAGAACTGCAGGTTGATGCCTTCGGACGCAGCCTCGGTGGCGATGAGGATCGTGCCTTCGTCGCGGAAGTGTTCGATGAGCGCGGTACGCACATCGACGGCGCGGGAAGCAGAGGAACGGCCGCTGTCCCGGCTTTTTTCAACCCAGCGCTGGTAGATGGCGTTGGCTTCCGGCCCGCTGTTATTGCCGTTGAAGAGCACCACCTGTCCGCGGTAGCCGTGCGATTCAAGAAAAGTCTTCAGGTATTCCTGCGTGCGGCGCGACTCGGTGAACAGCAGCGCCTTGCGTGCCGCGCCGTTGGCTGTCATCTGTTCGAAGCCGATGTCCAGTGCGGTGAGCAACGTCCTGGTCTTGGTGTCGGTGCCGATGCTGCGCGCCCAGTTGGCGAGCCGTTGCAGAATCTCAATTTCTTCCCGCAGCTTCTGACGGTCAATCGTGTGTGGCGGGTTTTCGGCGTCGGCGTCGGCAGACTCCCCGAGAATCTCGTCGAGCAGGTCGTCTTCGATCTCCTCGGAGTCGATCAGACCCTCGGTAAACTCGGGGTCGTCGGCTACCTTGTCGTCACTCAGCTTTTCGAGACGCGTACGCAGAGTGTCAAGAGTGGCAGCGATCGCCGGCGAAGAGGATGCCAGTAGCTTGCGGAGGATCAGCGCGGTCAGATGTCGCTGGCGCGTGGGAAGCGCGTAGCTGTCTTCGCGTTGCAGGAATCCGGACACCGCCTCGTAGAGCGCGTGTTCGTCGTCGCTGGGCGTGAACGGTCGCGTGATCGGTCGCCGCTCGGTGTAGCGGATGTACTCGGTGACCTGGTTGCGTAGCGTGCGCTTGCAGAAGCCGGACAGGCGCTGACGCAACTCGCTGACGCTGCTGCCGGCGCTGGCATACTGGGAACGGAAGGAGTTGAGATCCCCGAACAGATGCTCGTCAATGAGAGTCGATAGCCCGTACAGTTCGAGAAGGGAGTTCTGCAGGGGCGTTGCCGTGAGCAAGAGCTTGCGGCAGTCTTCGGTTGCCCAGCGTATGCCTTGACCCACCTTGTTGCTCGGTCGGTAGGCATTGCGCAGCTTGTGGGCTTCGTCGATGACCACCAGATCCCAGGCGAAGGTCTTCAGTTCCTCACGCAAGGCGTTGGCGTAGTTCAACGACAGGATGAGTACGGCCTTCTCGCTCAAAGGCGCGCCACCACCCCGTTGTGATTCGCGATAGGCTTTGGCGTCGAGCACCCGCGCGGGCAGGTTGAACTTCTCCTGCAACTCCATTGCCCACTGCTTGCGCAGCGATGCCGGGCAGATCACCAGCAGGCGGCGCTTGCGTTCTGCCCAGAACTGACAGAGCACGATACCCGCCTCGATCGTTTTCCCGAGACCAACCTCGTCGGCCAGGATCACTCCTTTGGATAGCGGCGACTGCAAAGCGAAGAGCGCCGCCTCGATCTGGTGCGGATTGAGATCCACCGCCGCATCGAAAAGCGACATCGACAGACGATCCATGCCACTGGTTGCGCGCCGGGTTAGGTCGTGGGCGAAGTACTTGGCGTGGTGCGGCGTCAGGATCATCGGTGCAGGATACGGGTCTCTCGGAGGCAGGTGTCGAGGCGCGTCTTGTGATTCCTGATTCTCACTGGCTGTCGACGAGTATCGTGATGCCGATGCCCACGGCGACGATCGCGCAGCTACCGCCTGAGAACACGGATCGCACATGGCTGTAGCGCATCCCGTAACACTGCTGGTTTGAAGCGTCGGGAGGGCGGTACGCGGCAGATTGTACGCGACCATCATCCCTTGTCAAAAGCTCGAATTCGCCATCGCCTGAAGGTTCCTGCTCTTCCAGTTCGAGGTACGTGACCTTCTCGGTGCGCCCGCGTGACCGTGTTCACCTCTTCTCGTTATCGACACTTGCGAAACGCTTCCTTTCGGTGGACGCGCCCAACCCCGGTCGATCTGGTATTATCGTGAACGTCACGTAAATAAAGAATGATCGATGACAGATTGGCCTGCAATGGTCACGAAACGAGGCAGGCCACCCAAGGGCGAGCGCCCGATGAGTGCCGGCGAGCGCAAACGAGCACAGCGCCAGCGTGACAGCCAAGCGGTGATTGCCGCGACCGGGGATGAGAGGAACGCGTCACTACGCGTGCTGCTGGCAATCTTGGCGCGTGTCGAGGCGTCAGAAACTGCCCGGTTGTCTGCTGAACACGCTTGGGCAGAAATCGGCCGGCGCTATGGTTTCGTGAGCGTCACAGAACAAGCCCGCGTTGAAGAAACACCGTCGAGGAACAAGGAATGAGCGAAGCGACCGGAACTGAAAAGCTGCGCCCTGGCTGGAAACCCGGCCAGTCTGGCAACCCGAACGGACGCCCCAAGGGCAGTCGCAATCGGGTCACCCTTGTGGCCTTGGCGGCGATGGACGAAGGCGCCGACGCGATTGCGCGGAAGGTAGTCGAGATGGCCAAGGGTGGTGACATCAGCGCCGCACGACTGGTGATCGAGCGTCTGGTTCCGGTGGCAAAAGAGCGCCCGATCTTCCTGTCGCTGCCGGACACGGGGTCTGCGGAAGGCGTCGCGCAGGCTCAGGCTGCCATCCTGCAGGCTGTTGCCGCCGGCGACATCCTGCCTGGCGAAGCGGCGACACTCGCCGGCATCGTGGAAGCCCGCCGCAAGGCGCTGGAGACCCAGGAGCTTGAGCAACGCATCAGCGCACTGGAAGGGAAGAAATGAACGGGTTGCAAAGGCGGCTCAGCAAGGTGGAAAAACTCAGGAACCGCAACGACGGCGAGAGGGAAGTCGACATCGAGCTGGAACGGATGGGGACGAGCCGTGCCGCTTTGCTGGCCGATTTCGGCAGCCTGTTCGCATTCCGCGACTGGCTGGATGCGCGCATGGCTGCGGAGGACCATCCAGCCGGAGTGCAGCCATCAATAGCCGCGCCTCATCGGAAGCGTCCCATCGATCCCGCAGTCTCCGCGAAATGGAATGCGATTCTCGACCGGTACGAGGCGCTACAGCCCGCGGATACGGGCGCGTGATTTTCTCTACCCGAGGAGGTGGCAATGAGCAGAACGCTGGAGCGCCGCACGGCCAGACTGGAGGCACACCACTCGAACGCCGACGAGATCGCCCTCATCATCCGTCGCATCGTCGGCCGCCCGGTCTTCCGCGCGGTCATCGGTGACGATGTCGTCGACCGCCGCGCCGACGAAGCCGAAGACGACTTCGTCGAACGAGCGAAGGTCGAAGCGCTGGCTCGCACCGATCGCCGTCCGTGCCGCGTGCTCCTCTTGCCCCAGAAAGTACTGCAATGAGTACCCTGGACCGTCGCTTGGCACGACTGGAAAGCGTGCTGCTGCCAAAGCCACAGCTATCCGTCTGCATGCTGCGCGAGCCCGCGAGCGATGCGCCAGCCGAGGAATGGGCGGAATACCGGCGGCAGGTTGACGAAGCGGAAGCTCGTGGAGATTTCCTCATCCTGCTGGTGCCGATGAAGCCGACCGAAAGCCCGCGAACCGAGAACGGTGTGACCTACTGCGGTACGGAACTGGACGCGCTGGCGTTGAAGGCGTCGATGCTTCCGTCCAAGCTCGGCAACAAGAGCGCGCTGGACGACGTGATGAAGAGTTTGTCAGGTAACGTGTTCTCGCCCGTGCCCTGAAACGAGGCATAGGCGGCCGATGTCGTGCCGGCTTTCGCCGGGCACCAGCCGCTGCTGCGTTCATGCGGTAAGGGTGCCGGACGTCTCGCGCCTGGCAAAGGGAGGGTAGCCCCGACACTCGCGGCAACGACGCACTGCTGGCCAAGGCCAACCGTCGACACCGAGGCCATTCTGCGATGCCAAACTCTGAAGGCGCAACTTGAAGAGAACTGCCATGCCCGAGCCTGACCATCGCCGACACCATCACCCGTCAGGACGCTGCAGGGCGGTACTGTTTGACCGATCTGCACCATCCCGGAGCACGGGATGACGGACGGCAGGTGGTGTGACCGCGGCTCTGCGCGGCACGGTTGCGGCACGGGCGGGATCCGTTGTACGTCAAGACGCGTTGCAACTCGCCGCTCTGGTCGATGACTCTCGGCGCGTTGCCGGCGCCAAGCGCGTCGTATAGAATGGGTTCGTCAGAGGTCGCCTTGACTTGAGACTGCTGGGAATTGGACCCGGCTGAGTGCTTAAGCCATTCGCGGCCTTTGGCTTTTTCGAGGCCGAGCAACAGCCCATCGGCGATCCAGTTCGCGATAGTCGCATCGCGCTTCGGATGGATGATGCAGAGGTTTTTTCCGGGGCGCCTGGAGGTCCATTGCCACAACGACTTCGCCTTCGAAGTGCCGGTCTTGCGTGACGACAACCAGATGGCCGGGTTCTGTTGCTTGAGCACCCCCTGGCCATCTGCTATGCTTTTTGCGCTGTTCTGGTCCGCAAGAGTTTCTCGAGGTTGCTTCGAAGATGTCTCGGCATCACGCAACTGATCGGTTCGGGCGGACGGGCTTTTCGATTGCCCGGTAGTGGCGGTCATGGCTACCCCGGCCATGTCTCCCGACCCCATGGAGCTAAGGTGTAGGCTGCGACCACTCCAGAGCAGCTTTCCTTCCGGCCTGCCCTTGAAGACGTTCAGGACCGAGGAGGAATCCCCGCGGTCCACGCGCTCGACAAGCGCCGTTCCTTTCGGCGTCCCGACGCTCTGCGGCACCAAGCGCCCCCCCTGCCGGCGTCGTAGATCCCCATGATGTTGCGGACGACGACCGCCTAATTGGCCGCTGAGCAAGCGCTGCGGTCCTTCAGTGCGCGGCTCAGACACGCGCTTGCACAAGGCAGCGTTGATGTGGATTGGCCCAATCTGCTTACCATTTGCTTACCGAAGACCCAGAAAGCAAAAAGCCCAACCTTGTGAGTTGGGCTAACGTATTGATTTCGTTGGTGGTGATGGGTGGAATCGAACCACCGACCTAAGGGTTATGAATCCTTCGCTCTAACCGACTGAGCTACATCACCAGCGGGCGCCGGATTATAGGTTCTCTCGCCTTGCCGGTCAACACGTGGTCGATCGGGTCTCCCGGGCAACGGCCGTCGCAATCTCGTGCCGGATCCGATTTGGGCGGGACGAAGAGGGGGGTTGGCCCGCTGTCGTTTCGATCGGTTGGTCTCTTGCCTTCAGGGCAGCCGCTGCCGCTTGCGCGTGCCAGGGGTGGCGAGGCGAGAGGATCGACCGGAGTGCCGGACCGGGCGTGCTGGTCCGCGCGCGATAGGGCAGAAGCTGGTACTCGCGCGGGCCCGCCCTGCCATTCCTGAAGTCCCCCGGAACTTCGTGCGCAGAGCCGTGACCGTCCCCAACAGCCCGGCCCTTCGGGGTGGAGGCAACGCGGCCGGCGCGGCCGGGGTGAGGTCAGGTGGCGGCAAATTTGCGTCGGCCGCGAGGCGTTGACGATTGCCACCGGCGAATCCCGCGTCGTCGAGAAGAGGGGCCGCCTGCCGCTACGCTGGCTCAAGGACTGCGGGCCTACCCGTCCCGTTTGCGCCCGGTGGCCGAGGCGATGCGCTTCGCGGGCAGCTTGGCGGCGGGAAGCGTGCCGTGGCCGCCGTCGTTCGCAGCGCAGTCGGCTGGCGAGCTGCGTCTCGGCCACGGACCAGCTGCCGAGCGCGCGCCGTGCAAGACATCCACGCGGCGCGCCTGTTTCTCGGTGAGAGCCCCGAGGATGCCGGTGCGTGACGGATGAGCGGGATCTTGCCGGGCTGACCGCACGTCATTCGTCGTCCGTGGTCGTCGATGGGCTGCTCGCCCTGTCGGCTGCCGAGCGCCGCGCGGTGGAAGGCGGCGGATGATCCACGACTGGCTGCTGCTGGTCCCGGGGCCGGGACGACGAAGGAAGGCAGCAGCGTCGGTCTCCACTGGCGTGCGCAGCTTGACTCGCGACGGCATCTGCGCCTGTCCCGCTGACGAAGTGGCCTTCGCCGGTCATCGCCGCCTGATGGTCTATCAACTGGGGCCCGCGGTGCCTCGCCGAGGGAGCCCCGGCCGGCCAACGGCACAGTAACTGCTGGCCGCGCTCGTGTCGCAGGCCACGGCAGGGGCCATCGCGCTGCCTGTCGGCGACGCCGCTGCCGTGTCGACGTTGGCTGCCGAATCCTCGGCGGTCGGCCTGCGCTTGCTGCCGCGACGGCTGCGCCATCCGAATCCACGCCTGGTGCTGCCGACCTGCCTCCCGCACGAAGCGATGCCGCATCGCCCGCTCACAGCGAGTACGAGTGCGGCGTGGATGGTCGATTGAAAGCGCACTCGACGTCTTCCTCGCGCAAGGCAGCCGGGCTGGCGCGGCGCTCGGCCTGTTGCACGGGTCCCTGTTCGTGCTGCAGTCTGGGCCGTTGCCCTTGCCGTAGCCGTAGCCGTAGCCGTAGCCGTCGACCCCCGACAGGCTGGCCGTTATTGGCGGCGGCAAGGCGGGCAGTGGCGCATGGGCGATCCGTAGCCTGGTCGAACGAGCGCCGCCGACCCTCGTACTGGCGTGGCAGGCGCGCTACCGCAGGCTGCAGCGCAGCGCGTTGCAGGAGGCGCCGGCAGCAACCGATTGCTCCCCATGTGTCAAACATATGTCCTGGACAAACGAGCATGAGCGAGTTACGATTGAACAATCCGCGCCTCCCGAACTCGGACGCTTCTTCGTTTGCTCAGGACAATATGACAAATCGCCCCGTGATGAACATCAGCGCCGTCGAGCGCGACACCGGTCTCGGCAAGGACACACTGCGTGTCTGGGAGCGTCGTTACGGGTTTCCGAGTCCGGCGCGCGACGATCACGGGGAGCGCGTGTACGCTGCCGAACAGGTTGAACGGTTGCGGTTGATGAAGCGCCTGATCGATCAGGGACACCGTCCTGGGCGGTTGTTCGCCAGGAGTGACGCTGAGCTTGCCGAGCTCTGTTCTTCCCGCCGGTCGCCCGCCGTCGCCAGCGACGATCCCGCCGCGTGTCTCGTGGCCCGCACCATGCAACTGATCCGGCGGCATGACTTGGCAGAGCTGCGGCAGACGCTGAATCAGGCGATGCTGCGACTCGGTCTGCAGCGCTTCGTCATCGAGATCGTCGCGCCGATGAATCACGCGGTTGGCGAGGCCTGGATGAACGGCGACTTCGAGGTTTTCGAGGAGCACCTCTACACCGAACAGATCAAGTCGCTGCTGCGACAGGCGATCGGCAGCCTGCCGGCGGGCAGCGGGCGGCCGCGCGTCCTGCTGACCACCGTTCCCGATGAGCCGCACGTCCTCGGCCTGCTGATGGTCGAGGTATTGCTGACGCTCGATGGTGCAAGCTGCATCTCGCTCGGGACGCAGACTCCGGTCTTCGACATCGAGCGGGCTGCGACCGCGCACCAGGCCGACATCGTGGCACTGTCCTTTTCCGGCGCCTTTCCGGGCCGGCAGCTTGCCGGTGTCAGCAGCCAGTTGCGGCAGCTGTTACCGGCATCGATCGATCTGTGGCTGGGAGGCAGCGGCGTGCAGCGCCTGCCGGCGCCGCCCGGCGTCGTCCTCGTGTCGTCGTTGCACGAGGCCGTGAACGCGCTTGCCGACTGGCGCAGCGGACGGGCCGCCAGCAACTGAACAGCTGCCGGCGTGCCTGGCGTCAGCGCCCAGAGGGCCAGCGCGGCTGACCGTTCGCAGCGCCGGTCAGCTGCCTTGGCAAAGCCGTGCACCGCTGCGGCGAGACGCGCCATCCGGCGATCGGCGCCCGTGTCTGCGGCCGGAATCCGTCCGGACAGAGCGTCGGCATCGCGTCGAATGCAAAAAAATCCAGCATTTGTGTTGCGATGGCTCTGCCAGGGAATACGATGTCCGCTCTGGCGATCGTCGTCTTGCGCTTCGCGCCATGTGGACTGCCTGCCGTCACCGGTGTGCCGCAGCTGACGGCCGCGGCGACGCCGACAGGCGATGGCAAGGCGACAGGTGTCTTGCTTCTTGCGGACAGGGTGGGAAATGGTCAATCCAATGGACTTACCGGCAACCAGGCTGCTGCGGCGGACGATGCGCAGCGCGTTCAACGCTCTGCCGCGCGACGGTCGGCTGGCCGTCTATCGCAACTTCGTCGATTGTGACCCGGCGCCCACCGACCGGCTGGTGCTCAAGATAGCCGAAACCCGTGAGGAACTCGAGGCCTGCTTCCGGCTGCTGCACGACGCGTATGTCAGCAGCGGGCTGATGCAGCCGCAGCCGTCCGGCATGCGCGTGACCATCTATCATGCCTTGCCGACGACGACGACGCTCTGCGCGAAGTATGACGGCGAGGTGGTGGGTACCCTGTCGCTGATCAGGGAAAGCGTGCTCGGCTTTCCGCTGCAGCGGATCTTCGACCTCAACGCGCTGCGCGAGAAGAGGGGCAACATTGCCGAGGTATCGGCGCTGGCGATCGCCCGCCGCTTCCGGCACACGGGAGGCAGCATCCTGTTCCCGTTGATGAAGTTCATGTACGAGTACTGTACGACCTTCTTCGATACCCGACATCTGGTGATCGCGGTCAATCCCGCACACATCGAAATGTACGAGTCACTGCTGTTCTTTCAGCGGCTGAGCCAGAACGTCGTCGAGAACTACGACTTCGTCAATGGCGCCCCGGCGGTCGGAGCCACGCTCGACCTCGGCACGGCGCCCGAGATCTTTCGTCAGCACTACGGATCGAAGCCACCGAAGCGCAACCTGCATGCCTTTTTCACCGAGATCCGGCTGCCCAACATCCAGCTTCCAGCACGGCGTTTCTATACCACCAACGACCCGGTGCTGACACCGGAACTGCTGGACTACTTCTTCAACGTGCGAACGCCGGTCTTCAGCCTGTTGAGCGAGCGCAAGAAGGAACTGCTGCACGCGATCTACGACCTGCCTGCCTACCGTGCCGTTCTGCCGCCAATCGTGCGCCCGGCAGCCGATGGCGGCGAGCGGCGGCGGCATCGGCGTTTCTCCGTCCGCTGCCCGGCCGAGTTGTCGCTGCGCTGCGGGGTTGGCGATGCGAGCCGGGTAAGCCTCGAAATCGTCCAGCTCTCACGCTACGGATTCCAGGCGCATGCGCCGATCGAGGTCCCGATCGATGTCTGGGGCGAGGTGACGGTCCAGCTCGGGCCGGCCGAAGTGTCACGCATCCAGGTGGCTGCCTCGCGGGTATCCGGGACGGGATTCTACGGCTTCCGCCTCGGCGAGCCCGACCTCGTCTGGCGCAAGTTCGTCACCGCACTGTACGGCAGCAGCACGCAGGCCGACCTGCAGAACGCGACCGCCTTCCTCAATGACCGTTAGCGCCGGCCTCTTGCCGGCCGAGCCCGGCGACCGCTGGCTGGCGTCATTGCGCTGCTGCCGCTGCGGCGCGCCGTTGATCAGCAGCGTCGCCAGCGGCCAGTAGTCGCCGGCGGTAATGCGCCGGCGCGACGCCGGTCCAGCGCAGGAAGGCGCGATAGAATGCCGCCGTGTCGGCAAAGCCGAGTTCGGCGGCAAGCTGCGCCAGGCCCTGGCGGCTCTTCGCCAGGCGATCGATCGCCAGGTCGCGGCGCAGGGCATCCTTGATTGCCTGGAAGCTCGATCCCTCTTCCAGCAGGCGGCGGTGCAGCGTCCGCGGCGACAGGTGCAGCGAACGAGCGACCGTGGCCAGCGACGCGGACTGTGGCAGCGCGTCGCGCAGCGCATTGCGGACGCGCAGGAGCATCTCCCGGTCTCGGCGGTAGAGTGTCGTCAACTTGCCCGGCGCACCGTCGAGAAAAGCGAGCAGCGCGGCTTCGTCGCGGCGGATCGGCAGGTCGAGCAGGTTGGCGGCAAAGCCGGCGGCGAGTTCAGTGGCGTCGAAGCTCGACTGTGCGGTATAGATCAGCGCGTAGTCGGCTGCGTGCTGCGGCCGCGGATAGGGGAAGGCGACGGCATCGAAGACGATGCTGCGGCCGACGAGCCACGAGAACAGACCGTGCAGCAGACGCAGCAGCCACTCGAAGGCGAACACCCGGCCGATGGCCAGCGGCCGGTTTTCGCCGATGCGCAGGCACGCCTGGTGGTCGTCGCGGCAGTCGAGGCGAACCGCCAGATCGGGCAGGACCAGCCGCAGGAAACGGGCACTGCGGTCGATCGCCGCCGCCAGTGTCGGTGCGGTGATGACGCTGCGGCAGAGGAACTCGAAAGTGCCGGTCCGGATCGGTTGCGAGAACAGACCGAAGCCCTCATCATCGAGTTCGCGGTTGATCAGGTTGTACAGCTCGGCGTACCGTTCGATGGGCACGCGCGCTTCCGGATCGTCCAGCATCTGGCTCGGGATATGGGCCTGCTCAAGCAGCGGCGCCGTATCGCGGCCGGCGGACACGAGACCGGCGAGCATGCCCTGCACGAAGGCGATCGCCACGGTCGCGCGCGCCGGCCCGCCGGCAGCCGAGCTGCGGCGGCCGGGTTTGGCGGTCTTCTCAGGGTATGGCATTGGCTTCCCGCAAGGCTGTGTATTGACAGGATATTTCAAGTTGGCAAGATTTGCATTGTTGGCGGCATCTTGGGTAATGGCTTTCCCGGCGTCAACTTCCTACCATGTGGGTCCCTGTACGGCAGCCGCTGACCTCTGCCATTCCGATCATCCTGGAGCGCGAACGACATGACCGATCTTTCCATTGCCAAGAAGCTTCTACCCTACAAGCCCAAGCACAAGGTGCGTTTCGTCACCGCCGCTTCGCTGTTCGACGGGCACGATGCATCGATCAACATCATGCGCCGCATCCTGCAGTCGACCGGCGCCGAGGTGATTCACCTCGGCCACAACCGTTCCGTACAGGAGATCGTCAACGCGGCGTTGCAGGAAGATGTGCAGGGAATCGCCATCACCTCCTACCAGGGTGGCCATGTCGAATTCTTCAAGTACATGATCGACCTGCTGCGGGCGGGCGGCGGCGAGAACATCAAGGTCTTCGGCGGCGGTGGCGGCGTCATCGTGCCGAGCGAGATCGAGGAACTGCACGCCTATGGCGTGACGCGCGTCTATTCGCCCGAGGACGGCCAGTCGATGGGTCTGCAGGGCATGATCAACGAGGTCGTCGCGAAATCCGACAACGACCTGTCGTCGCTGGCACCGCAGGACACCGACGCCGTCCTCGCTGCCCTGAAGAGCGGCAGCCGGCGGCAGCTGGCACAGATCATCACGGCGCTCGAGAACGGTGCCTATCCGGAGGCGTTGCGCAAGAAGCTGCTGCACGCGGCCGCCGGGCTCAAGGTGCCGACGCTGGGCATCACCGGCACCGGTGGCGCCGGCAAGTCGTCGCTGACCGACGAGCTGGTGCGGCGCTTCCGGCTCGACCAGGGAGACGGCATCAAGCTGGCGATCATCTCGATCGACCCGTCGCGCAAGCGGACCGGTGGGGCATTGCTGGGTGACCGCATCCGGATGAACGCCATCGAGCATCCGAACATCTACATGCGCTCGCTGGCGACGCGCGACACGGGGTCGGAAATCTCCGCCGCGCTGCCGGAAGTGGTCTCTGCCTGCAAACTGGCGGGCTTCGATCTGGTCATCGTCGAAACCTCGGGAATCGGCCAGGGAAACGCCGCGATCGTGCCGCTGGTCGACGTCTCGCTGTATGTCATGACCCCCGAGTTCGGCGCCGCATCCCAGCTCGAGAAGATCGACATGCTCGATTTCGCCGATTTCGTGGCGATCAACAAGTTTGACCGCAAGGGCGCCGACGATGCGCTGCGTGACGTCCGCAAGCAGTATCAGCGCAATCACGAGGCCTTCAACCAGAGTCCCGACGAGATGCCGGTGTTCGGCACGATGGCCGCGCGCTTCAACGACGACGGCGTCACGGCGCTGTACCAGGCGATCGTGCCCACGCTGCACGCCTGCGGCCTGAAGCTGAAGAAGGGCCGGCTGCCGCTGGTGGGCGTGCGGCAGTCGTCGAACCAGCGCGCCATCGTACCGCCGCAACGGGTCCGTTACCTTGCCGAGATTGCCGACACGGTCCGTGCCTACCACGCGCACACCGCCGAACAGGCCGAGATCGCACGCCAGCGGCAGTCGCTGCGCACTGCCAAGGCGTTGTTCGAAAGCTGCGGCAAGCCGGCAGCGGATTTCGACGAGCTGATCGGCTGGAAGGACGGCCAGCTCGACGCCCGTTCGCGCAAGCTGCTCGACATGTGGCCGAAGACGGTCGAGCTCTACGCGCAGGACGAGTACGTGGTGAAGATCCGCGACCGCGAGATCCGCACCCGCCTCACCGGCACCTCGCTCTCCGGGTCGCGCATCCGCAAGGTCGCGCTGCCGACCTACAGGGACGACGGCGAAGTACTGCGTTTTCTGCTGCGCGAGAACGTTCCGGGCTCCTTCCCCTTCACTGCCGGCGTCTTCGCCTTCAAGCGCGAGAACGAGGATCCGACACGGATGTTTGCCGGCGAAGGGGACGCCTTCCGCACCAATCGGCGTTTCAAGAGGGTCTCCGAGGGAATGCCAGCCAAGCGCCTGTCGACTGCCTTCGACTCGGTCACCCTCTATGGCTGCGACCCCGACGCTCGCCCGGACATCTACGGCAAGGTCGGCAACTCCGGCGTGTCGATCGCGACCCTCGACGACATGAAGGTCCTCTTTGACGGTTTCGAACTCTGCGCCCCGACGACCTCGGTTTCGCTGACGATCAATGGGCCGGCGCCGATCATCCTGTCGATGTTCTTCAACACCGCGATCGACCAGCAGGTCGACAAGTTCCGCGTCGACAACGGTCGCGAGCCGACCGAGGACGAGATCGCCAAGATTCGCACCTGGGTGCTGGCCAACGTCCGCGGCACCGTGCAGGCCGACATCCTGAAGGAGGACCAGGGACAGAACACCTGCATCTTCTCGACCGAGTTCGCGTTGAAGATGATGGGCGACATTCAGGAGTTCTTCGTCCACAACCAGATCGGCAACTTCTACTCGGTATCGATCTCCGGCTACCACATCGCCGAAGCCGGCGCGAACCCGATCTCGCAACTGGCGTTCACGCTCGCCAACGGCTTCACCTACGTCGAGACCTATCTCGCGCGCGGCATGCACATCGACGACTTCGCGCCCAACCTGTCGTTCTTCTTCAGCAACGGCATGGACCCCGAGTACTCGGTGATCGGTCGCGTTGCCCGTCGCATCTGGGCGGTGGCGATGAAGAACAAGTACGGCGGCAACGAGCGCAGCCAGAAGCTGAAGTATCACATCCAGACCTCCGGCCGCTCGCTGCACGCGCAGGAGATGGCGTTCAACGACATCCGCACGACGCTGCAGGCGCTGATCGCCATCTACGACAACTGCAACTCACTGCACACCAACGCCTACGACGAGGCGATCACGACCCCGACCGAGGAGTCGGTCCGCCGGGCGATGGCGATCCAGTTGATCATCAACCGCGAGTGGGGCCTGGCGATGAACGAGAACCCGAACCAGGGGTCGTTCATCATCGACGAGCTGACCGATCTCGTCGAGGAGGCCGTGCTGCGCGAGTTCGAGGCGATCGCTTCGCGTGGTGGCGTTCTCGGCGCCATGGAAACCGGCTACCAGCGCGGCAAGATCCAGGAGGAATCGCTCTACTACGAGCACAAGAAGCACGATGGGTCGTTCCCGATCGTCGGCGTCAACACTTTCCGCAACCCGCACGGAGATGCCCCGATCGAGATCGAGCTGGCGCGCTCGACGGAGGAGGAGAAGCAGTCGCAGCTGCAGCGCCTGCAGGCCTTCCAGGGCCGCAATGCGGCCGCCGCCGGAGCCATGCTCGAGCGCCTGCAGCGCGTCGTCATCGACAACGGCAACGTCTTCGCGGTCCTGATGGACGCTGTTCGCGTCTGTTCGCTGGGTCAGATCACCAACGCACTCTACGCGGTCGGTGGTCAGTATCGGCGCAGCATGTAGGAGCGACGGCCCGGGCGTGCTGCCGCCACGCCCGGGGCCGACCATCGCCGCGTCGCGAAGGTCGTGCGCCGCGCGGGGGGTCGCGCAGAGTCCGTGTGCGGCACTTCCTCTGTTGCAAGTTCTTTCCGATTGGTCCAGCATGGCTGTCTGGCAGAAAACGGGGGGGAGTGAAATGATTGCAGCGCTGCGCCGCCTCAGTCTGATGAACCGGCTTTCGCTGACCGCGATCCTGGCCCTGCTGGCGATGCTCCTGATCGTCTGGGAGGGCCTGTGGTCGCTGCACGGCCTGCTCTACAGCGATCGCCAGGTGAAGACCCGGCACCTGGTCGAAACGGTCGTCGGCGTTCTCGAGCATTACCACGACCTGCAGAAGGCCGGCACGCTGGGCGAGGAAGAGGCCCGGCAACAGGCGATCAAGGCCGTCAAGCGGCTGCGCTACGAAAAGGCCGAGTACTTCTGGATCAACGACCTCGGCAAGCCGGTGCCGCGCATGGTGATGCACCCGACGGTACCGGCACTCGACGGCAAGGTGCTCGATGAAGCGCGCTTCAACAAGGCGATCTCGATGCAGGCGGGCGTCAGTGGCGAGAGACTTCCGATCGACGGGAAGAACCTTTTCGTCAGTTTCAACGACGTGGTCGAGCAGGCCGGCGAGGGCTTCGTCGAGTACCTGTGGCCGAAGCCGCTGGCCGGCGGCGGCGTGACCAGCGAACTGTTCACCAAGCTTTCCTACGTCAGGAAGTTCGAGCCCTGGGGCTGGGTGGTCGGCTCGGGGATCTACATCGACGACGTGGATCGCATATTCCGTGAAGAGGCGCTTCACAGCGTGTCGTTGGCGGTTGCCGCGACGCTCGTGCTGCTGCTCGGCGGCTGGCTGGTCAGAACGAGCATCGTCAGTGAGTTCGGCGGTGAGCCACGCGCTGCGCTCGCCGCGACAAGCAGCATTGCCGATGGCGACCTGACACATGACATCCCGCTGCAGCCGGACGACAGGAGCAGTGTCCTCTTCGTTCTGTCGCACATGCAGAGCAGTCTGCGCGAGATGCTGCGCGCCATCTTCGGCAACGCCAGCCGTGTACAGGCCAGCATCGAGCGCCTTTCGGCGGAGTCGAACCAGATCAACCTGGCAACGCAGGTACAGGCCAGCGCCGTCACCGAAACGCGCGCGGCGATCAGCGACGTCTCGGCGAGTGTCGATGTCGTAAACGGTCTGGTGCGGGCCACCGAGGACGGCGCACACGAGGTCGCCCGGCGGGCGCACGACGGTGCCGGCGTCGCGGCGCGGGTGGCGCGCGAGATGCAGGCGATTGCCGATACCGTTGCCGTTTCGTCGGATCAAGTTTCACGGCTGGTCGCAAGCACCGGCGAGATCGGCCAGATGGCCCGCGTCATCAAGGAAATCGCCGATCAGACCAATCTGCTGGCCTTGAACGCGGCCATCGAGGCCGCTCGCGCCGGTGAGCAGGGGCGCGGTTTCGCCGTCGTTGCCGACGAGGTGCGCAAGCTTGCCGAGCGTACGAGCAGGGCGACGACCGAGATCGGCGGTGTCCTGCAGGGAATTCGCGCCGACACGGAAAGTGCGGTCAGCGGCATGCACGCGGCGGCGCCGGTGATCGCCAGTGGCGTTGAGCAGGCAAATTCCGCGGCCGAAACCCTGCACGCCATCGAGCAGCAGGCGCAGGATACGCTGCAGAAGATGCAGGCGCTGTCACAGGCGACGCGGGCGCAGACGCAGCGGATCGAAGACATCGTCGGCAACGTCGATGCGGTGATGAAGGCTTCCAGCCAGACCGAGAGCGTCATCAGGCAGTCGTTGCAGTCGGCGGCCGATCTCGAGCAGGCGTCGAGCGAGATGTTCTCGATGGTGCAGCGTTTCCGCATAGGCGACATGCCTGGCGGCAGTTTGCCGGCGGCTCGCAGCAGCGAGGCGGCGGTAAAGCCGCTGATGGAATGGTCGAGCGCGCTGGCCGTCGGCCACGCCGAGATCGACCGCCAGCACCAAGTCCTGATCGGGATTGCCAACCGACTGAACGCCGCGATGCGCTCGGGCGCCGGCCGCGCCGCCTGTGGGGCGATCCTCGACGAACTGGTGAACTACACGGTGAACCATTTCGCCTTCGAGCAGAGACTCATGGAACAACATCAGTATGGCGATCGCGACGCCCATCTGGCGGCGCACCGCAAGCTGGTCGAGGAAGTTTCACGCTTCAAGCGAGAGTACGACGCCGGCGGTACGATCTCGGTCGAGCTGATGGGTTTCATCCGCGACTGGCTGGTGAACCATTTCCTCAAGGTTGACCGTGCTCTGGCCCGTGATCTCGCCAGTCGTGGGCTGGCCTGAGCGCCCGCCCGGCTTGCCGGCAAGCATCGAGCGGGGCCGCCGGTGAGTGATGCGGGCGGTCCGCCGACGCGACGGCGCCGGCTGGCACTGGCCGTCGTCGTTGCGGCGTATGTCCTCTCGTTCTTCCAGCGTTTCGCACCAGCCGGGATCGCCCCCGATCTGGTTGCCGCGTTCAACACCACGGCTTCGTCGCTGGGAGTCCTCGCGGCGACGTACTTCTACGTCTATACACTGATGCAGGTGCCGACCGGAATTCTCGTCGACACCCTCGGGCCGCGCCTGATCCTCCTCGTCGGCGGGCTCGTCGGCGGCGCCGGCAGTCTGCTGTTCGGCCTTGCCGCCACCCTGGACCTGGCGCTGCTCGGAAGGACGCTGATCGGGCTCGGGGTGTCGGTGACCTTCATCGCCATGCTCAAGATCATCGCCGTTTCCTTCGACGAGAGACGCTTTGCCAGCCTCGTCGGAGTCGCCATGCTGATCGGCAATCTCGGCTCGGTACTCGCCGGCGCGCCCTTGTCGTGGCTGGCTCAGGTCACCGGCTGGCGGGGAGTTTTCGTCGGATTGGCGGCGGTCTCGCTGTTGCTCGGACTGGCCTGCTGGGGGCTGCTGCGCGAAACCGCAGTGGGCAGCGCTGGCGCGGCGGCGTCGCCGTCCGGCAACAGGCCGCGTTTCGACCGCACGGTGGTCCTCTCGGGCCTGCTGCTGGTACTCAGGAACCGCGATACGTGGCCTGTCGTCTGCGTCAACTTCGGCATCTGCGGCAGCTTCTTTGCCTTCGCCGGTCTCTGGGCGACGCCGTTCCTGACGCAGGCCCACCAGATGTCGCGCAGCGTCGCCGCCAATCATGTCAGCCTGTATTTCGCCGGTTTTGCGTTGGGCTGCGTCGTCGTCGGCACGCTGTCCGACCGGCTTGGCCGGCGCAAGCCGGTGCTGCTGGCCGGCAGCCACCTTTACGCGGCGATCTGGTTCGTCTGGCTGTCGGGGACCACCCTGCCGTTGCTCCTCAGCTACGCACTGTTCGCTCTCATGGGTCTCTTGACCGCCAGTTTCACCCTTACCTGGGCCTGCGCCAAGGAAGTCAATCCACCGCTGCTTTCGGGAATGTCGACCAGCGTCACCAACATGGGAGGCTTTCTCGCCGCAGCCATCCTGCAACCGCTGGTAGGGTGGGTGATGGACCTGAGCTGGCAGGGAGGCGTGAGCGATGGAGGGGCCCGGCTGTACAGTACGGCCGATTTTCAGGCCGGCGTTCTGCTGCTCGCCGTGACCGCGGCTTTCGGTGCGCTGGCAGCCTGGCGAATCCGCGAAACCCATTGCCGCAACGTCTGGCAGCCGCCGGCCTGATCGACCGGCGCTGTTGGTCGCGCGGCGAGGGGACTCAGCGCCTTTCGTACACCAGGTCGACACGGCGCATGCTGTGCCGGCAAGCCTCGCTGTCACACTTCTGCTTGCTGCTCTCCTCGCTGCCGAGTGGCAGGCGGCGTATCTGGTTGCGTGGCACGCCGAGCGAGCGCAGCCGCTCGCTCACCGCTTCCGTTCGCCGGTCGGCGACCGCCAGGTTGTAGGCGGGGCTGCCGAGGTTGTCGGTGTGGCCGACGAGAACGACGATCAACTGCGGATCCTCCTTCAGTTTCTGGGCGTTCTGTCGCAGCACCTCGAGGCCCTGGATATCGACCGTCACCTCGCCGGAAGCGAAATAGACCGTTCTTGCCGCCTCATCGTCGGCGAATGGCGTCGGCTTGCCGGCGCCGGGTCGGCCGGTAGACAGCGGCGGGCGGGCGGGCTTCTGCTGTTCCGTCCCGGGTCTTGCCGCGTCGACTGCGACGGATGGCCTGTCGGCGGTCGCGCAGGCGGCGAGGAGGAGGGTGGCGGCCAGACCGAAGGGCAGGAAGTGGCGTTGCGACGACATTGGCGATCTACCGGCAGGCAAGACGGGTGCACAGGGACAAGACTGCCTCGGTCCGGCGATGATGGTCGTCGGGCGCTCGGTCCCGACAGTTCAGGCGGTTCCAGCGCCTGGCGTGTCCGACGCGTGCGCGGCGACCATCTGGCGGAGTTCCGGCAGGCAGGAGCCACAGAAGGTACCGCAGCCGCGCCTTTCCTGCAAGGCCGCCAGGCCCGCGCCGCTGGCGAGGTCGGCGGTGATCTCGGCCGCCGTCACGTCGGCACACCGGCAGACGACGGGGCTGCGCAGCGGCAGTCTCCCCGGTCGGTGGCCGATCGGCGCCACCGCCCAGCGAACGAGTTCGGCGTCGAGTGAGTCGTCGGCCATCACCTCCTTGAGCCAGCCCTGGGCGAGCGTTTCCCCGGCGAGACGGACGCCGATCAGGCGGCCGCCGGGAGCGACGGCACGCTTGCTGACCTGCCGCTGCCCATCCGCATAGACGATCGCTGCCGCATCGTCGGTGAGACCGAACAGCCGGTCGATTTCGCGCAGGCGGTCGTCCGGCAATGGCTGCCGGTGGGCGGCGCGCAGGATCACCAATGGCTGGCGGCGGCCGTACAGCCCGACGGTTGCGAAGTCGAAGTCGCCGAGCAGACGCCGGGCGGACGCGAGCAGTCCGGCCGTGCCGGCTTCGCCGCCATCCGCCAGGCGCAGGACGACCAGTTGCCAGGGCAAATCCGCCTTGTCGACGGCGACAGCGGCGTGCTTCAGTTCCGGCTGCTGCGAAAAGGGGTCGCGCGCCGGGGTCGTCAGCGCGTTGACGCCGGCACTGTTCATGTATCGGCTGCCCCAGTGCATCGGCAGCCAGGCACACCCGCGCGGCAGCCCGGCATCAGCGGCGACGCGGACGATGATGCTGCCGCGCGGGTTGCGCAGGCTCGCCAGATCGCCGCCCTGCAGGTCGCGCTGCTGGAGATCGGCCGGGTGCATCGTCAGCAACGGTTCGTCGTCGAGATTGAAGAGGCGGGCGACGGTTCCGCTGCGGCTCATGCCGTGCCACTGGTCGCGCAGCCGCCCGGAGAGCAGGCTGATCGGCAACGAGGAGTCGGTGACTTCGGCCGTCGGCCGATGTTCGGCGACGACGAAACGGGCGCGCCCGTTCACCGTCGGGAAGACGCCGTCCGCGTAAAGGCGCTGCCGGCCACTGCTCGCGCCGACGGGAAAGGGCCACTGTTGCGGGCCGAGCGCATCGAGCAGAGAATAGCTCAGACCGCCGATGTCGAGGTCACGCCCCAGCGTGCTCTCCCGGTGCTCTTCGAAGATCTGCTCCGGGTGCTCGTAGGGAAACAGGTTGCCGGCCAACGGCTGCGCCAGTCGCAGGCCGAGGCGGCGCGCGAAGTCGACGGCGATCCGCCAGTCGTGTCGGGCTTCGCCCGGCGCTGCCACGGCCGGCACGAGATGGGTGATCCGCCGTTCCGAGTTGGTCACCGTTCCCTCCTTCTCGCCCCAAGTGGTCGCCGGCAGCAGCAGGTCGGCAAAGGCTGCGGTATCGGTGTCGGCGTAGGCTTCCTGGAGGACGACGAAGGCCGCCTCGCGCAGGGCTTCGCGAACCTCGGCCTGCGCCGGCAGTGATTGTGCCGGGTTGGTGCAGGCGATCCAGACCGCCTTGACCTCGCCCGTCCTCAGGGCGGCAAACAGCTCGATGGCGGTCTTCCCCGGTCTCTCTGGTACCGACGGTACGCCCCACAGACGGGCGACTTCGGCGCGGTGCTCCGGGTTGGCGAGGTCGCGGTGCGCGGAGAGCAGGTTGGCGAGGCCGCCGACCTCGCGGCCACCCATGGCGTTCGGCTGCCCGGTCAGCGAGAACGGGCCGGCGCCGGGACGGCCGATCTGCCCGGTCGCCAGATGCAGGTGGATCAGCGCCGCGTTGTTGTGCGTGCCATGAGCTGACTGGTTGAGCCCCTGGCAGTACAGGGAGAGGGCGGCACCGGCGCCGCCGAACCAGCGTCCGGCGCGGATGATGTCGGCCTCGGCCAGCCCACACAGGCGCGCGACGACAGCCGGCGTGTAGGTGGCGACAATCTTCTCCAGTGCCTCGAAACCTTCGGTATGGCGGGCGATGTAGTCGCGGTTGACCAGCCCCTCGGCGAGCAGGATGTGCAGCAGGCCGTTGTAGAGCGCGATGTCGCTGCCCGGGGCCAGCGGCAGGTGGAGATCGGCGATGGCCGCGGTTTCGCTGCGCCGCGGATCGACGACGATGATGCGCAGCCCGGGATTGGCTGCCCGCGCATCCTCGATGCGCCGGAAGACGATCGGATGGGCGATCGCCGGGTTGGCGCCGGCGATCAGCAGGCAGTCGGCAAGCGCGATGTCCTCGTAGGAGCACGGTGGTGCGTCGGCGCCGAGAGTCTGCTTGTATCCGGCCACTGCCGACGACATGCAGAGACGCGAGTTGGTATCGACGTTGTTGGTGCCGATCAGCCCTTTCGCCAGCTTGTTGAAGACGTAATAGTCCTCGGTCAGCAACTGACCGGAGATGTAGAAGGCGACACTGTCCGGACCGTGTGCGGCGATGATCGCGGCAAAGCGGTCGGCGGCGTGATCGAGCGCCTCGTCCCAGCCGACACGCTGCCGGTCGGCGTCGCGTTGCCGCCGCAGCTGCGGATAAAGCAGGCGGTACTCCGGGCGGGTGCTCAGATGCAGCGACGCACCCTTGCTGCACAGGCGGCCGTGGTTGGCAGGATGCGCCGGGTCGCCGCGGACGCCGACGATGCGGCCGTCGCTGGTCTCGATCAGCAGCCCGCAGCCGACGCCGCAGTAACAACAGGTGGACCGGACGATGTCGTTCATGATTTTCACTCCCGGCTCTCCAAAGCAACACGCGTGCCATGACCAGCAGCGGGCGGTCGGGCCCACAAAAGCGTGCGCCGCCGATGTTGGCGCGCGCGTAGCAAGCCGTTGCGCGCACCAGTTGCTTGCGCGGTCACCCGTTTGTGCGCCGCAGTGGTGCGTCGCAGTCGCCGCTGCGCGGCGACATGGAGGCGGATGCGGTGGCAGACCGGGGTTGTGGGAGTACTGGCACGCTGCTTGCTAGGAGATGGGCATCACGGTTCTTTGACAGGAGCAAGAGACGAATGAGCAGGAAGAGACTCGTCATGGTCGGCAACGGCATGGCCGGCGTGCGTACGCTTGAGGAACTGCTGAAGCTGGCGCCCGACGAGTACGAGATCACCGTCTTCGGTGCCGAGCCACACCCCAACTACAACCGCATCCTGCTGTCGCCGGTGCTGGCCGGCGAGATGAGCATCCAGGACATCATCCTCAACGACCATGGCTGGTACGCGCAGCACGGCATCATGCTGCACCTCGGGAAGAAGGTCGAGCGGATCGATCGCCTGCGGCGGCGGGTGATCGCCGACGATGGCACCTGCGCGGACTACGACCGCCTGCTGTTGGCGACCGGTTCGAATCCCTTCATCCTGCCCATTCCCGGCAACGATCTGCCGGGGGTGGTCTCCTACCGTGACATCGCCGACACCGACGCGATGATCGATGCCGCACAGCGCCACCGCCATGCGGTGGTCATCGGCGGCGGTCTGCTCGGACTCGAGGCGGCGAACGGCCTCAGGCTGCGTGGCATGGACGTGACGGTGATCCATCTCGCCGATTGGCTGCTCGAACGCCAGCTCGACGAGACCGCCGGCAGGATGCTGCAGAGATCGCTCGAGGAGCGCGGCCTGAAGTTCCTGCTCGGCAAGCAGACCGAGATGCTGATCGCCGGCGCGAGCGGTCGCGTCGCCGGCGTGCGGCTGAAGGACGGGCTGGAACTGCCCGCCGAGCTGGTGGTCATGGCCGTCGGCATCCGCCCGAACACGTCGCTTGCCGAGGCGGCCGGGATCCACTGCCAGCGGGGCATCGTCGTCAACGACACGATGCAGACCTACGATCCCAAGGTCTACGCCGTCGGCGAGTGTGTCGCGCACCGCGGCATCGCCTATGGGCTGGTGGCGCCGCTTTTCGAGCAGGGCAAGGTGGCGGCGAACCATCTGGCCAATTTCGGTATCGGACGCTACACCGGCTCGGTGACCTCGACCAAGCTCAAGGTGACCGGCATCGATCTCTTTTCGGCCGGCGATTTCCTTGGCGGCAAGGATACCGAGGAGATCACCCTCAACGATGCCGCCGGCGGCGTGTACAAGAAGCTGGTGATTCGCGACAACCGTCTGGTTGGCGGCGTCCTCTATGGTGATACGGCCGATGGCCCGTGGTATTTCCAGCTGCTGCGTGACAGCCAGGACATTCACGAGATCCGTGATCACCTGTTGTTTGGCCAGTCGCATGTCGGGGATGTCGGTCATCAGGGCCACAGCAAGGCGGCGGCGATGGCCGACAGCGCCGAGGTCTGCGGCTGCAACGGCGTCAGCAAGGGTGCGATCGTCAAGGCGATCAAGGAGAAGGGCCTGTTCAGCCTCGACGATGTCAAGCAGCACACCAAGGCGGCGTCGTCGTGTGGCTCCTGCGCCGGCCTCTGTGAGCAGATCCTGTCGGCGACGATCGGCGGCGCGTACACGCCAGCTGCCTCGAACCGCAAGCCGGTGTGCGGTTGTACCGATCATTCGCACCAGGAAGTGCGCGATACGATCCGGGCGCAACACCTCCTCAGCATCGACCGCGTCATGCGCTTTCTCGAGTGGCGGACCGAAGACGGCTGCGAGAAGTGCCGTCCGGCGCTCAACTACTACCTGATCTCGACCTGGCCCGGCGAGGCCCGGGACGACCCGCGTTCGCGTCTGATCAACGAACGTGCCCATGCCAACATCCAGAAGGACGGAACCTACTCGGTCGTGCCGCGGATGTGGGGCGGGCTGACCAACGCTGCCGAGTTGCGGCGTATCGCCGACGTCGCCGAGAAATACCAGGTGCCGACGATCAAGCTGACCGGCGGGCAACGCATCGACCTGCTCGGCATTCGCAAGGAAGATCTGATCGGCGTCTGGCAGGATCTCGGCATGCCATCCGGGCACGCCTACGGCAAGTCGATCCGTACCGTCAAGACCTGCGTTGGCGCCGAACATTGCCGCTTCGGCACGCAACTGGCGATGGACATGGGCGTCAAGCTCGAGCGGATGCTCTTCGACATGTACTCGCCGCACAAGGTCAAGCTCGCCGTTTCGGGCTGTCCGCGCAACTGCGCCGAGGCGGGCATCAAGGATGTCGGGGTGATCGGCGTCGATTCCGGTTACGAGCTGTACGTGGGCGGCAACGGGGGCATCAAGACCGAGGTCGCGCAGTTTCTCGTCAAGGTGAGGAGTGACGAGGAGGTCCTGGAGTATGCCGGTGCCTTCCTGCAGCTCTACCGCGAGGAGGGTTTCTATCTCGAGCGGACCTGCCACTGGCTCGAGCGCGTGGGCCTCGAGCACGCGAAGAACCGCGTCGTCGAAGACGAGGAGAACCGCAAGGCATTGCACGCCCGTCTGCTGGCCGAACTGCAGGATGCCCGGGACCCCTGGGCCGAGCGCGTCGCCGGCGTCGAACGCAACGAATACGAGGCGCTCATCGTTTGAACGCCTGTCTGACTGGAGAAGGAAAGAGCAATGGGTGAATGGAAATCGATCTGCATGCTGGAAGACATCCCGCGACTGGGCAGCCGCATCGTCCGCTCGACGGGCGGCGACATTGCCGTCTTCCGCACTTCGGCCAACGCGGTCTTCGCCTTGCGCGACCAGTGTCCGCACAAGGGCGGGCCGTTGTCGCAGGGGCTGGTGCATGGCAATCAGGTGACCTGCCCGTTGCATGGGTGGAAGCTGCGCCTCGACTCGGGCGAGGCGGTTCCTCCCGACGAAGGCTGCTCGCGCCGTTACCCGGTGCGGGTCGAGAGCGGTACCGTCTTCCTGCAACTCTGACGCGAAAGGAAACACGACATCATGAACAGTTCATTCTGGAAGGCCGGTCATCGACCGACGCTGCTCGCAGCCTTTCTTTATTTCGACCTCGCCTTCATGGTCTGGGTGATCCTCGGCCCGCTGGGTGTGCAGATCGCCAAGGATCTCGGCCTGACACACGCACAGAAGGGAATGATGGTTGCCACGCCCGTACTTGCGGGTGCCATCCTGCGCATCTTCATGGGCATCCTGGTTGACCATCTGAAGCCGAAGATGGCCGGCGCCATCGGTCAGGTGATCGTCATCGCCTCGCTGTTCTTCGCCTGGTACTTCGGTATCGACAGTTACGAGCAGACACTGATCCTCGGCGTCTTCCTCGGCGTCGCCGGTGCGTCCTTCGCCGTCGCCCTGCCGCTGGCCTCGCGCTGGTATCCACCCGAGCATCAGGGTACCGCCCTCGGCATCGCCGGTGCCGGCAATTCGGGCACGGCGCTGGCGGCGCTGATCGCGCCGAGTCTGGCGATGGCCTTCGGCTGGAGCAATGTTTTCGGGCTGGCGCTGATCCCGCTCGTTCTGGTCTTCGTCTTCTACTTGGTGGCCGCCAGGGATGCGCCGGAATGTCCGCCACCGAAGGCACTGCCGGAATATCTCAAGGTGCTCAGGGACAGCGACGCGTGGTGGTTCATGTTCTTCTATGCGGTGACCTTCGGCGGCTTCGTCGGCCTCGCTTCGTCGCTGACGATCTACTTCAACATCCAGTACGGGCTCGACGCCAAGACCGCCGGTTTCTTCACCGCCGCCTGTGTCTTCGCCGGTTCGCTGGTGCGGCCGATCGGCGGCAACGTCGCCGACCGCATCGGCGGCATCAGGAGCCTGTCGGTGATGTACGTCCTCGCCGCGATCTTTCTCGCGATTGCCAGCATCGGCCTGCCGGCGGCGTGGATGGCCCTGCTCGCCTTCGTCGGCGCGATGCTCGCTCTCGGCATGGGCAATGGCGCCGTCTTCCAGCTCGTGCCGCAGCGCTTCCGCAAGGAGATCGGTGTCATGACCGGGCTGGTCGGCATGGCCGGCGGAGTCGGCGGCTTCTACCTGGCGTCGTCGCTGGGCTACGCGAAGCAGATCACCGGCAGCTACCAGCTCGGCTTCCTGATCTTCGCCGGCCTTGCGCTGCTCGCGCTGGCGGGCTTGTCCGCCGTCAAGACCCGCTGGCGGACGACCTGGGGTGCGGCCCACCTGACCGCAGCCCGCATCTGAGCCAGCGATCGAACCCCCGGCGGCGGCAGGTCAGAGTGCGACCTGCCGCCCCCTTCCCTTCCGGAGCCGTGTCCGCATGCCGCTGCGCGTCGATGTCGGTTATTCGTCGCTGACGGGTCCACGTGATCGCAACGAGGACTTCTGCGGCATGGTGACGCCACAGGGGCCCGAGCTCGACAACAAGGGGCTCCTCGCCGCCGTCGCCGACGGGATCGGCGGTCATCTCGGAGGGCGCGAAGCCGCCGAGTACACGGTCCGCGGACTGCTCTCGGACTACTACGCGACGCCCGATACCTGGAGCGTGCCGCACGCGCTCGACAAGGTCGTCGGCGCACTCAATCGCTGGTTGGTGGCCGAAGCGTCACGGCAGGCCGAACTGGCCGGCATGGCGACGACGCTCACGGCGCTCGTTCTCCGTGGTCGTCGTTACGTCTGCGCGCATGTCGGCGACAGCCGGCTCTACCTGCTGCGTGGCGGCATCTGCAGCCGCCTGACCAGCGACCACGTCTGGGAACATCCGGAGCTCAGCAACGTGCTGTCGCGTGCGGTCGGCCTCGATCGCCATCTGCAGCTCGATTTCTTTGACGGTGACCTGCAGGCCGGCGACTGCTTTGTGCTCTGCTCCGACGGCGTCTGGGTGCCGCTCGGTACGACGCGGCTGCAGGCCGCGCTGCTGGCGCACCCGGATGCGCAGCAGGCGGCGGCGTCGTTGGCCAGCCTGGCCCTCGCCTGCGACGGGCGCGACAACGCTACCGCCATCGTGCTGCGGGTGAAGGAGGTGCCGGCCGAGAACCTGCGCGATGCCCTGGCTGACAGCGCACGGCTGCCGCTGCCGCCGCGCCTGAAGCCCGGCCAGGAGCTGGACGGGCTGACGATCGAAGAGCAGTTGCACGATTCGCGGGCGACGCTGCTGTATCGCGTTCGGGATCTCGTCTCCGGGCAGAACCTGGTGCTGAAGACGCTGCTGCCGGAACTTGCCGACGACGCCGACGAGGTGCGTGCGCTGGTCATGGAGGAGTGGCGCGCGCGGCGGATCGTCTCACCGTTCTTCCCGCAAGTGGTACCGGCCGAGCGGCGAAGCTGTCTCTACTACCTGCAGACCTGGCACGAGGGTGCGACGCTGCAGCGCATGCTCGATGCCGGCCTGCACTTCAGCGTCGGCGAAACCGTGCAGCACGGCATCCGGCTGATGAAGGGTCTCGCGGCACTGCACCGGCTGCAGGTGGCGCATCGCGACATCAAGCCGGCCAACGTCCACCTTGGTCGTGATGGCCGCCTGCGCATCCTCGACCTCGGCGTCGCCGTGAGCGAGGCGGAAGAAGACGAGTCGGCGGGCAGTCCGGGAACTCCGAGCTACCGGGCACCCGAGCTCTTCGCCGGCGAGCAGGTCGTACCGGCGCACGACCTCTACGCCGCCGGCGTCACCCTGTACCACCTGCTCACCCGCAAGTACCCTTACGGCGAGATCGAGCCTTTTCAGCATCCGAAGTTCGCCGTGCCGCTGCCGCCGACCCGCTACCGCCCGGACATTCCCGGCTGGCTCGAGAACGTACTGCTCAAGGCCGTTGCGAGGGATCCCGGCCAGCGCTTCGAAACGCCGGAGGAGTTCCTCCTGGCGCTCGAGCGGGGAGCCTCCCGGCCACTCAGCCGGCCGCCGGTGACGCCGTTGGCGATGCGCAATCCGTTGCTGACCTGGCGCCTCATCGCGGCACTCTCGCTGTTGTTCAATCTCGTTCTGTTGATGCTGCTGACGCGCGGCTGACAATCTGCGGCATGCGTACACGCCGCTGCAACGAGTGGGCGATCGCGGTCGATGTCTTCCTCACGGCGGCCGGCACGCTGCTAGAATTCGGACTCATCCTTGCGCAGGGGCGATCATGCAGATCACCATCACCCGGCCTGACGACTGGCATCTTCATTTGCGGGATGGTGCGGCGATGGCGGCAGTGCTGCCGCATTCGGCGCGCCAGTTTGCCCGGGCCATCGTCATGCCGAACCTTCGCCCGCCGGTCACCACGGTCGCCGTTGCCGGTGCGTATCGCGCGCGCATTCTCGCCGCGCTGCCGCAAGGGGTGTCGTTCGCACCGCTGATGACGCTGTACCTCACCGACAGCACGCCACCGGAGGAGATCAGGCGCGCGGCCGCGAGCGGCTTCGTGCATGCGGTCAAGCTGTATCCGGCCGGCGCGACGACCAATTCGGATTCGGGAGTGAGCGATATCGGCCGCTGTGCGGCCGTCCTGGCGGTGATGGAAGAGTGCGGGCTGCCGTTGCTCGTCCATGGCGAGGTGACCGATCCGGCCATCGACGTGTTCGACCGCGAGAAGGTCTTCATCGAGCGCATCCTGCAGCCGCTGTTGCTGCGGCATCCCCGTATCCGGTTGGTGTTCGAGCACATCACCACCAGCGACGCGGCTGATTTCGTTCGCGACTGCGGCGACAACGTCGCCGCGACGATCACCGCCCACCATCTGCTGTACAACCGCAACGCGATCTTCGCCGGCGGCATTCGCCCGCATCATTACTGCCTGCCGGTACTGAAGCGGGAGCAGCACCGGCAGGCACTGCTCGGCGCAGCCACTTCCGGCAACCCGAAGTTCTTCCTCGGGACCGATTCGGCACCGCATTCGCAGGCGAGCAAGGAAGCGGCTTGTGGCTGCGCGGGCTGCTATACGGCAGCGGCGGCGCTTGAGCTCTATGCCGAGGCCTTCGAGTCGATGGCAGCACTTGATCGGCTCGAAGCATTTGCCAGTTTCCACGGCGCCGATTTCCATCGGCTGCCGCGGAACGCCGGCAAGATCACGCTGCGGCAGGAAGAGTGGCTGTTGCCGACCGCCTTTGCCTATGCGGACGGCGAGGCGCTGGTGCCGCTGCGTGCCGGCGAGCGGTTGCGCTGGCGGTTGCTCGACTGATGCCGGCGGCCGCTCGCTGCGCCTTCTTGGGGAGCTTGCCTGTGTTCTCGGGCAGATTGCTGCTGTCAGTGCTGCCATTCCTGGTCGCCTGTTCGGATCAGCGCGCGGCGTTTGAGATCGAGGGTTCACGCCAGCATGCGCTGACGATGATTCGCGTCCAGACCCTGCCTTGGGACAAGACGGCCAGATACTCGATTGTCGCCGCGCGCATGCCGGACTGCCAGCGGCGGCACGAGATCGGTACCGGTGGCGCCGACAGCCGGGTCGAGGTGTTCGCGCCCGGCAACGGCGCGTGGATTCTCAAGCAGGGCAAGCGCATGTACGTTGTCGAGACGCGTACCTGCGAGGGATTTGCCCGGCTTGAAGCGGAACCGGAAGCTGGCATGGGTTCGCTGCAGGGAAGTTTCCAGATGCGCGACGGCACTCTCGCCTGGGTGGCGGAGCCGGCGGCGGCTGGTGGCGCCCCTGCCGAGCGGTGAATCCGATGCGGCTGCCGTCGGTGGGTGGCCTGTTTGCCCCGCTGCTGCCGCTCTTCGATCGGCGGCCGCTGGTGCCGGACTTGGCGGCGCTGGCAGCTCTTGCCGCGGCGCGCGAACTGCGCAACGCTGCCGGGCGGCGGATCGCCTTCGTGGCGCCGCCGGCGGACGGCCTGGATTACGAGACGCGCATCTGGCTGACCGGCGAGGTCGCGACACGGCCGGACAACTGGCACGATTTCTTCAACGCCTTGGTCTGGTTTGCCTTTCCGAACACCAAGGCGACGCTCAACGCGCGGCATGCCGAGTTGTTGCGGCAGGCGCCTGGAGTTCGCTGTCGCGAGCGCGACACGTTGACGCATTTCGACGAGTGTGGTGTCGTCGTCGTCGCCTGCGACCCCGAAATGCTCGACCTCGTGCGCGGTTTTCATTGGCGCAGGCTGTTCTGGGAACGGCGAGCTGACCTGGCACAGGGGTTGCGCTGCCTGGTCTTCGGCCACGCGACCTACGAGCAACTATTGCGACCGTTTCGTGGCCTGACGGCCAAGGCCGTCCTCCATCAGGTGACTCCGGACTGGCTCGACCAGTCGCCGGCGGCGCAGGTCGCCGCTGTCGACCGTCTCCTGGCGGCCGATTTCGCCGTCGGCCGCTACCGGGAGCCGCGTGTCTGGCAGCCTCTGCCTTTGCTCGGGTTGCCCGGGGTCACGCCGGAGAACGAAAATGCCGCCTACTATGACGATCAGTGGCAGTTCCGGCCCGGTCGTGGCCGCTGCCCGGTATAATCAGTGCGGGAAGTCGGTCAGGCAGCCGCTGGGCAAGAGGTGCAAACCTGGCGCCGAGAGGAAAGTCCGGGCTCCACAGAGCACGATGCCGGTTAACGACCGGGCACCGCGAGGTGACGGAAAGTGCAACAGAAAACAAACCGCCGATGTCCCGGTGCAGGCTGGGGCAGGCAAGGGTGAAACGGTGAGGTAAGAGCTCACCGCGGACGTGGCAACACGGACGGCACGGCAAACCCCATTGGGAGCAAGGCCAAATAGGGAAGCATGGGCGTGGCTCGCGCTGCTTCCGGGTAGGCCGCTTGAGCGTACTGGTGACAGTACGCCTAGATGAATGGCTGTCCACGACAGAACCCGGCTTATCGACCGGCTTCCCCCTCTCCCCCCACCAATACACCCCGCACGATGACGTTCGGCCACCGTTGACCGTCCGTCACTGCCTTCCGCGGCAGCAGTCGCTACCGGTGGCAATCGTCAATCGTCACGCACGCTCCACTGACCCGCCCGGGAAGCACGGGCAAATTCTTCACAAAGTACTTTAAGTACAACTCTTCGTGCTCTGTTTTATCAGCTATATTGACTTTCATCGGCAGGTTCAGGAGTTGCTGATAAGTGCTTGTCGCCATTGAGAAAAGTGGTGCATGTCCCTTGCTTTGCAAGAATCTTTGCCTTAAAGTGGGGGCAAGTGGTAGAAAGTGGGAAGGTTGCCGCCTGGGCGGCCTGAAGGCAGGGGAAGAGCGGGTTCGATGTTTCAGGGTGCGGCTGCGTTGAATCTTGATGCCAAGGGGAGGTTTGCCGTACCGGCACGCCACCGGGAGGCGCTCGCGTCTGCCGCCAATGGCCGCCTGGTGCTGACCGCGCATCCGCATCGCTGCCTTCTGCTCTATCCCGAACCGGCGTGGGAGCCGATTCGCGACAAGGTGCTGGCTGCTTCCAGCTTCAATCCACAGGCTGCCGCGATCAAGCGGCTGCTGGTCGGCAACGCCCGCGAAGAGGAAATGGATGCCGCCGGCCGGCTGCTGGTGGCGCCCGAGTTGCGCCAGTTCGCCCAACTCGACAAGCAGATCTGGCTTGTCGGCCAGGGTAGCCATTTCGAGATCTGGTCCGATGCCGGCTGGCAGCAGCAGCAGGAGGCGGTCTTCGCATTGGGTGAGCAGTTCCTGCCTGCCGGACTGGAAGACCTGGCGCTGTGAGCGCCCCACTGCAGCATCAGACCGTCCTGTTGCGGGAGGCGGTCGAGGCGCTGAACATCCAGTCCGCAGGCAGCTATATCGATGGCACCTTCGGTCGTGGTGGGCACTCGCTGGCGATCCTCGAGCGGCTCGGACCGGCGGGTCGTCTGTTGGCGATCGACCGCGATCCGCAGGCGGTGGCTGCCGCATCCGCCATTGCTGACAAGCGTCTGCTGGTCCGCCACCAGCGCTTCGGTGATCTGCTCGAAGCCCTGCGACAGGAGGGTTTCCCCGTGGACAAGGGCGTCGACGGGGTTCTGCTCGACATCGGAGTGTCGTCTCCGCAACTCGACCAGGAGGAGCGCGGATTCAGCTTTCGCCACGACGCGCCGCTCGACATGCGGATGGACACGACACAGGGCGAGACGGCGGCACAGTGGCTCCTGCGGGCCAGCGTGCAGGAGATCACGGAGGTAATCAGGAGCTATGGTGAAGAACGGTTTGCTTTCCAGATTGCAAAGAAGATTGTGGCTGCTCGGGGAGAGCGGCCTCTTGCAACCACGGGGGAGCTCGCCACGCTTGTACGCGCGACCGTGCGCACCCGTGAGCCCGGCCAGGATGCGGCGACGCGTACCTTTCAAGCTTTACGGATTCATATCAATCAAGAGCTCGAGCAACTCGCGTTAGTCCTGCCGCAAGCGATGGCTGTCCTCAAGAGTGGTGGGCGTCTGGTGGTGATCAGCTTCCACTCGCTGGAAGATCGCATCGTCAAGCAGTTCATGCGTTCGCAGGCGGCGCCGGACGAGGCCCCGAAGAGGTTGCCGCTGCGCGCTACCGAGCTGCCGCAGCCGAAGCTGCGCCTGCTGGGCAAGCCGGTGCGGGCGAGCGCAGCCGAGGTGGCCAGCAATCCGCGGGCGCGCAGCGCCGTCATGCGGGTGGCGGAAAAGCTTGCCTTGAAGGCCGCCTGAAATGGTTCGTCTGAACGTTGTCCTGTTGCTCGTCCTGGTGCTCTGCAGTCTCGGCGTGGTCACTTCGCAGCACAAGGCGCGCAGGATCTTTCAGGCACTCGAGGCCGAGCAGGAGCACGCGCGGCAACTCGAGGTCGAGCACGGCCAGTTGCAACTGGAACTGTCGACCTGGGGCGCGGCGCCGCGGATCGAGAAGATTGCGCGCGAGAAACTCAGGATGAGCACGCCCGAGTCGCCCCGGGTCATCACCGCCGCGCCGGCCGGAGGAGCCTCCAGATGATGCGTTTCAAGGGAAAAGTGGCGCACAAGTTCGCCGAGAATCCGCTGTTGCAGATGCGTCTGCCAACCTGGCGTTCACGCCTCCTCGGCCTGCTGATCATCGGCTCGTTCGTCGTCCTGATCGGCCGCGCGTTCTACCTGCAGGTGCTGAACAACGATTTCCTACAGGAAAAGGGCGAGTCCCGTTATCGGCGGGACATCGAGATCAGTGCGTCGCGCGGGCGCATCGCCGACCGTCACGGCGACGTGCTGGCGATATCGACGCCCATGAAGTCGGTCTGGGCCGTACCGCAGGTCGCCCGGCTGACTCCGGAACAGATCGCCCAGCTGGCGGCGGTGCTCGAGATGAACCCGCGGCAGTTGGCACAGAAGCTCGACACCGACAAGACCTTCGTCTTCCTGCGGCGGCAGATTCCGCCGGCGGTGGCCGATCGTGTGGCGGCGCTCAAGCTGCCTGGCGTTGGTCAGGACAAGGAGTACCGCCGTTTCTATCCGACTGGCGAGATGACGGCGCACATGGTCGGCTTCACCGGCGTCGATGACCGGGGGCTGGAAGGCGTCGAACTCGCCTTCCATGGCCAGTTGCTCGGTCAGCCTGGAAGCCGCAGCGTCATCAAGGATCGCCGTGGCCAGATCGTCGAGGATGTCGGCTCGATCAAGCCGCCGCAGGACGGGAGGGAAATTCGCCTGGCGCTCGACTCGAAGATCCAGTATCTGGCGTACAGCCATCTCAAGCAGGCCATCAGCGACCACAACGCCAAGGCCGGCGGCGTCGTGGTGATCGACGCGCGCACGGGCGAGATCGTCGCCCTCGCCAATTGGCCGACCTACAACCCGAACAACCGCGAATCACTGTCCGGTGCGCAGCTGCGCAATCGCGCCCTGACCGATACCTTCGAACCCGGATCGACGCTCAAACCCTTCACGATTGCCCTCGGCCTCGAAACGGGCAAGGTGCGCTCGGAGACGATCATCAACTGCGCGCCGGGCCGATTGACGATCGGCAACGCGACGATTGCCGACGCCCATCCGCATGGTGCGCTGAGCGTCGCGCAGGTGATCCAGAAGTCGTCCAACGTCGGCGCCGCCAAGATCGCGGCGATGCTGCCGTCGCAGACGATGTGGCAGATGTTCGACGACGTCGGTTTCGGCCAGGTGCCCCGCCTCGGGTTCCCGGGGGAGGTCACTGGTCGTGTCCGGCCGTGGAAGAGCTGGCGGCCGATCGAGCAGGCGACGATGTCTTACGGGCATGGCATTTCGGTTTCGTTGATGCAGCTGGCGCGTGCCTATTCGGTTTTCGCTCGCGACGGTGACCTGGTTCCACTCTCGCTGACCCGTGTCGATGCGCCGGCGACCACCGGCGCGACGGTGTTCAGCGCCAAGACCGCACGCGAGGTCCGCATGATGCTCGAGATGGCGGTGCAGCCGGGCGGTACGGCGCCGAAGGCACAGATTCCAGGCTATCGCGTGGCCGGCAAGACCGGCACGGCGCACAAGCTGCAGGGTGGACGCTATGCCAACAAATATGTCTCGTCGTTCGTCGGCTTTGCGCCGGTGTCCGATCCGCGGCTGATCGTCGCCGTCATGATCGATGAGCCAAGTGCCGGCAAGCACTATGGCGGAGAGGTCGCTGCTCCAGTCTTTGCGTCGGTGATGGGCAGTTCGCTGCGCACACTGGGGATCTCACCCGATGCGCCACTGGTCGTCGCCGAGACTCCCAAACCGCCGCTGCCGAAGGCACGCCTGTGAGCCCTCCGGCAACCCTTCAGACCGTCGAGATGGTCGCCGACATCCTGCGACGACTGGCGCTGCTCGGCGTCGTCCCGCATGGTGCGACCGACGACAGCCGCCAGCTCAGGCCGGGCGACCTGTTCCTCGCCTGCGTCGGCGATCGGGTCGATGGCCGACGCTTCATCGGCGATGCCATCGCCCGCGGCGCCGGGGCGGTCCTCTGGGAGGCGGCTGACGATCGAGGGACTGCGTTCGCCTGGCGTGCCGACTGGCGGGTCGCCAATCTGCCGGTCAGCAACCTGCGCCCGTTGCGCGGACCGCTGGCGCATGCGGTGCACGGACGGCCGAGTGAGCACCTGTCGCTGATCGCCGTCACTGGCACCAACGGCAAGACCAGCGTCACGCAGTGGATCGGCGCCACCCATCCCCGTCCGTGTGCGATCATCGGTACCCTCGGCGCCGGCCGCCCGGGGAAGCTCGCCGACACCGGCTTCACCACCCCCGAGGCGACGACGCTGGCGCGTTGTCTCGCCGACTACGCCAATGCCGGGGCGCAGGCGTGCGCGCTCGAGGCGAGTTCGATCGGCATGGCCGAAGGGCGGCTCGATGGCGTACGGGTCGACGCGGCGGTATTCACCAACTTCACCCGCGATCATCTCGACTATCACTGCAGCATGGCGGCCTATGCGGCCGCCAAGGCGAAACTGTTCACCTGGCCCCGTCTGCGCTTCGCCGTCTGCAATGTAGACGACCCCTTCGGACGTGAGCTGATCGGCATGACGACCGCCAGCAAGGTCGTTGGCTACACGCAGGAGGGTCGCTGCAGCGACCGCCAGGGAACGATCAGCGCCGAGGACGTCGAGGAGACGATCGCCGGTCTGCGCTTCCGGCTTTGTGCACCAGGCGGACGGGCGCTGGTCGAGACACCGCTGCTCGGGCGCTACAACGTCGCCAATCTCCTCGCCGTGGCCGCGGTCCTGCTCGACGCCGGCCTGACGCCGCGCGCGGTTGCCGAGCGCTTCGCCGGCGTGCAGCCACCGCCAGGGCGCCTCGAGAAGGTGGGTGGCGACGCGCAGCCACTGGTCGTGGTCGACTATGCACATACGCCGGATGCCCTCGAGAACGCGTTGCGCGCGCTGCGGCCGGTGGCCAGCGCGCGTGGCGCCGGGCTGACGGCAGTTTTCGGTTGCGGTGGCGATCGCGATCCCGGCAAGCGGCCGCTGATGGGTGAGGTCGCCAGTCGCTGTGCCGATCGCGTCGTCCTGACCAGCGACAATCCGCGCAGCGAGGATCCGCAGGTCATCCTCGATCAGATTCAGGTCGCTGCGCCGGCGGCCGAGATCATCGCCGATCGCGGTGAAGCGATCCGGCGCACGATTCTCTCGGCGCATCCGGCGGAAGTGGTGCTGATCGCGGGCAAGGGGCACGAGCCGTACCAGGAGATCGGCGGCGTGCGGCGGCCGTTCTCGGACGCCGCGCAAGCGCGTGCGGCGCTGCTTGCCCGCCAGGAGTTGCGGCAATGACTGCCATGATGGATTTGCTGGCGGCGGCGCGGGCGACTGCCGCTGCCGTCGTCGGCGACAACTGCGGCTTCGGCGGCGTGTCGACCGACAGTCGCACCATCGCTCCCGGTGAGCTCTTCGTCGCCCTGCGCGGCCAGCATTTCGATGGGCACCATTACGTCGCGGCAGCCCAGGCGCGCGGCGCAGCCGCGGCAGTGGTTGCCAGCGACACCGTTGACAGGTTGCGGTCAACCGGGCTGCCGCTGGTCGTCGTGGCCGAAACCAGGCTGTCGCTGGGCGCCCTGGCGGCGGACTGGCGCAGCCGGTTCACGTTGCCGATGATCGCCGTCACCGGCAGCAACGGCAAGACGACGACCAAGGAAATGATCGCCAGCATCCTGCGGGCGGCCTACGGCGACACC
Organism: Candidatus Accumulibacter similis; assembly: GCA_013347225.1. Lineage (NCBI taxonomy): Bacteria > Pseudomonadati > Pseudomonadota > Betaproteobacteria > Candidatus Accumulibacter > Candidatus Accumulibacter similis. Next base: position 281,676 of record CP054595.1, on the reverse strand, counting down.
GTCCTGTCGACTCAGGGCAACTACAACAACGACATCGGCCTGCCGCTGACGCTGTTGCGCCTGCGTGCCGACCATCGCGCGGCGATCATCGAGATGGGGATGAATCACCCGGGCGAGATCGCCTACCTGTCGGGCATCGCCCGTCCTGACGTGGCCGTCGTGACCAACGCGCAGAGGGCTCACCTCGCCGGCATGGGATCGGTCGAAGCGATCGCCCGCGAGAAGGGCAGCATCTACTCCGGTCTGGACGAGAACGGCGTCGCCGTGTTCTGCGCCGACGATCCATGGGTCGATCTCTGGCGGCAGCAGAGCCAGGGCCTGCGGCGGATGAGATTCGGCTTCACGCAGGCAGCCGACGTCAGTGGCAGGGTGGCGCTGCACGGCCTCGAGAATCGCCTGCTTCTGCGCTGCGGTGGCGACGAGGCCGAGGTTGTGCTCTCGTTGCCCGGCCGGCACAACGCACGCAACGCGCTCGCCGCGGCCGCTGCCGCCGTCGCTGCCGGGATCCCGCTGGCAACCGTGCAGGCCGGCCTGAACAGCTTTCGCGGTCTCAAGGGGCGGTTGCAACTGCGCCAGGCGATGCACGGTGCACAATTGCTCGACGACAGCTACAACGCCAACCCCGACTCGGTGCGCGCCGGCATCGATGTTCTCGCCGCGACCGTCGGCAGGAAGATCCTCGTGCTTGGCGACATGGGTGAGATCGGCGAGATGAGCGGGCAGTTTCATGACGAGATCGGTGGCTATGCCAAGAGCCAGGGGATCGACCGCCTGCTGGCCCTGGGTGAGGCAAGCGCCCTCGCTGCACACAACTTCGGTGCCGGTGGCGAACACTTCACCCATGTCGCGCAGCTCATCGACGTCCTGCGCAGCGAGTTGGGGCCCGACAGCACGGTTCTCGTCAAGGGCTCGCGCTTCATGCGCATGGAACGCGTCGTCGAAGCCCTCTGTGCGCCGGCCGGGGAGGACGCCTGATGCTGCTCTGGCTGTCCCAGTGGCTGGCCCAGGACGTGCGGGCCTTCAACGTCTTCGGCTACATCACCCTGCGCACGGTCCTGGCGGCGATGACCGCCCTGATCATCTCCTTCATTGCCGGTCCGCGACTAATTCGCTGGCTGGCAGCGAAGAAGATCGGTCAGGCGGTACGCAACGACGGTCCGCAGACCCACCTGATGAAGTCCGGGACGCCGACCATGGGTGGCGCCCTGATCCTGATCGCGATCATCATCACGACACTGCTCTGGGGTGATCTCGGCAACCGCTACGTCTGGGTGGTGCTGATCGTTACCGTCGGCTTTGGAGGGATCGGCTGGTACGATGACTGGCAGAAGGTGGTCCACCGCAATCCGCGCGGCCTGGCGGCACGCTGGAAATACTTCTGGCAGTCGGCGCTCGGGCTGATGGTCGCCCTGTACCTCGGCCTGACGGCGAGCGGGCCGGCGCAACTCGAGCTCATCGTTCCCTTCTTCAAGACCGTCGCCTATCCGCTCGGGTTGATCGGTTTTGTCGTGCTCAGTTATCTCGTCGTCGTCGGCACCAGCAATGCCGTCAACCTGACTGACGGTCTCGACGGTCTGGCGATCATGCCGACGGTGATGATCGCCGCCGCGCTGGCGATCTTTGCCTATGTTGCCGGTAATGCAGTCTATGCCCGCTATCTGCTCCTGCCCTATGTCCCGGGCGCCGGTGAGCTGGCGATCGTGCTCGGCGCGATGGCCGGGGCAGGACTCGGTTTTCTCTGGTTCAATGCCTATCCGGCCGAGGTCTTCATGGGTGACGTCGGTGCGCTGGCGCTCGGCGCGGCGCTCGGTACGGTCGCGATCATCGTTCGCCAGGAAATCGTCCTGGCGATCATGGGCGGTGTCTTCGTTGCCGAAACCCTGTCGGTTGCGGCGCAGGTGCTGTTCTACAGAATGACCGGCGGCCGCCGCATCTTCCGCATGGCACCGCTGCACCATCACTTCGAGCTTGGCGGCTGGAAGGAAACGCAGGTTGTCGTGCGTTTCTGGATCATCACCATCATGCTGGTGCTGGTCGGTCTGTCCACCCTGAAACTCCGTTGAGGCGGCACTGAAGATGGAACTGCGGGGCAAGCCGACACTGGTCGTCGGTCTCGGTGAGAGCGGTCTGGCGATGGTCAGGTGGCTGGCGCGCGAAGGCGCACGCCTGCGTGTCGCGGACACCCGTCAGGCACCGCCGCAGGTGGATCTGCTGCGCGCGATGCTGCCCGAAGCCGAGTTGTTCGCCGGCCCGCTGCAGCGCGAGACGCTTGCCGGCATCGAGTTGATTGCACTCTCGCCCGGCGTTCCCGTGGCCGAGCCGCTGATCGCCGAAGCGATGGCGCGCGGCGTGCCGGTGGTTTCGGAGATCGAACTCTTCGTCCGTGGCCTCCGCCGGCTCAGCCCGCAGGCGCGTTTGATCGCGATCACCGGCAGCAACGGCAAGACCACGACCACCGCGCTCACCGGTGCCCTTTGTCGTGCCGCCGGACGCGACACCGCGGTTGCCGGCAACATCGGCCCGGCGGCGCTGACGGCGCTGCTCGCAGGCGTCGACCGTGGGCGGCTGCCGGATACCTGGGTTCTCGAGCTTTCGAGCTTTCAGCTCGAAACGACGTACTCTCTCGAGGCCGACGCAGCCACCGTGCTCAACGTCAGCGAGGACCATCTCGACCGCTACGGCGGCAGCATGGCGCGCTACGCTGCGAGCAAGGCGCGCATCCTTCTGGGACGCGCCACGGCGGTGCTCAATCGCGACGATCCGCTGAGCCTGGCAGCCCTGCCACCGGGGCGAACTGCCGTCACCTTCGGCTTCGGCCCGCCGCCCGGCTCCACCGACTATGGTGTCGAGGAGGGCTGGATCGTGCGCGGCAGCGAGCGGCTGATCGCCACCACCGACCTGCGGCTTGTGGGCAGGCACAACGTCGCCAACGCGATGGCGGCGCTGGCGCTGTGCGAGGCGATCGGCATTGATCCGCGTCAGCCGCTGCCGGCGCTGGCCGCTTTCAGCGGCCTCGCCCACCGTCTCGAGTGGGTTGCCGAGATCAGGGGTGTCGGCTACTACGACGATTCCAAGGGTACCAACGTCGGTGCGACCCTGGCGGCCGTCGAGGGGCTCGGTCGTCCGGTGGCGATCATTCTCGGTGGCGACGGCAAGGGGCAGGACTTCAGCCCGCTGCGCCCGGTCATCATCCGGCATGCCCGTGCCGTGGCGCTGATCGGGCGCGACGCCGGAGCCATCGCCGCGATCCTGCACGGCTGTCAGTTACCGGTGCGCCACTGTGCCGACATGGCGGAGGCGGTGCACTGGTGTGCCAGCCAGGCGCAAGCCGGCGATGCGGTGCTCCTCTCGCCCGCCTGCGCCAGCATGGACATGTATCGTGACTACGCCCACCGCGCGAGCGTGTTCGTGGATGCCGTGCGCGGCATCGAAAGGGAGGCTGCCTGATGTTGCGTACCCTGGATCAACCGCGCCGTCTGCCATCGGAAATCGACCTGGCGCTCCTCTGGAGCACGCTCGTCCTGCTGGTGATCGGCATGGTCATGGTCTACTCGGCGTCGATGGCGACCGCCGAGGCCGCCCGCCAGACCGGCAACCAGTCAAGCTACTTCCTCATCCGCCATGGCGTCTTTCTGATCATGGCCCTGGTCGCAGCCGGGATGGCTTTCCAGGTCTCGATGGCGACCTGGCAGCGCTGGTCACCGTGGCTCTTCGTCATCGGCTTCGCATTGCTGGCACTGGTGCTGATTCCCGGCATCGGCCGCGAAGTGAACGGTGCACGCCGCTGGCTGTCACTCGGGGTGGTCAACCTGCAGCCTTCCGAACTGATGAAGCTGTTCGCCGTTCTCTACGCCGCCGACTACACGGCGCGCAAGATGCCGTACATGCATGATCTGAAGAAGGCGTTTCTGCCTCTGGCGAGCGCCATGGTCGCGGTCGGTGTGCTGCTTCTCAAGGAGCCGGACTTCGGCGCCTTCGTCGTCATCATCTCGATCGCCATGGCGATCCTCTTCCTCGGCGGCATGCGGGCGCGCCTCTTCGTCATCCTGATCGTCGTCCTGGCGGTAGCCTTTGCCGCCCTGATCATCATCTCTCCGTATCGCCGTGACCGCATCTTCGGCTTCATGGATCCGTGGGCCGACGCTTTCGGCCGCGGCTACCAGTTGTCGCACGCCCTGATCGCCTTCGGTCGCGGCGAACTGTTCGGCGTCGGGCTCGGTGCGAGCGTCGAGAAGCTGTTCTACCTGCCAGAGGCGCATACCGACTTCCTGCTGGCGGTGATCGCCGAGGAACTGGGCTTTGTCGGCGTGCTGGTCGTCATCCTGCTCTTCGGCCTGCTGATCCAGCGCGCCTTTGCCATTGGCCGCCAGGCGGTGGCGCTCGAGCGATACTATTCGGCGCTGGTGGCGCAGGGGGTCGGTGTCTGGCTGGGAGTGCAGTCCTTCATCAACATGGGTGTCAACATGGGTGTGCTGCCGACCAAGGGTCTTACCCTGCCACTGATGAGCTTCGGTGGCTCAGGCATCCTGGCCAACTGCGTGGCGCTTGCCGTGCTCCTGCGGATCGACTGGGAAAACCGCCAGCTGATGCGCGGAGCGAAGCTGTGAGGACCCTGTTGGTGATGGCGGGCGGGACCGGGGGCCATGTCTTTCCCGGCTTGGCAGTGGCGGACCTGCTGCGCCAGCGCGACTGGCGCGTCGTCTGGATGGGCGCTCCGGATGGCATGGAGGCAAAGCTGGTGCCGGCGCGCGGTTACGAGATGGCCTGGGTCCGATTCACAGCGCTACGCGGCAAGGGACTGCTGCGCAAGCTGATGCTGCCCTTCCACCTGTTCTCCGCCTGCTGGCAGGCGCGGCGGGAGATCAGCCGCCTGCGACCTGACGTGGTGCTCGGCCTGGGGGGCTATGTCAGTTTCCCGGGTGGACTGATGGCCGCGCTCTTCGGCTGGCCGCTGGTCATTCACGAGCAGAACTCGATCGCCGGTCTGGCGAACAGGGTTCTTGCCCGCTGGGCGAAACGCGTTGCCTGTGGCTTTCCGGATGCCTTGCCACGTGGGGTCTGGGTGGGCAACCCGTTGCGCCCGGAAGTGACCGGCCTGCCGACACCGGCGGAACGTCTCGCCGGGCGTGCCGATGCGCTGCACTGGTTGGTGCTCGGCGGCAGCCAGGGGGCAGCGGCACTCAATGACGTCGTGCCACGCGGGCTCGCCATGCTCGACGCCTGCCAGCGACCGCAGGTGGTCCATCAGGCCGGGGCGAGGCATATCGAACAGCTGCAGCAGAACTACGAGGCCGCCGGTGTTCAGGCGCACTGCGTGGCATTCATCGACGACATGGCGGGCGCCTACGAGTGGGCAGACCTGGTGATCTGTCGCGCCGGTGCGCTGACCGTCGCCGAACTGGCGGCGGTCGGCGTCGCCAGCGTGCTGGTGCCGTTTCCGCATGCTGTCGACGACCATCAGACGTTCAACGCCCGCTTTCTGTCGGCAGCCGGCGCGGCCCGCCTGCTGCCACAGGATGAACTGAGCCCGCAGGCGATCGCCGAGCTGAACCAGTTGCCCCGCGTGCAGTTGCAGTCCATGGCCGAGAAGGCGCGTGCCCTGGCGAGACCGGCAGCGACGGCCGCGCTGGCGCGGATGTGTGAGGAGCTTGTCGAGTGAAGCACAAGGTCAAGAGCATTCATTTCGTCGGTATCGGCGGTGCCGGCATGAGTGGCATCGCCGAGGTCCTGGCGAACCTCGGTTTCGCGGTCAGCGGTTCCGATCTCGCCGACAGCTCGACGACCCGGCGGCTTGCCGAGCTCGGTGTCCGCACCGTCGTCGGTCACGCCGCGGAAAATGTCAGCACGGCCGACGCCGTGGTGATCTCCTCTGCGGTCAGGTCCGACAATCCGGAGGTCATCGCGGCACGTGCCCGCAAGGTGCCGGTGGTGCCACGGGCACAGATGCTCGCCGAGCTGATGCGGCTCAAGCAGGGAATCGCCGTTGCCGGCACACATGGCAAGACGACGACGACCAGTCTGGTGGCTTCGGTCCTCGCCGCTGGTGGCATGGACCCGACCTTCGTCATCGGCGGTCGGCTCAACGCGGCCGGCGCCAATGCCCGCCTCGGGTCGGGTGACTTCCTCGTCGCCGAGGCCGACGAGTCCGATGCGTCGTTTCTCCTGCTGTCGCCGGTGCTGTCGGTCGTCACCAACATCGACAGCGACCACATGGAAACCTACGGCCACGACTTCAGTCGCCTGAAGCAGGCCTTCGTCGACTTCATTCAGCGCCTGCCCTTCTACGGCGTGGCGGTGCTCTGCGCCGACGACGCCAACGTGCGCGAAGTCATGCCGCTGGTCAGCAAGCAGATCGTCACCTACGGCCTCGATCCCGCCGCCAACGTCTACGCCGACAACGTTGCCGCGGTCGGTGGCCAGATGCACTTCGACTGTGTCCGCGTCAACGGCAGTGTCAGCCGCTTGCCGATCCAGCTCAACCTGCCCGGCCGCCACAACGTTCTCAACGCGCTGGCGGCGATCGCCGTCGCCAGCGAACTCGGCGTCGCCGATGCCGCGATCAGCAGGGCGCTGGCCGAGTTCCGCGGGGTCGGCCGGCGCTTTCAGCGCTATGGCGAGCTGTCGTTGCCACAAGGTGGCAGCGTCACGCTGGTTGACGACTATGGTCATCACCCCGTCGAGATGCGTGCGACGCTTGCCGCCGCCCGCGGCGCCTTTCCCGGGCGCCGCCTGCTGCTGGCCTTCCAGCCGCACCGCTACACCCGCACGCGTGACTGTTTCGATGATTTCGTCAAGGTGCTCAGCGGCGTCGACGCACTGGTTCTCGGCGAAGTCTACGCTGCCGGCGAACAGCCGATCGTTGCGGCCGATGGCCGCGCACTCGCCCGCGCACTGCGGGTGGTCGGCAAGGTCGAGCCCGTCTTCGTCGAGAACGTCGTCGATCTGCCGCAGGCGATTCGCGATGCCGCGCGCGACGGCGACGTGGTGATGACGATGGGTGCCGGTTCGATCGGCACGGTTCCCGGCAAGCTGCTGGCCGGCTAGGGAGGGAATGATGAGCCGCCAGGATTTCGGCAGGGTTGCAGTGCTCTTCGGTGGCCGATCGGCCGAGCGGGAGGTATCGTTGAACAGCGGTGCGCGCGTTCTCGCCGCGCTGCAGCGTCAGGGAGTCGACGCCCACGCCTTTGACCCGGCGACACGTCATCTCGACGAACTTGCCGCCTTCGACCGCGCGTTCATTGCGCTGCACGGACGTCACGGCGAGGACGGAACGATCCAGGGCGCGCTCGAACTGATGGGCGTCCCGTACACCGGCAGTGGGGTGATGGCTTCGGCACTGGGGATGGACAAATGGCGCAGCAAGCTGTTGTGGCAGGCGGCAGGCCTGCCGATCCCGGAGTATGTGGTTCTCGAAGCGGGCAGCGATTTCGCCGGGGTCGAGGCGGCACTCGGGCTGCCGCTCTTCGTCAAGCCGGCCTGCGAAGGCTCTTCGATCGGCATAACCAAGGTCACGCAGGCCGGCGAACTGGGCGCAGCGCATGCAGCCGCCTCTCGCCACGACCCGCTGGTGCTCGCCGAGCGGGCGATCCTCGGCGGCGAGTACACGGCCGCGATCCTCGGCGATGAGGCGCTGCCGATCATCAAGATCGAGCCGGGCACCGACTTCTACGATTACGAGGCCAAGTACCTGCGTGACGACACGGTCTATCGCTGCCCCTGCGGGCTGCCGGCGGAGCGCGAAGTCGAACTGCGGGCACTGGCCCTGGAGGCCTTTCGTGTGCTCGGCGGTCGCGGCTGGGGGCGGGTCGACTTCCTGATGGACGCGGCTTGCGGTGGTCGCGCCTATCTGCTCGAGGTAAACACCTCGCCGGGAATGACCGACCATTCGCTGGTGCCGATGGCGGCTCGCGCCGCCGGTATCGGCTACGATGAACTGGTGGTCCGCGTCCTCGCGCTCGCCACCCTGGGATGAACGATGTGGCACAAACCACACCTGCTGAAAGCGATCGCCGACCTGCTCTTTCTCGCAGGTGGAGCAGCCCTGCTGGCGGCTGCGGTCGTCTGGGGTTCGTCGCGCCTGCGGCTGTTCCCGCTTGCCGAAGTGCAGGTGATCGGCGAATTGCGGGTCGTGCAGCGGCAGGAGATGGAGGAAGCGCTGTCCGACCTCCTGCGCGGCAACTTCTTCACTGTCGATCTCGAGGCGCTGCGGCGGGCACTCGAGGACCTGCCGTGGGTGCGCCGCGCCGAGTTGTGGCGCCGGTGGCCATCGCGGATCGAAGTGCGCGTCGAGGAGCAGAAGGCCGTGGCCCATTGGGGAGACGGGCATGGCGAGCTGGTCAACAGCTTCGGCGAGGTATTTGCCGCCTCGCTGCGAGACGACCAGCGGCTTCCCCGGCTCAGTGGACCGAGCGGTTCCTCGCGCGAGGTCCTGCGTCGCCATGGCGAGTTCGCCGAGCTGCTCAGACCGGCCAGCCTGCGGCCCGCGCAGCTGAGCCTGTCGCCGCGCCTGGCCTGGGCGGTCAAGCTGGAGGACGGGATGCTGGTTGAACTGGGCCGCGAACAGGCCAAGGCGCCGATTCGCATGCGCCTGCAACGCTTCGTCGAGTACTACCCGAAAATGCCGGATGCCCAGCACGGGCGGCCAGTCGCGGTGGACATGCGGTATCCAAACGGTTTCGCACTGCGCTTCACCGCCAGTGCGGTTCAAGAAGTCAAAGGAAAGAAATGAGCAGGGATAGCAAGGATCTGATCGTTGGACTCGACATTGGCACGTCGAAGATTGTTGCTCTGGTTGCCGAGCTCACTCCCGAAGGGCGGCTCAACGTCATCGGCATGGGCTCGCAGGAATCGCGAGGCCTGAAGAAGGGCGTCGTCGTCAACATCGAGGAGACCGTTGCCACGATCTCGCGCGTCCTGCAGGAAGTCGAGCTGATGGCCGACTGCAAGGTGCGCGACGTCTACACCGGAATCGCCGGCAGCCACATCCGCAGCTTCAACTCGAACGGCATGGTGGCGATCAAGGACAAGGAAGTCACGCCGATGGATGTCGAGCGCGTCATCGAGACGGCACGGGCGATGCCGATCCCGGCCGACCAGGAGATCCTCCACATCCTGACGCAGGAGTTCATCATCGACGACCAGGACGGCATTCGCGAGCCGATCGGCATGAGCGGCTTCCGCCTCGAAGTCAAGGTGCATATCGTCACCGGCGCCGTTTCCGCGGCCCAGAACATCGTCAAGTGCGTACGCCGCTGCGGTCTCGAGGTCAATGATCTGGTCCTGCAACCCCTGGCTTCGAGTTGCGCGGTGCTTTCGGATGACGAGAAGGATCTCGGCATCTGCCTGATCGACATCGGTGGCGGCACGACCGATCTGGCGGTGTGGACACAGGGAGCGATCCGCCACACCTCGGTGATTCCGATTGCCGGCGACCAGGTGACCAACGACATCGCCATGGCGCTGCGCACACCGACGCGTGAGGCCGAAGACATCAAGCGCAAGTACGGTTGCGCGCTGGCGCATCTTGCCGATCCGGAGGACGTCCTCGACGTCGCCGGTGTGGACGACCGTCCCTCGCGCAAGCTGTCGCGACGCGCGCTGGCCGACGTCATCCAGCCGCGGGTGGAGGAACTCTATGAACTCATTCAGGCGGAACTGCGGCGTTCGGGGTTCGAGGATGTCCTGTCATCGGGAATCGTCCTCACCGGTGGCGCTTCGGTCATGCCGGGGATGATCGAACTGGGCGAGGAGATCTTCCACATGCCGGTGCGGCTGGGCGTGCCGAAGTATCAGGGGGCGCTCGCCGACGTGGTTCAGAGCCCGCGTTTCGCGACTGCCTGCGGCTTGTTGCTCGAGGCCCACACGCAGCGCAAGCGCGGCCTCAAGGTGCGCGAGACGCGCGATGTCAAGCAGGTGTTTGGTCGTATGAAGTCGTGGTTCGAAAAGAACTTCTAAGCCTGTCAGCGATGACGAGAGGCATTTCCTGGTTTTGGTGAATCTTTTTGCAGAGGAGGCGACAATGTTTGAAATCATCGAGAAGGAACAGAGCGAGCGGGATACCGTGATCAAGGTGATCGGCATCGGTGGCGCCGGCGGCAACGCCGTCGACCACATGATCCGCGAGGGTGTCAACGGGGTGGATTTCATCACCGCCAACACCGACTCGCAGGCGCTTGCCCGCAGCATTGCCCTGCAGAAGCTGCAGCTCGGCAAGACCGGTCTCGGCGCTGGCGCCAAGCCGGAGGCCGGCAAGAGTGCGGCGATCGAGGAGAGAGAAGCGATTGCCGCTTCGCTGCAGGGTGCGCACATGGTGTTCATCACCGCTGGCATGGGCGGCGGCACGGGTACCGGCGCCGCGCCGATCGTTGCCGAGGTGGCGCGTGAGCTTGGCGTGCTGACCGTTGCCGTCGTCACCAAGCCGTTCGCCTTCGAGGGCAAGCGGCTGAAAGTGGCCGAGGTCGGGATTTCCGAGCTGCAGAAACACGTGGACTCGCTGATCGTCATCCTGAACGACCGGCTGATGGACGTGCTCGGTGAAGACGTCTCGATGGATGAAGCCTTCCGTGCGGCCGACAACGTGCTGCGCAACGCGGTCGGCGGCATTGCCGAAATCATCAACTTCCCCGGCCTGGTGAACGTCGACTTCGAGGACGTGCGGACGGTCATGGGCGAGATGGGAATGGCGATGATGGGCTCGGCCAACGCTGCCGGTGTTGACCGGGCGCGAATCGCTGCCGAGCGCGCGGTTTCGTCCCCGCTCCTCGAGGGTGTGAACCTCTCTGGTGCCAAGGGGGTGCTGGTCAATATCACGGCCTCCCGGTCGCTGAAGATGAGGGAAGTAAACGAAGTGATGAACACCGTCCGAGCTTTTGCCGCCGACGACGCGCACATCATCTTCGGCGCCGTCTACGACGAGCAGATGGGCGAGGAGATTCGTGTCACCGTGGTGGCCACCGGCCTCGGCCAGGCGCAGGCAAAGCAACGGCCCTTCGAGGTGATTCGCAACATCGACCGCCAGGCCACCGGGACCGACGGACCGTTCGGCGCCGGCGCAATCGACTACGCCTCGCTTGATCAGGTGCCGGCGATCGTCCGCAAGGGCCGCAGCGCGACCGTCGAAGCGCTGGCCAACAGCGGTGTGGACCGTTACGATATCCCGGCCTTTCTGCGCAAGCAGGCCGACTGAGCCGGAACCCCAACCACTCCTCTGCGGGAATCGGCGTCTGTTCGGGCCACCCAGCCTGTGCTAGAATCCGCCGATTCCCTCTTTTTTTCAGACACATGTTGAAGCAACGCACACTCAAGGCAGTTGTCAGCGCGGCTGGTGTCGGCCTCCATTCCGGTGTCAAGGTGAACATGAGCCTGCGTCCGGCGGCGCCGGGAACCGGCATTGTCTTTCGTCGCGTCGATCTCGAGCCGCCGGTTGAGCTGCCCGCATCGGCATTGCTGGTCACCGACACCCGCATGTGTTCGTGCGTCGAGCGCGCCGGCGTCAAGGTCGGTACGATCGAGCACCTGATGTCGGCGTTCGCCGGCCTCGGGGTCGACAACGCCTTCGTCGACGTCGATGCTGCCGAGCTGCCGATCCTTGACGGTTCGGCGTCGCCCTTCGTCTTCCTAATTCAGTCGGTGGGCATCGAGGAACAGCCGGTGGCCAAGCGGTTCATCCGCATCAAGAGCCCGGTCGAAGTGCGCGAGGACGACCCGGCGGGCGCCAAGTGGGCCCGGCTCGATCCCCATGACGGCTTTCGCCTGTCGTTCTCGATCGGTTTCAATCACCCCGCGATTGACCGCACGGGGCAGCAGGTGAGCTTTGATTTTGCAGCGAATTCCTATGTGCGAGAGGTGGCGCGCGCGCGCACCTTCGGTTTCATGCAGGAAGTCGAGTGGTTGCACGAGAATGGTCTGGCGCAAGGGGGTGGGCTCGACAACGCCGTCGTCCTCGACGAGTACCGCGTGCTCAACGCCGATGGCCTGCGCTACAGCGACGAGTTCGTCAAACACAAGGTACTCGACGCGATCGGCGACCTGTACCTGCTCGGCCACCCGTTGCTGGCGACCTTCAGTGCGCACAAGTCGGGCCATGCGTTGAACAACCAGCTTGCCCGCCGGCTGTTGGCCAGCCCGGAGGCATGGGAATTCGTCAGTTTCGAGGACAGTGACCTGGCGCCGCAGGCCGTAGCGCGCTGGTTGGCATCGCCGGCTTTCTGAGCCGATGTGGCTGCTGCGCCTGCTCGCCGTTCTGACGGTGCTGGCAGTGGCCGCCGGGGTCGTGCTCTTCGCCTTCACCCGCGACAGGCGCTATCTGAACTTTGCCTGGCGACTCTTTCGCTATTCGCTGATCGTCGCGCTGCTGGTCTTCTCGCTGATGATCATCGAACGCGTCGCCGTCATTCCTGTCTAGCCGAACGCGCCAAAAGACGCTCGACCGCCTGCCGCAGCGGCGATGCGGGCAGCGATTCGCGCAGTGCTGCCAGCCGCTCGCAACTTCCGGCGGTGAGCGGCCTGCTGGGTTGCGGATGCCTGGCCGGCGTGCGGGCCTGCACGGCATGCACCCGGATCTGCAGGCCGCGACACTCGATACCCCGCTGCGTGAGCTCGTTCGCCAAGGTCGGGGCGATCTGCCGCAGTTTTGCCGCCACCGCACCGTTGTGCGCGTGAATGACCAGGATGCCCGACTTGAAGTTCGCCACGGCGCTCGCCGGCACGAGGTGCGCCGGCGCGACCCTCCTGAAGATTTCGTCCAGCCGCAGCAACAGTTGCGCGTGTGCCATGACCTTTGCCGCACCGTCGGGCGCGGCGAGGAAGCGATGCAGGGTGTCGGCCATTTGCTGCGGGCTTCATGATGGAGGATGTGCGCATGCTATCCTGCCTGCCGTCGGCCTGGCAATCACCCCCCGCGACCGCCACGATGGCTCATTGCGCCGGTGGCAGCGCCGGTTGCAGGCGCGCTCGCTCGTAGACGACGAAGTCGAAATCGGGTGTGGTGCAGTCCGCGGCGGCAAGCGGCGAACCTACCCGGCCGGCGCGGCGCGAAACCTCTTGCCATTGCCCGCGAGGCAGCGCGGGAAAAAAGGCATCGCCGCTGGCTTCGGCGGCGACCTCGGTCAGGTAGAGACGCTCCGCCATCGGCAGGGTCTGCCGATACAGCTCTGCGCCACCGATGACGAACACCTCGCCAGCGTCGCCCGCGATGCGCAGTGCCTCTTCGATCGAGGCCGCCCGGCTGGCACCGTGCGGGTGGTACCGCGGATTCCGGCTGACGACGATGTTGTGCCGGCCGGGCAGGGGACGGAAGGCCTCGGGTAGCGATTCCCAGGTCTTCCTGCCCATGATCACCGGTTTGCCGCCGGTCGTCGCCCGAAAATGACGCAGGTCTTCAGGCAGACGCCAGAGCAGCCGCTGGTTCCTGCCGATCACCAGGTTTCTCGACACGACGGCAATCAGCGAGATCATCCCGGGGATCTAAACTGCAACCGGTGCCGCAATGTGCGGATGCGGATCATAGTCCTCGAGTTCGAAATCCTCGAAGCGGAAGCCGAAAAGATCGCAGACCGCCGGGTTCAGCCGCATCCGCGGCAGGCTGCGTGGCTCGCGCGCCAGTTGCAGCCGTGCCTGTTCGAAATGGTTGCTGTAGAGGTGCGCATCGCCGAAGGTGTGCACGAAGTCGCCCGGGCGATAGCAGCAGACCTGTGCCAGCATCAGTGTCAGGAGAGCGTAGGAGGCGATGTTGAAGGGGACACCGAGAAAGATGTCGGCGCTGCGCTGGTACAACTGACACGACAGCCGGGGTCGCTGGTCGGCGTCGTCAGCCTGCGGCGGAGCCACGTAGAGCTGAAAGAACGCATGGCAGGGCGGCAGCGCCATCCGTTCGACGTCTCCCGGGTTCCAGGCGGTGACCAGGTGGCGCCGCGAGTCGGGCTGGTGCCTGAGCCCGTCGACGAGTTGCGCCATCTGGTCGATCTGCCGGCCGTCGGCAGTCTGCCAATGACGCCACTGATGGCCGTAGACGGGTCCGAGATCACCGCTCGCGTCGGCCCACTCGTCCCAGATCCGCACGCCGTTCTCCTGCAGGTAGCGGATGTTCGTCTCGCCGCGCAGAAACCACAGCAGCTCGTGGACGATCGAGCGCAGGTGCAGTCTCTTGGTGGTCAGGAGGGGGAAGCCGGCGTCGAGCGCAAAACGCATCTGCCAGCCGAACACCGACCGCGTCCCGGTGCCCGTGCGGTCGCCCTTGACGCAACCATTGTCCAGAACGTGCTGCATCAGATCCAGATACTGCTTCATCCCGTGTGCCAGCCGATGCGCCAGCCGCCATTGTAAGCCATAGTGCGGCGTCGGCTCGCCACCTGGCAGTGGCCTGTTGCGGTTTGTGGCTGTGGTCGAGGCGCTGATCGTCAGCATGCATTACAATTGCCGCCTGCATTTGGCGACCCGTGACGAGGCCGGCTTACCGATGATTCTGAACCTGTTCCCGCAGCGTCCCGACCATCCGCTGGCTGATGGCAAGGAGTTGAAGCGGATCGTTGCCGAGCTCCTGGTCGAGCGCCCGGGCAACGCCGTTGACGAAGTGACGAGCTGGTTCGAGTCGCTCAAGCATGCCCGCAACTTCCGTGTCGATCACTATTTCGATGTCCTGCGCCGGCTCGATGAGGCTGCACAGCCGCATCTGCGTCGTCTGGCGCGGGACTACATCCAGTCACGGCACCTGTCGCCAGCCGAGAAGAGCCGCATCTGGACCCGCTGCCACGGATTCTGGAACGAAGTTGCTGCCAGTTACTCGCTGTGCCTGGCGCGCGCGCGACTCGATCCACGCAGGAAGGGCAGCGACGCGCTGAAAGCGTCCCTGCCCCTGGCTGAGGCACGTCTGCTCGCGGCCCGCCGCTGTCAGCTCAAGTGGCTCGCCTACCGCTATGCCGCCGCCGGCCCGGAACTCTGGCAGGCGCTGGGCGCGAGCTACCTGGCAGCCGAACAGGCGGGCTACGCGCAGAAGTCGGTGCAGCTCTATCCGGGACAGCATGGTCTGAGCAACGTCCAGCAGCAGTACACCCACGCGCTGGTCTTCTGCCTGTCGTCGATGGACGGACTGTTGCCGGAACAGATCGAACTCGCCGATCGACTGATCGCCCACTTCCTGCCCGCTTTCGTCCTCTTCCCGGCGCCGCGCCCGGACAGCGTCTATTGGGTCGACGCCGGCAGCGGCGAGCCGCCGACACGACTGGCCAGGCGACCGGTGGCGGTCGCCGCCAGCCTGCGCTATCTTTCGCCAGTGCCGGCATTGGCTGCACTCAACGAGCTGACCCACCGCCTCGAGCATGGAGATCTGCCGGCGGACCTCAACCTGGGCGGCGAATACCCGCCGAAGCTGGTGCTCACGGTGTTGCGGCACCTGCGTCCCTACTGGGCCCAGCAACCACCACAGAGAGAGCATCGGCGACACCCCATCAGGACGCAGATGACCGTGCTCGAGGGTTTCGAGCAGTGCTACATGGTCTTCGCGGGGGCGACGCTGCAGTTGCAGGGGGATCCCGCGCGGCAGCAGTGGCTGGTGGACAACATCAGTCTCGGTGGCTTCCGTGCTCTCCTCGACGGTTCGTCGGAGGGCCGGGTGCGGCTGGGCGCCCTGCTCTGCATGCAGGCGGAGGGGAGCGACAACTGGCTTCTCGGCGTTGTCAGGCGACTGGGTGCATTGCCGGGTGGTGTTGCCACCGTTGGCGTGCAGGTCCTGTCGCGGCGAGCAAGGAGCGTCGACCTGCGGCCACGGCGCAGCGGCTTCGCAGCCGCGGTCGCCATCCCCGGCATCTGCCTCTATGACGAACACGGCGCCGCCGCCGACGTGCTGCGCATTCTTCTGCCGCTGGGCGGTTTCCAGGTCCGCGAAAACCTCGACCTGAACCTCGATGGCGGGCTCAGCGTGCTCGTGCCGCTGGAGGTCGAGGAGAGCGGTGGCGATTTCGAGATCGCCCGCTTTCGTCGGGAGCGGGTTGGTTGAGGCAAAAAGCGATCAGGCTGGTTGCGATCGCTGCGCGGATTTCGGCCGAAAGGCCTTGACGACCTCTTCGCGCGTTTCGACGTAGGGACCGCCCAGGAGGTCGATGCAGTAGGGGATGGCGGCGAAGATGCCGCTGACCAGCAGGCTGCCATCGGCGGTCCTGAGCCCTTCGAGCGTCTCGCGGATCGCCTTCGGCTGCCCGGGGAGGTTGACGATCAGTGTCTGGCGACGAATCACCGCCACCTGGCGCGAGAGGATCGCCGTCGGCACGAAGTTCAGGCTGATTCGCCGCATCTCCTCGCCGAAGCCTGGCATCAGCCTGTCGGCGACGGCCAGCGTCGCTTCCGGAGTCTGGTCGCGGGCGGCTGGTCCGGTGCCGCCGGTGGTCAGTATGAGATGACAGCCGATGCGGTCGACGAGGTCGATCAGCGTCTGCTCGATCGACGGACGATCATCGGCGATCAGGCGCGTTTCGCTTCGCCACGGGCTGCTGACGGCAAGCCGCAACCAGTGGTCGAGCGCCGGCAGCCCCCGGTCCTCGTAGACGCCCTGTGCAGCGCGATCGCTGATCGAAACCAGTCCGACCAGCAACTCCTCATTGCCGTTCATCATCGCCATCCCCATGCAAGGTCGCCGCCTTCTGATCGATTTCCCGGAGCAGCCGAAACAACGCACGGTAGCTGCGTGGTGCCTTGCCCTGCGCCTGCTCGGCGAGGGCTGCCCGCCGCAGCGAGCGCAACTGCTGCAGGTCGACCGCCGGCGAGCGGCTGGCAATCGTGAACAGAAGCTTCTCGTCGGCGAGAAGCTCGCTGCGCAAGCGCTCGACCCGGTGCAGCATCGCCGTTTCGCCGGCGGAGTCGCCGCGCGCCGCCGCCAGGACCTCGCGAATCGGTTGCGGGTCGACCGCCCGCATCAGCCGGCCGATGTACTGCATCTGCCGGCGCCGTGCGTCGTCCTGGCGCGTCATGCCGCGAGCCTCGACGACCGCCAGCCGCAGGCCCTCGGGCAACTCCACCTGGCGCAGACGGTCGTCGGGCAGTGCCACGAGTTGCTCACCCAGTCCCTGCAGCTCCGCCATTGCGTGCTTGCGTTTCGTCTTCGACGGCGGTTGCGGATCTTCCTGCCTGTCTGCCGCAGTGGAGTGGCTGCTCATGGGCGCTGTACCGGTGTTGTCGGCGGCGGCGGCCGGTGGGCCGGTGGCGGTGCCGGGAGCTGCTATGATAGCGGCTTTTGTCGCCGGCCAGACCCAATGTCCCGTTCAGTCCCGCCCGCCAGCAGCGAATCACGTTTCAGCCACAGCCTTGACGCGTTGCGCGAGCTGGCGCGCGATGTCCTCGCGCACGCTGGCAGGCAGGGGGCGAGCGCCTGCGAGGTCGACGTCTCGACGGGCTTCGGGCAGTCGGTGAGCGTGCGCTGCGGCGAGGTCGAGACCATCGAGTACAACCGGGACAAGGGCGTCTCGGTCTCGGTCTACCTAGGCCGGCGCAAAGGACACGCCAACACCTCGGATTTCTCGCCCAGGGCCGTGCGCGAGACCGTCGAGGCGGCGTTGAGCATCGCCCGCTTCACCGCCGAGGACCCCTGCGCCGGCCTGGCCGACGCCACTCTGCTGGCGACCGATGTCAACAGCCAGCCGGACCTCGAGCTTTATCATCCGTGGCGGCTTTCGGTCGACGATGCCGTTGCCATCGCCCGCCGCTGTGAGCAGGCTGCCTTTGCCGTCAGTCCCGAGATCAGCAATTCGGAAGGTGCGACGGTGTCTATCCAGGAAGGTCAGTTCGTTGCCGCCAACAGCCTTGGCTTCATCGCCGGCTATCCGAGTTCGCGTCACTACCTGTCGTGCTCGCTGATTGCCGGCCGCAACGACAACATGCAGCGGGACGACTGGTACGAGGTCGCCCGCGACCCGCTGGCGCTCGGTTCGGCCGAGGCGATCGGCGAGCGCGCCGCGCAACGCGCGCTGTCCCGTCTCGGCGCGCGCAGGATCAGAACCTGCAAGGTGCCGGTGTTGTTCGAGGCGCCGCTGGCAGCGTCGCTGATCGGCAATTTCGTGCACGCGGCGAGCGGCGGCAGCCTCTATCGCCGCACCTCCTTCCTCCTCGACAGCCTGGGCAAGCGCATCTTCCCGAGCAAGCTGCACATCAGCGAGCGGCCACACCTGCCACGCGCGCTCGCCAGCAGCTATTTCGACAACGACGGTGTTGCCACACAGGACCGCGAAGTGGTCACTGGCGGTCGGCTGCAGGGCTATTTCCTCAGCGCCTACAGCGCCCGCAAGCTGGGGATGCAGACCACGGGCAATGCCGGTGGCTGTCACAACCTGATCGTCCGCCCTGGAAAGCGCGATCTGCCGGGGCTGTTGCGCAAGATGGGACGTGGACTGCTGGTCACCGAGCTGCTCGGCCAAGGTGTCAACTACGTCACCGGCGACTATTCGCGCGGCGCTGCCGGCTATTGGGTCGAAGGGGGCGCCATCGTGCACCCCGTGGAAGGAGTCACCATTGCCGGCAACCTGCGCGACATGTTCCGCAACATCGTTGCCGTCGGCACCGACGTCGTCGTTCGGGGCTCGAAGCAGGTTGGTTCGATCCTGACCGAAGAGATGAAGGTCGCAGGCGACTGATTCGCCTCGCCGATGACGGAACGTCGCCGTCCGCAACGGCAAGTCCTTGATGCAAGCACGGCAGCTTTGGCTATAATCGCCGTGCACCTCGCTGACAACAAACCTTACAGGAGACAAGAAAGTGGAAAGACGTTCGTTCTTGAAGAATGCTGGTGTCGGTCTTGCCGCCGGCACCATGGCCATGCCGGCAATTGCCCAGAGTGCGCCGACGATCAAGTGGCGCCTGGCTTCGAGCTTCCCGAAGAGCCTCGACACCATCTACGGAGGTGCCGAAGTCATGGCCAAGCGCGTTGCCGAGGCAACCGGCGGCAAGTTCCAGATCCAGGTCTTCGCGGGTGGCGAGATCGTCCCCGGGCCAGCGGTCTTCGATGCCGTCAAGGACGGCACGGTGGAAATGGGCCATACCGTCTCCTACTACTTCTTCGGCAAGGATCCCACGTACGCGCTGGAGACGGCGGTTCCCTTCGGCATGACGAATCGCATGATGGACGCCTGGATGCGTCACGGCAACGGTGGCAAGCTGCTTGGCGAGTTCTTCGGCAAGTCGAACATCATGACCATTCCCTGCGGCAACACGACGACCCAGATGGGCGGCTGGTATCGCAAGGAGATCAAGACGGTAGCTGACCTCAATGGGTTGAAGATTCGCATCGGCGGCTTCGCCGGTGCCGTCCTCACCAAGCTGGGAGCGGTGCCGCAGCAGATTCCGGGTGGCGACATCTATCCGGCACTCGAGAAGGGCACGATCGACGCCGCCGAGTGGATCGGCCCATACGACGATCAGAAGCTCGGTTTCAACAAGGTGGCCAAGTTCTACTATTACCCAGGATGGTGGGAGGGCGGTCCGCAGGTGTCGGCCTATGTCAACCGGAAGAAGTGGGCAGAGCTGCCGAAGGAGTACCAGACCATCCTGCAGATCGCCTGTGCCGATGCGCACGTAGACATGGTCGCCAAATACGATGCCAGGAATCCGACGGCGCTGAAGCAACTCGTCGGCTCGGGAACGCAGTTGAAACAGTTCCCGAAGGAAGTCATGGACGCCTGCTACAAGGCCGCGATGGAGCTTTATGCCGAGACATCGGCGAAGAATGCCGAGTTCAAGAAGGTGTACGACGACTACAAGAAGTTCATGGACGACCAGGTTCTCTGGATGCGAGTCGCCGAGGGTTCGTACACCAACTACATCTTCAGCAAACGCTAGGGCGTCTTACTCGCGCAGCGGCCGTTGCTTGCCCGCTGCGCGCTACCCGGCAGGACAGAATGGGGAGCGGGGCTGTGTTGCCCCGCTCCCCATTCTTCTGCAGCAGGCCGGCGACCGATGCGCTTCTCGCTCGCCGCAGGGGCTACTTCGCCTCCTGTTTCATCGCATCGCGTATCGCCTTGCTGGCGGCGTCTTCCGAGTCGGCTGCCGGGTCCTTCGGAGCCTCCAGTCCGGGCGGCGTCGCAGGTGTGCCGTAGTCGGAGCTCGGCATTTCGATCTGCACCGAATCCAGATCGACCTTGACGTCCTGGTCGAGGCCGAACGTGACCAGTTGCGGGAAGAAGATGAGGATTGCGACCATGATGATCTGGATGCAGACGAAGGGGATCGCCCCCCAGTAGATGTCGGTCGTCTTGACGGCGGCCGGTGCCACCGAGCGCAAATAGAAGAGCGCAAAGCCGAAGGGCGGATGCATGAACGAAGTCTGCATGTTCACCGCCAGCAGCACGCCGAACCAGATGAGGTCGATTCCGAGCGCCTGCGCCACCGGTCCGAGCAGTGGCACGACGATGAACGAGAGTTCGAAGAAGTCAAGGAAGAAGGCAAGCAGGAAGACGAGCACATTGACGACGATCAGGAAGCCGACCTCGCCGCCCGGCAGTCCGGTCAGCAGGTGCTCGACCCAACGGTGGCCATCGACGCCGTAGAAGGTCAGCGAGAACACCCGTGCGCCGACGAGGATGAAAACGACGAAGGTGGTCAGCTTGGCGGTCGTTTCCATCGCCTGCCGGAGCAGGCTCCAGCTCAGTCGCTTGCGCGCCAGCGCCATGATCAGCGCGCCGGTGGCACCCATCGCGCCGCCTTCGGTCGGCGTCGCGATGCCGAGGAAGATCGTCCCGAGAACAAGGAAGATCAGGAACAGCGGTGGCAGCAGTGTCGTCAGCACGCGCATCAGCAACTTGGCGCCGTGCAGCGTTCGTGCCTCGGCTGGCAATGCAGGTGCCCAGCGCGGCTTGAAGATGGCGACGAGGATCACGTAGCCGACGTAAAAAACCGTCAGTACCATGGCGGGCAGAAAAGCGCCCTTGTACATGTCGCCGACCGACTTGCCGAGCTGGTCGGCCATGATGATCAGCACCAGCGACGGCGGAACGATTTGTGCCAGCGTTCCCGAAGCGGCGATGACGCCGGTCGCGAGCTTCGTGTCGTAGCCGTAGCGCAGCATGATCGGCAGCGAGATCAGTCCCATCGAGATCACCGACGCGGCGACGACGCCGGTGGTCGCGGCGAGCAGCGCACCGACGAAGATCACCGCGAACGCGAGGCCGCCGCGCAGTGGCCCGAAGAGCTGGCCGATGGTGTCGAGCAGGTCCTCGGCCATCCCCGATCGCTCGAGGATCAGTCCCATGAAGGTGAAGAACGGGATCGCCAGCAGCGTGTCGTTGTTCATGATGCCGAAGATGCGGTCCGGCAGGGCCTGGAACAGCTGCGGTCCAAGCAGCCCGAGTTCGATGCCGATGAGGCCAAAGAAGATGCCGTTGGCTGCCAGCGCGAAGGCGACCGGGAAACCGACGAGCAGGAAGATGACCATCGAGGCGAAGATGATCGGCGCCATGTTGGCTATCAGGAAGTCGGTCATCAGAGCTCTCCCTTCTGTGCCTTGATCGCCAGCGCCAGTTCCTCTTCAGGTGTCGGCTTGTGGCCTTTCTCCGTCGGGTCGGGGCACAGTCCCTGCAGGAAACCGAAGCGCTTGATCAGCTCGGAAAGGCCCTGCAGGACGAGCAGGAAGAAGCCGATCGGCACCAGCAGGCGGACCGGCCACACCGCCAGGCCACCGGCGTTGCTCGACTGCTCGTCGCTTTGCAGCGCGAGGAGAAAGATCGGCCACGACATGTACATGATGGCGATCGCCATCGGCAGCAGGAAGAAGATGATGCCGAAGATGTCGATCCAGGCCTGGCCGCGGCGGCTCAGCCGGCCGGCAATCAGGTCGATGCGCACATGCTCGTTGCGTAGCAGCGTGTAGCCGGCACCGAGCAGGAAGATCGCCGAGAACAGGTACCACTGGATTTCGAGAAAGGCGTTCGAGCTGTAGTTCCAGATGTAGCGCATGACCGCGTTGCCGGCTGCGATCAGGGTGACGATCAGGACGAGCCAGATCAGTGCCTTGCCGACGCGCTCGGTGAGCCCGTCGATCAGCTGCGAGAGTTTGAGCAAACCATTCACCGGACATCCCTCCATGGACGACAGAACATGCATCTCCTCCTGGACCCGATTGCCTGCGCTTCGCCTCGTAACGGGCAAATCATCGGGCTGTGCCGTCAGACACGAACTCGCTGTCACGGAAGCCGTAAGCAGCGTCAGCGATTATGGCACATCTGCGATGCGTGGGAGAACGCTTTGACGACTCCCGTGTAGTCCTCTGCCGGATGATCAAACTGATGAATAATCAGCAGGATGAGCCTTCTCGGAGATGCCCCGGCGGTTTTCTGCCGGTACGCTCTGCCCCTGTTCGCGACGATTTCGTCACAATCTGTCAGGCGCCACCAGCAAGACGGAACGCGGGCGGAATGAACACCAGAACCAGGATGGCCAGCGTTTCGATGATGCCCAGGGTCATCAGGTAATTGCCAAAACCCTTGCCGGTTTCAGCCATGGCATCGGCTGCGGCGGCGCCGATCACTCCCTGGTACCAGGCCGAGACGCCCATGCCGAGACCACCGAAGATCCCGGCGCCAAGCATGCCCCCCCAGTTGATCGCCTGATGTGCAGCGAGCGAGGCATCGAGTGCGGTATTGATCCAGCCCATCAGAATCATGCCGTAGATTGTCTGCGACATCGGCGCCCCGATGAAGGCGAAGAGCACGAAGGGAGCTGCCCTGTCCTGCGCATAGCACTTCTTCCAGGCGCCGACAGCGGCCGGACCGGCCGCGCCAACGCCCAGGGAAGAACCGGCTGCAGCCAGGCCGACGGCTGCAGCCGCTCCCAGACGCCCAAGGCTGACCATCACATCTGTATCCAACTCAATCTCCTTTATGTCAGGTGTTTGCCAATCGTGGTCGCGAACAACCGCAGCGTGCCGTTCAAGGGGACGTTGGCCGCATGCGCTGCCACGGCCGGTAGGGAAAACCGCTCCACTGCAGCCCGAGATGACTGGCGAATTCCAGCGTATTCAGCCGGATGCCGTGCACCATCACGCCCATTACCGAGAGGACGATGTTCACCGTGTGCGCGACGAACAACAGCAATGCCGCGAGCAGCCCACTCAGCCAGCCGTCGAACATCGGTGCCAGCATGATGTTGAAGGTCGATGCGATGGCAAAGCTGGCGGTGCCGACGGCGTAGAGCCGGATGTACGAAATCACGTCCACGAAGCTGCCGACCAGGTTCAGTGGCAGCATCACGTGGTTGAACCACTCGTCCCTGAGGTTCCGGCGCGGTGTCATGAAAAGCACGATGAGCACGACGCCCGCGCCGAACACCCAGGTCATGATCGACGGAAACGGCAGGTTGAGTACCACCGAACGGGCGCTGAAGAACATGAACCAGACGACGCACAGCCAGCCGACCTGGGCCAGCGCCTGCGGGCTGCGGATGAGGTTGGCGATGTTCCACACGTGCGCGATCGAGAGATGGATCGCGGCAATCCAGAAGCACAGGTCCTTGACATGCTCCTCGTCGCCCAGCCAGCTCAGTTTCAGGGCCGCGAGTGGTGCCGGCAGGTCTGGAATCCCGAAGTAGGTGCCGGTCAGCACGCCCCAGACGATCGTCGCGACGCTGGTGATCTTGAGCAGGGTGAAGGCATGGGTCGGACTCGTAGGGAATCTGCGCTGCGCCCAAAGCGTCAGCCCGAGGAAGATCGCCCCGTAGCCGGCGTCGCCCACCAGCATGGCGAAGAACAGGCTGAAGAACAGCAGGAACCACAGGCTGACGTCGATCTCACGATAGCCCGGCAGGATGCCGATCAGCTCGAAGACCGACTCGATCGGCTTCAGCCAGCGCGGGTTGCGGATCAAAGTCGGCACCAGGTCGCTGGCTGCCGGTTCGTCGATGACCAGCCCCCAGCCGTTCTTCCCGGCAGCCTCGCGCAGGCGAGGGACGTCATCGCTGGGGCAAAAGCCCTGCAGGTAGACCAGTTCGGCCGCGGCACAACTCATGCCGGCGCGGATCTCGGCCATCTGGACAGCCTCCTCCGCCTCGGCCCGCATGTCGGCCAGAGCGGCACGATCGCCGGCGAAGCATCCTATCTGGTCCGCGATCCTGGCCTGAGTCGCTTCCATTTCGCCGATCCGGCTCTTGATCTCGGCCAGCGACATCGCCGGCGGGCGCAGTTCCTGGGCGGCAATCTCGGGCGTTTCGCCGACCGTGACGATGACGAACGATACAGCGGTTCGGGTGCGGGACGTTTCGAGACATACCGCAGCCGCCGGCACCACCGGACGACTGTCCGGAGCCGCCTGGAACAGGCGGATGAACACGCCCTTCCCGGCCAGGGCGGCGAGATCCCCGGGAGAGAAGTCACCGAACGGCGACACGCGCGCGCACTCCTGGCGCAGACGTTCGAGTTCCTCGGCCGTCTCCCGACGAAGCCGGAGGAGCCGCGACAACTCGTCGACCACCTCGCCGGGGCTTCTTCCTGAAGGCTGCGCGCGTGGCAGGTTGGGCAGGACTTCGGCGGCGCGCCTGATGTAGTCGAGGCGCCGTCGCTCGCCCTCGATGTCTTCGTGTTCGACGGCCTGCTCAAGTACCGGGTGCAGCACGCCAAGCTGCCGCAGCGACAGCAGGTCCGCTTCGCGGCCGGCGGCACGGGAGAGGACGATTACCTTCTGCATCGGGACGATCATTGACTCGCACCTTTTCCTGGGGGTTGCGGGCAGGCCGCTGGGACAATGGGCCGGTTGCCGCCACCCTTCGGCGGGCGCTGGTTGCGCCCGGCGTGCGTGCAGTGGTCGGTGCCGTCGGCCTGCATGGACGAGCAAACTGGATAGGCGGCCATGGGCTTCGTCAGGTGGCGGTCAACTGCTCGACGGCCTTCGCCTTGGCCATCTTCGAGCGTGCCACTCCGGCGGTCATCTGGTCGCCGAGGAATATTCGAATCACCCGAATGTGCTCGCTGGCCTCGGGTATCTTGACCTTCTCGAAAAGGTTCACGCGCTGGCTGGTGGTGCGCAACTCGGCAGCCAGCCGGCGCAACTGCTCTTCGAGCACCTGCAGTTCCAGGCGCCGCTGGATGCGTCGCTGCAGCATGTCGAGGGCGTCGTCCAGCCAGGCCGGTGTAGTGAACAGGTCGGGCACCTGGCGGGAAAAATCGACGCCGGCAAGCACGGGGATCGCCACTCCGGCGATGTTTCCCTGACCGAGGCGGACCTCGCGCACGCTCAGCCAGTCTTTCCATTCCACCGGTTCGGCGAAGAGGCGAACCCACTTCGCAAGCTCCGCACGGTCCTGTTGCTCGGCAGCACGCGCCACCTCGAGCATGGCTTCGAGCTGGCGAACCTCCACCTGCAGTTGCTGCTTCTTCAACAGCAGGGTTGGCAGGTAGCGCTGGAAGCGTTTCAGAGCTTCCCGCTGCGCCTTCAACTCGTTCTTGGTGTGCTTGATGGTCGCCATCGGTGGTGGTCAGCGTCCTTGTCTTGCCGGATGTCAGCGGCGGGGCCAGAACTGGTCGGTCAGTTTCGACGCGATTCCCGTCTCCGCCGGCTCGAACGTGTCGGCAAGGATCTGCCAGCAGAGATCCAGGGCGTGTTCGAGCGGGATGTTCACCTTCAGGTCCATCAGCTCGTTCTCGAAGCGCTGGCCGAAGGCAAGCAGCTTGTTGTCCCAGGCACTCATGCGGAAGCCCATTGACTGCTTCTCGAGCGTTTCCATGTACGAGGCGTAAAGCTGGATCATGGTGTTCATGATCGTCCGGTGGTCTGCGCGCGTCTGGTCATTGACCAGTTGCTTCAGTCGGCTCAGCGAACCGAAGGGCTCGATGCGGCCGTTGCGCAGATAGAACTGTCCCTCGGTGATGTAGCCGGTATTGTCCGGTACCGGGTGCGTGACGTCGTCCCCCGGCATCGTGGTCACCGCCAGGATGGTGATCGAGCCGGCAGCATCGAAGTCGACCGCCTTCTCGTAGCGGGCCGCGAGCTGCGAGTAGAGGTCGCCGGGGTAACCGCGATTCGAAGGGATTTGCTCCATCGTGATGGCGACCTCCTTCATTGCATCGGCGAAGTTGGTCATGTCGGTCAGCAGGACCAGGACACGCTGGTTCAGCAGCGCGAAATGCTCGGCCACCGCCAGTGTGATGTCCGGTACGAGAAGACATTCGACCACCGGGTCGGAGGCGGTGTGGATGAAGAGAACGGCGCGCGAGAGAGCACCGTTCTCTTCGAGCAGGTCGCGGAAGAACAGGTAGTCGTCGTGCTTCAGTCCCATGCCGCCGAGGATGATCACGTCCACCTCGGCCTGCATGGCGATCCTGGCCAGCAGCTGGTTGTAGGGCTCGCCGGCGACGGAGAAGATGGGAAGCTTCTGCGATTCCACCAGAGTGTTGAAGACATCGATCATCGGGATGCCGGTGCGTACCATGCGCCGCGGGATGATTCGCCGCGCCGGGTTGACCGATGGGCCGCCGATGTCGATGAGGTTCTTGTTGATCTCCGGCCCGTTGTCCCGCGGTTGCCCGCTGCCGTTGAACACCCGCCCAAGCAGGGAGCGTGAGAAGGGCACCTGCATCGTCCGTCCGAGAAAGCGGATCTCGGCATCGGTGGCGATGCCGCGACCGCCGGCGAATACCTGCAGATCGACGCTGCCGCCCTGCAGGCGAATCACCTGCGCCAGCGAGCTGCCATGACGTGAGCTGACCTGGGCCAGTTCACGGTAGCCGACGCCGGTTGCCCTGACGGTGATGACGTTGCCGGCAATGCGATCGATGCCTTGGTATACCCTATGCATCCTGTGACACCTCCGCGATCATCTGCTCGAGCTGCCGCTCGATCTGCAGGAAGTCTGCGTCATTCTGGTCCACCCGGTTCCAGTCCCTGGTCGTCTGCGTCAGGTTCTGGAAAAAGCGGCGTGCACTGTCCTTGTCGTTGAAGCTCATCCTGCTGCCCAGCAGACGGTGGATGCGCTCGAACACGTAGCGCTGGCGTTCGGCGCTGCTCGCTCCATCCACCTCGTGGTAGGCGTCCTGTTGCAGGTAGGCCGCATCGATGTACTCGCTCTTGAGGAAGACGACGAAGTCATCGATCGAAGTGCCTTCCTCGCCAACCACTTTCATCATCTGCTTCACCTCGTTGCCGCTGTGCAGGATGCTGCGTGCGAGACTCACCTGCTCGGCAGCAACCACCCCGGAATACTGGCTCCAGCTATCGAGCGGATCGATGGCCGGGAAGCGCCGCTGGTCCGAGCGCTCCCGGGAAAGACCATGAAAGGCGCCGACGACCTTGAGCGTGCTCTGGGTGACCGGTTCCTCGAAGTTGCCACCGGCCGGACTGACCGTGCCGCCGATGGTTACCGAGCCCAGGCTGCCGTCCTTCAGCCGGACGATGCCGCCGCGCTCATAGAAGGCGGCGATCACCGATTCGAGGTAGGCGGGAAAAGCCTCCTCGCCGGGAATTTCCTCGAGTCGACCCGACATCTCGCGCAGGGCCTGCGCCCAGCGCGAAGTCGAGTCGGCCAGCAGGAGTACGTTCAGGCCCATCTGGCGGTAATACTCGGCGATCGTGACGGCTGTATAGACCGATGCTTCGCGCGCTGCAACCGGCATCGAACTGGTGTTGCAGATGATCAGCGTCCGATCCATCAGGCTCTTGCCCGTTCGCGGGTCGGTCAGTTGCGGGAACTCGCGCAGCGTCTCGACGACCTCGCCGGCCCTCTCGCCACACGCCGCGATGATGACGATGTCCACATCCGCGTAGCGGCTGGTGATCTGCTGCAGAACGGTCTTGCCGGCGCCGAAGGGCCCAGGTATGCAGTAGGTGCCGCCGCGTGCCACGGGATAGAAGGTATCGACGATGCGCACCTTGGTCACCAGCGGCTCCCCCGGACGCAGTCGCTCCCTGTAGGCGCGGATGGGCATCTTCACCGGCCAGCGCTGCATCAGCGTCACCTCGACCACCTCATTGTCGGCCCCCCGCAGTGTGGCGATCGGGTGGCTGACGGTGTAGTCTCCGGGCGCGGCGATCCGCTCGACCGTAAACGCTCCGCGGAGTCTGAAGGGGACCATGATGCGGTGCTGAAAGATACCCTCGGGGACGCTGCCGAGCGTCTCGCCGGCCGTGACACGGTCGCCCGGCCCGGCCGTCGGCGAGAAGGCCCAGAGGCGGTCGCGGGGCAAGGCATCGAGATAGACGCCCCGCTGCAGGAAGAAGCCACAATGCTCTGCCAGCTGTGGCAGCGGGTTCTGTAGACCGTCGAAGACCTGTGTCAGGAGGCCGGGACCCAGTTCGACAGCCAGCAACTCGCCGGTGAACCTGACCCGGTCACCCTCCTTGAGACCGGTGGTGTCCTCGAATACCTGCAGGTCGGCGTAGGAACCGCGGATGCGGATCACCTCGGCCTTCAGTCGTCGGTCAGCCATCACCGCGTAGGCGACTTCATTCTGTACCACCGCCCTGGTGAACTCCACGGTCAACAGATTGCCGTTGATGCCAATGATCGTTCCGCTGTTTTCACTCATGGTGTGCTCATTCTCGTGGCGCTGCCGACCGCGCCGGACTGTCCGGAGTGTCGCCGTGCGCCGCAGTGTCCGGAGCCTGACTCATGGCCGCCAGCAGCGCCTCGGCCTGGCGCCCGCCTGCCGCTTCGGTCAGCCGGGCCCAGCGTTCGGCGATGCCCAGCTTGATGGCGAAAGCCAGGATCGAAGCAAAGCCGAAGGGATCCGCGAGGGACAGCTCTTCGGCAATGCGCCAGCGGCACCGGTCGAGGGCCTGCTCGCGTTCGACCGGTGTGGCTGCGGCCAGCGCGTCGGTGACCGCCTGCGCCAGGGCCACGTCGTAGCCACTGTGATCGCGCAGGAAAGGGCGGGGGTCGACCCCCAGACGCGCAGCGCGAAATTGTGCAATGAGATTGCGTGTCTGCGTCTCGCGTGCCGTCCAGGTGGCAGCAACGGCATTCCCGATAACCACACTGCCGCTGACGATGGCCTCGAGGACGGCCAGGTCGCTCGTCTTCAGCACGCCGTGACAGTGTGACAGGAAGTCTCGCGAAGAGAACGGCGGCGGCGTATCCAGGGACAACATCGGCAGGCTGGCGACCAGGTAGTGGTAGGACATGGTCAGCCTGTACGCGGATCAGCCGGGCTCACTGCTGCTCGCCGCGCGCGCAGCACGAAAGACGATCTCGGCCAGGTGCGGGCGGAGAAAGTTGCCGAGAGCTTCGGCGATCGCTGGCCGGGTGAAATCGTGGTGTACCCGGTCGTTGTCGAGGATCACGCGAAAGCCCCGGCGCACGCCGGCGTCGGCGCGGATGTTGAGTCCCCGGACCAGGCGGTGCCGGTACTGGCGGGCGAAAAACCGCACCAGTTCCGACTGGTCCTCCTTGCCGACGAGGACTTCGATGCGGCTCTCGGTACCGTTTCTTTCGGCGTAAGCCTGCGCCATCTTCACCATCATGCGTTTCAGGGTGTCGGGGTCGAGGGCCTCGTCGGTGGCGTCGCTGACGATGTCTGCAATGATGTTTTCCACAGCCTGTCCGACGCTGATCAGCAGGTCTCGCGCCGCCTGCTCGAGGGTGCGCGTGCTCCGTTCAACGAAGACCTCGGAGTCCTTCTCTGCCTTCTCGAGGTGCGCCCGGGCCGCGGCTTCGCCTTCCCTTACCAGGGCAGCGGCCTGCTCCCGTGCCCGCGCAACGATGCGATTGGCTTCCTGCTCACCCTTTTCCACCGCTTCCTGATTGATTCGATCAATCAGGTGCTGCAACTCTATAGCCATGAAGAGCCTCTGCCCGATCCAGATGGCAAATGTGCCTGCCGTTCGGCGGCAGTATCGCCGACATCTGCGGGCCGAGTCAAACCGTTCCCGGCAGCCTGTTCGGGGGCATCCCCGGAAGTTCGGTTCGCCCCGGCAAGGCCGCTCCCGGGGGGAATTGCCTGGTTGAGACCAGCCACTCTGCCGGCGGTGACCGTCCTGCGTGCGGCGATGTGGCAGGGGTTGTCGGCGGGACCGATGCCAAGGCGGTTGGCGAGGGCCAGCGATCCGGGCGATTGCCGCGCCGTGGCTGTCAGCGCTCGCCTGCTTGCACGCGATACCACGCCGCGTAGAGTGCCGGCAGGAAGAGCAGCGTCAGCAGCGTGGCGACGATCAGTCCACCCATGATCGCCACCGCCATCGGGCCCCAGAAGACGCTGCGCGTCAGCGGGATCATCGCCAGGATGGCGGCGGCGGCGGTCAGCATGATCGGCCGGAAGCGGCGCACGGTCGAGCCGACGATCGCCTCCCAGGGCGGCATGCCGGCCTTCCGGTCCTGCTCGATCTGGTCGACCAGAATCACCGAGTTGCGCATGATCATTCCGGAGAGCGCGATGACTCCGAGGTTGGCGACGAAGCCGAAGGGAACGTGGAAGAGCAGCAAGGCCGCCGCCACGCCGATCAGTCCGAGCGGTGCCGTCAGCAGCACCAGCAGCATGCGGCCGACATTTTGCAACTGGATCATCAGCAGCGTGATGACGCTCACCAGCATCAGCGGCATCACCGCCTTGATCGAATTCTCGCCCTTCGCCGACTCTTCGGTGGCGCCGCCGGCTTCGATCCGAAATCCCGGCGGCAGGCGCTCGCGCAGCGGGTCGAGCAGCGGATCGATGCGCGCCGTCGCGGCGGGCGCCTGCATGCCGTCACGAATGTCGGCACGCACCGTCACCGTCGGCAGCCGGTTGCGGCGGGCGATCACCGGCTCTTCCAGCTCGTAGCTGATCTTCGCCAGTTGCGCCAGCGGCACGTAACGCCCGCTGCCGGTGTGGATGTTGATGTCGGCCAGCGCCGAGATGCGGGCGCGCTCGTCGCCGGCGGCGCGCGCGACGACGTCGATCAACTGGTCGCCCTCGCGCATCTGGGTCACCGCGATGCCGGTCAGCATCGAGTTGAGGAAGGCGGCAAGTTCCTGTGAGCTGATTCCCAGGGCGCGGGCGCGGTCCTGGTCGATGTCGACGCGGATCGATTTGCCGAGCTCGTTCCAGTCGAAATTGACTTCCTTCAGGTGCGGGCTGCCGCGCATCACCGCGGCAACCTCGGCCGCCACTCGCCGCAGTTCGCCGATATCCTCGCCGGAGACGCGGAAGACGACCGGGAAGCCGACCGGCGGGCCGTTCTCGAGGCGCAGCACGCGCGTTCGCAGGCCGCTCCATTCGCCGCCTTCGTCGGCGAAACGCTGCTCGAGGCGACGCCGCAGATCCTCGCGTGCGGCGATGTCGTGCGTCGTGATGACGAACTGTGCAAAGCCGTCGTTGAACAGTTGCTGGTCGAGCGGCAGGTAGAAGCGCGGGCTGCCGTTGCCGACATAGCTGGCGTAATAGCGGATCGAACGGGCCATCTCCGGCACGGCGAGGAGTTCCTCGACGCGCCGGGCGCAGGCCTCGGTTGCCTTCAGCGATGAGCCGTTCGGCAGCCACAGGTCGACCAGCACCTCGGGCCGGCTCGAGGCGGGGAAGAACTGCTTCTGCACGCCGAGGCTCAGTCCGGCCAGGGCGGCCACGAAGGCCAGCAGCGTCGCGCCGATGACCAGCCAGCGATGTCGCAGACACCACTCGACGCTTGCCCGCACGCGGCGATAGAACGGCGTGCGGTACGGATCGGCGCCATGCTCCAGCGCCGCCCGCTGCAGCTTCGCGGCATCGAGCACGAGATAGCCCAGATAGGGGGTGAAGACCACCGCCACCACCCAGGACACCAGCAGGGCGATGCTGACGACGGCGAAGATCGAAAAGGTGTACTCGCCGGCACCCGACCGCGCCAGGCCCACCGGCATGAAACCGACCGCGGTGATCAGCGTGCCGGTCAGCATCGGAAAGGCGGTCGAGGTATAGGCGAAGGTCGCGGCGCGGAAGCGATCCCAGCCCTGCTCCATCTTCACCACCATCATCTCGACGGCGATGATCGCATCGTCTACGAGCAGCCCGAGGGCAATCACCAGTGCGCCGAGGGAAATGCGCTGCAGATCGATACCGAAGGCGTACATCAGCAGGAAGGTCACCGCGAGCACCAGCGGAATCGACAGCGCGACGACGGCGCCGGTGCGCAGGCCGAGGCTGATGAAGGAAACCACGAGGACGATCACCACCGCCTCGGCGAGCGACGACATGAAGAGGTTCATCGACTGGCGGACGATCTCCGGCTGGTCGGCGACGACGTGCAGGTCGATGCCGACCGGCAACTGCCGCTGCAGGCGTTCGCGTGCGGCGTGCAGCCGTTCGCCGAGCCTGATCACGTCGCCACCGCGGTTCATCGCGATGCCGATGCCGATCGCATCGTGTCCCTGCACCCGCATGCGCGGCGTCGGTGGATCGGCAAAGCCACGCTCGACGCTGGCGATGTCACCGAGGCGGAAGAGGCGACCGCCGGCCTGGATGCCGATTTCGCGAATGTTTTCCACCGACTCGAAGTCTCCCGAGACACGGATGCGAACGCGGTCGGAAGGTGTCTCGTAGAAACCGGAGGGAGTCATCGCGTTCTGCCGCTGCAGGGCATCGAAGATGGCGAGCGGGTTGAGCCCGAGCGTTGCCAGCTTGGCGTGCGACACTTCGATGTAGATCTTCTCGTCCTGCACGCCGAACAACTCGATCTTCTTCACGTCCGGCAGCTGCCGCAGTTCGCGGCCGATGCGGTCGGCTTCGCGGCGCAGGGCGGCGAGGTCGAAACCGTCGCCCGTGAGCGCGAAGATGGTGACGAAGGTGTCGCCGAACTCGTCGTTGAGGAAAGGGCCGACGACGCCCTGCGGCAGCGTGTGCCGCATGTCACCGATCTTCTTGCGCACCTGGTACCAGGAATCGGGGACCTCCTTCTTCGGCGTGTAGTCCTTCAGCAGCACGGTGATCAGCGACTCGCCGGGCCGCGTCTGCGAGCGCAGCACGTCGACCCACGGCACTTCCTGCAGTTTCTTCTCGATGCGCTCGGTGATCTGCAGCTGCACTTCCGGCGCCGTCGCTCCCGGCCACAGCGTGCGCACGACCATCGCCTTGAAGGTGAAGTCCGGATCCTCGGCGCGGCCGAGCCGGAAGTACGAGAAGACGCCGGCAAGCATCAGGACGACGATCAGATAGGCCACCAGCGAGCGGTGGCGCAGCGCCCACTCGGAGAGATTGGGCGGCGTCATCGCCCCGCCGGCTCGCTTGCGGTGCTGGTCGGCGGCGCGCCGCGGCGGTCGGGTTGCTCGATGGCACGCACGCGTTCGCCGCTGCTCAGCTTGTGCACGCCGGCGACGACGATCCGCTCACCGGCAGCGGCGCCGCTGGCGAGAATCGCGCTGTCTTCGCGGTAGGCGGCGATGGCGACCGGCCGCAGGCTGACGACCTGATCCGCGTCGACCACCCAGAGGGCCGGTTGTCCCGCGTGCTGGAAGATCGCCGTCAGCGGCACGCTCAGGCGGCTGCTGCCATCCTGGCGCAGGAAGCGGACCGTGGCCGTCATGCCGAGGAGGACGCGGGCGTCGGGCTTGCGGATCGCCACCCGTGCCGCATAGGTGCGCGTCACCGGGTCGGCCACCGGCGACAGCTCGCGCAGCGTTCCGGCGTAGCGCGCCTGCGGCTCGGCCCAGAGGCTGATCTCGGCGGCGCCGAGCGAACGCACGTCGGGCATGCGCGCCTCGGGGATCGAGATCGCCACCTCGAGCGTATCGGCCCGTGCCAGGCGCATGACGGTCTGGCCGGCAGCCACCACCTGCCCGACTTCCGCCGTGATCAGGCCGATGACGCCCGCCTGGTCGGCGCGCAGCACGGTGTAGGCGGACTGGTTGCGCGCCAGTGCGGCCTGCGCGCGCGCTGCCCGGTAGGCGCTTTCCTTGCCGTCGAGCGCCGCCTGGCTGACGAAGTTCCGTTCCCGCAGGTGTCGCCAGCGCTGCACATCGGCGGCGGCGAGTTCGAGCTGCGCGTTGGCCGCTTCGACCGACAGCAGGCTGTCCGCCGGGTCGATCCGGGCGAGGACGTCACCGGCGCTGACGATGGCCCCGGCATCGACCGGCCGGGCGGTGATCTTGCCCGGAATGCGGAACGCGAGCGGCGTCTCGTGGCGCGAGCGGACCTCACCCGAATAGCTCAGCGTCGCCTCACCGGCGGTTTCGCCGAGGACGCGCGTCAGTACCGGTCGCGGTGGTTCGGGTGCCGCTGCTTCCCGGCCGCAGCCGGCGAGCGCAGCGAGCAGCAGCAGCGCGGGCAGCAGCCGCAGGCGCAGTGGCGATGCCGCGCGGCGGACCCTCACGGACGGTCTCCGGCCGGCCGCAGGCCGCGCAACAGCAACTCGAAATGCGTCTCGAGGTAGTCCTCGGGCGACACCTCGTGCCCGCACAGGCGTAGCGAGAAGCGCGAGATGGCCAGCATCAGCAGCGGCGCGATGATGACGTCGATCGCCGCGTCGACGTGCAGCGGACGAAACTCGCCCTGGTCGATGCCGCGCTCGAGCGCCTGCCGCAACAGCGCACGGCCGCGGCTGATCACCCGCTCGCGGTAGTAATCGGCGATCTCGGGGAAGTTCCTCGCTTCGGAAATGATCAGCTTGCTGACGCCGGCGAGCGCCGTGCTGCCGATCTGCTGCCACCAGCCGAGGAGCAGCTCGTGCAGCAGCTCGGCGGCCGGCCCCCGATGGGCCGCCAACCGTTCCTCGGCAGCGAGCAGCGCCGCGACCATGCCGTCCTCGATCACCGCCTTGAACAGCGCTTCCTTGCTCGGAAAGTAGAGATAGAGGGTACCCTTCGCGACCCCGGCGCGGCGTGCGACATCGTCGAGCCGGGTGGCAGCGAAGCCCCTGTCGACAAAGAGTTCCAGTCCCGCGGCCAGGAGTTCGGAGGGGCGCGCGTCCTTGCGCCGGCGGCGAGCCGAAGCCTCGCCCGGCGCGGTGGCCGAAGACTCGTGAGGGGCCGTGGGATGCATTGGCTCTGGTTAGTGACTGGCTGGTCAGTAATATAACGGTCATCGCTGCGGCAGTCAAATCCAGTGCCGGGATCACTGCCGGAGGAAGTCCGGCGCGAGCACGTCCCGGGGGCAAATCGGTCGCCACCAGGATCAAGACATGGGCCGGCACTCAATCATGAGATCCCGGTCACTTCAACCCGTACCAGACACCGCGTCCGCTGCCGTGCTGCTCAAGATGGTTGCGCCCGGTCAGGTCGCGGAAGTGCTGCTTGAGGGTGTTGCGGCTGGCCCCGGTCAGTTTGATGGCATCCATCATCGTGACGCGCCCATGTTCGCGGGCAAATTCCACGATCTGCAGCGACAGTTCGGGCAGCGCGGCCAGGACGATCCTTTCGCGCTCGACCTTCTTCTCCAGGCGCCGAACCTGTTCGGCCAGTGAGCGCAAGAAGAACACCAGCCATGGCTGCCAGTTGGGGGCCTCCGTGCGGATGGTGCCCTCTGTCTGGCACAGGGCCAGGTAATAGGCTTCCTTGTTCAGCTCGATCACACTCTCCAGCGAACTGTACGGCACATGGGCGTAGCCGGCCTGGAGCAGCAGCAGGGTCGTCAGCACCCGGCTCAAACGTCCGTTGCCATCCTGGAAAGGGTGAATTTCCAGAAACACCACGACGAAGATCGCGATGATCAACAAGGGGTGCAGATGCCCCCTCTCCCGTTCGTCGTTCACCCACGACGCCAGTTCGGCCATCAACCGTGGCGTGTCAAACGGTCTGGCGGTATCGAAAACGATGCCGATCTGTGTCCCGTTTTCATCGAAGGCGGCGACGCTGTTCGAATTGGTCTTGTACTGCCCCCGGTGCCGCGCATCCCTTTCGCTGTGGCGCAGCAGGATGTGGTGCAGTTGCTTGATGTGGTTCTCGTTGAAGGGGATGTCCTGCCACGAGCTGAACACCAGATCCATGAGTTCAGCGTAACCGGCCACTTCCTGCTCGTCGCGGGTGTCAAAGGACTGGATGGCCAGATTGGAGAGCAGGCGCTCGACCTCTCGGTCACTCAGCTTGCTGCCCTCGATGCGGGTGGACGAACCGATGCTTTCTATGGTCGCCACCCGCCGCAGCGCCGAAAGGCGCTCAGGCGCCAAGACTCCCAAGGCCCGCCATGCGCCTTTGAATTCGTCGATCCGGGCAATCAGGCTCAGGATCTCGGGTGTGATCTGGATGGTGTCTGAACGTAGCATGCAACCAATACTACACCCATTGACACCCATTTTGAGGCTGGGCGGCCTTGGAATGGGTGTCAATGGCAATTTCCTGGTTTGTCCTGAATCTAACGCCTCGCGTCGGGCATTGGTCAGCAAGTTTCAATCCACGCGCGCCCCTCGCGGGGCGCGCGACCAGCCTCGGGTACTACGCCACCTCTCCGGATGGCGTGTTTCAATCCACGCGCGCCCCTCGCGGGGCGCGCGACCCCCGAATCGCGAGGACCTCATCCGGGCCATCAAGGTTTCAATCCACGCGCGCCCCTCGCGGGGCGCGCGACCGGCGGAGTTCGCGCAATCCGGCGACGCCCACCGCGGGTTTCAATCCACGCGCGCCCCTCGCGGGGCGCGCGACCGCGGGCAGTCGGTCGGCTCGATGTCCCCTTTCGCGTTTCAATCCACGCGCGCCCCTCGCGGGGCGCGCGACCATTTGCCGTTCCGATTCAATTCCAAGATTGAAGTGTTTCAATCCACGCGCGCCCCTCGCGGGGCGCGCGACCCATTGGCGCTTTGCCTGAAGGCGGCTTCTTGAAAGTTTCAATCCACGCGCGCCCCTCGCGGGGCGCGCGACCAACTACGGCTTTGCGTACAAGGACGACTCGAGCCGATTTCAATCCACGCGCGCCCCTCGCGGGGCGCGCGACCGAAGCAGGCTGAAGCAGACAAGACTGATCTCGAAATTTCAATCCACGCGCGCCCCTCGCGGGGCGCGCGACCGAGGTTTGGGTCTGATGCCTGAAACCTGCAGAATCATTTCAATCCACGCGCGCCCCTCGCGGGGCGCGCGACCCCTTGGCGTATATGAGCTTGAAGCGCCAAGAGAAAATCCCGCGCAAACGCGAACGTCACCATGAGCTACTCCATTGACACGGTCGGTCATAGGGGTGGCCTCGTTTCTTCCGCAGAATCATGACGTTCCCGAGCGCGCGAACCGTCCACAATAAAGCCCGTCACTTGGGATTCGCGCTTCATACTACCAGTGGTCCGACAAAATCGGTGGCCTTGAATCGGCCATAGTCGCGCACTTCGCATCCTCGCGTGTCAGCCATTCGATAGAGGCGCAAGCAATCGTCGTTCGCGTCGATCTCGCGTAGCAGGCGACGCTCGAGTTCATCGAGCTGCATCAGATTGACTTGGCATTCAAACACCGATTTCTGGACACGTTGCCCTGTGCTCTCACAGATCTTTGCAACTCGCCGGAGGCGGCGGCGGCCCTGGGAGGTTTCGGTGTTGACGTCGTAACAGACGATGACGAGCATCGCAGTGGCCTTCAGCGCATCACGAACGGCATGTAGCCGTCTGATTCACCCCGAATGGCGCGCGCGAGCAAGCGAGCCTGCACGAGTGGAATCACGCCCAGCGGAATCGGCTGTGCCAGCAGTGGGTGCGTCATGGTTTCCTGTTTTCGCTCCTGAAACGCGACCACCACCGCCTTGCGGGCATCATCTTGAAGCATGACCGCACCGCCTTCGCGAAAGACGAAAGCTTCCGGATTGACCTGGCCGCGATTGATGAGGGTCAGTACCAAGCGATCTGCCAGCGGTCGGAATTCTTCCTGCAGATCAAGTGCCAGCGCGGCGCGTCCTGGGCGCACCGCATGGAGGAAGCCAATCTGCGGATCCAGTCCGGCGGCCTCGACGGCGGATCGGCAGTCGTTCATCCACATCGCGTAGACGAATGACAGCAGGGCGTTGAACCGGTCGCGCGGCGGCCGGCGGGTGCGGCAGTCCAAGGGGAAATGGGCGCGCAAGTCCGACCGCACGATGAGGTTCAGTACGGCGAAGTACTGGCGGGCAGCCACGCCTTCAAAGCCACGCAGGGCCTCGAGATCAGCCGCCTGCGGCAATCCGCGAAGGGCGGCGGCGAGATCATCCGCGCCCCGTGCCAGGGCAGCTGCATCCGTAGTTGACTTGGCTTCGCGAGCACCGCGCAGGAGTACCTGCCGCGCGTTCTTGATCTTGCCCGCGACGCAGGTGCGGGCGGTCTCGAGGGTAAACACTGCGTCATCGACGCGGCGGTGATGGGCCTGCCGCAATAGAACATTGCCCGACGTCGCGCCTTCGAGCCGGGCCTTGAAACGCCCGTGGTCATCGAGAAGAACCAGCGCAATGCCCTCGTCGGCCAGGCGATGCATCAGAGGCGCCGACAGACTGACATGCCCGAAGCACACGACGCTGGCCAGATGGTGCAGTGGTACCCGCAGGCGCACCCGGTGTTCGATCTCGACACACAGGGTATCGTTCTCCAGCCGCAGG
Organism: Candidatus Accumulibacter similis; assembly: GCA_013347225.1. Lineage (NCBI taxonomy): Bacteria > Pseudomonadati > Pseudomonadota > Betaproteobacteria > Candidatus Accumulibacter > Candidatus Accumulibacter similis. The sequence continues at coordinate 243,308 of CP054595.1, read as the reverse complement.
TAGCTTGCCGACTGGGTGACGTAAAGCGTGTTCAGCAGTTGCACGTGGTTCTCAACGATTCGGGTCGAACAAGTCTTCGCGGCGGAGCAGCCTGAGCTTCCCAAGCGCCACCGGCTGGCACAGGTCGATCAGCGAGCATTCCCTGCAGCGCGTTTCGTTGTTCAGGGGCTGCGGGACTGTCCGGGACGCGAGCATCTGGCGGATCGAGGCGACGGTCTGTTCGGTGGCGGCGCGCAACTGGCTGGTAAACACTACCTCGCGACGGCGTTTGCTCTTGGCGTGAAAGATGGCTCCCTGCCGGATCGGCCTGCCGAACATCTCTTCGAGGCACAGCGCCTGTGCTGCCAGTTGCAGGTCATCGTTGTCGTGCTGCTTCTTCGCTCCGTGCTTGTATTCCACAGGGTAAATCGTTCCGTCCGGCCAGAACTCGACCACATCGCCCTTGCCGATCAGCCCCAGGCGGTCGCTCCAGATCGGCAGGGCGTACTCGACACGCGCGCCTTCCCGATTGCTGGGGTGCGCCATCTGGTCGACGCGGGCATGTTCCGCGTTGCCGTACGCCGTGTGCCGATTATCCTCGAATTCGTTTTCGAGATAGATCAGCGCACAGCGGCGATGGCAATACGCGTACTGGTTGAGCGCCGATACATTGACCGGCTCCAAATCGTCAGACACGCCCGCGGCGCTACGCTTTCACCAAGCACTGCTCGGTGAAGTTCCAGCGCCAGAGTTCGACGCCCTTCGGCACTCGATCCAGATGCACCTTCACGTCGTAGTCGGCATAGCTGCGGGGCAGTTTTCCATGATCTTTCAGGGCGGGCACTTCGATGACGCGGCCGAGGTCAAGCAAGTGATGCGCCGGCGCACAGCCAAGCATCGCTTGCCGTTCCTGCGCCTGCGGATCGCCATTGTTCGCACCGACGTGTTTGAACACGAACAGGTCACGGCATCCCATGACGCCCTTGGAGGCGGAACGGTCGTGGTCATACATGTTTGCCAGCGCTTCCCACAACTCGGCGAGGTCGGCTTCGGAGAATCCCGTTCCTTGCGCCAGATGCGCCGAAACGAAGCCTTTGGTGGCGTAGAGGCCGTACGAGATGAGGGACTTGCGGCCCATGGTGCGCAGGCTGAGTTCCGGTTTGACCTCATTCTCCCATTGCAGCATTTGTGTAGAGTTTCCTTGGACATCCTCGGCAATGGCAACGCGTGTGATTCCGACCTCTATTGGGAGGATCGGGTCGACAGACCGAGAGAAAGCTATCTGCACTGGCCCTCTGACTTGGCCCGCATTGGCTCCGGTCGACATGACCGCGCCGAAGGTCCTGACATCGTAGAAGCTACGGCACATCCAGTCACGAGCCGCATTAACCTTGGATTTCGGCGCCTTGGACTTCTTCTCTTTCGTCGCTCGTGTCGGCTCATCGCTATCATCGGACACCGCTTCTTCCATCTTCGGTACGCCACCGGTCTCTTCATGCGCAATAAGAATTTGGCGGTTCAAGTTGGTCGAGTGTTGAACGAAGATTGCGTAGCCTTGGCGAATGCCATGCTTGGTCTGCACGTAGTTGCGCACGCGACGTTTGATGGCCACGTCGGATACCAGACCATGCATGTCTTCGGGATCGATGCGCGGGCTGTTTCCGGCGTCGGGATCGCCGTTCGGGTTGCCGCGTTCGCAGTCAAAGAGATAAAGAAACTCATAGCGGTTCCTGATGGCTATGCCGTCGTGGTTGTTCATTCCTCATCTCCGTTTTGCCGATTGTTCAATGTGTGATTCTTCGGGCTGCGCAGCGCAACCAGTTGCTGGTAGTATCCCAGCGCGAACAGGCCCTGCCCTTCGAGGTCCAGCGTGCGCGGCAGGCCGTCGCCGAAACGGCCCATCACTTCGCCGATTTGTTGCTCGTACCAGAAAGGCCGGCCGCCGTCGAGTTTTCCCAGATGATTGCGGGCATTGCTCACCAGCCTCCCCAGAGTCAGCCCGGGCGCTGTGCTGGCGGCTGGATAGAAACGCTGCACTACGCCGGCGCCTACGTCGCCGAGCGCTTTGTGCTGCAGGCTTGCGAGCACGGCCAGCAGACGACCGCAGTGATAGGCCGGATCGGGATGGTTCGGGTTGAGATAGGGCTTCATGTGCTGATCTCCTGCTAAGGATCTGCGAAGAAAATAGGCTTTGATAAGACCCATTCGTGCGTGATCGAAGGTCTCATCCCTGATGAGTGCGGAGCGAAAGCGATCCAGCGCTTGTGCCATGAGTGACTGCGGTATCGTCTGTCCAGTGACGGCTGCACGCCACAGCACAGCCGTCGTCGAGGCGGGCAGATCCTTCAGCCTGCGCACCAGCGCTCCACCGACGGCGAGAAACTTGGGATCGGGCGCGAGACGGTTGTCACTGTCACGATGGGCGATCGACAGATCGGAGAACCAGGCTTCGATACTCGCCAATAGTTGCGCGAACTGCCCTTCCATCCAGTCGCGCACCATGACCCGACCCGATGCCCCGGAAAGAGTCATGGCGTAATAATGGTTGTGCCCCAGTTGCACTCGCTCCCCAGTGCGAATGGCCTGCAGCAGCTTGCGCGCCTGCCTCAGAGCGGAGGCGGTCTGTTGCTGCGCGGTTTGCGTGCCGTAAAGCATGGCGAAAGGGTCGTCTTCGGGAGGAAGACGATTGCGAAACCAGTACACCATCAGGGCGTTGGTTCTGCGCGAGGGATTCTTGCGCGCTGCCTCTTGCTGCTCCTTGACCAGATGGTTGATCGCGTCGACGTACTGCTGGGCCGCCGCTGCCGCCATCGCCGCGTTTGATGATTTCTCGAGTCCAAATGACCGAAAGGCCGCCTTGTCGAAGCCAACCAAGACGTCGCCCATGGCCAGCCCGCCGACACCCGTCAAGCCGGTCACTTTGGGCTGCGTCAGAAGTGGCTGGACTGATTCGCCGGTTAGAAGACATACCATGTGGCCCGGCAGGTTGCCCGCATTGCTGAAATTGCCAAGCAAATCTCGATTTCGCCACGCACGCCACCATGCCTGCACATCTGCTTGAGCACACGGATCGCTGTCGCCGATTTGCCATGTCATCCAGTCAGGAGGTTTGACGCGCTTGTCGAGCATCATCAGGCGCAACGCATCTCGGCCCGAGTTGTCGGCCAGAAGTTTGGCGGCGGGCCTCAAGCGGGCAATTTCGCGAGCGGCCTCGGTGAGCATCGCGACGTAGAAATCGTGCCGGCCTTGGCCCGAAGCCATCTTGTCGGGGGACTCGTCAGCCTTGAAGTGTCGTCCAATGGTCTGCGCCGTTTCAACCAAGAAGTGGGCTTTTCCTCCGGAAACCATGGCATGCATGTCTGGGCAACGTTCCATCTGAATACCTGACCTGCCATCGCCCAAGGGCACAATGTTCAGCAGATCGCCCGCCTCCGACAGTTGGATGCACCAGCGAACTTCTCTCGATTTAAAGCCGGGCTCACCGCCAAGCTTCTCGCCATACGCTTTCAGCGCATGCAACATGCTTACGCTCTCCGCGGTTTGCGAACGGCCTCGCTATCGTAATCCGGTACCTCTAGCACACCATTCTTCAGTGTGGCGTCGAAGACGGAAATGAACGGCGTCCCGTCCAGTCCTGGTACTTCGTTGCCGAGGTCGAATACGTCATAGAGCATCCAGCCGAGGTGCTGATCCAGGGGCGCCTGGGGCGATGGCGACGTGCCGGGAGGGATGTATTCGAAAAAGGCAGGGAACTCTCGGCAGCCGAAATACGGCTGCTGGAAGCATTTGCCGCTCTCCGCCCGGCGCACGAAGCAGGCGTTGAGCTTGCCGAGTTCATGCCGGTGCGTGGCGCGTGGTTCGATGCGCGCGGTTATGCGGTAGCGCACGTTCTTGAGCGCGATGGTCTGGCGCTGGGTGCGGCCGGTGGTTTCATCATCGCCATCCGCCCAGAGCGGCTGCGGATCTTCTTTGCCATTCATCCACTTGTTCAGTGTGGTCAGCCCGGGCACCGTGCCCTTGACTTCGTTACGACGCAGCGCGATGAAGCGCGGCATTTCCAGCACGTCGATGCGCGTCACCTGCCAGTAGAAATAGGGCCGAATGATCTCGCGCACGGTGTTTCCGGTCTTTTGCTTGTCCCGCCTTCCGTCCCAGTAGATGGCATCGAAGATGCCGCGTGCGGCCGATGGCGTGATGACCGGGTACGAAAAACGCTCGACCTTCATTTCCGGGCGGGTGAAGCAGGCGAGTTCACCCCAGACTTCGAGCGTATGGGTGTTAAGCGGCGTCTCTCGGGGTCCGTCGGGCATGGCGTTGCTCCTTGGCGACGTCGATCAGGCGATCATGACGATCTGATTTTGCGGCAATTGTAGCCCCAGAGTCTCGTCGTAATACTGGCCGTCCGGATCTTCGAGCACAAACCATTCGTCCGAAGCGCCGCCGGGTCGGAACCGGGCGGGAATCAGGCAGCCCAATGCCTCGGGATCGGGCCGGGGTCGATAGATGCTGACGGACAGCGTCTGTGCGTCGCGTATCCAGTCTCGGTCGATGCCGAAAACCGCCTGTTCGCGCAGTTGCTCGTATAACCCGATGCGGGGCTGCCACGGCACGACGATCTGGATGGCGTCCTGGTCGATGAGCCGATAGCGCAGGGCGATCTCGGGGAAGTCGAGTGCATGGATGGCCTCGGTCAGATCGGGGTTCTGTTGAACAGGGTCGCCTACGTCATACAGCGCCCGGTAATAGCGCCGGAAGATTGCGGGGTCGTGGATGTCCAGATTGCCGCCGGATTCGCGCAGGAGCGAGATAGTGACTTGGCTGGCCTGGAAGTAGGCAAAGTTCGGGTACATCCGTCGACGCTCGGTCGTCTCGGGTGCGGGGTCGAAGATCCGTACCTGGCCAAGTTGTCCCATTGCGTTCATGCGCCCCTCACGGTTGCAGCGTCCGGCGGCCTGAGCGATGGCTTCGAGCGGAGCCATCGCGCGATAGACCAGTGGAAAGTCGAGGTCGACGCCAGCCTCGACGCACTGTGTCGAGATCAGGCGGCAGGGCTGTGGTTGTGCTGGGTTCAGGCGCAGGCGCACTTCGTCCAGCACCGCCCGCCTGTGCGCCGTACACAGATTGGTCGACAAATGGTAAAGGCCTTCCGTGCCCTGCATGATCTTGAGCAAGGCGTGCGCATGGCGTTTGAGGTTGAGTACGCACAGGGACTGCGGCGCTGCATCGCGGCGCAAGGTGGTGGCGAGATCCTCCCAACTCAAGGCCTCGTCCGGCGCCGGCCATGCAACCTTCGCACGCTGGAGTCGTTGGAACATCAGGTGGTGGCCGGGAACGATCTCGCGCGGCTGCCAGCCCGAAACGGCATGCCTTCGGACGGCCTCATCCAGCCTATCGAATGCGGGTTGCGTGGCTGTGGCGAAGACCACGCTGCTGTTGTAGGCGTGCGCGAGGTGCGAGAGCGCAGCCAATGTCGGTACGGCGAGATGCTGCGGCAGGCTTTGCGCTTCGTCGAAGAGAATCACGGCATCGCGTAGCCGGTGCAGCTTGCGACAGGCAGAAGGGCGGTTGGAGAACAGCGATTCGAGCAATTGCACGTTGCTGGTGATGATGATCGGGGCGTCCCAGTTTTCCGCGTACAGGCGGCGCTGACGTTCGGCATCATCCAGTTTATCGGTCGCGCGGGTCGCTGCCCGAATACCAGCAAGGCTGTGGTGCTCAAGGATGAAGTTTGCCGGCTCCTCGGTGAAGACCTTTCGATACTCGCGTGCAGGCTGCTCGACGATGCCGAGGTAAGGAACAGCCAGGACCACACGTTTGAGGCGGTGCCGTCGGGCATGTTCCAGGGCGAACTGCAGCATGGCGAAGGTCTTGCCCGAGCCGGTCGGCGCGGTCAGGGAATACAAGCCATGTGTGCCGGCAGCGGCGTCGGTGACCGCCTTCCAGAGATCGGCACGGACGGTGCTGACCGCATCACTTGATTGCTTTCGACCACGCACCATCCGGCTCATGAATCTGTCTAGGCTGCGACTGGCTGCCTCGGCATCCAAGGACAAGCCCGCGTGGCGATAGCGTTTGCCATTCCGGTCACCCTGGAAGTGCGCTTCGGTGTCCAGGTAGTCTGCATCGACCAGGCACGAAAAGAGCATGCGCACATCGAGCATGCCGGCGACGGCGTACTGACAGGCATTGGGCTGAATGGGCAGAGCCAAGACGCTTGGAACGGTAGAATCGATGCCATCACCTTTGGCGCGAGCCAGCAGTCGGGCGGTGTCTGGGTCGGACAGGCGCATGTGGCGTCCTGCGGGAGATGCGCCGCCGCGAACCAACGTCATGCGTGCGCAGATGGCATCGGGCGAGGCGCATTGCAGCCCAACATGGTGCCCCTCGATCGCCAGCGCCGAAGCCAATGATCGAAAGTGCCAAAGTGCCACGTAGGCGCCGGCACTCCAGTGGTCCAGCCCGCTCTCCCCGCCGTCCAGTCGCTTCTGGAACAGGTCCCCGTATTTCCCCAAGTCGTGCAGGAGTCCCGCTAGTTCGGCCTCTTGGCGCCATGCCGCGTCGCTGGCGCGCTCACCAGCAAGGCGAGCGACTGACAGAAGATGCGCCGCCAGCCGATGCCGGTCGGAGCAGTCGTTTTCGCTGTGTGCCCAGTAGATCACGTTTCTGTCCTTCACTGCGCTACGAGGGGAATTGGGGAACAGCATAGCGGATACGGCGCGCGCGGAGCGAGCCCGTGGCCCTGGCCGACAGGGAGAATGGATGTGGGGCTTGGCAGCCCTGCAGCGTTGGCGGCGGGCAGGTGCCCGACAAACGCAAACCGGCAGCGTCGCCAGGTACCCAGAAGTTCAGGGCCGAGCCGGTGTTCCCCGCGCCCGCGGGCAGGAACCGGCGGTTGGTATCAGTGACAATGACGAGCCTCGGAAAGAATGTTGCTCCGCCAAGGGATCGGGCGCGAAGATTGCCCGCTTGGAGCCGGATCAAGGGTGAATCCCGGACAGCGGCCTGGCCATTGCGCTGATCCATTTGCCAAGGAATCCCTCGTCTCCGTTTCACCCGCGACTGCTCGCCGAAGCCGCATCGATGCGCTGGGCAAATCGGTTAACATGCTGCCTCGCCAACCCTTCGAGACCCTCCGATGAGCAGATTTCCTCTCCGCATGCAGCTCTTTCTGGTGTGCCTTGCACTGGCGGTAGGCTTCACGGTGTTCGGCGCCTGGACGTGGCACACCATCGGCCAGACCAGGATCGGCGGTCCTGGTTACAACCGCATCGTGCTCTACAAGGATCTGGTTGCCGACATCCTGCCGCCTCCGAACTACATCATCGAATCGTACCTGAGCGTCCTGCAGCTCGCAGACCCGGAGCGTGCGGGTCAGCGTGCGGCTCTCGTCGCCAAGATGAGCCAGTTGCGCAAGGAGTACGAGCAGCGCCACCAGTTCTGGCTCGAACAGGATTTGCCGCAGGGGATCAAGGCCCGTTTCCTAAACGATGCCCACCAGGCGGCGGTGGGGTTCTTCGAGCTGACAGAGCGCCAACTCCTGCCGGCCATCAATGCTGGCGACCGCGTGGCGACACAGGAAGCGCTGCGCAAGCTCGAAGAGCGCTATCTCGAACATCGTCAGGCGATCGACGATGTGGTGGCCCTCAGCACGCGCGAACTGCAGGAGGTCGAAGCGCGCGAGACGGCGGATCTGGATACCGACCTGTGGGTGTTGCTGGCCGTGTTCGTCGCCAGCATCTCGCTCGCCATCGTCGCCAATTACCTGTTCGACCGCTCGCTGCTCGCCGGCATGAGTGAAGCCGCGAGGCGTCTGGGCGATCTGGCGCGCGGCGACCTGACTTCGGCGACGCGCGCCGTCAGCCGTCGTGACGAAGTGGGGGACCTGCTGCGGTCGATCGAGGTGGCGGGTGACAACATCGCACAGACAGTCCGGGAGATTCGTGCTGCCGCCGAAACGGTCACTGACTCGGCGGCACGCGTCGGGGAAACCGTCGACGGTGTCGCCGAAGGCGCGCGCAGCCAGGATTCAGCAGCGAGTGCGATGGTTGCCGCAATCGACCAGATCTCGAGCGGGATTTCGCTGATGGCAGGGCAGGCCGCTTCGGTGGAGCAGCGGGTGCAGCAGGCCGGTGCACGCTGCGATCAGGGAAGTGAGGAGATCACCGCCACGGCGACCGTCGTCGAGACGCTTGCCGCCGATGTCCAGGCCACTGCCGATTCGATGCTGGTGCTCGGCGAGCATTCGCGGGAGATTTCCGGCATCGTCGGCGTGATTCGCGAGATTGCCGATCAGACCAACCTGCTGGCGCTGAACGCTGCCATCGAGGCGGCGAGGGCTGGCGAGCAGGGGCGGGGCTTTGCCGTCGTCGCCGACGAGGTGCGCAAGCTGGCGGAACGGACGGCGCATTCGACCGACCGCATCGCGACCATGATCACCCAGATCCAGTCCGGCGTCGAGGGTGCCATGCAGGGGATGCGCGAGGGTTCGGCACGGGCGCGCGCCAGCACCGATGCCGTCCACCGGGCGCGCGCGACGATGGCGGACATCGTCGCGCTGGCGCGCCTCCTGGTTGCGGACATGCGGCAGATCGCCGAGGGACTCGCGGCGCAGCGCCAAGGCAGTGGCGAAATCTCCCGTTCCGTCGAGAAGATGGCGAGTGGGGCCGGCGAGAACAGCGGTGCGGCACACCGGCTTGCCGGCACGGCCAGGGATCTGGCGGGAACGGCTGCCCAGCTGCGTCAGTCGGTCGGCGTCTTTCGCGTCTGAGGCTGTCCGCTGCATCCGGGCAGAAAAGCTCCTGCCGGCAGCGCGCGGCCGGATGCCAGCCGGGTTCTCCCGGCAGCCTACGCCAGCGACGAACTGAAGCGTATCCGCAGGCGCCGCAGCGTCCGTTCGGCGGCGAGGATGCCGCGGTAGTGTGCCTCCTCGAACAATGAAAAGCCGCTGACATCGGCGTGCGCGAAGCGCAATCGCTCGCCGTCGGCGGCAAAACGCGCGCGGGCGTCGCTCCAGATCAGTCCGGGCAGTGGCCTGACCATCGCGTGCGCATTGCGGAAGACATCGAGGCGACTGGTCACGTGCCGGATGTCGGCGTGCGGTTTCTCGAGTTCGGCGAGAATCTGCTCTGCCCAGGCCTCGCGCGGCGTCTCGCGCAGTGCCGCACGGGCGACTTCCGGCGTGAGCTCGTCGAAGCTCCGGTACCAGGTCAGGACAGTGGCACCCCGCCAGACGCGCATCTGCTGGTGCGTCGCGACGACGTAACCGAGGCCGCTGCCGCGATGAAGGACGTTGTCCCAGGCCAGCGGCGCACCGCTGCGCTCGCCCGGCAGGCGCGAGAGCGTCAGGTTGGCGACCAGCCACGGCGCGTAGCTGAAGCTGCGCGCGGCATCCTTGAGTCGGGCCTGCCCGCTGAACACCCAGGGGACGAGAAACAGCGGTGCCGCCCAGATCAGCTGTTCGGCCAGCACGCGCAGCGTGCGCTGTTCGCCCGGCAGCCAGAGATCGACCGCCAGCGGGCCGTCGCCGGTGCCGCCTTCGCCACCCGCGACGCGAAAAGCCAGGGCCCCGGTCAGCAGGCGATTGCCGGCGCGCGCCTCGATCGAGCGCAGCATGCCGGTGGTGAGCCAGGCGTTGCCTTCCGGTGCGGTGAGGACGGTGTCGCTGGCCGCGTTCTCCGCCTCGCCGCTGCGGCAGGCGAAGTAGTGGATCCCGGCCCAGGCCGAGACGGCAGAACTGGCCGTGCCGTAGTCGTCGCGGCAGGCGTGATTCACGTACCAGTGCAGCTGCGGCGAATCGAGTCCCTGTGCGAGCAGCCAGTCGCGCATGCTGCTGCGATCGAGCCGCAGCAGATCGGCATCGCGGCTCGACAACGCCATCGGCAGGGCGAAGGCGGGCCGGCCGCTGGCGTCGCGCCGTCGTGCAAAGGACTCGATGAGGTCGGCAAAGCGGCGGTACTGGCTGCGCTCGCCGGCACCGACTCCGGTCAGCGGCAGCAGGCCTTCCTGCCAGCGGCCGTCAAGGTAGAGACGCTCCTGCGGCGTCGCGCAGAGGTGGCCTTCGTCGTAGACGGGCCGCGCGGCGCGCGCGTCGCCGTGCAGTACACCCAGTTCGGCAAGCAGTTCGCGCACCGCAGTGGACTCGCGTGTCGGCAGCGGCAGGTAATGCGCACCCCAGGGGTAGGCGCTGACGGCGTTGCGGCCGGCGCGCGAGTTGCCGCCCGCCGCGGCCTCGAGTTCGACGAGCAGGAAATCGCCGAAGCCCGCCTGCGCGAGCTTCCAGCCAGCCGCAAGCCCGCCGACGCCGGCGCCAACGATGAGTACCGGCACCTTGCGCGTTTCGCTTGCTGCCGGCAGCGTCTGCTCGCGCAGGCGATGGCCGATCTGCAGCGCCGTTCCGAGCAGATCTCCGGGTGGCAGCGGCGGCTGCCGGTTGCGGCAGGCGGCAAGCGAAGCCGCCCCGGCGGCGGCGATCGAGGCGAGGAAGTCGCGCCGCTGCATCGCGCTAACGGATCACCTGCCGCCACTCCTGTTCGAAGTAGCGCACCAGGACCTGGTTGTTGAGGCGGTTCACCTCGGCATCGACACGCTCCATGTCGCGCGGAAAGGCGAACAGCGCCGGCGTGGTGTCGGGGCTGAGGAAGCGGGTTTCGACGCCGTAGGATTGCGGTGGCCGGTACGGCAGGCGACCGGCGAGGACGAAGCCCCACTCGCCGAACGAAGGGACCAGCGCATGGTAGGGCGTCGCCAGCAGGCCGACGCTTTCCAGAGTCGTGACGATGCACCAGAATGACCGGCGGGCGTATAGCGGTGAGGTCGACTGGATGGCCGCCAGCCCACCCGCTGCCAGATGCCGGTCGAGCAGGCGGTAGAAGGAGGCGCTGTAGAGCTTGCCGAGCGAGAAGTTCGACGGGTCGGGGAAGTCGACGACGACGAAATCGAAGGTCTCGTCGTTCTCCTCGAGCCACTGCAGCGCGTCGGCGTTGATCACCCGCACCCGCGGCGAGTTCAGCGCGTCGCGGTTGAGTCTGCGCAGGGGTGGTGCGCTGGCGAACAGGCGCGTCATCGCCGGGTCGAGATCGACGAGGACCACCGTTTCGACCTGCGGGTACTTGAGGATCTCGCGCACCGCCAGACCGTCACCGCCACCGAGGACGAGCACGCGCCGCGCCGCCGGCAGCGTCGCCAGTCCGGGGTGGACCAGTGCTTCGTGGTAGCGGTACTCGTCGCGCGAGCTGAACTGCAGGTTGTTGTTCAGGTGCAGCCGGAGATCGTCCTTCCAGCGGGTGAGGACGATTCGTTGATACGGCGTGCTCTCGGCGTGCACGATCTCGTCGGCGTAGAGCTGGCTCTCGGCGAGCGATGTCAGTTCGCCGGCGGCAGCGAAGGCGGTGAACAGCGCGAGCAGCGCGACACTGCCCTGCGCCCGCAGCCAACCGGCGTTCGGCAACTGTTCCCGAAACATCCACCACGCCCAGAGCGCCACGGCGACATTCAGCAAGCCAAAGAGCAGCGCGCTGCGGATCAGCCCGAGATGCGGCACGAGCAGGACCGGGAAGAGGATCGACACCGCGAGTGCGCCAAGGTAGTCGAAGGTCAGTACCTGCGAGACGACTTCCCTGAACACCAGATCGCGCTTGAGGATGCGCATGACCAGCGGGATCTCGAGTCCGACGAGCACGCCGACGGCGAAGACGACCAGGTAGAGGAGCAGCCTGAACGGCGCCGGTGACCAGGTGAAGGCGAAGAACAGCAGCGCGGCCGAGAAGCCGCCGAGCACGCCGACCAGCAGCTCGATCTGGATGAAGCGCAGGACCAGGTTCTGACCGATGTAGCGCGACAGCCAGGAGCCGACTCCCATTGCGAACAGGTAGCTGCCGATGACCGTCGAGAACTGCGTCACCGAGTCGCCGAGCAGGTAGCTGGCGAGGGCGCCGGCGATCAGTTCATACGCCAGTCCGCAGGAGGCGATGATGAAGACCGAAAAGAGCAGAGCCTGCTTCATCCTTCGGCGCCGGACGAAGTGTGCCAGCAGCGGCGGCGATCGCCGACGGCCGCGCGGCGCGGCCGTCCGGGTGCCGCCGGCGGCGGCCTGCGGCAGGCTGCGCGGGCGCGGTTCGGCTGGCGATTGTGGTCGGTCGGTGATGGGCGCATCCCCGGCATTCTATTCGCACGCGACATCGGCAGGCGCAGCACATACCATCACCGCAGGAGTGGCCTCGTCGGCTGGTCGCCGTCGGTCGGGGCACGCCTCGCCGTTGCTGCCGGCGGCGAACGGGTGTGGCCGACATCGCAGCGGCGAAATGGGCTACCGAGAGCCCGCTGTCGGCGCGGCGGCACTGCCCAGGCGCGCTGCTGCCCTGGCCCGCACGCAATCGATCCAGGTGGAGGCTTTTCCTGCCGCGCTGGGCATCGGCCAGGCCGAAGCGCCTGCCGGATGCTCAATACTCGGCTTTCGGCAACCTCTCGACCAGCCCGTCCCAAGTGACCGAAACCCCTGGCAACACGCCGACCACCGTCTCTCCGGCCAACTCCAGGACTTCCGGTTTGCCATACTCTCCATCGCGCAAGCGATAGACGGTGATCATCCGGTCGATCGGATGTACCAGCCAGTATTCGCGGACCCCGGAGCGTTCGTAGACGCGTCGCTTCCACACGTGATCGTGACTGGCGGTGGCAGACGACAACACTTCCACCACTAGGTCCGGCGCTCCGCGCACGCCGCGACGGTCGAGGCGAGACGGGTCGCAGACGACCAGGACGTCCGGCTGCAGCACCGTATCGACCTGGTCGTCGGCCTCGTCGGCCTTGGGCAGGCGGACATCGACCGGCGCGACGAAGGCGCGGCACGATTTCCCTTCCAGCGCCTGCCGGAGCTGGAAGTAGATTTCACCGACGACGTCCTGATGCGCCAGCGTGGGCGCAGGCGCCATCAGGTAGGCCGTGCCGTCGATCAGCTCGTAGCGAAGGTCTTCCGTCCACGCGAGGTAGTCGGCGTACGTGTGGTAGCGATCATCGCGAAGTGCCAGGCCCATGCGACCTCTCCTCAATGGGGGCGCTGAATGGCCGAGTATACTCCGCCTTGGCAGGTCGAACCCGCAGCGCTGCGCCGACGGGAAGCAGCGGGCCGCTTGCGCGATGTGGTCGGTTCGCGGGGTGTCGCCATCCTCGTTGGCGAGGTGGTGGTCTCCCGGCTGCAGTCGTCGACGTGAACGCTCCGCGCTGCGGCCCGCAGAAGGCACTCGGGCCGGACGACCAGTTAGCAGGTCCATTCCCGCTTCGCGACAGCCGTGGCGTCGGCCGGGCAGGAACAGGAGGGTCAAGTCCCGACACTTGCTGCGTGAACGGTGTCGCGCGCCGGTGGCTGTGCAGATGCACGGTTCCTCATCCCGAGGCCTGGGCGACGATGGTCGTGTCTAGCAATCGGCCGACAGGCGTCCTTGTGCCGCGCCAACGGCGCCGCCAGCCGGGGCCGACGGTGCTTCACCACAGCGGGCAGACGCATCGCCGCCGGCGATGCGGGTATCGCCAGCGGCGCTGCCAGCGACGGTCTTGGCGGACACCGCGCCGGGAAAATGGGCTACCATGCATCCTGTGTCTGCTTGGCGGTGGCTCTGCTGTCGCGCGCCGCGCATGCCGCGGACGACGCTCAGAAACTGGATGACCGACTCATGAAATCCCCCGAAAGGCGTTTCGAATTGGCCCGGCCGACCCTGGCGGTGCTCTTTCTCTGCGTGCTCATCGCCGCATCGCTGTGGATCCTGCAGCCCTTCCTGCCGGCGCTGATCTGGGCGACGATGGTCGTCGTCGCCTCCTGGCCACTGCTGATCCGGGCGCAGCGCGGTTTCGGAAATCGCCGCCTGCCGGCAGTGATCCTGATGACCTGCCTGGTCCTCCTCGGCCTCGTCGTGCCGCTGTCGGTGGCGATCGCCACCATCGTCGACAACGTCGACCAGATTGCCGATTGGGGCAGGTCGCTGAGCGCCCTGCGCGTGCAGGAGTCGCCGCCGGCCTGGGTCGGCGAAGTGCCGCTCGTCGGCGCCCGACTCGAGCAGGCGTGGCGGCAGATCGCCGCCACCGGTACGAGCGAGCTGGCGACCAAGGTCGCCCCATACGCCGGCAACCTGACGCGCTGGTTCGTCAGCGAGATCGGCAGCTTCGGGCTGGTCTTCGTGCAGTTCCTGCTCACCGTCGCTCTGTCCGCCGTCCTCTACGCTTCGGGGGAGAAGGCGGCAACGGGTGTTCGCCGCTTCGGCCATCGCCTCGCCGGCGAACGCGGCGAGAGTGCCGTCATCCTTGCCGGCCAGGCGGCGCGTGCCGTTGCTCTCGGCGTTGGCGTGACCGCGATCGTCCAGTCCCTTCTCGGCGGCATTGGCCTCGCCATCGCCGGAGTGCCGTTCGCGCCGGTGCTGACCGCGGTGATGTTCATGTTCTGCATCGCCCAGCTCGGCCCGACGCTGGTCTTGGCGCCGGCCGTGATCTGGCTGTACTGGGGGGACAACACCGGCTGGGGAACCTTCCTCCTGATCTGGACGGTCTTCGTCGGCACCATGGACAACTTCCTGCGGCCGATCCTGATCCGTCAGGGCGCCGACCTGCCGCTGCTGCTGATTCTCGCCGGCGTCATCGGTGGCATGCTGGCTTTTGGACTGGTCGGTCTCTTCGTCGGCCCGGTCGTCCTGGCAGTCGCCTACACCCTCCTCGCCGCCTGGATCAACGAGCTTCCGCCCGAGGTCGGCGGGGCGTCCGGGATGGCTGCGCAGCGACCTGCCGGCGCGGGCGAGCCACCACCCTGAGGTCGTCGGCTCCGGACGCAGGCGCCTCCGCCATCTTCAATCCTTCTTCGAGGTCCGCAGAATGTTCTCTGGAATCATCGCCGCCGTTGGCTGGATCACCGACATCACGTCCCGTGGTGATGGCGCGGCAACCGTTCGCCTACGCATCGACGCCGGTCGGCTCGGACTCGATGACGTGTCTCCCGGCGATTCGATCGCCTGCAACGGCGTCTGCCTGACCGTGGTCGACCTGACGGGCGAGACCTTCTGCGTCGACGTTTCGCCGGAAACGCTGGCGTGCACGACCGGTCTCGCTGAAGCTGGCCCGGTCAACCTCGAGAAGGCGCTGCGGCTCGCCGACCGCCTCGGCGGTCACCTCGTCGCGGGTCACGTCGACGGCGTCGGCGAGGTGCTGTGCTTCGATGCCGTCGGCGACAACCGTCGGCTCGAGATCCGCGCGCCGGCGGCGCTCGCCAGGTACATCGCGCGCAAGGGCTCGGTCGCCGTCGACGGCGTCAGCCTGACGACCAACAGCGTCGACGGAGCGAGCTTCAGCATCAACCTGATTCCCCACACCCTGGCGGCGACGACACTTGGCCGTCTGACTCCGGGCAGCCGGGTGAATCTCGAGGTCGACCTCATCGCTCGCTATTGCGAACGCCTGCTCGCGACCGATGGCACGATCGATTAGCCGTACCTGCGCGGCTGTTGCCCGGACGGCAGCCGCCTCGCGGAGAATGCCTGCCTGCCGCCCGGGCTGCCGACGACTGCGGGTGGGGCGTCGCGTGGCGCCCCACCCTGGTGCCGCATCACGCTCGGGCTGACCGCTTCAGCGCAGGGATTCCTGCACCGACCGCATCGGCCGCACCCATGGCTGGTTGACCTGCAGTTCCGCCGGCAGGGCGGCAATGGCCGCGCGTGCCTGCGCCAGCGTCGGGAATACGCCGAAGAAGAGGTTGTAGCGTTCGCCCCCGGCGCCTTCACTGACCGAGTAGGCGAGCGAGTCGAGCGCCAGATGTGCCATGTTGCGGTCGATGAAGCGCGCCATGTCGCCCTGGCTCGGCGAGGTCACCAACTGCACCGTGTACGCTCCGGGGTTCTGTTGCCTGAGCCACTGGGCGTCATGCAACACGCCGCCGCCGACGCCCTGGAGCCGCAGCTTGCGGACGGCGCTGCGCAGGTCGGCGAGACTCTTTTCGAGGCTGCCGATCCGACCGCCGACGCGGTCGATGCTCGCCTGCTGTTGCGCATCGCTTTCCTGCTGGGCGGTCATCCGCGCCGCCAGTGCGGCGACCTGGGCATCGACCTCGCTGATCCGGGACTGGTTCTGCGTGACCGCCGCCTCGGTGCCGGCGGGTGCGAAGGCAGGCAGCCACTTGACGAGGGCGAAGCCGAGGACGGTCAGCAGGAAGAGGGCTGTGATCGCCAGGTGCGTCCACTTGAACCTTGCTCTGGTCTCACCGCGGTGTGTCGTCAATGCGGCTGCCAGCGTGCCGATCTCCGCATCCAGACGCCCTGTCTCGGAGTGCAGGACGCCGACCAGTCGCCGTAGATCCTGGAATTCGGCGTAATGCTCACGCTGCAGGGCGCCGAGGCCGTCGATCCGTGCTTCGACGATTGCATGCTGCCTTTCCGTCTGCTCGCGTACCGCCTCGATGCGGCTCTTGTTGCCGCGCGTCGCGGTATCGAGCAACTGGCAGGCGATGTCGAACTGATCCAGACGTGCACGTTGCTCGGCGACGATCTGCTCCTGCGCCCTGAACAGTGCCTCGAGCGAACCGATGCCGGCGTCGAGCTGCGCCAGCTCCGCTGCGATGCGGGCGTTGCTGCTCGCCAGGCGGGACTCCCAGCGCTGCTCGGAGTCGGCGAGAGCGGCATGCGCCTGGCCGCGGACTGCCTCGAGGCGCTCCTCGACCCCGGTGGCACGGGCTGCCAGTGACGAGCCTTGCTGCTGCAGGTCGGCGCCGAGCTGATGCACGCGCCCGGACAGCAGGCCACCGGACTGGCGGATTTCGTCCAGCTCACTGTCGATGCGGCGGTTGTTCTCGGCGTACAGCGCCGTCAGTTCTTCGTAGTCGCGCAGCACGCGGTCGAGCTGGGCGTTGATCTCCTTCGCCGTCGTGGCGGCACCGCTGGCCTGCGTCAGCTCGAGCAGTCTCGCCATCTCCGGGCGGATGACGGGAGCTGGCGGGGCAGTTGCCTCGGCTGTGTGTTCGGTGGCGGGCTGCGAATCGCTCGGCAGCACCAGTTTGGCAGTTTCGGTCATGTTCGGCCCCTCCAGTGGATTGACAGGCATGCGTCCAGGAAAATGCGTGCTGGCGCACAGTGCAGCGGCAGTTCAGCGATTCTCCCGGAGCTCCCTCGATGGCGACACGCGTACCCATGCGACACGCCCGCGGGAGTATAGGTTGCGCGATCGATCGTGGTCAATCGCTGCGCCGGCGCTGCAGTGGGCAGCCTGCGCCGATCATGCAGCCCGTGCCGTCCTGCGAGGCCCCCCCGCCCGGCGTTGCCCGTCCGGATTGCAGACGACCCGTGGCAGCTCACGAAAGCATGTCGGCCCAGATGTTCTGCGCCCAGCCGGCAGCGATGCGGCCTTCGAGTTCGCTGCGCACGCTCGAGACGCCACCGGCGCCCGGTACCGGCTGCAAGACCCGCGAGGCCTGGTCGTACCGGTATACCGCCGCGACGTGAATCGCGCTGCGCGCGTCCACGAAGCTGTAGCAGGTGTTCATCAGCAGGGGTGCCTGGTCAGGTTGCTCGCCCGCGAGCAACCTGAGGATCGCCGCCGCGGCGAGCTTCGCCTGCTGGTTGGCAACGTGTCCCGACTTCGGCATCGTCGGCGCCGGGAAGATCGCGTCGCCGAGCACATGCACCCCTGGCGTGTCGCTCGACTCCATCGACAGCCAGTCGATCTCCACCCAGCGCTGGTTGATCAGCTTCAGCCCCGATCGGGCGGCGATGTCGGCTGCGCGCTGCGGCGGTATCACGTTCAGGACGTCGGCCCTGATCTGGTCGAAATCGAGACGGGCAGTCTTCGTCGCCACGTCCACGTCGCGCAATTCGCTCTGCGGCCGATACTCGATGATCTCCGGGTAGAGCTCGGCCCAAGCCTTGGCGAACAGTCCCTTCTTGGAGACGATCTCGTCGTTGGCATCGAGGACGACGACCTTCGACCGCGGTTTGTGTCGCTTGCAGTAGTCGGCAACCAGGCAGGCCCGTTCGTACGGACCCGGCGGGCAACGGTACGGCGCGCGCGGGATCGACAGGACGAAGACGCCGCCGTCCGGCATCGCTTCGAGCTGGCGGCGCAGCGCCACGGTCTGCGCGCCCGCCTTCCAGGCATGCAGGATGCTGGCCTGGGCGTCGGTGTTGTCGAGCCCGGGAATCTCCTGCCACATGAAGTCGATTCCGGGCGACAGTACGAGGCGGTCGTAGCGCAGGTCGCCACCGCCGGCCAGGCGCAGGCTGTGCGCCGCCGCGTCGATCGCCAGCACCTCGTCATGGACGATGCGCACCCCCCAGTGGCTCTGCAGGCGATCATAGCCGAGGGTGATGTCGGCCATGCTGCGGCTGCCGCCGATGACCAGATTGGACATCGGGCAGGAGACGAAGCTGGGCGAGCGCTCGACCAGCGTGACCTCGACGCCGCGCGCGCTCCACATGCGCAGGTACTTGGCCGCCGTGGCGCCGCCGTAGCCGCCGCCGACGACGACGACATGGCCGCGCGGCTGCCGCAGGCCGCTCCCGGCACAGCCCGCGAGGGCGAGCACTCCGGCCAGCGTGCCGGCCTTCAGAAAAGCGCGTCGGTTGTGGTCTGCCATGTCGTCGTTTCCTACTTCTGCGCCGCAAAGTAGGCGGCGATCAGTTCGAGCTGCTCGTCAGTGTAGCCTTTGGCGATCTGCGGCATGATCGTACCGGGCCGCAGGCCGCTCTTGAAATCGGCCAGTTTCTGCAGGCTGAGGCGCTTCTCGATACCCGCCAGGGGGTCGATCCCGGAACCGGCGACCGGTCGGCCGTCGGTTCCGTGGCAGTTGGCACAGGTGGCAGCCAGATTGCGCGCCCGTTCCGGGTCCTCCGTCTGGGCGAACAGGCTGCTGGTCAGCAGGGTCAGGGTGAGAAGAGCCGCTGGCGATTTCATCGAGAGTCCTCCGGAACGCCGACCGGCGCGGGACACGCCGGCCGGGAGCGCGCTGCTTCACACGCGCACGATGCGAACGCTGTCCGTGCTGCCGGCGCGTGGCCCGGCGGAGCCGAAAACGAAGGCCAGCAGGTCGCCCTCACGTACCAGGCCGGCGCTGCGGGCGGCGGCGACGGCGAGTCGCAACTGCTCGCCAGGGTCGGCGTTCGCCGGCACGACGAGCGGCCGGACACCCCAGACCAGCGACAGGTCGCCGAGCACCTGGCTGCTGGTCGAGATGCCGGCGATCGGTACCTTCGGCCGGAAGGCGGCGACGCGATGCGCCGTCTGTCCGCTGCGGGTCGGGCACAGGATCGCCGCGACACCGAGTTCCTCGGCCGCCTGCACGGCAGCGTGTGCCACTGCCCAGGCGACGCGGTCGCCGTCGGCGCCGCTCGCCTCCGGCGCCACGCGCAGCCGCGGCCAGCCCTCGGCGGACTCGGCGACTTCGCTCATCATGCGCACCGCCTGGCTCGGGTAGAGGCCGACGGCGGTCTCCTCGGAAAGCATCAGGGCATCGGTGCCGTCGAGGACGGCGTTGGCGACGTCGTTGACCTCGGCACGGGTCGGCAATGGCGAGCGGGTCATCGACTCGAGCATCTGCGTCGCGGTGATCACCGGTTTCCCTGCCAGGTTGCAGTGGCGGATGATCTCCTTCTGCAGCAGCGGCACGCTGCGGGCCGGCATCTGGATGCCGAGATCGCCACGTGCAACCATCACCGCGTCGGCTGCCTTGACGATCCCGTCGAGGTTGTCGATGGCGGCTGCCGTCTCGATCTTCGGCACCAGCGCCGGACGAATGCCCCGCTTTGGGAGCATTGCCCGTACCCGCTCGACGTCTTCGGCACGGCGAACGAAAGAGAGGCCGATGAAATCCACCTTGGCGGCGATCGCCATATCGAGGGCCAGAGCGTCGCGCTCGGTGAAGGGCTCGACGTGTGCCTCGGCGCGTGGCAGGTGCATGCCCTTGCGCGAGCGCAGAGTGCCGCCGCGCACGACCTCGGTGCGCACGTCGTCGCCCAGCGACTGCAGTACCCGCAGCACGATGGCGCCGTCGGCGAGGTAGACGTCGTCGCCCGGGCAGGCCCATTGCGCCAGATCGGAGAGGGTGGTTGCCACATGTCGCTCATCGCCGCGGCCGTCGTCGCTGCCGCTGAGAATGAATTCCTGGCCATTTGCCAGTTCGACTTCGCCGGCGGCGATGACGCCCGAGCGGATTTTCGGGCCGGGCAGGTCAACGAGGGTGCCGATGCTGCGCCCGAGCACCTGCGACAGTTCGCGCACCCGGCGGACGTTGGCGCTGTGCGTTTCCATGTCGGCGTGTGCCGCGTTCAGACGCACCACATCGACGCCGGCTTCGAGGAGCTGCCGCAGCGACTCGGTGTCGGCGGTGGCGGGGCCGATGGTTGCCACGATCTTGGTTCGGCGCATCAACTACTCCTTGCTCGTTTCAAGCCACCGGCCGTCCGGCCGGCACCCTGCAGCCGTGTTGACGGCCAGCCTCAGGGCAGTGTTCCATGCTGAAACGCGACAAAAACGCGCGAGTATATGGGCGGCCAGCGCCAGCAGTCAATGTGGGCGCTGGCCGGAGGCCGAGGCGGCGGGCCGCTTGGGGGCTCAAGCAAGGTCACGGCAGGGGTTGCAGGAGTGGTCCCCGGTCGCGCTTGCGGGCGACGATGACGATGTCGCGCTGGAAGCATCGCGGTGCCATCCGGTACGCCAGCCGCAGGATTCTGTCGCGCCAGCATCGCTGCCGGTCATCGTGGCGATAGCCGACCGACTCCAGGCTGAAGCCGGATGCCATGACGAAACGCCTGACTTCGGCGCACGAGTACTCGCGCACATGGCCCATGTGTCCGAGGCGGCGCAGCTTGCCGAACTCGGTCAGCGGATCGGCGATGCTGCGGCCGAGAACGAAACGGGCGAGGCTCGGCAGCGAATAGACGTTCGGCGTCGTCAGCAGGAGGAAGCCACCGTGCTTCAGGACGCGGCAGATTTCCGACAGGACGAAGGCCGGGTCGATGCGCAGATGTTCGAAGGTATCGCAAAGCAGCGCCCCACTGAAGTGCTCATCGGGGAAAGGCAGGGGGCTGCGTTCGATGTCGCACTGGCGTACGTCGAGGTGCAGATCGTCGATCAGACGGGCGACCCGCTGCGGCGCGATGTCGACGCCGATCACCGGGTAGCCCGAATCCTGCAGCAGAGCGGTCATGTGGCACGGTGCCGAACCGACGTCAAGGAGGGCGCCGACGGGCGCCAGCGCGGCGAGAAGTTGCAGATCCGCGAGGTAGCGTTGCGCATGCGCCGCCAGGTTGCTGAAGTGCCATTGACGGGCGAGGCTGCAGTCGCGGTGTACCGCCGACCAGAGATTCTGCAGCGCGACCTCGCCAGCGGCCACCGTCGATGCCCTCATCTGCTCGCTATTCCACTGCTGCCGCCGGCCGGGCGGAATCGATGCCCGCAGCGTCGAGTCGCCGTGACCTCACTGGCCGAACCTGCCGACGACCTGGTCGAGGTCGCGCGACAGCTGTTCGAGACGGCTGGCGCTGCCGGCAGTCCATTGTACACGCGGCGTCGCCCTGCGCGGGCGAACCGTCAACCACGTGGACGGCGTCGGCTGTGAGTCCTGCGGCTGCGTTCAGCACTTCCTGCGCACCGCTGCGGATCGAGCGTACTGTCGCGCGCAGCGCGGTCTGCATGGTGCTGATGTCGGCAAGCAGGCTGCGCTGGTCATTTGGACGCAGTTGCAGCGCCTGCGTGCGGTGCTCGCCGGCTTTGCAGAAGCTGGCCTCGCCGACGGCGGCGCTCGTCAGGGCGCTGCTGCTCCGCCAGACGATGAGGTTGCCAGCGAGCAGCAAGGCGCAGATGAGCAGTGCCGAGCAGAGCAGCGATTGCTTGCGTGAGAGCTGCTTCAGTTTCATGATGGGGGCTCGACCCGGCGAAATTCTTTCAGTGATCAGGTTCTGGACCGGGCATGGCATCGGCAAGCCGGGCGGGGAGCCACTTGTAGACCCGGTCGCCGGGTCGGAAGTGTCGCTCCTGCTGCGTGTCACCGTTAACGGCAGTCCGGCAGCGATCTCGAATGGCTGGTGACCTCGCGCCTTGGGCTCGCGCGGATGAGCCCGACAGTCGCGCAGCCTGTCTTTGCCCTGCGTGCCCGTGCGGTGGTAACCTAGCCGGGATTTCACCATCAGGGAGCAGAGACCATGCAAGCGAGATCCCGTCGTTGGCTTGTTGCCATTGCCATTGCCGTTGCCGCAATCGGTTGCGTTGGCACGCCCGAGTCTGGTGGTGACACTGCGCGTTCGTCGGCGCTGCCCGCCCCGCCTGATCCGCCCGACAACCCGACGACGCCGGCGAAGGCGGCACTGGGCAAGAAGCTGTTCTTCGATCCGCGGCTGTCCGGTGATGGCAGCATGGCCTGCCAGGGTTGCCACTATCGCCATCTCGGCTGGACCGATGGGCTCGCGCTGTCGCGCAAGGTGGGCGGTGGCATGAATACCCGGCATACGCCGAGCGTCTATAACACCGGCTATTACACGTCCTGGTACTGGGATGGGCGGGCGAAGACGCTGGAGGGGCAGGTCACGGCTGCCTGGAAGGCGCAGATTGGTGCCGATCCGGCGCGTGCGGCAGCTGTGATTGCGGCTGTGCCGGCGTATCAGGCCGAGTTCCAGGCGGTATTTGGCGTCGCGCCGAATGCCGAGAACACCGCGCAGGCGCTGGCTGCGTTCCTGCGCACGCTGAACAGCGGCGAGTCGCCATGGGATCGCTACACTGCCGGTGACAAGACAGCCGTCCCGGCCGATGCGCTAGCCGGCTACGAGTTGTTCAACGGCAAGGCGGGCTGCGCCGGTTGCCACAAGCCGCCGCTCTTCAGCGACGGGCAGTTCCACAACGTCGGCCTCGAAGCCGGCAAGGCCAACCCGGATCCCGGCCGCTTTGCCGTGACCAAGGATCCCAGGGATCTGTCGGCGTTCAAGACGCCGTCGCTGCGCTCGGTGGCGATCTCCGGTCCCTACTTCCACGACGGCAGTGTCGGCAGCCTCGATGCGGCGGTCCGCTACATGGCTTCGGGTGGCAAGGCCGATGCGAACAAGAGCGGCCTGCTCGTCGATCGCAAGCTTGCCGACAAGGAGATCGCGCAATTGCTGGCCTTTCTCGAGACGCTGACCAGCCATGAGCGTTTCGAGCCGCCGAAGGTGCCGTAGCCGCTGTCGATGAGCGCAGCCAGGCACTGGCGCCAGAGGCGGTGAAGGCCAAGACGCAGCTCGCCGGCATCGCTTTCGGTCTCGTTGCCTATGGCATGTGGGGATTCTTCCCGCTGTTCTTCCACCAGCTCTCGCACGTGCCGCCGATGGACATCCTGAGCCACCGCGCCGTCTGGGCTTGCGTCTTCGTCGGCGGTCTGCTGACAGTGCGCCGGCAGTGGTCGAGCGTCGTTGCCGTCATGCGCAGCAGGAGCCATCTGCTGCTGCTGGGCGGTGCGGCGCTGCTGATCGGCGCCAATTGGCTGGTCTTCCTGTGGGCGGTCGGCGCGCAGCAGGTTGTCGCGTCGAGTCTCGGCTATTTTCTGACGCCGCTGGTCAATGTCGCTCTTGGACTGGCCGTTCTCAACGAGCGCCTCAATCGGCTGGAGTGGCTGGCGGTGGCGCTGGCCGTGGCGGCGATCGGCAACGAGATCGTCGCTTTCGGCAGCCTGCCATGGGTGTCGCTGGTTCTTGCGACCACCTTCGGCACCTACGGCCTGATCCGCAAGCGCCTGCCGATCGATGTCGTCTCCGGGCTCTGGCTCGAGACGATGGCAATGCTGCCGCTGTGCGTGGGTTACGCGATCTGGCAGGCGGAGCGGGGACACGCCGTCTGGTCCGGGCACCCGCCGCTGACCGCTGCCCTGCTGATTGCCTCCGGGGTGCTCACTGCCCTGCCGCTGCTGTCTTTTGCGGCCGCGACGCAGCGTCTGGATCTGGCGACGGTCGGCATGCTCATGTACATCAACCCGACGCTGCAGTTCGTCACCGCCGTCTGGCTCTTTGGCGAGCCGATGCAGGCGACCCGCTTGCTCAGTTTCGGCCTGATCTGGCTGGGTCTGCTGGTCTACAGCTGGAGTGCGTGGGGGAAGTACCGCCATTCCCCATGACCGGGAGTGGCGACCGCCTGCACGAGGCCGGCAAGGGTGACGGGTCGCGAGCCGGTTTTCCTGCGGAGATCGACCGGTGCTATCTGGCGGCGGTGTTTCCCTGGCGGTGACGCGCGAGCCAGTCGATCGCGATGCCGATTGCCGGCGAGGCAAGGAACGCGACCATGACGACGATCGTGAAACCGGCGCCGAACAACGGGATGCTCTCTGACATTTTCCTTCTCCAGTTCCTGCGACGGGCTCGCCCTCGCGTGCCCGGAACCCGTCTCACCACTGCCCGTCGGGCGCCGCTGATCGAGTCTTGGAGGGAAATGTATGGGCCTGACCGCCTGCCGGCAAACGATAAAATCTCAGGTGACGGGTGAGATTTTTTCACCCGCCTGTCCCGCGGTTGCCACGCGGTCGTCGGGTCGCCGCCTTGCAGCGCCAGCCGAAGGATGGGAAACTGCCGCTTCCGCAAACACTCAGGGGAAATCGATGACGAGTCAGGACATTTCGCGTTGGCAGGAACTGGCGTTGCAGTACGGTTCGGAACTGGGCATCAAGATCCTTGCCGCGATCGCCTTCTGGGTCGTCGGGCGCTGGCTGATCGGCACGGTCGGCCATCTGGTGCAGAGCGCGCTCGAGCGACAGAAGGTGGACGCGACCGTCATGCGCTACCTCGGGACGGTCATCAACGTCACCCTGAACATTTTGCTGGTGGTCGGCATTCTGGGCTACTTCGGCATCCAGACGACCACCTTCGCGGCCCTGTTCGCTGCCGCCGGTGTCGCCATCGGCCTCGCCTGGTCCGGACTTCTCAGCAATTTCGCCGGCGGCGTCTTCCTGATCATCCTGCGGCCGATCAAGGTGGGCGATTTCGTCACCGTCGGTGGCATTACCGGTACGGTGAAGGAGGTCGGCCTGTTCACGTCGGCGATCAACACGCCCGACAACGTGCTGACGCTGGTCGGCAACAGCAAGATCTTCGGCGACACGATCCAGAACTATTCGGCCAATCCCTATCGCCGGGTTGACCTGAAGGCGCAGCTGTCCGGCGCTGCCGATCACACCGCGGCGATGGCGCTGCTCCGGGAAAAGGTTGCGGCGATTCCGAACGTCATGGAGGCTCCGGCAGTCGATGTCGAGATCCTGGAACTGAACCTCGTCGGGCCGGTTCTGGCGGTGCGCCCTTATTGCCACACCGACCACTACTGGCAGGTCTATTTCGATACCAACCGGACGATTCGCGAGTCGCTCGGCGCCGCTGGTTTTCCGGCACCGATGCCGGCGCAGGTGGTTTTCGTCAATCAGCAGTAGCTTGGGTGGCGCGTGCCGCCGGCTGCCGCGCGCGTCCGGCGCACTCTGATCGGGGTCAGGCGTGGCGCCCGAATTCCTGCCCGGCAACAGTCTGCGGCTGCTCAACAGCGGCGCCGAGTATTTCCCGGCGCTGCTGGCGGCGATCGACGAGGCAGAACGCGAGGTGCACCTCGAGACTTACATCTTCGAGGATGACCAGACCGGGCGCGCCGTTGCCGCTGCCTTGGCGGCAGCCGCCTGCCGCGGTGTCGTCGTGCGCGTTCTGGTCGATGGCTTTGGCGCGCCGGGATTTGCCGAGCAACACCAGCCCGGACTGCTTGCTGCCGGGGTGCAGGCGCTGGTCTACCGGCCCGAGATCGCCCGTTTCCGCTTGCGACGTCATCGCCTGCGCCGACTGCATCGCAAGCTCGCGCTGATCGATGGCCGGGTCGCCTTCGTCGGCGGCATCAACGTCATCGACGACTTCAACTCGCCCCACCGGTCATCGCCGCGCTACGACTACGCAGTGCGCGTCGAAGGCCCCTTGCTGGTACCGATCCAGCGGGCCCTGCGCCGCCTGTGGGAGATCGTCCTCTGGGCGAGGCTCAATCGCCGCTACCGCCTGACGCGGCTGGTCGAAGCGAGCGGCGCCGCGTGCGGCGAGCAGACGGCAGCCTTCCTGGTGCGTGACAACCTGCGTCACCGGCGCGACATCGAGCGGGCCTATCTCGACGCGATCGGTGCGGCGCGCGAGGAGATCGTTCTCGCCAACGCCTATTTCCTGCCCGGTCGGCGCTTCCGGCGAGCGTTGCGGGCTGCCGCCGGCAGGGGCGTGCGGGTGACGATCCTGCTGCAGGGACTGGTCGAGTATCGACTGCTGCACTACGCGACGCAGGCGCTGTATGGCAACCTGCTCGCCGCCGGGATCAGGATCTTCGAGTATCAGCGCAGCTTCCTGCATGCCAAGGTGGCGGTCATCGATCACCACTGGGCAACGGTCGGCTCGTCGAACATAGATCCCTTCAGTCTCCTACTGGCGAGGGAAGCGAACGTCGTCGTCCTCGACCGGGGCTTTGCCGAGGACCTGGAACAGAGCCTCGCGGCAGCGATGCGCGACGGCGCGCTGGCCTTGCCGGCCGATAGCTGGCAGCGCCAGCCCTGGTACTCGCGCCTGCTGCGGCGGGCCAGCTACGGCCTGCTGCGGATCTTTGTCGGCATCAGTGGCTATGGCGGCAAGCGGTGACCGACGATGACGCTGCGCCGAGCCGGTACGCGGCTGATCGACCAGTTGGCGATGGCCCAGCGCCAGAAGTCGGGCAGCGGTGCATGGCGAACGTCGGCAGGCACGACATGGCCGAGAAACTCGAGTGCCGCCGCCAGCAGCGGGGTGCCGGCAGCGGGGTCGATTGCCTTGGCGCGGGTCTGCTTCGACAGCTTTTCGCCGGCTGCGTTGCTCACCAACGGCAGGTGCGCGTAAGCGGGCACGGGCAGTTGCAGGCGCTGCGCAAGCCAGATCTGCCGAGGTGTCGAGTCCAGCAGGTCGGCGCCGCGGACGACCGAGTCGATGCCCTGCGCCGCGTCGTCGACCACCACTGCGAGCTGGTAGGCAAACTGCCCGTCGGCTCGCAGCAGGACGAAATCGCCGACGACCGTCGCCAGATTCTGCCGCTGCGTTCCCTGCACCCGATCGTCGAACGAGATTTCCTGTGCCGGCGCGACCATCCGCCAGGAGCGCGCGCTGCGTCCCGGCGGCAGGCCGGAGCGGCAGGTGCCGGGGTAGACGAGAGCACCATCTACCCCCATCGCTGGTGCGCAGGCGGCGATTTCGCGGCGTGAGCAGGTACACGGGTAGACATCACCGCTGTCACGGAGCTGGCTCAACGCGGCGCGATAGGCGTCCAGGCGTCGGCTCTGGTAGAGGACCTCGCCATCCCATTCGAAGGCCAGTCCCGCCAGCGCGCGCAGAATGGCGCCCGCGGCACCGGGGACGGTTCGATGCTGGTCGATGTCCTCGATGCGCAGCAACCACCTGCCGGCGTTGGCGCGCGCATCAAGAAAGCTGCCAACGGCGGCCACCAGCGAGCCGAAATGGAGACAACCCGTCGGCGACGGGGCAAAACGACCGCAGCGGGCCGTCGGCCGCTTGCCCGCCGCTGCAATGCTGCTCGTCATGGCAGGTCGCCTTTCCGCTCTGCCGTGCGCCCGGCCGACTGCTGCCGCGCTTCGATCGGCGCGTGGCGCCTTGGTGTTTGCTGCCGGCACGGGTAAAATCTTCCGGTCATCATAAGGATTGCCGTCATGCGTGACCGTTCGCTCACTCCTGCCGACGAAGCCGCCATTCTCGCCGAGGCACTGCCCTACATCAAACGCTTTCACGGGCGGACCATCGTCGTCAAGTATGGCGGCAACGCGATGACGGATGAGCATCTCAAGCAGTGCTTTGCCCGTGACGTGGTGCTGCTGAAGCTGGTGGGCATGCATGTAGTCGTTGTCCACGGCGGCGGGCCGCAGATCGAGACTCTCCTCAAGCGAGTCGGCAAGAAGGGTCGCTTCGTGCAGGGGATGCGCGTCACCGATTCGGAGACGATGGAGATCGTCGAGATGGTGCTCGGTGGCCAGGTCAACAAGGACGTCGTCAATCTCATCAATCAGGCGGGAGGCAAGGCAGTTGGCCTGACCGGCAAGGACGGCAGCTTCATCCGCGCGAAGAAACTGTTGCTGGCGGATCGGGACAACAGCGAAGACCTGATCGACGTCGGCCAGGTCGGTGACATCACGCAGATCGACCCGTCGCTGATCGGTCACCTCGAGGCCGGAGGTTTCATCCCGGTGGTGGCGCCAATCGGTGTCGGAAAGAATGGCGAGACCTACAACATCAATGCCGATGTCGTTGCCGGGAAGATCGCCGAGATCCTCAAGGCCGAGAAGCTTGTCCTGCTGACCAACACGCCGGGTGTACTCGACGAGGCGGGTGTCCTGATCACCGGCATGACGCCGAAGCAGATTGACGACATGGTTGCCGATGGCACCCTGTCCGGCGGCATGTTGCCGAAGATCTCTTCGGCGCTCGATGCTGCGCGCAATGGTGTCAAGAGCGTGCACATCATCGATGGCCGCGTCGAGCACGCGTTGCTGCTGGAGATCCTGACCGACCACGGCGTCGGTACGATGATCAAGTCTTATTGAGCGGGAGATCACGCTGAACGCGGCGTCACCGGTGTGGCTGTTCGACCTCGACAACACGCTGCACGATGCCACGCCGCACATCTTTCCGCATATCAACCGCGCGATGTCGACCTACATCCGCCACCACCTCGGCGTGGATGACGACGAGGCGACCCGCATCCGGCTCGAATACTGGCAGCGCTATGGCGCGACGTTGCTCGGACTGATGCGCCACCATGGAACGGACCCGCAGCATTTCCTTCGCCACACGCATGACTTTCCGGACCTCAAGCGGATGCTGGTATTTGAGCGTGGGCTGAACGCCATGCTGCGGCGCCTGCCCGGGCGCAAGATCGTCTTCTCGAACGCGCCGCTGGCCTACAGCGAAGCCGTTCTAGAGCTGGTCGGGGTGCGCCGCCGGTTCTCCGCACTGTACTCGGTCGAGCGGCTTCGCTTCCAGCCGAAGCCGGCGCTCGGGGCTTTCCGCCATCTTCTGCGCCGCGAGCTACTGTCGCCGCAGCGCTGCATCATGGTCGAGGATTCGCTCGCCAACCTCAAGACGGCGAAACATCTGGGGATGAAAACTGTCTGGATCAGTTGCAGCACCCGGCAGCCGCCGTGGCTGGATCTGCGCCTGCGGTCAGTGCTCGATTTGCCACGGCATTGGCAGCGCCTGCAATTGCCGCAGTCGGGCTGGCGGTCGTTGCCCCGGGCACGCAAGCTGTTCTCTGGAGGCGGTGGCGAAGCGCCATGACAGAGTCGGACTCACTCGCACAGCAGTTGCTGGAATACCGCGCCATTCTCGATCATTCCGGGATTGCCGTGGTGTGCATGCGCAATCGTCGAGTCTATCGCTGCAACCCGCGCGCCGAGGAACTCTTTGGCTGGCAGCCCGGGACTCTGGTCGGGCAGGCCGATCTCGTCTTCTATTCCGACCGGGAGGCCTGCGACGCCCTGCGGACGCGAGCGCGCTCGGCCTTGCGCATCGAGCAGGCGGTAGACCTGGTGACCGACATGACGCGCCGTGATGGCAGCATCTTCGTTGCCCACGTCGTCGCGCGCGCGATCGACCCTGCCGCACCTGCCAACGGGACGGTCTGGATCGTGCGCGACATTTCGGACGAGGTTCGCGCCCGCGCAGTCAACGACAGCCTGTTGCGCGAGCAGACGCTGATCTTCGAGCGGGCACCGATCGGTATTGCCTTCCTGCGCGACCGGGTCATCCTGCGCTGCAATCCCAGCTTCGAGAAGATGTTCGGCTACCCGCCAGGGACACTGCCCGGCCAATCCACCCGCATCTGCTTTGCCAGCGACGCCCAGTGGATGGAGGCCGGCGAGCGCGCGCATGCGGTGATCGATACAAGCGGGCGTTACAGCGGCGAACTCGAGTACCGCAAGGCTGATGGCACACCAATCTGGTGCCAGGTCACGGGCAGCCGCTTCAACCCGGACAACCCGGATGAGGGCCTGGTCTGGCTGTTTGAAGACGTGACGGCACGCCGCGCTGCCGAAGAGGCGCTGGTCGACAGCCTGTGGGAGCAGCAACTGATCTTCGACAACGCGATGATCGGCATCTCCTACCAGCGGCAGCGGACCATTCTGCGCTGCAATCATCGCTGTGAGGAGATCTTCGGCTACCCGCCAGGGGGCCTGAACGGGCAGTCGGCGCGCATCCTCTTTGCCAGCGACGCGGCGTGGGAAGAGGGTGGGCGGCTGGTCTACGAGCATCACCCGGGCAGGGAGACCTTCGCCGGCGAGTTTGTGTTCTGCCGGCGTGACGGCCAGCCAATCCGGGTGCGGGCGATCGGTCGCACCATCGGCGAGCACGAGAAGGCTGACACCTGGATCTGGACCTACGAGGATGTCACGGCGCAACGGGCGGCAGAGGAGAGACTGCGGCAAAGCCATCTCGAACTCGAGCACCGGGTCGGCGAGCGCACCCGCGAACTGTCGCAGCAGCTCCATTTCATGCGTCAGTTGATCGAGGCGATTCCCGGCCCGGTCTTCTACAAGAGTCGTGCTGGGCGTTATCTTGGCTGCAACCAGGCGTTCCTGGACATGATCGGCAAACGGCGCAGCGAAGTGGTGGGCGCCACGGTCTACGACGTCGCGCCGCATGATCTCGCCGAGCGCTATCGGGCTGCCGACAACGAACTCTTTGAGCGTGGCGGTTCCCAGGTCTACGAGGCGCAGGTCCGCCACGCCGATGGCGGCTACCGCGACGTCATCTTTCACAAGGCGACCTACGGCAACGCCGACGAGCCGGGCGCCGGTCTCGTCGGCGTGATGCTCGACATCACCGAACGCAAGCGGATGGAGGCGAGGTTGCAACAGGCGGCCACCGTCTTCGACAGCAGCGCCGAGGGAATCACGATCACCGCTCCCGACGGTCGCATCATTGCCGTGAACCGGGCGTTCACGGAGATCACGGGTTACAGCGAGGGGGAAGTGATCGGGCGCAACCCGCGCATTCTGCAGTCGGGTCGTCAGGATCGTGATCTCTATGTGGCGATGTGGCGGGAGCTGACCACCGCCGGGCGCTGGCAGGGCGAGCTGTGGAACCGGCGCAAGGATGGACAGACCTTCCTCGAATCCCTGACGATCAGCGCCGTGCATGACAGCGCGGGCCGCGTCACCCACTACGTCGGCGTGTTCTCGGACATCACCGAGTTGCGCCGGGCGCACGATCAGCTCGACCATCAGGCACACCACGATCCGCTCACCGGCCTGCCAAACCGGCTGCTGCTGGGCGACCGCTTGCACAAGGCATTGCAGCGGGCGCACCGCGATGAAACCGACCTGGCGGTCCTGTTCATCGATCTCGATCGCTTCAAGATCATCAACGACACGCTCGGCCACCAGGCCGGCGATCGGGTCCTCTGCGAGGTGGCGCGGCGCCTGCGGCGGTTGATGCGGGAATCGGACACGGTCGGCCGCCTGGGTGGCGACGAGTTCCTGATCATCGTCGAGCGGATCGCCGATCCGGGTGCCGCGTCACATGTCGCGGAGAAGATCCTCTGCGTTCTGCAGGATGCCCCGGTGACGGTCGAGCAGGAGTTCTTTGTCGGCGCAAGTATCGGTATCAGCGTTT
The DNA here is from genome assembly GCA_013347225.1 of Candidatus Accumulibacter similis. Lineage (NCBI taxonomy): Bacteria > Pseudomonadati > Pseudomonadota > Betaproteobacteria > Candidatus Accumulibacter > Candidatus Accumulibacter similis. The sequence goes on along the minus strand of CP054595.1, from coordinate 211,704 downwards.
TCCCGCAGGATGGGAACGATGTCGAGACACTGATGAAGAATGCCGATGTGGCGATGTACCGGGCAAAGGAGCGTGGTCGGAATACCTACGACTTCTTCACCAAGGCCCTGACCCGATCATCGCTCGAACGTCTGCAGATGGAGACTGACCTGCGGCGCGCCATCGAACGTGACGAGCTGCGGGTCTACCTGCAACCGCAGTTTTCGCTGCTCGATGGCCGCTTGCTTGGCGCCGAGGCGCTGGTGCGCTGGTGGCGGCCGGAGCACGGGCTGGTGATGCCGGGGGAGTTCATCAGGCTGGCCGAAGAGTCGGGGTTGATCGTGGCGATCGGCGAGTGGGTCCTGCTGACGGCGGCAGGCCACTGGGCGGCCTGGCTTGCCGCCGGCCTGGCTCCCGGTGTGCTGTCGGTCAACGTCTCCGGCGTCGAGTTCAGCCGCGGCGGAATCGAGCAAACGGCGCGCAAGGCCATGGCATCATCGGGTCTGGCCGCGCGTTGCATCGAGCTGGAAATCACCGAAAGTGCCATCATGAGCCATGCCGAGGGCAGCGTACAGGTGCTCGACAATCTGCGGGCTATGGGCATCAGCCTCGTCATCGACGATTTCGGTACCGGCTATTCCTCGCTGGCCTATCTCAAGCGGCTGCCGATCAACAAACTGAAGATCGACCAGAGCTTCGTGCGGGGCTTGCCGGGCGGCGTCGAGGACTGCGCGATCACCCGGGCAGTGATCGCGCTGGCCCACAGCCTGCAACTGACGGTCATCGCCGAGGGGGTCGAGTCGGAGCTGCAGCGTGACTTCCTGGCCGGCGAAGGCTGCGACGAGATGCAGGGCTACCTTTGCGGACGGCCGCTGCCGATCGACGAGTACCGGCAACACCTTCTTGATCATTGAGGCGACAGAGCAGAAGATGCTTTCCCGATTCCCCTTCATCGACGCGCTCAAGGCGCTCGCCGCGCAGTTGATCGTACTGCATCATCTCGCCTTCTACGGGCCGATGTCCGACCACGCGCACGCACTGGCGCCGGACCTGATCTCCTGGTTCAGCCAGGACGCGCGTTACGCTGTCCAGGTGTTTCTCGTGCTCGGCGGCTTCCTCGCCGTCCACAGTCTGGCGCCGGCCGGTTGCCTGCGCGCGACGGAGCCGCTCGACCTCCTCTGGAAGCGCTATCGGAAGCTGGTCGGTCCCTACCTGGTTGCGCTCCTGGTCGCCCTGCTCATTGCTGCCATCGGCCGCGCTCTGATGGTACACGACTCATTGCCGGGGCGTCCCAGTCTGTCGCAGGTGCTGGCGCATGTGTTCCTCCTGCAGAGCATTCTCGGCCATGAAGGCCTCTCGGCGGGCGTCTGGTACATCGCCATAGACTTCCAGCTGTTCGCACTGCTGCTCGGCCTGTTGTGGCTGGCACGCCAGGCCGCCGGCAGCGCTGCCGGCGAGGCCGCCATTGCTGCCGGCCTCGTTGCCACGCTGGCCATGGCGTCGCTCTACCACTTCAATCTCGACGCCGACTGGGATAGCTGGGGTGTCTACTTCTTCGGTTCCTACGCCCTCGGTGTGGTCAGCTACTGGGCGAGCAACGGCCAGCCGCAACGTGCCGCCCGGTGGCTCCTGCCGGTGCTGGCGGCGGTTGTGCTCACGCTGCTGCTCGAGTATCGGCCGCGCATCGCGGTGGCCCTCGTGGTGGCGCTTGCACTCGCACTGGCGCGTTGTTCCGGTGTTCTCGAGCGCTGGCCGAAGGCGCGGCTGATCGGCTATCTCGGACGGACCTCCTATTCCCTGTTCCTGGTCCATTTTCCGGTCTGCCTGCTGGTGAACGCACTCTTTTCGCGCTTCGCGCAGGATGGCCCGTGGCTCAATCTCGCCGGTCTCATCGTTGCATGGCTGGCGAGCATGGTCGCTGCGGCGTTGTTCTACCGTTTCGTCGAAGCGGCGATGCAGGGCGCTCGCCGCCGCAGCACTGCGCCCGCCGTCGTCAGGCAGAGTTCCTGAGCCAAGCGGCGGCGCTGAGCGCGAAGTAGCTCAGGATGCCGTCAGCACCAGCGCGCTTGCATGCCAGCAGGCTTTCCAGAACACAGGCTTCCTCGTCGAGCCAGCCGTTCTGGGCCGCAGCCTTGAGCATGGCGTACTCGCCGCTCACCTGATAGACGTAGGTCGGCACGCGGAACTCTTCCTTGACCCTGCGAACGATGTCGAGGTAGGGCATTCCCGGCTTGACCATCACCATGTCGGCTCCCTCGGCGATGTCCAGAGCCACCTCGCGCAAGGCTTCGTCACTGTTCGCGGGGTCCATCTGGTAGCTGTATTTGTTGCCCTTGCCGAGGTTGCCCGCCGAGCCGACGGCGTCGCGGAACGGACCGTAGAAGCTCGAGGCATACTTGGCCGCATAGGCGAGGATGCGGGTGTGAATCTCGCCGGCGTCATCGAGGGCGCGGCGAATGCGGGCGACGCGGCCGTCCATCATGTCGGATGGCGCGACGATGTCGGCACCAGCCTGCGCATGCACCAGAGCCTGCCTTGCGAGCACCTCGATCGTCTGATCGTTGAGAACGTAGGCACGCGGGTCATCGGCATCGATCAGCCCGTCCTGTCCGTGGCTGGTGTACGGATCGAGTGCGACGTCGGTGATGACGCCGAGTTCGGGGAGTTCCTTCTTCAGCGCCGCCACCACCCGCGGTACCAGTCCGTCGGGGTTCAGCGCCTCTGCCGCCGCAGCTGTCTTGCGGCTGGCGTCGACCACCGGGAAGAGGGCGATGGCCGGGATTCCCAGAGCCAGGGCACGCTCCGCCGTCTTCAACAGCCGATCCAGGCTCTGACGCTCGACCCCGGGCATCGAGGGAACGGGCTCCACGCGTCCCGCACCCTCGACGACAAACACCGGGTAGATGAGGTCGTCAGCGCGCAACTGATTCTCGCGCATCAGGCGACGGGAAAAGTCATCGCGTCGCATGCGGCGCATGCGGGTGCCAGGGAAGTGGGCTTGGATGGGCATGGTCGGCGCCTGTCTTCAGGGGTGGATGGACATCAGGTGTGGATAAACACAATGAATCGAATTCTCGGCGTGCCGGGGGAACTGTTCGGACCCGACAGCACTCCATTCAAGCAGATGGCGCTGCCGTCTCCCGCTTCACCTCCCTGAGCGGGTGCCTTATTTCCTTAAGGCATGTCTTGCCCCCGGCTCCCCCCCTTTGCCGGGGGTTTTTTTTGTTGCTTGCCGGCGCTGGTGGTGCTGCGTGCGCTCCAGCCGATTGCCGCACGTTTCGCACGCGCGCGCGCTGCACCCGGCACGCTGGCGGGCGCTGGCGCCGCTTCCTTCACGCTCAACCCGACCCAGGCGGCGAGAACGGTCTCGGCCTGTGCGATTCCCCACTTCTTGAGGCTCGAGAAGAGTTGCCATGTGCAGTGGCCGCCAGTTGCCCCCAGCACGCGGGCAACCTCGCGCGATGCGAGTTCCTGCTGTTGGCGGGTGAGCTTGTCCGCCTTCGACAACAACACATGAATCGGCTTCCCCGTCGGCGCAAACCAGCCGAGCATCTGCAGGTCGAGTTCGGTCAGTGGGTGCCGGCTGTCCATGATCAGGACCAGGCCGCAGATCGCTTCGCGGTGGCGCAGGTAGGGCGCCAGCAGGCCTTCCCATTGCGAGCGGATCTCTTCCGGAGCCTTGGCGTAGCCATAGCCGGGCAGGTCGACAAGATATTTTCCGGGTTCTATCCGGAAGTAGTTGAGGTGCTGGGTCCGTCCGGGCGTTCGCGAGACAAAGGCGAGGCGGGTGTGGTTGGCGAGCGCATTGATCGCCGACGACTTGCCCGAATTCGAACGACCGGCAAAAGCGATTTCGGCCTGCGAATCGCCCGGCAGATCCTGCAGCCGGGCCACCGTCGTCTGGAAGACAGCGTTCTGAAAAAGGGGCATGGAGGAACCGGAGGGGAGGTGGAAAGTGGAAACGGGGAGGCGCGCGCCCGGGAGCCAAACTGATATAGAATACCAGCTTTGTTGCCCGGCTTCGCAGGCCTCAGATCCGTCATCGTTGTCAATGGGAGTGTGGACATGATTCGTACCACGGTACTAGCGGTTCTCCTGGCCGCCAGTTTCCCCGTCTTCGCAGCAGAACAGGCGAAAGCAAAACCCGACTTGGCGAAGGCCAAGGAAATCGCCGAGGGCGTCTGCGTGGCCTGCCATGGTGCCGACGGCAACAGTCCGGCGGCGGCCAATCCAATCATCGCCGGTCAACTCCCGGAGTATCTCTACAAGCAACTGAGCAACTTCAAGTCCGTCGATGGCAAGCCACCGGTGCGCAACAATGCGATCATGGGCGGCATGGTTGCCGCGCTTTCAGACGAGGACATGCGTGGCCTCGCGCTGTACTTCGCGCAGCAGAAGATCAAGCCATCCGTGGCCAAGGAGGAGAAGCTCCTGGTCGAGGGCAAGTCGCTGTGGCGGATGGGGGATTTTGCCAAGGGGGTGCCGGCGTGTGCCGGTTGTCACGGCCCTGCCGGCGCCGGTCTGCCGAGCCAGTATCCGCGGCTGGCGGGTCAGTACGCGGAATACACTGCCGCTCAGTTGAAGAGCTTCCGGAGTCACGAGCGTGCGAACGATTCGGAGAGGATGATGCGCGTCATCGCAGGCAAACTTTCCGACCACCAGATCAACGCGGTTGCCGAGTACGCTGCTGGTCTGCGCTAGGTCTCTGGCGGACGGTTCGTGTCGGCGAATTGCCCGCCAGTGCGCATTCGCCAGCGGTTTTCGCACCCCTTGGCGGAGCGAGCGTCGGACGCTCCGCCAAGGGCTGCTTCCCTGACCAGAAAGGACGCTTCATGAAGACACTCAGGCAAATCCTAGCTGCCAAGAGCGCAGACCTGGCAGTTGTCTCACCCGAGGATCCGGTTTTTCACGCTCTGCAGGTGATGTCGAATGCGAACGTCGGCGCCGTCCTCGTGCTTGACGGTGACAAACTCGTCGGTATCTTTTCCGAGCGTGACTATGCGCGCAAGGTGATCCTCCACGGCAAGGCATCCAAGGATACGCGTGTCCGTGAGATCATGTCCGACAGGGTGCTCTACGTGACAGCGGAGCAGACGGTCGACGAGTGCATGGCAATCATGACCGAGAAGCACTTCCGTCACCTGCCAGTGCTCGCGGAGGGCAAGGTCATCGGCATCGTTTCGATTGGGGACGTGGTCAAGGAAACCATCTGCGAGCAGCAGTTCATCATCGAGCAGATGGAGAAGTACATCACCGGCTGACGCCGGCAGCGGTCGTCCGGGAAACCGGTCGGGCGCCGCCGGCGCGCCGGCCATGCGCTGTGCCGGGACGGCTAGCGCAGCAGCGCCCTGACTAGGGCAGTTCGTCGAGTCCGAAGCCGGCCAGGTGGCCGGTCTGGCCCCAGCTTTCCACGGTCCATTCCTGGCCGCGGACATGCAGCCAGTTGATGCCGGCGTTCGGGATCAGGAAATCGCGCGGGGCCGACAGCGGATTGCCGCGTGCCAGTCGGTTGACGATGTCGAGGACGCCGCCGTGGGTGACGACGATGATCGTCTCGCCCGCGTGTCCGGTGGCCAGTTCGCGCAAGCCACGGCTGACGCGTGCGTGCAGTTGTTGCAGGCTCTCGCCGCCGAACGGAATCACGAAGTCGGGCTCGCGGGTCTCGAAGGCGTGGTAATCCGCCGGATACCTGGCGCGTGATTCGTCGTAGGTCAGTCCCTCGAAGAACCCATAGCGTCGTTCGCGAAATTCGGGCCGGAAGGCCGGGAGCAGTTTCATCCTGTGCGCGATGCGCTCGGCAGTCTGGCGCGCGCGCAGCAGGTCGCTGCTGTAGAGCGCAGCCACCGCCTCCGCCGCGAGCCACTCTGCCGCCGCCTGCGCCTGCGCGAGGCCAGCGGCATTGAGTCCGATGTCGATCTGTCCCTGAATGCGTTTCTCGGCGTTCCAGGTGGTCTCGCCATGGCGGACGAGGCAGATTCGCGTGGTCTTGATCTTCGTCATCACGATGTTCACATCGAGCCGCCGCGGGTCACCGCATCGCGGCGGCCGGCGCCGGGCCCGAGGCTCCAGAGCGGCGGCCTCCGGCAGCGCGCGCAAGCGAGCTTGCGCAGCTTGCGGCAGGCCGCGGGTGGGCGGCAAAAAGCCGGATTCTAAGCCATTCCCCGCCCGTCGCCGGACTTTGTGCCGGGTGGCTGCGGGCGACCGGTTGCGGGACACCGGCTTCGCCGCCGCAGACGCGCCTGTCGCGTCGGTGGCGAGAATTGCTGCAGCGCAACTTTCATCGGCCCTTTCTCTTGTCTATAGTGATCCATCGAGCGCCGAAAACGCGATGTCGGGCAGCAGGATCATCGATCACCCAGAGGAGGAGACGCCATGCAGAAATCCTTGCACATCGATCCGGGCAAGTGTACCGGGTGCCTGCAGTGTGAAATGGCCTGTTCGTATGAGAACACAGGAATGTTCAATCCATCGCGGTCACGCATCAAGGTCTTCGATTTTCACCACGAGGGTCGCAAGGTTCCCTATACCTGTACCCAATGCACCGAGGCGTGGTGTCTCAACGCCTGCCCGGTAGAAGCGATCAAGCTCGATCACGCCACCGGTGCGAAGGTGGTGCTGGAGGCGGTCTGTGTCGGCTGCAAGGTGTGCACGATCGCCTGCCCGTTCGGCACGATCAACTACAGCCGTGATTCCGGCAAGGTGCAGAAGTGTGATCTCTGTGGTGGCGATCCGGCATGCGCGACGGCCTGTCCGACCGGGGCGATCTCCTATGTCGACGCCGACTGGACGGGCCTCGAGCGGATGCGCCAGTGGGCGCAGAAGACCGACGCCGCCGCACACCTTTGAGGAGGAACGACCATGGCCTGGACACGCAAGATCCTTCGCGTCAACCTCACCCAGGGTAGCTGCCGCAGCGAGCCGCTGAACATGGCCTGGGCCGCCCAGTACCTCGGTCAGCGGGGGCTGGCAAGCAAGTACCTGGTCAGCGAGATCGATCCCGCCGTCGACCCGCTGGCTCCGGAAAACAAGCTCATCTATGCTACCGGACCGCTGACCGGCACCATGGCCTCGACGGGTGGCCGCTATTCGGTAGTCACCAAGGGGCCGCTGACCGGGGTCATCGCCTGCTCGAACTCGGGAGGCTATTTTGGCGCCGAGCTGAAGTTCGCCGGCTGGGACATGATCATCATCGAGGGCCGGTCGCCGCAGCCGGTGTACCTGCACATCGAGAACGAGCATGCCGAACTGCTGCCGGCCGGAGAACTCTGGGGCCGGACCGTCTGGGAAACCGAGGCGATCCTCCACCAGCGCCATCAGGATCCGTTGTTGCGGGTATCGAGCATCGGTCGTGCTGGCGAGAACCTGGTTCTCTTCGCCGCCATCGTCAATGACCTGCATCGTGCGGCTGGACGATCGGGTGTCGGTGCCGTGATGGGATCGAAGAATCTCAAGGCGGTGGCGGTTCGCGGTACCCGCGGGGTGGGCAATGTCGCCGACCCGAAAGCCTTCATGGCGGCAGTGACCGCCGGCAAGAAGGTCCTGGCAGAGAACGCAGTGACCGGGCAGGGGTTGCCCACCTACGGTACACAGGTGTTGATGAACGTGATCAACGAGATGGGTGCCTCGCCGACACGCAATCACCGCGATGTCCAGTTCGAGGGGGCGCGTCGCATCTCGGCCGAGGCGATGCACGAAAAGCGAGCCACCGATGGCCGCACGCATCTGGTGACGAATCAGGCGTGCTTCGGCTGCACGATCGCCTGCGGCCGCATTTCGCGTATCGACGAAAGCCATTTCTCGGTCGACAACAAGCCGCAGTACTGGGGGGCCAACGGCGGTCTCGAGTATGAGGCGGCGTGGGCGCTGGGCAATGCCAACGGGGTCGATGACCTCGAGGCCCTGCAGTATGCCAACCTCCTGTGCAACGAGGACGGGATGGATCCGATTTCCTTCGGGGCGACCGTCGGCGCGGTCATGGAACTGTACGAACTCGGCGTGCTGAGCAAGGAAGAGATTGGCCTCGAGGCGCCGTTCGGTTCGGCTGCGGCGCTCTGCCGCCTGGCCGAGATGACGGCGCGTGGCGAAGGCTTTGGCAAGATCATCGGTCAGGGTTCGAAGCGGTTGTGCGCCCGCTACGGCCGGCCGGAGTTGTCCATGACCGTCAAGGGGCAGGAGTTCCCGGCCTACGATGGCCGTGCGCTGCAGGGGATGGCACTCGCCTATGCGACCTCGAACCGCGGCGCCTGCCATCTGCGTGGCTACATGGTGTCGTCCGAGGTGTTCGGCATCCCGGTGAAGACCGAACCGCGCGAGACAGCGGGCAAGCCCGAGCTTCTGAAGGCCTTCCAGGACGCCACGGCAGCGGTCGACTCGAGCGGTCTGTGCGTGTTCACCACCTTTGCGTGGACGATGAACGACATCCAGCCACAGATCCAGGCGGCCTGCGGTGGCGACTGGTCGCTGGAATCCCTGTTGCAGACCGGCGAGCGCATCTGGAACCTCGAGCGCGATTTCAACCTGGCGGCCGGGATCACCGCCCGCGATGACACGCTGCCGCCGCGGCTGCTCACCGAGCCGTGCAAGACGGGCGCTTCGCAGGGGATGGTGGCTGAACTCGGCAAGATGCTTCCCGAGTACTACAGTTTGCGTGGCTGGACAGCGGACGGAGTTCCCACTGCCGACACGCGCGCGCGGTTGGGTCTTTGAGGTGCTGCGACATGTGATCATCGGCAACGGCCCGGCGGGGGTCGTTGCCGCCGAGACCTTGCGGTCCGCGGATGCGCAAGCCGACATCACCCTGATCGGCGACGAGCCAGAGCCACCGTATTCGCGGATGGCCATTCCCTATCTACTGATGGGTCGGATTGGCGAGGCGGGCACTTATCTGCGCAAGGAGGCCGGCCATTTCGAGCGCCTGAAGATCCGCATGTTGCGGGGGCGCGTCGAAGCCATCGACAGCGGCAGGCACGAGGTTTGCCTCGCCGACGGCAGCACGCTGCCATTTGACCGGCTGCTCGTCGCCACCGGCTCGCAGCCGCAGCAGCCGGCGATTCCGGGAATCGGGTCGGCCGGGGTTCTGGCATGCTGGACGCTGGCCGATGCACGTGCCATCGCTGCCCGCGTTGCTGCCGGCGCGCGCGTGCTGCAGATGGGTGCGGGCTTCATCGGCTGCATCATCATGGAGGCGCTCGCCGAACGCGGGGCAAGGCTGACCGTCGTCGAGATGGGCAACCGGATGGTGCCGCGCATGCTGGACGAGGTGGCTGGCGACCTGATTCGTCGCTGGTGCCTGGGAAAAGGGGTCGAGGTCCTTGCCGGGCGCCGGGTCGAGGCGATCGAGCCGTCCGCGCAGGCTCTCCTGGTCCGGCTTGACGACGGCCGGACGCTGCCTGTGGACACGCTGATCAATGCCACCGGCGTGCGCCCGAACGTCGCTTTCCTCGCCGGCAGCGGGATCGCCGTTGACACCGGCGTGCTGGTCGACGAAACGATGCAGACCAGCGTCGCCGGCATCTACGCCGCCGGTGATGTCGCCGAAGCCGTCGAGTTTGGCAGCGGCCGGCGCGTGGTCAATGCCATTCAACCCGATGCCGTCGAGCAGGCACGCACTGCCGCACTCAACATGGCGGGACAAAAGGCGAGCCTGCCGGGCACCTTCGTCTTCAACGTCCTCGATACCCTCGGCCTGGTTTCGGCTTCCTTCGGCCAGTGGGAGAGTGGGCCTGGTTGCGAGACGGCGCAGTTGCTCGACGCAACGGAGTATCGCTATCTCCGCCTGGTGTTTGCCGACGATCGGCTGGTTGGCGCCAACAGTATCGGTCACACCGAGCACATCGGCGTCCTGCGCGGCCTGATCCAGGGACGCGTACGCCTCGGCGAATGGAAGGCACGGCTGCTCGCCAACCCGCTGCTGCTCAGCGAAGCCTACCTTGCCCGCGGCCTGGCGGCCGCGCGCTGATGGAAATCACTTTCAAGCTGTTTGCCTCGCTCTCCGACTACCTGCCCCCTGCTGCGCGGCGGAGCAACGTCCTGACACTCGAAGTGGCCGATGATGCATCGGTGGCGTCGGTCATCGAGTCGTGGGCTCTGCCGCCGCGCCTCGTGCATCTGGTACTGGTCAACGGCGTGTTCGTCGCTCCGGAGTCCCGTTCCGCGCACCGGCTGAAGCCGGGAGATGCGCTGGCGATCTGGCCGCCGATCGCTGGCGGTTGACGCGGTGCGGCGCTTGGTCATGAGCCTGACGCCCACCGAGTTCGAGCGCCAGTTGCAGCCGCTGCTGGCCGGCTGGGTGGTGGATCGACTGCCGGCGGGCTGGCGGCTGTCTCGTCCGGGGCAGTCCGTGAGCCTTTCCTGCCGCGGCCTGCCCGTCCTCCGCGCCGGCCTGCTTGCGCTGCCGCGCAGTGAGGTGGTGATCGCCTTCGCCGACGACATCCCGACGGGCGAGGCAGCCTTTCTTGCAGACTTCCTGCGGCATTTCGGGCGCGGCGGTGGTTGATGTGATAGCATCTCTGTCGGCGGGTCTCCCCGCATCGCAGGATGGTGAACCTGGTCAGGTCCGGAAGGAAGCAGCCACAGCCGTCTCATGTGAGTGCCGGGGGTAAGGCTCGCCATTTCCGTTTCTGGCCCCGGGCGATGCGGCCGGTCGCCGGCCTGCGCGACGGCATGGCCCGGGCGCGCCTCACGCAGGATCGGCGGCAAGCAAACTGTGACGGGGCCGGTGGCACCATCTGCTAGAATCCGCGCATGAGTTACCAGGTCCTGGCGCGCAAGTGGCGCCCGCGCACGTTCGCCAGCCTCGTCGGGCAGGAACACGTCGTGCGCGCGCTCGAACATGCGCTGACGGCCCAGCGGCTGCACCATGCCTACCTGTTTACCGGCACGCGGGGAGTGGGCAAGACGACGCTGGCGCGCATCCTGGCCAAGGCACTGAACTGCGAGGCCGGCGTCAGCGCGGCACCCTGCGGGGTCTGTTCCGCCTGCCAGGAGATCGACACCGGGCGCTTCGTAGACCTGCTCGAGGTCGATGCGGCGACCAATACCCGCGTCGACGAGATGCGGCAGCTCCTCGAGAATGCGGTGTATGCGCCCACACGAGGCCGCTTCAAGGTTTACGTCATCGACGAAGTGCACATGCTCTCCAACTCCGCCTTCAATGCCATGTTGAAGACCCTCGAGGAGCCGCCGGAGCACGTGAAGTTCATTCTCGCGACGACCGACCCGCAGAAGATTCCGGTCACCGTCCTTTCGCGCTGCCTGCAGTTCAATCTGAAGCAGATGACGCAGCCGCTGATCGCCAACCACCTGCGGCAGATTCTCGAAGTCGAAGCGATCAGCGCCGAAGCGGGTGCCTTGCAATTGCTGGCGCGCTCGGCGTCCGGCAGCATGCGCGACGCACTGTCGCTGCTCGACCAGGCGATTGCGCATGGTTCGGGCCGGGTCGAGGAGGCGCAGGTGCGGCAGATGCTTGGCGCCGTCGATCTCGACCATCTGTTTTCGATTCTCGATGCCCTGCTGGCCGGCAACGCCGCAGCGATGCTGCAGGTGGTCGACGACATGGCGGCACGCAGCCTGTCGTTCGACGCCGCGCTGCAGGAACTGGCAGCCCTGTTTACCCGGGTGCAGATCGCACAGCTCGCGCCGCAGGCGATCGCTGACGATCTTCCGGAGCGTGTGCAGCTGCTCGACATCGCCGCCCGCCTCGACGCCGAGTACGTGCAGCTGGCGTATCACATTGCCGTCCATGGTCGTCAGGAGCTGCCGCTGGCGCCTGACGAGCACGCCGGCTTCGTGATGACGCTGTTGCGGCTGCATGCCTTTCGTCCGGAGCCGGAGGAAGGTGCCGGTAGGCGGGCACTGGCAGCCGCCAGCAGCGCCGGCCGACCGTCGACGAAATCGCTGCCGCTCGTCGGCGCCACGAAGCAGCCGCCGCCTGCTCGTGTCGAGGCCCCGCTTGCAGCGCCGCGACCGGCGCCAGCGTTGCCGCCGACGCCGACGCCGGCGCGCGTCGGGCCGGCGGCGTCAGCCACCGACTGGCACGAGCTGCTCGCCGTCCTGAAGCCGAGCGGCATGGCGCGCGAACTGGCACAGCACTGCGAGCTGCGTGAACTGGCGGCCGGCCGGATCGTCCTGCAGCTGGCGCCGAGGCATCGCCATCTGCTGATGAAGGCGGCGCAGGACAAGTTGCAGCAATGCCTGGCCGAGCATTTCGCCCTGCCGATGCAGTTGAGCATCGTGGTCGAGGATGGCTCCGGTGATACTCCGGCGGCGGCGGCACGGCGTGACCGCCAGGAGCGCATGGACCGCGCGATCGCATCGGTCGAGCAGGATGGCTTCGTGCGCGAGATAATCGAGATGTTCGACGCAACCCTGATCGAATCGTCAATCAAACCAGTTTAAGTTCGCATCGAGGCAAGAGAAATGATGAAAGGTGGACTCGCCGGCCTGATGAAACAGGCCCAGCAGATGCAGGAAAACATGAAGAAAGCCCAGGAGCAGCTGGCGGAGCTGGAAGTAGAGGGGCAGGCGGGCGCCGGCATGGTCAAGGTGCTGATGACTTGTGCGCACAGTGTGCGGCGGGTGACGATCGACCCAGCGGTGATGGACGATCGCGAGATGCTCGAGGACCTCGTGGCGGCGGCGCTGAACGATGCGATGCGGCGTGCCGAGCAGGCTTCCCAGGAGCGGATGGCCGGCTTCTCGGCAGGCCTCAACCTGCCACCCGGGTTCAAGATGCCGTTCTGATGACGACGCCGTCGAGCCTCGAGTCGCTGATCGAGGCTTTGCGCTGTCTGCCGGGCGTTGGCCCGAAGTCGGCGCAGCGGATGGCCTACCACCTGCTGCAGCACGACCGGCCAGGCGCGCAACGCTTGGCCGAATCGCTGCAGTTGGCGTTGACGGCGCTGCGTCACTGTCAGCGCTGCAATACCTTCACCGAATTGGAAATCTGTCCGCGCTGCCTGTCCGGCAAACGAGATGCCGGGCTGCTGTGCGTCGTCGAGACGCCGGTCGACATGAACATGCTCGAGCAGACGCACGCCTACTCCGGGCTTTATTACGTGCTGATGGGCCGTGTGTCGCCGCTGGACGGCATCGGGCCAGCCGAACTGCATCTGGAGCGCTTGCTCGCGCGAGCGTGTGACGGGCTGGTGCGGGAAGTGATAATCGCCACCAACTACACGAACGAGGGGGAAGCGACGGCGCACTACCTGTGCGAGATGTTGCGCAGTCGCGGCGTCAGCGTGTCGCGAATCGCGCGCGGCGTGCCGGTTGGCGGCGAACTCGAGTACGTCGATGCCGGGACGCTGGCGCAGGCCCTCCGCGAACGCCGAGCGCTTGCCGGATAAGGCCTTGCGGCCCAGGGCGGGTCCTTCCGAATTCAATAACCGGATGGAGATTGGCGTATAATGTTGCGGTTTGGTTTGAAGCAACTTTTCACTACGTCCTAGGGATCAGCGCTATGAGCAATGAGTGCAAGGTGGACGGCGGAAGGCGGCGACTGATCGTCGCCACCGCTGCGGTTGGCGGGGCGGGGGCGATAGCTGCGCTCGTGCCTTTCGTCTCCAGCATGCTGCCGTCCGAGCGGGCCAAGGCGGCCGGTGCACCGGTCGAAGTCGATATCGGCAGTCTTGAACCCGGTCAGATGATCACCGTCGAGTGGCGGGGCCGGCCGGTGTGGATCATCAACCGCACGCCGCACATGCTCGAAACGCTGCCCAAGCTCGACGGCGAAATGGCCGACCCGAGGTCTGAAAGGAACATGCAGCCGGAGTACTGCAGGAACGAAACGCGTTCGATCAAGCCCGAGATCATGGTCGTTGTCGGTATCTGCACGCACCTGGGATGCTCGCCGTCGGCGAAGTTCAAGAGTGGCGCCGAAGAGGGAATGGACGGTGGCTGGCTGGGGGGCTTCCTCTGCCCGTGTCATGGCTCGACCTTCGACTTCGCCGGCCGTGTCTTCAAGAGCAAGCCAGCACCGGACAACCTCGAGGTGCCCAAGCACATGTACCTGTCCGATAAGCGGATTCTTATCGGTGAAGACAAGAAGGGGGCTTAAGCCATGGCGTCGAACACCAACTACGAGAAGTACAAGTCTGATGGCTCGCTGCAGGGCAACCTGCTGGAGTGGTTCGATGCCCGCTTCCCGGCAACCTCGATGTGGCGCGGACACCTCTCCGAATACTACGCGCCGAAGAACTTCAACTTCTGGTACTTCTTCGGTTCGCTGGCGATGCTGGTGCTGGTCATCCAGATCGTCACCGGCATCTTCCTCGTCATGCACTACAAGCCCGACGCCTCGCTCAACGAGAACGGCATCCCGGTTGCCTTTGCCAGTGTCGAATACATCATGCGCGACGTCAATTGGGGCTGGCTGATCCGCTACATGCATTCGACGGGTGCTTCCGCATTCTTCGTCGTCGTTTACCTGCACATGTTCCGTGGTCTGCTGTACGGCTCGTACCGGCAGCCGCGCGAGCTGATCTGGGTCTTCGGCACGCTGATCTTTCTCTGCCTGATGGCCGAAGCGTTCATGGGCTATCTGTTGCCGTGGGGGCAGATGTCCTTCTGGGGGGCACAGGTCATCGTCAACCTGTTCTCAGCCATTCCGCTGATCGGCGAGCCGCTGTCGATCTGGATTCGCGGCGACTTCGTCGTCGGCGACGCGACCCTGAACCGCTTCTTCTCCTTCCACGTCATCGCCGTGCCGCTCGTTCTCCTCGGACTGATTGCAGCGCACATCCTGGCACTGCACGAAGTGGGCTCGAACAACCCGGATGGAGTCGAGATCAAGAAGCGCAAGGATATCCACGGCAATCCTCTCGATGGCATCCCCTTCCACCCGTATTACACGGTCAAGGATATCGTCGGCGTTGTCGTCTTCCTGATGGTTTTCTCGATCATCGTCTTCTTCGCGCCCGAGGGTGGCGGCTACTTCCTCGAGTACAACAACTTCCTGCCGGCGGATCCCCTGAAGACCCCGCCGCACATCGCGCCGGTCTGGTACTTCACCCCGTATTACTCGCTGCTGCGGGCCATGGTCTGGCCGTTGTTCGGCATCGATGCCAAGTTCTGGGGGGTCGTGCTGATGGGCGCGGGCGTCGTGATTCTCGCCTTTCTGCCGTGGCTCGACCGGAGCCCGGTGAAGTCGATCCGCTACCGTGGGCCGATCTTCAAGACGCTGCTGACGCTGTTCGTCATTTCCTTCATCCTGCTCGGCTTCCTGGGTACGCAACCGCCTTCCTATGCCTTCTTCGGTGTCATCCCGGGCGCCCCTGTTGCGCAGATCCTAACCGCTTACTACTTCCTGTTCTTCCTGACCATGCCGTGGTGGTCGAAGATAGACAAGTACAAGCCGGAACCTGATCGCGTGACGATGTAAAGGAATGGACAACATGAAAAGACTGCTTGCCGCGCTGCTCTTCGCACCGGCTCTTGCCTTCGCCGCCGGCGCTGCCATCCACCTGGACAAGGCACCCAATGTACAAGGCGACAAGGCTGCCTTGCAGAGCGGTGCCCGCACCTTCGTCAACTACTGCCTGAACTGCCACGGCGCCAGTTTCGTCCGTTACACGCGGCTCACCGAGCTTGGCCTCAGCGAGCAGCAGGTGCGTGACAACCTGATGTTTACCGCCGAGAAGATCGGCGAGCCGATGCGCGTCGCCGCGCGCCCGGCCGAACAGAAGGTGTGGTTCGGCGCCGCGCCGCCGGACCTGACGCTGATTGCTCGCGCCCGGTCGTCGGCGGACGGCAGCGGCGCGGACTGGCTGTATACCTACCTGCGATCCTTCTACGTCGACGAGAGGCGGCCGACCGGCTGGAACAACGTCGTCTTCGAGAACGTCGGCATGCCGCATGCCCTCTGGCAGCTCCAGGGGATGCAGGTGCTGAACAAGGATCACAAGCTCGAGCTGGCGGTTCCGGGCAGCCTGTCGGCGGCCGAGTACGACAAGGTCGTCGGCGATCTCGTCGGGTTCATGGTCTGGCTTGCCGAACCGGATGCCGGTTTTCGCAAGAACCTGGGTATTGGCGTCCTCGCTTTCCTCGTGGTCCTCTTCGGTTCTGCCTATGCGCTGAAGAAGGCCTACTGGAAAGACGTAAAGTAAGCCCAGCAGCAGAGCCGGGTTGTCAGGCCGCGGCATCGCCGGCGAGGGCGCAAGAGGAGCCCACCGCCGCTGCGATGCCGATTCGTTTTTGAGGTATTGACCATGATGAATCTCTATTCCGGGACCACCTGCCCGTTCAGTCATCGCTGCCGAATCGTTCTCTACGAAAAGGGCATGGATTTCCAGGTGATCGATGTCGACCTGTTCGCCAAACCGGAAGACATCGCCATCATCAATCCGTACGGGCGCGTCCCCGTGCTGGTCGAACGGGATCTCATCCTGTACGAGCCGAACATCATCAACGAGTACATCGACGAGCGCTTCCCGCACCCGCAACTGATGCCGGCCGACCCGATCATGCGTGCGCGCGCGCGCCAGTTGCTGATCACCATGGAGCGCGAAGTGTTCTCATACATTGAGGCGCTGGAAAAGAACAGCAAGGCTGCCGATCGCTCCCGCGTTCAGATTCGTGATCGGCTCACCGAAATGGCACCGGTCTTCGTCAAGCAGAAGCACATGCTTGGCGAGGAGTTCTCGATGCTTGATGTCGCCATCGCCCCCCTTCTCTGGCGGCTCGACCACTACGGCATCGAGCTCTCGAAGGCCGCGGCACCGCTGATGAAATATGGTGAGCGGATCTTCAGCCGGCAGGGCTTCATCGATGCGCTGACGCCATCGGAGAAGGCGATGCGTCGCTAGCGCTGGTGCAGGCGCCGGTGTTGCTCATGCCTGCCGGCTGACCAGACCACCTTGACAGAGATCCCCGGAACATGAACGCCAAGCTGCCGTCGACCAAACCCTATCTCGTGCGCGCCATTCACCAGTGGTGCTGCGACAACGGCTTCACGCCGTACCTCGCCGTCGCGGTGGGCGCCAGCACGCGCGTCCCGCGCGAGCACGTTCGCGACGGCCAGATCGTTCTCAACGTCGACTACGAAGCGACGGCACAACTCGAGATCGCCAATGAAGGCATCAGCTTTCAGGCGCGCTTCGCTGGCGTTGCACGCGATATCTGGATCCCGATGGGCAACGTGTCCGCGATCTATGCGCGCGAGAACGGCGCAGGCATGGCGTTCGAGCCGGAGAGTGCCGAGGCGGCTGGCGCAGCCGCGGAGCCGCAGCCGGAAGCGGACCAACCACCGGAGCCGCCGCATTCGGGTGGTCGCGCGCGGCTGCAACGGGTCAAGTAAGGACTGCGGCGGCAAGCCAGTCGCCAGCCCTGGCAACTTCGCCGGCACGCGTGCCGCCACTCCCGCAATCACGGCTACCGCGCCCCGCTGCCGGCGGCGCGACATCTTCGCTGGCTCCGCCGTGTGAAGCAGGGGCTTCGACCGTGCGTTCTCAGCTTGGACCGGGCCGCCGGGTCAGCGGGTGCGTTGCCGGGCGCGCTGCAGTGGCGCAATCTGGACGATGATGATGCAGGCGAGAATCAGCGCGCAGCCGGCGATTCCTCCTGCCTGCAGCCGATCGCCCATCAGCAGGTAGCCGAAGAGGGCGGCGAATACCGTCTCGGCGGAGAGGATGATCGCCGCATCGGACGCCTGTGCGTAGCGCTGCCCGATCACCTGTGCGGTGAAGCCGATGGCCACCGAGACGAGTCCCGCGTAGACGATGGGGAGCATGGCGTGGCGTATTCCGGCCAGGGTGATCGTCTCGCTCAGCGTACCCCAGAGCAGGCTGCCCATGCCGCAGACGATGAATTGCCCGCAGGCAACGAAGAAGGGGGCCGCGATGCGCTCGGCAATGCGGCCGACGAAAAGGACGTGCAACGCCCAGAAAAGGCTGCTCGCGATTACCCACAGATCCCCCGCGGCCGGATGCAGGCCCTGCGCACCGGACAGCAGCCAGCTTCCCGCGAGGCAGCCGAGTGAAGTCGGCCAGACCGACCAGTGCGGCCGGATGCGCAGAAGAAGCCAGGCCAGCAGTGGCACCAGCGGCACGTAGAGTGCCGTGAGAAAGCCGGCGTTCGTCACCGTCGTGCCGGTGATGCCGATCTGTTGCAGGGCGGCGCCAAGCATCAGCAGAACGCCAAGGGCACCGACCCAGAGCACGTCCCCGGTGCCGGCGGGCAGGCGGAACAATGATCGCTGCTGCCACTCGCGCCAGGCCAGCGGCAGAATGATCGCCGCGCCGAGCAGGAAGCGGATGCCGGTGAAGGTCAGCGGTCCCACGCCTGCCATTCCTTCCGCCTGGGCAACAAAGGCCGAGCCCCAGATCAGGGCGACCGTGAGCAAGATGAGGTTGGCCTGCGTGCGAGTCAAGGTGCGCTGCTTCCAAGAAGAGACGATCCCGGCGTCGCCGGTCGTGCGATTGCCCGGCGACGGCAAGCGTCGTTCGCCTGTAGCGCAGCTAGAGTCCAAGCGTCTTCGAGCTCAGCGGATCACCCCCCTCGCCAAGGACCTCGGCGAAGCGCTGGGCGTAAGGCGCGCACTCGCTGGTGTCGTCGACGATCAGCCTGGCACGCGGCTGATCTCGATGAAAGCGGACGAGGGCGTGTCGGTCGTCGGCGATCATCAGGCAATCGCCAAGCTGGTCGAGATGGGGCGGCGCGTCGATGATCGACAACAACGGCGCGTAAAGGGTCAGCAGGTTCATCAGTTGCGGACTGTACTGGCAGACGAAATCGCGTTTGCGGACGACGATGCGCAACTGCCTGTCGTGACTGGGTGCCGAGAGCAGCGCGCGCAGCGCAGCAACCCGCTGCGGAGCTTCAAGCTTGAGGGTTGACAGGTCCTCGTCGAAGATGTCCAGTCTGGTGGCGGAAAGGTCAAGGAGTTCCTGGATCGCACTGTCGTACTCGCTCCAGGTTGTGATCAGCCTGCTGCTCATCGCTCGCACTCCCGTTCATGATGCTCGCGGACTCGATGGCGAAGGCTGCGACAAAAGCCTTCGCGAGTCAAGCGCCACACCGGGTGAGTCCAGCGCCGGCGTGCCAGCCGGTCGCGGCAGGCGTCACGGGCCGGCCGTCGCCAGGCGAACCCCGCACGCTGAGCGCTGGGACCGCCGGCCGCCTGCGCCGCAAGGCTGCCCGCGGCGTCGCGACGCCGCGGTTCGCGATAGAATCGCACACCCCTGTGCTGTGGACGTGTCGGATGCCAACCGGAATCATCGAATCGCTTGACCATGAGGCACGCGGCGTGACGCGACTCGAGGGCAGGACCGTCTTCGTCGAAGGTGCCCTGCCCGGCGAACTCGTCGAGTACGCCAGTTATCGCCGGAAACCCGGCTACGAGGTCGCGCGCGCCGTGCAGGTGCTGCAAGCGTCGGTCGATCGCGTGGCGCCGCGCTGTCCGCACTTCG
Organism: Candidatus Accumulibacter similis; assembly: GCA_013347225.1. Lineage (NCBI taxonomy): Bacteria > Pseudomonadati > Pseudomonadota > Betaproteobacteria > Candidatus Accumulibacter > Candidatus Accumulibacter similis. The sequence goes on along the minus strand of CP054595.1, from coordinate 192,325 downwards.
GTGTCTGCGGCGGCTGCAGCATGCAGCATCTCGACCCTGCGGCGCAGGTGGCGGCGAAGCAGCGGTTGCTCGAGGACAACCTGTGGCACATCGGCAGGATCAGGGCCGAAGAGCTTTATGCCCCGATCCACGGTCAGGCCTGGGGTTATCGCTATCGTGCCCGCCTCTCGGTGCGTTTCGTCGCCAAGAAGGGCGGCGTCCTGGTCGGCTTCCACGAGAGAAAGAGCAGCTACGTGGCCGACATGCGGCAATGCGCGATCCTGCCTCCGCATCTTTCGGCGCTACTGTTGCCTCTGCGCGAGCTGATCGGCGGCCTGTCGATCCGCGAGCGCCTGCCGCAGATCGAAGTGGCGGTTGGGGAGCGCATCACCGCCCTGGTTCTGCGTGTCCTCGAGCCGCCGACGCCTGCCGACGCCGAGCGGCTGCGCGAATTCGCCGATCGGCACCGGGTCGTCTTCTATCAGCAGCCGCAGGGGCCGGCGACAGCCTGGCGCTTCCATCCGCTCGCCGGCGAGCAGTTGTCCTACGTGCTGCCCGACTTCGCGGTCGAGCATCCGTTTTCGCCAACCGAGTTCACCCAGGTCAACCACGCCATCAACCGCGTTCTCGTGCGTCGCGCTCTCACACTTCTTGCGCCGCAGCGCGGAGAGCGCATTGCCGACATGTTCTGTGGTCTGGGCAACTTCAGCCTGCCGATCGCGCGCTCCGGCGCGTACGTCGTCGGTGTCGAAGGCAGCGCCGATCTGGTGCGCCGAGCCGCCGCGAACGCTGCCGCCAACGATCTCACCGCTCTGACCGAATACCGCGTCGCCAATCTGTTCGAGATCACGCCGCAGTCGCTGGCGGCGCTCGGCCATTTCGACCGGATGCTGATCGATCCTCCGCGCGAAGGGGCCGCAGAGCTGGTCAAGTCGCTTTCCGCCAACGGACCGCAGCGCATCGTCTACGTCTCCTGCAGTCCGGCGACACTGGCCCGCGACGCGGCGATCCTCGTCACGCAGAAGGATTACCGTCTACGCGGAGCAGGCGTGATCAACATGTTCCCGCAGACGTCGCACGTCGAATCGATCGCCCTCTTCGAGCACCAACGGGCAGGATGAGTGATCGCCGTCGGCTGTCGCGCTGGTGGCACTACCAGGCCCGCACGCGGCCGGTATCGACGTGCACGAAATCCGAGCTGGCGTAGTAACCGACCCCGCCACGATTCTGGGCCATCGCGGCGTCGCGCAGGTCACTCAACGGCACGCCGGCGAGGCGGATGTCGATCGCCTTGCCTTCCATGTGCAGGCTCTGCTTCGCGACCCCGCCGCCGCGGCCCTTGCGCAACCTGCTGTTGGTCTCCGGGCAGCGGTAGCCCGAGATCACCTGGAAGGCCGTCTCGCAGGCGAGTTCCTGTCTGATGCCGTACAGCAGGTCGAACAACTGCGGGTCGATGTTGCCCACCTCCCCCGAATAATGGTCACGCAGAAAGAGGTTCAGGCGTCGGAGCGACTCGGGAAGGTAGCTGTCGCCGAGCGAAAACACCAGTGAGAGGCGCTCGCCGGTGTGAGTGTGCTCGAAAGCGAGCTGGCGTGCGTTCGGCAGCGATGCCAGTGCGGGCCTGGCAACCGGCAGCAGGACACCTGTCGCGAGGAGGCGGGCTGCATGGTCGAGAAAGCGCCGCCGAGAGTGGTGGAGCTTCGACATATCTTCTCCATGTCAACGAGAAGGCCGTGATTCTGCAGGAATTTCAGTCGTATGGGAAGTCTGGAGCGTGCGGGCACGCTGCCGCAGCGCTTCCTCGAGGCGCGCGTCGAGACCGTAGATGTCCGGCAGGAAATGCACACGGCCGTCGCGGACGACCGTCGTACTATAGCCAATGATCACCGGTAGTGGCTCGTCCAGGCGCAGCGTCGTCGACCTGCCGCGGCGCATTGCCTCCTCGATGCGTGCCTCGGTCCATTCCGGCGTATCCGCGAGGACGAACTTCGCCAGTTGCAGCGGCTCCTCGACACGGATGCAGCCATGGCTGTAGTCCCGCCGCGGCCGCTTGAAGAGTTGCGGCGTCGGTGTGTGGTGCAGGTAGATGTTGTCCCTGTTCGGAAACACGAACTTGATGCCGCCCAGTGCGTTGCCCGCTCCCGGTCGCTGGCGTATGCGCATCTGGCCTGCCTGCACGGCCTCGATCCCGGCCGGCGAGAGGCTGCCGACGACGCGGCCATCGCTGCCGACCAGTTCAAATCCCTGGCGCTCGAAATAGCCCGGGTCGCGACGCAGTCGGGGCAAGGTTTCGCTGCGGGCGATCGACGGCGGGACGTTCCAGTATGGGCTGAACTCGATGAATTGCATCTCGGCATCGAACAGGGGTGTCGGGGTCTTGCGCGCCGTGCCGACGATGACCTTCATCGCCAGCTTCGCCTCGGTGTTGCCGGCATGCATCTCGTAACCATGCAGGGCGAACTCCGGAACGTTGACGACGATCGCTCTGCGCGCGTGCGGCACTGGCGTCCACCGCAACCGCTCCATTGCCAGCCCGATCTGGCGGACCCTGGCTGCCGGGCCGATGTTGAGTTGTTCGAAGCTATCCCTGCCGATGACGCCATCGGCAGGGATCCCGTGTCGTGCCTGAAAGGCCTTCACCGCATCGACCAGGGTACCCTGGTAATGCTCCGGGAGCCTGCTGTCGGTCGGCGCCAAGTCACCGAGCGACAGCAGCCGTTGCTGCAGCAGCCCGAGTCCGGCGTATTGCTGCCCTGGGCTCAGCCTGCCTCCGGGGACTGCTGGCAGGTTCTTTTGCCAGGCGGGATCGTCGGCGAGTTGCCGGTAGCGGGTCAGCGCCTGCCGCAGCGCATCGTACTGCGGCCAGGCCGGTGCGGCGCTGCGCGCGGCTTCTGCCAGGCGCTCGTCGGCAAGGGCTACGCGCAGCAGCGCATCGGCATCGAAATCGCTGCGGTGGGCCGGGTCGTAGCGAATGCCCAGTTGCTGCGGATCGATTCGTCCGGTGTGCAGGTCGCTGAGGTAACGTCGCATGGCGCGATCCAGGCGGCGGCTGACAAGGCTCGACGACCCGGGGTCGACTGCCTCCGAGCTGCCGCTGACCGCTTCGCGCAGTCCGTCGATGTCATAGTCCCGTGGATCGAGTCCTTCGCTGGCAGCCTGTGTCAGCAGTTCCGCCGCCTGGCGGGCGGCTGGCGTCGGACCGGCGAAGGAAAACCAGGTGGCTTGTGCCGCTGCCGCCGCGCCGCCACCGTTGCAGATGAGGACAATGCCGAGGCAAAGCGCCGCACCGCGGCGACCGGGGCCGTAGCGGCGCCGCCAGTGGTCGAATCTGGCCATCAACCGAAACCCGGGTGCCGAAGCGCGGCCCGGGTCACTGCCGGCGCCGGCTGTCGACCGCCGGAAAGGCTCCATGACGCAGGAACTCGTCGAACTCTGCCGGGCGCAGTGGTCCGCTGAAGAGGTGGCCCTGCATGTCGTCGCAGCCGATCTCGCCCAACAGCCGCCGCTGCGCTTCGCTTTCGACTCCCTCGGCCAGCACCTGCAGGCCGAAGCTGCGCGCGATGCAGCAGAGGGCCTGAATCATCGCGGTCGCGTTCTGGTTGTGCGCGCTGAGGTCACGGACGAAAGACTGGTCGATCTTGATGCTGTCGACCGGAAAGCGTCGCAGGTGGTTGAGCGACGAGTGGCGGGTGCCGAAGTCATCTATCGAGACGCGGCAACCCAGGGTGCGCAGCTGCTTCACCAAGTCGATGTGCCGTTCGGCATCCTGCAGCAGCAGGCTCTCGCTGATGTCGAGATCGAGCAGATCAGCGGCGATGGCGTGTGTCTTCAGATCCTGCGCGAGTCGTTCCGGCAGGTCCTGCACGTCGAACTCCTTCGGTGACAGGTTGATCGACAGCCGCAGGCTGTGCAGGCCGCGCTGGCGCCATTCGGCAAGTTGTCGCAGGGCCGTCGTCCTGACCCACTCGCCGAGCGCGGCGACCATGCCGCTTTCCGCCGCCAGCGGCATGAATGAGTCCGGTGCCAGCAGTCCAAGTTGCGGGTGCTGCCAGCGAACGAGGGCCTCGACAGCGACCGTCCGGTGCTCGCTGCATCGGATCCGTGGCTGGTAGTGCAGCTCGAACTGATCGCCCGCAGCGAGTGCGGCACGCAGGTCTCCCTCCAGTGTCAGCCGCCTGCTGTCGCCATCCTGCATCTTCGGGCTATACTGCAGGTAGCCGTTCTTGCCGCGTCCCTTGATCTGGTACATCGCGATGTCCGCGCAGCGCAGCAGTGTCTCCGGCGTTTCGCCGTTGTCCGGGTAGAGCGCGATGCCGATGCTGACGGTGGCGAGAAAGTCGATGCCAGCGATCTTGAATGGCCGCCTGAGTTCTGCCAGCATCTTGGCGGCAATCAGCGCGGCGTCATCGCCGCTGCCGAGCTCCGGCAGCATGACCGTGAACTCGTCACCGCCCTGGCGCGCCAGCGTATCTCCCGAGCGCAGGCAACTGGCGGCGCGTTGGGCGAAGGACTTCAGCAGTTCGTCACCTTCCTGGTGACCATAGGTATCGTTGACCAGCTTGAAGCGATCGATGTCGATGAACATGACACCCACTCTTCGGTTCTTTCGGCGCGCCTGCTTGAGTGCGACGCCCAGGCGGTCCTTGAATAGAATGCGGTTGGGCAGCCCGGTCAGGATGTCGTGAAAGGCGTGGAAGCTGTTCGTCTCTTCGGCCTTCTTGCGCTCGGTGATATCGCGCGCAACGCCCGAAGTGCCCATGAAATGGAGGTTCGCCGGACCTTCGGCAGCGGCGTAGAGGCCCTGCGAGCTGAGGATGGCGACGATCGTTCGGTTCTCGAAATGACGGACCCCCTGTGTCTTGCTCTGCAGGCGAATCTCGACGTTGGTGCTGGCACGATCGCCGATGCGGCGTTCGTTGAAGGCAAAACGGGCATGGTCGAGGTCATCCGGATGAACGATCAGGGAGTAGTGCTGGCCAAGAAGCTCCTCTCGCGAATAGCCGAGCAGCGCCTGGACGCGGCCATTGACGAAAATGAAGCAGCCATTCCGGTCGAGCGTGTAGATGAAGTCCGGCGAGTGGTCGACCAGGAATCGGTGCAGGCGTTCGGAGTGCTCGAGTCGCACCGTCATCAGCGCATGCTCCCTCTCGATCCGCCGTCTGTGCAGGACACGGTTGACGGTATCGATCAGTTCCTGCGGGTCACCATGCTTGCGGATGAACTCGCAGGCGCCGTGCCGCAGGGCACGAATCGCCGAGTCGATCGACTCGTCGCCACTGAAGACCACGACCGCGGCCGGGATGTGCTGTTGCACCATCCACTGCATGACTTCGAGGCCGCTGATGTCAGGCAGATTGAGATCGAGGATGAGGACGTCGACTTCGCGTCGTTCGAGACGGCGTTGCGCCTCGCGGCCAGTGCCGCAATCCTCGATGAGGCGCCCTGCGGCGGCGAGCAGGTGACGGTAGGCAGTCCGGATCCGATCCTCGTCGTCGACGATGAGAATGCGGTTGCTGCTTTCCCCGGGTTCGGGAATCTGTGGCGAGAAATCGACGTTGGGTATGGCTTTCATCCTTACTCCTGGCGCCCGTCGGGCGAGGCATGCTTCTCCTGTGTCAGCTTGCCTGGCTGGCCGGGCACAGTATCGGACCGATCTGCGCTTGGCAAGAGGAAGGAAATCACTGTTCCGCTCCCTGGCTGGCTGCGGCAGGTGACGGCAATTCCCTGCCGCTGCGCCAGCGCGCCGACGATCGACAGACCGATGCCGCGCGGTTCGCCGAGGCGGGCCGCGCGCGGCCGATGGATCGCCTCCATCGCCGCTTCGCTCATTCCTGGCCCGTTGTCTTCGATGCGCAGTTCGACGTGGCGGCGCCCCTGATGCAGGACGTCGCCGGTCAGTGAAATCCTGATCCCCTGCCCGCTCACCAGAGCCTCCGATGCATTCTTCCAGACGTTGAGCACGATCTGCTTGACACTGTCCCGATCACAGCCGATGTTCATGCTCTGCGCCGGCAGTGCCGTCTGCACGGTGATGCCGCGCGCGTCGAACAGCGGCTGCCGGTAGAGCAGGAGCAGTTCGCGCAGCAGATCGCCGATGTCGACGGCGGCGTCGCCGGCCGGCACCGTGCGGATATCGCTCATGCGCCGCACGATCCTCGAAACGCGCTCGATTTCCTCCGTCAGCACTCCCAACTCGCGGTGTACCTCGGCCCCAGGCGGTAGCTTGCCATCCAGGATTCGCAGGTATCCCTTGATGATCGTCAGCGGGTTGCCTGCCTCGTGAACCATCCGTCGCGTCTGCTGCAGGAAGCGCGCAGCCGTCTCCTCCTCGGTCTGCGCGCGAACATGTCTCGCCCGCCGCCAGTTCTCGAGACTGCCCCCGGCAATTCGTCCGAAGTTGAGCAGGCACGGTAGACGCCGTGCAAGCGCAGCGTACTGGTCGCGGCTCAGACCGGCAAGAATCACCCCCGTCGTCCCGCCTTGAGCGGTCATCGGGATGCACAACAGCCCACTGCCGTGCAGGGCACGGGCGAACTGCACGTCGAGCAGTGAGGCTGGCGCCGGTGACCGGTCCGCGTGGGAACAGCGGACTTGGTTGCTGACTGCAGCGGCAGCGGCGAGACTGCGATGGGGCTCGCAGACAAGGCTTGTCTGGCGGAAGACGGCCGCCTGTCCGCTGACGTTCTGGCCATTCAGCCTGCCGTCCGCCGTGTCGTGGAGGAGGAACGCCAGATGGCTGAGATCGAAGAGAATGCGTGCCGCTTCGCGAAGGGCGAGGAACACCTCCGCATCGGTGTCGAGGCCCAGGATGTCATCCTGCAGGGGTTGCAGCAGTGCCTTGTTGCCGATCAGGCTGACGATTTCGGTCTGTGCATCGGCCATCGGCCGCTTCGTGTTGCCAAGCACGCGTGGCAGGCCGCCAGCGGCACCGCGCTCCCGGGCAGCCGGCGCGCTCATGCCAATTGCATCGGCGACCATCGACATCCGTTGCGTCGCCTGGGCACAGAGCGCCGCCAGCTGGCTGTCGTCGAGGTCGTCGAACATCAGCCGGGCATGTTCGCCGACCGCGTCCGGGATACCGTCACAGTCGGCCAGCACATGTGCCAGCCAGACGATCTGGGCCAGTCGCGTGGCGCCGACAATCCGTTCCGCTGGCTGATGGTGGAACAGGATGCCATCGGCGAAAGAAGAGTCGAGATGCCATTCATCAACCAGCCAAGTGCCGATCTCGCCGTGATGGGTGCCGAGCAGCTCAACCTCCATCGCCGGTAGCGAGGACTCGCCGGAGCAGCCCGAAAGCAGCTGCGCGTATGCTTCGCCAAGGGCGGAGAGCATGATGAGTTCGCCGACATCGTGCAGCAGTCCGGCCAGATACGCCTCGTCGGCTCGCGCGAAACGCACTGCGACGGCGAGTCCGCGCGAGATTTCGGCGACCAGCAGCGAGTGGGTCCAGAAATCGGCGAGATCGACTTCCGGTCCGGGTCCACGTTCTTCGAAAAGACTGCGGACCGACAGACAGGTGGCAATCGAACGGACCAGGCGCGTACCAAGGGCCATCAGGCAGCTCTCGATGTTCTGCAGTTCCTTGCCGCGACGGACGGCCGGCGAGTTCGCTGCCGTCAGCACGCGGGTACACAGGCCGGGATCCTGTTCGACCAGCCTGGCAAGTTCCGTCATCGTCGTGCAGTCATCGTCGACCAGCTGCAGCAGGCGCAGCAGAACCTGCGGCGGCGAGGGTACCCGCCCCGACTGCATGGCGTGTCGGATCGATTCCGGAAGGCTATGCATCGGTCGGCAAATGCGCGCTGTCGTCAGCAGCGACATCGGAGGGGGAAGTCTGCGGCATGCGCATCGTCCCCGGCGCGACGCCAAGCGGATGGTGGTTCGCGCGTACGGCGCTCGCGCCGGCAGCCTGGATGCCCTCGCAAAGCTCGCTCGCGATGAGCTCGAAAAGTGCCCGCAGCGGCCCGCCCATGCAGTCGATCACCTGCTCCACCACGAGCAGCGAGGGAATGCGCGTGCCCCGATGGTCGACGGGCTGGCCGATGTGCCGCAGATTGACGCCGAGCCGTGCCAAATTGTTCGCCAGCTTTTGCTCGGTCAGAACCAGCAGGATCGTGACGCCGTACTGCCGGGCGAGGGCGATCAGACTCAGATAAATCGCCAGCGCGAGGTACGGCTGTCGCGGCCGGTCGCTGGTGCCGAAATCCGCTTCCGAAATCGAAATCGGTCTGTCCTGCTCGCCCTGCCGGCGGCGGTAGCTGCCGATGACTGCCAGGCGCGATATTTCGGCGATCTGGCTGCGCTCGTCAGCCATGGTGGCGACGAGCGAACGGTCGATCGTCGCCGCGCAGGCGATCTCCAGAGGCAGCAGAGCCGCGGGCTGTTGCGGGTCGAGCAGTATCAGGCGGGCGCAACCAACATCCTGTCCGCTTGCCACTGACTGGACGAGGCAGTGCAGCGAGCGGGCATCGAACTCGTCGTATTCGAGAGCATCCGGACGGACCGGCTCGAAGCCCAGTTCACGGCAGTACACCTGATGCCGCAGGCGGTAGTTCCGCGTTCGCAGATCACCCGTCAGCGCGGGAACGACCGTGAAGTAACGGCGGTAGCCCTCGCTCACTGTCAGTTCAGTCAGGCTGGGAAGGAACATCTGCCTCTCATGAATCACGCGTCTGCCGGGAGAGCGGCACAAGATTCAGCATACTACTACGAAGACGGATCCCGGACTCATGCCGCTCGTCGCGCCCGTCCGCAGGGCCTGCCCCTTCGACGACCGGTCCGACCCGAGCGGCAGGCGCTCGGCAGCCACCTTGGCGGGCGGTCACTCGAGTTTCTTGAGGTAGTCCTTGGTGAACACCTTGTCGGGCAGGTCGCGTGACTTCATCCCGGTGTAGTCAAGGACCGACTGCTCGCCCCCACGCAAGGCATCTTCCATCACCAGCCGCGCAGGCCGCCGCTTTCCTTCCATGGCCCTGTAATTCTCGTAGCGACAGGTCTTTAGAAGCCGGTTGGAGAGCGAATAGAACTCCGCCTTATGTGGCGAGTAGTCCTTTGCGCGGACCCAGTAAATGACTTTCTGGTAGGTCACGCTGCGGTCGCTGCCGGTCAGTTCAAGGACGTAGTGATCATCACCGTCAACCTTCTCGATTCGCAGGAGCTTCGGATTGTAGTCGCCGGTGAAATTCGCACGTGCCAGGTCTCCGTTGGCAACCTGCCCGGTCAAGCGCTGCGACAGCGCCAGCCGGATCGGCTGCGACACCTCGGGCATGAACACCCAGAGGTCGCGTCCCTTCATCAGCATGATCTGGCCACGGTCGGAAGCGGGCTCGACGACCATCACGACGCTGTTCGCATTGCCCTTGGCGAGGATCCGGTACTTGCGGATGTCGGCCTTCTGCTCCTTGTTCTGCTCCTTGTCCACCGTGGTGACCGTCACGTCCACCTGAAAGCCGTCGGCGGGGAAGCGCACATGGTCTGCCTTCTCGACGATCATCCGGGCCTCGCTGTCATCGCTCGCCGCCGGTGCTGCCGTCTCGGATCCCGGCGCCGGGATGGCGGTGACTAACAGCGCGATGACGAGAAGAAGCCGTGCGTTCTTGACAGCGCTTTGACGGATGGTCATGATTTCCATAGTTTTCACCCCTGTGAGCTGACCGTCGACCCGGTTGGCCGAAAGCGCCACCGAATGAAGGTTGTCCGCATCGAACACGTATGCAAGGATTATCAGCTCGGCGAGCAGAAAGTCCAAGCCCTGAAGAACATCACCCTGTCGTTCGACCCGGGCGTCTTCCTGGCCATTGCCGGGCCGTCCGGCAGTGGGAAGACGACGCTGCTCAACCTGATCGGCTGCATCGACACGCCGACGAGCGGCAAGATCTACATCAACGACCAGGACGTCAGTGGCCGGACTCCGGACCAGCTTGCCGACCTGCGCGCACGCACGATCGGTTTCATCTTTCAGACGTTCAATCTGTTGCCGGTTCTCTCGGCGGCGGAAAACGTCGAGTATCCGCTGCTGCAGCGCAAGGACCTGTCGCGCGAGGAACGGCAGCGACGTGTCGCGCACTTCCTGGAAATCGTCGGCCTCTCGAAGTATGCCAGCCATCGGCCGAACCAGTTGAGTGGCGGACAGCGCCAGCGCGTGGCCATCGCCAGGGCGTTGGCGATCCGGCCGGCAATCGTTCTTGCCGATGAACCGACGGCCAACCTCGATCACAAGACGGGCGAGGAGATCCTGCTGTTGATGAAGCGGATCAACCGCAAGCTGAAGACCACCTTCATCTTCTCGACCCATGACAAGAGAGTGATCGCCAAGGCTGACCGCCTCGTGCGTGTAGAGGATGGCGAGATTTCCCTGCTCGGAATGCGCAGGGACGCCAAGTGGTCGTTCGCGCGTCATCGTGCCACCGAGGAGGGGACCGGCAGCAATGGCGACGGTCGGACGGCGCCGCAACCGACTGCGGCGGGAGAACGGGCAGATGCAGATGAGAACTAGTCTTTCCACCATTGGTCTGGCACTCCTGCTGGCAAGCCTGTCGCTGCCGCTTGCGATTGCCGCGGAGGCATTGCCGAAAGGCCGCGCGGCGTTGTTCGACGATGACGAGCCGGCGGCGACGCCGGCCGAAGCGGGCAGTCGCGAGGCGCTTTTTGGCGAAGATCAGCCCGCTCGCCCGTCGGCTGCCGAACCACCGCGCAGCCGCGACTCCCTCTTTGGTGGCGACGACCTGCAGTCATCGGCGGTGGCTGCGGCAGGTACCGCCGCCATCGCATCGCCGCCCGTCGTGAAGGGCTTCGTCCAGAACCGGATGGCGTATGCCTGGCCGAAGCCCTCGCACTGGTCGGAGATGATGAACCATTTCGACCTCAGCGCGCAGGGCAGCCTGAGCAGCAACGTCAAGTGGAAACTCGGCGCCCGTGTCGACTATGATGCGGTCTATTCGCTGACCGACTTCTACCCGCAGTCAGTGGAGAACGATCAGCGCTTCAACTTCCTGCTGCGCGAGAACTACCTCGACATCGGCGCCGACAACTGGGACTTCCGTTTCGGCCGCCAGCAGATCGTCTGGGGCGAGATGGTCGGCCTCTTCTTTGGCGATGTCGTTTCCGCCAAGGACGTGCGTCACTTCGTGCTGCCCGAATTCGAGATTCTCCGCATCCCGCAGTGGGCGGCACGGGCAGAATATTTCAAGGACGATTTCCACGCCGAGTTCCTCTGGATTCCGCTTGCCAGCTACGACAACATCGGCAAGCCGGGCGCCGAGTTCTTTGCCTACACGCCGCCGCCGCCGCCCGGGTTCCAGACCTTCTTTCTCAACGAGCGCTTTCCATCGAGCAGCCTGTCCAACACCAACTACGGTCTGCGGCTGTCAATCCTGCGCGACGGCTGGGATGTCGCCGCCTTTGCCTACAGCAGCATGAGCGCAGCGCCGACCTTTTACCGCCAGGTGATCAACAATCCCCAGCCGACGGTGGTGTACGAGGCGAGACACAAGCGCATCGACCAGTTTGGCAGCACTCTGGCCAAGGATTTCGGCTCGGTGGTGCTGAAGGCCGAAGCCGTGTATACCCGTGGCCGCGGCTTCGAACTCAGCAATTTCGGCAATCTGAACGATAACGACGGCGTCGTCGAGCAGAACGTTCTGGCCTGGGTGGTCGGGGTCGACTACAACGAGATCGCCGACACCCGCATCAACGTGCAGTTGTTCCAGCAACACATTTTCGACCGTAACCCGGACATCATCCCGGAGAGCAACGAGAACGGCTACAGCCTGCTCGTCAACCACAAGTTTGGCGACAAGGTGGAGGCGCAGGCGCTGTGGATAGCCAGTCTCAATCGCAGCGACTGGATGCTGCGGCCGCGCGTCAGCTGGAATTTCGAGAAGAACTGGCGCGCGGCGCTCGGTGTCGATATCTTCCACGGGCCGCCGCTCGGCTATTTCGGTCGCTATGATGACAAGGACCGGGTGTATACCGAATTGCGCTACAGCTTCTGAACGGCAACCTCAGTCCGGCTGATTGACGAGAACGGCGGCGCCACGCAGGCGGCCGCTGCGCAGGCGCTCGAGAGCCTCGTTCGCGGCAGCGAGGGGAAAGGTCTCGACTTCGGTGCGCACGCCGGCGCGCGGCGCGATGGCCAGGAACTCCTCGCCATCGCGCCGCGTCAGATTGGCGATCGAACGCACGCAGCGCTCGCCCCAGAGGATGTCGTAGGGGAATTCCGGTATGTTGCTCATGTGGATGCCGGCACAGACGACGGTGCCACCCTTGCGCAGCCGGCGCAGCGCCTGCGGCACCAACTCGCCGGCAGGTGCGAACACGATCGCCGCGTCCATGGCCTGCGGTGGTGGCTGGTCGGCACCGCCTGCCCAGACGGCGCCCAACGATCGGGCGAACTGCTGTCCGGCCAGATCCCCGGGTTTCGTGAAGGCGAAGACCTCGCGTCCCTGCCAGCGGGCGACCTGCGCGATGATGTGCGCGGCTGCGCCAAAGCCGTAGATTCCGAGGCAGCGGGCGTCGCCTGCCGCCACCAGCGAGCGGTAGCCGATCAGCCCGGCACAGAGCAGTGGCGCCGCTTCGGCGTCCGAGTATTCGCCGGGCAAGGCAAAGCAGTAGCGCTGGTCGGCGAGCGTGAACTCGGCGTAGCCGCCGTCGAGCGTGTAACCGGTGAATTCGGCGGCGTCGCAGAGATTCTCGCTGCCGCGCGTGCAGTAGGCGCAGCGGCCGCAGGTGCGGCCGAGCCACGGCACGCCAACCCGCTGGCCGATGGCGAAGCGCTCGACAGCGGCGCCTTTCTCCGCCACCACGCCGACGATTTCATGGCCAAGAATCAACGGCAACCGGGGGTGACGCAGCTCGCCGTCGAGGACATGCAGATCGGTGCGGCAGACGCCGCAGGCGCGCACCGCGAGCAGGAGCTGATCGGCTCCGGGGCTTGGTCGAGGCACTTCGCTCAGGCGCAGCGGCGTGCCCTGGGCATGGAGAAGCATCGCTTGCATGGATCCCTCCCGCGGTAGTGATCGGCCGGTCGGCACAACGCTGGCGACAGGCCAGCTGGCGCCGCAAGGCCTGGATGCCGCTGCGCCGATTCTATTCCCGGCGCGTGGTAGAGGGCAACTCGCGGCGGCTGTCGACAGCCGTCGTCGGTCTTAGCCGCAACTGCAAAAGACGGTATCGCTGCAGCGGGCATCCTGCGCTAGACTGTGCAGCGCCATGGCTCTGCTCGAGATCCGTAACGTCACCCGCCGCTTCGGCGACTTCAAGGCCGTCGACGACGTTTCCCTGTCGATCGAAGCGGGGGAATTCTTCACGCTGCTCGGACCTTCAGGCTGCGGCAAGACGACCATCCTGCGCATGATCGCCGGTTTCGACGAACCGGATGGCGGTGAACTGCTGCTCGACGGCCAACCACTGGCCGGCATCGCGCCCGAGAAGCGACCGGTGCATACCGTCTTCCAGAGCTACGCGCTTTTTCCGCACATGACGGTGGCGCAGAACATCGCCTTCCCGCTGCAGATGGCCGGCAGGAACGGGGACGAGATCGCGGCACGGTTGCGCCAAGCGCTCGACCTCGTGCACCTGGAGGACAAGGCACGCCAGTTCCCGCACGAGCTGTCGGGTGGCCAGAAACAGCGTGTGGCGCTGGCGCGCGGGCTGATCAACGAGCCGCGCCTGCTGCTGCTCGACGAGCCGCTGGGTGCGCTCGATGCCAAGCTGCGCGAACAGATGAAGGGCGAGTTGATCGCACTGCAGCGCGAGGTCGGCATCACCTTCGTCTTCGTCACCCATTCGCAGCAGGAGGCACTGGCGATCTCGCATCGCATCGCGGTGATGAACGAAGGTCGCATCGAGCAGGTCGGCGCGCCGGAGGAGGTCTACGGTTATCCGAAGAACCGCTTCGTCGCCGACTTCATCGGCACCATCAACCTCCTGCCGGTCAGCGTCAACAGTGTCGGCGATGACGGGCTGCGCCTGTCGGCAGCCGGCCTCGGTGAGGTTGCCTGTACTGCGGCCAGCGGTGCCGCTGCCGGTGAGCATGGCGTGATTGCCCTGCGTCCCGAACAACTGGCGGTGCTTGCCGGCGACGAGCCGCACGGCTTCGACAACCATTTCGTCGGCACGGTGCGCGACCATCTCTACCTCGGCGACGTCACCGTCTACCGGATCGCCCTCGACAACGGTGTCGTTCTCGAGGCGCTGCTCGCCAACTCGTTGCCCGGCCGCGCCAAGTCGCTTGACCGTGGCGATGTCGTTGGCGTTGGCTGGCGGCGCGAGGCAGGGGTCTTCCTGCGTGACTGAGCGGCTGTCCGCGGCAGCACGCCGCAGCGGCAGCGGCGAGCGGCTGACCCGGTGGCTGGTCAGCCTGCCGCCGACACTCTTCCTGCTGCTCTTCTTCCTTGCGCCGGCGCTGATCATGGTTGGTGCTTCGTTCCGGCAGCCGGGTGATTTCGGCGGCCTGGCGCCGCTGCTTGTCGACGGCCGCTTGAATCTGTCGCTCGAAACCTATCGTTTCTTCTTCGGTGACTGGATCTACGCCGAGATTTTCCTGCGCTCGTTCCTGGTCGCCACGGCGACGACGCTGCTTTGCCTGCTGCTCGCCTATCCGCTGGCGCTGCTCATCGCCCGCAGCGAGCGCGGCCATCGCGATCTCCTCGTCCTGCTGGTCATCCTGCCCTTTGCCAGCAACTTCCTGATTCGCGTGTACGCCTGGATCATCGTCCTTGGTCCGTTCGAACTCCTGTACACCCCTTTCGCGGTGATCGCCGGCATGGTCTATGTGCATTTGCCATTCATGATCCTGCCGCTGTACACCAACCTCGAGAAGCACGATCCGGCGCTGCTGGAGGCGGCGCAGGACCTCGGTGCGGGCAGCTGGAAGCGCTTTCGGCGCATCACCCTGCCGCTGTCGATGCCGGGCATCTGGTCGGGATCGGCGCTGGTCTTCATTCCCGTTCTCGGCATGTTCGCCATCCCCGAACTGCTCGGCGGCACGCGCGACATCCTGGTCGGCAACCTGATCAAGGAGCAGTTTCTCGACAACCGCGACTGGCCCCTCGGCTCCACGCTGTCGCTGCTGCTCACCGCTGCCGTTCTCGCGCTGGCGGCGATCGCCGTCCGCGCTGGCCGGCCCCGGCGGGAGACTGCCTGATGCGCCACGGTGGCAGCCCACTCTGGTTGTGGCTGGCGGCGCTCGCCGTCTACGCCTTTCTCTACCTGCCGCTGGCGGTCGTCGTCATCTTCTCCTTCAACGACTCGCTGCTCAATGCCGAGTGGGTGGGCTTCACGACGCGCTGGTACGGCGTTCTGCTGGCGGACGAGGAGATGCTGCGCGCCGCCGGAAACTCGCTGTTCATCGCCGTCGTCGCTTCGCTGATCGCCACCGTGCTCGGGACGATGGCCGGCATCGCCATGCAGCGCTGGCCGGTCGGTCTGCTGCGCGCGCTGCCTTTCCTCGTCCTGACACCGGTGGCGATGCCCGAGATCCTGCTCGGCGTCTCACTGCTTCTGTTCTTCCGCCAGGTCCTCGATCTGACGCTGGGGCTGATCTCGATTCTCGTCGCGCACATCACTTTCTCGATCGGTTTTGTCGCCATCATTGTCCGCGCCCGCCTGGCCGGCATGGACGAAAGCATCTTCGAGGCGGCACGCGATCTCGGCGCCAGCCCGTGGCAGACTTTCCGGCGGGTGACGTTGCCACTGATCCTGCCGGGTGTCGTTGCCGGCTTCCTGATGAGTTTCACGCTGTCGATCGACGATTTCGTCATCACCTTCTTCGTTGCCGGGGTCGGCGTCACGACGCTGCCGCTGCAGATCTATTCGATGATCAAGGTGGCGGTGACGCCGGAAGTGAACGCCATTTCGACCCTGCTGATGGCACTGACGCTGAGCCTCATCGCGCTGGCGGCAAGACTGGCGCCGGACAGCATGCAGGGCCGACGGTGAACGCCTGGCATCGTCTCTGGCTGGTGCTGCTGCTCGTCGCCAGTGCCCGTCCGGCAGTCGCAACCGATACGCTCCACCTCTACATCTGGAACAACTACCTGTCGGAGGAAACGGTGGCGCGCTTCGAGGCACAGTGCCGCTGCCGCCTGAAACAGGACTACTACTCGGACAATGAGGAGATGCTCGCCAAGCTCGAAGCCGGGGCCATCGGCTACGACCTGCTTGTCCCCACCGGCAACGCCGTCGAGGCCCTGCTGCGACAACAGGCGCTGCGCCCGCTCGACAGGAGCAGGCTGCCACATCTCGGCAACCTCAAGGCGGAGTTTCGTGATCCCTGGTACGACCCCGGACTGCGGCACGCGGTGCCCTATGCGACGACGGTGACCCTGCTCGGCTACAATGCCACGCGGCTGGCCGAACTTGGCCTGCCGACCGACACCTGGGCGCTGATCTTCGAGCCGCGCCATCTCGAGAAGCTGAAGGGCAAGGTGACGGTGCTCAACAGCCAGCGCGAGCTGATGGGCGCGGCGATGAAGTACCTCGGACACTCGGTGCAGGAGACCGACCCCGCCCGCTGGCAGGAGGCCAAGCGCCTGATCCTGCGCGCCAAGCCTTATTGGGCGACCTTCTCCAACAGCACCTACATCAAGGATCTGGCGGTCGGCAACATCTGGGTCGCGCATGGTTACTCGAGCGACATGTACCGCGCGCAGCAGGACGCACTCGACGCCAGGCGTCCCTTTGCCATCGCCTTTCGCACGCCGAAGGAAGGCGCCGTGCTCGCCGTCGACAACTTCGTCCTCCACAAGTCGGGTCGCCGCCCCGATCTGGCGCACCAGTTCATCGATTTCATGCTGGTCGGTGCCAACGCCGCCGACGTTTCGAATCTTGTCGGTGCCGGCAACCCCAACGCTGCCGCAATGCCGTACATCGAACCCGAGATTGCCGGCAACCCTGGCATCTTTCCGCCAGCCAGCGACCTGCAGCGGCTGGAGATGCTGCGCGACTTCGACCCGAAGACCCGCCGGCTGCTGTCGCGCATGTGGACCGAGATCAGGGTGCGCTGAGAGCTGGCGCAGGAAACGTCGCACGCAGGAAGGGCTGCGCGGTACGAGCGAGCGGACGCTGGAAGATGTCGGGTGGTCGGGCGTGGGCGCAGGCGGGATTGCGCGCCGCCGCATCCGGTTGTGCCCGGCGTTTCCCTTGCCTGTTCAGCCCGCGCCGGTCTCGATGTGCTCGATCATCAACTGTGGCGTCTCGACCCCGTTGTACTCGTTGATCGCCAGCCGATAGGCGGCGCGGATGTGGCGGCCGGGCGCCTGCTGGAAGTTGAACTGGATTGCGTCGAGAATCTGCGTGCCCTTGCGCAGACGGAGCTTGAGGTGCTTTTCCTTGAGGATGCGCTGGCTCTCGACGAGGAACTCGTCCTCGAACAGGGGCGCCGGAAAGCCCTGTCCCCAGACCTCAGCGGCCAGCAAACGCGCCGTCGCCAGCGATAAATACGCTGCCTCGAGGCCGCCATCGGTTTCCAGCGTCCGTGTGCGGTCGGCCGGGGCGAGCAACTCGTCGACGACCCGGGCAAAGGACTCGCTGAAGAGTGCGAAGTCGCTTTCGCGCAGGCTGACCCCCGCCGCCATCGCGTGGCCGCCAAAACGCAGCAGCAGGCCGGGCGATCGCTTGCTCACGAGGTCGAGGGCGTCGCGCAGATGCAGACCGGGGATCGACCGGCCCGAGCCACGGATCTCGCCGTCGCCGGCGCGGGCAAAGGCGAACGCTGGCCGGTGCAGCCTCTCCTTGATGCGGGCGGCGAGAATGCCGACGACGCCCTGATGCCACGTGGGATCGAACAGGGACACCGCTGCCGCCTCGCTGGACATCTCGGCGCCCCACTCGGCGAGCTGCTGCGACGCCTGCTCCTGCATTCCCGACTCGATCTCGCGCCTTTCGCGGTTGAGGGCGTCGAGCTGTTGCGCGATGTTCATCGCTCGCCCTGCATCATCGGTGATCAGGCACTCGATGCCGAGCGACATGTCGGCCAGGCGGCCGGCAGCGTTCAGGCGCGGGCCGATCATGAAGCCGAGGTCGACGCTGGAAGCCTGCGCCGGATTCCGCCCGGCAGCCCGAAAAAGCGCCCGCACGCCCGGCGTCAGCCTGCCCTCACGGATGCGCCGCAATCCCTGGCTGACCAGCACGCGGTTGTTGTGGTCAAGGCTGACGACATCGGCGACGGTGCCCAGGGCCACCAGGTCGAGCAATGCAGCCAGGTTGGGCTCGCTGCGTCCGGCCGCTTCGGCAAACCACCCGCGGCGGCGCAGCTCGGAGCGCAGCGCCAGCATGACGTAGAAGATGACGCCAACGCCGGCCAGCGCCTTGCTCGCAAAGTCGCAGCCGGCGAGACTCGGATTGACGATGCAATCGGCCGCCGGCAGCTCGTCGCCCGGCAGGTGGTGGTCGGTGATCAGGGTCGCCATGCCCAACTGGCGGGCGCGGTTGACGCCGTCGATGCTGGCAATGCCGTTATCGACGGTGAGCAACAGGTCGGGGGCGGCAGCAGCAGCCAGCTCGACGATGTCCGGTGACAGGCCGTAGCCGTAGGTGAAGCGGTTCGGTACCAGATAGTCCACGCGTGCGCCGAAGGCACGCAGGGCGCGAACGCCGACCGCGCAGGCGGTGGCGCCATCGCAGTCGTAGTCGGCGACGATCAGGATCTTGCGCTGCCGGGTGATGTGGTCGGCCAGCAGCACCGCCGCCGTGGCGGCGTTGGTCAGACCGGCGGGTGGCAGGAGCGAGCGGAAATCGTAGTCGAGTTCGCTGCCCGTGCGGATGCCACGGCCGGCGTAGATGCGCGCCAGCAGCGGATGCAGCCCCTGTTGCTCGAGCTGCCACTGGCTGCGCGGGCTGACCGCTCGTCGGCGCAGCCGCGTCATGGGTTGGTGGCCGCCAGGTCGCGGGCGATCGCCGCCAGCGTCTGCGGTCGGTGCCACAGCCGCCACTGCGCGCGTGCGTCGCTTTCCCACGACAGCATCCCATAGGCCGTTGGCGCCTGCAGACGAAGCCGGCGTATCCGGCCGCTGGCGAGCGCCTGCTGCAACGGCGCAAACCAGCGCCCCTCGAGCGCGAGCAGGGCGGCGCGATAGGCCGCTCCATCCTCGTACTGCACGCAAGACTGCAGCCCGTCGAGAACGACCAGATGCTGGCCGCCGCGGGTTGCCTGCGCCAGGAGGGCGGGGGCGCCATCGGGCAGTGAACGCAGGCGGCTGCCCGCGGCGCGCCCACAGCCGCGGGCCAGCGCGAGATCACTCCAGACGTCGGTGAACAGGCCCTCGCTTGCGGTTGGCAGGCGCCCCGCGCCCCACAGCCAGAGACTGTTGATGGTTGCGCGGCCGGCGTCGTCGCGTTGCTGGTTGACCGGATGCTCGTGCAGCACCATCTGCGCCTCGTTGAGCAGGCGGCGCAACCAACGCGCCTCGGCAGTTTCGGGCAGTTGCCGGACGACGCTGCGGCCGGCCACCGCCGACAGCGGCAGCACCTCGAAGCGACCCAGTTCGCGGCCGGTCGCCAGTTCCAGGTACCAGCGGTCGCTGCTGGCGAGGTGGAATCTGCCGGCATCGGGGAAGTGCCGATTGAGCGCTTCGACGATGGCCTGTGCCTCGTTCAAGTCGATCTCGAGCGTCGCCGCATCGGCCAGGATCAGTCGCTCCTGATGCAGGCGCAGATGGACCGGGTCGGCGCAGAGCCAGGCGGCACTGCCCACCGCGGGGCCTCTCTCCTCGCCGTGCACTCGACAGGCGGCATAGGCGGCGTTCTCGCCGAGAGCGAAGGCGTCGCCGACGGTCGCCTCGAGCGATTGCGGTGGGCTGCGGTGCATCCGGCTGCGCGCGAGCAGGGTGGCGAGGCCGGGCACAGCCAGGCCAGCGAGAGTTTCGCGGTCATCCGGCTCGGGCCAGACGATTTCGGGAACGACGAGGGTGATCTGCATGCGCCGGGGCTGAAGCTGCGGTGAACGAAACGGGGTGCGGGGTGCGGGTTGCGGGGCGGAACGGAGCTGGTGGCGCATGCCGCGCGTCCACCGACCGGCGCGACCGCTACGCGAACAGTGTAGCATAGCGACTTTTGGCTTTCCGGCGCCCGGAGGCACCCGCAAGAATGGACATCCGTCGCTGATGGCGATTCCGTACGAGCTGCTGATCGGCCTGCGCTACACGCGGGCGAAGAAGCACAACCACTTCATTTCGTTCATCTCGTTGATCTCGATGTTCGGCATTGCCCTTGGTGTCGCTGCGCTGATCGTCGTCCTGTCGGTGATGAACGGTTTTCAGACCGAGTTGCGCTCGCGCATTCTCGCCGTCGTCTCGCATGTCCAGATCACCGGCGCCGGTGGCGAGATGGCAGGCTGGCAGCGGGTGCTGGAGATGGTCGCGGGCGAGCCGCACGTCGTCGCTGCCGCCCCGTTCGTGCAGGGGCAGGGGATGCTCGCCTTCGGCGAGACCGTTCGCGGCGCGCTGGTTCGCGGCATCCTTCCCGAGCAGGAGGACCGCGTGGCCGATTTCCGTCCGCACATGAAGGGCGGCCAGTTCGAGGCGCTGCAGCCCGACAGCTTCAACATCGTCCTCGGCTCCGAACTCGCGCGTGCCCTCGGTGTCCGCGTTGGCGACCGGGTGACGCTGATCGCGCCGCAAGGAGTGGTCACCCCCGCCGGCGTCATGCCGCGGCTGCGCAGCTTCCACGTCGCGGGCGTCTTCGAGGTCGGCATGTACGAGTACGACAGCGGCTTGGCGCTGGTTCATCTTGCCGACGCGCAACGGCTGTACCGACTGGAGGACAAGGTTTCGGGCGTGCGCCTGAAGCTCGACGACCTCTTCGTCGCGCCGCGCGTGGCGCGTTCGCTTGCCGGCAAGCTGGACGTCAATGCCTTCATCAGCGACTGGACACGCAGCCACGCCAATTTCTTCCGCGCCGTGCAGATCGAGAAGAACATGATGTTCATCATCCTGTCGCTGATCGTCGCCGTTGCCGCCTTCAACATCGTGTCGACGCTGGTGATGGCGGTGACCGACAAGCAGGCCGACATCGCCATACTGCGCACGCTCGGCGCCAGTCCGGGCAGCATCATGGCGGTGTTCATCGTGCAGGGGGCGCTGATCGGCTTCATCGGCCTCGGCATGGGGATTGCCGGTGGCGTCGCCTTGGCGCTCAACGTCGATGTCGTCGTTCCCTTCATCGAGCGCATGCTCGGAACGCAGTTCCTCGCCAAGGAGGTGTACTACATTTCCAGCCTGCCCTCGGAACTGCAGTGGGGCGATGTGACGACGATCACCGGCGTCGCCTTCGTGCTCGCCCTGCTGGCGACGATCTACCCGAGCTGGCGGGCGGCGCGGGTCAACCCGGCGGCGGCCCTGCGCTATGAGTGAGGTCGTTCTCGCCTGCAAGGGCCTGCGCAAGATCTATCGGCAGGGCGACAGCG
This sequence comes from Candidatus Accumulibacter similis, assembly GCA_013347225.1. Taxonomy (NCBI): domain Bacteria; kingdom Pseudomonadati; phylum Pseudomonadota; class Betaproteobacteria; genus Candidatus Accumulibacter; species Candidatus Accumulibacter similis. The sequence goes on along the minus strand of CP054595.1, from coordinate 170,940 downwards.
ACGTGCCGGTGCTGCTCGGTGTCGACCTCGAAGTGCGTGTCGGCGAGCGGCTGGCAATCGTCGGTGCTTCCGGTTCCGGGAAGAGCACGCTGCTGCATCTGCTCGGTGGTCTCGACGCGATCAGTGGCGGCGAGGTGTTCCTGATGGGCAGCGACCTGCAGGCGATCGCCGATGCGCAGCGCGGCCAGCTGCGCAACCGTCACCTGGGCTTCGTCTACCAGTTCCATCACCTGCTTGCCGAGTTTACCGCGCTCGAGAACGTCGCCATGCCGCTCCACATCCGCCGCCTGGCGAAGGACGAAGCCGAGGCGCGGGCGGCGGCGGTGCTCAACGAGGTCGGCCTCGGCCACCGTCTGCGCCACACGCCGGCCGAACTCTCCGGTGGCGAGCGGCAGCGGGCGGCGATCGCCCGTGCGCTGGTCACCGAGCCCGCCTGCGTACTGGCCGACGAGCCGACCGGCAACCTCGACCGGCAGACTGCGGCCAGCGTCTTCGAGCTGATGCTGGCGCTCAACCGTTCGCGCCGGACGAGCTTCGTCATCGTCACCCACGATCCGGCTCTCGCCGGGCGCGCCGAGCGCATCCTGACGCTGCGCGACGGTTACCTGCATCCGGCTGGAGGCTAGACGGCGGTCGTTCGCGGCTCAGCTTTGCGCTGTCGCTGCCGACAAGGAAGGCACGAGCGGGTCAGCCGAGACAGAAAGGAGAAGAAGCGAAGGATGAAGACCGTATTCGCCCCGGCGATCGTGCTGCTGAATCGGCTGGGTTATCGCTCCAAGTTCGCTCTCATGGGCGTGCTCGCACTGGTTGCCATCGCCGTCCTGGTCTGGAACCTGTATCACAGCCTGCACCGCGTGATCGACAGTTCGCGGCTCGAGCTGGCGGGGGTGCAGGTCATCAAGCCGCTCACGCGCGCCGTGCAGCACCTGCAGGTACACCGCGGACTGTCTTCCGGAGTCCTCAGCGGCAACGGGGAGATGAAGGAGCGGCGGGCGGCGCGGCAGGGTGAGGTCAGCGCGGCGCTGAAAGCCGTCGGCGAGAGCCTTTCGCCAAGGCTCGCGGCAAGCGAATCGTGGAAGAAGATCCTCGACGACTGGGCCAGCATCGAGAAGGACGGCCTCGACCTGATACAGCGCGAGAACTTCCTGGCGCACAACCGGCTGATCGAGGATCTTCTCACCTTCCACATGACGCTTGCCGACGAATACGCGCTGACCAACGATCCCGACATCGATGTCGCCTACCTGATCGACAGCGCCATCGAGCGATCGCCCCAGGCGATCGAGCGCATGGGGCAGCTGCGGGCGCTGGGCACCGGCGTGCTGACCCGCAAGCAGCCGCTGGTGCTGTCGCAGCAGGTCGAGTTCACCGTCCTCCTGGCGGAACTCAACGTCGCCGTCAGCGGCCTGCGGCGCAACGTCGACAAGACCGCGCAATACCACCCGGCGCTCAAGCCGTCGCTGCTCGCTTCGGTTGCCGACATCGGCGATGCGGCGGCGAAGGTCACGGCGCTGGTCAACCAGGACATTCTCTCCGGCACCTTTGCGACCGCGCCCGGCGACTACTTTGCGTTGACCACCGCCTCGCTCGAGAAGGCGTACAAGGAGATGTTCGAGACGGTGCTGCCGACACTTGAGCGTCTGCTGCAGGAGCGCATCGACCGTGCCGAAGGCAAGCTCGCACTGAGCATCACCGTGGCGGTCGTCATCCTGGTGCTCTATGCCTACGTCTCCGTCGCCCTCTACCTCGCGATCATCGGCAGCATCGACCGCCTGGCGGCGAACGCGCGGACGATCGCCACCGGCGATCTCGCCGTGCGGGTCGAACTCGGCACGCGGGATGAGCTGAAGCTCGTCGGCGACAGCCTCAACGACATGTTGTGTGCATTCCGTGGGCTGCTGCAGAACGTCCATGGTGGAGCCAGGGAGGTTCTCGATGCGACGAGGACGCTGTCGGCTTCGGCGGCGGACATCAAGGGCAGCAGCGGGCGGCAGAGCCAGGCTGCCGCGGCCATGGCGACCGCAATCGAGGCAATGCGCGCGCGCATCGAGCGCCTGTCGGCCGATTCCCGCGATGCCGACCGCATCGCCAGCCGGGCCGGCGAGCTGTCGGCTGAAGGGGGCCAGGTGGTCGGCGACGTGGTACGCGAGATCGAGCGCATTGCGGAAGTGGTCAAGCAGTCGGCGGCGATCGTCGGCGAACTCGGCAGCCGCTCCGAGCGCATCTCGGCGATCGTCAACGTGATCAAGGAGATCGCCGACCAAACCAACCTGCTGGCACTCAATGCGGCCATTGAGGCGGCGCGGGCAGGTGAGTCGGGGCGCGGCTTCGCCGTGGTCGCGGACGAGGTGCGCAAACTCGCCGAGCGCACGGCTCGCTCGACGCAGGAGATCTCGGAGATGATCACCGCCATCCAGAGTGGCACGCAGGACGCCGTCGCGAGCATGAAGCTGGGCGTCAGCCGGGTTGCCGAAGGGGTCACACTGGCGACACGGGCTGGCCAGTCGATCACCGAGATCGGTGGCAATGCGGCGCAGGTGGTGAGCAAGGTGGCCGGTATCTCGCAGGCCCTGCACGAGCAGAACGCGGCCAGCAGCGACATCGCGCGCAACGTCGACAGTGTTGCCCGCATGGCGGAAGCGAACAATGATGCGGTGGCCGGCAATGCCGCCACGGCGGCGCAGCTTGAACAGCTGTCGGCAAGTCTGGAGCACGAGGTGAGTCGCTTCCGCCTCGGCTGAGCCGCGTGGCTGCCGTCGTTCGTGCGGCGCTGGAGGTCTCGCGGCGCAGGAACCTCGGCTGGCAGTCGCAACAATCTGCTCTAATGCGCCATGCGCAGCAACATCCTCGCCTTTGCCGTCGGTGTCGGCCTCCTGCAGTTGCGGGAGGCACTGCCCTTCTGGCCACCCCTCGTCACCTTGCTGCTGGCCGCCCTGCCCGTGCTGTGGCCGGCCTGCCGGCGCAGCTGCTGGGGGCGGGTGCTGGTGCTGCTGGCGAGCGCCCTGCTCGGTTTCTCCTGGGCCGCGCTGCTCGCCGGGCAGCGCTTGCTCGATCAGCTGCCGGTAGACTGGGAGGGGCGCGACGTGCAGGTGGTCGGTGTCGTCGCAGCACTGCCGCACGGCTTCGAGCGTGGCGAGCGTTTCGCTTTCGCCGTCGAAGCGGTGGAGACGCCCGCTGCCGTCGTGCCGCAGCGGATCATGCTCTCCTGGTATCACGGCTGGCTCGAGGACGAGTGGCGCGAAGGTCTGAAGATCCGTCCTGGCGAGCGCTGGCGCTTCACAGTCCGCCTCAAGCGTCCGCATGGCAACGCCAATCCGCTGGCTTTCGACTACGAGGCCTGGTTGTTCGAGCGCGGCCTGCGCGCCACCGGCTATGTTCGCCCGCACGCCGCCGCGCAACGACTCGAGGCCTTCGTCCTGCAACCCGCCTACGTGATCGAGCGCCTGCGCGACCACCTGCGCCAGTCCTTCTCCCACGTGCTCGGCGACGCTGCCTACGCCGGGGTACTCATCGCGCTCGCCGTCGGTGACCAGCAGGCGATTCCCGGTGAGCAGTGGCGGCTCTTCCGGCAGACCGGGGTCACGCACCTGATGTCGATTTCCGGTCTGCACGTGACCATGGTGGCGGCTCTGATCGGCGCTCTGGTCGGCTGGCTGTGGCGGCGCAGCGAAGGGCTGCTGCTCGCCGTACCGGCGCAGAAGGCGGCGATCGCTGCCGGCTGGCTGGCGGCCTTCGGCTACGCGCTGCTCGCCGGCTTCGCCGTTCCGGCGCAGCGCACCCTCTACATGCTTACGGTGGTTGCCCTGGCTCTGTGGTCGGGGCGCAACTTCGGCGCCAGTCGCAGCCTGCTGCTGGCCTTGCTGCTCGTGCTACTGCTCGACCCCTGGGCGGTGCTGGCGCCGGGTTTCTGGCTGTCGTTTGCCGCCGTCGCGCTGCTGTTCTTCGTCGGCACGGCACGCCTCGGAAGCGGGCGCGGCTGGGGGGCGATGCTGGCCACCTGGGGCGCGACGCAGTGGGCGGTGACCATCGGCACGCTGCCGCTGCTGCTGCTTCTCTTTCAGCAGTTCTCGCTCGTCTCACCGCTGGCCAACGCCTTCGCCATCCCGCTGGTCAGCTTCCTCATCACGCCGCTGGCGCTGCTGTTCGTCGTCGTTCCCTGGCCGCCGCTGCTCCTGCTCGCGCACGAGTTGCTGAGCGTCCTGATGTCGAGCCTCGATTGGCTGGCCGCGTGGCCACTGTGGGAGCAGCCGGCACCGCCGTTGCTGGCCACTGTGCTGGCGCTGACGGGTGTCATCTGGCTGTTGCTGCCGCGCGGCTTTCCGGCCCGCTGGCTGGGTCTGTGCCTGCTGCTGCCGGCACTGTTGTGGCCGGCAGCGCAGCCAGCCCGCGGCGAGGTCTGGGTCGAGGTGCTTGACGTCGGCCAAGGCCTGGCGGTCGTCGTCCGTACCGCCGACCACAGCCTGCTCTACGACGCCGGACCGCTGTACAGCGCCGAGTCCGACGCAGGTCAGCGCATCATCGTTCCCTACCTGCGGGCGCATGGGGTGCGACGAATCGACACGCTGATCGTCACCCACCGCGACAAGGATCATTCCGGTGGCGTCGTCGCCGTCGAGGAGGCGCTGCCGATCGCACGCCGGCTGTCGTCGGTGCCCGAACTGCAGCCAGAGCCCTGTGTCGACGGCCAGTCGTGGGAGTGGGATGGGGTGCAGTTCAGCATCCTTCATCCAGCCGCCGCCGACTACGAGCGCAAGGCCGTGCGGAGCAACAACATGAGTTGTGTGCTGCAGGTCAGCAGCGCCTGGGGCAGCGTCCTGCTCACCGCCGACATCGAGGCGCGCGACGAACAGGCGCTGCTCGCGCGCGCCGCCGCCGGCCTGCGCAGCGACGTCCTGCTGGTGCCGCATCACGGCAGTGGAACGTCGTCGACGCTACCGTTCATTGCCGCCGTCGGCGCGCGCGAGGCGATCATTGCGGTCGGCTACCGCAACCGCTTCCAGCATCCGCGGGCCGACGTCGTCGACCGTTACGGCGGCGGCCGGCTGTGGCGGACCGATCGCGATGGCGCGGTGCGCGTCAGGCTGGCGGCGGCAGGGCTGTCGCTTTCGGCGTACCGCGGTGAGTATCGGCGCTACTGGCATGGGCAGTGATTCGGCGGCTCGCTCTGGTTGCAGGGAAGGCAGCGGTGCCCTCGATCTGGGGCCCGCTGACGCCTGCAGAACCTGGGTTCCATCCGGGAAAGCCTGCCGGCGGCGTGCCCACTCAGTTGCCGGTACCAGGCCGAGCTTTCACGGATCAGCAGTGCGGCGATCCGCTCGCAAAGCGCGCAGCCGTTGGTGACGAGCAGCGCATCGCCGGCAGGAGTGATTCGCGATGCGCTGCACGACTGGGCGTACAAGCGCAGCGCGCGCCAACAGGGGAGCGCCGAGCTGCGCCAACTCTGGCAAAAAGCGATGCATGACAAGGCGCCAGGCGTCTCGGCTGATGCGATGCTCGACCATCTCGAAAGCAAGTACCGGGCGATTGCCGAGGCTACAGGAACGAAGGGATGCGGCTGGATGCCTCGCGCTTCGTCGAGGGTGATCTGGGCGACATTGCGGCCTGGCTGGTGCAGGACCATCCACACCGCGCCGCCACGTTCATCCCGGGGCGCGGGGGTGCTATTGTGGCGGTCCCACTGGAGAAGCCTCCCGCCATGAAGATCTGGGTCGATGCCGACGCCTGTCCAGCCGCGATCAAGGACATCCTCTATCGTGCGGCGAACCGCTTGCAGCTCCATTTGACGCTGATCGCAAACCAGATGTTGCGGCCACCGCCGTCACCCTGGATCCGCGCGCTGCAGGTTCCGGCAGGATTCGATGTCGCTGATCGCCGTATCGTCGACGAAGTGACGGCAGGCGATCTCGTCGTCACCGCCGACGTGCCACTGGCGGCGCTGGTGATCGCAAAAGGCGCCCGCGTGCTCGATCCGCGTGGCGAACTGCTCGACGCAGGCAACATCGACGAGCGGTTGGGTATGCGCAATTTCCTCGAGGGCCTGCGCAACAGCGGCGTGGACACCGGTGGGCCGGCCACCTTCTCGGCCGGCGACCGACAGGCCTTCGCCAATCAACTCGACCGCCTTCTGGCGAGCCGGACGTGCCCTCGGCCGCCAGCCGCCAACTGACGGGACAGCGGATGCGGGCAAGCTGCCCGGCGAGCGGGCGCGATGAGGACGGGGTCGGCGCCGCCCATGCCCGCGTCACGGCAAGCTGCCGGCGATCGTAGCAGCCTTCCAGGGCGGGGCTACGCTGCAGTATGTCCCTCCCCGTGGCACGGCCGGGCGTTGAATGACGACCCTGCGATGCCCGGAAGGGGCGACACCGCCGACCTCGGCGCGGCGGACTGACCACCACGTACCGGGGACGCGGCTGCCGACAATCGGCTCCCCGGAGGAATCGGTCCGAGGGCGGTACCTGCACCCCATACCGGGCCTGGAGCTGGCCGATCATGCCGTCGATGCTGTCCGCCACATCTGCTGTGGCGCAGTACCTGAGCGCCGGCGTGCACAGTGTGGCCGTGCGGGCCTGATGGAACAGTTCACCTCAATCGGCCATGCCGTGACGACAGACCAAAGCACGAGTCGCCTGAAAACGAGGGCTGTGCCTTCTTGCCTGCGTTGCCGGCTCTTGGCCTGGCCGCCCGACAGGCTGATACCATCGCTGCATCATGATCCAGCGCACGCCGCGGCCTGGGCGCTCGATGTCGGTCAGCCGGCTCTCTCGCTCCTGACGTGAGCGAGGTCATCGTTGCCGGGCAGCTCCGCGAATGTCGGCTGATCGCCCTCCCGCGGGCGTGGTCGTCCTGGCGCCGCACGAGTTCGTCGAAGCGAAAGCGCTGGTGCGCTCAGGCGCCGCCGGGCTGTTTGCCTGCAGCGATTGGTGGCGACGCCTCGCCCGTCGCCATCACGAGGCCGAGGCGGTCTTTCGTTCCTGGCGCGAGACCTGGCTGGTGACCAAGTTTGCTGACCGGGACATCACCGGCTGCCTGCCGGCGATCCGCTGTCCGCTGCCGGCCATCCAGGGCGAACACAAAGAGTACGCGACGATGCGCCAGATCGCGTGCGTCGCCGACGCGGCGTCCGAGGTTAGGCTGCTCACGCTTGCGCATTGCCGGCTCTCGACGCAGCGCGATCATCCAGAGGCGGTCATCGACGCCCATCACGCGGCGTGTCGAGCCGCTCGACAGGTCGCAGGCGGGCTGACGACGGAACCCGCCGGCATCCCAGGCCCGGGCTGGTCCGGCTATCGTCGCAGGTACGAGAGAGCCTTCGGCAGCACGACGTTGTTGCCAAAGGCGTCCTCGCCGTAACCGCAGCGGGCAAGGAGGTCGAGATCGGCGAGGACGCGCCTGTCGCCGATGAAGGTCACCGTCAGGTCGGTGCGGATTTCGAGCTGGCCAGTTGCCTGCAACTGGGCAATTTCGGCCACGCTGTTCTCGAGGACGCTGCCCTGGCGGCGGCCGAGCTGGTCGGAGAACTCGAGGGGCTGGCGGTAGAGCATGATCTTCCCTTCGTCGGCAAGGCGGTGCACGATCGCCAGGACGGCCGCCGTCACGGCTTGCGGCGCGCAGAATTCGGCGCAATCGGGATGGACGCGGGCGATTTCCGACGCCAGCCAGCGGCGTTTGCGGGCGTTGATCGTCTCGTTGGCGCGAAAGAGCTCGAAGGGCGAGGCAGCATCGAACAGCCGGTCGTCCAGCCGCATCTGCACTGAACTGCCGTAGTAGGCGACGATGCGCGCCACCAGGTTGGACGGGCGGACGTGGAAGCCGCGATAGCTCGGCACCGGACAGTCGAGGCGTCCCGGCTCTGCGTAGCGGCGCAGGATACCCTGGCAGAGGCGCTGGCCGCCAGCCAGGTAGTCGCTGGAGAAGGCCATGGCGTAGCCGAAAAGGGTTGCCATGGTGGCGTCGGTATCGACCACCGGCCGTTCGCGGAGAACCGCGTCGGCCGTGCGGGGGTTGGCGTGCCGTTCGTGGTAGTGGGCGAGGTCGGTGGCGATCTCGAGCAGGTGGTAGATGACACTGGCGTGACCGCGCAGGATCGGCAGGTCGCCGTCGGCGCTTTCGCTGGATGTGCCGGCAACGTGCGTGTCGTAGAGGGACTGCAGGTTGTGGAAGCGAAAGGTCAGCTGGCGCAGACGTTCCTCGCTGACCGGGTCGGGGAAGCAGGCGGCATGGTCCTCGGGAGCGACCTGTGCCGCTGCTCGCAGCAGGTCTCCATCGACTGCGAGATTGAGGAACTCAGTTGCCAGGCGGGGGACCGTGGTGGCTGTGTCGCTGCTGATCCGGTCGCCGCGGTCGCGGGCCAGGCGGCCCGCCGGCTGCGCGTCGTCGTTGCAGACGGGCGGCGGCGCGATCGTCGGCAGTTCGATGCCGACTGCCAGCGCTTCCTCGACCAGAGCGGCAGCGACTGCAGCGACGACTTCAGTCAGCCGGCGCAGCCGCTCGTCGGTCGCCGTCGGGAAATCGCCGGCGACCGGCAGGAGCCGGTAGCTCGGCAGGCGGCGCTGCATGTGGGCCAGGACCTCGCCGATGCGGGCGAAGTTCTTCAGCGACGCCACCAAGGCGCGGAACCTGCTCCAGCAATGATTCTGGTGCGCGCCATACTCGTCGAGAAGGGTCTCCATCTGCCCGGCTTCCAGCAGCAGGCGACCGACCAGCGGCCGTGTCAGGAGCGCTTCGCCTGCACGCATGGCGGCGAGTCCGCTGGAAAGTTCGAGCAGAGTTTCGCCGCGCCGCTGGACCAGGGTGCAGAACTCGCGATCGCCGATCACGGCGTCGTCCGCCGTACTGGCTGCGGAAATGGATGGTGTCGATCGGTCCAATTCGTCTCCCCTTCGCCCGGCGTCGGTTGCCGGGCTGGCGGGCGACATTTTGCGACGAATCAGCCGCCGGCAGCGCAACAAAATTGCGGTCCGAGCAGCACATGGCCGGGCCGTCGGCGTAGCTTGTGCGCCGCACCGGCAGACTGCCGGGCCCGGGAACAAGTTGCTCCTGCGGCTCCGATGCGCCGACGACCGCCACGTGCTACCGGGGCCTCACTCGACCGTGACGATGTCGCCCTGCATCGGTATCCCGATGGCGATCAACTTGCCCTGCGTCCGTGTGGGAAGCGGAAACCTGTCGATCGTGCGTGAAAGGTCATCGACCAGGCCGGCAAGGTCTGCCTCGCAGATCTTCAGGTGCGCGTGTGCCGACTTCATGTCATCACCCGTGTATCGACAGGGTCCTCCGGTACCGGCGCAGACTTGCTCGACGAGCAGCATCTTCAGGGATGTTGGTGTTGGCGAACAGTCCGTTCGCTCGCTTGTCGGCGTCGACGTTGGCGACGTCGTCGTCCACCACAGCGGTGATCCTGGGCTGGTCGCCCAGGTGATCGTACAGCGAAGGAACTCGTGCCCCGGGCCCGGCGGCGCAGGCGGCAGGCGCCAACAGAAGGCGGTTCCCAGGCTCAGACTTGACAAGGCGTCGCTGGTCTTCTCCTCTGGGGTGTCTGCGGCATCTCAGAATGCCGCCGCAATGCCTCCGTGGCAGGGGAGGAGTCGCATATCGGGATGCAGGTAGAGTCACCAACGCTGGCGCTGGACCTTGCGCAACATCGGTCTCGGTGAGCCGTGCCGGAGGGCATCCGGTCTCGTCGCTGCCGAGGTCCCGGCGGGTAGGTCAGGACTGCGGTGCCGACGGGGACAAACTGTCGTAGAGTGCGGTGAACTCGGCGCTGAGCTTGTGCCGCGGGTCGAGGTGGATCATTGGCCTGGCCAGGTGATGCGATTCCCGGATCTTGATCGACGCGGACAGGAAGGTGGCGAGGACCGGCAGCCCCTCGGCGCGCAGTTCATCGACCAGCCGGAGAGGCAGGTTGGCGCGAGCCTGGTACTGGTTGACGACGATGCCCTCGATGCGCAGTCCCTGGTTGTGGTCACTCTGGATCTCGCGCACGCTGTCGAGGAGGGAATAGAGCGCGCGCCGCGAGAAATCGTCGCAGTCGAAGGGGATCAGGCAGCGATCGCCAGCAATCAGCGCCGAGCGGGTGAAAAAGTTGAGCGCCGGCGGGGTGTCGATATAGACCTCGTCGTAACCTTCGAGCTTCTCCAGTGCCTCGCGCAGCTTGTACATCTTGTAGCGTGATTCGAGCTTGAACTGGACTTCCTCGAGGCGCCCGTCCGACGGCAGCACCGTCAGGTTGGCGTAGGGCGTCGGCACGACATAGGCGGCGAGCGCTTCGGGAAACAGCCTGTAGCCCAGGATGTCATCGAAGAAATTTGCGAGAGTCTTCTTCTGTTCGTCGAGGGCCGGCCCCAGCACGTAGCGCGACGCATTCGCCTGCGGGTCGAGGTCGATCAGCAGCGTGCGCCGACCGCGGGCGGCGGCGACCGCCGCCAGGTTGCAGGTGATGGTTGATTTGCCCACACCGCCCTTCTGGTTGAAGATCACTCTGCGCACGCCATTCACCCCGGCAATCGTAAGGAATTCCCGCAAGTGTAGCCAAGTCAGGAAGCGACGTCGACAGCGCGTCCCGTCGGCGGCGTGCGCAGCGTCCCGGTGCCAGGCTTCGGCCCGTCTCAGAACGCGTCGGCAAGCACCCGGTTCAACCAGCCACCGATGTCTTCCAGTTCCTCCAGGCAGACCGAGTGCGCGGTCGCGTAGCCATGCCACTGCAGCTTGTAGCCGTGCGTCTGCAGCAGCTTGGCCGACCGCTTGCCCAGATCGTACGGGATCACCGGGTCGGCGCGGCCATGCGCCATGAAAATCGGGACGTCGCTGTTGGCCGTTTGCGCTTCGCTTGCCAGCGTGTCGGGTTGCGGCAGGTAGCAGGAAAGCGCCAGGATTCCGGCCAGCCGCCGCGAGTGCCGCAGACCGCTGTGCAAGGCAATGACTCCGCCTTGCGAGAAGCCGGCCAGGACGATGCGTTCGTCCGGGATGCCGCGCGAATTCTCGCGCGCCAGCAGCGCCTCGACCTGTCGCGCTGATTCGCGAACGTGCTTGCCTTCCTCGCGCCCTGGCGCGAAATCGGGCGAGACGATGTCGTACCAGGCGCGCATGACGAAACCACCATTGATCGTGACGGGCCGCATCGGCGCGTGCGGGAACACGAAGCGCACGGCTGGCAGCTGATCGAAATCGAACTCGTCGACAATCGGCTCGAAGTCGTGCCCGTCGGCACCGAGGCCGTGCAACCAGATGATGGCGCACTGCGGCGAGTCGCCTGTCGTTCGTTCGACCGCCGGCAGCACGGTGGCGGTCGCTGCAGTTGGCTCACCGTCGATCATCGATCAAGGCTCCGGATGGTTGTCGTCGGCCGGCATTCTAGCACCCTGCGGAGTCCTCCCGCGGAGCGCGGCGACGCTTCAGGACTTGCGAATCTGTGCCATCACCGCTCGCGTGATGGCCTGCGTGCCATCCTGCCCACCGAACTCGATCGGGCAGACGAGCGTCAGCGCCTTGTCGACGGCGTGCTCGATGATGCGCGCGCCATGCGCCAGCCGCGGTTCGCCATGGCGGTCGGCGAGCCAGTCGAGCATCAGCGCCGCCGAGAGTATCTGTGCGACCGGGTTGGCTATCCCCTGCCCCGCGATGTCGGGTGCGCTGCCATGGGCAGGCTGGAAGACAGCGTGCTGGTCGCCGATGTCGGCCGAGGGAACCAGGCCGAGGCTGCCCACGAGGCCGGCAGCGAGATCGGACAGAATGCCGCCGAAGGCGTTCTCGGTGAGGAGGACGTCGAAATCCCAGGGCGACCGGACCAGGTTCATGGCGGTGGCATCGACGTAGGCATGTGCCGCCTGCGTCTCCGGGTGAGCGGCTGCCACTTCATCGAAGAGCCTGCGAAAGAAAGCCATCGATACCAGTGCGTTGGCCTTGTCAACGCACAGCACCCGGCCGGGCCGCCTGCGGTTCCGGGCACGTCGGGCAGCGACGTGGAACGCGAACTCGGCGATCCGGCGACTGCCACTGCGCGAGATCGTCATCGTCTCGCGGGCGATGCTGTCTTCTTCGACGGTGCCGCGCGGTCGCGGCTGCAGGAGGCCCTCGCTCTGCTCGCGAATCAGGACCAGGTCGATCCGCGCCGCCCGCTTGTCGACCAATACACAGGGCAGCCCGGGGTAGCTGCGAACCGGTCGCAGGCCGGCATAGAGGTCCATTGCCGCGCGCAGATCGAAATGGGTCGCTATTTCGGTGCCGTCCGGGTATCGCACGTCGGGGAGACCGATGGCGCCGAAGAGAACGGCGTCTGCTTGCTTGCACTCGTCAAGTCCTTCCTGCGAGAACGCGATGCCGGTCTTCTGGTAATGCGCCGCGCCGCCTTCGAGGTGGCGGAAGTCGAAGGACAGACCCCCGAGTCGTTCACGCAGGACGTCGAGAACCTGCAGGCAGGCTCCAACGACCTCGGGGCCGATGCCGTCGCCCGGGAGGACGGCGATGTGGAAGCATGGGTCTCTTCTCATCCTCTTGATTCCTCTTTCTCTTCACGTCAGACCGACAACCGGCCGCAGGCTGGCGGACCGATCCTGGCGTCGTTGTCCAGCCACCGATGATACACCGCGGCGTTCGCGCGGCATGCTTGCGGCGGGGCGGGGCAGCCGTGTCACGAGGGTGTCGCCTTGTCATCGAGGATCGGTGAAGCCGCACTTTCGTCGAAATCGCGACCGTCGGTCAAGATCCGTGCTGCCAGTCCGGTCCCGACACGATTCCTCGCGCAGCGCCGTCCTGCCCCTTGCAGCGCTTGCCGCGATCAGCGCGCAGTTGCCCTGCGAGCGATCATCGCCCGGCCGATCGATCGGTCGACGGGTGGCGGCGCTCATGCCCGACGCAGCAGGTTCTGCGACGGCTCCGTTCGCTGCCACCACGGCGTTCGGCCCAGCACCGGCGACGGGTCAGAGTAGCCCGACGTAGGCGCGCGTCAGCGGCTTGCCCCAGTAGAGAGCGAGGAGCCCGGCGATTGCCAGATAGGGCCCGAAAGGGATCGGCACGCTGCGCCCGCGCCTGGCGAGGACGATCAGGGCGATGCCGACCACGGCGCCGAGGAAGGAAGAGAGCAGGACGGTCAGCGGCAGGAGTTGCCAGCCGAGCCAGGCGCCGAGGGCCGCGAGCAGCTTGAAATCGCCGTAACCCATTCCCTCCTTGCCGGTGACGAGCTTGAACGCCCAGTAGATGAGCCACAGGAAGATGTAGCCGGCAGCCGCGCCGACGACGGCCGACTGGAGATCGGTGAACGTCGCCGAAAGGTTGAACAGCAGTCCAGCCCAGAGCATGGGCAGGGTGATCGAGTCCGGCAGCAACTGCGTGTCGAAGTCGATGCAGGTCAACGCGATCAGACACCAGCTCATCAGCATGGCGCCGAGGGCGTTCCATCCGGGTCCGAAATGATGCGCGGCGAAGGCGCAGAGTAGAGCGCTGACGATCTCGACCAGCGGGTAGCGCAGCGAAATCCGGGCACTGCAGGCGGAGCATCGGCCGCGCAGCAGAAGCCAGCTGACAACCGGGATGTTCTCGGCGGCGCTGATCTGGTGCGCACAGACCGGACAGCGAGAGCGCGGCCTGAGCAGTGAGAACGGCTCCGCCGCCGATGTTGGCTCTTCACCGCGCAGCTCGGCACAGTGGGCGCGCCAGTCGCGCTCGATCATCCGCGGCAGGCGGTGGATGACGACGTTGAGAAAGCTGCCGACGAGCAGTCCGATCAGGCCGCTGAGGAAGGTGAAAAGCAGAGGGTCGACCTCGCCGGCGAGGATGCCCGGCATTACCCGACCACGGCACCCAGCTTGAAGATCGGCAGGTACATGGCGATCACCATGCCGCCGATCAGGACCCCCAATACGACCATGATCATCGGTTCCATCAGGCTTGCGAGTGCCTCGACCGCATCGTCGACCTCCTGCTCGAAGAAGTCGGCCACCTTGCCGAGCATCGAGTCAAGAGCACCGGACTCCTCGCCGATTGCCACCATCTGATTGACCATGTTCGGGAACAACTGTGTATTCTGCATCGCCGTCGTGAGATTGGTGCCGGTGCTCACTTCGTTCTGGATCTGGCGCGTGGCGGCCTTGTACACGTAGTTTCCGGCGGCGCCGCCGACGGATTCGAGCGACTCGACCAGAGGCACGCCGGCCGCGAACATGGTTGCCAGCGTCCGGGTCCAGCGGGCGATGACCGACTTGCGGATGACATCGCCGAATACCGGCAGCCGGAGGAAAAGACGGTCGAAGGCGATCTGCATCGTCTCCGACCGCTTCCAGGTGTAGAAGAAGGCGTAGATCGACAGGCCGATGCCGCCAAACAGCAGCCACCAGTATTCGACGACGAAATCCGACATGCCGATGACGATCAGTGTCGGTGTCGGCAGATCGGCACCGAAGCTCTTGAACACCTCCTTGAAAGCCGGGATGACGAAGATCATGATCACCGCCGTGATGATGAAGGCAACGACGATGATCGCCACCGGGTAGAACATGGCAGCCTTGATCTTCGATTTGATGGCGATCATCTTCTCCTTGTAGGTGGCCAGGCGATCAAGGAGCGTCTCCAGGATGCCAGCCTGCTCACCAGCGGCCACCAGATTGCAGTACAAGGCGTCGAATTGCACCGGATACTTGCGAAAGGCCTGCGAAAGCGAACTGCCGGTTTCGACGTCGGCCTTGATGTCGAGGAGCAGTTTGCCGACCGCCGGGTTGTCGTGGCCACGGCCGACGATCTCAAAGGTCTGCAACAGGGGCACGCCGGCCTTCATCATCGTCGCCAGTTGGCGGGTGAACAGCGTGATGTCCTTTTCGGTGATCGTGCGCCCGCCCCGGAAACGCTGCCGCGTGATCTTGCTGACGAGAATGCCCTGCCGTCGCAGGGTGGCCTGCACGACGGTCTGGCTGGAAGCACGCTGCTCGCCGCGTACGACCTTGCCGGCCTTGTTCTTCCCCTCCCAGAGGAAAACGAACTCCTTGACTTCCGGTGGGATCTTCTTCGCAGGTTTTGCTGCAGTCGCCATTCTTCCCTCGTCTTCAAGCGTTGGTGCTGCCGAGAACCTCGTCGAGAGAGGTCAGCCCTTGCTTCACCTTCAGCAGGCCGGCACGGCGGAGATCGATCACCCCCTCTTCGCGCGCCTGCAGCGCAATGTCGCGCTCGGTGCCGTTCGCCATGATGATGCGCTGCATCGCATCGGTGACCGGCATCACCTCATAGAGGCCGACTCGTCCCTTGTAACCGGTTCCCTTGCAGCGGTCACACTCGCCCGGACCGTAGAGGGTCCAGGTTCCGTCCAGATCGTCTTCCTCGAAGCCCGCGTTGAGCAGTGTCTCGACCGGCGTCGCAAGCTCCCGCCTGCAGGTGCAGAGGCGCCGGACGAGTCGCTGGGCGGTGATCAACAGAATGCTCGACGCCAGATTGAAGGTCGGGATTCCCATGTTCATCAGGCGCGTCAGAGTCGCCGGGGCGTCGTTGGTGTGCAGGGTCGATAGCACCATATGACCGGTCTGCGCTGCCTTGATGGCGATCTCGGCAGTCTCGATGTCGCGGATTTCACCGACCATGATGATGTCCGGATCCTGGCGAAGGAAGGCCCTGAGGGCAATCGGGAAGCTGAGCCCCGCCTTCTCGTCGACATTGACCTGGTTGATCCCGGGCAGCGGTATCTCGGCAGGATCCTCAGCGGTCGCAATATTGACACCGGGTCGATTGAGGATGTTGAGGCAGGTGTACAACGAAACCGTCTTGCCCGAACCGGTGGGGCCAGTCACCAGGATCATGCCGTAGGGACGATGGATGGCCTCGAGCAGTATGGCTTTCTGGTCTTCCTCATAGCCGAGAGCATCGATTCCCAGCGTTGCCGTGGCCGGGTCGAGAATCCTGAGGACGATCTTCTCGCCATACATCGTCGGCAGGGTGCTGACGCGAAAATCGATCGCCCGGCTCTTCGACAGGACGAGGCGCATGCGGCCGTCCTGGGGAACCCGCTTCTCGGCGATGTTGAGACGCGAAATCACCTTGATCCGCGAGGCGATCTTCTCCTTGATGACCAATGGTGGGGCCGCGACCTCGCGCAGCACCCCGTCAGTCCGGAAGCGGATGCGGTAGCTCTTCTCATAGGGCTCGAAATGGATGTCCGAAGCTCCTTCGCCGATCGCGTCGAGCAGCATCTTCTGGATGAAGCGAACCACGGGCGCGTCGTCGACCTCGAGCGCCGCGACGTCCTCTGCCTTTTCGGTGGCCTGCTCGTCCGTGAACTCGAGGTTGATGTCCTCGCTCGCCAGGCTGCGCAGCGTTTCCTCGGTTGACTCGGAAAGCCGGGTGACGAGGGGTGTGAGCTTGTTCTCCTCGACGATGATGGGATCCACTGCCAGTCCGGTCTGAAAGCGGATCTCGTCGAGCGCGCGCAGATTGGTCGGATCCGCAATCGCCACGGCGAGGCGATTGCCCCGCTTGTGCAGGGGGACGACGCGATGGGTTGCGATCAGCTTGCGGTCGATCGCGTTCTTCTGGATGTGTGCGTCGTCAAAGGCAGCCAGGTCGAGCAGCGGATAGCCGAACTTGTCGGCAGCAAAGCGCGCCAGTTCGATGAAGCTCGCCTTTCTCGCCGCAACAACCTCCTCGATCAGGGTTGTCTTCCTCGATCCTGCCTGGGCAAGCAAGGCTTCGGCCTCGGATTCCTTGAGTCGGCCGGCTTGGACCAGCGCACGGGCGAAGCCGCTAAGTGGTGAGTGTTGCGGATTGGCTGCCATTGTTGTTTGCGATCGGACCCTGCAACGCGTTGTCGACCATCACATCCCGACTCCAGCGAGACCTCGCCCGATGATGCATTGGCTGAAGGCATTTGTAAAGGAGCGCGGCCGACGTGCGGTCGGGCACCACCATGCGCCGGCCCGGCTGGCACCGGGCTGGATTGCCAGTCGGTGGGTGAGGACTTTCGGCGACAGGCGGGTGACGAGCGGGGAGTGGGCCGGTCGCGTTACTTGTTCGCTGCGTCCACCACCACGAGTGCCGTCATGTCGACCACCCGACGCACGCTCGAGGTGGGTGCCAGCACATGCACCGGGCGTGCGGCGCCGAGCAGGATCGGGCCGACGGACATACCATCGCCACCGGTCATCTTGAGCAGATTGTAGGAGATGTTGGCCGCGTCGAGGTTGGGCATGACCAGAACGTTCGCTTCGCCAGTCAGTGGCGACTGGGGGTCTGACTGCCTGCGAATCGCTTCGCTGAGCGCACTCTCGCCGTGCATCTCGCCGTCGATCTCCAGTTCGGGCGCGCGGGCACGAATGAGCGTCAGGGCTTCGGCGACCTTGCGAGCGGCGGCAGTTTGCGACGAGCCGAAGTTCGAATGCGACAGCAGGGCCACTTTCGGCCGGATCTTGAAACGGCGCACGGCATCGACCGCCATCAGCGTGATCTCGGCCAGCTGTTGCGCGTCGGGGTCCTCATTGACATGCGTGTCGCAGAGGAAGAGCGCGCGGCCGGGCAGCAGTACGTGCGTCATCGCCGCCATGGTCGTACACCCCGGCGCCTTGCCGATGATCTCGTCGACCTGCCGCAGATGGTGCGCAAAACGCCCGGCAAGTCCGCAAATCATTCCGTCAGCGTGCCCCAGGCGCACCAGCATGGCGCCGATGATCGTATTGTCATTGCGCAGGCGCGATTTCGCGATGTCGATCGTTACCCCGTGTCGCTTGCGCAGCTCATGGTAGGCCGTCCAGCAGTCACGGTAGCGGGTGTCGCTGTTGGGATCGACCACCTCCAGTTGCGAGCCGACGCGCAGCCTGGATCCGATGCGCTGCAGACGCGCGGCGATCACGTCCGGGCGGCCGATCAGGATCGGCCTCGTCAGACCCTCGTTGAGAATTGTCTGCGCAGCACGCAGCATGCGCTCGTCCTCACCATCGGGATAGACGATGCGGGTCTTGCGTCCGCGTCTGGCCGCGGAGAAGATGGCGCGCATGCCGACACCGGTCTGGTAGACGAACTCGCGGAGCTTTTCGCGATAGGCGGTGAAGTCGGCTATTGGCCGGCTGGCGATGCCGGCGCTCATTGCCGCCTGTGCCACCGCCGGTGCGATGGTGGTGATCAGCCGGGGATCGAAGGGCTTGGGAATCAGATAGTCGGGGCCGAAGGTGAGCTGCTCGCCGGGATAGGCCATCGCCACTTCATCACTGACTTCCTGTTGCGCCATTTCGGCCAGCGCCCTGACGCAGGCCATCTTCATCTGCTCGTTGATGCCGCGTGCGCCGACGTCAAGTGCGCCGCGAAAGATGAAGGGGAAACACAGGACATTGTTCACCTGGTTGGGGTAGTCGGAACGACCGGTGGCGATGATCACGTCCGGGCGCACCTCCCGCGCCAGTTCAGGCATGATCTCCGGGGTCGGGTTGGCCAGTGCGAAGACGATCGGCTGCGCCGCCATGCGCGCCAGCATCTCCGGCTGCAGCAGTCCGGCCGCCGAGAGCCCGAGGAACACGTCGGCACCGTCGATCGCTTCGGCGAGGGTACGCGCCGCGGTGTCGCGGGCATAGCGTGCTTTGGTCGGTTCCATGTCCGCCTCACGCCCGACGTAGATCACCCCCTTCGAGTCGCAGACGAGGATGTTCTCGCGCAGCACGCCAAGCTCACACCACAGGTTGAGGCACGAGATCGCCGCCGCACCGGCACCCGAACAGACCACCTTCACGGCCGCTGCCTGCTTGCCGGTGATCTTGAGTGCGTTGAGAATCGCTGCCGCCGAGATGATCGCGGTGCCGTGCTGGTCGTCGTGGAAGACCGGGATCGACATGCGCTCCTTGAGTCTGGCCTCGATGTAGAAGCACTCAGGTGCCTTGATGTCTTCCAGGTTGATGCCGCCGAGGGTCGGCTCCATGGCGGCGATCATGTCGATCAGGCGGTCGGGGTCACTTTCCGCAAGTTCGATGTCGAAGACATCGATGCCGGCAAACTTCTTGAACAGGCAGCCCTTGCCCTCCATCACGGGCTTGGCCGCCAGTGGGCCAATGTTGCCGAGTCCGAGTACAGCGGTACCGTTGGTGATGACGCCGACGAGATTGGCGCGCGAGGTGTACAGGCTCGACGCACCGGCATCCTCGGCGATCGCGTGGCATGCGTGGGCGACACCGGGAGAATAGGCGAGCGCGAGATCGATCTGATTGCCCAGCCCTTTGGTCGGCTGCACTGCGATCTTGCCCGGGGTCGGGTAACGGTGATACTCGAGGGCCGCCTCGCGCAGATCCGCCTGCCGCTGATCGTTTTCCATCGTGCCTCCTGACGCTCTGTCTGTCTACCGTTGCTTCGGCCTGCAAATGTAGCTGAGGCGGGGCCTTTGCAACAACCGGATGCCGTGAGATCGAGTGGCGAAAGGGCCTGCAGCACGTCCAATGCGGCAAAAACACGACAGATTCTCCTCTGTCATGAGGCGCGCTGCCAACCGTTGCCCGGGCGGGACCCGGAAACTCGCCGGATGGGCGGGAACTTGCCCCTCGCCGGCGTTCGTCCGGCGAAACGTACCTCACCGATGCAGGCCCCGCGCGCGACCAACAGACGGGCGCGCGTTGCAGACGTCGCCGCGGTAGAATGTCCGACAAACCCGCAACCGTGATGCCATGGGGTTCTTCTCGGAGTTGCGAGACGCGTTCGACTATCAATGGGAGATGATGAATGGGCCAGACCGCCACCAGTAACCTTCGCACCGTCGCTCTCGTCGGCCATGGTGCTGCCGGCAAGACCTCGCTTGCCGAAAGCCTGCTCGCAGCCGCCGGCGCCATCAGCAGCCGCGGCAGTGTCGAGAAGGGCAGCACCGTCTGCGATTTCGATCCGCAGGAGAAGGAACTCGGGCACTCCCTGCATGCGGCCCTGGCCAGTTTCTCCTGGCAGGGGGTGCAGGTGCACCTGGTCGACACGCCGGGTTTCCCGGACTTCGCCGGGCAGGCGATCGGTGCCCTGGCCGCGGTGGACACGGCACTGGTGGTCATCAATGCACAGAATGGCATCGAACTCAGCAGCGAGCGGATGATGCGCATGGCCGCCGCGCGTGGCGTTTGCCGGATGATCGTCATCAACAAGATCGACGCCGAGAATGTCAATCTGCCGGCTCTGGTCGCCAGCATCCGCGAGCGCTTCGGGCGCGAATGCATGCTGCTAGACCTGCCAGCCAAGCACGGCAGCGAGGTCGTCGAGGTTCTCGGCCATGATGATGGCGAGAGCGATTTCGAGTCGGTGGCGGCGGCACACCGCGCGCTGATCGACCAGATCGTCGAGGAGGACGAGGATCTGCTGGCGCGCTACCTCGAGGAAGGTGTTGATCCGTCCTTGGAAGAACTGCATGTGCCTTTCGAGCGGGCGCTGCGTGCCGGCCATCTGGTGCCGATCCTCTTCGTCTCGGCGCGGACCGGCGCCGGCATCCCGCAACTGCTCGACGTCCTCGCCCGGCTTGCCCCCAGCCCGAGCGAAGGCAACCCGCCGCCGTTTTACCGTGGCGAACCGGGCGGTCCCAGCGAGGCCTTTCAGGCAGAGCCGGACCCGCAGAAACACGTCCTGGCGCACGTCTTCAAGGTGGTCAGCGATCCGTTCATCGGCAAGGTGGGTGTCTTTCGCGTCCATCAGGGAACGGTCCGCAAGGACTCGCAACTCTTCGTCGGCGACGGCAAGCGCCCGTTCAAGGTCGGCCACATCTATCGCCTGCAGGGCAAGGAGTACGTCGAGGTGGACAGCCTGGTTCCCGGCGATCTCGGTGCCATTGCGAAGGTCGATGAGATCGAGTTCGATTGCGTCCTGCACGATTCACATGACGAGGATCACATCCATCTGGTGCCGCTCGAGTTCCCGCAGCCGATGCAGGGCCTGGCGGTGCATGCGCGGCGCAAGGCAGACGAACAGCGTCTGTTCGAGATTTTGCACAAGCTTGAGGTCGAAGACCCCTGTTTCAAGGTCGAACGTCATCCAACAACCAACGAGACCGTCATCCGCGGAATCGGCGAAATGCACCTGCGCGCCAAGCTCAGCCGGCTGGCGCAGCAGTACAAGCTGGAACTCGACACCAAGCCGCCACAGATCGCCTACCGCGAAGCCATCACGGCCAGCGCCGAGGGCCACTGCCGGCACAAGAAGCAGAGCGGTGGCGCCGGCCAGTTCGGTGAAGTGATGCTGCGTGTCGAGCCGCTCGAGCGCGGCGCTGGTTTCGAGTTCGTCGATATCGTCAAGGGTGGTGTGATCCCCGGCGTATTCATGGCGGCGGTCGAGAAGGGCGTGCGTCAGGCGCTCGCCGACGGCGTCGTTGCCGGCTTTCCGGTCGAGGACCTGCGGGTCATTGTCCATGACGGCAAGTCGCACCCGGTCGACGGCAAGGACATCGCCTTCTTTACCGCTGGCCGCAAGGCAACGGTCGAGGCGATCCGTGCCGCCAAGCCGATCATTCTCGAGCCGGTCGTCGATATCGAGATCCTGGCGCCGGATTCGATGACCGGCGATGTCACGGGTGACCTGTCCAGCAAGCGTGGCCACCTGACCGGCACACAACCACGTGGCGTGGGTGTCATGGCGATCAGCGGCGAGGTGCCGCTGGCGGAACTTGAAGGCTATCAGTCGCGCCTCAAGTCCCTGACCGCCGGGCAGGGGTCCTACAGCATCGCCTTTTCACACTACGCGCAGGTGCCTCCGGCAACGCAGCAGCAACTCGCGGCGCAGCACAAGGTTGTCGAGGAGGACTAGCGGCGACTGACAACGGCGTCGCGAG
Organism: Candidatus Accumulibacter similis; assembly: GCA_013347225.1. Lineage (NCBI taxonomy): Bacteria > Pseudomonadati > Pseudomonadota > Betaproteobacteria > Candidatus Accumulibacter > Candidatus Accumulibacter similis. The sequence goes on along the minus strand of CP054595.1, from coordinate 149,204 downwards.
CCCGTGGACAAGGCTTTCAAGCTTTCGCACTGGTTCCTGCCGCTGGCGCGCCGGGTCCTCTATGCCTGGGTACGCACAACGGTCTTCCCGGCGAATCCGCAAGAGCTGCAGCTCGATGCGGCGAAGCCGGTGTGCTACGTGCTGCAAGACAGGCATCTCTCCAATCTCCTGCTGCTTCTTGAGGAGTCGCGGCGCGCCGGGCTGCCGCGAGCCGACTCGCCGCTGCTGATCGGCCGGCAGCGCTGGCCGCGCTCGTTTTTCTTCCTCAACCGCGATCGCAGCCTGGCTGGCAGGGCGCGCAATGGTGACAGTTATTCGGCCTTGCTGGCCGGCCTGATGCATGAGGCCGTCGCTGATCCGCAGATGGACGTCCAGTTGGTGCCGGTGGTGATTCTCTGGGGACGCCGTCCCGACAAACAGGATTCGGTCCTGAAGGCCCTGTTTTCGGAAACCTGGCGCCCGCCGGGCGCCTGGCGACAACTGGCGGCCATTCTCTTTCATGGCCGCAGTGTTCTGGTGCGTTACAACCCGCCGCTATCGTTGCGTCACCTCCTGCAGGGCGGACTCGACGAGGAACAGGCGCTGCGCAAGCTGGCGCGCGTCCTGCGCGTGCATTTCCGCCGCCAGCGGCAGATGGCGATCGGCCCCGACCTGTCGCACCGCAACACGCAGGTCAACGCGGTGGTTGCCGGCGAACGGGTACGCGCGGCGATCGCGCAGGAGGCGCTGACACACGGTATCCCGGTTGCCGAAGCGAGGGCGCGAGCCGGCCGCTTCGCGCTCGAAATCGCCTCCGACTACTCGTATGGAGTCGTGCGCGCCTTCGAGCTCTTCCTGTCGTGGCTATGGACGAGGCTCTACGACGGCATCGAGCTGCACAACTTCGATGCCGTGACACGCATCGCGGCCGGCCAGGAGATCGTCTATGTTCCCTGTCACCGAAGCCACGTCGATTACCTGCTGCTGTCGTACGTCATTCTCCGGCAGGGGCTGACCCCGCCCCATATCGCTGCCGGTGCCAACCTCGATCTGCCCCTGGTTGGCGGCCTGTTGCGTCGTGGGGGAGCGTTCTTCCTGCGCCGCAGTTTCAAGGGTGAACCCTTGTACGCTGCCGTGTTCCATGAGTACCTCCATCTGATGCTGGCGCGCGGCTTTCCGATCGAATACTTCATCGAGGGCGGACGCAGTCGCAGCGGGCGGATGCTGACACCGAAGGCAGGGATACTCGGCATGACCGTGCAAAGCTTCATTCGTGAGCATGCGCGTCCACTGCTCTTCGTGCCGGTGTACATCGGCTACGAGAAGATCATCGAAGGCAGTACCTATCTCGGCGAACTGGCCGGCAAACCGAAACAGCGGGAGTCGCTCTTCGGCGTGTTGCGCAGCGTGCGGTCCATCAAGCGGGTGTTCGGCAAGGTGCACGTGAACTTTGGCCAGCCGCTTGCCCTGGCAGGCTTTCTCGATCAGCATCAACCGGACTGGCGAGACACGGATGGCAACAGCGAGCCGCCGTGGTCGCGCAGCGTCACCCGCAGCGCAGCAGCCGAACTTGCCAAGCGGATCAACGAGGCGGCCGTCCTCAACCCGGTCAATCTGATGGCGCTGGCGCTTCTGGCGACGCCCAAGCATACCGCCGACGAGCACGCGCTGCGGCGAATGATCGCGCACTATGAGGCGCTGGCCGGCGAGATTCCCTACGCGCCGAGCAGCATCCCCTGTGCGCTCGAAGCGGCGGCGATCATCGCCTACAACGAGCGCTTGATGGTCGTCGAACGTTTCGCAGACCCGCTGGGCGATCTGATCCGCGTGCGTGACAGGCAGGCGCCGCTGCTCGCCTATTTCCGCAACAATGTCCTGCATCTCTTCGCACTACCGGCGGTCATCGCCTGTCTGCTGAGCCTGAACCGCAAGCTCGATCGCGCGCGCGTGGTGCAGGCGGCCTCTGGCATTTGCGGACTCATGCGGGCCGAACTCTTCCTCCGCTGGTCGAGCGATGAACTGGAGTCGGCAACTGAGGCGGCGATTCGCGTCCTGGCCGCACGCCGGCTGTTGCTGTGTTCCGCGGGGGAGTCGGAGATCGCTGCGCCGGAAGCGATCAGCGAAGAGTTCGCGGACTTGCATCTTCTCGGCGAGACGATGCGTCCGCTGCTCGAGCGTCACTTCCTCACCCTCGCACTGCTGCAGCGACACGGCAGTGGCCGGATGACCCGGCGGCAACTGGAAGACAACTGCCATCTGCTGGCGCAGCGGCTGTCCCTGCTCTACGAGTTCAATACCTCCGAGCTTCCCGAGAAGGCGACCTTTTCGGCCTTCATTGGAAACCTCATCGAAGCCGATTACCTGCGTGAGGAGGAAGACGATCGGTTGTACTTCGACGAGCGGTTGATGACGCCGTTCGCCCATTCCGAACTGGTTCTCTCACTTGAAGCCAGGCAGGCCATCAGGCGAATCGCCGGTGCCGGAGCGCGCTACCAGCACGGCGTTGAGTCAACAGGACGACAAGCAGACGGCAGGTGAATTCCCTGCGACCTCACCTCAGGCAAGGCGCCGATCCGCCGCAGCCATGGCGAGGATCGGTGGCGACGCGCGGTGCGGGCAGGTGCCGCGGCGTGCAACTGGTTTGGCGGCGCGTGTTGCGGGTCGCTGAGCGGGGGACGCTTTCGCTCAGGCGCGACCTCGGCGTGCCGCCTGCTCGAGCCGTTCCTTCTCCGCCATGACCTTGTTGGCGTAGCCGGTTTCGGGATCATCAGGAGCGCCGCCGTAGTGCTGCAGACCTGCGGTCAGACTGCCACGCCAGCGAATGGCCTCCTCGAGCACGTGGACGCCGACCTGGATGTTCGTGACCGGATCGAGAAACGGCGTTTCGCCCGCGCCCGCCGGGACCTTGTCCAGGTGGTAGCCCGGAATCACCTGCATCAGTCCCTTGGCACCCACCGGGCTTTCGGCGAAGGGATTGAAGCGCGATTCGATGCCGATGATGGCGATGATCAGCAGCGGGTCGACGCGCCGTTCGCGGCCTACCCGCTCTGCCGCCTCGAAAACCGGCACCAGGGCTTCCGGTGCCACGCGGTAGCGCCGCGACACGGAGTCCAGGACTCGATGCAGGCGCGCGGTCAAGATCGGCTGTCGGGTTGCCCCTGTTTCGTCGGTCGGTGTTTCTGGCGGGGTTGCGGCGTCGCTGCTCACAACCGCTTGCGCGTTGTCGGCGGCGTTTCCCTCGATCCAGTGCTTGAAGCTACCGAGAAGCAGCATCAGCCCGACGATCATCAGGCTGTGCTGGAGAAGACTCAGACTCAGGTCGACGCGACGTGCGGTGATGCCTTTCAATGCAATTGTTGCGGACATGCTCTCTCCTTCACTTTGGTCATCGCGCAGGAACGGCAACGCGACGATGGACGGTTGCAGGCGGGTGCAAAGCCTCGAATTCTTGGGGAATGTAACCCCTGAGGCCGGAACTCTGTTCTCGGGAAAAGCTCGGGAACAGGGCGGCAAAGATGCAGCGAAGACGCTACGATCTGTCTCGTTGCTACTGGAGGGCCTCGACTCTATTGATTAATGACGCTTTGGTCAACCCCCTCCGGCGAACGCCAGCGCATGCGCTGGCGTTCGCCGGGCGCCAGACCGCTTGCCGCTGATCGTGCCATGGCCGGGATCGGCGGCGGTGCGGCCAGTGCGCCGTGGCCGCCAGAAAAGGTCCTATAATCTTGACTTGGAGTCTTCGCTCTGGTCCGCGGACCGCGGGCAATCAGGGTCTGATCAGCCGTTTGACCGATCCCGAGAGACATCACCCCTCCCGGCGCAGCGACCTCCATCCGCGCTCTGCCGTGCGGCTGGCGGCGCCGGCCGATTGACGGAATTGCCGATGGACATTGCGCTGTTGCTGCTCCTGATCGTGCTCAACGGCATCCTGGCGATGTCCGAGATCGCGGTGGTTTCGTCGCGTCAGTCGCGCCTGCAGAAGCTGTCCGAGGACGGGCACTCGGGGGCCCGCTCGGCGCTGTCGTTGCAGCAGGAACCGTCGACCTTTCTGTCGACCGTTCAGGTCGGAATCACCACGGTCGGCATCCTCAGTGGTGCCATTGGCGAGGCCACGCTGGCAGCGCCGCTGGCCGAGTGGTTGCGCTCGTTTGCCCTGCTCGCGCCGCACGCCGATGCGGTCGCCCTGACGCTGGTGGTGGTGGCTGTCACCTATTGCTCGGTGGTCGTCGGGGAACTGGTCCCCAAGCGTCTCGGCCTGCTGGCCCCGGAACGTGTGGCGTCGTTCGTCGCCGGGCCCATGGGCGTCGTGTCGCGCCTGGCAAGGCCGCTGGTATGGCTGCTGTCGTCCTCTTCCAGTCTGATTCTGCGCCTGCTTGGCGCGCCCCGGACGCAGGACTCGACGGTCACCGACGACGAGATCAAGGTCCTCATGGGTCAGGGTGCCGACGCCGGCGTCTTCCACGCCAGCGAGCAGGCCATCGTTTCCAATGTCCTGCGCCTCGACGAGCAGCGGATCAGCGCCATCATGACCCATCGCAAGGACATCTACCTGCTCGACCTCAACGACAGCGAAGAGGAAATCCGCAAGCGTCTGGCGGACAGCCCGTACCGACGCATCGTCGTTTGCCGGGATGGTCTCGACGGGATCGTCGGCGTCTTGCGGACCAGCGACCTGCTCAAGGGAGTCCTGCTCGGTCAGCCGCTGACGGTCGAAGCGTTCGTACGGCCCGCGCTCTACGTTCCGGCGAGCGTGACGACGATCCAGTTGCTGGAGACCTTCCGTCGGGCGCATCAGCAATGCGCCCTGATGGTGGACGAGTACGGCGGATTGCAGGGCCTGGTGACGCTTACCGACGTGCTGACGTCGATCGTCGGCGACCTGCCGACGTCCGATACCCCGGAAGAACTGGATATCGTCGTGCGCGAGGATGGCTCGTGGCTGGCCGACGGCAGCGTGTCGATCGAGCGCCTGAAGTCGGTTCTCGGCGTCCATCCGGAACTGTCGGGAGAAGGGGAGAACGCTTTCAATACCTTGGGTGGATTCGTGATGTATGTTCTCGGCAAGGTTCCGCTGCCGGCCGATCACTTCGTGGTGGAGGATCTGCGCTTCGAGGTGGTCGACATGGATCGCCACCGCGTTGACAAGGTGCTGATTGCGCGGGTCCCGGCTGCCGACCGTTTGCCCGCAAGTGGTTGAGGTCTGCGGCGTCGCAGCTTCAGCCGCCGCTTTGCGCCCGCCAGTACTGGTAGCCGAGTGCCAGGTGGGCGCCGGCGATGATGGCGAACAGGCTGAGGAAAGAGCCGGCAGCGAGCGTCGAGACACCGCTGATCCCTTGCCCGATCGTGCATCCCAGTGCGACGACACCACCGAAGCCCATCAGCGCGGCGCCGACGAGATGGTTGGTGGTGTCCTCCAGATCGCGAAAGCCCTCCCAGCGAAAGCTGCCGCTGAGGAGCGAATGGCCGAGGCTGCCAACGACGACGCCGAGCGCGCTGGCAATCGCGAAGCTCACTCGGCGACTGCTGTCCGACCATAGAAGCAGCAGGTCCAGCGTGTAAGCCTGTGGCGCGACGAAGGTCAGCGACTCCATGCGGCCGCTGTTGGTGGCGAGAAAGGCCTCCTGCAGCGTCTCCGGGTTCTCGGCGAGATAGCCCAGATGTCCGCTGACGTACCAGCCGGCGACGACAAGCGCGCCAACGGTGGCGCCGCCCAGGACTTGCGTGGCAGCAAGGCGGGGGCGAGGCAGGAGGACGAGAGCCAGCAGGCCGCCGCCCAGAAGCGAAGCACAACTCGCCAGCGTCGGCCCGTGCGCCAACCCGAGGCTCGCGATCAGGTCGGGGAGGCCCTGACCGGCAGGCAGATGCAATGCGACGCCGTCGAGCACCTCGACGCGGAACACTGCGAGCACGCCGCGCATCGACATGTAGGCGACCAGGCCAAGGACGATGAACACCACCACGGCTTTCACACTGCCGGCGCCGATGCGCACCAGCGTCCGGGCCGCGCAACCCGAGGCGAGAACCATGCCGAAGCCGAAACAGAGGCCACCGACGACATGGGACAGCCAAGGGAGGCTGCGACTGCGGTAGATCGACTTGTCGACATCGATGAGTCCCGTCGAGTGTAGCGCCGCCGTACCCAGAACGGCCAGCGCGATTGCCAGCAACCACATGCGCATGCGACCCCAGTCACCCAGGTTGGCGATGTCGGCAACGGCCCCCATGGTGCAGAAGCGCGTCCAGCCGCTGATCGCGCCAAACACCAGGCCGATGGCGAAGGCGAGCCAGATGACGGTGGCGGCGGGGTCGGCGGCACTCATCGGCGCGCTTCCGGCATCGGTCAGGGGGTGTAAGGCGTCGGATCGACGACGCCGGCGGCGGCAAAGCCGGCGCGCCGCAGACGGCACGAGTCGCACACGCCGCAGGCGCGTCCGGCCGCATCGGCCTGATAGCAGGAGACGGTCAGGCTGTAGTCGAGCCCGAGATCGAGGCCGCGGCGGATGATCTGTGCCTTGCTGAGATCGATCAGCGGCGCATGAATGCGCAGCGGCGACCCCTCCACCGTGGCTTTGGTCGCCAGGTTCGCCAGGCGTTCGAAAGCTGCGATGAACTCCGGCCGGCAGTCGGGATAGCCCGAGTAGTCCACCGCGTTGACGCCGATGAAGACATCCTGGCTTCGCAGAACCTCGGCCCAGGCAAGCGCCAGCGACAGCATGACGGTATTGCGGGCGGGTACGTAGGTGGCCGGGACACCCGGACGCAGACCATTCACCGGCAGTGCCACGGTCTCGTCGGTCAGCGCGGAACCGCCGAAGTCTTCGAGGTGCAGGCGGAGTACGCGATGCTCGCTGGCGGCCAGCGCCTCGGCAACGGCTGCCGCTGCGCGCAACTCGCTGCGGTGACGCTGCCCATAGTCGACCGACAGACAGTGGCACGCAAAGCCGCTGGCACGGGCGATCGCCAGCGTCGTCGCCGAATCCAGCCCTCCCGAAAGGAGAACGACGCAGCGTTGGCTTGCCTCTGACAGCGGTCTGCTCATGGAGTGAGAATATACCGCGTTCTCGCGGTAGTGGGTGTTCGGGCGTCAACAGCGCTTCGTTGGCTGGCTGGCACCGTGGCACGCGCTGCAGTCGCCGCCTGCAGCGTGGCCTGCGCGATTCTCGTCCCTGCGGCGTCGGCACGTTCTGACAAGTCGGTGTGAAACCGGTGTCGCCAGGAGGGCCGTCGCTGCGCGGCAAGGCTTGACGGGGCTGGCGTTCGATGAGACAAAGCGATGATCAGCCGCGGTTCTGCAGTGGCGCCGTGGGACGAGACGCCGCCCGGAGATGAGGGCGGCCCGCAGCCTTCTGCCGACGCATGCGTCTGGGTCGCTGGCATGGGCTGCTGCCGGGGGTTCCTGCCAATCAACGAACAGGGTATCGCAATGAGGCTTTCCTACCTGTTTTTCGCAGCGCTTGCACTCCTTGGTGGCTGCAGCAATGGGGCGGGCACGCGTTCACCAGACACCAGTGCGGAGATTCATCAACCGGAAGGCGTTGCCGGGCACAGTCGGCAGGTGGGCTGGTATGGCGAGCGTTTCGCGGTGGCGACCGCAAATCCTCTCGCGAGCGAAGCGGGGGCAGCGATGCTGCGAGCCGGCGGTTCGGCGATCGATGCCGCGATCGCCGCGCAGATGGTCCTTGGTCTCGTCGAACCGCAGTCGAGCGGTATTGGTGGCGGCGCCTTCCTGCTGCACCACGATGGTCGACGGACGGTCGCCTTCGATGGCCGCGAGACGGCACCGGCTGCTGCCACTGAGGACATCTTCCTCGGCGCCGATGGCAAGCCGATGAGCTTTCACCAGGCAGGCATCGGAGGCCGGGCGGTCGGTGTTCCCGGAACCGTGCGAATGCTCGAAATGGCGCACGCGGAGTACGGTCGACTGCCTTGGGCAAGCCTCTTCGAGCCCGCCATCCGGCTCGCCGAGGTCGGTTTTCCGGTCGGTCAGCGGCTGCATGCATTGCTCAAGGCGGATCCCTACCTGCGCCTGGACCGCCAGGCGGCAGCCTATTTCTACGATCGCGCGGGGCAGCCGGTTGCGGTCGGCAGCATCCTGCGGAATCCTGAACTCGCCGCAGTGATGCGCCGCATCGCCAGCGAGGGAGCGCGCGCCCTGCACCAGGGAGAGATCGCGCAGGCGATCGTGAACAAGGTCCGCGACCACCCGGACAACCCCGGCAAGCTGAGCCTGGGCGACCTCGAGGGATATCAACCACAGCGGCGACTGCCCTATTGCAGCGGCTACGTCCCGCCGCAGCAGACGGTGCCGCGCCGGTATCGAATCTGCGGTTTTCCGCCACCCGGTTCGGGAGCGATCGCGATTGCGCAGATTCTCGGCATCCTCGGCAGCACTGCCGCTGCGTCGCTGCCTCTTGGTGACCCGCAGTGGCTGCATCACTACAGCGAGGCTTCGCGTCTCGCCTTTGCCGATCGCGCGCGCTACATTGCCGACCCGGCCTTTGTTGCTGCGCCTGCCGGCAGTTGGTACTCGCTGATCGCGCCCGACTACCTTGCCGCCCGTGCGCGAGTGATCAAGGCCGACCGCAGCATGAGGGTGGCAGCACCGGGTGTCCCGGAAGCGCTGACGACGACACAGTCTTCGATGCCGGAACAGGTCGAGTACGGGACTTCGCATCTCAGTATCGTCGATGGCCTTGGCAACGCGCTGGCAATGACCAGCACCATCGAGGACGCCTTTGGCGCTCGCCAGATGGTGCGCGGCTTCCTCCTCAACAACCAGCTCAGCGATTTTTCGTTCCTGCCACGGGACGATCGCGGGTTGCCGATCGCCAATCGCGTCGAGCCAGGAAAGCGGCCGCGATCGTCGATGAGCCCGACGCTCGTTTTCGACGAAGGGACGGGTGAACTGGTGCTCAGCGGCGGTTCGCCTGGCGGTGCGCTGATCATCCACTACACGGCAAAATTGCTGCAGGCGACGCTGAACTGGCAACTGACACCGCAGGAGGCGATCGATCTGCCCAACTTCGGCTCGCTCAACGGGCCGACTCTGCTCGAGGAAGGGCGTTTCCCGCCCGCCTTCGTCGAGGCACTCAGATCGCTGGGCCACGAAGTCAGGGAGATCGGCATGAGCAGCGGACTGCAGGCGATCGGCAGGGGTGGCGGCGGTCTCAGCGGCGGTGCGGATCCTCGGCGAGAGGGGTGGGTGGTGGGTGAATGACGGGCTGAGCAGACGCGCTGCGGCCGTTGGAACTGGTTCGTCGGGGCACCTGCCGGGCATGCCGGGTTCGCTGTCGCCCCTGCTCCTGGTGGCCCTTGTCGTGGTCGTCACGGGTTGTGCCAGCGACGGCGGCTACGAATCGCGACCATCGCCGCCGATGCCCACTGGCCAGCACACGGCGGCAGCCGCGGCACCGCCGCGCGAGGCGCAACGGCCCGCACCAGCTGCCGCCAGCGCCGGGGTGGCTGCACCGTCCGGTTCGTCGCCGCTGTCTCCTGCCGCCACTGAGCGCGCGGCGCGCGCTCTCGTCAGTCGTTTGCTGCCGGCCAACGTCACGGACCGCAGCGGTTGGGCAAGTGACATCACGATGGCGTTCGTTGCCCTGCGCATTGCCGCAACCCCGGAAAGGCTTTGCGCGGCGATCGCGGTCATCGGGCAGGAATCGGGCTTCCAGTCGGACCCGCCGGTGCCTGGCTTGTCAAGGATTGTCTGGCAACAGATGGAACAACGGCGAGAGAAGTATGGCATTCCGGCAGCAGTGCTCGATCTGGTGCTGCTGAAGCCGTCGCCGGATGGGCGCAACTACCGGGCACGCATCGACGCCCTGCGCACCGAGGCGCAGGTGAACGCGCTGTACGAAGACATGAGCTCGGAACTGCCTGGCGGCAAGACGCTGCTGGCCGGCTTCAATCCTGTCCGCACCGGTGGTCCGATGCAGGTCAGCGTCACCTTCGCCGAGGAGCATGTTCGCGAGAAAGCGTATCCTTACCCGATCCGTGACAGCGTGCGCAGCGAGGTGTTCACCCGCCGCGGTGGCGTCTATTTCGGAATCGCGTCGCTGCTTGACCATCGGGTCAGCTACAGCCAGATGATCCATCGCTTTGCCGATTTCAACGCGGGTCGATACAGCAGCCGCAATGCCGCATTTCAGGATGCTCTGGCGCGGGTTTCCGGACAGCCACTGTCGCTCGATGGCGATCTGCTTCGCTATCGGGCAGACGGACTGCCAGCGGGCGAAGCCAGCGAAACCCAGCGTGCCACGCTGTCGCTACGCTCGCGCCTGGACCTCGGTGAGGGCGAGATCCTGCGCGACCTCAGGCTGGAGAAGTCCTTCGCCTTCGAGCACTCGCCGCTCTACCTGCGGCTCTACGCGCTCGCCGATGCATCGACAGGCGAGCGGCGGCTGCGCGAGATGATCCCGCGCATCGCGCTGAAAAGCCCGAAGATCAAGCGTCCCCTGACGACCGAGTGGTTTGCGCGCCGCGTCTACGGCCGTTACCGCGAGTGTCTCGAGAGGGGAGAGTCGTGAGCTGTCGGCGCCGGAGTCAAAGCGGTGTCCACAAGCCGACATAAATCTGGTGCGAGGGAGGCAGGAGCGGTCGTCTGGAAGGTTGGTCAGAGCGCGCAAAGAGAGGGCTGCCCGGCCCGTGGGCAGAGGCGGTCGGTGCAGGGTTTGGGCGAGGACGGGTTCTGAGTCAGGCGTCGTGCTGCTCGCGCATCCGGTAGGACGTTCCTTCGATGACCAGTGTCTCGGCATGATGCAGCAGGCGGTCGAGCAAGGCGGCCGTGAGGGTGCTGTCGTTGTTGAAGATCTCCGGCCACTGTTTGTAGGCTTTATTCGACGTGATGATGGTCGAACCGCGCTCATAGCGCTGACTGATCACCTGGAAGAGGGCATCGGCGCCAAACTTGTCAATTGGCAGATAGCCCAATTCGTCGACGCAGAGGATGGCGGGTTTGAGCAGTCTGGCCATCTCGCGTTTGACCCCGCCGGTGGCCTGGGCGGCGGCCAGCGCATTGACAATGTCGACGGCGGTGGTGAACAGCGTCGTCAGGCCCTGCAGGCAGGCAGCATGCGCGAGAGCGATGGCCAGATGGGTCTTGCCGACGCCGACCGCGCCGAGGAGGATCACGTTGCCATGGGACGGCACGAAGTCGAGGCGGAACAGATGCTGGATTTGCGCCCGATTGATCTTCTTCGGCCATGACCAGTCGAAACCGTCGAGCGTCTTGATGCCGGGCAAGCGCGCGGCCTTGATGCGGCGGGCAATCAGTGCCTCGTCGCGGCGAGCGACCTCGCCGGCCACCAGGTCTTCGAGAAAGCGGCCATGAGACCACGACTCGCGAGCCGCCTGAGCCATCAAGTCCGGCGCGTGCTGAACGAAGTACGGCAACTGCAAACGACCCAGATGCTTCGCGAGAATGGCCTCAGTCATGGCCATGATGACCTCCTGCCTCGTCTTGCGGATCGCTTCCTGTGGGGATGTCTGGATAAGCCGACAAGTCTGCCGGTGGCAGTTCAAGCTCCAGGAGATCCTGCCGGCGGATGAGCAGCAGCGGGCTCGCTTCGGGCAATTGGCGACGACGTGCGTCAATCAGATGGGCGATGTATTCGCTGCTGAACGCCTCGAAGGCCAGGGCATCGGTCATCGCCCGCACGACCGCATCGTCGCCGTGGATCTCGGCCAGCGCCACGATCTTGCGCACATGCGCCAACGCATTCCCGCGGCGGTCGAGCAAGCCGGCGTGATACTTCCCGGCCAGTGGCGTCAGACCGAGAAAGCGCTTCAGTACCAGCGCATCGCGGGCATGACGACGTTGAGCGATCAAGGCCTTCGCATGATCGGGATCCTCGATGTCCTGATGGCGCTCGAACGAACGGCCATGGCGGGCGACCAGTTCGCCGTCGTGATAGACACAGACGCGATCCGGATAGACCTTCATCGTCACCGGTCGTCCCGCCAGGCGGGCGGGAACCGAATAGCGATTGCTCTCGAGCGTGACCCGGAACTGTCGGTTGGCACGAACGCTCAGGACGCGGCCGACATCGAAGAGCCGGGGATTGACCGGCTGCAGAAGAGCGCGTTCCTCGACCCAGAGGTCTTCCGGCCGGCGTTGCGTTTCGCGATGCTGGCGGACGTTGGCCACCGTCTCCAGCCACAGCCTGACGGCCGGATTGAGCACGCTGAAGTCGGGCAGTTCCAGGCCGGCCAGGAAATTGCTTTTGACATAGGCGACGCTCCTTTCCGCGCGTCCCTTCTCATTGCCTTTTCGGGGCGCACAGGCGACGATTTCGAAGCCGTAATGGCGGGCGAAGTCGAGATAGCGGGGATTGAACTGCACCGGCTCGCCACGCACATGGCGCAGAACCGCAGTGCGCAGATTATCGACCATGACCTTGCGCGGCACCCCCAGGGCAGCAAAGGCCTTGATGTGTGCCGCCAGAAAGTGTTCCATCGTTTGCGAGAGCGCAAACTCGACGTACATCTTCCGGCTCCAGGCCAGCACCATGACGAAGAAGGACAGGCGGCGGCGGGTGTTGCCGACGGCGATCGTGCCGTATTCTCCCCAGTCGACCTGGGCGGCTTCCCCAGGCGCGAAGGCCAGGGTCAGGAAGGCCTCGCGTCGGGGCGGGCGGATCTTGTGGACGTAGTCCTTGACGATGCTGATGCCGCCCTCGTAGCCAGCATCCCGCAGGCGTTGAAACACCTGCTGGGCGGTGAGCCGGTGCGCATCGAGCCAGCCGACGATGCGCCCCTTGTAGGGGTCGAGCTTGCTGGTCCGCGGGACGCGCGCCCGCGGAGCATACGGGCGGTCGATCCAGTGGCGGACGGTCTTGACGTCCAGGTTCAGGCTGGCGGCGAGCTGTGGGGCCGTCAGATGACTGGCCACCCCCTGGCGAATGGCACACCACGTGGCATAGTCGATCATGGCCGGCTCTCCAGAACAGCGCGCAGCCGCGCCAGACGCGTGCTGACCGGCACACACTCGGGCACGCTCAGGACCTGGTACAACGGTGCGTCGTAGGCGATCAGGTCGAGGGCGATCAAGTCCCGGCGAGCGCGGGCCAGCCGACCGGCATCGATCTGCAGCCGACGGCAGAGGCTGGCCTCGCTGTAGTAGGAAAGACCGCAGGCGTCGGCGACGGTGACGAGAAACAGGTACAGCGCCCAGGCGCAGACGTCAGCCTTCTCGATGTAGTGTTCCCGCACCAGCCGATGATCGAGCCAGCTGAAGTGCGCGGGCACCTGGCGCTGGCGTTGCGGATTCAATGGCCGCTTCGTCGGACTGTTCATGTGTGCCTCCTCGGATGTCCTGTCCCAGTTGTAGCAGCCGGGTCAGTGCCGAGGCGATGTCATCTTGTAACGTGCTCCCCCAGATATGAGAAATTAAGCCAATCAGAACAGCCGGTTGGGCGTTCAAGAAATCTTGTGGCGGGGGCGCCGGGTCGGCCTCGGCAGCGTTACAAGATGTCTTCACCAGCAGTTCGGCCTCTGCTGGCAGCGGTGCGGAGGCGTCGGGCTCGAACGGCAAGGTGGCCTGTCTCGCGGCCTCGGCAGCCGGCGCACGCGTGCCCCGGCTGTATCCCGGGTGATCCTGCCTCCAGGCACGGACCCGCGCCACCGCTTCCGGTCCACGGTGATAGTCGGGGTTCTTGGCGAGCCATCCGGCTTGGCTGGCCCGTTTGCTCGCCGCCCTGCATGCCGCCGCCCCGCAATAACGCTGGTGCCGCGCGTTACGCCTGTCCGCTACGAAGGCCCGACCGCAATTCACGCAGGGGTCCTGCTTCTCTCTGCCCATCTCGCGTCGCCTCCTGCCTCATCACAGGACGGGCTACTACACGATCTGGAAAGAAAACCAAAGAAGAACCAAGCAGCGAAGAAACACCAGCTCGATATCAATCCCTCGAAGAACATCCACCCCAAGAACATCCAACTTCACGCCGGCTCACGGCGACCACTTTCAGGTTGGCCGCGACAGTGAGCGGCTGTCCGGAAATCCTCACCAGCCGGCGGCCGCGGCCGCAGCTGCCATCGGTTCATGCGAGGTTGCAGTTTTCGCGGAGGAAATCGAGGGCATCGGCGAGCGTCGTGTCGGCGGCGTCAAGCAGAGCCGTCTGCGCTTCGGGAAAGAAGTCCTTCCACAGCGTCTCGAGATCGTCCTGCATGGCGTATGGCGCCAGCGCACGAATCAAGCCCAGCACCGGCAGTCGCTTGAAGCCATCGCGGCGCGCCTTGCGGATCAGCGCGCGCGCTGTCGTCTTGCTGAGGACGGTTTGCGCCGGCATGTCGGTGGCGATGCAGACGAAGACCGTCAGCAGCGAACTGTCGTCGGTCTTCCCGGCGGTGATCCGCTGCCAGTCCGCGCAGGCTGCCGCCTCGAACAGTCCAGCGTCCTCGGGGCCGAAATCGCGCAGATGGTAGAGCGGTTCCAGTTCCTGCAACAGTTGCGCAAGCGGTCGCGAGTGGTCGGCAATTCGCGGCAGATCCTCACTCTCGATCCTCTGCAATTCGTGCTGGACGACCGGCAGATAGCTCTCGGGCAACTCCTGCAGAAGGCTCGCGAGTAGCCTGCGCCCCTTGCCGGAAAGCCCCTGCTTCCGGAACGCTTCGAGCATCTGCAGGAGACTGCTGGCGGTGGGGATTGCCAGCGGCCCTCTGCCGCTCAGATGCACGAGCACGGCGCTGCGAACGACGCTCTCGGCAGCGACTGTCGACAGGTCAGCGGCGGCCACGCCGAGTCGCTCGGCCAACCAAAGCGCCACCGTGATCGACAATTGATGGCCTTGCCGTTTGGCCAGGGCCTGACGATAGTCTGGCAGGCTGCGCAGTGACCACTCGGCGATGAACTCTTTCTGCGGTTGCTTGACGAGGATGCCGTACGAGCTGTCCTCAGGCATTGCCCACAGCTTCTTCAGCATGTCGGAACCACCACGCGAATGCGAAAGAAAGCTGTTGTCGCGCAGCGAGCGGGCAGCCAGGTCGAGGTCACCGCCGCTGTTCTCCTCGAGGAACAGGCTCACGAGGTTGACGATGCGCGTCCTCGCTTCCTCGATGTTCGGACGCAGGTAACTGGTGCCGAAGAAGTCTGCGATCTGCACCAGACCCTTCGCTCCGTCGTTTACGATGCTGGCCAGCCGGTGCCGATCGATGACACCGCTGCGCACTCCATGCACCAGCGCTCGCTCGAAGAAGGGGCGCTGGTCGAAAAGCGTCAGCTGCTGGCGGTCTGACACCGGCTCCGACATCGCCTGTCCGTCGCCTCTTGCCGCGCTTGTGAGCGAGTGCGTGATCAGAGAGCCGACTCTTCGTCGGCATCGCCGAAGGCCGGCCGGGCCGCCGGCGGCGCCGTGGCAGCGACTGCCTGCTGGTGCTCCTCGGCACGCGCCCGGGCGCGGAGGATCAGCAGCACCTCACGGAAGATCTCGGGCTGCTGGTAGCGGAGCGTCCACGCCAGTTCCATCCAGTCGTGATCGCTGACCTCACTGTGACTGAGGAAGGGTGCGCCGATGTTCTCGTCGGAAAGCGCGTCGAGCCGCTCGTCGTCAGTCAGGTCGTCGAGGGAGTCGTCGCCGTCGGCAAAGAAGTCGAAGACGCCACTGCGAAAGAAATGCTCGAGGTTCTCCGCTCGTTCGTGCAGGTAATCGGCCAGCACCTCGCTGCCACCCTCCACTTCGGCGATGGCGGCGAGGAACTCGCCCGCGTCAGCGCCGGCGCGAAAGATGACCGAGTTGATCATGCCGTGCAGGCGTTCATGGCCGATGTCGCCGTAGCGACGTTCGAGAACGATTGCGCGGGCGAACTGCTCGGGCGACACCAGCAGGTTCACCACCGATTCGCGTGCGGCGTCGAAATCACGCAGCACCGCCAGCAGGTCCTTGGCCGGAAAATCGTCAAGCGCCAGCACGAGCGCCTGATCACCTTCCGTCTCGACCAGCGAGACGAGCGCGGCTTCCGCGCCGACGATGTCGCCAACGCGGACCAGTTTCTCCGCTCTGGCCAGTACCGGGTGAGTCATCAGTTGTCTCCCGAGAAGCGATCCTTGCGGTCGAAGCCCTGCTCGGACAACCAGTCGGCACCAGCTTCTTCCAGGTCGATGTCGAGATCGGCGTCGTCTTCGTCATCGCCCTCGCGGTCGCCGGGCGGCTGCTGCCGCGCACCTTCGGTGGACGAACCGGTACTCGCCCTGCGCAGGAACTCGAGGCAGGCGGTGACGACGAGGAAGCGTGCGCCATTGGCATCCTTGAGAACCACCCGGGCCAGATCGGCTGCCCAGGGCTCCAGCGACACCGCAGACAGCAGGGTCTGCCAGGCAGGCAAGTCTTCGGGCTCCCGAGTGGCGAGGTCACTCATCATGGCTGGGTTGGCGAAACTGAAGCCGCCGTGAAAGGCCACGGCGACCATTTCCGGGTTGCACTCGATCATCGGCAGCAGTTGCCGGACTTGGCTGCGCTTTGCCTGCAGGCGGCTGGCCAGGATGTCGTGGCCGGCCGAATCGGTCATCAGGTCATCAAGCTCGGCGTCGTAGGCCGACTTCAGTTCCTCGAAATATCGCGATATTTTCATTGCAGGACTCCTTCGATGTAGTTCTGCCAGATCTCCAGCGCCGTCTCCAGAGGCTTGTCGAGCAGATTGCGGCGCCGGTTCTCATCATAGGCGAACCTGTGACCCGGATCAGCGAGGACATCATAGGCTTCCTGGATTTCGCGAAACTTCTCGCTCGCCTCGGGCGCCGCATTTCGGTCAGGGTGGAACTGCAGCGCCTTGCGGCGATAGGCCGTCCTGACCGCTTCACTCGTGGCGTCGCTGGCAAGACCCAGTATGGCGTAGTAGTCCTTCATTCCTCCCTCGTGCCGTCGGGGCGTCTGCAATTCAGCCTACTGCGCGGTCAGCCCGCCGCATTGCCTCCTTGTTCTTCGTCGCCGATCCACCGCCCCGTTGCCCGCTTGCTCCTCGCATCGTGGGTTTCCGGTGACGATTGCATCACAACCCCTCAGGCCTCCCCTGCCGGGGCCAACCGGAGGCGCTGCCAGAGCGTCCTCGTCAGGTCGACCTGGTTGAGCGTGTAGAAGTGCAGGCCGGGTGCGCCAGCGGCAAGCAGTCTCTCACACAACCGCGTCACCACGTCGAGGCCGAAGGCATGAATCGACGCCCTGTCGTCGCCGTAGCTCTCGAGGCGCTTGCGTATCCAGCGCGGTATCTCGGCGCCACAATTGTCCGAAAAACGTGCCAGGCTGCTGAAGCTGGAAATGGGCATGATGCCGGGAACAACTGGTACATTGATGCCGATTGCCCCGCACTCGTCGATGAAATGCGAGTAGGCATCGAAGTTGTAGAAGTACTGCGTGATCGCCGAGTCGGCTCCGGCATCGATCTTGCGCTTGAATGCCAGCAAGTCGTCGACCGGGCTCTTCGCCTGCGGGTGGTACTCCGGGTAGGCCGCCACCTCGATGTGGAACCACGATCCCGTCTCCGAGCGAATGAACTCGACGAGTTCGTTGGCGTAACGAAAGCTTCCGGGTCTGGCCATGCCCGACGGCAAGTCGCCGCGCAGGGCCACAAGGTGGCGGATGCCGTGCACCCGATACTGCTCGAGGATGCTGCGGATGCTGGCGCGGGTCGAGCCGATGCACGACAGGTGCGGTGCCGCCTGATGGCCCTCGTGCTGGATCTCGAGCACGGTTTCGAGGGTGCGGTCGCGTGTCGAACCACCCGCACCAAAGGTCACGGAGAAAAACCGCGGTTTGAGGAGCGCCATCTGGGCCCGTGCAGCACGCAGCTTTTCGGCGCCCTCACGCGTCTGCGGCGGGAACAGTTCAAGGCTGAAGGTGGGGACGGTCTTGGTCATCAGCAGGCTAGTTCGTGCCCTTGTGGGCGTGCAGGAGGGAGGAAAGGATCGACGAGAAGATGCTGTAGAGGATGGCACCGAAAAACGCCGGCCAGAAACCGCCGACGACGAAGCCTTCGAGCATCGACCCGGCAAGCCAGAACATCAGGCCGTTGAGGACGAAGAGAAAGAGTCCGAGCGTCAGCAGCGTGGCCGGCAACGTCAGGAGGATCAACAGGGGCCGCAGGACGGTGTTCACCAGGCCGAGCACCAAGGCTGCGAGCAGCGCCGAACCGAACGACGCCGCCTCGATCGATGGCACCAGGTAGGCGACGGCGAGCAGCGCGCAGGCGTTGAGCAGCCAGATCAGGAGCACTCGCATGGCGGCGCCCCGGTTGTCCTGCCGTCTCAGTAGCGGTAGTGGTCCGACTTGTATGGTCCCTCCTTGGCGACGCCGATGTAGCGCGCCTGCTCGTCGGTGAGTTCGCTGAGTTGCGCATTGAGCTTCTTGAGCTGCAGGCGGGCGACCTTTTCGTCGAGGTGCTTGGGCAGCGTGTAGACGCCGATCGGGTACTCGGCATTGCGCGTGAACAGCTCGATCTGGGCGATCGTCTGGTTGGCGAACGACGAACTCATGACGTAGGAAGGATGACCGGTGCCGCAGCCGAGGTTGACCAGACGACCCTTGGCCAGCAGGATGATGCGTTTGCCATCGGGAAAGATCACGTGGTCCACCTGTGGCTTGATCTCTTCCCAGGCGTACCCCTCGATCGAGGCAACGTCGATTTCGTTGTCGAAGTGTCCGATGTTGCAGACGATCGCCTGATCCTTCATCTTCTGCATGTGCTCATGGGTGATCACGTGATAGTTGCCGGTACAGGTGACGAAGATGTCCGCCTTGTCGGCCGCGTAGTCCATCGTCACCACGCGGTAACCCTCCATGGCCGCCTGCAGGGCGCAGATCGGGTCGATCTCGGTGACCCAGACCTGCGCCGAAAGCGCGCGCATGGCCTGTGCCGATCCCTTCCCGACGTCGCCGTAACCGGCGATCAGGGCAACCTTGCCAGCGATCATCACATCGGTGGCGCGCTTGATCCCGTCAACCAGCGATTCGCGGCAGCCGTACAGGTTGTCGAACTTCGACTTCGTGACCGAGTCGTTCACGTTGATCGCCGGAAAGCGCAGTTCGCCCTTGGCGTGCATCTGGTAGAGGCGGTGGACGCCGGTTGTCGTCTCTTCGGTGACGCCCTTGACCGCCGCCAGCCGACGCGAGTACCAGCCCGGGTCGCTCGCCAGTCTTGCCCGGATCGCCGCGAAGAGAATGGTTTCCTCCTCCGATGCCGGCTTCTCCAGAACGGCAGCATCGCTTTCGGCCCGCGCACCCAGATGGAGCAGCAAGGTGGCGTCTCCGCCGTCGTCTAGGATCATGTTGCTGTAGCCGCCGTCGGGCCATTCGAAGATGCGGTGCGTGTATTCCCAGTAATCCGCGAGCGACTCTCCCTTGACCGCGAAGACCGCGATGCCGTCAGCGGCGATGGCTGCCGCAGCGTGATCCTGGGTCGAAAAGATGTTGCACGACGCCCAGCGCACCTCGGCACCGAGCGCGGTCAGCGTTTCGATCAGTACCGCGGTCTGGATGGTCATGTGCAGCGAGCCGGTGATGCGGGCGCCCTTGAGGGGCTGCCGCGCAGCGAATTCCTCGCGAATCGCCATCAGGCCCGGCATTTCGGTCTCGGCGATGCGGATTTCCTTGCGGCCCCAGCCGGCGAGGCTGAGGTCAGCAATCACATGGTCCTGGTGGTGCGTAGCGGCGTCCGACACAGTAAGGCTCCTTGATAACTGTGACCGGGGAAGGTAGCGCTGGTGCAGAACGGCGCCAGGGAATTCCCTGCGCCCACCCCGTGCTGCCAACCCCGGTACGGGTTGGTGGGATGAGCGCCGTTTGATGAATCCGAGCCTGAAACTGTGGGACGACAGCCTTGCAGCGCTCCTCGGATTGGCGTCCATTATATACCGGGTTCCGGAGAAGGGCGAGCATCAGCCTTTGCGTCTCTCAGTACGCGAGCGAATCGTAAGCCCGGCGCGCTCCCTGGACCTCGACGCTGACCTGATTCGGGGCACAGATGGCGATCTCTCCCGGACGGGCCAGCCAGCCCTGGCGGACGCAATACTGTCGCGGGCTCGGGTCGGCGGCAACCCGCACGCGACGGCGGTCGACGAGCACCGTCGTCACGCCCAGCGGTCCCGGGACATCGAGGCGGCGATCGTGCCGCAGATCGAGTTCGGAAAACAGCTCGCCCCCACGCCTGACGATGGCCTTGTCAGCAACTCCCGCCTGCCACGCCAAGGGAAAGGATGCGACCACACCTGCCAGACCCAGCGCGATCAGCAACCAGTCGCCCCGCTTCAGCAGGGCAACCCAGGCGATCACGGATTGCTGCCGGGCACCGGGTTCGGCGCTGCCAGCTCGCGGTGCCGGACGAGTACACGCGCGCAGTCGTGGAACTCGCGCCCCAACCATTCGGCGAAATACACCGACCGATGCTGACCACCGGTGCAACCGATGGCAACAGTCAGGTAGTTGCGACTGTCCTGAACGTATGCCGGCAGCCAGGCGCGGACGAAGCGGGCAATGTCCGAGCGCATGCGCAGTACGTCGGCTTCGGCTTCGAGAAAGTCGACCACCGCCGCGTCACGACCGGTCAATAGTCGCAGGTTGGGGTCGTAATGCGGATTCGGCAGGCAGCGGACGTCGAAGACCAAGTCGGCGTCGAGCGGAATGCCGTTCTTGAAGCCGAAGGATTCGAAGAGCAACGTCAGTCCGCGGCAGGGGTCGCTGGCAAGGGTGCTCTTGACGAACTGCCGCACCCATTCGCGCAGTGCGGCGGGCTTCACCCCGCTTGTGTCGATGTGGTGGCCCAATGCCGAGAGGCCGGCCAAGCGGCCGCGCTCGGCCGCGATGGCTTCAGTCAACGTCAACTGGTCGCTGGCAAGAGGATGCCGGCGGCGGGTC
This sequence comes from Candidatus Accumulibacter similis, assembly GCA_013347225.1. Taxonomy (NCBI): domain Bacteria; kingdom Pseudomonadati; phylum Pseudomonadota; class Betaproteobacteria; genus Candidatus Accumulibacter; species Candidatus Accumulibacter similis. The sequence goes on along the minus strand of CP054595.1, from coordinate 128,388 downwards.
TCCGAATAGCGCTTGATCAGGGTTGCGTCCTGCGCATCGAGGAACAGGAACTGCAGTTCGAGATCCTGTTGGCGCAGGGCGTCGAGTTGCAGCGGCAACGTCGCCACGCTGTTGCCGCCGCGGATGTCGATGACGACGCCTACCTTGTCGTAGCCCTGCAGATCCATTTGCCCGACCAGCGGCTGCAACAACTGGGCGGGCAGGTTGTCGACGCAATAGTAGTCCGCGTCCTCGAGTACCTTGAGGGCGATCGATTTTCCGGAACCGGACAGGCCGCTAATCAGAACGAGATGCATGTCGGCAAGCATAACGGATGGCCGGCTGCACGGGCAAGCTGCGCTGCATTAAACTGCCACTTCCCAGCGGATGGAGCGGATTCATGAGCACTCTCAGCATTCCCTTTGTCGAAGAACTCGCGGCGCTGCGTCGCGACATCCATGCTCACCCGGAACTCGCTTTCGGCGAGTTCCGGACCGCTGATCTCGTGGCACGTGAATTGGAGCGCTACGGCCTCGAGGTCGATCGTGGCTTGGCGGGTACGGGCGTCGTCGGTATCCTGCGCAAGGGCAGCAGCAGTCGTGGCATCGGACTTCGCGCCGACATGGATGCCCTGCCACTGCACGAGAAGAACGACTTTCCGCATCGCTCGCGCAATCCCGGGCAGATGCACGCCTGCGGTCACGACGGCCACACCGCGATTCTCCTCGGCGCGGCGCGCTACATGGCTGCGCAGCGGGATGAACTGGAGATCGACGGCTGCGTATACTTCATCTTCCAGCCAGCCGAGGAGTCCGAGGGTGGTGCCGCGGTCATGATCGGTGATGGCCTGTTCGACCGGTTTCCGATGGCGGGCGTGTTTGGCCTCCACAACTGGCCAGGATTGCCGGTGGGCCAGATGGCGGTGATGCCTGGGCCGGTCATGGCCGGTACCTGTGCCTTCGAGATCGCGGTGCGTGGGCACGGCTGCCATGCCGCGATGCCGCACCAGGGAGTCGACACCTTGGTCGTCGCGAGTCAGCTGGTGCTCGCGCTGCAGACGGTTGTTGCCCGCAACGTGCATCCCTGCGAGTCGGCAGTGGTCAGCGTCACGCAGATTCACGGCGGTGAAGCCTGGAACATCATCCCGGACGATGCCATCCTGCGCGGAACGATTCGCAGCTTCAAGGCAGACGTCCAGGAACTCGTTGAGCGTGCCATCGAGCGGCTCTGCAGTGGCGTCGCGAGCGCCTTCGGCGCGCAGATCTCGGTTCGCTTCGACCACCGCTATCCGCCAACCGTCAACACTGCGGCGGAGAGCGAACTCTGCCGCCGCGTTGCGACGCGGCTGCTTGGCGCCGCGAATGTACGTACCGGCGAGCTGCCGTCGATGGGTGCGGAAGACTTCGCCTACATGCTGCGCGAGAAGCCGGGGTGCTACGTCTGGCTGGGCAACGGTCCGGGTACGGGTGGCTGTACGCTGCACAATCCGCACTATGACTTCAACGACGAACTCCTGCCGCTGGGCGTTAGCTACTGGGTGCGGTTGGTCGAGAGCGTCCTCGGGGGTGTGCCGGCAGACGGCGGGTCGTGATTTTTGCTACACTCGTGCGGTCGACCGGCAGGCATCATTACCCGCCATCTCCCTGCATTGGCTGGGCTAGGTCGCGTGCGAAAGCATGACGAAAAGGTGGCGGGGAGCACCTGGTGCAGTGTCAGGTGCTCCCCGAGTTCGGGCCGAAGCCGGAACTCCAAGACCATAAAAGGAGAACAGCATGCGCAGTCTAGGAAGGTGGGCTTACAGAGAGCTTACGCCAGCGACCCCGGGATGGTGATGCCATGCGGATCTTGCTCGCCGAAGACGACAGGATCATCGCCGATGGTCTCTGCCGTTCCCTGCGCCTCGGCGGTTATGCGATCGATTGCGCCGACAATGGCGTCGACGCGGAAACGGCGCTGTTGACCAATACGTACGATCTCCTGATCCTCGACCTTGGCCTGCCGAAGCTGCCGGGCCTGGAGGTGCTGCGGCGCCTGCGGGCACGAAAGTCGAATACGCCGGTGTTGATCCTGACCGCGCTGGATGCGACCGACGACCGGGTCAAGGGCCTCGATCTCGGTGCCGACGACTACATGGCGAAGCCGTTCGAACTGGCCGAGCTGGAGGCGCGCGTGCGCGCCCTCAGTCGCCGCTCGTCCGGGACGACCAGGATCATCGAGTGCGGCACGCTGACATTCGACCAGACGGACCGCTGTGCGCTGGTCAATGGCGAGAGGCTCGATTTGTCGGCGCGTGAACTCGGTATCCTGGAGATACTGCTGACGCGCGCCAACCGTTTGGTCAGCAAGGACCATCTCGTCGATCACCTGTGCGGCTGGGGCGAAGAAGTGAGCCACAATGCGATCGAGGTCTATGTTCACCGTCTGCGCAGGAAGCTGGAATCGACTGGTGTCAACATCACCACTGTGCGCGGGCTGGGCTACTATCTTGAGAAGCCTGCGGACGAGAGAAAACCCTGACATCCAGCGTTCGCTGTTCGGCGAGATTCTCGACTGGATGCTGGCGCCGCTGCTGTTCGTCTGGCCGATCAGCATCGCGCTGACGCACTACTTCGCCAACAATGTCGCCAGCTACCCTTACGATCAGGCTCTGCGCGAACATGTGGCGGCTCTCTCGCGGCAGGTTGCCTTTGTCGATGGTGAGGCTCGTCTGGCTTTGCCGGGTCTGGCCGAGGTTTTTCTGCGCGCCGACGAGATCGACACAGTCTACTTTCACTTGCTTGATGGCAACGGCAGGCTGCTGGGGGGCGACCCCGAACTGCCCACCCCAGCGGACCCGGGCGGCTTGGCTCGCGGCGAGTTCGGCGAAGCGCAACTGCGGGACGACGAGTACCGTGGCCAGCCGATGCGGATCGCCTACCTCTATCTGCCGCTGCCGGGAGAGTCTGGAGACTCGGGAGAGCGTCGAGGGGTGCTCGTCGAGGTCGGCGAGACGACCGAGAAACGAGCGCAGCTGGCGAACAAGATCATCGCCAGTGTCATCGTGCCGCAGTTTGTCATCATCCCTCTGGCCGTCGTCCTGGTGTGGTTCGGGCTGTCGCAGGGCCTGCGTCCGTTGACCCGGCTGCGCAACCGCATCGAGGCGCGTCGCGAGGCTGACCTGTCACCGATCTCGCTCGGTCGCGTTCCGGAGGAACTGCGACCGCTTACGGAAGCTTTCAACTCGATACTCGCCCGCATGCAGCAGAACGTCAGTGCCCAGAGGCGCTTCATCGCCGATGCCGCGCACCAGATGCGGACTCCGCTGACCGGGCTGAAGACGCAGGCGCAACTGGCGATGCGTGAGACCGATCCCGGTCAGCTGAGGCACGCCCTGAGACAAATCCTGACGGGCGCCGATCGTGCCTCGCATCTGGTCGACCAGTTGTTGGCGCTGGCCCGGGCCGAGGCCAGCGATCAGGCGCAGCAGGCGCTGCTGCCGCTGGACCTCGATCAGCTGCTGCGCGAGGTCGTTGAAACGTGGGTGATCCGCGCTCTGGACAAGCGCATCGATCTTGGTTACGAGCATGCAGGCAAGGTGCTGATCGACGGCAATGCCTTCCTGCTGCGCGAGATGATCAACAACCTGCTGGACAACGCCCTGCGCTACACACCGGTCGGCGGGCGGGTCACTGCGCGCGTCGCAGCCCTCGGCGATTTCGTGGTACTCGAGATCGAGGACAACGGACCGGGGATTTCGGAGGACGAGTCGCTGAAGGTGTTCGACCGCTTCTACCGCGGCGAGGGAGCGGACGTCGAGGGCAGCGGCCTCGGACTGGGGATCGTTCGCGAGATTGCGGAAGTTCACAAGGCGGCCGCCAGCCTGCGGCCAAGAGCTCGAAACCCTGCCGAGGGGGAGGCGGCCGGCTGTGTCGCGCGCATCGTCTTTCCTGCCCACCGTCCGCCGCGAGAGCCGGTACAGGAGCCGGTGCAGACCGGTTTCGCCTGACCACTCCGGCCGGACATGGTTGCCGGCAAGTTGGGATGCCGCATGCCAGCGAAGGCACGACGAAGGCCTGCCGAGCGATGGGCGGGGCCGCGCCGGCGTGGCTCGGCCGAAGTGTGCCGGCCTGGCGGCCACCGCCCGCCATCACTGTCGCGTGTCCAGGTTGAGAGGTGATCGGGTCGCTGCGGCGGCATGTGCGGCTCGCTCAGGCAAGTGCACGCAGGTAAGCGGGGGCGAACTCGGTGACGAAATCCCAGAATGCTCCGAGAGCTGGAGTGAGATGTTTGCTCTTGTGACGGACAATGTGCCAGCGGCGCATGACCGGGGTACCCTCGACATCAAGAACATGCAGCCGGCCGGCAGTCAGCTCGAGGCCAAGGGTATGCGCGGAGATGAAGCTGATTCCCAGGCCAGCCACGACAGCTTGCTTGATCGCCTCGTTGCTGGCCATTTCCATGCCGATCCGGGGCCTGATCGAGTGTTCGTGAAAGAACTCTTCCATTGCCGATCGGGTTCCCGAGCCGGACTCGCGGACGATCAGCGTTTCGCCGCCGAGGTCCTCGACCGTCAGCGATGGGACACCCAGAAGCGGGTGACCCCTGCCGGCGACGATCACCAAGGGGTGTGGGGCAAACGCGACGGCGATGGCGTCAAGGTCCGCCGGCGGGCGTCCCATGATCGCCAGATCAACCTCGTTGTTGGCCAGCAGGCGACTGACCGTGTCACGGTTGTCGATCAGCAGGCGCAGCCGGACATCCGGCTGCGCCTTGCGGAACTCGGCCAGCAAGCCGGGAGCGAAGTATTCCGCCGTGCTGGCGACAGCTACCGCAATGCGCCCGCCCTTCAATCCCTTGAGTGCCAGCAATGCCTCGTCCGCCTCTTTCAATGACTGCAGGATTTGCCGCGTGTGGGCGAGCAGAATCTCGCCCGCTTCGGTCAGGAAGACCCGCTTGCCAATCCTCTCGAACAGCAGCGTACCGCTGACCTCCTCGAGTTGCTTGATCTGCAGCGAGATCGCCGCATGCGTCAGATGCAGCTTCTCCGCTGCCCGGGCAAAGGAGAGGTGGCTCGCGGCGACCGAGAAAATCTGGAGCTGGCGTATGGTGGCGTTTCTCATGGATTAGCTTTCATTAAACAAACAAGGAAGTATGTTTAACTAGTTCTTTTGTTACGGACAGCTAGAATGGGGGCCATTCGCAGCCCGAACTGGATTCATGATTCCTGGAGCACGGCCATGTTATGCGGACGAACCAACGTTAACAAGTTTCTCGTTGAAGAGCAGCGGCGCAACCCGGCGCTGATCGGCGACCTGTCGATGCTCATCAGCGATGTCGTGCGTACCTGCAAGGCGATCGCGCAAGGGGTTTCGCGTGGTTCGCTTGCTGGTGTCCTCGGCGACGAGGGAAGCCGGAATGTCCAGGGCGAGGTGCAGAAGAAGCTCGACGTGCTGGCCAACCACGCTTTCCTGCACCATTGTGAATGGGGGGGGCATCTGCGGGCGATGGCATCGGAGGAAATGGAAGATATCCATCCGATCCCCCCGGAACACCCGCGCGGCAACTATCTGTTGGTTTTCGACCCACTCGACGGCTCTTCCAACATCGACGTCAACCTATCGGTGGGCAGCATCTTCTCGGTCCTTCGCTGCCCCGAACCTGCCGTCGAGGAGATGCCGACGACAGCCCACTTCCTGCAGTGTGGCAAACGGCAGGTGGCAGCCGGCTACGCGTTGTACGGCCCGTCAACGATGCTCGTGCTGACTGTCGGCAATGGCACGCACGGTTTCACGCTCGACCGCGACATTGGCGAGTTCCTGCTCACGCATCCCGATCTGGTGATCTCGCCCGATACGCGTGAGTTCGCGATCAACGCTTCCAACGAGCGTTTCTGGGAACCCCCCGTGCAACGCTATGTCGCCGAGTGCCTGCAAGGCAAGACCGGCGTCCGCGGCAAGGATTTCAACATGCGCTGGGTGGCATCGTTGGTTGCCGAGGTCCACCGCATCCTGATGCGCGGCGGCGTCTTCATGTATCCCCGGGACAGCAAGGACATGGCGAAACCCGGCCGTCTGCGCCTGCTGTACGAGGCCAATCCGATGGCGATGATCGTTGCCCAGGCAGGTGGCCAGGCTTCGACGGGCGACGAGAGGATCCTCGATGTGCAGCCGACCAGCCTGCATCAGCGCGTGCCGGTGATTCTCGGTTCGCGCAACGAGGTCGAACGGATCGAGCGCTACCATCGCGAGCATGAAACCGGCGAGGATCAGCCGTTTCGCTCGCCACTCTTCTCGACCCGGACCCTCTTTCGGGACGACTGAGAGGTCGTCCGACGAATCGTCGCGAGCAGGCGAGGATCCAAGGCGCCGGCGAGCCAGAAGCGAGGGAGGTCGAGTGCATGGGCGAGGATTCAGCAAGTCGGCAACGCCCCTGACCGGCCGCGCAGCAAGTTTGTCCACAAGCCCTGAGAGTTCCGGGCACAGTCCGGAGATCCCCACCAAGCAACGGAGTCATAGCTCATGTCGATCAAGAATCCAGTCATCGCCATCACCGGTTCGTCGGGCGCTGGGACGACGTCGGTCACACGTTCCTTTCAGCACATCTTCAGGCGCGAACAACTCAACGCCGCGATCATCGAAGGCGACAGCTTCCATCGTTACGATCGGCAGGGAATGCGCGACCAGATGGCCGAGCGCGCTCTTGCCGGCGACCATCATTTCAGCCATTTCGGCCCCGAGGCCAACCTCTTGAGTGAACTCGAGGGGTTGTTCCGCGAATATGGCGAGACGGGTCGCGGCAAGAACCGCCATTATGTTCACGATGACGACGAGGCAGTGCGCTATGGTTCGCCACCAGGAACCTTCACCGACTGGTCGGAGTTGCCTGCCGATACCGATCTGCTTTTCTACGAAGGGCTGCATGGTGCAGCCATGACCGACACCGTCGACATCGGCCGCTACGTCGATCTCTGTATCGGCGTCGTGCCGATCATCAACCTCGAGTGGATCCAGAAGCTGCATCGCGACAAGGCGCAGCGCGGCTACTCGACGGAAGCGGTGATGGACACGATCCTGCGCCGGATGCCGGACTACATCAATTACATCTGCCCGCAGTTCTCGCGCACGCACGTCAATTTTCAGCGGGTGCCGACGGTGGATACCTCGAATCCCTTCATCGCCCAGGACATTCCGACGCAGGATGAAAGCATGCTGGTGATCCGCTTTGCCAACCCCCGGGGGATCGACTTCTCCTACCTGTTGAGCATGTTGCACGACTCGTTCATGTCACGGCCGAACATCATCGTCTGCCCTGGCGGGAAGATGGGGCTGGCGATGCAGATCATCTTCACGCCGATGATCCTGCAGCTGCTGGACCGCAAGCGCCGGCAGCGCTGAGTACGAGCCGCTTGAGCGGGTTTTCATGTCCTGATCGAAGGAGATCGTCTTGCCCACCGAATCCCGCAAGTTTCGTCGCCGCTGCGCCAACGCACTGCGCTTCCTCGCCATAGATGCCGTGCAACTGGCGAACTCCGGCCACCCGGGAATGCCAATGGGTATGGCCGATATTGCCGAGGTGCTGTGGCGGCGCCACCTCAAGCACAATCCGGCCAATCCCGGCTGGGTCAACCGTGACCGCTTCGTCCTCTCCAACGGGCACGGCTCGATGTTGCTCTACGCCCTGCTGCATCTCTCTGGCTACGATCTGTCCGTGTCTGATCTGCAACGCTTCCGGCAGTTGCATTCGAAGACTCCCGGACACCCCGAGTTCGGTGTGACGCCCGGCGTCGAAACAACCACCGGGCCGCTCGGGCAGGGCCTGGCCAATGCGGTCGGAATGGCCGTTGCCGAACGGTTGCTGGCGGAGAGCTTCAACCGGCCGGGTCACCAGGTCGTTGACCACTACACCTATGCCTTCGTCGGCGATGGCTGCCTGATGGAAGGCGTATCGCATGAGGCATGTTCGTTGGCCGGGCGCCTGTCGCTGTCGAAACTGATCGTCTTCTACGACGACAACGACATTTCGATCGACGGCCACGTGCAGCCCTGGTTCGCCGACGATACGGCCAAGCGCTTCGAAGCCTACGGCTGGCGGGTGCTGCCCCACTGCGATGGCCACGATGTCGATTCCATCGAAGCCGCGATCCGCGTTGCCAAGACCGCCACCGGGCGACCGACCCTGATCTGCTGCAAGACGATGATCGGTTTTGGCTCGCCCAACAAGGGCGGCACGCACGATGTACATGGCGCGCCGCTGGGTTCCGTCGAGATCGCCAACACCCGACGACAGCTTGAGTGGCCTTATGCTCCGTTCGAGGTTCCGGCCGATATGCGCGCGGGTTGGGATGCGCGCGTCAAGGGTGAGGCTGCGGAATACGCGTGGAATGCGAGCCTCGAGTCCTATCGCGACTCGTTTCCCGAGCTGGCGGGCGAGTTCGCGCGCCGCATGCGCGGGGATCTGCCTGCCGATTGGGATGCGCAGGTGGACGCGTTGCTCGACCGTTGCTGCCGCCAGGCGCCGGCGGTCGCCACACGCAAGGCGTCGCAGGATGTCATAGAGATGCTTGCCCCGGCCCTGCCTGAGCTGCTCGGCGGTTCGGCCGATCTGACCGGTTCGAACCTGAGCAACTGGAGTGGAACCCGACCCGCCAATCGCGAGGCGGCGGGCAACTACATCAACTATGGCGTGCGCGAGTTCGCCATGACGGCAATCGCCAACGGTATCGCGCTGCACGGCGGATTCATCCCGTATACGGCGACCTTCCTCGTCTTCTCGGACTACGCGCGCAACGCCATTCGTCTGGCGGCGCTGATGAAGCAGCGGCAGCTGATGGTCTATACGCACGATTCGATCGGACTTGGCGAGGATGGACCGACACACCAGCCGATCGAGCAAGCGGCGTCGCTGCGGCTGATTCCGGGTCTCGACGTCTGGCGGCCGGCCGATTGCGTCGAGACCGCCGTCGCCTGGGTCGCTGCCCTCGAGCGCGGCGACGGACCGTCGTGCCTGCTGCTGTCGCGACAGAACCTGCCGGCCCTGTCACGTCCTGCGCAGCAGGTAGAGGACATCAGGCGTGGCGGCTATGTGCTGAGCGAAGCAGCGGGCGGTGAGGCACGACTCGTGCTGCTGGCCACGGGCTCGGAGGTCAGCCTGACCCTGGAGGCGCAGGCCGTACTGCAGCAGCGGGGCATTCCGGCCCGCGTCGTCGCGATGCCCTGCACAGAGCGTTTTGACCGGCAGTCGCCAGCCTACCGCCAGGCGGTGCTGCCGCCGGCGACGCCGATACTGGCCGTCGAGGCTGCACATCCCGATCTGTGGTGGAAGTACGTCGGAAATGCTGGCGCGGTGATCGGTATCGACCGCTTCGGCGAATCGGCGCCGGCGGCTGCCCTCTACGAGTTCTTCGGCATTACCGTCGACGCGATTGTTGCGCGTGCGCAGGATCTGCACTGGCGTGCTTGACGACTGAAATGCTGCGGCCGCCGTGCCGAACTCGTGGGTTTTCAGCAGCAGCCGGCGAGAACCCGCACTCGCTGATTCAGTGTCAGCGAACTGACCAGCGGCAGTTCCGCCAGGCGCGCGGCGATGTCGCGTTCGAGCCGGTCCAGGACGATGGGGTCGGCGCCGATGGCGGCGGGCAGCAGGAGCTCGGCCTCGACACGTCCGCCGAGGTAGTGCAGCACGATGCGCTCCGGGCCCGGCAGACCGGCGAAAGCCGGAGCCAAGTGCCTGATCAGTTCGTCCCGATCGGGCAGGCCATGGCTCGCCATGTCGTGGTCGAGGTCGTCCTCGACGTCCACATGGACGAGTACATCAGCCACCGCTGAGTGGCTCTCGAGCACACGCTTGCGGGTCATTTCGGCGATCCGGTGCCCCTCCGAAACACTGACCCGCGGATCGACACAGACATGCGCATCGACCAGCGAACGATGCGCCATGCGCCTGGTGCGCAGTTCGTGCAGGCTGCTGACGCCGGGTGTGTCGACGATGACCTGGCGGATGCTGTCGACCTCTTCGATCGACAGGCCGGTGTCGATCAGTTCTTGCACCGCTTCCCAAGCGAACACCGTGCCCATGCGAACGATCATGAAGCCGACGATCACGGCGGCAACCGAGTCGGCAAAGGTGTAGCCCAGGAGATTGCCGGCGATGCCGACGGCGACGACAAGTGACGAGGCAGCATCCGAACGGGCATGCCAGGCGTTGGAGATCAGCATCGGCGAGCGCAGGCTTTCGCCGACGCGCAGCATGTAGCGGAACAGTCCCTCCTTGGCCGCCAGCGCCAGGATGGCCGTCCACAAGGCCATCGGTGCCACCGGCGGCAGGTCTTCGAGCGACTGCAGCTTGACGCCAGCACTCCAGATGATTCCGGCGCCGGTCAACGCCAGGATGGCACCCAATGCAAAGGATGCCGCTGTCTCGATACGGGCATGGCCGTAAGGGTGGCTTGCGTCGGCCGGATCCTTGCTGTGATGAGCAGCAAACAGGACGAGAAAGTCGCAGACGAGGTCGGAGAGCGAGTGCAGTCCGTCAGCGATCAGTCCCTGCGAGTGGGCAATGATGCCGGCGACGACCTGCGCGCCGGTCAGGAGAACGTTGACCAGAACGCTGACCCAAGTCACCCGCTGGGTCATGGCGTGGCGTTCAGGGTCGTCGTATGCAACCGTCGCTTCGTCGTGCAGGGTGCTCATGCGTCCTTGCCTTGTCATTGGTCTCGGCGACCATTCTACAGTCACCATCCCGGCCGCGTCTCGTGAAGGGACGGGCGGAAGCGCCGCGCGTTGCGGCAGGGCGAGCAGTGTCGCTGCTCGACGTTAAGGCAGGCTTAAGCGCAAGCTCGACCTCCGGTACAATCAACGGCTTTGGCGGTGGCAGGCGACCTGTGCGGTTTCCCTCCCGCCCGGCCCGTTTCCCGACCACGGAACGATACTGCGGAGTTTTCATGGATGTTCTCATCACCCCGGTCGGCGTTGCCGATGTCGATGCGGTGATCGAACTGGCGCGGCAGGTCTGGCAACAGACCTACCCGGGAATCATCAGCCAGGAGCAGATCGACTACATGCTCGCCCAGCGCTACGGCCGCGAGCGCTTGTTGGCCGAACTCGGCAGGCCGGACGTCTGGTGGGACAAGGCGACGGTCGACGGCTGCCTGGCGGGCTTTTCCTCGTGCATGACGCTCGCTGGCGGCGGCGAGATGAAACTCGACAAGCTTTACGTCGATTCGCAGCGGCAGCGGCGCGGCATCGGTGCCCGGCTGCTCGAGGCGGTCGAGAGCCACGCGTACGTTGCCGCCTGTCAGGCGCTCATTCTGGCGGTCAACAAGCGCAACGAGCGGGCCATCGCCGCCTATCGCAGGCATGGCTTCGTCGTCCGCGATTCCGTCTGCGTCGACATTGGCCACGGCTTCGTCATGGACGACTTTATAATGTCCAGGTCACTGCCGGCAACGGCAGCCCCGTGGTGATCGCCAATGCTGCTTCCCTTCGTCAAGATGCATGGTCTCGGCAACGATTTCGTCGTGCTCGACGGCGTGCGCCAGTCGCTCGAGTTGACCCCGACGCAGCTGCGCCTGCTGGCTGACCGCCACTTCGGCGTCGGCTGCGACCAGGTACTGCTCGTCGAAGCGCCGACATCGCCCGGGCTGGATTTCCGCTATCGCATCTTCAACGCCGATGGTGGCGAGGTTGAACAGTGCGGCAATGGGGCGCGCTGTTTCGTCCGCTTCGTGCATGAACAGGGTCTGACGACGCGACGCGAGATCCGTGTCGAGACGATCAGTGGCGTGATCGTTCCGCGCCTCGAAGAGGACGGTTCGATCACCGTCGATATGGGGCCACCGGAGTTCGACGCGGCCCGGATTCCGTTCGTCTCCGACTCGGATGACATTTTGCAGCCACTCCAGCTGGCCGACGAGGAGATCCTGATTACCGCGGTGGGCATGGGCAATCCGCATGCCGTGCAGCTGGTCGACGATGTCGACACGGCGCCTGTCGAGCGTCAGGGGCCGGCGATCGAGTTGCACCCGCGCTTTCCGCAACGCGTCAACGCCGGCTTCATGCAGGTAAGCGACCGACACGCGATTCGCCTGCGGGTCCATGAACGGGGTGCGGGCGAGACGCTGGCCTGCGGCACCGGCGCCTGTGCGGCGGTGGTGGCCGGAATCGCCCGTGGTCTGCTGGATTCGCCGGTCCGCGTCGTGACGCGCGGCGGTGAGCTGCGCGTCACCTGGTCAGGCAGCAATGCTTCAGTCATGATGACGGGCCCGGCTGTTACCGTCTTCAAGGGAGAAATCGAGTTATGAGAGCCGACGAAGTCGCGCGCTACCTGCAGGACAACCCACACTTCTTCGAGCAGCACGCCGATCTGGTGGCCAACATCGTGGTGCCGCATCCGCATGCAGGGCGAGCGATCTCCATCACCGAGCGGCAGATGCTCGCGTTGCGCGACAAGAACAGGCAGCTCGAGGGGAAGATGGGCGAGCTGCTGCAATTCGGCGAGGAGAACGATGTGCTCGGCGCCAAGATGCATCGGTTGGCGGTGGGCATGATCGCGGCGCGCAGCTTCCAGTCGGTGCTGCACACCCTGAACCTGCATCTGCGTGATGACTTCGCCGTGCCCCATGTTGCCGTACGCCTGTGGCGCCGCCCCGAGGGCCGCGAGGAATTGCCGGAGTTCGCCGAAGTCGGTGAGGAACTGCAGGCCTTCGCCGAAACCCTCGGGCAACCGTTCTGCGGCTCGACCAGCGGCTTCGACACTTCGTCATGGTTTGGCGAAGCGGCCACCCACGTGCGTTCGCAGGGGCTGATCGCGATGCGTGATGGTGGCGCCACGCTGGGGATGATCGCACTCGGCAGCGAGGATCCTGAACGCTTCTACGCCGGCATGGGAACGATCTACCTCGAGCGTCTCGGCGAAATGGCTGCTGCAGCGTTGGCACGCGTTCTCTCGTGAGAGTGTCCGCACGCGAGCCGGCAGGGTGTCCAGGATGACCGCGGACGCAGACTCGGCGAGTGTCCGCGCCTACCTGGACGAGCTTGCGCAGCAACGGCGATCGTCGTTGCATACGGTCCGAAGCTACCGCCACGATCTCGAACTGCTCTGCCGTTTGCTCGCTGAGCTCCCTGGCGAGGCGTGTCTGGCCAGCGTTCAGTCGCATCACATCCGTCGTTTCGTCGCGCAGTTGCACACGCGCGGACTCGGCGGCCGATCGCTGGGACGTACGCTGTCCGCTTGGCGTGGTTTTTTCGGCTGGCTTGGCCAACGCGGGCAGACGACACACAACCCGGTCGACGGCGTGCGGCCGCCGAAGAGCCCGCAGGCGCTGCCGAAGGTGCTCGCGCCGGACGAAGCGAGTCGACTCCTTGCGGCAGCAAGCGACAACCTGCTGCAGGTACGTGATCAGGCGATGTTCGAGCTGTTCTATTCGTCCGGTCTGCGCCTGGCCGAACTCGCTGCGCTCGACCTGTCATGTCTCGACGAGTTGCTGGGCGGCGAGGTGCGCGTGCTGGGCAAGCGCAACAGGCTGCGGATCGTGCCGGTCGGCAGCAAGGCCAGGCAGGCGGTGGCAAGCTGGGTGGCGCAACGCGCCAGCCTGGCAGCTGCAGGTGAAGCAGCCCTCTTCGTCAGCCAGCGTGGCACGCGCCTCGGGGTGCGCACGATCCAGTTGCGCCTGCAGCGTCGCGGTCTGGCGCAGGGTCTGCTGGCGCGTGTGCATCCGCACATGTTGCGCCATTCCTTTGCATCGCATGTCCTGCAGTCCTCGGGGGACCTGCGTGCGGTGCAGGAGATGCTTGGTCATGCCAGCATTTCCTCGACGCAGGTCTATACCCACCTCGACTTCCAGCACCTTGCCGCCGTTTACGACAAGGCTCACCCGCGTGCCAAGCGCAAGCCGACCTAGCTACCGAAGCCGCTTGCGGTTGGTCATGTGGGTGACCCGAGGGGGGTACGACGGTGGGCGAGCAGGTGCAGGCCGCACTGGCTGCACGGTCGCCGGTCTGCACTTGCAAGCCGGCACCATCGAGCCAGCGTGGGTCCGCCGGTCGTTGCCCCGCCATGCAAGAGAGGCTACCGGATGCTTGGTCCGGCGTGAACCTGAGAGGTTGTCAGGCAATCGTCGCCTCCATCTCCAGATGCAAGGTGCGAGCGAGTGAACTACGAGAGGCGTCACGTGGATGGGCGAGGAGTGATTTGGTGAGCAGCGCCACGCAGCGGCGGCATGGCAGGGCTGGTGACAACCGCTACGCCGTCGCGGCGCCTGCCGACGGCCCCGGGCCGGGTACGTCGTGTCAGCCCGATCTGCGGTGCAGCACGAGCCTGGGGTCCGGCTCGCTACCAACGGAGGTTGGTGCGACGATCCCCGGGGCAGCGCACAGTGAGGCACAAGCGTCGGCCAGCAGACCGACGCCTTCCCGGACGTGCTGGCCAGACGGAGCGTCAGGCGGGCGCGGCCGGATCACTCTTGGGCCCGGGCGGGCCAGGCGGTCCCTTCGGGCCGGTTGGTCCTTTGGCACCGGGCGGTCCGGGCGGACCTTCCTTGCCCTGTGGGCCCGCGGGTCCGGCCGGGCCTGCCGGGCCGGCGTCGCCCTTCGCTCCGGCTGGCCCCGGCTTGCCTTGAGGGCCTGGTGGTCCGGGTGGGCCATCCTTGAGCATGAGTTGCGCAAGTTCTTGCTCGATCGCTGTGAGGCGATCGAGCAGCGCCTGCAACGGATCGATGGTAGATGTTGGGGTGGTCGCGGCGTTGGCTTCCACAGATTTTTTCCTGTTTTTCTTTTTCGACACTTCGGGTCTCCTCTCGTCAACAGGGTGCGCGGAGCAGCGCTGGGAAAGACTCCGTTGCGGACTAGAACACGGAAACCCGCAGCCGGTCAATGGGCTGCGATCCGTCATATTCAATGACGAAGGACTATGTTTCCGGTGCTGGTCGAGTGTGTCGTCCGATTCGTCGGCGGTAGGGCCGCGTGGCCACCGCGCGCCCTCTGCGCACCTGCCCCGCGTGGCAGGACCGGCGGGAGCGGGTTGGTCGATGCCGGGGACCGGGATGTTTGCCGCACGGAATGGTCCCGCCGGGCGCACTGGGGCGACTGTGAGCTATAGCACGGAGGACGTTGCTCGCCTCGGTATAATCGATCGCGGTTTCCTGTTTCGAACCGCTGCCGCTGCCGCTGCCGCTGCCGCTGCCGCTGCCGCTGCCGCTGCCGCTGCCGCAGGCGAGCAGGTAGAGCGTTCAATGCACTGGAGATGAAATGGATATCAGAAGCGAGGTGGTTTCCGTTCTTGACGAGGTCTTGAGCCTGAAGGGGCGGGCAACGGCTTTTTCACTCGATACCCCCCTGCTGGGAGCGCTTCCCGAGCTCGACTCGATGGCGGTGGTGGCGTTGATCACGAACCTTGAGGAACGCTTCGGTTTTTGCGTCGACGACGACGAGATAGACGGATCGGTCTTTGCTTCGCTGGCCAGCCTAATCGATTTCGTTCATCGCAAGCTGGGCAGCTGAATTGGCCTGAAGATGGCCCTGGAAGCCTTTTTTCTGCCGGCCACCCCGGGCCAGCGCTTTGCGCTCCTCCACTGGCCGGAAAGGGCCCGCGAGGTCGGCGGCGCAGTCGTATACGTGCCTCCGTTTGCCGAGGAGCTGAACAAGTCGAGACGGATGGCGGCCTTGCAGGCGCGGGCGATGGCAGCTGCTGGATATGCTGTGTTGCAGATCGACCTCCTGGGTTGTGGTGATAGTTCCAATGACCTGGTCGATGCCTCTTGGGAGGCTTGGCTTGCGGACGTGCAACTCGCCTGTACCTGGTTGCAGCAAAGGACTGGCGCACCGTTGTGGCTGTGGGGCCATCGCACAGGCTGCCTGCTGGCCAATGAGGCGGCCAATCGCATGCAGTGCGTGGTCGACCAGCTGTTCTGGCAACCAGTGCTTTCCGGCAAGCAGTATCTGCAGCAGTTCCTGCGTCTGCGGCTGGCCGCAGAGCTTGCCGGAGGTGACGGCAGGCGCGTCATGGAACTGTTGCGTCAGCAGTTGCGACAGGGGCAACCGGTCGAGGTTGCTGGCTACATGCTGTCATCGGGCCTGGCCGGCGGACTGGAGAAGGCGGAGCTGTTGTTGCCGCACCGCTCCGGTCGGGTTGAATGGATCGAAGTCTCGAATCGCCCCGACGCCGGCCTGTCTGCTGCCGCTGTTGCACGCCTGACGCAATGGCAGGCAGCTGGTCAGGAAGTGCGAGGCACGGTGGTGGGTGGACCTGCCTTCTGGCAGACCAGCGAGATCACTGAATGCAATGCGCTGGTGCAAGCCAGCTTGCTGGCAATGCAGCGGGCCCCGGCACCATGAGTGTGGTGGAACGGGCACTGCTCTTTCCTTGCGAAGGCGAACAGCTGGTGGCCATTGTCGCTGCATCGTCGCAGATCCAGGCCGTCGCGGGCAGCGGCAATCACTGTGGCAGCGACCGGCGAGGCGGTGCCGTTGGTGACAATCGGCCTTCCCCGGCAGTCCCTGAGGCGTTGCCAACGCCTGTGTGCGGTGTGCTGATCATTGTTGGCGGGCCACAGTACCGGGTCGGCAGCCATCGCCAGTTCGTCCTCCTGTCTCGCAGACTGGCAGGAGAAGGCTACCCGGCGATGCGCTTCGACTACCGCGGGATGGGCGACGCCGGTGGGGCAATGCGCAGCTTCGAGGATGTGCGGGCCGACATCGGTGCGGCCATCGAGGCCTTTCAGCGCGCCGTGCCTTCGCTTCGGCGGATCGTTCTGTGGGGTCTTTGCGATGCGGCCTCGGCGGCCCTGCTGTATGTCCAGGCGACGCCAGACCCGCGACTCGGCGGCCTCGTTCTGCTCAATCCGTGGGTGCGGTCAGAGGCCAGCCAGGCGCGGACCCAAATCAAGCATTATTACGGCCGCCGCCTGCTGCAGAAGGACTTCTGGTCCAAGCTCGCCAGCGGCCGGATGGAGGTGGGCAAGTCCGTTCGGGAGTTGCTGCTTGCGGCGATACGGTCGCGTCGGCGAACTGCAGCCGAAGTGGATCCGGTGCGCCAGTCGTTTCAGGACGGCATGGCGGCGGGGTGGCGGGGGTTCGCCGGACAGATGTTGCTGATTCTCAGCGGCGATGACTACACGGCCAAGGAGTTTCTCGAGTACGCGGCAAGGGATCAGGCTTGGGCGGGTCTTCTGGAGGCGGCCAATGTGCATCGGGTCGACCTCGCAGCCGCCGACCATACCTTCTCGTCGTGCCTGCTGCGGTCACAGGTGGAGGATGCGACCCTGTCCTGGCTCGCGACGCTCGGGGGTAGGCAGCAGCGATGAAGCGGCTTGCCGTCCGGCAGGATGCAGGTCCTCTGACCAAGGCCTTGTGCCGGTCGCTGTGCACCCCGCCTGTCTTGTCCCACTAAGGCCCTTGAAATGAACCCAGGAAGTTCCCATACGTACAGCAGCGGGCGCCGCCATCGTGGCAGGGCCAGGCCCGGTTCATCGCGCTGGTTCAGGCGCTATCGCTGGCTGGTGATCGGCGGCTGGCTGCTGATCATGCTCGCCGTCGGCTGGGTTCTGATCTTCCGCTCCGAGAAAGCACCCGCCTCTGCGGCACTGCCACCGGCGAGCGAGCGCACTGAGGTCAACACCAAGTCGGCGGCTGCGATGCCACCCGTCCGGCTGCCGGCCGACGACGCCCCGCATGCCACGCTGACGGAATGGTGGTACTACAGCGGGCATCTGCAGACTGCAACCGGCGAGCGCTATTCCTTTCATCTGGCGACTTTCCTGCGGCAGGGTACGTTGACCCACACGGTCTTTCACGGATCGCTGCTCGACCACCGGAACGGCAAGCTGTACAGCGAGCAGTCGCGTACGGCAGGCAACCCATCAAACGGGCGCAAGGACGGGTTCGACTTCAGCCACGGTCCCTGGCAGATGCGGGGCGAGGGTCCTCGGCATGTGGCGAAGATGGCCGGCAAGGATTTTGCTCTTGACCTGCTGCTCGTCGACAAGTTGCCGCCCGTGCTGCACCAGGCCCCGGGCACCCCGCAGGCAGGCCTTCTCGACTTCGGTGCCGCTGGCCTGAGCTATTACACTTCACGTCCGCGAATGGCTGCCGAGGGCACGCTGACCATCGACGGCAAGGCCATGCCGGTTACGGGCGACGTGTGGTTCGATCATCAGTGGGGCGATTTTGAGGCCGCGCAGCTACGCTGGAACTGGTTTGCCCTGCAACTGACCGACGGTACCGACATCATGCTGTTCGAACTGTTCGATCTCCAGGGGGCGCCGGTGTTGCGCATGGGGACGCATGCCAAGGGTGGCGTGGTGACAGCGCTCGGAGCGCAGGACTTCACGACGGCATCCCATGGTACCTGGACGAGTACCGCGTCCGGTGTGATCTATCCGGTGGACTGGACGATCTCGCTGCCGGCCTGGGGCGCGCGACTGAAGGTCGAACCCGCTCTCCGCGCCAGTGAAATGGACGCACGAACCACGACGCTCAACGTCTATTGGGAGGGAGCCATCAAGGTCAGTGGTTCCCATCATGGCCAGGGCTTCATGGAACTGAGCGGCTACAACACGACGGCGGGGCACGGCGGGAAGCGCGGCAAGCCCTGAGGCGTAGCCAGAGTCGCGCATGGCGTTGGCGCCGGCAGGCGAGTGCTCGAGTCGTCACGCGGTGTACCGGGGAAGGCTCGACGCTCGACCTGCCAATCCCCGTGCCGGTGACACATGACGAGTGGTGGACGGCAGAGACTCTGGCCACGCGGATCAACAACCGGGCGAGTACCGGGCAGAAGGGGTGGTTCTTCCACTTCGTCGCGGCGGGTCCTCGCCGGCGGGGCAGTCACCGGCAAACGGGTCCGATTCGGCAGGGTCATGCGTCAGGGCTGGCCGTGTGAGCGCGGATTTGACCGGGCCCGTTCGAACTGGCTATACTTCGACGGTTTTTTCCGCGTTACCGTGCCTGCAGGCCGTCCGCTGCGAGCTCGAACTTGAGGCGATATGGACTATCTTTTCTTTCTGGTTCTCATGGTGCACATCCTGGCGGCCATTGGCGTGATCGGGCTTGTGCTGGTACAACATGGCAAAGGAGCCGACATGGGAGCCGCGTTCGGCAGTGGTGCGTCGGGAAGCCTTTTTGGCGCGACCGGTTCGGCCAACTTCCTCAGTCGCGCCACCGCGGTCCTGGCAACGGTGTTCTTCGTGACCAGTCTTTCACTGGCCTTCCTGGCTTCCAGCAAGCCAAAAACGACTGGCAGTGTGATGCAGGATGCGGTAAACTCAGCGCCTGTTCAGGTGCCGCCGGTGGGCGGCGTTGACAAGGGTGCTGGCCCATCGGATCCCGATTCGAAGGCGAAGGATATCCCCAAGTGACCTGGTTTCAAGGCAGCAGCGAGACGCAGCAGCCCTCGTAAAGCTCGCGCTGTCGAAGGTAGTGCCGACGTGGTGAAATTGGTATACACGCTATCTTGAGGGGGTAGTGACTTCGGTCGTATGAGTTCGACTCTCATCGTCGGCACCATGAGGAGCCGCCCCGGGCGGGCGGCTGCAGTTTGAAGTGAAGCACTTGTGGGGCGGATCATGCTGGAAAGCTATTTCCCGGTTCTAGTCTTCATACTGATTGGTGTTGCTTTCGGCATTGCGCCCGTCATCACCGGTCTCGTGGTGGGGCCGCATCGCCCGGACAGTGAGAAGCTGTCACCTTACGAGTGTGGCTTCGAAGCCTTTGAAGACGCGCGCATGAAGTTCGATGTGCGCTACTACCTGATCGCCATACTCTTCATCCTGTTCGACCTCGAAGTGGCGTTCCTTTTGCCGTGGGCGACGATCTTTCGCGAGATCGTCTCAACGGAATCCCTGAAGTGGTTTGGCTTCATCGAGATGCTGATCTTCATCGCCATCCTGGTCGTCGGTTTTGTCTACGCCTGGGTAAAGGGCGCACTGGATTGGGAGTGAGCGATGGGCATTGAGGGCATCCTTCAGGAAGGCTTCGTCACCACTACGGCCGACAAGCTGATCAATTACGTGCGCACGGGTTCGCTCTGGCCGATGACCTTCGGCCTAGCGTGCTGTGCCATCGAGATGATCCATGCTGGTTGTTCTCGCTACGACCTCGACCGCTTCGGCATTGTCTTCCGCCCCAGCCCCCGGCAGTCGGACGTGATGGTGGTCGCCGGGACGCTGACCAACAAGATGGCACCTGCCATGCGCAAGGTCTACGACCAGATGGCCGAACCGCGTTGGGTGGTTTCGATGGGCTCGTGCGCCAATGGGGGCGGCTACTATCACTACTCGTATTCGGTGGTTCGCGGCTGCGACCGCATCGTTCCGGTCGACATTTATGTTCCGGGGTGTCCGCCAACCGCCGAGGCGTTGATCTATGGACTGATCCAGTTGCAGAACAAGATTCGCCGAACCAACACGATCGCCCGCTGAACAATCCACAACCGAGAGTTGACCATGTCTGCCACGCTGGAAGCGCTTAGCCAGAACCTGCAGGAGCATCTCGGTGATCGCCTGAAATCCATCAAGATTGCGCTCGGTGAAGTGACCATCGAGGTGGGTGTCGCTGATTACCTTTCGGTCATGCAGAGTCTGCGGGACGAGCCGGATCTGGGGTTCGAGGAACTGATCGATCTCTGCGGCGTCGACTATTCGACTTATGGCCACGGCACGTGCAAGGGGCCCCGTTTCGCTGCCGTGGCGCACCTCCTGTCCATCGCCAGGAACTGGCGCCTGCGGGTTCGCTGTTTTGCCGCCGACGACAGCTTTCCTTCGGTGCCTTCGGTGACGGCGATCTGGAATTCCGCTGACTGGTTCGAGCGCGAGGCGTTTGACCTTTACGGCATCGTCTTCCCCGGGCACGAAGACCTGCGCCGGATTCTTACCGACTACGGGTTCATTGGACATCCGTTCCGCAAGGACTTCCCGATTTCCGGTTATGTCGAGATGCGCTACGATCCTGAGCAGCAGCGGGTGATCTATCAGCCGGTGACCATCGAGCCGCGCGAAGTCACGCCGCGGATCGTTCGCGAAGAGAACTACGGGGATGTAGACAATGCCTGAACTTCGCAACTTCACGCTCAATTTCGGGCCGCAGCACCCCGCCGCGCACGGCGTTCTGCGCATGGTTCTCGAACTGGACGGCGAGGTGGTGGTGCGTGCCGATCCACACATCGGACTGCTCCACCGCGCTACCGAGAAGCTGGCCGAAACCCGCACCTGGATCCAGTCGGTGCCGTACATGGACCGCCTCGACTACATGTCGATGATGTGCAATGAGCATGCCTACTGCATGGCAATCGAGAGGTTGCTGCAGATCGACGTGCCCATCCGCGCGCAGTACATCCGCGTCATGTTCGACGAGATCACACGCATCCTCAATCACCTTCTCTGGGTTGGCTGTCACGGCCTCGATGTCGGTGCGATGACGATGGTCCTCTACGCGTTCCGTGAGCGCGAGGATCTCGTCGATGCGTATGAGGCCGTTTCCGGCGCCCGGATGCATGCCGCCTATTATCGTCCGGGTGGCGTCTACCGCGACCTTCCAGACCGCATGTCGCAGTATCAGGAGTCGAAGTGGAAGAGTGCGGCGCAGGTCCGGCCATTCAACGAGGCGCGCAGCGGGTCGCTGCTCGACTTCCTGGACGATTTTGTCAGCCGTTTTCCGAGGCTCCTCGACGAATACGAGACGCTGCTGACCGACAACCGCATCTGGAAGCAACGTCTGGTCGATGTCGGCATCGTCACGCCGGAGCGTGCCCTGCAACGCGGTTTCAGCGGGCCGATGCTGCGTGGTTCGGGGATCGCCTGGGACTTGCGCAAGAAGCAGCCCTACGAAGTCTATGACCGTGTGGATTTTGATGTCCCGGTGGGTGTAACCGGCGACTCCTACGACCGCTACCTCGTTCGCATGGAGGAGATGCGCCAGTCCAACCGTATCGTCAAGCAATGCATCGACTGGCTGCGGCAGAACCCAGGACCGGTGATGTCAGACAACCACAAGGTTGCGCCGCCTGATCGCGAAGCGATGAAGTCGAACATGGAAGAGCTAATTCACCACTTCAAGCTTTGTACCGAGGGAATTCACGTGCCCGCCGGCGAGGTCTACTCGGCGGTCGAGCACCCGAAGGGCGAGTTCGGCGTCTATCTGGTCTCGGACGGAGCGAACAAACCGTATCGCCTGAAGATACGTGCTCCGGGTTACGTGCACCTGTCGGCCATGAACGAGATGGCCAGCGGCCACATGCTGGCTGACGTGGTGACGATCATTGGGTCCCAGGATATTGTTTTTGGCGAGATTGACCGCTGATGCTCACTCCAGAATCCCTCAAGAGAATCGATCGCGAGATCGCCAAGTATCCGGCCGACCAAAAGCAGTCGGCAGTCATGGCAGCGCTTGCAATTGCCCAGGAGCAGCAGGGCTGGCTTTCCAGCGAGGCCATCGAATGCGTTGCCGGCTACTTGGGCATGGCGCCCATCGCCGCCTACGAGGTCGCCACTTTCTACAACATGTACGATCTCAAGCCGGTGGGAAAGTACAAGCTGTCGGTGTGCACCAACCTGCCCTGCATGCTCACCGGCGGAGTCGACGCCGGCGAGTACCTGAAACAGAAGCTGGGAATCGGCTTCAACGAAACAACGCCAGATGGCCTGATCACGCTCAAGGAGAGCGAGTGCATGGGAGCCTGTGGTGACGCACCGGTCATGATCGTCAACAATCGTCGCATGTGCAGCTGGATGAACCCCGAGCAAATCGACAAACTGCTGGCGGAGCTCAAGTAATGGCGATTCTCGGTGCGATCAATCCGATGCTGACCGTCGGCCTGGATGGCGACAATGCCTGGCGACTGGCTGACTATGTGAAGCGCGACGGCTACTCCGCCCTGCGCCGCATCCTGGAGTCGGGCATCGGCCAGGGCGACGTGATCAACGAAGTCAAGAAGTCGGTCCTGCGGGGCCGCGGCGGTGCCGGTTTTCCGACCGGCCTCAAGTGGAGTTTCATGCCGCGCTCCTTTCCCGGCGACAAGTACGTCGTCTGCAATTCGGACGAGGGCGAGCCGGGCACCTTCAAGGACCGCGACATTCTGCGCTACAACCCGCACTCGGTGATCGAGGGCATGGCGATCGCCGCTTTTGCCATGGGTGCGGCGCGTGGCTACAACTACATCCACGGCGAAGTCTGGGAGATCTACGAGCGCTTCGAAGAGGCTCTCGACGAAGCGCGCGCGGCTGGCTTCCTTGGCCGCAACATCCTCGGCTCGGGTTTCGACTTCGACCTCTTTGCCCATCATGGCTACGGCGCCTATATCTGCGGCGAGGAAACGGCCTTGCTGGAGTCGATCGAGGGCAAGAAAGGGCAGCCGCGCTTCAAGCCGCCGTTCCCGGCATCGTTCGGACTGTACGGCAAGCCAACGACGATCAACAACACCGAGACCTTCGCCTCGGTGCCCTATATCATCAACATGGGCGGCGACAGGTACCTCGAGGCAGGCAAGCCGAACAATGGCGGCACGAAGCTGTTCTCGGTGTCAGGGCATGTCAACCGTCCCGGGAACTACGAGGTGCCCCTCGGTACGCCATTCGCCACGCTGCTCGAGATGGCAGGTGGCATGCGTGGCGGCCGGCAATTGAAGGGCTGCATTCCAGGTGGCTCGTCGGCACCGGTGGTGCCGGGGCCGACGATGATGGATTGCACGATGGATTACGACTCGATCAGCAAGGCCGGCTCGATGCTGGGTTCGGGTGCGGTCATCGTCATGGATGAAACGACCTGCATGGTCAAGGCGCTGGAGCGCCTGTCATACTTCTACTACGAAGAGTCCTGCGGCCAATGTACGCCCTGCCGTGAGGGCACCAGTTGGTTGTACAAGGTCGTGCATCGGATCGAGCATGGCAAGGGCCGCGCCGATGACCTCGACCTGCTCGGCAGTGTCACCACCAACATCATGGGTCGTACGATCTGCGCGCTCGGCGACGCCGCTTCGATGCCCGTGCAGAGTTTTATCAAGCATTTTCGCGACGAGTTCGCCTACCACATCGAAAACAGGAAGTGCCTCGTGCCCGTAGATGTCCAGCGCGCCGGCAGCGGCTTCTTCACGGCAATGGCTTAGGGTACGGGACGATGGAAATCGAAATCGACGGCAAGATTGCGCAGGTGCCTGACGGCAGCACGATCATGGACGCTGCGCAGCAGGTGGGTGTTTACATCCCGCACTTCTGCTACCACAAGAAGCTCTCGATTGCCGCCAACTGCCGCATGTGTCTGGTGCAGGTGGAGAAGGCTCCAAAGCCGCTCCCCGCTTGCGCCACGCCGGTGACCAACGGGATGAAGGTCTTCACCCATTCGGAACTCGCGATCAAGGCCCAGAAGGGGGTGATGGAGTTCCTGCTGATCAACCATCCTCTGGATTGCCCGATCTGCGATCAGGGTGGAGAGTGCCAGTTGCAGGATCTGGCGGTTGGTTATGGCGGCGGGGTGTCCCGCTTCCAGGAAGACAAGCGGGTTGTTTTCCACAAGGATGTTGGCCCGCTGATTTCGATGCAGGAAATGGCGCGCTGCATCCACTGCACACGCTGCGTCCGCTTCGGCCAGGAAATCGCCGGTGTCATGGAACTCGGCATGGCGAGTCGGAACATGCATTCGGAGATCACCACCTTCGTCGGCCGCTCGGTCGACTCGGAGCTCTCCGGCAACATGATCGACCTTTGTCCTGTCGGTGCGCTGACCTCGCGTCCCTTCCGTTACTCGGCGCGCAGTTGGGAGCTGGCGCGGCGCAGGTCGATCAGTCCGCACGACAGCGTCGGCGCGAATCTTACGCTGCAGATCAAGAACAACGTCGTCCTGCGTGTTCTGCCGCGCGATAACGAGGAGGTCAACGAATGCTGGATCTCCGACAAGGAGCGCTTCTCCTATGAGGCGTTGAAGTCGCCGGCGCGGCTGGGGAGACCGTTGATCCGCGTCGATGGCGTGCTGCGCGAAGTAGCCTGGAACGTGGCACTCGACTACGTCGCTCATGCGTTGCAGGATGTCGTCAGCCGCAGTGGCGGGGAGTCGGTGGCAGCGCTCGCGTCGCCCCAGGCAACTCTCGAAGAGCTGCACCTGCTGCAGAAGCTGACACGCGGTCTCGGTTCGGGCAGTATCGATTTCCGAGTACGGCGGCGTGATTTCTCGGCTGACGGCAAGCGTACCGGCATTCCGTGGCTGGGCCTGCGTCTGTCTGAGATCAAGGATCTCGACGCGGCCTTGGTGGTCGGTAGTTTCCTGCGCAAGGATCATCCGCTGTTCGCGCAGCGCCTGCGACAGCTGTCCAAGAAGTGGGGCAAGGTGAGCCTGCTCTCGGTCAGTGGTGACGATCAGCTCCTGCGCCTGCACGCACAGCGCACGGTCGCCCCCGCCGATTTGCCGCTGGCGCTGGCGGCCGTCGTGAAGGCGGCGGCGCAACTCCGTGGCCAGCCGGTTCCCGCCGGTCTGGAGAATGTCGAGCCCTGTGGCGTCAGCCAGACGATCGCCACCAGCCTGATCGAGGGAGGCAAGCGCGCAATCTTTCTTGGCAACGTCGCCGAGCAGAGTCCACACGCAACGTTGCTGCATGCGCTGGCGAATGAACTCGCACGGCTCACCGGAGCCAGTTGCGGCTTCATTGGTGACGGCGCCAACAGCGTTGGCGGTTATCTGGCCAAGGCATTGCCGACCGCACTCAATGCTTACGAGATGTTCGCCCAGCCGCGGAAGGCCTATTTCCTGCTGGGCGTCGAGCCCGATCTTGACTGCCACAATCCGCAGCAGGCAGTTGCCGCGCTGCAGGCAGCCGACCTGGTCGTCATGCTGACGCCGTTCGGCGACGGTGCGGCGCGCGAATACGCCGACGTGCTGCTGCCCATTGCCCCCTTCAGTGAAACCTCGGGTTCCTACGTCAACTGCGAGGGTCGTGTCCAAAGTTTCAGCGGCGTCGTACGTCCCTTTGGCGATGCGCGCCCGGCGTGGAAGGTGTTGCGGGTACTTGGCAATCTGCTGTCCTTGGCGGGTTTCGACCAGGACTCGAGCGAACAGGTGCGTGACGAGATCATTGCCCAGGGAACGGAGTTCATCAGTGGGCTCGACAACCGGCTGGCGGCATTGCCGCTGGCACCTTCCGGCAGCAGCACTGGCCTGCAGCGGGTTGCCGACGTGCCGATCCATTTCGCGGATCTGCTGGCGCGTCGTGCGCCGGCATTGCAGCAGACCCGCGACGCCGCGGCGCCAACGGCGCGCATGAATGGACAGACCCTGAGCGCGCTTGGGTTGACTGACGGCGTTCTGGTGCGGGTCAGGCAGGGCGCCGGTGAGGCCGTCCTCGCTGCGAGGGTCGACGAGACGACGCCGCCGGCCTGTGTCCGGGTGGCTGCTGCGCATGTTTCGACGGCTTCTCTTGGCGACATGTTCGGTGCGATCAACGTGGAGCGTGCATGATGGTCGATGCGCTGCAAGGGTTTCTGCAAGGTCTTTTCGGGTCGGTCTTTCCGCTCGTATGGACGTTGCTCAAGATTGTTCTGATCATTGCGCCGTTGCTGCTCGCCGTTGCCTACCTGACTTTCTGGGAACGCAAGATCATTGGCTGGATGCAGGTCCGCATCGGTCCGAACCGGGTTGGTCCGTGGGGCCTGATCCAGCCGATTGCCGACGGCCTCAAGCTGCTGCTGAAGGAAGTGGTAATTCCGACCGGTTGCGACAAATCGGTCTTCCTGCTCGCGCCTATGTTCGCCTTCGCACCGGCGCTGGCCGCGTGGGCGGTGATCCCCTTCAGCGAGACCTTGGTGCTGGCAAACGTCAACGCGAGTCTGCTCTACATCATGTCGATCACGTCGATCGGCGTCTACGGAATCATCCTCTCGGGCTGGGCCTCGAATTCGAAGTACGCCTTTCTCGGCGGCATGCGCTCGGCGGCGCAGATGATCTCCTATGAAGTGGCGATGGGTCTGGCTCTGGTCGTGGTGCTGATGGTGTCGAACAGTCTCAACCTCGGCGACATCGTTCGCGGGCAGGGGCAGGGATATTTCGCCGAAAAGGGTCTTGCCTTCCTGTCTTGGAACTGGTTGCCGCTGCTGCCGATGTTCGTCGTTTACCTGGTCTCGATCGTCGCCGAGACCAATCGCGCCCCCTTCGATCTGGCGGAAGGTGAGTCCGAGATCGTCGGCTTCCACGTCGAGTATTCGGGAATGGCCTTTGCCGTCTTCTTCCTTGCCGAATACGCGAACATGATCCTGGTGTCGACCCTGACATCGATTCTCTTTCTGGGGGGGTGGTTGTCCCCGGTGGGTTTCCTGCCCGATGGCATTCTCTGGCTGTTCCTGAAGATTTCCGCCATCCTTTTCATATTCCTCTGGATTCGCGCCACCTTTCCACGCTATCGCTACGACCAGGTCATGCGTCTCGGCTGGAAGGTTTTCATTCCGCTCTGCCTGATCTGGCTGGTCGTTGTCGGCTGCTGGATGATGTCGCCCCTGAATATCTGGAAGTGAGAGGCTCGCCATGGGTTCGATGAAGGACGTTTTCAACAGCCTCCTGCTCAAGGAACTAATCAAGGGGCTGTCGGTGACCGGCCGCTACATGTTCGCCCGCAAGATCACCGTCCAGTACCCGGAGGAGAAGACGCCGCAGAGTTTCCGCTTCCGGGGTCTGCACGCGCTGCGGCGGTATCCCAATGGCGAGGAGCGCTGCATCGCCTGCAAGCTGTGCGAAGCGGTTTGTCCGGCGTTGGCGATCACCATCGAATCGGATCAGCGTGCGGATGGCTCGCGCCGGACAACGCGTTACGACATTGATCTCACCAAGTGCATCTTCTGCGGCTTCTGCGAGGAGGCCTGTCCGGTCGACGCGATCGTCGAGACGCGCATCTACGAGTACCACGGGGAGACACGTGGCGATCTCTACTACACCAAACCAATGCTGCTGGCGAACGGTGACCGCTACGAAGCGCAGATCGCTGCCGACCGCGAACTCGACTCGAAATATCGTTGACAGGGCGACGCGATGGAATTCCGGACCTTCGTTTTCTACTTTCTTTCGGCGATTCTCGTCATCGCCGGACTGCGCGTGATCACCTCGCGCAACCCGGTACATGCGGCGCTGTTTCTCGTTCTTGCCTTTTTCACGGCGAGCGGCATCTGGATGTTGCTGCAGGCGGAGTTTCTCGCCATTGCGCTGGTGCTGATTTACGTCGGTGCGGTGATGGTCCTGTTCCTTTTCGTCGTCATGATGCTGGACATCAATCTCGACCGCCTGCGTGAGGGCTTCTGGAGCTATCTCCCACTCGGTTCGATCATCGCCTTGCTGATGGTGGCCGAGATGGGGTTGGTCCTCGGCGGAAGCTATCTCGGATTGCTCGAGGCCGAGGTGCCACAGACGAGCGCAGATCATAGCAACGTACAGGCAGTGGGGCGTCTGCTGTTCACGGACTACGTCTATCCCTTCGAACTGGCGTCGGTGATCCTGCTCGTCGGGATCGTTGCCGCGGTTGCGCTGACCCAGCGCGAGAGGCGGCAGAGCAAGGCAGTCAGTCCTTCGCAACAGGTCTTCGTGAAGGCCAGGGACCGTTATCGGGTACTGCAAATGCCAGCAGAGAAAAAGGATTGAGCTGAGCCGTCGCGCTGCGGGCAGTGCCGGGTAGATAAGAAGAGCACTACAGAACGAGATCAGGTGGCGGCGAGCGGCCCCACCTCATGCAGAAGGAATCAGGGAGGTACCTTGCTTACACTGTCCCACTTTTTGATCCTGGGCGCGATCCTGTTCGCGATCAGCGTCGTCGGCATCTTCCTCAACCGCAAGAATCTGATCATCATCATGATGTCGATCGAGTTGATGCTGCTGGCGGTAAACATGAACTTCATCGCCTTTTCCCATTACCTCCAGGATCTGGCCGGACAGGTATTCGTCTTTTTCATCCTCACGGTGGCCGCTGCCGAGGCGGCGATCGGGCTGGCGATTCTCGTGGTGCTGTTCCGCAACCTGAAGACCATCCACGTGGATGATCTGGACAGCCTGAAGGGTTGAACATGGAAATGCAAAAGCTTTACCTGCTGGTTCCCCTCGCGCCGCTGGTCGGTGCGATCATCGCCGGTCTGTTCTGTCGCGTCATCCCGCGCTGGGTGGCTCACACGGTTACCATCGCCGGCGTGGCAATCAGCTGCCTTGCTTCTTTTTTGATCTTCCAGGATGTGATGGCCGGGAACACCTACAACGGCCCGGTGTACCAGTGGCTGACCTCCGGCAACTATCGCTTTGAAGTCGGTTTCCTGATCGACCAGCTGACCGTGACGATGATGATGGTGGTCACGTTCGTGTCGCTGATGGTGCACATCTACACCATCGGTTACATGCAGGACGATCCCGGCTACAACCGGTTCTTCAGTTATATCTCACTGTTTACCTTCTCGATGTTGATGCTCGTGATGAGCAACAACTTCATGCAGCTTTTCTTCGGCTGGGAGGCAGTCGGTCTGGTGTCCTACCTGCTGATTGGCTTCTGGTACACACGGCCGACGGCGATCTTTGCCAACCTCAAGGCCTTTCTGGTCAATCGCGTCGGGGACTTCGGTTTCATCCTCGGCATCGGCCTGGTGCTTGCCCATTTCGGGACGCTCGACTATGCGGCCGTTTTTGCCAAGGCACCTGAACTCGCCGGCACGACGCTGAAGCTTTTCGGCCAAGGCGAAGGGGTCGCCCTGATGACGGCGACCTGCATCCTGCTGTTTGTCGGCGCCATGGGCAAGTCGGCGCAGGTTCCCCTGCACGTTTGGCTGCCCGATTCAATGGAAGGTCCGACGCCGATCTCTGCCCTGATCCACGCGGCGACCATGGTCACGGCCGGCATTTTCATGGTGGCGCGGATGTCGCCGTTGTTCGAGCTTTCCGACACGGCGCTTTCCTTCGTCATCGTCATCGGAGCGGTCACCGCTCTGTTCATGGGCTTCCTCGGGATCATCCAGAACGATATCAAGCGGGTTGTCGCCTATTCGACGCTGTCACAGCTTGGCTACATGACCGTTGCCCTGGGTGCATCGGCGTATTCGGTGGCGATCTTCCACCTGATGACGCATGCCTTCTTCAAGGCCCTGCTGTTCCTTGCTGCTGGTTCGGTGATCATCGGCATGCATCACGACCAGGACATTCGCAACATGGGGGGGCTGCGCCGCTATATGCCCATCACATGGATCACATCGTTGATCGGTTCGCTGGCACTGATCGGCACGCCCTTCTTTGCCGGTTTCTACTCGAAGGATTCGATCATCGAAGCGGTTGCCATGTCCCACATTCCTGGTGCTGGCTTCGCGTATTTCGCGGTGATGGCAGGGGTGTTCGTCACCGCCTTCTACTCGTTCCGGATGTACTTCCTGGTGTTCCACGGTGAAGAGCGCTTCGGCAAGGCGGCAGACCCGCATGGCCACGCCGCCCATTCTTCGCTGGCGAAGGAAGGAACACACGCTGGTTCTGGCGGCGGGCACGGCGACGACCACGGACACCACGCCGACGATGCACACGATGCGCACCATCATGGCCTTGCCGCGGGCGAGAAACCCCACGAGACGCCGTGGGTGGTCACCCTGCCCCTGATTCTGCTGGCGGTTCCGTCGGTGATCATTGGTTACGTCGCGATCGAGCCGATGTTGTTCGGCGACTACTTCAAGGCCTCGATTTTCGTCGATGCGACTGCGCATCCGGTGATGAAGGAACTCGGGCATCACTTCCATGATGCCTTCGCCATGGCCACCCACGCCTTCACGACCGCCGTCTTCTGGCTGGCTGCTCTGGGTGTCGGACTGTCGTGGTTCTTCTACCTCAAGCGTCCGGACATTCCCGCAGCCATCAAGGAGCGGGCTGGCTGGCTATACACCCTGCTTGACAACAAGTACTACTTTGACCGGTTCAACGAGACGTTCTTTGCCGGTGGGGCGCGGCTGCTCGGTCGCGGCTTGTGGAAAGGTGGCGATGCGGGTCTGATCGACGGCATCATCGTCAATGGTTCCGCACACTTCGTCGGCTGGTTTGCAACCATCGTTCGCCTGTTCCAGAGCGGTCACATTTACCACTACGCATTTACGATGATTATCGGCGTGTTCGTCTTGATGACCCTGTGGGTCACGCGCGCCTGAGCTAGAGAAAGACTGGGAACGATATGTCAGGCACGCCGCTTCTCTCTCTTGCCATCTGGGTTCCGATCCTCGCCGGTCTGGTTGTTCTGGCGACGGGCTCTGATCGCAACGCTCCGCTGGCACGAGCACTCTCGCTGCTTGGTGCCGTTGCCGGGCTGTTGGTGACGATTCCGCTCTACACTGGCTTTGATCTGCAGACGCCGGCGATGCAGTTCGTCGAGTTGAAGCCCTGGATTCCACGTTTCAATGTCAACTACCATCTCGGTGTCGACGGGATCTCGATGCTCTTCGTCATCCTCAACAGTTTCATCACCGTAACCGTGATACTGGCCGGCTGGCAGGTGATTGACAGCAAGGTGGCGCAGTACAACGCGGGCTTCCTGATCATGTCGGGTTTGCTGAACGGCATCTTCTCAGCCCTTGACGGCGTCCTTTTCTACGTCTTTTTCGAGGCATCGCTGATTCCGTTGTATCTGATCATTGGCATCTGGGGCGGCCCGAATCGCGTCTACGCGGCATTCAAGTTCTTTCTCTTCACCCTGTTTGGATCCTTGCTCTTCCTGATTGCACTGCTGTACCTGTTCATCTCCTCGGGCGGCAGTTTCTCGATTCTCGATTGGCACCGGATGCCGATCGGCTTGACCGCACAGACTTGGCTGTTCCTTGCCTTCCTGGTTGCCTTCGCCGTCAAGGTTCCGATGTGGCCGGTCCATACTTGGTTGCCGGACGCGCACGTCGAAGCGCCGACCGGAGGGTCGATCGTTCTGGCAGCGATCGCGCTGAAGCTTGGTGCCTACGGATTCCTGCGCTTTTCGCTGCCGATCGCTCCCGATGCCTCGCATGAACTCGCCGGACTGCTCGTCGCGCTGTCGCTGATCGCGATCATCTATATCGGCTTCGTCGCCCTCGTTCAGGAGGACATGAAGAAACTGGTGGCCTACTCGTCGATCGCGCACATGGGTTTCGTGACGCTGGGCTTCTTCATCTTCAGCCCGCTGGGTGTCGAGGGGGCTCTGGTCCAGATGATTTCGCACGGTTTCGTCTCGGGCGCGATGTTTTTCTCGATTGGCGTCATGTATGACCGCGCACACTCGCGGCTGATCGCGGATTATGGTGGTGTGGTCAATACGATGCCCAAGTTTGCCGCCTTCTTCATGCTTTTCGCCATGGCCAACGCGGGCCTGCCGGCGACCTCCGGTTTCGTCGGCGAATTCATGGTCATCCTGGCTGCGGTCGAACACAACTTCTGGGTGGCTTTCGCAGCGGCCTCGACCATGATCGTCGGTGCTGCGTATACCCTCTGGATGTACAAGCGAGTGGTTTTTGGCAACGTCGCGAATCATCATGTCGCTGAACTCAGCGACATCAATGGCCGCGAGTTTCTCGTTTTTGTCCTCTTCGCCATTGGCGCATTGGGTATGGGACTCTATCCGCAGCCGTTTACGGAAGTCATGCACAGCTCGGTGGATGAGTTGCTGCGTCACGTCGCCCTCAGCAAGATCCAATAATTGGTAGCCGCTATGACTCTTGCCGAAATGCAATTCCAGGTTCCGGACCTCCGCCTTGCGAGCGCGGAGATCTTCATGTTGTTGATGGCCTGCCTGATCCTTGTCGGTGATCTGCTGGTCAAGGACCAGAAGCGGACGCTGACCTTCGTCGCCACCCAGTTGACGCTGATCGGCGTGGCCGTAATCACCTTCGCCAGCAGTTCCGGTGAGACGGCCTACACTTTCAGCAACATGTACGTCGGCGACCTGATGGCCGATCTGCTGAAGCTTCTCCTATACCTCACGGTGATCGTCATCCTGTTCTACTCGCGCGGCTACATTCTAGAACGGCCGCAGATGGCACGAGGCGAATACTACTCGCTGGCGCTGTTTGCCACCCTCGGCATGATGGTGATGATCTCTGCCAGCCATCTGGTGACGGTCTATATCGGCCTGGAATTGCTCTCGCTATCGCTGTACGCGATGGTGGCGATGAACCGCGACTCCGTTCCAGCAACCGAAGCCGCGATGAAGTATTTCGTGCTCGGGGCACTGGCCTCTGGCCTGCTGCTTTACGGCATGTCCATGATCTACGGTGCGACCGGTACGCTGGAGATCCCGGCGATTGCCGAGCGCCTTTACATGGGCCAGTTCGACAAGGGGATTCTCGTCTTCGGGCTTGTGTTTCTCGTCGCCGGCCTGGCGTTCAAGCTTGGCGTCGTTCCATTCCACATGTGGATACCCGACGTCTATCATGGCGCACCGACGGCGGTCACGCTGTTCATCGCAACCGCTCCGAAACTGGCCGCCTTCGCCATGGTCATGCGATTGCTGGTTAACGGCCTGATCGTCGTTTCGCAGGATTGGCAGGCGATGCTGATCATCCTCTCGGTGCTGTCGATGGCCATCGGCAACATCGCCGCGATCGCCCAGAGCAACCTCAAACGCATGCTCGCCTACTCGGCGATCTCCCACATGGGCTTCATGCTGCTCGGTATCGTCACCGGCGTCGTCGGTGGCGACGCCCGCTTCGCTCTCAATGCCTACAGTTCGGCGATGTTCTACGTCATCACCTACGTCCTGACCAGTGCCGGCACGTTTGGCATGATCCTTCTGCTTGCCCGCGGTGGCCTCGAGTCGGACGAACTCGATGATTTCAAGGGGCTCAACCAACGCAGCCCATGGTTCGCGGGCGTCATGATGATGATGATGTTCTCGATGGCCGGGATCCCTTTCTTCGTCGGCTTCTTTGCCAAGTTCTCGGTTCTGCAGGCGGTCGTCGCCGCCGGTCATCTCTGGCTGGCGATTGTCGCCGTCGCCTTCTCGCTGATCGGCTGCTTCTACTACCTGCGCGTGGTCAAGCTCATGTATTTTGACCCACCGGCCAACATGAACCCGATCGAGGCGCCGCTGGACGTGAAGATCCTGATGTCGGCGAACGGGCTGGCGGTCGCCTTGCTGGGCATTTTCCCGCAGGTCCTGATGTCGCTCTGCGCGTTCTCGCTGTTGCGTTCTCTCTGATTGCCGGCAGCCATCTGACCGCAACGCTCCGCAACGTCGGGGCGTTCTTGTCGGGAGCCTTTCCATGGAAGAAGAGTACAGCCATCTCACCGAACGGCAGCTCGAGACTACACAGGTATTCAACGGCAGGCTTCTCGATGTGCGTCGCGACCGGGTCCAGCTACCCGATGGCAACGAGTGCCTGCGCGAGTACGTGCGACACCAGGGGGCTGTGGTGGTCATCGCCGAACTCGAGGACGACCGGCTGCTCTTTGTCCGGCAATATCGTTATCCGCTGCGCCGCCCGTTTCTTGAGCTGCCGGCGGGCAAGATCGACCCCGGCGAGGAACTCCTGGTCACCGGCCGGCGTGAGTTGCTCGAGGAAACCGGATACCGCGCAAGCTCCTGGCGTCATCTCGGGGTCATGCACCCCTGCGTTGGCTATTCGGACGAGCGAATCGAGATCTATCTCGCGCGAGGTCTGACCCGTGAGGCCGAACAGAAGCCGGACAGCAACGAGTTCCTGGATGTCTTGAGTCTGCCGCTGGGGGATGCTCTGACGTCGGTGAAGAGTGGGGCCATCACCGACGCCAAGACGATCGCGGCGTTGTTCTGGGCCGAGAAGGTCCAGCGAGCCGGCTGGTAGTAGCCCTGGGTGGCGTAGAGCGGTCGCTGGGGTGCGGGCAGCGGCAGTAGCGTGCCACGGATCTGTCTGGCCTCCCGGAGTCCCTTGCCCTCAACCGGACCGGCGTGCGGCGGGCTCTTGCACCCGGGGTGTCTTTGGCGCCGCCAGCGAAGCTGAAATCCGGGAGGACCCCCACAGCTGCGCCCTTTCGCGAACGATCTGCAGAGGAAGATCAGGTACCTGTCGCGGGCTACTCCAGCAAGTCGACCCTGGCCAGCAGCGCCTGCAACGCCGTGCGCAGCTCGGCCACCGCATGCTCGAGACCGGCCACCCTCCTTGCCAAGTCGCTCGGCGCTTCGCCGGACTCGATCTCTCCATTGGCGCGGCTGGTTGGCAGCATGGGTTCACCGCAAAGCAGATGTGCCCAGCGGTGCTCGCGCGAGCCCGGTTGCTTCGGCAGGCAGACGACCAAGGCGGCGGTGTGGCGTGTCGCCAGTTCCTGCAGGTAAGCCTCGACCGATGAGCCGTCGTCGAAGCGATAGAGGCGCTCGCTGTTGGCGCGGAGTTCGCTGATCGTCTGCGGTCCGCGCAGGGCGAGCGTGGCAAGCAGCGCGACGCTGGCCGCGGGCACCGCGTATACCCGTCCCAGGTTATGCGCATAACGCAGGACGCGACCGGAGGCGCCATGGGTTTCGAGTATCAGGAGTCTACTACGGAGGCCTTCGAGGGCCTCCTGAATCTCGCTTTCCGATGCGCTGATCGCCGGGTCGCGGGCCGACTTCTGGTTGCAGCCGGCAGCAAGACTGTTCAGTGTCAGCGGATAGGTGTCGGGGGTCGTCTTCTCTTTCTCGACCAGCACCCCAAGAATCCGGGCCTCGAGAAAACTGAGCGGTGGTGGCGCCACGGGAGCCTGTGTCATCGTCTGCACTTTCCGGGTCTTCTGCCGGTCCCTGCGAAGCTCGATCGACCGCTGCCTGCCAGTGCAGCGGCAGGGGCCGCGCCAGAAGCACACCGCCGCTGTACGCCACCACATCTTCTCCCGGCCCTATGTTTGTCCACGTGTCGCCTTTCCCCGGCTTTGCTTCAGGTGAATAACTGTCCGTGCTCACGCGAGTCGTGGAAGCCGACGCTGCTCCACTTCTCTCTCGTCACTTCAAGGTTGTAACGCGTGCTGGCCAGGTAGACCGGGTTGCCATCGACATCGCGCGCCATCCGCTGCGACTGCTCACGCTCGAAACTGCGGCGCGTTGTGTCGTCCGGAAAGGTGAGCCAACGGGCGGTGTAGACGTCTGCCGACTCGAATATGGCATCGACCTTGTATTCAGTCTGCAGGCGCTGCGCGACGACCTCGAATTGCAGGTTGCCTACCGCTCCGAGCAGGAGCGAACCACTGGCCACACTTTCGAAGACCTGGATCGCTCCCTCTTCACCCAACTCCTGCAGGCCCTTCTGCAGTTGCTTGCTCTTCAGCGGATCGCGCAGGCGCGCGGCCCGGAAGAGCTCGGGCGAGAAGTAGGGGATGCCCTTGAAACCCAGTGCTTCGCCTTCGCTGAGGCAGTCGCCAATGTGCAGGTTGCCGTGATTGTGGATGCCGATGATGTCACCGGCTACTGCGTCGTCCATCAGCAAGCGTTCGTTGGCCATGAAGGTCAGCACGTTCGCCAGTTTCATCTCGCGGTTCAGGCGGATATGCCTGACTTTCATTCCTGATGTGTAGCGTCCCGAGCAAACCCTGAAAAAAGCGATGCGATCCCGGTGCTTCGGGTCCATGTTGGCCTGAATCTTGAACACGAAGCCGCTGAAGGCGGCTTCGCCGGGATGAACCATACGGCAGCCGCCGTCTCGCTCCTGTGGTGGCGGCGCCCAGTCGCGCAGTGCCTGCAGAACTTCCTGCACCCCGAAATTGTTGATCGCCGATCCGAAGAATACCGGCGACTGTCGTCCGGCAAGAAAGCCGACAAGGTCAAAAGGGCTGCTGGCACTCCGTATCAGATCCACGTCCTCCCGTAGCCGGCCGACTTCCCCCGGAAACTGGGCGTCGAGGAGTGGATTGTCAAGGCCGTCCAGTCGTTCCGATTCGCTGCGCCGCTCCTCGCCCGCCGCAAAGTGGAGCAGGCGGTCGTTCAGCAGGTGATAGACGCCGCGAAAGCTCTTCCCCATGCCGATCGGCCAAGTGATCGGCGCACACTCGATGCCCAGCACGGACTCGATCTCGGCCAGGAGCTCGAAGGGTTCCCGAACTTCCCGGTCCAGTTTGTTGATGAAGGTGATGATCGGTGTGCTGCGCATGCGGCATACGTTCAACAGCTTGACCGTCTGTGCTTCGACCCCTTTGGCGGCGTCGATCACCATCACTGCGGCATCGACGGCAGTCAGGACGCGGTAGGTGTCTTCGGAAAAATCCTCGTGCCCTGGCGTGTCGAGCAGGTTGATGGTGTGCCCGCTGTACTCGAACTGCATGACGGAGCTGGTCACGGAAATGCCGCGTTGTTTCTCGACCTCCATCCAGTCCGAGGTGGCATGGCGAGAGCTCTTGCGCCCCTTGACCGTCCCGGCGAGCTGGATCGCACCTCCGAAGAGCAGCAATTTCTCGGTCAAGGTCGTCTTGCCTGCGTCAGGGTGGGAAATGATGGCGAAGGTCCGCCGCTTCGCAACCTCGCGCAGGATCTCCGGTGGGAACGTGTCTTCGCTGCTGGGGTCTGTGGGGCCAATGCTCATCGGGGAACTTTCATGCAGCAACTGGGCGCGACCGACGGCCGAGCATCCTCGGAGCCGGGTGCCGCTGCCGGCGCGCAGGCCGAACTATAGCAGACCGGGCGCAGGCAGGTGCCCCACTGCTGGTGGAAGCGGAGGCTGCAGGGCCGGCGGTCCGTCGAAGGGTGACATCGGCCACGATGTGGCATCGTCGGCGCCCGCAATGGGAAATCGAATTATCAGCCCTTGGCCGCCAGCTTGCCGGGCGTGCGGAAGATGGTGCTGTAGCGCATGACGAAATCGGGCCTTGATGCGTCAATCGGCTCGAGCGTCCAGTATCCCCAGGGCCAAGCCGACCGACGCATCTGGTCACTGTTGTGGATCGCTTCGATTTCCCAGTCGACAGCGATCAGTCGGTGACTTCGGACCAGAGCGAGCTTGCTGTCAAGGTTCATCCCAGCGACGAAGAGCGCGCCGCCCGGCCGGCTGGCGCCAACGACGCGCGCGAAGGCTATCGCGGCGGTCGCATCGTCCATGTGCAGCAGAAAGTTCTGGGCAAACACCACGTCGTAGCGGGCAGTGGTCGAGAAATCACTCGCGAGCAGGTCGCCGTGCGAGATTCGAACCCGCTGCCGGATGTCCGGGGCAATCGCCCAGGCGTCACCAGACGGCTCAAGCAAGCGCGAAGCGTAGCGTCGGGCCTCGCCATGCAGCGGATCGGCGAGTCCGTACTTGCTGCCATATACCGCCCGCTGGGCAACGGCTACGGCGTCCGGCGCAATGTCAAAGGCATCAATGGTCCAGTCGAGAGCGGGGAATTCTACTGCGAGGTAAGCGGCAAGCGAGTAGGCCTCGCAGCCGAAGCTGCAACCGGCTACCAGGATCCGGATCGGATCGCCGCCATCAATGAGCGGTCGCAACGGCCCCTGCAGCGCGTCAAGTTGCCGGAGGTTCCGGAAGAAGCGGGTGGCCGTCGACTGTCCCCGTGGCTCCCGCGCAAGACGTCGGGTGTGGATCGACCTGCCCAGGCTGTGCAGCAGCGGCAGATCGAACAGTCGTTGGTTGAGCGGAACGTGTTCAGACATGTCTTGTGAGGGTCCTGTTGCCTTGGGGCAGCGAGATGAACATAGGTCGTGGAGTACGCCGGCGCGATCAGCAATTCGAACTGTCAGCGCCCGCGGAGGCAGCCGTTGCTGCCAGCGACGCGTCCTTCCGGTTGGTGGTTTCGTGAATGTCTGCGCGGCGGCAGGAAGTGCGGCCCATGTCGTTTCCACGAGTATCCTCGAGCCGCGCTGCAGCAGTCAACCGGGGCTGCTTTCCGCAGCAGTTCGCCGTCCTCGAACGGCGCCGCAAATTCCCCGGTGAGCGACTGCGGTAGCCTCGTGGGACTTGCGGTGGCTTGTCCCTCAATCACCAATGATCAGGACCGTTCCGCCCTTTCGATTCGTGAAGCGCCTGACAAGCTGCTTTCGCTGCTTCGCAAGCCAGGGCTGCAGCGTGTCGTCATCCGGCTGGTGGGTGAACACATAGTATCGGAATCCCGGCGCGTGATTGGCAGACATCACCTGTTGTGCGGTCACGTCCGTCCTCGGGTAGCCGCGACCAGCGTAATAGGCGATGCGCGCGTCTTCGTAATACACGGCTTCCTCGGCTCGCGTATTCTCGGCCATCCAGGCCGCGGCTTCGAGGTAATGGGTCTTTCCGGGGCCGCGCGAAACGACGTTTGCCAGCATCAGTAGAAGGAGCACGAGCACCACGACGCGCGACCAGCGCGCATGGCTCCGGCAGAACAGGATGAGAGCCATGGTGAGTAGTGGCACGACCAGCAGGTTGAGGAAACTCGTGTAGCGTGAGTTGATGAAGCGAAACTTGATGAAGAAGACGAACAGTACGCACAGGTAAAGGATCCAGGTCCATGCGAGCGGGCGTAGCCGGTGCCAGTACTCGCCCACGGCCAGCCAGTTCGCCCGGTAGAGAAAAGGCAGGCAGAGAGGCCCGTTGAGCGCGCAGAACTTCATCAGGAGCGTGAGCAGC
The DNA here is from genome assembly GCA_013347225.1 of Candidatus Accumulibacter similis. Taxonomy (NCBI): domain Bacteria; kingdom Pseudomonadati; phylum Pseudomonadota; class Betaproteobacteria; genus Candidatus Accumulibacter; species Candidatus Accumulibacter similis. The sequence goes on along the minus strand of CP054595.1, from coordinate 88,988 downwards.
AGGCCAAACAGGAGAATCTGCCGCGCGTCCTCCTTGGCGTGGTACTCGAGAATGGTGTCCGCGAACTGGCTCGCCATGGTATCAAGGCTCAGAAGGAGCGCCTGCGGATCAAGCAGCGCAACGAAACCGGCGACTCGTGGCTGTGAGGTTCCGCCTCCGGAAAGCAGCGCCAGCCCCGCTGCAACTGCTCCAGCCAGCGGCAGTGCATTGAGTTGAAGCATTCTCTTCCAGCCTTGCCGTGTATTCAGCTCACCGAGAAGACTCGCAGCAAGCGCCGGCACCAGAATCGCCGCCTCGAGCCGGAAGAGGGAGCCGAGTGCAATTGCCGTCTGTATGGCAGCCGCGCGCCACCAGCCGCCACGCTCGAACCACTGCAGCCCCAGATGGAGGGCCAGGATGCAAAAGAACCAGGAACCGTGTTCCCTGATGATGTCGCCGCGGAACTGATTGAATGCCGGCAGCGACAGCGCCACCAATGAAGCCCAGTAGCCGCAACCGGGCGAGAAACGAAGCGTCACCAGAACGATCAGGGCACTGGTGCCAGCCATGAAGACCGTGCACCAAAGGTAGGCTGCCGCCTCCAGCGGCAGCCCGAAGAACATTCGGGTTGCCGCCAGCAGCAACGAGAACCAGGGCCAGTCATAGCTTCGGAAAACGGCCGTCGGCCCGTGCTCGCCTGCCTGCCGGGCGAGATCGAGGTAGAGCGCGGCATCCCTGCCGACCATGGTCACCTGCGAGATCGCCAGCAGTGAAAGCAGCACGCTGCCCAGAAGCGCGACGAGAACCGGACCGACATCTTCCCCAATGCCGCAAGCATGCCGCGAGAAGGCTCTGGCGAGGGTGGCAGGACGAACCATCACGCGAAGAAAAGGCGAATTGCCTTGCGCAGGTAGCTCCAGCGCAAGGCCTGCCGGCCGTCAAGGTGCCAGGCTGTCCCATAGAAGTGCCTGGCCGCAGGCCGGTCTCCAGCCTGCAAGGCGGTGCGGAAGAGCGAGAGGTAGCGCTGCGAGGCGTAGCGTCTGCGCAGGGGTTGGCACTCGGCCGGCAAGCCGGCGAACACTTCGTCAATCATCGTCCCGGCTCGCTCTTCCTCTTCGTGCCGATCATGGCGTAGGCTGTCGCGGTGTTTGTGGATTCGCGCCAGCACGGCATTGGTCGTCACTACCGGCGCGCTGAGCAGCATGTGGACAAAGACCGGGATGTCTTCGCCTCCTCGCAAGTTTTCGGGATAGGGTCGCTGCAGCAAGAGGTCACGTCGAAACAGCGAGCAGCCATGTGAGATGGCGATGCGCTTCTGCAGCAGGTAGCGCTTGCACAACTGCCGCGGCGAAGCGGGGCGCACCGTCGTCGGCAGTCGGAGCCGTTCGCGACCGTCCGGATAGACGGATATCTGTGCGCCCAGAACCGTACCGGCTTCGGGATGTCGAGCAACCATTGTGCGCAGCGTCTGCAGTGCGCCTGGCTGCAACTCGTCATCGGCGTCGAGCAGCAGGGCGTACCGCCCGCGGGCTTGCTGCAGGCCGCGGTTCCGCGCTGCAGCAGCGCCGGCGTTGGCTTGGTCGAGTACCAGCAACGTCGGATGAAGCGCGGCGTAGCCGGCCAGCAGCCGGGCTGTCTCGTCCGTCGAGCCATCATTGACGACGATCAGTTCCACCCATGACGCCCTCTCGGCGAGGACCGACTCCAGGGCTCGTGGCAGCAGGTGGGCGTAGTTGTAGGCCGGGACGATGACGCTGATCAGCGGTCGTTCTGCTTCAGTCATTTGCTTCCATGTTCCCTCGTGCCGGTGGAGGCCGCTCCATGAAAATGACGTCGCCGTCCTCCGGCATCGCGTCGCTCGTGCTGGGCCGTGACCACGGTGATGCGGGCGATAGCCGTCGCCTGGCGCCGCCGGAGCCGAACTGGTCCGGCATGCACCTCTCCCGGCCGGCCTGTGAACGGGTGCAGGGGGCCCAGAGCGATGGGTCTTCCTGACCCGGGCCGCCGCTTCGTCGCCGTGACCGCCGGTGGGGTTCCCCTCCGCGCCTGCCATCAACTCTGATGGTATTTTTCCCCGATCCCCGGCGGAATGCAATAATTCGTTTTGCGGCGCAGCATCCGGCTCCAACCGGTCTTCCGCAGCACGTTTGGCTGGGCTGCGGCCAGCCGCCAAGGAAGGGGTGAGCGATGCATTCTTCTACTTCATCGATTGCGAGGAGTGGTCTGTAAATGCCACGGGTTGCAGGCAGGACGCGTCAGCGGCTGCCGCGGGCGCAGGCGTTCGGCGCTGTGCCCGCTGACGTCATGCGGCGCGGCGCATGCTGAGTCGTTGGCGTTCATGGCGCGAACAGGGCTGGACGCCGGTCGCCCCGCGCGATTACGCGCGCGCTTGGCAGTTGTTCGGCGGCAGCGTCGCGACGCATCCGGTGATCGTCGAGCGCCTGTCGGCGCTGGCGGAGGTCCCGGTCCGCTACCTCGGCTGGTTCGCAGGCGGCGAGTTGCTGGCGGCAGTCGCCTGCTGGGGGCGCCATCTCGCGTTGTCGAAGGAAGTTCTGAAGAGGCGCGGCCAGCGCGAGCTGTTTGACCTGGGCAATTCGGAGGTCATTCTGCCGATTGCCGAGCAGGCGCGGGTGCCGGTGCGTTTGCGCATGCGCTACGTGTCCGAACTGAACCGTGACCAGATCAGTACGCTGCGCTCGCAGCCGGAAGAACTGGCCTTGCTGCGCCCATTTCCGGACTGGTCGGCGAAGTTCCTCTACAATCAGCGGCGGGAACTGCGTCTCCTCGAGCAGCTCGGGGCCCGGTTGCGCCCGCTTGCGGAGTATTCTCCCGCCGAGCAGGCGGCGATCTATGCCGATCTGTTCCGCCGTCGCTGGGGCTTCGCCGCCCGGGGCGAGGCGCACTTGGCCGAGGTGTTCCGTCTGCTGCGCGAGTTCATGACGGGTTCGCTCCTCTTGCGCGAAGAGCAGCCCATTGCGATTCAGATCCTCTACCGCGTGGAGGCGCCGAGATGGATTTCGCTCGAGTACATCAATGGCGGCGTCGATCCGCGGAGTAGCGATCACAGTCCGGGTAGTGTCCTGACCTTCGTCAATGCGCAGGCGGCGCGTGCCGAAGCCTTGGCGGCCGGCAAGCCGCTGCGCTACTCCTTTGGTCGTAGTGACGGTGGCTACAAGGATCGTTGGTGCCATCGGGTGCCCGTGTACCAGACCTGAGGCTGGTTCAGTGCGCCGCGTTTTGACGTCGATTGCCCCATGAGCGCACGCAAACAACGTCTGCTGTCCCGTCATCGCAGGCACAAGCGATTCCTGTTGCTGTCCGGCATCCTCTTTCTGGCGGCAACCGCGGTCTTCGTAGCCTGGTGGTTGGCGGCGTTGCTGTTGCTGTGCGGCTGGATTGCCCACGAAGCGTGGTTTGCCGACCACCTCTTCTATTCCCCACGCGTCGACTACCAATACAGCTTCCCGGGAGGGACGGTGCAGCAGCCGGTGTCTCTGGGCGATGGAAGGGTGGTGCTGAGTTCGCCGCTGGCCAGCGGCGAGACGCTGTTTCTTGAGCTGCAGGTGATCAGTTCGTGGCTTGGCCGCTGGCTCGATCCGCAGGTTCTGATCGGTGGCGACAGACAGGATTTCGAGCGTGGCGTTCGCGGTCGGCGTCTTGTAAACCTCTCGGGGCAGGAGGCGGCACTCGCCACCGGTAAACTTCGCATCAGCGGCCGCCATTGCCGCCTGGCTGCGAACGCGATTCTGTACGTCCTGCGCAATCCGGATTACGCACAACAGCGACTGATGATCGTGGCGCCGCATGCGGACGACGCCGAACTGGCGGCATTCGGCCTCTACCGGCGAGCAGCCGGGGTTTCGATCGTCACGCTGACCCAGGGTGAAACCGAGGCCGGGAGCTACCGGCGCCTGGGTCTCGATGCCGCCGCTGCGGCACGTCTCAAGGGACGTCTACGCGCCTGGGACAGCATGGCGGTGCCCCTCTGGGGTGGAGTCCCGCAGACCCGTTGTGTGCAGCTCGGTTACCACTGCATGCAACTCTCGGCGATGCTGGCCGACCCCCGGTCGCCTTTTCCTTCACGCGAGTCGGGAGAAGCGGATGTGCGCAAAGTCCGCCAGCACAACCCGCTGCCGCTGCCGGCCGATGCTGACGGACTGCCATGCGGCGTCAACCTTGTCGCAGACTTGGCGGCACTGCTTGACCACTTCCAGCCGCAGGTCGTCGTCACCCCGCACCCGCAGCTCGACCCGCATGTCGATCATGTCGCTGCCACGCGGGCGCTCGAACTGGCCATGCAGCAGTCGACCTGGCAGCCCGAAGTCGCGCTGCTATACGCCAATCACCTGCACGACAACGACCGCTGGCCGATGGGCCCGGCCGGCAATGGCATCGCCTTGCCGCCAGCGCTGCTGCCGTTGCCGATCGATGGTCTGTGGAGCCCGCTGTTGAGCCCCGCGGCGCAACTCGACAAGGCCATGGCGCTTGCGATGCAGCATGATCTGCAGGGTAGCTTGCGCTGCAAGGAGAGGTTGCGGCGGTATATTCAGCGGGCGCTTGTTGCTCGCCGCTGGCCCGCAACTGGCGACGACGAGTTCTTCCGCAAGGCGGTGCGACGCCATGAACTGTTCTGGGTTCGTCACCTGCGTCGCTGATTTGCGATCTTTCGCCGGCCACCCTGCTGCAGCTATACTGCGGCATCGGTCCGCTTGGCTGCTTGCCGCGCAGTCGAGACCACGCCAGGGTCACCGCCTGCTGTCATCAGTTCCAACGTTGCCATGAACGATCACGCCAAGCCATCGCCCGCCCGCTTCCGGCGAGGTGGCACGTGCCCCAGCTGCCGGGCGGCGATGGCGGTGCATCATTTCAAGCGCCACCTCGGTGGCGAGATCTCGCTGGACATCTGCTTCGCCTGCCAAGGCATCTGGTTCGACGAGCACGAGAGCGCGCAACTGGCGGCGGCCGGAGTGCTCGACCTGTTTTGCCTGCTGCACGAGCACCAGGCGGACCAGCGCCAGCCGTGGCCGGCGGTCCTGCGCTGTCCCCGATGTCGGGATTTGCTGTTGAGCTGCCTCGACAGTACGCGTACCGGTCGTTTCGCGTACAACCGTTGTCCACAGCGGCACGGTCGCTACAGCGCGTTCGCGGCATTCATGATCGAGAAGGGTTTCGTCCGCCAGCTCAACGGTTCCGAGGTTGCCGATCTGGCACGCAAGGTCCGTACGATCCGCTGTTCCAGCTGCGGTGCCCCGGTGGACATCACTCGCGATCCCGTCTGCAACCACTGCCGCTCGCCGATCGTCATTCTCGATCCAGATGCCGTACGCACCGCCCTTGACGACTTCGGCAACAAGGCCCGCCGCCAGGAAACCGTGAATCCGCACGCCGTCGCCGATGCGCTGATCGCCAACGAGCGCCAGAAGTCGCTGCGGTCCCGGCCGGGGCGAAGTGATCTCCTGGAGGCGGATCTCTCCGATCTCGTTCTCGGTGGCATCGAAACGATCTGGAATCTCATCCGCAGGTAGCTTTTTTCCTTGCGCTCGCTACACTTTGCGTGCGTTATCGCTTAGAATCCTGTGCTTGTATGCGGGTTCCTGCGTACCGCGGCCAAGCGTCCGTGGGGAACAGTGCCCGGTTCGCGATGAGAATGCATCTGTCCGGCGGCGCGAGCCGCCGTTTCAGTTTCAATGCCTGCGCAATGGGTAGTGCTCGATGTCCCACCTGATGAATACCTACAGTCGTTTGCCGGTCGCCTTCAGTCACGGCGAAGGTAGCTGGCTGACCGACACCGAGGGCAAGGTCTACCTTGATGCGTTGTCGGGGATAGCCGTAAGTACGCTGGGACACCGCCACCCGGCGCTGGTCGAGGCGATCGCCAGCCAAGCCGCGCGTCTGCTGCACGCGTCCAATCTCTACCGGATTCCGGAACAGGAGCGGTTGGCCGACAAGCTGGCGGCACTCTCCGGGATGGACGAAGTCTTCCTCTGCAATTCTGGTTGTGAAGCCAATGAGGCGGCGATCAAGCTGGCGCGCCTGCATGGCCACCGGCAAGGGGTTGATGGCCCGGTGACGATCGTCATGGAGAGAGCCTTTCATGGCCGTACCATGGCGACCCTCTCGGCGACCGGCAACCGCAAGGCGCAGGCCGGCTTCGAGCCGCTCGTCGCAGGCTTCCTGCGTGTCCGCTACAATGACCTCGATGCGATCAGAGCGCTGGCTCGCGCGAACCAGAACGTCGTCGCGGTGATGCTCGAGATCGTCCAGGGCGAAGGTGGCATCAACGCGGCCGATATCGAGTTCCAGCGCGGTCTGCGGGCGCTGTGCGACGATCGTGCCTGGTTGCTGATCTGCGATGAGGTTCAGTGCGGAATGGGCCGGACCGGGACGTGGTTTGCCTTCCAGCATGCGGGAGTGCGGCCGGACGTGGTGACCATGGCCAAGGGGCTGGGCGGCGGCGTGCCCATCGGCGCCTGTCTTGCCGCCGGCTTGGCGACGGGCCTGTTTCAGCCGGGCAAGCATGGATCGACCTTCGGCGGCAATCAGCTGGCATCGACGGCGGCACTGACCACCATCGAAGTGATCGAGAAGGAAGGGCTGATCGATCAGGCGCTGCTTGTCGGCCGGCTGATCCGGGACGGACTGCAGCAGGCGCTGCTGGATTGCCGTGGCGTGGTGGAGATTCGTGGCCAGGGCCTGATGATCGGCATCGAGCTCGACCGCCCGTGCAGCGAGCTGGTGATGTTGGCGCTGCAGGCGGGCTTGCTGATCAACGTGACGGCTGAGACGGTCGTTCGTCTGCTGCCGCCGCTGACCTTTTCCGCCGATGAAGGACGTGAACTGACATCACGCCTGGCGAAACTCATCCGCGACTTCCTAGCCTCAACCTAGAGACCCGCCATGCGCTGCCCCCGGCATTTTCTCCAGTTCAAGGACTTCACGCGCGCGGAATTCGATCATCTGTTCGAACGTGCACGCTGGATCAAGAACGAGTTCAAGGCCTTTCGCAAATACTGGCCGCTCAGCGATCGCACGCTGGTGATGATCTTCGAGAAGGCCAGCACCCGCACCCGACTTTCGTTCGAGGCCGGCATGCAGCAACTCGGTGGTTCGGCGATCTACCTCAACAGCCGCGACTCGCAACTGCAGCGCGGCGAGTCGGTTGAAGATGCGGCACAGGTGATTTCGCGCATGAGCGATGTGGTGATGATCCGAACCTTCGAGCAGGCGATCATCGAGCGCTTTGCGGCGAATTCGCGCGTGCCGGTGATCAACGGGCTGACCAACGAGTATCATCCATGCCAGATTCTCGCTGACATCTTCACCTTCATCGAGCATCGCGGTCCGATCCAGGGCAGGACGGTTGCCTGGGTCGGCGATTCGAACAATGTCTGCAATACTTGGCTGCAGGCGGCCGAAGTACTCGACTTTCGGGTGCACGTCTCCACCCCGCCGGGCTACGAAGTCGTTCCCGAGCGTCTCGGCTTGCAGGGGACAAGGCATTTCGAGCAGTTTGCCGACCCTCTGGCGGCAACGCGGCAAGCTGACCTGGTTACCACCGATGTGTGGACTTCGATGGGCTTCGAAGCCGAAAACGATCACCGGCGGCGCGCCTTCGCCGCCTGGCAGGTGAATCGCGAGATGATGCGGATGGCCAGCCCGCAGGCCCTTTTCATGCACTGCCTGCCGGTACACCGGGGCGAGGAAGTGGCGGCGGAGGTCATCGATGGGCCGCAGAGCGTCGTCTGGGATGAGGCCGAGAACCGCATGCACACACAAAAGGCGCTGCTGGAATATCTGCTGTGCGGCCGCGTCGATGTATCATCATCCAGTTCGAGCGGGGAAAGAACATGAACCAGATCAGCAAAGCCGTCCTTGCCTATTCGGGTGGGCTCGATACCTCAGTCATCCTGAAGTGGTTGCAGGATACCTATCGCTGCGAGGTGGTGACCTTCACTGCCGATCTCGGGCAAGGGGAGGAACTCGAGGCGGCACGTCCGAAGGCGCTGAAGCTCGGCATTGCGGCAGAGAACATCTACATTGAAGACCTGCGCGAAGAGTTCGTCCGCGACTTTGTCTTCCCGATGTTTCGCGCCAATACGGTCTATGAGGGCGAGTACCTGCTCGGCACGTCGATCGCGCGACCGCTGATTGCCAAGCGGATGATCGAGATCGCCAATCTGACCGCTGCCGACGCGGTGGCGCATGGCGCTACCGGCAAGGGCAACGACCAGGTACGCTTCGAACTCGGGGCTTACGCCCTGCGACCCGACATACGGATCATCGCGCCTTGGCGCGAGTGGGACCTGCTGTCGCGCGAGAGACTCCTGGCGTATGCCGCGGAGCATGGCATCCCCGTCGAGATGAAGCATCGCCAGGGTGGCTCCCCGTATTCGATGGATGCCAACCTGCTGCACATCAGCTATGAGGGACGTCACCTGGAAGATCCGGCAGCCGAAGCCGAGGAGTCGATGTGGCGCTGGACGGTCTCGCCGGAGAGAGCGCCGGATGCAGCAGAATACCTCGAGCTCGAGTTCGAACGTGGCGATCTGGTGGCAATCGACGGCCTGCGACTGCCGGCACACGAACTGCTTGCACGACTCAACGAGCTGGGCGGCAAGCACGGGATCGGTCGCATCGACCTCGTCGAGAACCGCTACGTCGGCATGAAGTCGCGGGGCTGCTACGAAACGCCGGGTGGGACGATCCTGCTGCCAGCCCACCGGGCCATCGAGTCGATCACGCTGGACCGTGAGGTGGCTCATCTTAAGGATGACCTGATGCCGCGCTACGCCAGCCTGATCTATAACGGCTACTGGTGGAGCCCGGAACGGTTGGCGCTGCAGAAGCTGATCGACCATACGCAGGTGGCGGTGAATGGCTGGGTACGGGTCAAGCTGTACAAGGGCAACGTGATCGTCGTCGGCCGCGATTCAGCGACCGATTCGCTGTTTGACTCGACGATCGCGACTTTCGAGGATGACGCCGGTGCGTACGACCAGAAGGACGCTGCCGGTTTCATCAAGCTCAACGCCTTGCGGATGCGCATTGCGGCCAGGCTCGCGGCGCGCCGGCGATGATCGCGGGATGATCCGTCGATGTGCGCCCTGAGTGAAAGGCGGCGCGGATGTTTGGACTGAGCGAAGAACAGATATCCGGGTTCGGCATGACCTTCGGGGTCGGTGCCTTCATGCTCTTCATGCTCTTCATCATAGGTGAGATCGCCTGGAAGTCCAAGGCTGGCAAGACGGGCACCATCGTGCTCTTCTTTGTCCTGTCATTCGGCATGCTGGGCTTCATCGCCAAGACGATCATGGAAAAGCTCTGGGGCCTCTAGTTGTTCCGCATGCCACCGCCGGCGGTGCGGGGCCGCGCCTGGCCGCCCTTTCGACCAACAACTGGATCACTCTATGCCTTCATTCGACTTTTCTTCCGAAGCCGACATGGCCGCGTTGCACAACGCGCTCGACGTCACCCGGCGTGCCATCGACAATCGCTACGATTTCAAGGGCACGAGCGCCAGGGTGGAACTCAATGACAAGGACAAGGTGATCACGCTGCACGGTGACTCCGAGTTCCAGCTTGGGCAGATCAGGGATCTCCTGTTTCCGGCAATGGAGAAGAAGGAAAAGGAGAGCACCAAGCGACTCGAAGATCAGCCGGTGCAGCGAGTCTCTGGCAACAAGGTCAAACAGGACCTGAAGATCCGAATTGGCATCGAGTCGGAACTGGCGAAGAAGATCGTCAAGCTGATCAAGGACTCGAAGCTCAAGGTGCAGGCTTCGATTCAGGGCGATGCGGTGCGCGTCAGTGGCGCCAAGCGGGACGAGCTGCAGGCCTGCATCGCGCTGGTGACGAAGGAGATCAGCGATTTTCCGATCCGCTACGGCAACTTCCGCGATTGAGAACGGGCGCAAGCGGAGTGGTGTGGCTGCGCTTGCCGGAGCTTGCCGCCGTATGCCAGCTTATTTGTCCGGGTGGCCGCGGTTGCGCTGTTTCGCGGTCCGCGACAACGGTGTGTCGCGGAACTCTTGGCTGTGGGGGCACACCTTGAACGAGTCTTCGATCCGTCTGCCTTCACTGCGCGAAGTCTGGCGCGAGAGCGGTGTCACCCAGCCGTCGGCCACGCCGCGTGGATAAGCCGGCGGAACGATCGCTGCCGCTCGGCAAGAGCGACGTCGGCGCGCTCTCGTGGACCGAGGAACTGCGCCGGGTGGCGATTGCGGTGAGCAAGAAGGACCGCAGTCCCGGCGGCGGTCGCCAGCAGCTCTTCTACCTGCTGCATTGGACGGCCGACCTGGCTGGCTTCGGGGTCACGGTTCACAAGGGCCGCGAACCTGATGGCGCCGACGAGGTGTGGAACATCGATCGTGCGCTCGCGAAATCCCTGCGCTTCGTGAGTGACGAAGATCGTCCGATCCTGCGACTGCTGTGGGCCGAGCGCGCCTTCGACACGGGTCTGCGCGCCTTTGGCCTTGGGCCAAGACACGGTGGCGAAGCGCTGCAACTCATGGCACAAACCGGCCGGCTGTGTCGAGGCGATGATTTTTCCTTTCTGACGCTGGCTGCACCGCGCCCCGCGACTGTTGGTTGGCGGGAGAGCGGCGACGGGCGTCAGTCGGCCATGCTGCTCGCGGAGCCGGCGGCCGGTCTGGTCATACCGCTGCCGCAGCCGTGGTTCGTCGATCTCGACGGGCGCCAGGTTGGTTCCCTGCAGGTGCGAGGCAACCCGGCGGTAGTAGCCCGCCTGTTCTCGCTACCGCCCCTGTCGGCCACAGCTGCCGCCCTGGTTGGCGAGGCCCTTGCCGAGACCGTGAGCGAGCTGCCTTGCGACCCTGAACAGGCCAGCTCAAACATCCGCTGCATCGTTGCCGAGCCGGTCGCACTGCTGCGTCTGCGGACCCTGCACATACACGGCAATCGCGGCTGGCGTGACTACTCGGCGGCTTTCGGCGGAGGGCCCTTCGATGTCGCCTTGGCGGCGTTTCGCTACGAGGATGTCGAGGTGATTCCCGACGACCGGCGCGACTTCACGATCCTGGCCAATGGTGAGATGGTGCGCATCGAGCGTCAGCGTGCGCGCGAAGAGGAACTCATGTCGGAACTGGGCAGTGCCGATCTGGAGAAGATCCCGGGCTACGTCCTGCAAACCTTCGGCAGGCCACCGGACAATGCATATGGACTGGCGCAGGAGAGCAGTTGGCCGGTCTTCATGCGTGAGCAACTGCCGCGCCTGCGCAGAAGCGGTTGGCAGGTCGACTTTGCTGCCGAGTTTCGCCATCGCTTGCTCGAGGTCGAGGCCTGGGATGCCGATCTCACGGACTCCGGGCAGGGCTGGTTTGAACTCGACATGGGAATCGTCGTGGAAGGTGAGCGTCTGCCACTTGCGCCTCTGCTTGCCAGCCTCTTCCGGCGTGACGGGCGCTGGCTCGAGGCCAGCCTCTTGGCACAGGTCGCGAACAACGAGATGGTCGAACTGGTGACCGGTGCCGGTTTGAGAATCCGCGTTCCTGCGTGGCGCCTGAAGCCGCTTGCGGCAACCCTGATCGACCTCTTTGATGGCTTCACCGGCGGTAGCAGCCTGCGCCTTTCCCGTTTCGACGCGCCGCGCCTGACCGAGCTCAACGACGGTTCGCGCTGGCGGTTCAAGGGCCAGAGTGATGTGCTGGCGCTCGCCGAGCAGCTGAGCGCAGCACAGGGGATCGGCCACATCGAGCCGCCACGGGGGCTCGCCCTGGAGTTGCGTCATTACCAGACCGAAGGGCTGGCCTGGCTGCAGTTCCTGCGCGAACAGAATCTTGCGGGAATTCTCGCCGACGACATGGGTCTGGGCAAGACGGCGCAGACACTGGCACACCTGCTGCTGGAAAAGGAATCGGGCCGGCTGGACCGGCCGGCACTGATCGTGCTGCCCACCTCACTGATCTTCAACTGGACCAACGAGGCCGCTCGCTTTGCTCCGGGCCTGTCCATCCTGTCGTTGCATGGACCGGAACGAAAGAGCCGCTTTGCCGACATCCCGCGCCATGATGTGGTGCTGACGACCTATCCGCTGCTATGGCGCGATGCAGCCGACCTGACCCGGTACGCCTATCACCTGCTGATTCTCGACGAGGCGCAGACGGTGAAGAACGCCCGCAGTCAGGGTGCTGAAGTGGTCCGTCGGATCGAAGCTCGTCACCGCCTCTGCTTGACCGGGACGCCGCTGGAGAACCACCTGGGCGAACTCTGGAGCCAGTTCGACTTCCTGTTGCCGGGCTTTCTCGGCAGTAACCAGACCTTCACCAAGTACTGGCGGACACCGATCGAGAAGCAGGGCGACGTCAGGCGCCGTGAGCTGTTGGCGAGGCGGGTGCGGCCGTTCATCCTGCGCCGCAAGAAAGAGGAGGTTGCACGCGAACTGCCGCCGAAGACCATCATCGTGCGCAAGGTGGAACTGGCTGGTGGTCAACGCGATCTCTACGAGACCGTTCGCGTTGCCATGGACGCCAAGGTGCGTGAGGAAATCGCCAGCAAGGGTTTCAATCGCAGCCAGATCGTCATTCTTGATGCGCTGCTGAAGTTGCGACAGGTCTGTTGCGACCCGCGGTTGCTCAAGTCCAAGTCGGTGCAGAAGATCAAGGAACGCGCCAAGCTGGATCTCCTGATGACGATGGTGCCGGAATTGGTTGAGGAGGGCCGGAAGATCCTGGTGTTCTCGCAGTTCACCAGCATGCTGGCGCTGATTGCCAAGGAACTGCGGCTCCTTGCCCTCGACTACGCCCTGCTTTGCGGTGACACGGTGGATCGCGAGGAACAGGTCCGCCGCTTTCAGGCGGGCGAAGTGTCCATCTTCCTGATCAGCCTGCGCGCCGGAGGCGTTGGCCTGAATCTGACGGCTGCCGATACAGTCATCCACTACGATCCGTGGTGGAACCCCGCCGCCGAGAATCAGGCGACCGATCGCGCGCATCGACTTGGCCAGGACAAGCCGGTGTTCGTCTATAAGCTGATCATTGCCGGCAGCATCGAAGAGAAGATTCTCGCCCTGCAGGAGGGCAAGGCCGAGCTTGCGGCGCGCATTCTGTCTGCCGACCATGGCGTCGAAGCCAAGTTCGGCAGCGACGACATCTCGGCGCTTTTCGCGCCGCTGGCGAGTTGAGGGATCGCGACCACGCGGTGGCGACTGACGCCGCCCCGCCCTGCTTGCAGGTCGGTGCGTCCTTGGAGGTCGCAGGGCCACAGCCGGGACTGTCGGCGCTTGGCTTTTGGCCGGCCGGACCTGCTGTGCTAGAATCGCAGCGTCGAGGATCTACGGGAAGGTTGGCGAACGTCGTTGCTGCCGGCTGCGATCGGGTCCGACACCGTTCTTGCCGAGTGGTCGACGGCGGGATGTTGGCCAGAGACCCTGAGCGCGGCTGTCGTCGCGCTTGGTGCGAGTTGTCGATTTCTCGCCTGCGGTCCGGACACAAGCCAGAGCGGCGCTCTGGCTTTTCCATTTCTTCGTGCTGAGGTGCACTATGCCGGTCGTCACACTACCCGATGGTTCGCAGAGGGATTTCGCGCGGCCTGTGACGGTCGCCGAGGTCGCGCAGACGATTGGTGCCGGCTTGGCGCGAGCCGCCTTGGCCGGCAAGATCGATGGCCGTCTGGTGGATACCTCATTCGTGATCAACAGCGATGCCCATCTGGCGATCGTCACCGAAAAGGATCCCGAGGGGCTCGAGGTCATTCGCCACTCGACGGCACACCTCATGGCCTATGCGGTGAAGGAGCTGTTTCCGGCGGCACAGGTGACCATTGGCCCGGTCATCGAGAGCGGCTTCTACTACGATTTCGCATTCGAGCGTCCGTTCACGCTTGACGATCTGGCGGCCATCGAAAGGCGGATGGCGGAACTGGTGCGGCGCGATTTGCCGGTGCAGAGGGAAGTCTGGCAGCGCGATCAGGCTGTCGCCTTCTTCAAGTCCAAGGGCGAGCACTACAAGGCGGAACTGATCGATGCGATACCGGCGGATCAGACTGTCTCGCTGTACCGCGAAGGAGACTTCGTTGACCTTTGTCGTGGTCCGCATGTCCCATCGACCGGTAGATTGAAGGTCTTCAAGCTGATGAAGCTGGCCGGTGCCTACTGGCGCGGGGACCACCGCAACGAACAGTTGCAGCGCATCTACGGCACCGCGTGGATCCGTAAGGAAGACCAGGATGCATACCTGCACATGCTCGAAGAAGCCGAGAAGCGGGATCATCGCAAGCTGGGTCGGCAACTCGACCTCTTTCACCTGCAGGACGAGGCGCCCGGGATGGTCTTCTGGCACCCTAAGGGCTGGACCATTTGGCAGGAAGTCGAACAGTACATCCGGCGTCTGCTCGGCGAGAACGGCTATTGCGAAGTGAAGACGCCGATGATCATGGATCGTTCGCTCTGGGAGCGCTCGGGCCACTGGCAGAACTATGCGGAGCACATGTTCACGACTGCCTCGGAGAACCGTGACTACGCGATCAAGCCGATGAACTGCCCCGGGCACATCCAGATCTTCAATCAGGGGCTGCGCAGTTACCGTGACCTGCCGATGCGACTGGCAGAGTTCGGCTCCTGCCATCGCAACGAGCCGTCCGGTGCCCTGCACGGCATCATGCGCGTGCGCGCCTTCGTTCAGGATGACGCACACATATTCTGTACGGAACAGCAGGTATTGCCGGAGACGGCTGCATTCATCGACCTGTTGCAGAAGATCTATGCCGATTTCGGATTTACCGAGATCCTCGTCAAGCTGTCCACGCGGCCGGCGAAACGCATCGGATCGGACGCCGCATGGGACCGGGCGGAAGCGGCATTGGCCGAGGCTCTGGCGGCGAAAGCACTGGCCTATGACCTGCAGCCGGGAGAAGGCGCATTCTACGGGCCGAAGATCGAGTTTTCGCTGAAGGACTGCCTTGGGCGCGTTTGGCAGTGTGGCACACTGCAACTTGACTTTGCCTTGCCGCAACGCCTTGACGCGCACTACGTTGGCGAGAACAACGAGCGCCAGGTTCCGGTCATGCTGCACCGGGCGATCCTCGGCTCGCTGGAGCGCTTCATCGGGATTCTCATCGAGCATTATGCTGGTGCGATGCCCCTCTGGCTGTCGCCGATACAGGCGGTGGTGCTGAATATTTCAGAGAAACAGGCCGACTATGCGGGGCAGGTCGCGGCGGTGCTGCGCAGCGCCGGGCTGCGGGTCGAGGCGGATTTGCGCAATGAAAAAATTACCTATAAAATACGAGAACATAGCATGAACAAGCTGCCGTATCAGATCGTCGTTGGCGACAAGGAGGTGGCAGCGAATCTGGTGGCCGTGCGCACGCGCGGGGGCAGGGACCTCGGGCAAATGACTCTCGAGGCTCTGACCGGGCGGCTTCTTGGGGAAGTCGCCGAGCGCAGTGGCACGGCTTGACTTTTGTCGGAAAAAGGAGCGGGACCATCGCACTGCAAAAAGCGCAACGCGTCAACGAAGAAATCAACGCACCGGAGGTCCGGCTCATCGGCGCCGACGGCGAGCAACTGGGAATCATGAGCGTCAGGGCGGCTCTGGCGCTTGCCGAAGAGGCGGGTGTCGACTTGGTCGAGATCGCCCCGATGGCGCAGCCGCCGGTCTGCCGCATCGTCGATTTTGGCAAGTTCAAGTACCAGGAACAGAAGCGTCAGCATGAGCAGAAGCTCAAGCAGAAGCAGGTGCAGGTGAAGGAAGTGAAGCTGCGTCCGGGTACCGATGAAAACGACTACCAGATCAAGCTGCGCAACATGACGCGTTTCCTCGAGGAAGAGGACAAGGTCAAGGTTACGCTGCGCTTCCGTGGCCGGGAAATGGCGCATCAGGATATCGGCATGCGGCAGATCGAGCGCATCAGGGCCGATCTGCAGGACTTGGCATTGGTCGAGCAGATGCCGAAGATGGAAGGAAGGCAGATGGTGATGGTGCTGACGCCGAGCAAGAAGCGTTAGATTGCAGGAGCCACGGCCGGCGACGCGAGTCTCGTGCCGTGTGGATAAGTGGTGCCGGGTTCGAAGAACTCCCGTCGGGAGACACCTGGCAGCATGTCATTAACAGGAGCATCCAATGCCCAAGATGAAAACCAAGACAGGAGCCAAGAAGCGCTTCAAGATCAGTCCGAGTGGTCGCATCAAGCGTTCGTTCGCGTACAAGCGTCACATCCTGACAAAGAAGGACACCAAGACCAAGCGCCAGTTGCGCGGCATGACCGCAGTGCACGCCGCCGACAAGGCGGTCGTGCGTGCCATGATGCCCTACGCATAAGGAGATAATCGATGCCTCGAGTCAAGCGTGGTGTAACGGCGCACGCGCGCCACAAGAAGATTCTCGCCCTGGCCAAGGGCTATCGCGGTCGTCGCAAGAACGTTTACCGTGTCGCCAAGCAGGCGGTGATGAAGGCAGGCCAGTATGCCTACCGTGATCGCCGACAGCGGAAGCGTCAGTTCCGCAGCCTCTGGATTGCCCGGATCAATGCCGCAGCCAGGGAACTCGGGATGAAATACAGTACCTTCATGAATGGTTTGAAGAAGGCACAGGTGGAGGTGGATCGCAAGGTGCTGGCAGATCTGGCTGTCTTTGACAAGCCTGCTTTCGCTGCGCTGGCTGCCGAGGCGAAGGCCCGGCTTGCCGCCTAGGCCCGACGACTTTCGGGAAAGGAGGCGCGAGCCTCCTTTTTTTCGGTGAAGCATGCATAACCTCGATCAGATTGTCCAGGCGGCGGAGCTGGCTTTTGCTGCAACCGACGACGCCGATGTGCTTGAGCAGATCAAGGCCGCTTATCTCGGCAGGAACGGACAGATAACCGACCTGCTCAAGGCTTTGGCCAAACTACCGCCGCACGAGCGCAAGACGGCAGGTGCGGCGGTCAATCGCGCCAAGGAAGCCGTCGAAACCGTCCTCAACACGCGTCGTGAAGCAATCCGGAAGATGGCACTGAGCGCCCGCTTGGCGGAGGAGGCGCTCGACGTGAGCTTGCCTGGTCGTGGGCAGGCACGCGGCGGTTTGCACCCGGTGACACGAACACTCGAACGGGTCGAATCCCTGTTCCGTTCGATCGGTTTCGAGGTTGCCGACGGTCCCGAGATCGAGGCCGATTTCCAGAACTTCACCGCCCTGAATACGCCGGAGAATCATCCTGCGCGCTCCATGCACGACACCTTCTACCTGCTGGATGAGTCGGGAGCGGTTGCCGAGGGTGTATTGCTGCGCACCCATACCAGCCCGATCCAGGTGCGCTACATGCAGGCGCATGTCGCCAGGCATGCTGCGTTGGAGACGATGCCGGAAATCCGGGTCATTGCGCCGGGGCGGGTCTATCGCGTCGACTCCGATGCGACGCATTCACCAATGTTCCATCAGGTCGAAGGGCTGTGGATCGGCGAGAACGTCAGCTTTGCCGATCTGAAGGGTGTCATCGCCGACTTCCTGCGCCGTTTCTTCGAGAGTGACGATCTGCAGGTGCGTTTCCGGCCCTCCTTCTTTCCTTTCACCGAACCATCGGCAGAAATCGACATGGCGTTCATGAGCGGTGCGCACAAGGGGCGGTGGCTCGAGATCGCCGGCTGCGGAATGGTTCACCCGAACGTCCTGCGCCACGTCAACATCGATCCCGAGCGATACCTTGGTTTCGCTTTTGGCATGGGCCCTGATCGCCTCACCATGCTGCGTTACGGCATCAATGACCTGCGAATGTTCTTCGATGGCGACCTGCGCTTCCTGCGGCAGTTCGTCTGATGGCGACCCCTTGTGACCGCGAACGGGAATGAAATTCTCTGAATCCTGGCTACGCAGCTTCGTAGACCCCGCATGCTCTGGACAAGAGTTCTCGCACCTCCTGACCATGGCTGGTCTGGAGGTGGAGGAGGAAGAGACCGTCGCTCCCGCCTTCAGCCGGGTCGTCGTCGCCGAAGTCGTCAGCGTGGACCGTCATCCCAACGCCGATCGGCTTAGCCTTTGTCGCGTGGATGTTGGTGCCGGCGAGTTGCTGCAGATCGTCTGCGGTGCACCGGATGTCGTTGCGGGCAGCAAGGTCCCGTGTGCGCTGGTCGGTGCCGACCTTCCGGGTGGTTTGCAGATCAGGCTCAGCAAGGTGCGCGGGATCGAGTCCTTTGGCATGCTCTGTTCGGCACGGGAGCTTGGCATCACCGACGACGCGTCGGGACTGCTCCTCCTGGACACTGCGGCTGCCGTGGGCGAGGATCTGCGCCACCATCTCGATCTCGATGATCGCGTGCTGACGCTGAAGTTGACTCCCAATCGGGCGGATTGCCTGTCGCTCGAGGGTGTGGCGCGCGAGGTTGCGGCCCTTACTGGCGCACCGGCGACCTCTATCCAGGCCGAGGAGGTGCCGGTCGGCATTGCCACCGAGCGGGCAGTCTTCCTCGACGCTCCGGCGGCATGCCCGCGTTACTGCGGCAGGGTGATCGCCGGCGTCGACGCGGCCGCCGCGACGCCGTCCTGGATGCGGCGGCGACTCGAGCGCAGCGGCCTGCGCCCGATTTCGGCACTGGTTGACATCACCAACTATGTGATGCTCGAACTCGGCCAGCCGTTGCACGCTTTTGACAACCAGCGGCTTGCTGGAGCCGTGCACGCGCGCATGGCGCAGGCGGGCGAGACGATCAAGCTGCTCAACGAACAGACTGTCGAGCTGCAGAGCGACATCCTGCTGATTGCCGACGAGCGGCGGCCGTTGGCGATGGCGGGAGTGATGGGTGGCGAGGATAGCGGCATCACTCTGGCGACAACCGAGCTGTTCCTGGAGGCGGCATTCTTTGCACCCGAAGCGATCGCTGGGCGCGCCCGTCGCTACGGTTTCGTCTCCGATGCTGCACATCGTTTCGAACGGGGCGTCGATTTCGCTGCGACGCGGCGGGCGCTGGAGCGGGCGACGCGCCTCGTTATCGACATCTGTGGCGGGCAGGCTGGTCCGGTCAGTGAGGCGCTGGCGAGTCTGCCGCAGCGGCTTCCGGTTCGTCTGCGCCCGCGACGCGTGCGCAAGGTGCTGGGTTTGGACCTTTCTCCCGAGAGAATCGATGAGCTGTTTCGCCGCCTCGGCCTGTCATTCGTCCGCGACGCCGACGATTTTGTCGTCACGCCGCCCAGCTATCGCTTCGACATCGAGATCGAGGAAGACCTGATCGAGGAAATCGTTCGTCTCCACGGCTATGACAACATCCCTGCGGCCCTGCCTCGGGCGGCGCTGTCGATGCTGCCCCAGAGCGAGCAGACGCGGCCCGCAGCGCGAGTGCGGCAGATGCTGACTGATTGCGGCTATCAGGAAGTCATCAATTTTGCCTTCGTCGAAGAAGCCTGGGAAAGGGACCTCGCCGGCAACGATCGGGTGATCCGACTGGCCAATCCGATCGCCAGCCAGTTGAGTGTCATGCGTTCTTCGCTGTTTGGCGGGCTCCTCGCAAACGTGGCAACGAATCTCAAACGTCGGCAAAGCCGTGTGCGTGTTTTCGAGACGGGCCGGTGCTTCTTGCGAGATCCGCTTGGTGGCCCGGTCGCGGGTTTTCGTCAGCCATGGAAGCTCGCGGCGCTCGCCTACGGCGCGGCGCTGCCGGAACAGTGGGGCTGTGCCGCCCGCAACGTCGACTATTTTGACGTCAAGGGAGACCTCGAGCTATTGCTCACCCCGCGCGTTGCGCGCTTCGAGGTGGCTGAGCACCCGGCGCTGCATCCGGGTCGCAGCGCGCGGGTCTTGGTTGATGGCCAGGCAATTGGCTTCATCGGCGAGTTGCACCCGCAGTGGCAGCAGAAGTACGATCTGCCTTTGGCACCTGTGCTGTTCGAGGTAGACCTCGACCCCGTCGAGCGGGCCCGGCTGCCGCAGTATGTCGAGGGATCACGCCAACCGGTTGTCATCCGGGACGTGGCCATCGTCGTCGACCACGCACTCGAGCTGCAGCTGCTGCTCGATGCCTTGAGTGCCGATCGGCCTGCGATCGTCAGTGACATCCGGCTGTTCGATGTGTACGTCGGGCGCGGTGTCGAGGCCGGCAAGAAAAGCCTTGCCTTCCGTATAGTGATGCAAGATACTCACCGGACCTTGCTCGAGGCTGAAGTCGACGCCGCCATGCAGCAGCTGGTGACCTATCTGCAGCAGGCGTTTGGAGCGCGGCTTCGCGTCTGAGAAGGGATGGGAATGACGCTAACCAAGGCAGAACTGGCCGACTTGTTGTTCGAGAAGGTCGGTCTCAACAAGCGTGAGGCCAAGGACATGGTCGAGGCGTTCTTCGAGGAGATTCGGAACGCGCTCGAACGAGGTGACGGTGTCAAGTTGTCCGGGTTTGGCAATTTCCAGTTGCGAGACAAGCCGCAGCGCCCAGGCCGCAATCCAAAAACTGGCGAAGAAATCCCGATCACTGCCCGGCGAGTGGTGACCTTTCACGCCAGCCAGAAACTGAAGGCCGAGGTGGAGAACGCCTACGATGGAAGCCAGTCATAGAGAGCCGGTTCCGGAGCCGTTGCCGGCCATTCCTGCCAAACGCTACTTCACGATCGGCGAGGTGAGCGAACTTTGCGGCGTGAAGCCGCACGTCCTGCGTTACTGGGAGCAGGAGTTCGCGCAACTTCGACCGGTGAAACGGCGCGGCAACCGCCGCTACTATCAGCACCATGAAGTCCTTTTGGTTCGGCGTATCCGCGAGCTTCTCTACAGCCAGGGATTCACGATCAGTGGCGCGCGCAATCGTCTGGAGGACGCCGAGGCTGAGGCCACGGCGAAGGCCTCGGTGCTGACGCTCGAGGGAGTTCGTGCAGAACTCCTGAGCATCGTCGAAATGCTGCGGCCCTGAGTTCTGCGGTTTTTGGGATATAATCTATCCCCTGTCGGGGCGTGGCGCAGCCTGGTAGCGCACTTGCATGGGGTGCAAGGGGTCCCGAGTTCGAATCCCGGCGCCCCGACCAATTGAACCGAGCAGCAGCAGTCAACGAAAGACCGGCCAAAAGCCGGTCTTTCGTCCTTCATGCTCCCGAGCCGCGCACGCGTGTGCTCGGCACAAATGGCGTCCGTCTTCCGGTCGTCGCGTGCCCGCGTTCAGCCGGCCGATGCGCCGGTGCCGGACCGCCTTCGACGCCGCCACTCGGCAAGCCGCTGCAGCAGCGGCCAGCGATACAGCGTCAGGTGATAGAGGATGCGCGACTTTTCGGTCCACCGGCCGTGCCACTCCATCATGCGGCCGTAGTACTCGATGCGCTGTATTCTGCCCTCCTGGTACAGTAGCTCGATCTCGTCCTGGCTGAGCAGGAACGCGGGTGAGTACGACTGGATCGACTCGTCGTAGGTCGTTTTCAGGATGACCAGAACGTCGTCGCGTCGCAGGCAGAGGTTGGTCGCCACCACCCGGTCGTCAAACAGGTACTCGAAGACGACTGCTTCGCCGCGCATCGCCGCGTTCTCCAGCAAGCGCCGGTAGAACCTCCCCTGCGAGTTGTCTGGATGGACGGCCGTGCCCTGGCCGCCCTTCCAGCCAGCGCTCTCGAGTGCGCCATAACGCTCGATCGCGGCCGCCATGTCCGCCGCCTGGTCGAGGACACGAAGGTGCCCGCTGATCCCCTCGCCCGCCAGCCTGTTTCTCTGCTTGCGCATGTTCTGGCGGAGGTTCTTGCCGCGTTGGTTCCAGTATTCGGCAAAGCTGCCAGGAAGTTCGGTCCAGGCCGTGCGGATGTAGTCGCTGCTCTCGCTGTCGGCGGTGTTGGCCGGGCGAGCTGCATGGAGTGGGTCGATTTGCGTCATTGACAGCAAGAGGCAGAGGCCAAGCGGTCCCCGGATCAGGCTGCGCGCGAGCTCGAGCACCGGCAGTCGGTCATCGGCCACCCAGGCACCAAGGGGCAACTGGGATGGCTGGAAACTCTGCCATGCGGTGGCGGAGGTGCGAACCAGCAGGCACATCGCCGTGATCGTGTGCTCCTGTCGGCCGACCAGCAGCCTTTCCCGGCCCGTGCCAAACGAATCGAGGCTGGCGGTGATCGCCTCAGTGTTCAGGAAAGGAAGATCGCCGCGCTGCGCATTCAAACGGTCCCAGGCAGCGGACAGAACGGCGTCCTGGTGAAGCGATGCCGCAGGCAGGTTTTGCCAGACGAGCGCGGGTGATGGTGGCATTTTCGGGCGTGCCTTTCGATTTCTAGCCAGTGCCGCTGCCTGTCGGTCTGCGTTCCGCCGAAAGCAGAGCGAGCGTCGCGACCGCCGTGCGTGTCACGTCGGCGTCGCTCAAATCCTGGTGGCAGAGCAGCTGCAGGACGTGCCGGCTCCAGGAGGGTCCGACGTCGCCGGCGAGCAGGGGAGTGTCCGGCCAGATGCGGTCCCAGCGAAACACCGGCAGGGCGAGTGAGCGCAGGTTCTGATAGACCCGGTCGGCGTCGTCCACCCATAGGGGAAAGACGTACGGCACGGCGTCGGCTGCCGCTTCAGGGTAGAGCGGGTACGCTCCATCGACCTGCCGGAAGTACTGCGCGTAGACCGCATAGTTGGATCGGCGTCTGGTGATGATGCGTCCGTGTGGCAGCAGCCTCTTCAGCACGACGGCCGTTGATGCGGGTCTTCGGGTGATGCGCCCCATGTCACAGGCGAGCATCATGTTGGGCGGGGCGGTCGATTCGTCTTGTGCGGCCGCGGCTCTGGAGCGGTTGATCCGGTTCTTGATCGCGAAGATCCGGGCCAGGACCCAGCCGACACCGGCCAGGCGGCCGTAAGTCACGGCCGATTCGAGCACATCGGTCCAAGACTTGAGTTCCACTCGCAGGCCCTGCGGTGTCAGTTTGGGGGCAACGATCGGCCGGCTTGCCGACGCCAGTACGCCGCCTTCAGGCACCGGGAAGAACTTTGACAGACTGGCGGTGGCGAAATCGCCCCAGGCGCCCACCGGCCGCTCGCCGGCGCTGCCGAAATAGCAGTGGGCACAGTCCTCGATCAGGGCAATCTGTCGTGCGTCGCACCATTGCCGGACCTCCGCCAGTGATCGTGGGTGGCCAAAATAGTGCGATACGAGCATGGCTTTCGCGTGTGCCGCGGTCGCGTCAGCGATCGTGCCAAGCTGCGGGAGCCCTGTCGCACCGATGCCGAAATACGCCACCCGCAGTCCGGCCAGAATCACCGGAGCCACCATCGTCGGGCAATGATACGTGGGAACCAGGACCAGACTGCCCGGGTCGAGCCGCAACTGCAGCAACGCCAGGTAGATGGCGGCCCGGCCGCTGGTTGTCAGGCAGCTGGCGGCCATATCATCGATGCTGGGCACGCCAGCCAGACGCCGCGGGCCGGCAAAGCTCGACCAGTCGAGCAAGGGCGTGCGCGGCAGTTGCCGCGTCCCGTCACGGGCCGTCATGCGCCGCTCCGCCACCGCGACCATTGCCCACCCGTGCACCGGATTGCCCGGTCAGCGATCGGTTGCAGCATGATCGGCAGCGAAAGGCTCTTGAGATGGGTGGCATGGGGGTGGCTGTTCGTCCCGGACGGCTTCGTTCACAATCCGAAGCCTGGCCCGGGCTGGTAGTCAGACAAGGACCTCGAGGCAGGTGGGATGGCCGAGAAAAGCCTGTGGACTGGCGGACAATCCGTAGGCGCCGGATTGGAAGATGACCACCAGATCACCCGGCTGCGCATCGGCCAGCGGCATCCGGTCTGCGAGCAGGTCGAGTGGTGTGCACAGGGGCCCGACGACCGACGCGGTGATGCTGGTCGGTGCCCCGAGTCGGTTACCGATCGCCACCGGGTAGTTCTTGCGGATCACTTGGCCGAAATTGCCCGAGGCCGAGAGATGGTGGTGCAGTCCGCCATCGGCAACGAGGAAGACCTGGCCGCGCGACACCTTGCGATCGATGATCCGGCTGACGTAGACTCCGGCCTCGCCGACGAGATAGCGTCCGAGCTCGATGACCAGCCTGGCGGCCGGCAGTTCGTGCGCAGCACGCTCCGCGATCGTTGCCAGGCCCGCCGCAACTGGCGCCAGTTCGAGCGGGCGCTCGCCAGGAAAGTAGGGAATGCCGAAGCCACCACCCAGATTGAGGAAGCGGACGCTCGCCGGCGCGAAACTGGAGAGCCGTAGAGCCAGTTCGTAGCTCTTGATCTGTGCTTCGACGATCGCTTCGGCGCGCAGATTCTGCGAGCCCGCGAAGAGATGAAAACCCTCGAAGGCGAGACCGGCACGGCCGATCCCGGCGAGCAATTCCGGCACCTGTTCGGCATCGACGCCGAACTGCCGGGCCCCGCCGCCCATCTTCATGCCCGAACTCTTGAGCTCGAAGTCCGGATTGACGCGCACCGCCACGCGTGCGGCAAGACCGGCATCGGCACTGATTGCTGCCAGTTCATCGATCTCGCGCGGCGATTCGATATTGATCAGGATTCCGGCAGCGACTGCCTGGCGCAGCTCGCCGCGCCCCTTGCCCGGTCCGGCAAAACTGATTTCCTCTGGATTGGCGCCGGCATCGAGCGCCACCTTGAGTTCCCCGGCCGAGGCGACGTCGATGCCGTCAACCAGTCTCGCCATGTGGCACACCAGAGCCGGCATCGGATTGGCCTTCATGGCGTAGTGCAGCCTTACGCCGTCTGGCAGCAACGATCGCAGCTCGGCGACCCTGGTCGCGAGCAGCCGCCGGTCGTAGGCGTAGAAGGGAGTCTGGCCAACCCGTGCGGCGAGGCGGCTGAGTGGCACGCCACCGATGACAAGTTCACCGTTCAGTACCGGAAACTGATGCATCGGTGCATGTGCAGGCGGAGTTCGTTCGCTGTTGGTCACCACGGACTGGCCTTGGAGGGTCGTTGTATGGTTGGGCGCTGCACGTTCGCACCCAGCGGCAGGCAGCGCGCCGTCCGCCGGTTATTCCTGTGGTGACCGGCAGTCGCGGTCGCGGCTGTCAACGGGCTGGCACCAATGCCCGCTGGCTGCCGGCGTTGCTGTGGGGGGCATGCGAAATCCATCAACCTGACCCGGATGGGATCTGAGTCGCCGCAGCGCATCCCTCTGCGGCAGCCCGGAATTCGCTTGCCAGAGTCTTGCGGTCGAGCTTGCCGTTCGGGTTGCGCGGCAGGGGGCCGTGGCGCAGGCTGATGCCCGCCGGTACCATGTAGGCCGGCATCCGCTGCCGACATTCGGCGAACAACTGGTCGGAGTCGAGGCTGTCGCCCTCGGCCGGAGTGGCGATCAACTGAATCGCCTGGCCGAGCATCGGGTGGTCGACGCCGAAGGCCACGCACTCCCCAACGAGTCGGGTCGCATAGACGATTTCCTCGACCTCGGTCGGACTCACCCGGTAGCCGGAGGTCTTGATCATTTCGTCACGCCGGCCGATGAAATAGAGGAAGCCATCTTCGTCCATGCTGACGGTGTCACCCGAGAAGACTGCGAGTTCCGGCAGCACCAGTCCGGCATCGCGGCCGGCAACGCCGGCGGGCAGTGGCCTGTACCGCTCGGCCGTCTTCTCGCGGTCGTTCCAGTAACCGAGAGCGACGAGGGCGCCGCGATGGACCAGTTCGCCCGGCTCATTGGCGACGCAGGGCGACCCGTCCTCCCGCAAGACCAGGATCTCGGCATTGGGGATCGCCTTGCCGATCGAGTCCGGCCGTCGGTCGACCTCGTCCGGCGGCAGGAAGGTCGAACGGAAGGCCTCGGTCAGGCCATACATCAGGTAGGGTTTGCTGTTCGGCAAGCGCGCTCGCAAAGCGGCCAGGGTCGCACGCGGCATGCGCCCGCCGGTGTTGGCGAAGTAGCGCAGCTGCTGGCTGATGACCGCTGGCCACTCCAGCCGCGCGAGCTGGATATACAGCGGCGGCACTGCCGTGAGCCCGCTGACCCGCTCGCGAGCCAGCACCTTGAGGATGTCCTGCGGCAGCAGGTAGTTCAGCAGGACGGCACGGGCGCCGACATGGAAGGCTGTCGTCAACTGGCTGAAGCCGGCATCGAAGGACAGCGGCAGCGCCGCCAGCAGGGTGTCCTCGGCGGTGTTCTCGAGATAGCCGGCAACGCTCACGGCGCCGGCAACCATGTTGCGGTGCGACAGGACCACGCCCTTCGGTTTGCCGGTGCTGCCGGACGTGTAGAGGATTGCCGCCATGTCTGTGTCGATCACTCGGTGGCCACCGCGCCCCGAAGTGCCCAGCAGTTCGTCCCATCCCAGACTGACGAGCGGGCTCTCGGGAGGGGCCGGGGCGCGGCTGTTGACGGTGATCAGGTGGCGCAGGTCGCGGCAGGATGACAGCACCGGCGTCAGCAATGCGAGTCGCTCGCTGGAGCTGACCAGCGCGCGCACGTTGCAGTCGCGCATGATGTAGCCGACCTGTTCGGCCTTGAGCAGCGGATTCAGCGGCACGAAGACACAGCCGGCGGCAGCAGCGCCGAAACTGGCGACGACCGTTTCAAGGCGCTTTTCGAGGTAAATGGCGACCCTCTCACCGCGCTGCAGGCCCAGTTCGATCAGGCCGCTGGCAAAGCCGGCAACCGCGGCTTGCAGCTCACCGTAGCTCATCGAGTGGTCGCCGCAGGTCAGGGCGCTGGCTCCGGGCTGGCGACTTGCTGAGCAGCGGATCAGGTCCGGAAGCAGACTGGCATCGTTCA
Organism: Candidatus Accumulibacter similis; assembly: GCA_013347225.1. NCBI lineage: Bacteria > Pseudomonadati > Pseudomonadota > Betaproteobacteria > Candidatus Accumulibacter > Candidatus Accumulibacter similis. The sequence goes on along the minus strand of CP054595.1, from coordinate 62,440 downwards.
TCTTGTCGGAGGCGGCGGCTGGTGGTGGAGTCGAATTCTAACCAGAAGAGGCCTGTCGGCCGTGAAATTGTTGCCACTGAAGTGAAACCGGCGCAATGTCCGCGCCTCGCCGGGTTCACAACTTCCCGCCGTGCCTCGCGATTCGGGTTTGGGTGATCCGGCCGTGAAGCAAGCGCCCATCGCGGAACCACACCAGCAGCCCTCCAGGGAGCTGTAGCTGCGTCGGAGAATCGGGAACTGCGGCGCAACAGCGGGCTTCCGAAGCCGGTCCTGCCGCACGCGACGACTAACGCCCAGCCGTGGTCTGGTAAGAATGGCGTAAGCAATGGTCGCTATGCTAGGTGTGCGGTCATTATGAACGAGGCCGGATATTCCATACCTATCGGAGACAATCGAATGGCTAACGACGACATCGTTGCACGGATTGAAGCCAATCCCAAATACCACGAGCTGGTTCGCAAGCGCTCGAGTTACAGCATCATCATGTCCATCCTGATGATCATCGCCTACTACGGATACATTCTTCTCATTGCCTTCAACAAGGAGTGGCTGGGAACGCCGCTTGCTCCGGGGATGGTGACGACGATCGGCATCCCCCTGGGTGTTGGCGTGATCGTGTTTACCATCGCCATCACCAACGTCTATGTGCGCAAGGCGAATTCCGATTTCGACGATATGAGCGCCGAAGTCATCAAGGAGGCCAACCAAAAATGATCAACCAGACGCTGCGTAATACCCTGTTCGTGGGGGCTGGATTGCTCGCTGCTGGTGGAGCTTTCGCCGCCGGAGCCGATCTCGGCAATACCACCAAACAGGCGACCAACTGGGTGGCAATCGCCATGTTCGCCATTTTCGTCGCCGTGACCTTGGGTATCACCAAGTGGGCAGCGGCACGGACGAAGTCCGCGGCGGACTTCTATACGGCCGGCGGCGGCATTACCGGGTTTCAGAACGGACTGGCGATTGCCGGTGACTACATGTCGGCAGCGTCCTTCCTCGGCATTTCGGGGCTGGTCTTTGCCAATGGCTTTGACGGACTGATCTTCTCGATCGGCTGGCTCGTCGGCTGGCCGGTGATCACCTTCCTGATGGCCGAGCGTCTGCGCAACCTCGGGAAATTCACCTTTGCCGACGTGGCCGCCTACCGTTTCTCGCAAGTGCCGATGCGCAGCTTCGCAGCGACCGGTTCGCTGGTCGTCGTGGCCTTCTACATGATCGCCCAGATGGTTGGTGCCGGGCAACTGATCAAGGTGCTGTTCGGCCTCGAGTACACCTATGCCGTCATTATCGTTGGCGTGCTGATGATGTGCTACGTCCTTTTCGGGGGCATGACTGCGACCACCTGGGTGCAGATCATCAAGGCCATCATGCTGCTGACCGGTGCCACCTTCATGGCGCTGGCCGTGCTCTTCCAGTTCGGCTTCAATCCCGAGGCGCTTTTCGCCAAGGCCGTCGAGGTGCATGCCAAGCACGGCGCCATCATGGCACCGGGTGGGCTGATCAAGGATCCGGTGTCGGCCATCTCCGTCGGCATGGCACTGATGTTCGGCACCGCCGGCCTGCCACACATCCTGATGCGCTTCTTCACCGTGCCCAGCGCCAAGGAAGCACGCAAGTCCGTCGGTTGGGCGACTACCTGGATCGGTTACTTCTACATCCTGACCTTCATCATCGGTTTCGGCGCCATCGTCATGCTGACGCAGGACCCGGCAACCTATTACGTGCCGAAGATGGTCGACGGCGTACAGGCGATTGGTGCCGACGGCAAACCGGTCTGGGACGGCCTGCGCGGCGGCGGCAACATGGCCGCCATTCACCTGTCGAACGCCGTCGGCGGCAATGTCTTCCTCGGCTTCATCTCGGCCGTGGCCTTTGCGACGATCCTGGCAGTGGTTGCCGGGCTGACGCTGTCGGGTGCTTCGGCAGTTTCGCATGACCTCTATGCGACGGTGTTCAAGCACGGCAACGCCGATTCCGCTTCGGAACTGCGCGTCTCGAAGATCACGACCGTCTGCCTCGGCATCGTCGCGGTCTTCCTCGGGATTGCCTTCGAGAAGGAGAACGTCGCCTACATGGTGATGCTCGCCTTTGCCATCGCCTGCTCGGCCAACTTCCCGGTGCTCTTCATGTCGGTGCTGTGGAAGGATTGCACGACCAAGGGCGCGGTCGCTGGTGGCGTGGTTGGCCTTGTTGCCTCGGTGGTGCTGACGGTTCTGTCCGCTTCCGTCTGGGAGGCCGTGCTGAAGAATCCGAAGGGGAGCGCCTGGTTCCCCTACTCGTCGCCAGCGCTGTTCTCGATGACCGCTGCTTTCGTGGTGATCTATCTGGTGTCGAAGATGGACAACAGTGCGCAGGCCAAGCTCGAGCGCTCGTTGTACCCGGCACAGAAGGTCCGCTCGGAAACGGGTGTCGGCGCCGCCACGGCTTCGGGCCACTAGCCGAAACAGAGACTCCCTCTGCCTCAGGGCGCGGCTGATCCAGCCGCGCCGACGGCCCGGCAGTTGCAGAACGCCGCTTCGGCGATGTCGTGCAACTACCGGGCCTCTTGGCGACTGCCGACCAGGAATGCTGTGGCCGTTCTCCTCTCGGTCGTCGGCCATGACGAATCGCCCGCCCGCGCCGGGCGGTCGGCAGGGGCAGGCTGTACTGCCAGCGCGTCGCGGATGCAAGCAATGGCATCGCCGCGGCAGCGTGCGGCCGAGAGACGCGGGGATTTGCGCTACGGCACCGCCGCACCCACCCACCAGCAGCGAAAGGAAGAACATGCAAACCAGTTTCGCCGACGGCATCCTCAATATTGCCGTTACCGGACCGCTGATCCGGATCGATTTCGGCACTGCGACGCCCGCGACCAATGCCGAAGGAAAGCAGGAGGTTCATCTGGCTCCGACGCAGCAGGTGGTGATGCCCCTGGAGGGTTTCGTCCGCTCCTTCGGGCTGCAGGAACAGATCGTTCGCAAGTTGATCGCCGACGGCGTGATCAAGGTGCAGGCGCCGCTGCCGGCAACGGAGCTGATCAACACTTCGGGTCTGACACAGTAGGGCAGGGGGGCACCAGAGATGTTCGAGGTAGTTCTGGTTTGCCCCGAAATCCCGCCGAATACCGGCAACGTCATTCGCCTCTGCGCCAATGCCGGCGCGCGGCTCCATCTGGTGCGGCCGCTCGGCTTCGAGCTCAGCGAGTATCGGCTGCGCCGCGCGGGCATGGATTATGCCGAGCTGACAGCGGTCTGCGTCCATGCCGACTGGGCAAGCTGCAGCGCGAAACTGGCGGAGCTTTCGCCACGCGCGCAGCGCTTTGCGTTGACCACCAAAGGCAGCGCGCATCCCGCCAATGCCGGCTTTCACGCCGGCGACATATTGGTTTTCGGCCGGGAAACGAGCGGCCTGCCGGACGAGATCCTCGCCGAGTTTCCGCCCGATCACCGCCTGCGCCTGCCGATGGTGGCCAACAACCGCAGCATCAACCTGTCCAATGCGGTCGCCATCACCGTCTATGAGGCCTGGCGGCAGATCGGCTACCGCGGCGCCTGTTGAGCGGGACGAGACGGAGCCTGCTAGGCGTCCTCGAAAACGATGTCCCGATCCATCAGCGCCGCGACGCCTTCGATCGGGCTCACGCTGCCGTCCAGCAGGGTGCACACCCAGTCTGTGATCGGCATCCGGACTCCGAGCGCTGCGGCACGCCGCTGCACTTCGCGCGCTGCGGGAACGCCTTCGGCGACCTGTCCGAGCTGCGCGGTGATCTGATCCAGTGGCTTGCCCGCAGCGAGCATCAGCCCGACACGGCGATTGCGTGAGAGGTCTCCGGTGCAGGTGAGGATCAGGTCACCCATGCCGGAAAGGCCCATGAAGGTCTCCGGGCGGCCACCCAGAGCCCTGCCGAAGCGGGTGATCTCGTGCAGACCACGGGTGAGTAGCGCCGCACGCGCGTTCATGCCCAGCCCGAGGCCATCGCAGACGCCGGTGGCGATCGCCATGACGTTCTTCACCGCACCGCCGACCTCCGCGCCGATGACGTCGTCGCCGGCGTAGATTCGCAGGCGCGGCCGGCGCAGACGGCCGGCGCAGAAGAGTGCGAAGTCGGCGTCTGTGGACGCAATGGTGACCGCGGTGGGGAGACCGCGAGCCAGCTCCTCGGCAAAACTCGGTCCGGTCAGGGCGCCACACAGACGCTTGCCCAGCACCTCCTGGACGACCTGATGCGGCAGCAGTCCGGTACCTCGTTCCAGGCCCTTGCAGACCCACAGGAACGGTGTTTCGCTGCCGCAGTCCCGTAGGCGCTGCAGGGTGGTCCGCAATCCGGCCAGCGGGGCTGCGATCAGAACCAGATCGGCGTCGCGTGTGGCCGCCGCGACATCGGCCATGCCGGTCAACGCTGGCGGGAAACGATGACCGGGCAGGTAGCGCGAGTTCTCGCGCTCGGACTGCAGACGACGAACCTGCTCGGCATCGCGCGCCCACAGGATGACCGGGTGGGCGTCAGCGAAAGCAATGGCCAGAGCGGTACCCCAGGCTCCGGCACCTAGAACGGTGATCTGCACGGCGCTTTCCCCTCCAGGATTGAGCGACAAAGGTCCGAGTCGTGCCACGAAGAGTCGGCGCTGCTCGCCAGCACCCCGACATCCGGCGTCAGTAGCAGCAATGCCGGCGAGAATACCTCGGTGACGAGGACCGACTGCGCACCGAAGCCGAAGTGTGAGCGTCGCGCCCAGAGGGCGGACGGAATTCCGCCCGCAAACTGCAGCGCCTGCACGGCCGGCGCGAACAGGGTGTGCCGCTGATCGAGCCGTTGGAACTTCATCGGGCTACGGCTGAAGCCGACGTGTGCGAACAGCAGGGCGCCGAGCGAACGCTCGCCAAGCCGCGCCAGCCAGCGGGTCAGCGGACCGCGTGGCTCGCAGGGCAGGACGGTATGCGCAAAGACCACGACGCGATCGTCGCAGCTCAGTGCCACCTCGCGGATCCACGCCCGCACGGCGGTTGGCAGTCCGAGCGCCAGTGCCTCGTCGGCTGTCGGCCGGCATCGCTGCTGGCGCAGGACGCGCAGGGCAAAGCGCCCGCGCGACTGAAGGCGCGCCGTCAGTGAACCGCGGTCACGCAGCCACGGCAGCAACGGCGCGCTGTCCTCAGTGCGCGTGATGCGGCCGCGCCATTGTTGCCCGCCCGCTGCACTCATTCGCCAGGCATCAGGCGTTGGCGGTGCAGGCGGCTCACCGTCGCGGCCGACTGCGGCCGCCGCCGTACCCGGAAGAGGGCAGCGGCGGCCTGCAGGGTCTTCCAGCTTACCCGACGCATGCTCATGAGGGCCCGGTCGGCTAACGTGGCGCCGGCGATTTCTCGACGCCCGCAATACGGGTTCCCGGCTTGATCCCCTTGTCCGAAAACCAGCCGAGGTTCATCTCGAGGGCAAAACTTGCTGCCCTGGCCGCACAGTGGCTGGTATCGGTCTCGGGTTGCATGTCCTCGATGTTCAGGATGAAGCCATCGCGGTCGAGAAAGGCCACCGACAGCGGCACGTAGGTGTTGCGCATCCACATGCAATGCCGGTCGGCCTGGCGAAAAACGAACAGCATGCCCTGGCCGGCAGGCAGGGTGCGGCGACTCATCAGGCCCTGCGCACGGCTCGCATCGTTGGCGGCGACTTCGGCTTCGATCCGGTACATGCCGGCACTCAGCTCGACGCGCGGCATCTGCGCCAGAGCGGTGGATGCCAGGAGTGGGGTGACGAGCAGGCCGCAGCACAGCGTACCGCGCAAGCAAAGCTCGGCGATGTTCACTGATCCACCGCTGCGACCGCCTGGCCGGCTGCAAAACGGGCCTGCGTCGTGAAAGATGTGGGCGTCACTTCTTCGCCGCCTTGGCCTTGCCCTGCGGCTTCGCGGCCGCACCGGGCTTGCCTCCCGCACCTGGCTTGGCTGGTGCCGGCGGACTGGCGGCCTTGGTCTTCGTGGCTGTTCTTGCCGCCGGTGGCTTGCCAGCAGCCGGTCGTTGCTTGCCTGCGGCTGTCTTCGCCGGCTGTCCGGCAGGGGCTGGCTTTGGGGCTTTCGCTCCTGCTTTCGGTGGTGCGCCGACAGCCTCGCCGAAGCTCACCGCACCCTCCTCATGTTCAGCCGCCTTCGGTACGGCGAGGGCGCCGAAACCTGGGCACGTCAAGGCGACTGCGATGCATGCCAGCGGCCAGAAACGGGAGCCTTTGCGGATGATGCTGTTCAATGGTCGGCCTTCTGTAAGGAACGATCTCGCGCAGGACGCTGCTTGCCGGTTGGCGATGCACCGAATCTTCCGCCTCACCCGGTTCACTGCCACACGGCCCGCGCAGAGACGCGGGTCAGTGGCTTGTCCCCTCGGACCTGCTTATTTTATTCCAGACGTTGTACTTTCCGACCGGTTTCCTTGCCGGAATGCGTTTGACCTCGCGCAGAGTCTCGGCGTCGATCACCAGCAGTGCGCCATCCATCTCCCACAGGCTCGCCAGAGCGTATCGGCCATCGCGCGTGAACTCGACGTGCGCCAGCGTCTGCCCCGGTTTGGCCCTGATCTGCGCGACGACTTCGAGCCTCTGCTTGTCGATCACCTGCAGCACGTTCCGGTTCTCCATGCTCATCATCGAGTCGGTGAAGGCGTAGCGCGAGTTCTCGTGACTGCGCAGGAAGAAGCCGGGGCCCAGCGTCGCGATCTGCTTCACATTCTCGTAGGTGTCGAGGTCGATGACCGTCACCAGCCCGGCATTGAGGTTGGGCGAGGCCATGACAGTTCGCTCACGGCCGGCGGGGTCCTTCCATTTCCAGGTGATCCCCGACCCCAGGTGCGGCATTCCGGGCAGGTCAAGCTCGGCGACCTTCTTCCGCCCATCAAGGAAGATCACCTGTCCCTTGGTCGCTGAACGCGACGAACCGAGAATCTCGTCGTAGCTCTGGGTGAAGAAGAAGTCGTCGAGGTAGTCAGTGAGAATCGTCCGCCGGGGGTGGAACATCCCCGGCTTGAACTCTCCTTCCCTGTACTGGAAATCATGCACCAGGCCTTCGGCGACCGGTTCGGCCGCTGGATCGTAGCTGAGCTCCCAGGCCTCGGGGACGTCCTTCAGCGCAACGACGAAGCTCTTGCGCGGTGCCGCATCATAAACCGCCGACACGCGCGAGGTCTTGTTCCCGGCTGCATTCCAGGTCGGAATGATCCTCACCAGAGAGAGATCCATGGCGTCGAGCAGGACCAGGCTGTGCGGCAGGTAGTTGGCGACCAGAACCCATTTGCCGTCGCCGGAGACCGCCGCATTGCGCGTGTTGAGTCCCGCCCGCACCTCGGCGACGACGACCAGGTTGTAGAGGTCGAACTTGCTGATCCAGCCGTCACGGGAAGCGAAGTAGACGAAACGGCCGTCCGGCGAGAACTTGGGCCCGCCGTGCAGCGCATAACGACTCGGGAAGCGGTGCAGACGTTCCAGCTGGTCGCCGTCGAGTACCGAAACGTGATGGTCGCCGGTTTCGACGACGATGAAGAGATTCAGCGGATCGGCACCCTTGAGCCCAGGGCCCGGTTGCGCCGGCAGCCGGGTGGCAGCCGCATCGACGAAATGCGAGTTGCGGATCTCGTTCTCGCCCCAGACCGGCGCCGGAACCACCGGCGTGTAGATCCACTCGGCCAGTTGCTGAAGCTCCTCCGCACTCAGCTTGCCGGCAAAGCCCGGCATCTGCGTCGCCACCCGCCCGTCACGAATGACGTTCAGCGCTTCGGGTTTGCGCAAGCGCTCGAGGTTTTCCGGTAGCAAAGCCGGCCCGACACCACCCAGACGCGTCTCGCCGTGGCAGGCGGAGCAGTGCTCCTGATAGCCGGTGCGTACATCGGCAGCGGCAGCAGAGCCGGCGACACTGACGAGCGCGGTGAACAGGCATGGCGCGGCCAAGCGACGCAGCGACTTCATGGGGCTCTCCTGATGGCGATGGGCCGGCTGTCGGTCACGCGCCCATCCCCAGGAGCGATGCCGATTTCAGCGTCGTCGAGATAACAGCCGGGATCCTCCGCCCACGCGTCGCCAGTCAGTTGCTGGGCGCGGACGCGCGTGTTGCCGTTGCAGATGTCGAAGTGCCGGCATTCGCCGCAGCGCCCGCCGACTTGGCGCGGGAAGCGCTTGAGGCCCGCCAGCAGGGGATCCGACACGTCCATCCAGATCTCGGAAAAGGGCCGCTGGCGAACGTTGCCCAGGGTGTGGTGCCACCACATGGTATCGGGATGAACGTTGCCGAGGTTGTCGATGTTGGCGACGTTGACACCGGAAGAGTTGCCGCCCCATTGCACCAGCCGCGCACGAATGCCCGCCGCCTTGTCCGGGAAGCGCCTGCTGACCCAGTGCAGGAAGTAGACGCCGTCGGCGTCGTTGTTGCCGCTGGTGAACTCCTTGCGCAGCCCGCGCGCCTGGTACTCCCAGCAGGTCTCGAAGAGCAGGTCCATTGCCCACCGTGTCAACTGGTGCTGGGCGTCGTGCCGACGGTTCTTGTTGCCACGGCCGGCATAGTTGAGGTGCGAGAAGTAGAAGCGGTCGATCCCCTCGTCTTCGACGAGGGCCAGCAACTGCGGCAGATCGTGCGCGTTCTCCTGGGTCATCGTGAAGCGGACGCCGATCTTCAGGCCGAGATCGCGACACAGCCGAATACCCTGCAGCGATGCCTCGAAGGCCCCGCTCATCTGCCGGAAACGGTCATGCGTGGCGCCGATGCCGTCGAGCGACACCCCGACGTAGTCGAAGTCGCAGTCGGCGATGCGGTCAATGTTGGCCGGGTTGATGAGGGTGCCATTGGACGACAGGCCGACGTAGAAGCCCAGCGACTTGGCGCGGCGGGCGATGTCGAAGATGTCGGGCCGCAGCAGTGGTTCGCCGCCGGAGAGGATCAGCACCGGCACGCGAAAACGCTGCAGATCATCCATCACCGCAAAGACTTCTTCGCTGCTCAGTTCGCCAGGGAAGTCCCTGTCGGTGGAGATCGAGTAGCAGTGTTTGCAGGTCAGGTTGCAGCGCCGAATGAGGTTCCAGATCACGACCGGCGCTGGCGGATTCCGCTTCGGACCGGCTGGTCGCGGTGTCGAGAGCTCCTGCATGTACTGTGAGATGCGAAACATCCAGCGGTCCTCGGGTGAAATCCAGCCATTAGAGGATAGCGCTTGCCCGTTGGCGTTGACATGGATCAAGCGCTTCGACGCACCGGGGCCGCGTCAAACCGGTCGGCGCGCCGAGCGCAGCGTCATGGGCCAAGGCAGCTCTGAATGCCGGCGAAGGAAGCGGTCGCGCGTTCAAGCGAAAGCTCCTGCCTGCAAGTAGGCCATGATGCAGTACACCGTTCCGACTGCGCCGAGCAGCACCATCAGTCCATAGAAGGTGTTTCGCATGCGCTCCCCCTTGAGAATCAGGCTGATGGCACCCATGACGAGGCAGATTTGCAGAAAGAAGGTGGCGATGTCGAAGGTGTCACCGACGGCGCCAAGCGCCTTGGCTTCCGCCTCCCATTCGCGCGCACCCTTGACTTGGCCGAGCTTGCCGTCTTCTTCAAGCACCCAGTTTTCCTGCCCGACGGCGGCCGAGCCGAGGAGGATCTCCTTGCGCTCCTTCCTGTAGCGGCCGATCTCCTTGTCGAGAGTCGCCATCAGGCTTCCCATGCGGCTTTCGCTCTCGGCTGGAATCACGCGCGATTCGAGGAGTATCCGCAGGATGTCGCGTTGTCCCTCGACCAGTGACTGCTTGATCCCCTTTGCCTGATACCAGTCGAAGGCGTTCGCTTTCTGGTTGTGCGCAATGATCTCGTCGTCACCGTACTTGCCGGCACCGAGTTCGTTGATCGCCAGAACCGCCGCCAACACCGCCAGCGTCAGGCCACAGAGCATCTCGAAGGTGCTGGACTTCTCGCTTTCATCACTCATCGCGCTTCTCCTATTGCAGTCACGTTGTGAAGCGCGAATTCTAGCGAAGGTGCAGCCCTTGTAGCCGGGAAAAGAGCGGCAGGCGAACACGCCGGTGGTGACCGGCGAGCAGGGTGTCCTCGGGGGCCAGTCAAGATCGTTGTCGCCGGAGCGGAAGGGGGCACTATCCGCGCTTTCGGCAGCGGCCAGCAGCCGGCGACTGGTCATGGGTAGCTTGCGCCACCCCTCTCGCCTGCGTGAGGCAGGTGCTCGTCCGGGCGGTGCGACGGAATGGTGTCAGGCAGCGAACTGCGGGTCGCGGGAAATTGGGATGGTGGCCGGTTCGAGACGCGGGTGTCGGTCGGGAAGCAAGCTGAGTGGCCTGGCGGTCGAGAGGCCGCCGGCCCTTCTCGGTTTAGGTCCAGCCCTTGGATAGGCGTTGAATGAACTGCAGTGACCATTCAACCCACAATCTGGGACCACAGGAGCGTCCCGCACCGCCCTGACGGTCAATACTCTGCGCTCGACGAACGACGCGCTCTTGCCGCGGTGCTAGCGAAAAACCTACACAACGCCTACACGAAAACCGAAAGCACCTAGCCCGACCTGTTGGGTCGGGCTAGGTGCTTTCTCTTTGTGGTGGTGCAATCGCACCCTGGATCACAACTCGCTATCGGAGCATGTGAGTACTGGTGAGGGTATGAGCGGAAAAGTGCGGATAGCGCCATGATAGGCCGCCAACGCATTGGAGACGGTCGTACGCTTCGGCGGCACAGACGCGGTCATTTCGTGTTCTATGTCGTTTCGTGTGGAAACGGCGTATGCGGAGGGGCATCGAGGGTGCGGCGATGTCAGGGGCGGACGAAGTCCGGGCGAAGCCGAACCCGTGACATCGCCGTACCCTCGCCAACGCTTCCGCAAGGCCGATGGTGGCAGACAGCCGCCATCGGCCTGGAGGAGAATGGTGGCTTTGCGCTGCTGATCGAAGTGCTGTTCACCCAGGCGCTGGGCTTGGTCCCTCCGTGGCAGATCGAGCGGGTCACTTTCGACCCGAAGGCTGGACGAATCGACTTCCAGGTGAGCTTCGGCGCCAGCCTGCCGCTCACCAACAATGCAGCCGAACGTCTGTTACGCCACTGGGTCATCGCTTGTCGCGTGAGCTTCGGCACCCGCAGCGAGCAAGAAGCTTGAGCGATTGCGTTCCTCGCCAGCATCATCGAAACTTGTCGCGCAAGAAAGGCGTCCGCCTGGGATTACCTCACCGCCGCCCTTCAGGCCGGCCGCCAAGGACTCCCGATGCCGCGTTGGCCCGCCGCCTCGGTAGGGGGGTGATTGGTTACAGCGCATGTGGTTTCTCAGCTCACATCGGTAAGCTGTTGAGAAAAGCGATGGGGCGGATCGTCTGATCGCCCACGACGGCATGCGCGCCGGCGCACAGCGGTCACGAACTCCGTCGTTCGTCCGGAGGCCGCGGGGGCTGGTGGCCAACTGGCGGGAAGGGGGAGTGAACGGTTACGTCTGCGCAGCGTCAGTCGGTAGTGGGAGCTCTTGTTGGCCGGTGGCGGAGTCGCGCGCGCATAAGGACACGGTCAGGTTAGAAGATCTCTGTACGGCATTCAGGTCCCTCTCTGCGTAGCGCTCGACCAAAGGAAACGTCGGCAGTATTCAGACCGCTTTGTCGGTTCTGCACATCTCTGAGAGAATAGCCACTTTGCGTCGCCGGGCGGCCACCGTGCAACTGAGCTTCTCCGATGTGGAGCACACCAACAGGAAAAATCGAACACGACGCGATCGGTTTCCGGCCTCGATCGAGGCCGGGGACACTGAGGGCGGCGCTGGTGGCTGAGGTCGATGGGGCGTCCCCGAAAGGCGGCTGTCAAGGCAGACCGGCGGTAGGCTTCGAACCGCTGCTGCGCATGGACCCGGCGCAGCAACGCGTCGGCCTCTGCGACGAGGGAATCGAGAACGCCCTCTATGCCAGTCACTCGATCCGAGGCTGCGTCGGGATAAACTTGGCTCGCGGGAGCACCCTCGATGCCTTGACGCTGCGCAAGATCTGTGGACTGCGTGACGAGCACCAATTTGTTGAGCGCATTTTCGAAGCCATCAAGGGTCCCCTGGCCGACAACGGCAGGGCGATCGCATGAATGCCATGGTCGTTACCCTTCGAAAATAGTCGTTTACGTTCAAGAAGTTACGAAGGGGCTGTTCACAGCTCATTGATTTGTGTAGTTTTCTGTCTTTTTGGAGTTTCCATGGAGACAGGAGGCGGGATTCGGTTGATGGATGTATGGGTGGGTGTGCGGGATCGCCGGCAGGCGAAGAAGGTCGAGCATGACCTCGTGGAGATGCTGGTGGTGGCGGTGTGCGCGGTGCTCTCGGGTGCGGATGGCTTCGTCGAAATCGAGGTCTGGGGGAAGGAGAAGCTCGACTGGCTGCGCCAGTATCTCAAACTGGAGCACGGCATTCCCTGCCATGACACGTTCGGGCGGGTGTTCGCGGCGATCGATCCCGAGGAGTTCGGTGCGGCTTTCCTGCGCTGGGTGGGCCAGGTCGTGCCGACGTTGCGCCGCGAGGAAGTCGTCGCGATCGATGGCAAGACGAGTCGTCGTTCGGGTCAAGCGGGTGCGACGCCGCTGCACTTGGTGAGCGCTGTCGCCGCCGAGGCCGGCGTGGTCCTTGGACAGCGTGCGACGGCTGCGAAGTCGAACGAGAAGACGGCCATTCCGGAACTGCTGACCACCCTGGCACTGGAAGGCTGCATCGTCACGCTTGACGCGATGGGTACGCAGCCCAACATCGCGCAGACCATTCGCGATCGCGGAGCCGACTATGTGCTGGCGGTCAAGGACAATCAGCCCACCCTGGCCGAGTCCATCGAAGATTTCGTCAGCGCCTTTGACGCCGCGCCGGAGCGGACCCCGCACCGGTTTCACGAAGTCGTCGAGAAAGACCATGGACGTCTGGAGGTGCGGCGCTGCCACGTCCTCGACCAGCTCGACTGCCTGCATGCGCCGGAACGATGGCCAGACCGGAAGTCCTTCGCGATGATCACCAGCGAGCGGACGATCGCTGGCAAGACCTCCGTCGAACGTCGCGTTTATCTCAGCAGCCTCGCTCCGGACGCCGAACGAATGAACTACGCCGTTCGCCAGCATTGGCGTGTCGAGAACAGTCTGCACTGGTGCATCGATGTCGTCCTCCGAGATGACCAGGCGCGCACGCGTACCGATCATTCTGCCCACAACCTTGCCGTCCTGCGCCAGTTCGTCCTCGACCTCCTACGCACCGCCCCGGTCAAACGCAAGGGCGGCCTCAAGGTGCAGCGCCTCATCGCCGCAACTTCCGACAGCTTCCGGGCTCAACTCCTGGGTCTTGTATAAGATTCATGCGATCGCCCTGCCGACAACGGACCTCTGCTGCGCGAAGGCAAGAACGTCGACGCCACGCTCATCACCGTCGCAGTTTCAAGCAAGAATGCCGAGAAGGCTTGCAAACCCGAGGTGCATCGGTCCAAGGGAGTCGAGCAACGGCACTTCGGTACGACGGCGTCCATCGACGTAGCTGCCGACGCCGGTCTGATCCACACCATGGTGGCTGCGGCTGCCAACCTGGAGACGTCACCCAGGTGCAGTTGAACGTGCCGCGCCAGGCAGGGATGGGTGCAGCGGCTGCATTCCGAACATGCGATCGTGCAATCGGGTGGCACGCATGCCGAGCGCGTGGGGCCGGCGCGAAGCTCGCATCCGCAATGCTGGCCGCGGTGATCGTGCTGGCTTGGGGGATGTCGGTGTCGGGGGCATACGCAGCGGCCCAGACATCCGAGGCGAAGGTGCTGATTGTCTACTCCCAGAATCGTCTGCTTCCGGGGAATATCGACTTCGACCGCGGATTCAACGAAGCATCCAAGGACGGGGTAACGCGAGATGTGCATTTCTTCGCCGAATTCCTCGACTCGCCCGAATCCGCCGGCGACGTGTTCGAAAGCAGGACCGCAGCCTATCTCAAAGAGAAGTACGCCGGGCGCCCCCCGCAGGTCATCGTCGGCGCCGGCGCCGGAGCGCTGGCTTTCCTGCTGCGCCGTCGCGCCGAGATGTTTCCGGGCGTCCCGATCGTTTACGGCGGCGTCGATCGACGGGTCCTGAAGACGCTCGCCCTCCCGGCCGACGTCATCGGCGTGCCGGTCGACTACGACATTCGGGGCACGATCGAACTCGCGCGGCGCCTGCAACCGGACGCGCGGCGCCTCGTCGTCGTCACGGGCGCCAGCAACTGGGACCACCAGCGCCAGATGGACATACGCGCTGACCTGGAGAATCTTCGTTCGGGCCTGCCGGTCGAGTATCTTGCGGGACTGCCCGGATCAGACCTCGGGGCACGCCTCGCGAAGCTGACGCGCGATACGATCGTCTTCACGCCAGGCTACTTCGCCGACGGCGCCGGACGCTCGGTGAACCCGCGCGATTCCGTGACGATGATGGCGGGCGCTTCGGGTGCCCCCCTGTACGTGCTCTATTCGAGCCAGATCGGCACGGGCGCCGTCGGAGGGCGCATGCCCGCGTTTAGCCAGATGGGAAGGGCTGCGCGGATCATCGTCGATGGCCTCCTGGAAGGCGCATCCGCATCGTCGATCGCCATACCCGCCGCGATTCCGAGTCAGGTGCAACTCGACTGGCGCCAGGTTCGCAAATGGAACATCGCCGCGGACCACATCCCACCCAGCGCGGTCATCCAGTTTCGCGAGCCGACGTTCTGGGAGGCCTATCACAAGCAGGCGATCATCGCCGCCGCGGTGATGTCTGCCCAGGCAGTATTGATCGGAGCGCTTCTCTTCGAGCGTAGGCGTCGCCGGAGCACGGCGGCGGCGCTTGTGGAAAGCGAAGAGCGCGTCCGCCTGGCGGCGGATGCAGCGCGGCTGACCACGTTCTCGTGGGATTTCGCCCGCGACAGAAGCGCGGCGAACGCCGGACTGCGCGAACGGGCGGACCCGCCACAGCGGACGGCGGAGAGCTTCGAACACATCCTGCAGACCGTGCATCCGGCCGATCGCGAGCGGCTCGGCCTGGCTGCCCACAGGGCCGCTGCAAATCACACGGAGCTCGACGTGGAGTTCCGAGCGCGTCAGCCTGACGGCGAGATCCGCTGGTACGCCGCGCGCGGGCAGCGTACGGCCACCGATTCCGATACGCTGACCGGGGTAAAGATGGACATCACCGCGCGCAAGACCGCCGAGTTGCAGGCAGAGGCGGACCGCGCGGCCCTGACACACCTGTCTCGCGTTGCGACGATGGGGCAGATGTCCGCGGCGATCGCCCACCAGCTCAACCAGCCGCTCGCTGCAATCCTGGGTAACGCCGAAACCGCGCGCAAGATGCTGGGCCGCAAGGACGCCTCGATCGAGGATCTGCGCGAAATCCTGGACGACATCGTCGCCGAGGACAATCGCGCGGCGGAGGTCATCCGGCGGCTCGGGGCGCTGTACAAGCGCGGCGAGATCGAGTTGTCGGAACTCGACCTCAACGATCTCGTGCGCGAGACCCTCAACCTGCTTCGCGCCGAGCTCACGATGCGCAAGGTCTCGCCCGTCCTGGAACTCGCGGCGTCCCTGCCGGCGGTTCGAGGCAGCCGCGTGCATCTGCAGCAGGTGCTGCTGAATCTCGTCCTGAATGCCACCGATGCGATGACCGCGGTCGATCCGGGCCGGCGGACGGTTGTCGTTCGCACGTCATCCGAAGCGGAGCACGCCCGCGTCTGCATCGTGGATCGCGGGACCGGCATCGCCGCCGGCGACCTGCCTCGCGTCTTCGATGCGTTCTGGACCACGAAGGCGAACGGGGTAGGCGTAGGGCTCGCCATCTGCAAGGCCATCATCAACTCGCATCGCGGAACGCTCGCCGCCGAGAACAACCCGGAAGGCGGTGCCGCATTCTGCTTCACGCTGCCGTTGGCCGGGTCGGCCTGATCGCGGGATACCGACATGCGCACCGTCTTTCTAGTCGACGACGATCCAGGCGTTCGAAGGTCACTGTCCCGGGTCCTGCGCGAGGAAGGCTTCGAGGTCCGAGGCTACGAATCGGCCGAGGCGTTTCTGGCACGACCGGACACGACGGCGCGCGGCTGTATCGTGCTGGACGTGACGATGCCGGGGTTGGACGGCCTGGCGCTGCAGCGCCGGCTGTCCGAGGAGGGGCAGCAGATGCCCATTGTCTTTCTGACCGGCTACGGCGACATTCCAACGTCGGTGCGCGCCATCAAGGCGGGGGCAGCGGACTTCCTGACCAAGCCCGTAGCGTCGGCGACGCTGGTTGCCGCCGTGCGCGCGGCGATCGAGCAGGACTCGGTGGCCCGCCAGACCGAGGACGAGGCCGCGGAGTTGGCGCAGCGATTCGGCTCGCTGACCGCGCGGGAACGCGAGGTGCTTTCGGCGCTCGTCGGCGGCAAGCTCAACAAGCAGATTGCCGCCGACCTGGGCGTGGTCGAGCAGACGGTCAAGTTTCATCGCGCGCGGATCATGGAGCGAATGGGTGCGCGCACCGTTGCCGAGCTGATGCACATGGTAGCAAAACTCGGCTCGACGAGGGCCGCGCAGCCGTCGGCGCCAGGACTTTCGCGCGGGACGGCTGCGACGCCCGGAAAGGAATAGAGTCACGGGTGGGGCGCACTTAACCAAAAGGTAGTGGCGGGCCGCGGTCCACGGCGTTAGCATCCCCGCAATGGGGAATGCCATGCCGCTGATCGCAGTCGTGGACGATGAGGTGTCCGTGCGCACGATGCTGCGGCGGGCGCTGCGCTTGGCCGGCTATGAGGTCGCAACGTTCGCGAGCGGCGAGGAGTTCCTAGACTCGCTGCCGAGCTGCTCGCCGGCCTGCGCAATTCTCGACATTCGCCTCCCGGGCCTGTCCGGCCTCGAGGTGGACGTGCGCATGCGCGCGCAGAACCTGCGGGTGCCGGTCGTGCTGATCACCGCCAGCGACGATCCCGCGCTCGACCGCGCGGCGCGGGCAGCCGGAGCGCTGTGCCTGTTGCGCAAGCCGTTCTCCACCGATGCACTGCTGGCGGCCGTGCATCGTGCCGTGGCCGATCCGGCGCGGGACCCGTCGGCGCACGGAGTACTCCCCAACTGAACCAAAGACTAGTTCCCGTAGCCTTCGCGCACGGGTAAAAACTGCTTTATCAACCGCCCGCTCAAGCTCTCTCTCGCGAACGAGGAAAGCCGAAATGACGCCGCTGCAGCAACTGCTGTTCGAGTCCCGCCGAACCGGGAGCGCATCGTGAATCGCGCGGACGGCGCGCCAGCCGACAAGTATCACGTCCCGCAGTGGCTGGGAAACAAGGCGACGCGACGTTTTCACGTCATGGCGAAGCCCGCGGGCTCGGCGTGCAATCTCGACTGCGCCTATTGCTTCTACCTCAGCAAGGAGAAGCTCGCTGGCGGCCCTGGCCCTGGGCACATGAGCGACCAGGTACTGGAAGCGTTTGTCAAGGACTACATCGAAAGCGTTACCGGCGAAGAGGTGGTGTTCTCGTGGCAGGGCGGCGAGCCCACGCTGCTCGGCATCCCCTTCTTCGAAAAGGCCGTTGCGCTGCAGCGCAAGTATGCGAAGCCGGGGCAGCGGATCGAGAACGACCTGCAGACCAATGGCACGCTGCTCGACGAGGACTGGGCGCGGTTCCTGAAGGCGAACCGTTTCCTGGTCGGCCTGTCGGTCGACGGCCCGCGCGAGTGGCACGACAAGTACCGGGTCAGCAAGCGCGGCGAGCCGACTTTCGACAAGGTCTATGCGGCCGGGCAGATGCTGCGCAGGTTCGGCGTTCCGTTCAACACGCTGACCTGCGTGCATCGCTACAACGCGTCGCGCCCGCTCGACGTCTACCGCTTCCTGCGGCGGGAGGTCGGTGCGACCTATCTCCAGTTCATCCCCATCGTCGAGCCGCAACAATTCGAGACCACGGCACCCGGCCACATCGAGACTTCGCGACTGCCACAAGTGGGAACGCCGCGGGCACGACCCGACCATCCCCTCTCGGTGGTCACGCCGTGGTCGGTGGACCCCGACGACTACGGCTACTTTCTGTGCAAGGTCTGGGACGAGTGGCTGCACCGCGACGTGGGCAAGGTGCTGGTCAACTTCTGCGAGACGCTGGTCGCGCAGCACCTGGGCCTGCCTTCACAGGTTTGCATCTATGCCGAGAATTGCGGCAAAGGGGTGGCGATCGAGCACGACGGCAGCGTCTACGCCTGCGACCACTACGTCTATCCGAAATTTCGCCTGGGCAACGTGCGGGAAAAATCGCTCGGCGATCTGGTGTTCGACCCGGTGCAGGTCCGATTCGCCTATGCCAAGTCCGAGAAGCTGCCGAAGCATTGCCGCAACTGTGCGTTCCTGCGCGACTGCTGGGGCGAATGCCCGAAGAACCGCATTGTGCTCACGCCGGACGGCGAGCCCGGGCTGAACTACCTGTGCCCGGGACTAAAGCGGTTTTTCGAGCACGCGGTGCCGACCGCCGAGCGCATGGCGAGGGACCTCAAGGCGGCGTCCCCGGCGGCGCAGCCGCGAATGCCGTCGATCTGGTTTCCAACGTAGTTGTTTGGCGGTTCCGAGAGTGCAAACGATAAAGGCATGAAGCAAGGCAACACGATAACCGCCGAACGATGGAACCGAGGCGGCTGTTCCGGGACGGGCGCGCCCCAGCCGTCGCCACGAACGCCGACAAGAGAAAATTTCATCCCTTGCATTCAGAGAACGCTGCAGACGTCCGCGGCCTTGGCGCTGTGTGTCGCTGCAACCGCCGCTCAAGCCGACATGAGCGCGGAGGAACTCGCCAAGCTCGCCCAGAATCCCGTCGGCAACGTCATCAGCGTGCCGTTCCAGAACAACACCAATCTGAATTTCGGCCCGGAGAAGGGCACCCAGAATATTCTGAACATTCAGCCGGTCATCCCGATCGAGATCGACAAGGACTGGAACATCATCACGCGTACGATCCTGCCGGTCGTCTGGAACCCGTCGCTTGGGCCGGGCGACAGCGCAACCAGCGGGATCGGCGATCTGCAGTTCACGGCCTTCCTGTCGCCGGCGAAGCCGGGGCACCTCATCTGGGGTGTGGGACCGATCCTGCAGGCAGCCACGAACAGCAATGCGGAGCTCGGCAACAAGAACTGGGGTCTCGGTCCCTCGGTCGTGGTACTGCATCTCGCCCAAGGGCAGCCATGGGTCTATGGCGTGCTCGTCAACAACCTGTGGTCGCTGACGAGCAGCAAGCAGGGGGGCTCGTACAGCAACGGGCTGATCCAGCCGTTCGTCAACTACAACTTCCCGGGCGGCGCATATCTCGTATCTGCGCCGATCCTCACGGTCAACTGGACGGCGGACAGCGGACAGCAGTGGACCGTGCCGCTGGGCGGCGGCGTCGGCAAGATCTTTCATTTCGGAAAGGTGCCGGTGAATACGCAGATTTCCGCCTACTACAACGTGGTCCGCCCCGACTTCGGGCCGAATTGGCAGGTTCGCGCGCAGATGCAATTCATGTTTCCGAAATGACGCAAGGCGCGCGGAAATGAGCGTTTGACCGCACTGACAAACCAGGAGGTGAACATGGTTCGGAACAAGCTGTTGCTCGGACTGCTCTCGGCGCTGCTCGCGGTGCCGGGCGCCTACGCGCAGACGATGCCCGCCGGCGCTGCCCAACAGGCAGCGAACGCGGTCGATCCCGCGTCCATTCAAGCCCTCAAGGACATGGGGGCGTACCTGCAGACGCTGAAGCGCCTTCGCGCGTCGGTCGATCTCACCGGGGAGCGCGTGCTCGCCGACGGGCAGAAGCTTCAGCACACCGCGACCGCGTCTCTGGACGTCCACCGGCCCAACCGAGTTCGCGCAGTGATGCACAGCGCGCGCTCCCATCGCGAACTGTTCTATGACGGCGCGACGGTCACGCTCTTCACGCCGGCGCAGAAGTACTACTCGACGGTCCCGTTCAGCGGCACGCTCGAGGAGTTGGCCAGCAAACTCGAAGAGAAGTACGGCGTGGAGATTCCGCTGTCGGATCTGTTTACGTGGGGCACGCCGGCGGCCCCGGTCGACACGATCGAGTCGGCGATGAATGCCGGCCAGGACTTCGTCGACGGGGATCTGTGCGACCACTTCGCGTTCCGCCAGCGCCGGATCGACTGGCAGGTCTGGATCGCCAGCGGGGGCAAACCGCTGCCGCGCAAGATCGTAGTCACCTATCGCGGCGACGACGCGCGCCCGCAATCGATTTCCCTCATCGACTGGAACCTGAAGCCGGCCTTCAAGGACTCCGAGTTCAAGTTCGTGCCGCCCAAGGGGGCGACGAAGATCGAAATCGTTCCGGTGAAGAGCAAGTAGAGGAGAGCCAACATGAAGAGTCCATTCGGCAGACTGTATCCGGCCGCGTTGGCCGCCCTCGTTCTGGCGAGCTTCGCCGTAGCGCCGATCGCCGAGGCTGCCCGTGGCGGTCGGGCTGGCGGTGAGAGAGCCGGCGGTGCCCGGCAGGTCAACAGCAGCAGGGCCGATGTGCGCACCAACAACGTCCGCAGCACCAGCGTGAATAACGTCAACGTGAACCGCAACGTCGATGGGAACGTAGATCGCCATGGCTGCTGCGGCTGGGACCACGACTATCACCCGGTGGCGACCGCAGCGGCGGTCGGGGCCACGGTCGCGGTGACCGCCGCGGTCGTCGGCTCGGTCGTGCGCACTGTGCCCGCGGGTTGCGTCCCGGTCAGCTACGGAGACTTGGTCTATCAGCAATGCGGCACGGTCTGGTACGCGCCACAAGGCTCGCAATACACATAGTCGTCAATCCCCCATAATGAGATACCACGGCGATAGCCACCGATGTCGGAAGCCCGAGCACGTCGGTCATCGCTGCAGCAGCCGCTCTATGGGTGACGGCAGCGGGGCATCGCGTTTTATTTTTTAACCACATCGAAAGGAGATGCACATGGAACTACGAAATGACGGAATGCGTCGCATATCCAAGAGGCTACGATCCGGCCTGCTCGCACTCGGAGCCGCCGTGTCCATGGCGTTCGGTGCGGCGCATGCGGCCGACAAGCCCAACATCCTGTTCATCGTCTCCGACGATACCGGTTACGGCGACCTCGGTCCCTATGGGGGCGGCGAAGGGCGTGGCATGCCGACACCGAACATCGACCGCATGGCCGCCGAAGGCATGACCTTCTTTTCCTTCTATGCCCAGCCGAGCTGCACGCCCGGTCGCGCGGCGATGCAGACCGGCCGAATCCCGAACCGCAGCGGCATGACCACCGTGGCCTTCCAGGGCCAGGGCGGCGGCCTGCCGGCGGCGGAATGGACGCTCGCCTCCGTGCTCAAGCAGGGCGGCTACAAGACCTATTTCACCGGCAAATGGCACCTGGGCGAGGCCGACTACGCGTTGCCGAACGCGCAGGGCTACGACGTCATGAAATACGCCGGCCTCTACCATCTGAACGCCTACACCTACGCCGACCCGACCTGGTTCCCCGATATGGATCCGGAGCTGCGGGCGATGTTCCAGAAGGTGACCGTCGGCTCGCTTTCCGGCAAGGCCGGCGAGAAGGCGAAAGAGGACTTCAAGATCAACGGCCAGTACGTCGACAAGCCCGGGCAGAACGTCACCATCGAAGGCGTCAACTACCCCAACGGCGTGGTCGGCATCCCGTTCTTCGACGGCTACGTCGAGAAGGCGGCGCTGGAGTTCCTCGATGATGCGGCCAAGGACAAGAGCAAGCCGTTTTTCATCAACGTGAACTTCATGAAGGTCCACCAGCCCAACCTGCCGGCACCGGAGTTCCAGCACAAGTCGCTGTCGAAGAGCAAGTACGCCGACTCGGTGGTCGAGCTCGACGCGCGCATCGGCCGCATCATGGACAAATTGCGCGCCCTGGGCCTCGACAAGAACACGCTGGTGTTCTACACGACCGACAACGGCGCCTGGCAGGACGTCTACCCGGACGCCGGCTACACGCCGTTCCGCGGCACCAAGGGCACCGTGCGCGAAGGCGGTAACCGTGTTCCCGCGATCGCGATCTGGCCCGGCAAGATCAAGCCGGATACGCGCAACCACGACATCGTCGGCGGTCTCGACCTGATGGCGACCTTCGCCAAGGTGGGCGGTGTGCCGCTGCCGAAGAACGACCGCGAGAACAAGCCGATCATCTTCGACAGCTACGACCTCACGCCGGTGCTCACCGGCACCGGCCCGAACCCGCGCAAGTCGTGGTTCTACTTCACCGAGAACGAGCTGACCCCGGGCGCGGCGCGC
Source organism: Candidatus Accumulibacter similis (assembly GCA_013347225.1). Lineage (NCBI taxonomy): Bacteria > Pseudomonadati > Pseudomonadota > Betaproteobacteria > Candidatus Accumulibacter > Candidatus Accumulibacter similis. Next base: position 40,264 of record CP054595.1, on the reverse strand, counting down.
GTCGGCAACTACAAGGCGGTGTTCAACCTGCGCGGTGACAACGGCCAGCCGTCCGGCGGCCTCGCGGTGGACAGCAACCTCGGCTGGAAGGGTGCAGAGAAGTATGTCGCCACCGTGCCACAGGTCTTCGACCTGTGGCAGGACCCGCAGGAACGCTACGACATCTTCATGAACAACTACACCGAGCGCACCTGGACCATGGTGACCATCAGCAACGCCATCAAGGAATTGATGAAGACCTACGTGCAGTACCCGCCGCGAAAGCTGCAGAGCGAGAGCTATTCCGGCCCGGTCACGCTGTCGCAGTACCAGCGCTTCCAGTACGTGCGCGACATGCTGCAGAAGGACGGCATCAGTATCCCGCTGCCAACGGGCAACTGAAGGCACGATTCGACCGGGGGCACCCGGGGCAGGTAGTAACGCGCGGTCTTCTCCCGTCGGAGCGGACCGCGCTTCACTTCTGAAGATTGGAGACCAACATGAAATTGAAATCGATCGCCCGAGGTTCGTTCATCGCGCTCGCGACGTTGCTGTTCACGCTTGGCGTGACCGGCGCGCAGGCGGCAGACCCGCTGCCGTCCTGGAACGACGGAGCGGCCAAGAGCGCCATCGTCGAGTTTGTCACCAAGGTCACCACGGAAGGCACGCCCGAGTTCGTGCCGCCGGCCGAGCGCATCGCGGTTTTCGACAACGACGGCACGCTCTGGTCGGAGCAGCCGATGTACTTCCAGCTCTTCTTCGCGCTCGATCGGGTCAAGGCGCTCGCGCCCCAGCACCCGGAGTGGAAGTCGGCCCAGCCCTTCAAGGCGGCGCTGGAGGGCGACACGAAGACGCTGGCCGCCTCGGGCGAGAAAGGGCTGATCACGCTGGTCATGGCCACGCATGCCGGCATGACGCCCGAGGAGTTCCAGAAGACCGCGAAGGACTGGCTCGCCACGGCGAAGCATCCGACGTTCAAACGCCCTTACACCGAGCTTGTCTTCCAGCCGATGCTGGATCTGCTGGCCTACCTGCGGGCGAACGGCTTCAAGACCTTCATCGTCTCCGGCGGCGGCATCGAGTTCATGCGGCCGTGGGTGAACGAGGTCTACGGCGTTCCTCCCGAGCAGGTGGTCGGCAGCAGCATCAAGACCAGGTTCGAGCTGCGCGACGGCAAGCCCGTGCTGGTGCGGCTGCCCGAGATCAACTTCATCGACGACAAGGAGGGCAAGCCGGTGGGTATCAACCAGCACATCGGCCGTCGCCCGATCGCCGCCTTCGGCAACTCGGACGGCGATTTCCAGATGCTCGAGTGGGTCACGGCTGCAGAGGGTGTGCGGTTCGGCCTGCTCGTGCACCACGACGATGCCGAACGCGAGTACGCGTACGACCGCAATTCACCCTTCGGGCGGCTCGACCGCGGGCTCGACGAAGCCCCCAAGCGCGGGTGGACCGTGGTCAGCATGAAGAAGGACTGGAAGCAGATCTATCCCAAATAGGCCTGTTCACGAGGGGCGTGGTCAGGAAAACCGGGCTCGGCGACACCAACGCCATCGCCGCGTACCTCATCGACCCGGGCGATCGCGCGGTGAGCTTCGGGATCGGCCCGCAGTCGAGCGCACTGGCGGCAAGCGACGACCAGTTGGGCACTGAGAAATGGACTGCAGGTCTCGCCAACGTGTTGTTCGATGCCGGGTCGCACAAGTTCCAGTACGGCTAGCTGCTCACCTGGCAGGCGAGCTTTGCCCGTACCAGCGACCGTCCGCGCGTCGACCCCGGCGCGTTTCAGCCGCTGATCAACCCTTTTCCCATCACCCGATCGACGTCGTGCCCATCCGAATCGCCGATCAAGTCGGCAAGCTGCTGTAAATCTGGTGGCCAAGCAGCCACCGCTTCGGATCGGTGGGATGACGTTGTCAAAGCGTTGATCGACTGTCGGCGCCGGAGTCAAAGCGGCGTCCACAAGCCGACATAAATCTGGTGCGAGGGAGGCAGGAGCGGTCGTCTGGAACGTTGGTCAGAGCGCGCAAAGAGAGGGCTGCCCGGCCCGTGGGCAGAGGCGGTCGGTGCAGGGTTTGGGCGAGGACGGGTTCTGAGTCAGGCGTCGTGCTGCTCGCGCATCCGGTAGGACGTTCCTTCGATGACCAGTGTCTCGGCATGATGCAGCAGGCGGTCGAGCAAGGCGGCCGTGAGGGTGCTGTCGTTGTTGAAGATCTCCGGCCACTGTTTGTAGGCTTTATTCGACGTGATGATGGTCGAACCGCGCTCATAGCGCTGACTGATCACCTGGAAGAGGGCATCGGCGCCAAACTTGTCAATTGGCAGATAGCCCAATTCGTCGACGCAGAGGATGGCGGGTTTGAGCAGTCTGGCCATCTCGCGTTTGACCCCGCCGGTGGCCTGGGCGGCGGCCAGCGCATTGACAATGTCGACGGCGGTGGTGAACAGCGTCGTCAGGCCCTGCAGGCAGGCAGCATGCGCGAGAGCGATGGCCAGATGGGTCTTGCCGACGCCGACCGCGCCGAGGAGGATCACGTTGCCATGGGACGGCACGAAGTCGAGGCGGAACAGATGCTGGATTTGCGCCCGATTGATCTTCTTCGGCCATGACCAGTCGAAACCGTCGAGCGTCTTGATGCCGGGCAAGCGCGCGGCCTTGATGCGGCGGGCAATCAGTGCCTCGTCGCGGCGAGCGACCTCGCCGGCCACCAGGTCTTCGAGAAAGCGGCCATGAGACCACGACTCGCGAGCCGCCTGAGCCATCAAGTCCGGCGCGTGCTGAACGAAGTACGGCAACTGCAAACGACCCAGATGCTTCGCGAGAATGGCCTCAGTCATGGCCATGATGACCTCCTGCCTCGTCTTGCGGATCGCTTCCTGTGGGGATGTCTGGATAAGCCGACAAGTCTGCCGGTGGCAGTTCAAGCTCCAGGAGATCCTGCCGGCGGATGAGCAGCAGCGGGCTCGCTTCGGGCAATTGGCGACGACGTGCGTCAATCAGATGGGCGATGTATTCGCTGCTGAACGCCTCGAAGGCCAGGGCATCGGTCATCGCCCGCACGACCGCATCGTCGCCGTGGATCTCGGCCAGCGCCACGATCTTGCGCACATGCGCCAACGCATTCCCGCGGCGGTCGAGCAAGCCGGCGTGATACTTCCCGGCCAGTGGCGTCAGACCGAGAAAGCGCTTCAGTACCAGCGCATCGCGGGCATGACGACGTTGAGCGATCAAGGCCTTCGCATGATCGGGATCCTCGATGTCCTGATGGCGCTCGAACGAACGGCCATGGCGGGCGACCAGTTCGCCGTCGTGATAGACACAGACGCGATCCGGATAGACCTTCATCGTCACCGGTCGTCCCGCCAGGCGGGCGGGAACCGAATAGCGATTGCTCTCGAGCGTGACCCGGAACTGTCGGTTGGCACGAACGCTCAGGACGCGGCCGACATCGAAGAGCCGGGGATTGACCGGCTGCAGAAGAGCGCGTTCCTCGACCCAGAGGTCTTCCGGCCGGCGTTGCGTTTCGCGATGCTGGCGGACGTTGGCCACCGTCTCCAGCCACAGCCTGACGGCCGGATTGAGCACGCTGAAGTCGGGCAGTTCCAGGCCGGCCAGGAAATTGCTTTTGACATAGGCGACGCTCCTTTCCGCGCGTCCCTTCTCATTGCCTTTTCGGGGCGCACAGGCGACGATTTCGAAGCCGTAATGGCGGGCGAAGTCGAGATAGCGGGGATTGAACTGCACCGGCTCGCCACGCACATGGCGCAGAACCGCAGTGCGCAGATTATCGACCATGACCTTGCGCGGCACCCCCAGGGCAGCAAAGGCCTTGATGTGTGCCGCCAGAAAGTGTTCCATCGTTTGCGAGAGCGCAAACTCGACGTACATCTTCCGGCTCCAGGCCAGCACCATGACGAAGAAGGACAGGCGGCGGCGGGTGTTGCCGACGGCGATCGTGCCGTATTCTCCCCAGTCGACCTGGGCGGCTTCCCCAGGCGCGAAGGCCAGGGTCAGGAAGGCCTCGCGTCGGGGCGGGCGGATCTGGTGGACGTAGTCCTTGACGATGCTGATGCCGCCCTCGTAGCCCGCATCCCGCAGGCGTTGAAACACCTGCTGGGCGGTGAGCCGGTGCGCATCGAGCCAGCCGACGATGCGCCCCTTGTAGGGGTCGAGCTTGCTGGTCCGCGGGACGCGCGCCCGCGGAGCATACGGGCGGTCGATCCAGTGGCGGACGGTCTTGACGTCCAGGTTCAGGCTGGCGGCGAGCTGTGGGGCCGTCAGATGACTGGCCACCCCCTGGCGAATGGCACACCACGTGGCATAGTCGATCATGGCCGGCTCTCCAGAACAGCGCGCAGCCGCGCCAGACGCGTGCTGACCGGCACACACTCGGGCACGCTCAGGACTTGGTACAACGGTGCGTCGTAGGCGATCAGGTCGAGGGCGATCAAGTCCCGGCGAGCGCGGGCCAGCCGACCGGCATCGATCTGCAGCCGACGGCAGAGGCTGGCCTCGCTGTAGTAGGAAAGACCGCAGGCGTCGGCGACGGTGACGAGAAACAGGTACAGCGCCCAGGCGCAGACGTCAGCCTTCTCGATGTAGTGTTCCCGCACCAGCCGATGATCGAGCCAGCTGAAGTGCGCGGGCACCTGGCGCTGGCGTTGCGGATTCAATGGCCGCTTCGTCGGACTGTTCATGTGTGCCTCCTCGGATGTCCTGTCCCAGTTGTAGCAGCCGGGTCAGTGCCGAGGCGATGTCATCTTGTAACGTGCTCCCCCAGATATGAGAAATTAAGCCAATCAGAACAGCCGGTTGGGCGTTCAAGAAATCTTGTGGCGGGGGCGCCGGGTCGGCCTCGGCAGCGTTACAAGATGTCTTCACCAGCAGTTCGGCCTCTGCTGGCAGCGGTGCGGAGGCGTCGGGCTCGAACGGCAAGGTGGCCTGTCTCGCGGCCTCGGCAGCCGGCGCACGCGTGCCCCGGCTGTATCCCGGGTGATCCTGCCTCCAGGCACGGACCCGCGCCACCGCTTCCGGTCCACGGTGATAGTCGGGGTTCTTGGCGAGCCATCCGGCTTGGCTGGCCCGTTTGCTCGCCGCCCTGCATGCCGCCGCCCCGCAATAACGCTGGTGCCGCGCGTTACGCCTGTCCGCTACGAAGGCCCGACCGCAATTCACGCAGGGGTCCTGCTTCTCTCTGCCCATCTCGCGTCGCCTCCTGCCTCATCACAGGACGGGCTACTACACGATCTGGAAAGAAAACCAAAGAAGAACCAAGCAGCGAAGAAACACCAGCTCGATATCAATCCCTCGAAGAACATCCACCCCAAGAACATCCAACTTCACGCCGGCTCACGGCGACCACTTTCAGGTTGGCCGCGACATGCCGGGGATCCACCAGCGCCACGACCGGGCGCTTTCGGGGTGGCAGATGAACGCTATTCGTTAGACATCAGGACACAGTGGCAGCGAGAGATGGCGATCAGAAAGCAGCAGTCCCACGGGCGCATAGGCGAGGCCGCCGTTGCGGCGAAGTGCTGGATGCACGGCATTCCGGCCTACAACACTGCTGGGCTGCGAGCAAATTTCGCCGGTAGCGACTTGCTCGTCGACACCCCTGACCCGACGCGCAAGCTTCTTGTCCAAGTGAAAACGGGCTACAACCCGTCGCCTGAGTGGGTCTACATGACACAATGTTCAGGCCAACAGGAGTTAGAGAAGCCCAAGTTCGTTTCCGACTTCGTTGTGTTCGTGAACCTCGACAAGAGAGCTGGAACCACGCATGGGCACAACGGGGAACTGGACTTCCAGCATCTGAGCTACTACGTTGTTCCGCGAGAGAGGGCAAATGTGCTCTATCGGGCAGCACTTGTTCGTGAGCATGCGCGCCCGCTTATCAAAACCGGCGGCCAGCGCAAGCTGGGCAACTTGGCCGTGAACGTCGAGGCCGCAGAAATTGCTGAGTTCCGAGATGCGTGGCACCTTATCCGCCAAGCTGGGGCCGCTGATGTCTAATCCGGTAGTCGGACTTTTCTCTCCCCGGCGCCCACACCACCCCGTGCAAGTTGGTAGAGGGCGGTTATGGAGAGCGCAGCGATTGTGGCTCCACTCTCCATCATGCCCGATTCTGAACCCATCACTGCCACTTGCAGCCACGTTCCAACACGAGCGGCTCGTCAACCAGCATTCCGGCAACGTCCGGTTGGCCGCCAGCCTCGTTCGTCAGTATGGGAGCCTGGTTCCCGTCGTCAGAGCGCAACGTGTAGCTCGAGCCCGCGAGCAGTGACACGGTGAGCACGAAGCACTTGCGACGCTGAGGGACGAATGGAAGTCCGTATGGCGCACTGCTCAGCCAAAGAACATGTTCACCTGGCGTCAGCGCATAGGTGTAAGCACGCAGCTTGCTGGAGACTTGGACGCCAAGGAAATGCTGCTTGTCGACCGCGCGGAGCAGCACCGGTCGGTCAGTGTCGACTGTGACGAGAGCTACAGTGGCCGGCGTCTCGGGGCTTGCATCGCCCACCGAGACAAAGGAGTGCGAAAGTGCTGCGCATCCCGCAGCCAGGATCGCTGGCACGAGCCAGCCTTTCCTCCGACCCAGCCCAGAAGCCCATCCTACGGCAGTCCGCCGCTCACGACAAGCACGCGCCAGCCGCAAACGACAGCGCACACCGAGCCCGCCCCACCGCCATTTACCGGTACCCATCCCCCTCGATCCGCTCCACCGTCGCATTCCGGAACATGCCGATGATACCCTCGGAGACTTCCTCGCACAGATCCTCCGGCAAGCCCAGCGCCTCGCGCAGCCGGTACATCGCGGTGAAGTGCCTCGCCAGCGTCCTCGACTTCCGGTGGATCGAAGCGGACGTCCTCGACTTCGCCTCGCTGTGATGTGCAGGCGGTGGCCTTCGACCCGTTCCGGGCGACGCAGTTGTCGTCCCGAACGGGAGGCAGAAGTCATCTGCAGCGATGCGACGTCGCGACGAAATTGTTTGCAACGATTGCGGGGGAATGATCGTAGTATTCTGTGAACTGCTTGGTCTGCTTTGATTCCGCGGCGATGGGTGAGCAAAGCTATGGCAGCGTTCCACGGCATGTACGCGAATGGAGAAGATACGCCAGTCGCACACGAACAAGCCGTCAAGACCGGTCCAGGTGCCCACTCATCGTGACTATTCGCTTCCGGATGGGTCCCCGCCGCGATGATTCACTGCCAAGCTGCTGTGGAACCTGCGATCGGATGGCTGAGAACGTTAAAACACTCTCTCCCTCCGTGCGAAGAATCCATCGCGCCTCATCGGGCCTTGTTGCGTGTCGGCCCCGAGCGCAAAGAACAGGAGCGAAGGCATGCCCCCGACCCTTCAATTTATAGCGACGATCAGCAATAGGTACCCCAAACTGTCCGTCGGGATTTTCACGGCGCTTGTATTATGGATCGACATGATCACCGACCAGGAGATTCAGTTTCCGCTGGTGTACGTTATTCCGGTGGGACTTGCCGCTTGGCACAAGCGACGACATTTGGCCTATACCCTGGCGATGACGCTGCCCGTACTGAGGATCGGTTATGAGTTTCCCTGGGGCACCAACGTATCGCTTGTCATTGCGGGCCTGAACGCGCTCATTGAAATCGCAGCGCTGTCGCTTTATGCGTACTTGATCGGCAGGACCGTGGCTCGGACAATCCAGTTGCAAGCATCCGTCAAGGCAAGAGAGTTTGAGGTGAGCCAGCTGCGTGCCTTCACCAAGATGGCGAGTGCGACCCTGCAAGGGCGAGGACTTTCTCCTGGCATGGCAGACGGTGTCGCGTGGGTCCACCTGCCATCGGCCAGCGAATTGACGTCGGTGCGCCACCCGATTGCGCAGCGCGATGTGGAGGACGAGATCAGCCGTCTCGACACGGCGCTGGCGGCAGCGAACTGCGAGTTGGACAACCACCCGAGGCGTCTCTCCGGCGACATGGATCCTGCCGAAAGCGCTTTACTGGACGTACACTTGGCCATGCTCAGCGATGCCGAGTTCTGGAACACCTGTAAGCGGCGCGTCCGTGAGGAACTCATCAATATTGACCAAGTGGTTGCGGAGGAAGTTCGGGGAATGGCTGAAATGCTCGAGGGACTGGAGCACGAAGTCATGCGCGAGCGCGGTGCCGACATCCGTGACATCGGTCGCCGCGTCTTGCGGAATCTCGGGCACTCCGGGGAATCGCCAGGGAACCGTCTTGCGTCACTCCCGCCACACACTATAGTCGTCGCTGCGGAACTCCTCCCCTCCGACATGTTCCAGTTGGATCTCGTCAATCTGGCAGCCTTAGTCACCGAGCGTAACAGCCCGGCATCGCATGTCGCGGTCTTGGCCAGGGCCAGAAACCTCCCGGCGGTAAGCAGCATCAAGGACGTCACGGACCTGCTGGCAACGGGCGATCGCCTGCTGGTGGATGGGGAAGCTGGAAGTGTGATCGTGGCACCCACCAAGGTTCAGTCTGAACTGTTCGCGGAGCGTCGCATCCGACATACCATGCACGACACGGTCTCGCCAGAGAGTGGGGCGCCCGAGCCCACCACCAAGGACGGCGTGCGCATCCGGCTGTTTGCGAACATTAGCAGACCGGATGAAGCGCACCTGGTTTCCGAGTACGGGCTCGATGGCGTGGGACTCTTCCGCTCCGAGTTCCTCTTTCTCGATGTCACCCACCCACCCACCCTTGACGAGCAGGTGGCAGCCTATTCAGCAGTGGCACGAGCCATCCATCCCGGTGGCGTGGTCATCCGCACCATGGATTTTGGTGGCGACAAGATCCCGAAGTTCACTTGCTCCGAGAGTGAGCTCACGTTCCGGATGGGCAAACGCGGACTGGCGTTCTCGCTGAGTGAGAAAACCATGTTCCGCACCCAAATCCAAGCCATTCTCCGGTCCACACGGGAGGGCGACGTCCGGGTCCTGTTCCCCATGGTCACGGGCGTGGCGGACCTGAGAGAGGCCAGCTATCTACTCGCCGAGGTGATCGAAGCCGAGCAGATCACGGGGCGGGTTATCGTCGGAGCGATGATCGAGACGCCGGCAGCGGTGATTCAGATCCGCGAGATCGTCAAGATGGTGGATTTCGTGTCGATCGGAACAAATGATCTCGCGCACTTCATCTTGGCCACGGACCGCCAGGGACAGGAGTCTTCTGGCGCGCCAACTTTCCTGCACCCCAGCGTTCTGAGGGCAACGGAGCATGTGGTGCGGACGGCTCTGAATCAGGGCATCGGTGTCTCGGTGTGCGGCGAAGTCGCGGGGAACACCGCTGCGGTCTGCCTGTTGATAGGAATGGGCGTCAGGAACTTCAGCATGAACCCCTTTCAGACCGCGCGCATCCGCAACTTCTTGCAGCAAATGACTCTCAAACAAATGGAATGGGTAACCCGCGATGCCTTGGCCGCGGCGACCATGGAAGAGGTCGAAAAGATCACCGCAGCCGCCTTGGCTGCGATGAAGGAATAAGCAAAGCCCATCGCCTCGTGCTCTCGCCAACGTTGCGCGAAATTGCTGAACCGCTCTGACTGGTTGCGTGGCAGGCCCGCCGTTGCTCTCTTCAAAAGTAAGCGTCCAGCGCAGCCACCCCACGGCCGGACGCGAGGCTTTCACCCTTTGTCTCCAGCGGCCGCATCTCGTCGATTTGGCTGTTCGCCCAAGTCGGAACCACCTCGATCGTCTCGCACAGGCAGCTCTCCAGCAGTTTGACCGACTCGTCGGCCTGCGACAGGAAGAAGAACCAGCTTGGCCATGCTTGGTCGAGGCGCTTGATGTATGCGCGCACCTCGGGCACCTCGAACAGCTCGCGGGGGTCATCGTTGTGTAACCGGTAACCAGCCGGCGTTCTTCCCCGCGCTGTTCGTCCTGACGAGAATGCCTTCCTGGCACCACGGAATGGAGAGCAGGCATGGAGACGACGACCAGGAGGTTGCGGGTGAAGCGCGGCGCGGAGCAGTGGCGGGTCCTGCTGTCGCGCTTTGACGGCAGCGGTTTGAGCGTCGCTGAATTCTGCGCGCGGGAAGGAATCAGCGATACCAGCTTCCATCGCTGGCGAAGCCGCCTGCAGGCCGGCGGCAGCAGCAAGCCCGACCGGGCGGCGCCGGGCGCCTTCCTTGACGCCGGCGTCCTGCGCCGCGAGCACCCGTCAGCTGCGCGTCTTGAACTGACCCTCGACCTCGGCCAAGGTCTGCAGCTGTCCCTTGTTCGCGGCTGATGTTCTTCCCGGAAGCGCGAATTCGCGTGCAGGTCTATGGTTGCCCGGTCGATCTGCGTCAATCCTTCGACGGGCTGATTGCGCTGACGCGCCACGCGCTGCGCGAGGACCCCGTGAGCGGACAACTCTTCGTCTTCTTCAACCGGCGCTCGACGCTGGTCAAGGTGCTCTACTGGGACCGCAGTGGTTTCTGCGTCTGGGCCAAGCGTCTCGAGGCTGGCCGTTTCATTTCCGACTGGTCCAAGGCGAGCACGCGTGAAACCGACTGGACCGGGTTGAAACTCCTCCTCGAAGGCATCGAGCCGGGGCGCATCCGGAAGCGCCATCGCCCGCCAGAGCGCCGTGAAAAGGTCTTGTAAACATGGACTTGGTGTCTGCCTTCAGGTATCATCCGCACATGAACCCAGCCCCCTGGTCCGCCCTTTCCAGCCTCGAAGACGCCGCGACCTTGAGCCCGCAGAACGTCCTCGATCTCGCCGCTGCCTGGCGGGAATGGGAAACGACCGGCGCCGTCCTGCGCCAGGAAATCGCCGGGCTCAGGCAGCAGATCGACTGGTTCAAGCGACAGCTCTTCGGCCAGAAGAGCGAACGCCGCATCGACATCGGCAGTCCCGGCCAGATGAGTCTGGGCGAATGGCCGAGCGACCCGGCAGCGCCGGAAGCCAAAGGCCGTCCCGTCGTCGCCCATACCCGCAAGGCGGCAAGCCGGCGCAACGACGACGAGTCCGTACCCTTCTTCGACGAGACCCGCGTGCCGGTCGAGGTCATCGAACTGTCGGCACCGGAAACCGATGGCCTCTCGCCCGAAGACTACGAGATCATCAGTCACAAGGAGAGCTACCGTCTGGCGCAGCAGCCGGGGAGTTACGTCCTCATCAAGTATCGGCGGCCGGTGGTGAAGATCAGGGCCAGCCAGGCGCTCGTCTGCGCGCCGGCGCCGAGCACCGTCATCGACGGCAGCCGGGCGGACGTGAGCTTCGTCGCCGGCCTGTTGATCGACAAGTTCGCCTACCACCTGCCGCTGTATCGCCAGCACCAACGCCTCACCGACGCGGGCTTCACCGTCAGCCGGCCGTGGCTGACGCAGATCGCCCAGCAAGGAGCGGCCCTGCTCGACGCGATCCACGAGGCGCAGTTGGCGTCGATTCGCGAGTCCAGGGTCAAGGCGATGGATGAAACGCCGATCAAGGCCGGACAGGGCGGGCCCGGGAAGCTGAAGCGAGGCTATTTCTGGCCCGTCCATGGAGAACGCGACGAGATCTGTTTCCCCTTCTTCGAGAGCCGCGAGATCAAGCACGTCGAGGCGGCGCTGGGGCTGACGCCTGCCGAGCGAGCGGTGCTGCTGTCGGATGGCTACCACGCCTATGCCCACTATGCGGCGAAGACCGGGATCACGCATGCCCAGTGCTGGACGCACACCCGTCGTGGCTTCTTCGAGGCGCAGGCCGCCGAACCGGAAGCCGGAGCCGAGGCGCTGGCGCTGATCGGCGAGTTGTATCAGGTCGAGGAAGACATCCGCCAGGCCGGGCTGAGTGGCGAGCGCAAGAAGGATCATCGGCTGGCGCATGCCAGGCCGGTCGTCGAGCGCTTCTTCGCCTGGATCGATGAACGGTTCGCGGCGCAGGGTCTGCTGCCGAGCAATCCGCTGACCAAGGCGCTGGCCTATGCCCGCGACCGCCGCTTTGGACTGGAAGTGTTTCTCACCGACCCGGACGTGCCGATCGATACGAATCATCTCGAGCGGGCCCTGCGCGTGATTCCGATGGGTCGCCGCAACTGGATGTTCTGCTGGACCGAACTCGGTGCCCGCCACGTCGGCATCCTGCAGAGCCTGATCGTCACCTGCCGGCTGCACGACATCAACCCGTATGACTACCTGGTCGATGTCCTGCAACGCGTCGGACAGCACCCGGCAGACCGGGTCCACGAACTCACGCCCCGCTGCTGGAAAGATCTCTTCGCCGCCAACCCGCTGCGCTCGCCCTTGCACCGGCAGGCTCCATAGGCGGGGCCAACGCCGCAGGGTTACCGGTTACAGTAAGGAGGCCAGATGTCCAAGAGGCACTACGGTAAACGGACAGGCCACCCGGTCACCCATGAGATCCCGACACCCGCCGGTGGCGTGCGACTGGAAACCTTTGTACCCTGGCGGCTGGTGCAGCGCGGGTGCAGGAAACAGATCATCACGCCATTGGACTCGCCGCAGGAATTCCCCGCTGAGGCCGCCCGCGAACGGGAGGCGCGGGCAGTTGGGCAGGATAGCGCGCTGATGCGGGCGCTCGGATTGGCGCACCACTGGCAGCGGGTGCTGGACGAGAAACGGGCAGCATCGGTGGCTGAGATCGCCGGGGCCGAAGGCATGGACGTGACGCAGGTGCGCCGCATACTGCGGCTGACTCTATTGGCCCCGGAGGTCGTGGAATGGCTGGCGGGCTCGCCCGACGCGGTGCTGGAGAAGGTGATGCGCCGCCCTTGGCCCAACGGCTGTATCGATCAATCAACACTAGCGCGATCCATTTGACCGCCGAGGTTCAGCAATCTTCGTCAGTGTGCGTGCCGATGATGAAAATCCGGGAAATGCGGATGCTTGTGGGTCACAACCGCGTGGGTGTGATGGTGGGAATGGGGCTCGAGGCCATCCCCGGTGAAATCGTGTTCGTGCTGGTGATGTTCGTCGTGACGATGGACGTGACTGTGCTCGATAGGCTCGTGCGTGTGCTCGTGCTCATGTTTTTCGGTGAGGTGTAGCCAAACACCCAATGCCATCAACGCACTTGCCAACCAGAACGTTGGGCCGACGGATTCGCCCAGTACCACCAGTGCCAAGAAGGCACCGATAAACGGCGCGGTCGAGAAATAGGCTCCCGTTCGTGCCGTGCCGAGTCCACGCAGGGCCAGCACGAACAGCACCAGACTCACTCCGTATCCCATGAGTCCGAGGGTCATGACCGTTGCAGTTGTGGCGGCAACGGGGAGCGTTGCCCCCAAGCTCAGCGCAAGGGCGCAATTGACCACACCTGCGATCAGACCCTTGCTGCCAGCAATGAACAAGGCATCCGATGCCGACACCTTGCGCGTCAGGTTGTTGTCGATGGCCCAGCACAGACAGGCCAAGATGATCGCGAACGGGCCAAGCCAGCCATTACCTCCCGATGCGCCTGGCAACCAGGACAGCAGCACACCTCCGGCGACGATGGCGATCATCCCGAGAACGATGCGCCGGTCGGTGTTCTCCTTGAACACCACCCAGGCGATCACTGCAGTCAGAACCGCTTCGAGGTTCAGCAGCAGTGATGCGGTCGATCCGCTGGTTTCAGACAGCCCAAACATCAGTGCGACAGGCCCCAGCACGCCTCCGAACAAAATTGCACCCAACAGCCAAGGCCACTCCCGATGCGTGATACCCGAGGATTGCCACCCCCGATCACGGATCAGTCGGGCAAGAGCGAGGCCGAGGCCGCTGCCCAGGTACAGCAAGCCGCCCAGCAACAGTGGCGATGTTTCCCCAATCAGCAGTTTCGCCAAGGGTGTACTGGCCCCGAACAGGGCAGCAGCCGCGATGGCGTAGAGAACACTTCTATTCATAGGATCGCATTCTCCTTGCGTTTGCCTTCAATTGCCACCATGGTCGCGGCGATCAGCAAACTTCGGTCGCTTCCGCCCAGGAGTTGCCAAGAACAACCGACCGCCCTGAAACCCGCATCAATACAGGAAGTGGCCTCGCGCGCGCTCGCGAGACTACCAGATAGAAACGGAGAACAGAGAGGCCGGGAAGGGCCAAAAACGCGGGGATGCGAGGCCTGACGCTCGCGAGGCAAGGCCGCGAAGGCCCGCCAACACTGGCGCGGCGGGCAGACGTGAAAAAGCCCGAAACGGGTTCGGGCTTTTGAATGTGGTGGTGCAATCGCACCCTGGATCACAACTCGCTATCGGGGCATGTGGGTACTGGCGAGGAAATGTGAGGGTGCTTATCCGTGTAGTGAGGGTGCTGGGCAAGTCCACTTTTCTATGCGATTCCCAGGTTGCAGGTAACCGGTAACCCTGCGGCGTTGGCCCCGCCTATGGAGCCTGCCGATGCAAGGGCGAGCGCAGCGGGTTGGCGGCGAAGAGATCTTTCCAGCAGCGGGGCGTGAGTTCGTGGACCCGGTCTGCCGGGTGCTGTCCGACGCGTTGCAGGACATCGACCAGATAGTCATACGGGTTGATGTCGTGCAGCCGGCAGGTAACGATCAGGCTTTGCAGGATGCCGACGTGGCGGGCACCGAGTTCGGTCCAGCAGAACATCCAGTTGCGGCGACCCATCGGAATCACGCGCAGGGCCCGCTCGAGATGATTCGTATCGATCGGCACGTCCGGGTCGGTGAGAAACACTTCCAGTCCAAAGCGGCGGTCGCGGGCATAGGCCAGCGCCTTGGTCAGCGGATTGCTCGGCAGCAGACCCTGCGCCGCGAACCGTTCATCGATCCAGGCGAAGAAGCGCTCGACGACCGGCCTGGCATGCGCCAGCCGATGATCCTTCTTGCGCTCGCCACTCAGCCCGGCCTGGCGGATGTCTTCCTCGACCTGATACAACTCGCCGATCAGCGCCAGCGCCTCGGCTCCTGCTTCCGGTTCGACGGCCTGCGCCTCGAAGAAGCCACGACGGGTGTGCGTCCAGCACTGGGCATGCGTGATCCCGGTCTTCGCCGCATAGTGGGCATAGGCGTGGTAGCCATCCGACAGCAGCACCGCTCGCTCGGCAGGCGTCAGCCCCAGCGCCGCCTCGACGTGCTTGATCTCGCGGCTCTCGAAGAAGGGGAAACAGATCTCGTCGCGTTCTCCATAGACGGGCCAGAAATAGCCTCGCTTCAGCTTCCCGGGCCCGCCCTGTCCGGCCTTGATCGGCGTTTCATCCATCGCCTTGACCCTGGACTCGCGAATCGACGCCAACTGCGCCTCGTGGATCGCCTCGAGCAGGGCCGCTCCTTGCTGGGCGATCTGCGTCAGCCACGGCCGGCTGACGGTGAAACCCGCATCGGTGAGGCGTTGGTGCTGGCGATACAGCGGCAGGTGGTAGGCGAACTTGTCGATCAACAGGCCGGCGACGAAGCTCACGTCCGCCCGGCTGCCGTCGATGACGGTGCTCGGCGCCGGCGCGCAGACGAGCGCCTGGCTGGCCCTGATCTTCACCACGGGCCGCCGATACTTGATGAGGACGTAACTCCCCGGCTGCTGCGCCAGACGGTAGCTCTCCTTGTGACTGATGATCTCGTAGTCTTCGGGCGAGAGGCCATCGGTTTCCGGTGCCGACAGTTCGATGACCTCGACCGGCACGCGGGTCTCGTCGAAGAAGGGTACGGACTCGTCGTCGTTGCGCCGGCTTGCCGCCTTGCGGGTATGGGCGACGACGGGACGGCCTTTGGCTTCCGGCGCTGCCGGGTCGCTCGGCCATTCGCCCAGACTCATCTGGCCGGGACTGCCGATGTCGATGCGGCGTTCGCTCTTCTGGCCGAAGAGCTGTCGCTTGAACCAGTCGATCTGCTGCCTGAGCCCGGCGATTTCCTGGCGCAGGACGGCGCCGGTCGTTTCCCATTCCCGCCAGGCGGCGGCGAGATCGAGGACGTTCTGCGGGCTCAAGGTCGCGGCGTCTTCGAGGCTGGAAAGGGCGGACCAGGGGGCTGGGTTCATGTGCGAATGATACCCGAAAGCAGACACCAAGTCCATGTTTACAAGCGGTTTTCATGAAGCTCTGGAGCGCGGTAGCGCTTCCGGATGCGCCCCGGCTCGATGCCTTCGAGGAGGAGTTTCAACCCGGTCCAGTCGGTTTCACGCGTGCTCGCCTTGGACCAGTCGGCAATGAAACGGCCAGCCTCGAGACGCTTGGCCCAGACGCAGAAACCGCTGCGGTCCCAGTAGAGCACCTTGACCAGCGTCGAGCGCCGGTTGAAGAAGACGAAGAGTTGTCCGCTCACGGGGTCCTCGCGCAGCGCGTGGCGCGTCAGCGCAATCAGCCCGTCGAAGGATTGACGCAGATCGACCGGGCAACCATAGACCTGCACGCGAATTCGCGCTTCCGGGAAGAACATCAGCCGCGAACAAGGGACAGCTGCAGACCTCCGCCGAGGTCGAGGGTCAGTTCAAGACGCGCAGCCGACGGGTGCTCGCGGCGCAGCACGCCGGCGTCAAGGAAGGCGCCCGGCGCCGCCTGGTCGGGCTTGCCGCTGCCGCCGGCCCGCAGCCGGCTTCGCCAGCGATGGAAGCTGGTGTCGCTGATTCCTTCCCGCGCGCAGAATTCAGCGACGCTCAAGCCGCTTCCGTCAAAGCGCGACAGCAAGACCCGCCACTGCTCCGCGCCACGCTTCACCCGCAACCTCTTGGTCGTCGTCTCCATGCCTGCTCTCCATTCCGTGGTGCCAGGAAGGCATTCTCGTCAGGACGAACAGCGCGGGGAAGAACGCCGGCTGGTTACCGGTTACGGTTGCAGCAACGTTCCTGCTCCCGCATCCACCATGAAAACCTTGGCCCATCAAACGTGGGCGTACAGAGGCCACGCGGCATGGTGGCTGCGCCATCCCAGGTAGTGAAGTGTTCGACGCTTCGTATGGCGGCCCCCCGCTGGCGCCTGTGGAACGGTGCCGCAGCCCATCGGCGCCAGTATGATACTCATCAAAATGAAATGGCCAAGGCCGCAATATACGCTTGTTGACGACTTGTTTTAGGTAGCATAAACTGCGCGAAACAATACGAGAAAGCCGTCAGAGCCATGTCCATTGTCCACATCGCAGAGATGACTCAACCGCAGCGCGACCGGCTCGCGTTCATTGAGTTGCGCCTGCGGTTCATCGGGGAGATCCGCCGCCAAGACCTGGTGACGCGATTCGGCATCCAAGCTGCGGCGGCCACCCGGGACATCGGTCAGTACAAGGAGCTTGCCCCGCGCAACATCGACTACGATAGGAAAGGCAAAGTGTATGTTCGCGCCGCTTGGTTTCGGGCCGTATTCGACTTCTCGGCTGAGCGGGTACTCACGTGGGTGTCTCAGGGCTTCGGGGACGGCGAACCACTGCGATTAAAGTCTCTGGTAGCCTGCGAAGGCTCGTCACTGGCCACCAAGATCGATCTGGAAGTACTTTCCGCGCTGACCCGCGCCATCCATCGGAAGTCCGCAGTCGAGATTTCCTATCGCGCTCTGTCGAGTGGCCATACCACAAGGGAGATCGTGCCCTTCGCCCTGGCAGACAGCGGCCAGCGCTGGCACGCCAGGGCATTCGACCGCCGCAGCGGCGAGTTTCGTGACTTCGTCTTGGGGCGCATCGCAGATGCCAGGCTGACCGCCGGCTCGGTTGAAGACCACGAAACGGCCGCTCAAGACATCCAGTGGAACAGAGTCGCCGAGTTGGACCTGGTACCACACCCCGCCAACGTGCAACACCCAGACACCATCGAAGCTGAGTACGGGATGGAGAACGGGGTTGTCAAGGTGCGCGTGCGTGCTGCGATGGCGGGTTACCTGCTCCGTCGCTGGAATGTGGACTGCACGAATGACCACAGCCTAAAGGGCGCTGAACACCAACTCTGGTTGCGCAACCGGCAGGCTCTCTACGGAATTACCAATCTCATCCTCGCCCCGGGTTACGGGTCTCAGGCCGAGGGGTGGTAATGGAGAATCCCAAACCGAACAGATTCAACGTTGATTTCTTGCTAGACCGAAAGGAACTCCACCATGATTAAGCCTCCTGCAAACCACGGCAAGCATTGGACGCCGGGAGAGGTCTCCCAACTCAAACACTTGGCGCAAGGGAACACTCCAACACGCGTCATCGGCTTGAAGATGCAGCGCACGCCCGATGCTATTGCGCAAAAAGCGAGCACCGAGAACATCTCCCTGAAACCGACCAATCAGTCGCCCTACAACCGGCGCAAGCCCTGAGGGCGGGCCAGCCATAGGAACAAGGGGCAGCACCGTGCTGAAGCTCGAACAGATCCAGAAGAACGCAGCCATCTCGGGCCTGGAGCCCGGGCAGGTGGTGCGCATTGTCACGACCGAGCCGGTCGGTGACAACGCCCTGACCGTCTACTACAAGACCGCCGACGGTAAGCTGCTGGAGCGGATGCTGTTCCGCACCGACGAAACCAAGCTGTCGCTGGCTGAGGGGGGGCGCCCCTGGGCTTTCGACGCCCCCGGCGCCGAGTTCAAACTCGCCGCCGAGGCCTACCGGATCAACCTGGCCCACCTTTTCGATCCGATGATGGCCGTGCACACGTCGAACGTGGAGCCGCTGCCGCACCAGATCACCGCGGTGTATGAGTCGATGCTGCCGCGCCAGCCGCTGCGCTACGTGCTTGCCGACGACCCTGGCGCCGGCAAGACCATCATGGCCGGCCTGTTCATTCGCGAACTGCTGATGCGTGCTGACGCCAAGCGCGTGCTGATCGTCGCCCCCGGCAGCTTGGTCGAGCAGTGGCAGGACGAGATGTTCGAGAAGTTCGGGCTGTCGTTCTTGCTGTTCTCGCGCGAGCAGGTCGAGCAGTCCCGCAGCGGGAACCCCTTCGACGACATCGATCTGCTCGTCGCCCGAGTCGACCAAATTGCCCGCGCCGAAGACCTGCAAGAGAAGCTGAGGCTGTCGCACTGGGACCTGGTGGTCGTCGACGAAGCGCACAAGCTGTCTGCCCACTGGTACGGAAGAAAGATCGAGAAGACCAAGCGCTTCCAGCTGGGCGAACTGCTGGGCTCGATCACGCGGCACTTCCTGCTGATGACGGCCACGCCGCACAGCGGCAAGGAAGAGGACTTCCAGCTGTTCATGTCGCTGCTCGACGCCGACCGCTTCTACGGCAAGTTCCGCGACGGTGCGCACAAGGTCGACGTCACCGATCTGATGCGTCGGATGGTCAAGGAAGACCTGCTCAAGTTCGACAGCACCCCGCTGTTCCCGGAACGCCGGGCCTACACGGTCAACTACAGGCTCTCCGACCTCGAAGCCGCGCTCTACGCCGCCGTCACGGAATACGTGAAGACCGAGTTCGCTCGGGCCGACCAACTGCCCGACGGTGGACGCAAGGGCACGGTAGGCTTCGCGCTGACCGCGCTGCAGCGCCGGCTCGCCTCCAGCCCCGAAGCCATCTACCAGTCGCTCAAGCGCCGTCGCAACAAGCTCAAGAGCCGGGTCGAGGAGGAAAAGCTGGGCCAGCGCGGCAAGTCCCTGGCCGAGACACTGGCTGGCCCCGGCACCAACGGCGTGCCGGAAGACATCTGGGAATCGGCCGACGCGATGTCGCCTGACGACTTCGAGAACTTCGAGGAAGCCGTCGTCGACCAGGCCACGGCTGCGCAGACGATTCAGGAACTCCAGGCCGAGATCATCATCCTCGAAGCCCTGGAAGAGCAGGCCCGTCAGGTCGTCCTCTCCGGTCAGGACCGCAAGTGGGACGAGCTGTCCCGCTTGCTGCAAGACACGCCCGAGATGCACGACGAGGTGGGCCGGCAGCGCAAGCTGATCATCTTCACCGAGCACCGCGACACGCTGAACTACCTGGCCACCAAGATCCGCGGGCTGATCGGCAGCGAAGAAGCCGTGGTCATGATCCACGGCGGCGTCAAGCGTGAAGAGCGCCGCAAGGTGCAGGAGATGTTCCGCAACGACCCCTCGGTGCGCGTGCTCGTCGCCACCGACGCGGCCGGCGAAGGCGTAAACCTGCAGAACGCCAATCTGATGGTCAATTACGACCTGCCGTGGAATCCCAACCGACTGGAACAGCGCTTCGGCCGAATCCACCGAATCGGCCAGACCGAGGTCTGCCACCTGTGGAACATGGTCGCCGCCGAGACGCGCGAGGGCGATGTCTTCCAGCGCCTGTTCGAGAAGCTGGAGGTCGAGCGCAAAGCCCTGGGCGGCCGGGTGTTCGACATCCTCGGCGAAGTCTTCGAAAATCGCAGCCTCAAGGACCTGCTGATCGAGGCCATCCGCTACGGTGCCGATCCCGAGGTCCGTGCTCGGCTCTTGCGTCGCGTGGAAGGCGCGCTGGACACCCGTCACCTCGAAGACATCATCAAGCGCAACGCACTGTGCGAAGAGGTGATGGACGAGAAGCGCCTCTTCGCCGTCAAGGAGGAGATGGAGAAGGCCGAAGCTCGCAAGCTGCAGCCGTTCTTCATTCGCGCGTTCTTCAGCCAGGCCTTCCAGCAGATGGGCGGCGAGCTGCGTCCGCGCGAACCAGGGCGCTACGAGATCACCAACGTCCCGGCCATCATCCGCGAGCGCGACCGCCAGATCACGGGCCGCGACCGCCGCAACGCTGACCCGGTACTGCGCCGTTACGAGCGGGTCTGCTTTGAGAAGCAGTTCGTGCGCCTGATCGACCGCGTCGGCGCGCCGATGGCCAGCCTGCTGCACCCCGCGCACCCGGTGATGCAGTCGGTGACTGACCTGGTGCTCGAAACCCACCGCAACAAGCTCAAGCAAGGCGCCGTGCTCGTAGATCCGAGCGACATGGGTCTGACGCCGAAGGTGATGTTCATCATCGACCACTCGGTCAAGGAAGGCGCTGACCCGGTGCATGTGGTCTCGCGCCGCATGCAGTTCGTCGAGATCGACCCGGAGGGCAACGCAATCAACGCCGGCTGGGCGCCACACCTGGACCTGGAGCCGCTCGCCCCTGCCGACATGGCGCTGATCGAGGACGTGTTGGCCGCACGCTGGATCGCCAAGGATCTGGAGCAGGTGGCGCTGGCCCACGCCTCCACCCACCTAGTGCCCGAGCACTTCGACGAGGTACGCGCCCGCCGAGAGAAGACGGTCGACAAGACGCTGGCGGCGGTGCACGAGCGCCTAGTCACGGAGATCAACTTCTGGTCCGACCGCTACATCAAGCTGCGGGATGACATCGCCGCCGGCAAGGACGTGCGCCTGACGCTGGAGAACGTACGCCGCACCATCGACGACCTGACCGCCCGCCGCGAGTCGCGCGAGAAGGAGCTGCTAGCCATGCGCCACGTCATCTCCGCCACGCCAGTAATCCTGGGCGGCTCGCTGGTCATCCCCGCAGGTCTGCTGCTGCAGCGCAAGGGCCAGGCGGGGTGGACCGCGGACGCCGCCGCGCGAGCACGGGTGGAGCAGGTCGCGATGCGGGCTGTGATGGACGCCGAGCGCGCGCTGGGGCACGACGTCATCGACGTGTCGGCCGACAAGTGCGGATGGGACGTCACCAGCCTGCCCAAGGCGCTGGACGGCCGCCTGCCGCCCTCCCGCCACATAGAAGTCAAGGGCCGCGCCAAGGGCCAGACGACGATCACCGTCACGCGCAACGAGATCCTCTACGGCCTCAACCAGTCCGAGAAGTTCATCCTGGCCATCGTGATGGTCGACGGTGAACAGCACGAGGGGCCGTTCTACGTGCGGCAGCCCTTCACACAGGAGCCCGACTGGGCCGTGACCAGCATCAACCTCGATCTCGATCAGTTGCTCGCCCGCGCGCAGCAGCCAGCCTAAGGAACAAGAACACATGGCGACCATCAAGGCCCCCAAGAAACTCATCGAGGTCGCGCTGCCGCTCGACGATATCAACGACGAATCTGGCAAAGAAAAGTCCGTTCGTCATGGACACCCTTCGACCATTCATCCCTGGTGGGCATCTCGGTCCTTGGCCGCCGCAAGGGCGGTTCTGTTTGCACAGCTTGTCAACGATCCTGGCGGCGAACGCGGCTGGTTCAAGGGTCAAACCAAGGCAGATGCGGACCGCGAGCGAGATCGCCTGTTCGACATCATCCGGAGGCTTGTCAAATGGGACAACTCCAGCAATGAGAGCGTCATCGAGGAAGCCCGGCGAGAGATTCTGAAGAGCTGGCGTGAAACGTGCGAACAGAATGATCTGCCCGTTGACACGCCCCTGCAGTTCATTGATCCGTTTAACGGTCGCGGTTTCCTGCCCCTTGAGGCGCAGCGCCTTGGGCTTCGGACATTCAGTTCTGACCTGAACCCTGTCGCAGTATTGATTGGCAAATCGCTCATTGAGATACCTAGCAAGTTCATTGGGCAGCCGCCGATCGGACCGATCGCCAAAGCATCACCCAGAAGTGATCGCCTAGACGAATGGCGTGGTGCTGCTGGCTTGGCGGAGGACATTCGGCGCTTTGGCGAGGTCATGAAGGACATCGCGTTCGAGCGTGTGCGAGCGATCTTTCCGCAGGTTGCGCTTCCAAAGAACAAGGGCGGCGGTCAAGCCGAGGTACTGGCATGGATATGGGCTCGCACGGTTCCGAGCCCTAACCCCGCGGCTGCTGGTGCCCAGGTTCCACTGGTTAGCAGCTTCACGGTATCAGACGTACCGGGACGCGAGGCATGGGTGGAACCCATCATTGCCGGCAATAAATACACCTTTGAGGTGCATGACGGTCAGAAGATGCCGAAGGGCGCAATGACCAGCACCAAGTACGGTCGTGCCCAGTTTAAGTGCCTTCTAACCGGTAGCCCCATTGCACTTGATCACATCAAGAACGCCGGCAAGGAGGGCAAGATGGGCGCGCGACTCCTGGCTCTCGTCGCGGAGAAGAACGGAGTTCGGCATTATCTAAGCCCGACCGCTGATCACGAGAAGATCGCGCTTTCTTACATTCACTCCTGGCGCCCAACCGAGCGGCTCTCTGTCCATCCTCAGTATATGGGCCCGCCCCGATACGGCATGGAGACATTCGGGGACATCTACACGCAGCGGCAGCTAGCCGCACTGGATGCGTTGTGCGGCGCGCTTGGCGTTGTAAGGGGCCAGCTGTCGGAGCTGGGCGCCAGCGACGAATACGCACGGGCGATCCTGACCTATCTTGGAATGACGATTAGTAAGTGCGCGGACTACTGGAGCACCCTAACAACATGGATGCCCAGGGGCACGGTGGGTCACGTGTTCGCCACACACGTCATGCCGATGACGTGGGACTACCCAGAGGCAAACCCGTTCTCCAACTTCCACTGCTCGTGGACGAAGAGTATCGATTGGTTGGCGAAGGTTATCGACAGAACCTACCCCAACCTCCCAGAAGGAACAGTCGCACATGAAGATGCGCGCCGCGCGTTCTTCCAAGACAAGGTTGTGTCAACGGACCCGCCTTACTACGACAATGTTCCATACGCCGATATTTCGGATTACTTCTATATCTGGTTGCGTCGCGCACTGAGAGATGTTCAACCAGACCTCTTCGGCTCGATTCAGACGCCCAAGCAGGACGAGCTTGTGGCGGATGTACAGCGCTGGGGCGATGGGGCCAACGAATACTTTATGTCGGGAATGACAGAGGTCTTCTCGAAGATTGCCGCGGAGTCATCGCCTTACTTTCCAGTCACTATTTACTACGCTTTCAAGCAGTCGGAGACAAATGATATCTCTTCGGCATCTCGGGGTTGGGAAGCATTCCTAGGCGCCGTAATCGCGTCTGGTTTCCAGATAACGGGCACTTGGCCAATTCGAACTGAGCGCGGCGCTCGTAGTCGCGCTCGGGATTCAAACGCGCTGGCTTCCAGCATTGTGCTGGTATGCAGGCGGCGCGCAAAGGATGCCGAGACGGTCTCGCGCCGCGATTTTGTTCGCGCATTGAAGGATGAAATTCCAGAGACTATCGAGGCCATGATCGGTGGGGTTGTTGGTTCTAGTCCGATTGCGCCTGTTGATCTTGCGCAGGCGGCCATCGGTCCAGGAATGGCCGTCTTCTCTCGGTACAAGGCTGTACTTGAGGCGGATGGAGGTGAAATGTCGGTTCACACCGCCCTCTCTCTGATCAACAAAGCCCTCGATGAGTATTTTTCGGATGCCGAAGGCGACATGGATGCGGACACGAGGTTTTGCGTCCAGTGGTTTTCTGAATATGGCTGGGCGACTGGGCAGTTTGGAAACGCCGATGTTCTCGCACGCGCAAAGGGCACATCTGTAGACGCAATCAAAGAGGCCGGAGTCATTGAATCCGGTTCTGGGCGAGTGCGACTCTTGAAG
Source organism: Candidatus Accumulibacter similis (assembly GCA_013347225.1). Classification (NCBI taxonomy): domain Bacteria; kingdom Pseudomonadati; phylum Pseudomonadota; class Betaproteobacteria; genus Candidatus Accumulibacter; species Candidatus Accumulibacter similis. The sequence continues at coordinate 16,097 of CP054595.1, read as the reverse complement.
GTTAGCGAGTATCCAGAGGAGTGGTCGCCTGAGGGCGACAACAGAACTCCAATTTGGGAGGCTGCCCATCAGCTTATTCGCGCACTTCAGCAGAGCGGCGAAGCTGCTGCAGGAGCGCTGCTCGCCCGGATGCCGGCTCGGGCCGAACCTATTCGTCAACTCGCTTACCGGATGTACACGACGTGTGAGCGTCAAGGTTGGGCTGAAGAAGCGCGCGCCTACAACGAGTTGATTGCAGCGTGGTACGAGATTGAACGCGCCTCGCATGAGGCGGGGCACGTTGGCTCACAGAAGAACCTGGACATCTGATCGGGGAAGAACAATGGCACTGAAACCCTGGCGCGAGATCGCCGTCCCTCACGAGGACGTGCTCAAGGGCACGTTCCAGCAAGCCGAGTTCGCGGCCGATCTGTCGCGCGTGCACGCGGGAACCGCCACCGGCGAGTACCAGAACCCGGCGCTGTTCTTCCAGCGCACCTTCATCACGGAGGGGATGCGCCTGCTGCTCGATTCCGTGGTCAAGCGCCTCTCGGGCAAGGGTGGAGACCCGGTCATTCAGCTGCAGACAGCCTTCGGTGGCGGCAAGACGCACACCATGCTGGCGGTTTACCACATGGCCAGGGGCGAGGTGCCAGCGAGCGACCTGCAGGGGGTGGCAGCCATCCTGGACGCTGCGCAGATCACCGAGCTGCCGCGCGCCCGCATCGCGGTTCTGGACGGGATCAAGTCGTCGCCCAACCAGCCGGCGAAGCGCGATGGCCAGGCAGTGCGCACGCTGTGGGGCGACCTGGCGTGGCAACTGGGTGGAGTGGAAGGCTACGCCTTGGTCGCCGATGCGGACGCCTCGGGCACGTCGCCCGGCAAGGCGGTGCTGGAGACGCTGCTGGTCCGCTGTGCCCCTTGCGTGATCCTGATCGATGAGCTGGTGGCCTACGTGCGCCAGTTCGAAGAGGGCAAGACGCTCGCCGGGGGAACGTTCGACTCCAACTTGTCGTTCGTGCAGGCGCTGACCGAGGCACTGAAGGCTGTGCCCACGGCGGTACTGCTGGCGTCGCTCCCCGAGTCGGACAAGGAGGCAGGCAGCCAGCGTGGCGTCAAGGCGTTGGAGGCTCTGGCGCACTACTTCGGACGCGTTCAGGCGCTATGGAAGCCGGTGGCCGCCGAGGAGGCGTTCGAGATCGTTCGACGGCGCCTGTTCGGATCGATCAACGACAAGCTGGCGATGGAGTCGGTGTGCCGCGCCTTTGCCGACTTCTACACCACCAACCGCGACGACTTCCCGCAGGAGACGCAGGAGACCCGCTACTTCGAGCGGCTGGTGCACGCCTACCCGATCCACCCCGAGGTGTTTGACCGACTCTACGAGGACTGGTCGACCTTGGACAACTTCCAGCGCACCCGGGGCGTGCTGAAGATGATGGCCAAGGTCATCCACCGCCTGTGGAAAGACGGCAACAACGACCCACTGATCATGCCGGGCGGGCTGCCGCTCTACGACGCCGACGTGCGCAACGAGGTCATCTACTACCTGCCACAGGGTTGGGACCCGGTGATCGAGCGCGACGTCGACGGCGAGCGTGCCGAGACCACCGAGATCGAGAATAAGGACACCCGTTTCGGCAGCGTGCAGGCTTGCCGTCGTTCAGCACGTGCGGTGTTCCTGGGCAGCGCGCCGAGCACCACGAACCAGCTGGTGCGGGGCTTGGAGCTGGAGCGCGTGATCCTCGGCGTCATCCAGCCGGGCCAGCAGATCGGCTTGTTCAAAGACGCGCTGCGCCGCCTTGGCGACCGGCTGCACTACCTCAACCACGCCAACAACCGCTTCTGGCTCGACACGCGGCCCAACCTGCGGCGCGAGATGGAGGAGCGCAAGCGCCGCTTCCAGGACAAGGAAGACGTCTTCCCGACAGTTCGCGAGCGCATCCATCGCGGCTTCGCCAGCGGCGTGTTCGGCGGCATCCACGTCTTCACCGCCAGCGGCGACGTACCCGACGACTGGGCGCTGCGCCTGGTGGTACTGCCGCCCGACGCCGCGTTCAGCAGGAGCGGCCAGAGCCTTGGCCTGGACCGCGCGACCGAGATCCTGAAGAAGCGCGGCGACCAGCCCCGCTTCAGGCAGAACCGGCTGATCTTCCTGGCCGCCGACTACGACAGCGTCAGCCGCCTGAAGGACCACATCCGTTCGTACCTGGCGTGGCGCAGCATCGTTGCCGACTACAAGGACAACCGCATCGTCCTCGACAACCTGATGGCCAAGCAGGCGAACGCCAGCCTGGATCAGGCCGACGAGACCGTGCGCCGCATGATCCGCGAGACCTACAAATGGATCGTCGCGCCGATGCAGGAGGCCCGCCCCGGCAAGGGACTGTCCGAACTGCGTTGGGAACAGTTTGCGCTCAACTCTAGCGCGCCGAACTGGTCGCAGGAAATCGAGCGCGTGCTCAAGGAGAACGAGCTGCTCATCAGCGAGTGGGCGCCGGTTCACCTCGCAAAGGTGCTGAAAGACTGGTTTTGGAAAGATGAGGTCAAGGAGACCAGCGCGCTCAACGTCTGGCAGCAAACCTGCCAGCAGTTGTACCTGCCGCGTCTGAAGGACGACGTGGTGTTTCGTAACGCGATGGGCGCAGGCGCGGAGAGCCGCGACTTCTTCGGCTTTGCGCAGGGCAATGAGGATGGTCGGTACGTCGGGTTCAGCTATGGCAAGCGTACCTCGCTGATCATGGACTCGTCACTGCTGCTGATCGAGCCGCTTACGGCGGCGGCCTACATGGAGGGGTTGCGCGCGGCGGAGGAAGCGTCGCGGGTCAAGGCCGCTGAGGCTGGCGGGGGTGCATCGACGACGAGTGTGCCGACGGGTGGGGGAACGCGGCGTGCCGAGGACCCAGCCAAAGTTGGCTACGCCACGGGTACGACCGCCACCGGTCGGATGGTCAAGAAGCGGTTCTACGGCGGCATCGAACTCGATCCGTTTCTGGCGAAGAAGCAGTTCGCCGACCTAGTCGACGAAGTTGTCCAGCAGTTCACTATGCGCACCGGTGTCAAGGTGACGATCGCCATCGATATCCAGGCCGAGTCGGCCAGCGGCTTCGACGACGGGTTGCAGCGCGCGGTGAAGGAGAACTGCAACGTGTTGAAGTTCAAGAACGCTGAGTTCGAAACCGGGGACTGAAGTGTGAATCGGGAGGGATAGATGACAAATAAGACTGCGGCTTCTTCGTCGCTGAAAGCTGAGAACAGCAAGGCCATTTGGCGGCTGGTAAGTGCCGATATCGTCGTAATCGTCTTGGTGTTGACGGGTTTCACGTTCACCCAAGCATCGCTTTCGGAGCTTGCGCAATCGGCGTTCGTTCGAGCGCTGCTCTGTGCCGCCGCCGGCCCACTGGTCGCGGTATTCCTGAATGACCTACTGCCATCTAATACCAAGGCGTCAATCGTCTTCTGGCGCGCCAAAGATGCGCTGCCTGGTCATCGTGCGTTTAGCGAGCACGCAGAAGCCGACCCCCGTATCGATATTGCGGCGTTGAAGAAAAGAGTTGGAGAGTTCCCACAAAGTCCAAGGGACCAGAATAGTTGCTGGTACAAACTGTTCCAGAAGTACCAGGCAAATGTCATCGTCAGCGACTCGCACAAGCGATTTCTCCTCTTTCGAGATTCATCCAGTCTGACTCTTCTGATCCTAGCGATTGCTTGGATAGCATCCGTGTTGGCGGGGGCGCCAGCTGGCCTGCAAGCAACGGTTGCAGGCGGCTTAGCGGTGCAATTTCTGTGGCTCGCCATATCAGCTCGAAATGCGGGTATACGACTTGTTCAAAACGTCTTGGCACTGGAGGCGAACGATGATGGAGGGAAGAAGACGTGACAGCCCGTTCTATCATTACCAGGTTCCGCGCCTATCAGCTTGGCACGGCCGGCGCTTCCTTTTCTCTTTTCGTCGATGGCACCTTCACCTTGCTTGAAGCAAGGTTGACCGACCTGAATCGCCCAAACTTGGACCGCGAGCTTGCAGAGTGCGGGAAAAGCACCGTCGACGTGCTTCACATCACCGGTTGGGATCAAGATCATTGCGCACTGATTGACCTTGAAAAAATACTCTCGCGCTATAAGCCAGCGACAATCGAGTACCCGGGATATCCGCCACACAGCGACACTGCGAAGGACTGCCTCAAGGTTATTCAGAATTACCGGGCGACGAATGCGAACAAGGGGCGCACTGTCAAGTGCATTGCCGTCGACCCTGAGTACATCAGGGGCCTGAAGAATGCCGAAGATCTGGCGTACCGAGACGTGGTGTACCACCCACGCGTCTTGCTGGATGGTGATTCAAACAACAATTCGACCGTCAAGTTGTTTCGCCAGGGCTGCTTCAACGTCGCCAGCCTAGGTGATGTGGAGGACACGAACATCGGGGCATACCTACGTCGCTGCAAGGTTTTCAAGCGCGAAGTCGATGTTCTGCTGCTTGCACATCATGGAGCTGACTGCCCGACCAATTCAAAGACGTTCTTCGAGTCCGTCCAGCCGAAGATAGCTGTCTGCGGGAGCCAGTTTGACAATCAGTTCGAACACCCAAAGCCGGAGGTTTGCCAGAGACTCTTTGATCTGAGCATCCCGATCATGACAACGAAAACGGGCGACGTGATTATTCGATCGCTGCCACCACACACGCAGAAGTTCCGAGCGACAAATCTGATCGCCAATTCGACGAAGGTCTCCAGAGAGCTCGATTTCGTGACACGAAAGAGCCACTGGCTTTCGATGAATGCCGACACGCTGCGCAATCTGTATCGGCCGGGTTTCAAAGGGCTTCGGTAGGAAGAGTCTCTGAGGGAGCGACATGGAACTGAAGATATTCGATGTCGAGCACGGTGCCTGTGCGTTGCTCACCTGCGATAACGGTACCCGCCTGATGATTGACTGCGGGCACAACGGGGACACCGGATGGAGGCCCGGGCGGTACCTGCGTGATCAAGGCATATCACGCCTTGAGATGCTGGCGATCACGAACTATGACGAAGACCATGTCAGCGGCCTGCCGGATCTGCTGGGGAACGTGGATGTCGAGTGGCTATGGCGAAACCGCTCAGTAACACCATATACCATCTGCCAGCTCAAATCCGAGGACGGCATGGGTCGCGGCATCGAGGCCTTGGTTGGTATGGCTTCAAGTTACACCGGCGGGACAGAGGCAACTCCGCCGAGGTTTTTGGGAGTCGAGCGTCAGGCATTCTACAACGATTACCCCGAGTTTGATGATGAAAACAACCTGAGCATGGTTGTGCATCTTCGGATCGCAGGCATCAATTTCCTGTTTCCGGGCGACCTTGAATCGTCTGGGTGGAAAGCACTGCTCAGTCAGCGTGGCTTCCAGAAGGTTGTATCCGAGACGCATGTCCTGATTGCGTCGCACCACGGCCGCGAGAACGGGATCTGTGCCGAGGTCTTCGATACCTACGGGTGCAATCCGTACTATGTCGTCATTTCAGACAAGGGGTATATGTACGACACCCAGAAGACGGTTCCCTACTATCGCAGCAAGGCTCGGGGCGGGCCATTTCGGGGAGAAACGAGGCAGGTTTTGACGACCAGAAATGACGGAAGAATCGCGTTTGTCTTTCAGAACGGCCAATGGTGGCCGCAATGAAGAGATGTTCTTCGCTCGGTCGCACATGACATCGGCTATCTCAATGCCACCAGAGCCTCTGCTGCTCGCTGCGCCACAAGCCCGCTGAGCACCTTTCCATCATCGCCATATATCCAGTGCTTCAGTTCATCTGCGGGCTGCACTCAATCGATTTGATTGACACGTCGTCGTATGGTCGACGTCTGTAGCCGCCCCGCGCCGAGGTTGAACGTGAAGCCGACGATGGCGGCAAGTCGTCCCTCGGGCTTGGCGAACAGTACCGGGCAGTAGGGCAACATCGCGCTCGGGGCCGTCATAAGGGCAGCGACCTGGGCACCTGGGAGCCTTCGGCTTGGGCCTCAACGATCGGCGAGTGCGTATCTTTCCTACTGCCCACCCCCGAACACCTTCAGCTTCATGAACGCCCCAGCGAGCGTTGCCATGACCAGTCCGGTCACCAGCATCCGGACGATCGTCAGCCATGCGGTCTTCTTCGCTTCATTGAAGGCATCGAGCAGACTGCGCAGCTCACGGATGTCGTGCGCCGCATCAGCGCCATCGAGCCCCACGCCGTGTAGGGCGTGTCGGGCCCCGCGCTCGGCGGCGCGCTCGAGCAGTTGCTCGAAGTCATCGCGCGGCATGGACACCATGCCGTCAGTCACGCTGGGCGTGTTCATGTCTTGTCCTCCAGAGAGAAGAAGCCGGCCGCATGGGCGGCTTCCACGGTTTACTAGTCGCGAGCGCTCAGACCGCGATGCCGGCACTCCAACCGGCCGCCTTGTACACTGAGAGCACGGCCTCGTCCTCGATGAAGCACAGCCAACCGACCTTGGGTTCGTGGAACTCCCAGGCTCCGCCAATGCGCACCGCAATCTGGCCGCTGCGCCCCGACCATGCACCGGTCGCTCCCGCCGGGATCAGGTAGCGGTCACCATCGCTTGGGCTCGCCGGCGGCGTGCCGAGATCCCGGTCTTTCACCGACAGCCCCACCACCGCACCAAGTCGCCGGAGATTGGCGTCCATGCCGTCCTTCCAGCCCGACTCGCCGAGCGTCCAGCCATAGGTGAGCCCCAGATTCGGATCCACAGTCGCCATCAGATGCCTCCGTAGTATTTGCCGTAGTTGAGTCCGTAGCCCGCCCGGTCGAACTCGACGATCTGCTTCTGCCACGAGATGTGCCCGCCGCGCTCGGACTCGATCTCGATGCGAACCCGACCGTTGATGCGCGAAAGTCCCGATTCCGCAGCCTCCTCCGCGACCGTCCAGTTGACACCGGTCCCGGTCAGCCCGGCGAGTGTCCTGACGAGCACGCCCTTTTCGTTGAACAGGCGCACAGTCGTCGTCTGCCCCGCCTCGGGCGTGATCGAGCCCTCGGTCTGAAGCACCAGGTAGGCGGTCTGGCTCTGGCGATTGCGGGTGGCCCACGAGATCGAGAGTTCGCCGCTGATCACGCGCGGATAGTGCAGCCCGTTCACCCGCACGTTGCCCGGGCAGTACGGGCGAATGAAGCGCTTGGCCAGCGTCAGGTTCAACTCGGTCGCTGCGGCCTCCGGCAAGGTCCCTTTCGGCGTCCGCGGCAAGAGTTTCACGCGAGCGACCTCGTTCTGCACATACTCCGGCGTCAGATAGAACCGCCAACCGTCGACGAACCACAGGCGAGCCCCTAACGCATGCGCCACCGGCACGGTGTCGAGCAGGCCGCGCTCCAGCGTCACCGTCTGCGCGACGAGGTTGACGGCCGTCACCTGCACCCACTCGCCGTCGACCACCGCCAGCGTGTTCGGCTCTACCTCCTCGAGGTCGATCCCGCCGGCGATCCCCACCGTGGTGTTGGCGGCCGATAGCGGCAAGGACTCGGTCAGCACCGCCGTCGGCGTGAAGGTCCCGAAGCCCTTCGACTGAAACGCCCCGGCTTGATACGCCTGGGCCTCGAAGCCGTAGGCGTCCGAGTTCGACCGCGCCCCGCAGGCCGCCACCAGCCCGTCGAGTTCCCCGATGTCGGCGATCAGGCTCTGCGACTCACCGGTGAAATCCGCGATCACCGACCAGTACGGCACCTCGTAGAGCATCTGCACCGGGCACGCCCGGGGCATGCTGACCGGCTCGACCCAGCCGGTCGGCGGCGGCACGGCATAGACCGACTGCGGCAAGCCGAAGACGTCCTGCACGCACTCGACTCGCACCGCCCCGTCGGCGAGCTCGCCATAGGAGAGTCGCGCTACCCGCATCGCGATCTCGGTGATGCCGTAGGGCGGCCACGCAAAGCGGATCACATCACCGATGTTCAAAAGCGATGCCTGGCGATTGGCGACGAAGACGCCCTTCGCGAGTCCCGACGACAACTGCTTCAGTTCGCGCATCGCGACCCGGTTCGCCAGCTCGGCCTTCGAGATGCCGGGGAAGTTCACGCTGGTCGCCACCACGCTGCCGGTCATCTGCACCCCGGCGAGATCCTGCACCGTCACCGAGGTGTCCTTGTCCGTTTCGCGATCGCGGTAGATCACCGTCACCTGGTTGGTCACTTCGCCCCACGACGGCCGCGAGAATTCTTCGAGGCGCAGGATGTTGGACGGATCGAAGCCCGCCTGATTGGCGAGCGTGTAGTCCGCTCGGGCAAGCCGCAGGGTGAACAGCCCGCTGCGCGGATGGACGTACAGCACCCCGTCGATGTGCTTCAGGATCGCCAGCACGAAGGATTCGATCGTCTCCTCGCGGCTCCACAGCAGCGACAGACCGAAGCCCTCGCCGTAGAGCGTCGCGGCCGCTCGCGTAAAACTCGCGTCGTCGAGGTCGCTCTCGGGATACCCCATGCCCCAATCGCCATTCGTCAGGCACTCGCGAATGATGTGCGCCGGATTGGCGTCGCCGTCGATCTCGGCAGTCCCGCTGTTCCACGCCCGCGGGATCCGTTTCGCGCGCACCGACCACGGCTTGATGTACGGGTTCATCGCCGCCACCCACACCCGTTTCAGAACCAGCGAGAAGACGCCGCGGAAGGCCGGAATCGTGCTGCCGAGAACGCCCTTCAGATAAGCGTTCCGCTCCTGGCTGGCCTCACCCATCAGGACGTCGACGGGGCCCAGCACGCCGCCCTCGCGCTCCTCGCCACCGAAGAGCGTGGGGTTGTCGATCTGAATCGTCGTGCTCGCCGTGACGTTCCCCGACCACGCCACCCGTTCGCCGACGCGGATCTCGGTCAGCGCGTCGACGGGACCGTGACAGAGCGCGAGATGCGCCCCGAGCCCATACCAGTAGCCGACCGTATAGCTCTGCTTGCCCTTGCCACCCCCCCGGCTCATCGATCGTCCTCCGCCCCAATCCCACCCTCGGCCAGATCCGCGAGGCGGATCGCCATCGCATCACCGGTCGCGCGCAGCCAGTCGCTGTCAACGCCGTGCTCGACGAACGCCTCCCAGCTCCGCTCCCGGCCGTCGAACCAGCGGCGAACGCCCTTGACGCAGTAACCCAACTCCCGCGCGTGCGCGACCGTCACCCGAGTGCTCACTTCTTTCCTCCCGACGACTTGCGAATCGCCCGCACCTGGACGTCGCCATACCAGACGACGTTCGGCCCGGACAGCAGACGGGTGCCGAAGAGCACCGGGATCGGCGCGTCCTGCGAAGCGATCGGCACATCTTTGTCACCAATCTGGCCGGGTTGCGCGTTCTCCGGCGCTTTCGGCCGCGGCGCCAGGAGCGCCGAGAGGACGGTCGTGACGACCCAGACGAGGATCTGTTGCCACATGGTCGACTCCGATCAGACGATCGCGTCGCCGGTGAAGGGGTTCTTCACCGGGATGAACGGGAAACCGCCGAACTGGTCGAGGTTGTCGAAGCGACTCGCGCACTGCCCCAGCGAGTGATCGCAGCCGGCCAACAGCGAGACCGCATCACCGACCGCGAGGCCGATCAAGGGCGCGGCGAGCGTCAAGCTCGACCCGCTGTGCGCCGTGATCATGCGCAACCCCACGCCTGCCGAAAGCATCCCGGCCGTGAAATACCCGTCAGCCGCGGTGGCCGCCGCCGCAACCGTCAGCTGCGTGCCGCCGAGGCTGGAGACGATCCCATCGACCCGAAACCGCTCGCGCAGCGCCCCGCAGCTCGGCGAGTACAGCACGTGCCGACAGAGCAGCTGATAGCGCGCGCGCAGACCGACCCGCTTCAACGACGTGGCGATCGGCTCGCATTTCAGCTGTACCGTCGCGCCCGAGAAGCGCGCCGCACTGACCCGGCCTTTCCAGTAGGTGATGAACTCCGGGTCGGCCCGATGCCGGCGATAGATCGTGACGCTGACGATCCCCTCGGGCGGCGCGGCAAGGAACAGCGTTCCCAACGGATCGTCGCGGGGCAGCGTGATCTCGAGGCCGTTTCGGTGGATCTCGTTCGCCTGCTCGATCGCCCCGCGGGTCAGCGTCCGCGGCGCATAGGTTTCCGACAGATGGTCCACCGGCAGCTGGCTCGAGGTGTAGCACCAGTGGCGGGTTCCCTGCGCGAAGCGGTACAGCTCGATCGGGCTCCCATCCGCCACCGACTGCTCCACGGTCGTATAGCTCATGGCCTCACTCCTGGACCGTCCGGACTTCCAGCACGGCCTGGACGATCCCGTCCGTCTCCCAGAAGAATTCCTGCGCGTCGGCCTCGAGCCGCACGAGGTCGAGAAACGATACCTGCAGCACCCGGGCCAGCGGAATGGTGACCCCCAGCGTCGAATCGAGCATCAGCAGTTCCTCGTCTTCGGAGATCTCGGTTGCGCCGGTGATCCGCCGGTGATGGACCGCGCCGCCGGCGACCCGAATCGCCACGTCGCGCCGGATCGTCGGACTCGCGAGGTAGCGCGCGTAACCGATGTTCTTCACCGCCAGGTGCTGGTCGGCCGCGTGGATCGGCCGGGTCACCTCGACATCCGACTGCCCCGAAGACAGCCAGAACGGCACCGCCCGTCCCTGGCGCGCGTGCAACCAGGCGCGGAAGGCCTGGATCGTCGCGCGATTGCCGAATGTGAACCGCAGCCGCTTGCCCACCACCGGGTGGCCGCTGAGATCGTCAATGTTCACCGGCCCGGTGCCGTAGTCGAGGACGGCGAGCTTGCGACGCCAGGTGTCGGTGCGGTCCTCGATCCGGTTCGGACGCCACTCCAGCACGCGATACCCCCGGTAAGCGCTCGGGCCATCGATCGCCGGCACGGGGCTCGGGTCCTCGATCTCCAAGCGCACCCGCGCGCTGGCTAGCGCATCGGTCGGGTGCGCGACGACGGCGTCGCCATCGATGCGGGCGAAGCGCGCCGGGAAGACGCGGGTTCCCGCCGGCCAACCGCGCGAAAGCGGCTGCTTCAGGGTCAGCGCGTTGCCAGCCAGCGACAGAATCTCGGCGACCTCGTGGTGCAGGTTGTCCGACCAGAACGCGACCAGGCCGCCGGCATGGTAGTCGGCATGCGCCGCATCGGACACACGGACCGCCGCCGCGCCCGCCGACAGCGGGGCGGTGAGCACCGTGCGGTCGGTCCACACCGGCACGGCAAAGACCCGGGCTCCCCAGGCGTGCAGGAGCGTCTCCAGCACCCGCACGCCCTGCCCGGCGAGATCGAGCTGGAACTCGAAGCTGCGACGGGGAACGCTGCGCAACCGGATGCGCTGCTCGCTGCCGTCGTAGGACTCCAGCACGTCGGTCAGCCACGCCAGCCGCTCGGTAATGCCGCCCGCCCAGTTCGGGGCGAAGCCCAAGACCACGACGCGGCGGCCGGTCACGGTGAGTGCCGAGCTCGCCCCGTTGCTGAAGCGCAAGACGTAGTGTGCCGACAGGACCGGGCTTCCCAGCGTCGACGCCGCCACGGTATGGACGCGCGACGCCAGCCCGCCATAGACCAGCGGCGGTGGCGACTGTCCGCTCAGCGAAACGCCATCGGCGCCGGTCTCCTCGATCGCGGTCAGGCTGACCGGTGACAGAAACGCATTCCAGACCTCGACGGCCTGGCTCACCGGGCTCACGAGGTTGCCGAAGTCGATCGCCGCCGGCAGCACGTGGATGCGGTGATACCAGTCGTCGCGGAAGCTCCGGTCAGCCGCTCCCGTCAAACCCGCGCGCGGCAGCACGCCCGGCCAGGTGAAGCTCCGGATCCCGGCACGATCCAGCCCGACGATCGACGGGACGCCCGCCAAGCCGACTGTCTGTAGGTTGGCCGAGACCGTGTGGTGACCCGCCAAGTGGAGGACGGCAAGGCCCGTCACGCCGATGAGAGTCGCCATCGCTCACTTCCGAAGGGCCAGCCCGACGCCTCCCGCCGCCCGGTCGCTGCGGAAGAACACCATCCACTCGTCGGCGCCGATCGTCACCGTATCGCCATTGTTGAAGTGCTGCATGTGGACACAACGCAGGTGCGGCAGGAATCCGAGCAGCACGCCATAGCCCCCCGACTGCACCATCACCCGGATCGGCATCAGCGGAGCGAGGCCGTTGAACTGGTTCGTCGTCTCGGGTGGGCCATCGCGCCAGAGCGGGACCGAGCCGCCGGCGCCGAGCCATCGGTAGCCATCCACCTCGGCGCGCAGCGCGAGTTGGTGCGCGTAGTAGTTGGAAACCGCTGGCGCCCAGAACTGGTGGCCACCGTAGAACGCGCCGCTGTCGTAGAGGCCGGTCTGGATCAGCTGGCCCACCGCGAAGTGCGTATTGGCCTGCGCCGGAGAGACGAACACCCCGGCCAGGAGGTCCGGATTCGTCTGCGCAACGAGATGCCAGGTACACGGAAAGAGCGAGGCACTCTGCGTGCCGACGTTCACCGGGCAGGTCAGCGGGTAGGGAATCGCGTCGGTTTGGCTGTCCCAGGCGCGTGCGCTGCTGTATCCGGTCGAGCCTTTGAGCGCGAGGGCGTAGCTGGCTGGCGCGTAAGCGGTCGAGAAGTCCGCCCAGACGGCACCCCGGTTCACGTGCAGACGGTAGCCGGCCCCTTCGGCGGCGTAGGCGTTGACGGTCCAGCCGTTCGCCCCGGCGAAGCCGTGGATCGCATCCAGCAATTGATTGGCGGTCGAGGCGACGCCGGTGGCGTAAGTCATGTGGTCGTCCAGGAAGCGGGGAGGTGTTTGTTTACTGCAGGCGCAACGCGACGTAGTTGCCGATGCCGGTCGACGCGACGTCCTGCAGCACCAGATGGTTCACCCCGTCGACGGTGACGAGGTTCTCCGAGGCATTGCCGAAACCCGAGACGTGAAACAGCCCGTCGATCTCGCCATAGATCGCCGTGGCGTCGTAGAGCACCAGACTGGTCAGCGGATAGATGGCGCCCGGCGAGTGTTTGTACGTCTGCCCCGCCGGGTAGCGCGACGGCGTCGCCCACACCCCGGCGAGGTTGCGCATCTGGCCATTCCAGATGGTCGAGACTTCCGACCAGCGGCGCCCGCCGAAGTAGTAGTTGTCGGTGCCGGAGACGAAGAACGGGTAAGGAAACTGCCCCGGCGTCGCATAGGGCGTCAGGAAGCCCAGGTGCATCAGCATGTAGCGGCTGCTCACCTTCACCGCGAGGATCGCCCGCCGGCCGTTGGCGACCAGCCAGTAGCTCATCGGGCTGTTCCACAGCGACAGGTAATGCGCCGGGCTCAGCCCCGGCTGGCCGGTGAAGTTCGCGCCGGAGAGATAGCCGGTGTAGCCGAGCACCTGCCACTGATAGAGATCCGAGGCGGCCGTTTCCTGCGAGAACAGCCCGGCGTAGATCGCGTCCGTGCCGGCGAGACCCGGCGCCTTCAGGATCAGCTCCTGCGTCGACGCCTGCTGCACCCAGCGCAGTTCCTGCCACGCCTGGCCGGCGGCGATGAGGCTCGGGTGGCCGGTGACGAAAGCCCGGAAGCGGCCCAGCAGATCCCGATGGTCGGCCGCGATTCCCGATTCGTACGCCATTACGCCAGCACCTGTTTCACCGCTCCGGCATTGCGGGCGAGAATATTGAGGAGCGTCCGTTCGCCGGCGGACGAGTTGAGGTAATCGTGGGCGAGCGACGGATCGACGACGTTCACGATGCGCACGCTCGGCTGGGCGGCGCCGGCCGGCGCAGACGGCTTGAGCTGCTCGACGAGACCGCCTTCGGCGAAGGCCAGGCGGCCTGCGGTCACCCGAGGCCCACGAGCGATCCCGTTCAGCGCGTCGAGGAACGACACGCCGATCGTTCGCACAGCGGCGGCCTGGAGCACATACTCGCCGGCCGACAGGCGCGCCGGGATCGAGTCGGAGGTGGAGGTACCCGGACCGGTGACATAGCCACCGGCCGCAAGACCACGGCCGCCGAAGAGGGATGCGATGAACCCCCCGAGACTCGCACCGCCCGAGCCTTTGCCGAGACTGCCGAAGAGGCTCTCGACCAGTTTCTGGGCGGCGATCTTCTGAATGGCCAGGAGGACCGAGCGCGCAAAATCGGCGAACGCCTCCTTGGCCGACTTCGCGCCCGAGCCGATGGACTCGAACAGTTGCACGAAGCCGTCCTCGATTGCGCCGTCGATGCGCCGGGCGACGTCGTCGGACTCGGTTGCGAGTCCCCGTACTTCGACTCGCAGGCGCGCGACGCGGTTGATCGCCTCCTCGGATCCGGTTGCGCGGGCCAGGGCCTCCATCCGGGGAATCAGACCCTCGACCTCCTGCGCGGTCTGCTGGTGCAGGGTCAGGAGGCCCTGCCGCATCTGCGATTCGGTGAGCAGGCCGGCCTCGCGTTGCACCTGGAGTTCGGCTTCGGCGATGCGCATCCGCTCCATCACCGACTGGAACTGCGACTCCAGCCGCCCGAGTTCGGCGAGATGCGCCTCGACGTCGATCAGGCGGTTGACCTCGGCTTCGCCTGCCTGGTCTCCCGCCGCACGAAGCCTGTCCAGCAGCGGCTGGTACTCCTGCGTCAGCTTCTCGCGCGTGATCTCGCCACCGGCGCCGCCGTGGATCTCGGCCAGGCGTTGCCGGACCTGGGCGAGTTCTTTCGCCAGATCGGCTTCGGCCTTGGCCGCCTTGCGGGCGCTCTCGATCTCGACGTCGGCACGCTCGCGGTTCAGGACGATCAGCTCGGCCTCGAGCTTCTTCACTTCGGCCTTCGCGCGCAGACGAGCACTCTCGTCCTTGCCGGTGGTCGTCCCCTTCGTCTGCTCGGCGAGTTCCTGCTGTTTGGCGGCGATCTCGGCATCGATCGCCGCTTGGGCGATCTGCGCCTTGGCTGCATGAAACGCACGGATCGAGACCAGGTGGTCCTCGAAGGCGCGGTCGTAGGCTTCCTGCGCCCGCTTGAGGCTGTCCTGCAGGAGGCGGAGTTCGGCTTCGGCGTTCGCCTTGATCAGCGCGAGACGCGCGCCGCTCGTATCCGGGCTGCCGGCCGACCGGGCGAGCCGCCCGGCGATCGATTCCCCGGTTGGTCTGACTTCCGGCTTCTTCGCGTCGACCGGCTTCGGATTGAAGAGCCTGTCGTGGAACTGGATCACCCGGTCGCGCCGCGCGGCGAGGCTGGTCTCCAGTTCGCCGAGGATCGTCTGCGCTTGGCTGACGTTCCCCTTCAGTCGCGCGACGCCGGCGGCCACACCCGCCCCCATCGCTTCGCCCAGGGCGAGAAAGCCGTTGGCGGTCACCGCCGCACCCAGCGCCAGGGTCTTCAAGGCCAGAACGACGCCGTCGAGGATTGCCTGCAAGCTGCCGCCGTTCTTCGCCGACTCGACGAGTCCGCGGGCGAGATCGCCCAGCGCGGGCAGGACACTCGCGGCGATGCCGTGGGCCACACCCTGCAATGCGGCGCGCAGGAGGTTCAGGTCATCGTTGAACTCGGCCGCCCGGGTCGCCGTCTCGCCGGAAATCTCGCCGCCGAGTTCGCGAAACTGCGCCGTCAGGTCCCGAATGCCGTCGGCACCGCGATTGAGGAACGGGATCATATCGGTCCCGGCCTTGCCGAAGAGCTTCACCGCCAGCGCGGACTTCTCGGGACCATCCGGCATCGCCTGGAAACGGGTCGCCAGATCGAGCAGCACCTGGTCGGTCGCACGCAGTTCCCCGGTGCTCTCGCGGAAGGTGATGCCGAGCGCGGCAAAGAGGCGCTGGTTCTCGCCCGATCCGGCGGCCGCTTCGAACATCGCCGTCGAGAGTCTCTTGAGCGAGGTGGCGAAGGCCTCGGCGCCGACGTTCTCGTGCTGCGCGGCGAGCTTCAGGGTCGACAGGGCTTCGACGCTGATGCCGGCCTTCTGCGACAGTTCATCGAGTTCGTCGGCGGCGTCGATGCTGCCCTTGATGAACGCAACGAAGCCGGCGCCGCTCAGGGCGACGCCGAGGGTGCCGAGCAGCCCGTTCACCGAGCGAGCGTGGTCGGTGAGTGCACGCAGGTTGCCCTGGATCGACGCGAAGGCCGAACGCGTCTGGTCGATGGCGGTGACGAGGATCTGGGCGCGGTTGGTCATGGGGGCTTTCGGTGTAGGGGAGATTCGAGGTTGCCTCACACGTCCTTGAGTTCTCGCCGGATCGCTTCGGCGATGCGCGGC